>JAJXWA010000080.1 GCA_021781795.1 Acidobacteriota bacterium
GCCTGGCGGATGTGGTCACCCAGCCCTACGACAAGATCTCCCCCGCCCTGCAGCAGGCCTACTACCAGCGCAGCCCCTACAACCTTGTCCGTATCATTCTCGGGCTGCCTGAATTGTTCGACGCCGAGCGTGGAGAAAATGTCTACACCCGCGCCGCAAGGGACTTTGCTGCGTGGCGCAGAGAGGGCATCCTCATCCGGGATCACTCGCCCTGCATGTATGCGTATTCGCAGAAGTTCACCGTGCCAGGCACCGGCATTGTGAAAGAGCGAATGGGCCTGATTGCCCTTGGCAAGCTGCACGAATACTCCGAGCAGGTTGTCTTTCGGCATGAGCTGACCCTGTCGAAACCCAAGAGCGACCGCCTGAATCTGCTGCGCGCGACACACGCGCACTTCGGCCAGGTCTTCATGCTCTACTCCGATCCGGCGCGCAGCATCGAATCTCTGCTGGCCGAGGGCAGCACCGCTCCCGAGGTGGAAATCGCAGACGATTACGGCGTATCCCATCGTCTCTGGCGCATCAGCGATCATGGCGCGATCCGGCTCATTGTCAGTGCGATGGCAGACAAGAAACTCATCATCGCCGATGGCCACCATCGCTATGAGACAGCGCTGAACTACTCCAGAGAGCACCTTCACGAAGCCACGGCTCTGGCGGAGCACAGCACCGGGCAACTGCCTCAGCCGCCTCGGCCTGAGTCTGCCCTGATGATGACCTTCGTGAATATGGACTCCGACGGGCTTGTCATCCTGCCCACGCATCGCGTGCTGCACAGCCTCGCAGACTTCAACCCCGAGCCATTCCGGCAGTCCGTTGAGAGGTATTTCGACGTTGAGACCCTGCCGGAGGGCGGGCCAGGAACATGGCAGGCGCGGCTGCGCGCGGAACTTGGCACTGCGTTCGTCGCCGTCACGGCAAAGACCGCATGGCTGCTGCGTGCCAAAAAGGATGCGGTGGAAGAAGCGCTTCGTTTCCTCGCAGCCCATCAACGCCGGCTGGACCTTGTGCAGCTTCACAAGCTTATCTTCGAGCAGTCGCTGGGACTCGACGCGGAAGCGGTGCGGCAGCAGACCAACATCCGCTATGTGCGCGAGGCGGCAGAGGCCGTGCATCAGGTTCGCGGCGGCGAGGCAGACATCGCCTTCCTCACCAGCCCCGTCTCGATGGATCAGCTCAAGGAAGTAGCCTTTGCCGGGGATGTGATGCCGCAGAAATCCACGGACTTCTATCCGAAGCTGCTGAGCGGGTTAACAATCTATGCGCTGGATTAGCTGGGCCGTCGCCTGGATGGCGTCAGCCGCCCTGCCTGTGGCCGCTCAGTCGCCGCAGCTTGCCCCCGCAGCCCGCTATGGGATCGTGTTGGACGCAGCCCATGGAGGCGACGACAGCGGCGGAAAACTGACCAGCGGACAGATGGAAAAGGCCGTTACCCTAGCCTTCAATGTGCGACTGCGATCGATGCTTTCCGCGCGCGGGTTCGCCGTCATCACCACCCGCGAATCCGATACGACGCTCCCTCCTGACCGCCGCGCAGAGATTGCCAACCACGCGCAGGCGCAGGCCTGCATCCCGCTGCATGCGACGGAGAGCGGCTCGGGAGTCCACCTGTTCGTCTCGTCGATCACGCCCTCTCGGCCCACGCTCTTCGTTCCGTGGAAGACCGCGCAGTCTGCATGGGTTGCGCGCAGCCTCGCCATGGCCGGAGCGCTGAACGCAGCCCTGCTGCATGCGGGGATGTCAGTTACCATCGAGCGCACTTTTCTGCCGGGGCTCGACAGCCTGACCTGTCCAGCAGTCGCCGTGGAAGTTGCGCCGGACCGCGCGCAGGATGGCTCCGTCACAGCAGAACCAGACGACGCGGCCTACCAGGCCAAAGTCGCCTCCGCATTAGCCGCTGGCATGCTGGCCTTCCGGTCGGAGAAGAGTGAGCCATGATTCCCCGTTATCAGAAGGTTCTATTTTTCCTGCTGTTGGCGGCCTCTCTCGCGATGGCGGGGATTCTGTGGCATCTCCGCACGCGTGCCCATCAACGCCTCCTCGCCGGCGAAGACTCGGTGCCGACGCAGGCGCCTGAGGTGACTGCAGCAGAGCCCGCCACGCTGGTTGTCGCCAGCGATGCCGACGGCTCCCTGCTTCCACAGGATCGCGCCCTGCCGCTGCCAGCCGATCCCGGCACACGCGCCCGCGTATTGCTCGGCAAGCTGCTCGACGTGTACGCGGCCCCGGACGCGGCCCATCCGGTAGGCGGCGGAGCACCCGGGATTGCACAGGTCTTCCTGCTGCCCGCCACCGGGGATGCCGCGAAGGCGGCTCCGGACGCGCAGACGGCCGTGGTCAACCTCACCGGATCGTTTGCCGCCGGCCATCCCTCAGGCATTGAGACGGAGACCCTGACCGTGCTTTCCATTTGCGCCACGCTGCGGGCGAATCTTCCGCAGGTCGTCGCCGTTCGATTCCTTGTGGATGGTCAGGAGCGCCCCACGCTCGCCGGGCATGCCGATCTGACGCGCACCTATCTCACCGCCAACGCCGTTCCCAGTGGAGGTTCAAGCCAGTGACGGGCGCACCCGCGTCGCCGACCATCGGAGTCTTTGACTCAGGCTTTGGAGGGCTCACCGTGCTGCGGGCTCTCATCGACCGCCTGCCCCACGCCCGCTACGCCTTCCTGGGTGACACCGCCCGCCTGCCCTACGGCTCCAAATCGCGCAGAACCATCGCGCGGTATGCCATCGAGAGTGCGCAGTTTCTCGTGCGCGAACAGGGAGCGGAATTCCTCGTCATCGCCTGCAATACGGCTAGCGCCCTCGCGCTCGACGCCATCCGCGATGCGGTCCCCGTACCCGTACTCGGCGTGATTGAGCCGGGAGCCGATGCAGCCCGTGCCGCCTCCCGCACGGGCGACGCACTCGTCATCGCGACGGATGCAACCGTCCAGAGCCATGCCTACACAGCCGCAGGGACTGCGCGCGGACTCCGCGTGCTGGAAAAGGCTTGCCCCTTGCTGGTGCCGCTGGTGGAAGAAGGTTGGACGAACCACCCCGTTACAAGCGAAGTCATTCGCATCTATCTCGACGAGCTGAACGCAGCGGCTGCAGCCCAGCAGATGCAGCCCGATGCGCTGGTGCTGGGATGCACGCACTACCCGTTGCTGCGCCCTCTCATTCAATCCACCGTAGCCGTTGGAGTTCAGGTCATCGACTCGGCAGCGGCAGTGGCAGAAGCTGCCGCTCGCAGCTTTCCTACCTTGCCCGCCGCATCCCCGCACGCGCGAGATACAGAGATCCGCTGCTTCGCCACAGATTCCGTTGAGAAGTTCCAGCAACTCGGCTCGCGCTTTCTCGGCAGACCCGTCGGAGAAGTCGGGCTGGTCGATCTCGGCGGTTGAGGACATCCGCGCGCCGCGATTCCCTCAGATTCTGGAATGACGCTCTGATATTCTGAAAGACGATTGAACGCGGGTCTTCCCGCACAGATGTTGCTTGAGACGGAAGGATAGAAGATTCGCATGATCAATCTGGCGGGTAAGACGGCGGTCGTATTCGGGCTGGCGAACAAGCGATCCATCGCCTGGGGAATCGCGCAAAAACTGCACGAAGCAGGCGCCACGCTCGCTATCTGCTACCAGAATGAACGCATGAAGCTGGAAGCCGAAGAGCTGATCAAGGATCTTCCCGGCGCCAGCGGATTCCAGTGCGACCTCTCCGTCGACAGCGAGATTGACGCCGTCTTTACGGCGCTGAAGCAGAAGTATGGCAAGCTCGACATCCTTGTTCACGCTGTGGCCTTTGCGCCCGCCGCCGACCTGCGCGGCGAATTCATCAACACCAGCCGCGAAGGATTCCGCACCGCGCTCGATGTCAGCGTCTATTCGCTCATCGCAGTCACCCGCGCCGCCGCGCCGTTGATGACCGACGGCGGCAGCATCATGACTCTCAGCTACTACGCAGCAGAGAAGGTGGTGCCGAACTATAACGTGATGGCCGTAGCCAAGGCAGGTCTTGAATCCACCGTGCGCTACCTCGCCTGGAACCTCGGCCCGAAGAACATCCGCGTCAATGCCATCTCTGCAGGCCCAATCAAGACGCTGGCTGCGCGCGGCGTTGGCGACCTGAGCGAAATGATGAAGTCGCACGCAGACCGCGCCCCACTCCATCGCAATGTGGATCAGTTGGAAGTGGGCGGAGCAGCGCTGTTTCTCGCCAGTGATCTGTCGAGCGCCATAACCGGCGAAGTGACCTACGTGGACTGCGGCTACAACATCATGGGTTTTTAGGGCCGCAGCTTCGCCCTCTTTGCGTTAGCGATTCCGACTGACAGGTCAGCCTAATTCCGCACTTCTTTTGCTCCAGAGACAGAAGCGCAAAAACTGCCGGCATAAGATTTAACTCGACCCGCCCAGATTGCCCTTATGGCATTCGCGAAGACCTGCCTCCAGCTCCCGTACCTTTAGGACGATGAGGTACTCATAGAATGCCATTAAAACCGAATACTTAAACACGGCAGCACGATCCATGAAGCCCCGCTTCGCCACATACATCACGAGGAATTTAACGATTGGACGGCAAGGAAGGCGATAGTTGAGACAGCCTCCAAGCGCCGCATGAGGCGCTATTCTCAGAAGCTTCATTGAGCACTCTTAGGAACTCGTTGAAA
>JAJXWA010000008.1 GCA_021781795.1 Acidobacteriota bacterium
GGTGAAAGATGCCGTCGATCGCATCCGCATTGAGAAGCGATGGATTCCCATCGAGGCCTCGGGCGGCATTGTGCTCGACAACATCCGCGCGTATGCCGAGGCGGGCGTGGACTTCATCAGCGTGGGCGCGCTTACGCACTCTGCGAAGGCCGCGGACATTTCGATGCGCATTACAGCGGAGCCGTCCTAGCCAATGTACGACGTGGCTCGGCTGGAAGAAGCGCTGACGGGAACCATTTACTCCGGCAAGATCCACCACTTCGCGTCGACAGGCTCAACCAACACCGAAGCTCTGCGCGCTGCGCGGGCAGGCGCACCATACGGCTCAGTGTATTTTGCCGATGAGCAGACGGCGGGGCGCGGGCGCGGCAATCATCGCTGGGAGTCGCAGCCTGGAGCAGGACTCTATGTCAGCGTGCTGCTGCGGATTCCAATTCCATCCGCTCAACTTTCCCTGCTGCCGCTGGCTGCGGGACTAGCCGCGGCCGATGCAATTCAAGCTGTTGCAGGCGTGAGCATCGACCTGCGCTGGCCGAATGACTTGCTGATCGGCGACCGCAAGGCTGGTGGGATTCTCGTGGAGTCTAAGCTGGACGGCGGCACGCTGGCCTTTGCCGTTGTCGGCATCGGCATCAACGTGCACCAACGCAGCTTCGATGCAGCATTGGCGACGCCAGCTACGTCTCTCGATCTTGCCGTTGGCCGCACCGTCTCACGCCAGGCGGTGCTAGTGGCCCTGCTAAAATCGCTGGAGCGCGAGGCGATCCTGCTTGGCCACACTGAGGACGCGAAGGCGCTGCCCGCACGCCTTGAAGCTCGCTCTACCTGGGTGCGCGGCAAGAATGTGACGGTGCATGGGCCGCAGGCCTGCGCGGGCGTCACAGCAGGGCTGGATGACCACGGATTTCTGCGCGTGCGAACGGCGGGCGGAATCGTGACTGTGCAGACGGGCGGGATTCGCTCCCTGGAAACGGACTGAAGACGATGTTGCTGGCTCTGGATGTGGGCAATACGAATACGGTGCTTGGACTCTATCGCCTGGATGGCGAGAAACCCGAGCTCGCTGCGCATTGGCGCGTGACCACACACCGCACGCAAACGGTTGACGAGTACGGCGTATTCTTCGTGAACCTCTTCGAGATGCACGGACTCTCGCCGGATCAGGTCACTCACATCATGATTGCGTCTGTGGTGCCGCCGGTCGAGTCCACTCTGCGCCAGGTCTGCGAGGCGTATTTTCACGTCGATCCGATGTTCGTCGAGCCCGGCATCAAGACTGGGATGCCGATGCTCATCGACAATCCCACCGAGCTCGGCGCCGACCGGCTCGCCGATTGCATCGCCGCCTATGAGCGGTACGGCGGACCATGCATTGTGGTGGATTTTGGCACGGCTACGAAATTTGAAGTGATCTCGGCACGTGGCGAATACCTCGGTGGCGCCATCGCACCGGGTCTCGGCCTCAGCGCAGAGGCGCTTTTTTCCCGCGCTGCGCGCCTTAGCCGCGTGGACATCAAGCGCCCCCCTAAGGTCATCGGCACCAACACCGTCACGCACCTGCAGAGCGGCTTGTACTTCGGTTACATCGGCCTCGTGGATGGCATTCTCGAACGGATCTTCGAGGAGTTGGGCGCAACGCCGCAGGTGATTGCAACCGGTGGCCTGGCGCGCATGATTGCGGCCGACTCCCGTCACATCAAGGTGATTGACGACCTGCTGACAATTGAAGGATTGCGCATTCTGTTTGAGCGCAACCGCGCCTCGCGAACACGCGGCAAGGCGCATTGAGAGCGCCGGTATGCGCGACTCCTCCAATTACTTCAACTACTTTACCGAGGTCGAAGAGCGCTTCCAGCAGCGGCGCGGGTCTCTACTTCTGCTCTCCACGCTGGACTGGGCCCTGATTGAAGCGTGGCGCGAGGCGGGCGTTCCACTGGAAGCCGTGCTGCGCGGCATCGATGCGGCGTTTGACAAGTATGAAGCCCGTCAGCAGCGCGGGCGGATGCGTCGCATCAACGGGTTGGCATGGTGCGCGCAGGCCGTAATGCAGGCCGCAGATGAGATGCGTGAGGCTGCCACAGGTACTGCGCAGCCTGCAATCGAGACACGTGGGTCTGGATTTGAACACGAGCGCGTGGCCGCGCATCTTGAGTCGGCGGCGGCGACTCTGGAACTGACGTCGATTGCGCATGATGCTTGCGCGGCGACGGCCTTGCGGCTGCGCGAGCTTGCAGCGGAGCTGCGCCAGAACGCAGCGACAGCAGGCAAGCAGCAGGACATGGAGGCGCTGGAGCGCACTCTCACGGTGCTCGAAGAGAAGCTCTTTGCCGCGCTCACGGCCGCTGCGCCGGAGGAGATTCTGGTCGCGCTCAAGGAGCATGCAGCGCGCGAACTGGCCCCCTATCGCGGGCGTATGAGCGCCGTGCAGTTGCGGCAGGTGGAGCAGCAGTTTGTGCAGAAGCAACTGCTGGCGCGCTATGATCTGCCGCGCTTCAGCCTCTTCTATATGAGCCAGCAATGAGCGAACGCCCAGCACAACTTGTTGCCATCGAAAAGCCCGTCTACGGCGGGTCGTTTCTCGCGCGTGTGGAGGGCAAAGCCGTCTTTGTGCCGCTGGCGCTGCCCGGCGAGCAGGTCCGCATCCACATCACGCAGGACAAGCGCGGGTACGCCAACGCGGAGATCGACGAGGTGGTAGAAACCGCGCCACAGAGGATCGCTCCGGCGTGCCCGCACTTTGGTGTGTGCGGCGGATGCAGCTATCAGCACGCAGGCTACGAGACGCAACTTGCATGGAAGCAGGCTATTCTTCGCGAGACGATGGAGCGCGCCGGCGTTCCTGTGCCGCAGGAGACTGCCGTGCTGAGCGGAGAGCCATGGCGTTATCGCAATCGCATCCGTCTGGCCGTCGATGCGCGAGGAAAGGCAGGCTATCGAGGCAGACGCTCTCACTCGATTGTGCCAGTAGAAGAGTGCCCCATCGCTGCGCCACTGCTCGTGCGTGCGGCCCTGCGGCTGCAGGAAGAATTGCTCCGCTGCAAGCCGCTGCCGCCCGTGAAAGAGATGACGCTCTTTTGCAACTCGACTGAAACCGCGCTGCTGGCAAGCGTGCAAACCGCCGGTCCTGCGAAGCGCGTGGGGGAAGACCTGTTCCGCGCATTGGCGCAGGCCATTCCGGAGTTGCAGGGGATGGAGCTTGCGGTCAACGGTCGCGACGGGCAGCCACCGCGCAGAATTGCACACTGGGGGGAGACTGCGATCTCGTATCGCGCGTCGGAGGTGGACTATCGCGTGGATCAAGGCGCATTCTTCCAGATCAATCGCTGGCTTGTGGATCCGTTGGTCGAAGCGGTGACGGCAGAAGCTTCCGGTCTCCTGGCGTGGGATCTTTTTGCGGGAGTGGGATTGTTCGCGCGACAGCTTGCACGCGGCTTTGATCGGGTGGTAGCCGTTGAGTCTGCAGCGGCCTCGACTGAGGCACTCCGCAGCAACCTTAGGGAAACGTGCAGCCAAACGATTTGTGTCGACACTCTCGGCTTTCTGCGCAGGAATGCGAACGGAGAGCGCCCCGACTTGATTGTGGTGGATCCGCCGCGCACTGGCTTGGGCGATGAAGTCACGACTCAACTGGAACGGATTGCCGCGCCGTCACTGGTTTATGTCTCCTGCGATCCCGCGACGCTCGCCCGCGATCTGAAATCGTTGCTCGCTGGGGGATATGAGATCCATACGATGACACTGATCGATCTATTTCCTCAAACTTTCCATCTTGAGGCCGTGGTTCATCTGCGGCGCGCCTGATAGGCTGTGCGCAGAGAGTCCTGCATTCGGGATGCCCGCTCCGCCGCAAAGCTCGAGCCGTAGCTTTGGCTGCCATACATCTCCGAGGCGCGCGTCATGGCTCCGCCCGGCGCGTTGCGGTGCGCGCTGGTTCCTTCCAGCGTGATGCGGTCGCGTTCGCTCGTCTACCAGTCGCCGCGTGCAAAGCCTGTCCACTGCGCCGAGGTGCGCGGCGCGGGCCCCAGCAGGCCAGCCAGCGACTGCAGCAGCGGAGTGAAGGCTGCCACGCCCGCCGCCACCGGGTCGGTACCGCTCAGGCCCAGCCGCGCGCTCAGCACCTGCATCTGATCGTTGGCTGGCTGCGCAAAAAAGTTCTCCGGATGGCGCACCATGGAGACGCCCGCGTCGTTGCGATGGTAGCTGTCGAGCGCGGCAAACCAGAAGAGGCGGCTCCTGCGGAAGCGTCCGCCTGCGCCGAGCCCCCAAGTGACAGCGCGGTCGCCCGGCGTGTACGGCTCCGGTGTAAAGGTGGGGATCGCCGCGCCCGTTCCCGGCGCGGTTGGCTTTACCCACAGCGTGTAGGGATTCTGCGCGCCCCAGAGATTGTCGCGGTCGAGCAGAAACGCCTGGCCATGAAGCCGATTGGAGCCGCTTGTGGTTTGCTCATCGGCGCCTCGGCTGGCTGCGCGGCTTGCATCCACGCCTGTCGCCGCGGCCACCGACTGCACTTCACGAATCGCGGCTTCGTTGGCGCCGGGCCCGATCAACGCGGCGCTGCGGCCATGCATTCTGCCCACGCCGCTTCCCCCAAAGGCCAGCCGGATGCTTGCTCCATCGACGGTGTTCGTAGCTGGTTCTTCACCTCCGCGCGGCGACGACTGCACGGTGCCGCCCGCGCCGCTGGCGGCTGGCGGCGAGTCCAGCACGAAGTTCTGCCAGTTGCGCCCCGCCAGCGGCAGGGCCGGCAACTGCTCTGCCGTGAGGCTGACCGGCTGAGCTGCCATGACCTTGCCGTGCGGCTCTCCGGGGCTCGCAGGAACCTGTGTCGTCTGCGCAGGGAGGCCCACAGGAGTAGCGGGATTGGCCTCACGAGGCGAAGCTTTGGCAGCCTTTCCGCCCTGCGCAGCCTCGCTGAAATTGGCAGCGGGTTGCGTCGAGGCTCTGGTCTGCGCGCCCGCTGCAAGTGGCCACTCAAGCAATGGCTGCTCTGGCAGCGACGGCTCGGCGAGGGACTGGTTCATGGCAGGCATCGTCTCGGGAGGCAAGGCGGCCTTGCGCAACGAGCTTTGCGCAGCTTTGCATGCGGGCTCGCGCGGCGATGCTGATGGAACAGAGGAAGCTGCCGGCTTCGGCTGCGATGCGGCTTCTACCGTTGTCTGAAGCTCAAAGCGGAGCGCCGTTTGCACATGCGTCTCGTGGCCCGACGCAACGGCGATCCCATCGACCTCACCCTCTCCGAGGCCAGGACGATCTGCGTGCAGCACATAGGTGCCCGCAGACAATTTCTTGAAGCGATACGACCCATTTCGACCCGATGTAGCTCGCTGCGCCTCCCCGGTTGCGCCATTACGCAGGGTGAGCGCTACGCCGGAGATGGGGCGAGAGTAGAGGTCGGTCAGCCGCCCTGCCAAGGCCCCGGAAGGGGATTGGGCGAATGCAACTGCGCCTGCGCCAAACCCCACGGTCAGCGCGGCCAAACCCAGCAGCTTCCACCAGCCCCATCCTGCCATCGAGCGAACCAATCTCACAGCGGACCTAGAGAAAACTTCCTCTCCACTGTGCGGCCTGTTCTGCGGACAGGTCCGTTGCTGGCGCATTCTTCCATGCAAGCGCAGAAGTCCCGTGTCCTGCGATACGCACGTTGCCATGGCAGTGAAGTTACTCCGACTTTTAGAGCATTCTTATGCATCCCAATTCCGGCGACGGCCGCTTTCATAACCGAAGGGCACATGACGCAGCCTGCCGCGAGACAACACGGCACCCGGAGCGGTTCGATACACTGAAGAAACGGCACCCTGCCGCTAAGAGGCATAGAGGCGCGGACTGTGCGTTGAGTCCGGGCCAAGGAACGCACAACACGCCCATGTTCATTGATGAAGCCAAAATTCGCGTGAAGGCCGGCGACGGCGGCAACGGCTGCATGGCCTTCCGGCGGGAGAAGTTCGTTCCGCGCGGCGGCCCCTCGGGCGGCGACGGCGGGCGCGGCGGCGACGTCGTCATGGAATCCTCGCAGCGACACAACACGCTGATTCACTTCCGCTACAACCCCGAGCACAAGGCTCAGCGCGGCGAACACGGCATGGGTTCCAACTGCACAGGACAGGACGGTGAGTCGGTGGTGCTGCAGGTTCCCGTCGGCACGGCGCTCTACGACGAGGAAACCGGCGAGCTAGTCCATGACTTTGCTCAGTCCGACGAACGCATTGTCATTGCCAAAGGTGGACGCGGCGGGCGAGGGAATCAGCACTTCGCCACGAGCACGCATCAGGCACCGCGAGAGCATGAACTGGGCCGCCCCGGCGAGGAGCGCCGCTTTCGCCTGGAGCTGAAACTTCTGGCCGATGTGGGCCTGGTCGGGTATCCCAATGCAGGGAAGTCCACGCTGATCTCGCGCATCTCAGCGGCGAAGCCGAAGATCGCGGACTATCCTTTCACGACGCTTGAGCCAAACCTCGGCGTCGTGAGCGTGGGTGAGGAGCCCGAGCGCCAGTCCTACGTGGTGGCGGACGTGCCGGGTCTAATTGAAGGCGCGCATCTGGGCTCCGGCCTCGGCGTGCAGTTCCTGCGCCACATCGAACGCACGCATGTGCTGGCGCACCTGGTCGATGTTTCCGACGCGTCGGGGCGGCCCGACCCAGTCGAAGACTTCAAGGTCATCAATAAGGAACTGACGAGCTTTGGCCACGGCCTCGACGAGAAGCCGATGATTGTGGTTGCCACCAAGATTGACGCCGCGAATCCGGACAAGCTGAAAAAGCTGCAGGGGCACGCTCGACGCAGAAAGCTGGAGTTCCATGCCATTTCAGCTGTAACGGGAGAAGGCATCGAGGACCTGAAGTGGGCCCTGGCAAGGCGGCTGCGGCCTGAAAAAGCGTGATCCGCGCACCGCTTCACCCCATGGAGTAAACTGTCTACCCATGCGATGAAGATGGCAGAGCGTTCCATCAACGAGCTTGTGCGCGCCTGCGCACAAACCGCAGACCCCGCGGACTGGGAGGAATTTCTCCGCCGTTGCACCCCTGTCGTCAGTTCCGTCGCAGCTCACATCGCCAGCCGCTGGACAGGACCTGCTTCATCCGGCCAGGTGCTCGACATTGTGCAGGAGGTCTACCTAAGGCTTTGCGAACGGGAGCGCCGCATCCTTCGTGAGTTTGTGCCCAAGGGCGACGCATCATTCTTTGCGCTGCTTCGCGTGATTGCGGCTTCTGTGGCGAGCGACTTTTTCCGCAGGCAATACTCGGCCCGGCGGGGTGCGCAGCACATGACCACAGGAATCGACGAATACAGCGGAAGCGTTCAGCCCGGCCCAGATTCGTCCGACGCAAAGATGCATCAGAACGTGCTTTTCTCAGAGATTGACAGCAGGATGCTGGCGGCTTCGGACGCGGTCTCGACCCGGGATCGCGCTATCTTCTGGCTGTATTTTCGGCAGGGTTTTACGGCAGAGGAGATCGCGGGCTTGCCGGTCGTGCACCTTACTCCGAAGGGCGTCGAGAGCGTCCTGCGGCGCGTCACGCAATGGCTTGCCCGGTCGCTGGATCCATCCGGTGCGGCGACTCGCGGCGACTCGTCGGCGAGCCGGCCTGAGGAATCCAAAAAGATACCCACGGCCCGCGAAGGAAAAGTCGCGAATCTTTCGATCTTTCTTAAGGATGCGCACAAACTTCTGGAACAATCCGCTGAGAGCTCCCCATCGCAGCCGGACGCTGCTCATTCTTTGGGAGACTGCATAGGATGACGTCAAGATTTCGCATCGGATCGGGCTGGCGCGCAGCACAGGCTGCATCCCACGACTCTGCGGGTGGCGCGTCCTGCCCTGATCTCGCAGCCTGGATGTCACTGGCGAACGATGAGCTTCCACGAAGGGAACTTGACGAGTTGCTGCTTCATTGCTCTCGCTGCAATGAATGCCTTGAGGTGTTGAAGCAGAGCAGCCCCGCGCTGGCGCAGAGGATCGCAGAGAACGATGCGAGCCGGATCGAGCCGCACTCTGCTTCTGATTCCATATGGCTTCATCGTCTTGCAGCGGAGCTTGCTCATTCTCCGCGCCGTGCGCCGAGAGCGGCAGCAATTTGGAGAATGGCCGGGTGGACTGCCGCATTTGCGTCTGTCGCCCTGGCGGTGGCTGGCGTTGTGGTCTGGCGCTCACGCCAGAATGAACCAGAGCGACTGCTGGCTCTCGCCTACGCGCACGACCGCTTCCTGGACCTGCGGATCCCCGATGCTCCATTTGCCGCACGCGCGACCGAGTCCCACGCACGCGGCGCCGATCTTCATCACGAGGGCTCTTCATTGCTGACCGCCCGCGCCGAGATCGCCCGGCATCTTGAGAGTGCCCCGTCCGATTCGTATTGGCTGGCCTTGCGCGCGCGGGCTGATCTGCTGGATGAAAACTATGACGCTGCGATCGATACCCTTGACCGTTTGATCGCTTCAGGCCCGGTGACGCCGAGCCTTCTTACGGACAATGCCTCGGCCTACTTTCAGCGCGGCCTTGCTACCGGCAGTGAAAACGACCGTGCAACCGCGCTCGACGCCTTGCGCCGCGCCGACGAAATGGCTCCGGACGATCCCGTCGTTCTCTTCAACGAGGCGCTCGTAATGGAAGACCGGGACCAGTTGATGAATGCAGTCGAGACCTGGAATCGCTACCTCAGATTCGAGCGGGACCCGCAATGGCTCGCCGAGGGTCGCAGACATCTCGCTGATCTGGAAGAGCGACTGGACAAGGTCAAGTCGCACCAAAGCCGCATGAGACAGCATCTCGACACGCCAGAGGCGCAGCGCGCGCTCGCGGCAGACGACGTTGCCCTCGCGTCCCTGGATGAAGAACTCTCGACCACGCTGCTTCCGGATCTTCTGAATGCTGCGTTTCCAATACCCGCCGATCGCTCTCGCGGCTCGCCCTGCGCCGCGCAATGCGCCTCCGCCCGCAGGCTCTTGTCCTCGCTCGCCGCTTCCCTGGAGCAACATCACCGCGATCCCTGGCTCACCCAGTTCCTTCCCAACCCCGATCGTCCCGCCTCCCTTACATTCGTCACCGCTGCCCGGCAACTCGCTGGCGCGCTCCTGGCCGACAATGTTGGAGACTACGCGCAAGGCGTGCGCCTTTCTCGGGTAGGCAGAGATGGGTTTCTTCGCGCTGGCAACGCAGCGGGCGCTGATCGCGCATGGATTGAATACGCCTACGCATCCCAGCGCCTGGGCAAGCTGCACCAATGTGGCAGAGCGGCGCGAAGCCTCGTCAACACTGATCCAGCTTTTGCATGGATTCAGTCCAGTAGTCTCACACAGGTGGGCATCTGCGCCGAAGGTCCCGGCGCGCTGGCAGAGGCCAATCCGCTCTACAAGCGAGCGGAAGCTCTCGCCGCGGATCACCACTATGAACTGCTCGCGATGCGCGTTCGGAATCAGATTGCCGGCAGCGCCCTCGACGCCGGAGACATCGAATCGACGTGGCGCATTTGCCTGCAGACGATGCGGCAGTTCTATGCCGGCGACTATCCTTCCTTCCGCGCGTACACGATCCTTGCCGGCCTGGCCGAGACGGAGAAATCCACACCGCGCACGCATCTGGAACTGCTGTTGCAGCGCGAGTTGCTAAGCCTGCTTGAGCTGACTCCGAGCCGCAACCTCATTCCATCTCAGCGCTATGATCTTGCCATCGCTGCCATTCGTGCGGGCGCCGCAGAAGAAGCGAGGCAGCAGCTTGCCGTGGTGCGAGCGGAATTGGCACAACAGCACGACGAGCCCTCGCTTCGCACCTTTTTGGCCGACAGTGAAATTGCACTCGCGAGCCTCTCCATCTCCCGCAATGAACTACCCTCCGCATCGCAGCTCCTGGACTCGGCGCAGGCGCACATGGCCGGCATGGACGACGAATCGGAGCTCGCTGCCTATGCTGCCGCCAGAGGCCAGCTCGATCTGGCTCTCGGTCACCCAACAGACGCCGAGCCGGCTCTCCGCCACGCCATTCTTCATGCCGAAGCGAGCGGGGAGCATCCCGGCGCGTCCAACGTTCCCTTTGCTCGCGAGAATCGCGATCTCTATGCAACCCTCGCCGGCATATGGCTTGCGCAGGGAAAGCCTGGCGCAGAGATTCTTGCTCTATGGGAGCGCTATCGCCTGCGCATTCTGGGTCAACCTGTACCCGCGTGTCACAACGAAAACCTGAACTGTCTTGCCCCACAGGTCCAGAGTAGGTGGGTATCGAGGGCGCAGGCAGACGCGCAACTCATCGGCGAAGTTCTTCTACCTGATCGCATCCTCGATTACAGGAGCAACGGCACGGAGATCGTATGGACGCAGAGGCCTGTGCCGCAGGATCTGATTCTTGCAGCGGATGCTGCCCTGCAGCAAGTTGTCGAGAGTCCCATGACCTCGACGGCGTCCGTTGAGTGGGCCGCAGGCCATGTTGGCGATCTGCTGGTGCCCGACCTGCGCAGCATGTCCATGCATCCCACTACGCTGCTTGTGGAGGACGACCCGCTGCTGGGCAACTTGCCCTGGCCCGCGGTGGAGGGAGCAGCGGGCGCCATCGGGCTCACTTTCAACCTGCAGAACTTGCCGTCGCTGCTGCTGCCAGAGAGCCGCTCTGCCGCGCCTGCCACTTCAAAACCTCTGATTATTGGCGCATCCATCGGCGCCGGCTCCTCAATTCTCTTGCCCGAAGCGCTGGACGAAGCGCGCGCCATCGCCGCCATTGACCCGCAGTCCAGCGTATTGCTCGCCACGCACGCAACGCGGACTGCCGTGGAACAGCAACTCTCCTCCGCTGCGCTCATTCACTTCGCAGGGCACACAGGGCAATATGATGGCGAAACGCGGTTGCTGCTGGCGCCTACCGGTGCGCCTGACGATTTGCCGTTCCTTGATGCGGCGGAACTCCGCCTGCATCCTCCGCGTGCGGCCAGGCTGGTCGTTCTTTCGGCATGCTCTACGGGCCGCGATGAAGCTGCGTGGAATCACGGCATGGACGACATGGTGGACACGCTCGCGGGGGCCGGCGTGCCGGAGGTGGTGGCGACGCGCTGGGAGATCGACTCCGCTTCCGCCGTCGTGCTCATGCAGGACTTCTACACAAATCTCGCTCGCGGCATCAGCGTTCCCCAATCACTCACCCTCGCACGCAGGTCACTCGCCCAGAATCCACGCTATCGCCATCCATACTTCTGGGCGGGCTATTACGCATCCGGAACTGCGCCTGACGGCCTGATCGCCATCCTTCACGCGGGAGTAGAACCAGCCGCCGGTATTCGTCACGCGCGCCCGTGACCGCCTCGATGCACAACCCCATCCTTATGCTGTAGCCTTGTCCTGCTATGAAAATGATCCGTCGTCGCACTACAGCACTGACGTGTCTTCTGATTGCAGGACTCGCCGCGGCGCACAGCCAGATGGTCTCGCCCACGATTGATTCGCCGGGGCAGCCATTCTCTTATTTCTCCGCGCCTACTGACGAGATCGGCATGATGGATGCAGAGGCCGCCACGGAGGTTACTCCCGAAGGCTATCTGCGCACCGGCTTTGGCGAACTCATGTTCTTCTCCGGCCCAGAACTCAAGCCCACGCATGTGCGCGTCCGCACCCTCGAACAGGGCCATCTGCCCGTCCTGCATTACCAGTTTGCGGACAACGGCGTGCTGTACCGCTTCGCGATGTTCTCCGCGACACTCGATGGCAAGCCGGAAGGTACACTGGTGAACTTCATCCGCGTCACCATGAAGAACGAGGGCAGCGAACCCAACCGCGCCATCTTTGCCACAGGCATGCGCTACGACGCGCCGAACAACACCGGCGCCACGCACGGCGACAATCGCTTCGATCGCCCGCGTCCGGGGCGCTTTCCCGGCGACTACCGCCAGATTGGCGAGAAATTCAATCCAGACTGGACCTACTCTTTCGCGGCCGATGGCTTCCTGCGCGATGGACGGCTTCTGTACACCTTCCCCGAAGGCTACGCGAATCGCGGCTGGACTCTGCACGGAAGGTACAACTACCCGCAGGATATCTCCAAGCCCGAGCGCCTGGATGTGGACCCAACGGTCGCCGTCGGCATCGTCACCTACTCGCGCCTGCTCAAGCCTGGTGAACAGTCCACGCTCGACTTCAAGATGCCCGTAGTCCCCTCTGCCGATGCCACTTCAATCCAACAGGCATCCTTCGACGCTGCCCACGCACAGGTGGTCGCCTTCTGGAATCGCATTCTTGACGCAGGCATGCAGATCGAACTCCCCGAGCAGAAGCCCGTTGACACCTTCTACACCAATCTTGTTTACGACCTCATCGCGCGCGACCACATCGGGCCTGATTTCATTCAAACCGTCAACAAGCTTCACTACCACGAGTTCTACCTGCGCGATGGCGCAGACATCGTCCACAGCTACGATGTCACGGGCTATCCGCAGATTGCGGCGCAGGATCTGGCCTTCTTCTCCAAATCGCAAAAGCCCGACGGCGACTTCCTTTCGCAGCCGCAACAGTACGACGGCTGGGGCGAAGCCGTATGGGGATACTCGCAGCACTATCGTATGACCCACGACAAAGCCTTCGCCGAGTGGGCAATCCCGCAAATTGACCGGGCCGTGCAGTGGCTCAGGCAGGCTCGCGCCGCGGACCCGCTGCACATCATGCCCGCCAGCGATGTGCGCGACAACGAGTTTGTTCCCGGCCACCTCACCGGCTATAACTTCCTCGCGCTTTCGGGCCTCAAACTCGCCGTTCAGATGGCGCAGGGGACCGGACATCCCGATCTGGCCGCATCATGGCAGGCGGAGTATGACGATTACCGCGCCGCCTTTCTCAAGGTGCTCGACAGACAGGCAGCCGCGCATGATGGCTATATCCCGCCCGCACTCGACGGGCAGAAGGGCGGCTATGACTGGGGCAACCTGCTCTCGGTGGTGCCCGAGCCTACGCTCGATCCACACGACCCGCGCGTCACGGCAACGCTCAAGACGACGCAGGCGAAGTATGCCGAGGGCATCATGACCTACGCCGATGGCGAGTTCCTGCATCACTACCTCACCATCAAGAACACCATGACCGAGGCGATTCGTGGCGATCAGGAGCAGGCTCTGCGCGAGTTTTACGCACTCCTTCTTCACACCAGCTCGACTCATGCAGGGTTTGAATTTGCCATCCTGCCCTGGGGCGATCGCAACTTTCAGGACAACCTTGCGCCGCACGGCTGGTTCGCGGCTGAGTATCGCACCCTGCTGCGGACGATGCTCGTGCGCGAAGACGGTGATGAACTGCACTTGCTCAGCGTGATTTCGCCTGAGTGGATTGGGCAGGGAAAGTCCATCTCGGTCAGCCAGGCGCCGACGTACTTCGGAAGCATTGCCTTCCGGCTCACGCAGCCTTCAGCGGAGGAAGCGGTCCTGCAGGTCGATTCGCATTTCACCACTGCACCGAAAGCTGTCATCGTTCATCTGCCATGGTTCGTGGAGGTGAAGAGCGCGGAGGCTGACGGCCATGTCGTGACCGCGAAGACAGGTACGCTCACTCTTCCAGCGGGCACAAAGACGGTCCGCCTGCACTGGTCGCGGCGCGCCGACGCGCCCCAAATGAACTATGAGAAGACAGTGGACACCTACAAGGCCGAGTACGCGCGCAGGTACTCGATGCTGATGCACGGCAGCGCGCAGTAATGTGTCGCGGCACCGGCGGTGCGGGCGCTCTGCCTGCGCCTGCCGGTCTTCACGCTTGCGGTTTATTCGAGCTTCTGCACCTCGGTGCCGTCCGGCACCTTGATATGGAACTGATCTTCGCTCAGATCCATGTTCTCGACGACCTTCTCGACGTGCAAGACCACCTGGTACTCTTCCATGGGCCGCCGAATGGTTACGACGGACGGATAGAGGCCTCCGCCGTAATCTGCGTACCGACCGTAGGTGACCTCCGTCTCCAGGTTGCCGTCCGCGTCATACAGATCCTGCTTGTACGGCATCAGATCGTCGCGATGGAAGACCACGACTCGTACGGGCGAAAGCTCGTTGCTGCCGGGCTTTCTGCGCATCACGCTCAGCATGTACTCGGGAATCAGCAGCAGATGCTTCTTCGAGGCGTCCACCATCGTATCGGTATCGGCCGTCACCGAGTAGAGGTCGTCCGGATCGAGGCCGCGCACCATCATGGCGTCAAAGAAAGTGCCCGGTCGCAGATTTTCCACCTGATGAATGGATTTCTTCTTGAGGGTATTGTTCCCCTGCACAACCTTCTTGCGCGACGGTATGTAGAGGCTGAAGGTGTTGCCGTCGCTCGCCATGTCAAACATGGTCATGCCCAGCACGGGCACCTGGCCCAGCACGCGCAACATCCCCGGCTTGCGCATCAGGATGTGGCCGCGAAACGTCGTGTAGTCCTTGGCGATGCCTTCCTTGCTCTTGAGAACGCTGGCCTGAATCTCGACGGTTGCGTTGAGCGTGCGCATCGCATCCCACCGGTCGTTCATGCGCGCCACCAATTGATCGGCGCTGACGGTCTGCACCGTCTGCGGGGCGCGCGGCACGGGCAGCTTGCGCGTCGTAAACAGGCATCCCGAAAGCGTTGTGGCCAGCAGCAGCGCCGCAGAGCCGGTCAGCAGGCTTCGCAGCGTCTTCATCGCGCGCCTGCCTTTCTCATCGCGGAGCGATAGGCCGCCACGTCGTGCGCATGCTGCTCCAGCGTGGCCGAGAAGACCGAATGCCCCTGCGGGTCATCGCCCGCTGCAACGAAATACAGATAGTCCGTCTTTGCCGGGTTCATCGCCGCCTGCAGCGACCGCAGGCCGGGGTTCGCAATCGGCCCCGGCGGAAGCCCGGCGTGCAGATACGTGTTGTACGGCGTGTCGCGCTTCAGGTCGCTCTGGTAAATCGCTCCGCGCCACTGCCCTTCCAACTCAAGCCCGTAGATCACCGACGGGTCGGTCATCAGCGGCATGTGATGCGCAAGGCGGTTGGCAAAGACGCTGGCCACCAGCGGACGCTCCGCGCCCACCGCAGTCTCCTTCTCCACCAGCGAGGCCATCGTCACCACGTCGTGCACATGCTCCTTCAACCCTGCCAGCGCCGCCTTCTGCCGAAAGCGCCGCACCATCGTCTCGCAGATATGATCCGCCGTAGCCTTACGCGGAAACCTGTAGGTATCGGGAAAGAGATACCCCTCCAGGCTGCGGGCCTCCGGATCCAGATCTGCCACGAGACTTGTGTCTCGGGCCTGAGCTTCGAGAAACGATTCCTTGGGTCCGAATCCCGCCTGCTCCAAACGCTCTGCGATGTCGAAAACCGTTGCTCCTTCCGGCACCATTACGGCCTTCGTGTAGACATCGCCGCGCGCAATCCTGTCATACACCTCGGTCACGGCAGCCGGATGGTCGAACCGGTACTCACCTGCCAGCAGCCTGCCGCGCCGGATCCAACGCAGCACATCAAAGACAAACTGGTTTCGCACCACCCCCGCAGACTCAAGCTGCTGCCCAATCCGCAGCACGGACGAGCCCGGCTGAATCTCCACAAAGACCTCTGCCTGAGGACCGTACGGCGCCAGGAAACACCATGCGCCCCATCCCCCCAGCGCCAGAAGGGCCAGCAGCAGCACGGCAGGGCCGTACCGCTTTCTTTTCCTGCTCTTCCGCCTCTGGCTGCCCATTCCCTGTCGCTGTTCCTTCTCCGATTGGATGCTGGGCAAGTCCCAGAGAGTTCTGCAATTCCTTATTGTATCGGTCCTTAAGGTCTTCCGGCTGCCGTTTCCGCGGCGGGGGTAAGCTGGAGAAGAGGAGTCCCACGCTGAACCTGTCCACGAGTCAATCCGCGAGCCGATCCGGGCTAACCCGCTATCTCGCACTCGACGTCGGGGTGCGGCGCATCGGGGTCGCCGTCTCAGACGAGCTTGGACTCACCGCCCAGCCTGTTCTGACCCTCGACCTGCATCGCCACCCGTGCCCCAGCCCACGCGAGACGCTTCGCTCCATTGCCCGGCTCTGCCGCCGCTACGGAGTCTCCGGCATCGTAGTCGGGCTGCCGCTCCACATGTCCGGAAGCATGAGTCCACGGGCGGAGAAGGTCAAAGCCTTCGCCGCCGAACTTGAGACGCTCACCGGCCTGCCTATCCACCTGTGGGATGAGCGGCTTACCACGCAGGAGGCTCATGCCTTGCTCTACCAGGCCGGCCACGCCCGCCAGACGCACGAGAAGGTGGTGGATCAGGTCGCCGCGACGCTGATTCTGCAGTCGTTTCTGGACGAGCACTCACGCGCCTCCGATGCCGCGGCCCATAGCGATCCCGGCCCCGGCCAGCGTTGAGGCGCAGCCATCCACCACCGCGTATAATGAGGGGATAGCTCGACGATTTCCCGCGGATTGAGCCTGTCGCTCCCCGCCCCTCGGAATCTGGATGCCGGATCACATCAAAAAACAACTCCTCAAGGAGATCGCTCAGCTGGAACACGAGCTCGCGCACGAGTTGCCTGCTGAGATCAAGAAGGCCGTTGCCCTGGGTGATCTCTCGGAAAACGCCGAATACCACATGGCCAAGCAGCGTCAGGAATTTGTGAACGCCCGCCTCGGCCAGCTCAAGAAGCGGATGGCCGAGCTCTCCCTCGTCAACCTTGCCAATATTCCCAGGGACAAGGCCGGCTTCGGATCGACCGTGGTGGTTTACGACTCCACCAAGGACGAGGAGATCGTTTACAGGCTGGTTACGAGCGAGGAGTCCGATGTGGCGAAAGGCCTCATCTCGACCACCTCCCCCATCGGTCGCGGCCTTGTGGGCAAGCGCGTCGGCGATGTCGCTGCCATCGTGACCCCGAACGGCAAGCGGGAGCTCGAGGTGCTAAAGCTCACCACCATTCATGATGAAGCCGAAGAGGAAGAAAGCACCGGCACGGAATAGGAAGCAGGAAGACTTGTATGACCTGGACTAGCGCGTTTGGCCGCGGGTGCGGCTGGCTTCTGGACCGCATTGTGCACGGCCTGGCGCTCACAAAGATTTCGCCGAACTTTCTCACCTTTATCGGCTTGGTGATCAACATCGCGGCGGCGTTCCTCTTCGGGCATGCCAACGCTTCCAACGCGGGCCGCATGTTCTTCTACGCCGGTCTGGTCATCTTCGGTGCCGGCATCTTCGACATGGTCGATGGCCGCGTCGCCCGCCGTAATAACCAGGTCACCGTCTTCGGCTCCTTCTTTGACTCCGTCATTGACCGCTACTCCGACGTCGTGCTCTTCTTCGGCCTCCTCGTTTACTATGGCCGTATCAACCGCTTCCGCTACGTGGTTTTAGTGGCCTTTGTCATGGTCACCTCGCTCATGGTCAGCTACACGCGCGCCCGCGCAGAGGCTCTCATCGGACAGTGCAAGGTCGGCTTCATGGAGCGGCCCGAGCGCATCGTGCTCATTCTGCTCGGCGCGCTGTTCAATCACTGGGGCGTGATGGCGCCGGTTCTGTGGGTGCTTGCGGTTCTTTCCACCATCACAGTGATTCACCGCATCACTTATACCTACCAGAACACCAAGCACCTGGCCCCGCTCAGTACAGCCGCCCGCTGAGGCTGGAGTCCTGCCGAAGTGTCCAGATCGGGTCCGCGCCTATCGAATCGTGGCCCGGACCTCTTGGCCTTCGTAAGCAATCTCCGCATCCGCGGAGTTCGTGACCGCCTCGCCAGTGCCCCGACCTGCACCCACAAGCACCACACGAAACTTGCGCTTCTCCGTCATTCCTGGAAATGACCCCGCGCGCGCGCCGATGGTCAGCACCGAGTTTTGATCGTCCCACCGGATCGGAATCAACGCATGCTCTCCGCGCTGGTAAGCGTAACCATCGCCCGCATCTTCGTAGAGATCGAACGACCCATCCGCGCCTCGATAGATGCGCAGCTCGATCGGTCCCGCCGGGTCCTGCGCCGCGTACTCAATCTCCGGCCCCATGGGCAGAATCGATCCCGCGCGCACAAACAGCGGCATCCGGTCCAGCGGCGCATCGGCGTCCAAATCCTGCCCGCCGGCAAAGGCCTTTCCGCTCCAGAAGTCGTACCATTTTGTCGCCGGCAAATAGACGTTCCGCTTGATTGCGCCCGCCTTCAGAACTGGGTTGACCAGAAGCGCCGGGCCAAACATGAACTCATCGCCCAGGTTCCACGTTCTTGCATCCGCGCGCCAATCCATCACCAGTGGCCGCTGGATCGTGTAATCCTCGCTCGACACTTTCCATGCCAGCGAGTAGATGTACGGCATCAGCCGGTAGCGCAGCTTGTCATACTGCACCAGAATCGGCTCGACCTTGTCGTAGGTCCACATCTCGTTGTGCGGCCGGTGACCATGCGTCCGGAAGATTGGGCAGAACACGCCGAATTCAAACCAGCGGGCATACAGTTCCTGATACGCAGGCTCTTCCAGCGAGCCCGGATAGGGCGGCCAGTAGCCGCCAATGTCCGTCGTCCAGTAGGGATAGCCCGACAAGGCAAAGTTCAGCCCCGCGGGAACCTGGTGGCTGAACCCCCAGTAGGTGCTGTAGACATCTCCCGACCACACCGTGGCGCCGACCCTTTGCTGGCCCAGGAACGCCGAGCGTGTCAGCAGAAACACCCTCTTGCTGTCGTTCGCTGCTTTCCAGTGCTGCTGCACGCCGAGCGTGTGCAGCAGCGGAAACACATTCGTGTATTCGGCGCCGTTGCCGATGGCCAGACGCTTGTTCCTCAGAATCGCATCGCCCATGTGCGGCCAGTACTCCTCCGGCTCTGCGCTGTCGAGCCAGAAGGCATCCCAGCCCTGCGCAAACAACTTACCAGGTAGACGTTGCCAATAGGTGTCGCGCGCCTCTGGATTCGTCGCGTCGTAGACGTGCGCCTCCGGTATGAGCATGTGTTTCGCATCCAGCGCCTTATAGGTCTCCGAGTCCGCGTCAAGCAAGCCCCAGACCGAGATCATGGCATGAATATGGTCGCTGTGCAGTGCGTCCAGGTCCTTCGCTACATCGTGATAGTTGCCGTTGAACTCCGGGTCGCCTTCCCTCTTCCACCAGAACCAGTCCTGCACCATCGCATCCAGCGGAATATGCTCTGCGCGATACCGGCCGGCAATGTCGCGAATCTCATCCAGGGACACATAGCGATCCTTGGACTGGAAGAACCCATACGCCCACTTGGGCAGCATCGGCGCGTGCCCGGTCATGCTGCGGTATTCGTGGATGACCGTGTCCATCTCTGGTCCGTAAAGGAAGTAGTAGTCCACCGACCGGCCTGCGATCGAACTGAACGTCAGCTCCAGCGGGAAGCGGTTATCCACATACGTCATTGCGGCGGTGTTCCACATCAGCGCGTAGCCCTTGCTCGACATCAGGAAGGGAATCGCCACATCGGTGTTGTTCTGGCCCAGCTCGACGGTCGCGCCGCGGTAGTTGAACATCCCGTTCTGGTGCTGCCCCAGTCCATAGATGCCTTCCATCGCCGTGGGCGTGAAGCGGTCCGTCACGCGATAGGTCTGCTCGCCATTTCTCGTCACCGGCTCATAGGTGCGCGGAATCCGGTCGCCTTCCAGCAACAGCGTTTCTCCAGCAATCGCATGAAAGGACAGGTTGCCGCGCTCCAGACCGAAAGCCACATCCAGCGTCGCCGTCTTCAGATGTGCAGCCTTCCCATCCTGCGCATACGTGAACACAGCGCCTGGGCATGCCTCGTGCGCATCCAGCATCCACGGGCGCGGCTCGGCCGCCGCTGCTGCAGCTTCGCCCGGACGCGCCACCACATGAATGACCGATGTATTGCACACGGTCACTTCCACGTGTTCCGCGCCGACTGTGGCCCGCAGACCATTCGGCATCTGGTGCACTGCGATCGGAGCCAGAGGAGGGGTGTTCTGCCCACAGAGTGGTCGCGCTGCAAAGAGGATGGATGCCAGCGCAATCATGCAGAGGAACAGCAAAGAATGAGAGACAGAAAAGGAAGGAGGCTTCACAGCACACCGATGCATCGTTGGATTCACCTCGGCCATCGCGTGCATCCTATCACGCAGCAACCGTTGACTGGGAAAGATACACACACTGCGGGAATCGACGATGCACTGCTGCCAGCCGTGGACCGCGGCTCACTGGCTGGATGGAAACAGCGCATCGAAGATGCGCGCCAGAATCCGGCGCAGCCCTCGCTCCGAGAGGAGCTCCGGTTCAAAGTGGCTTTCCAGCATAAGGCCGGAAAGAATCGGCCCCAGTGCAACGATGGCGAGCTCGTTATCGATCTTCTGCTCGCCGCGCAACGGTCCGAAGATTTCCGACTCGTCGGCTTCCCCTCTGCGCCCTTTCGCGAGTTCAAACGACTTGCGGAACCGCTGCTTCCACTCCGGATGGCGCAGCGCGAAGAGCTTAAACTCCAGAGTCAGGATGGGCCAGGTCGTGTCTTTCGCAAGCCCGACGTAGAAGGCGCGAAAGGCTGCGCGGCTCTCCGTCCGGCTGGTGCACTCCTTCAGGCTCGCGATCAGGGCATCAATATACGCGCGGGTCCGCTGCTCAAAGAGAACAAGGAACAGATCCTCTTTGCTCTTGAAGTGCGTGTAGACCGCCCCTTTGCTCCTGCCCGCCTTGGCGGCAATCGCGTCGAGCTGCGCGGCCTCATATCCGTCACGCACAAAAACCTGCTCGGCGGCGTTGAGAAGCCGCGCCTGCGTCTCCTGGGTTCGAAGCTGTTGTTTACTGGGCGTTTGCATGGGTGACTCCCTTCATTTAAGCACCCTTTCACTTCTCGGTTGACACAAAACTGACTGGTCGGTATCTTTTTAATCATGTCACATGCCGCGACCCTCACCATGCCTCCGCAGAAAAAGACCGAGAGCAAGACCACGCGCCTCTATGTCGCCGGTCTCTCCGTGCTGCTGCTCTGCGTAGTTGCCACGGGCTGGGGAGTGTACTCGCATGGATTCGAGTCGACGGATGACGCGCAGGTAGATGGGCATCTTAACGTTGCGAGCGCAAGAATCGGCGGGACCATTGCTGCGGTGCACGTCTCAGACAATCAGGTGGTGGAGGCCGGCCAGCCTCTCGTCGATCTTGACGATAGCGAACAGAAGGTTGCCTACGCGCAAGCCAAGGCGCAGTACGACCAGGCCGTCGCGCAGTTGCAGTCGCAGCGCCCCAATATCGCCATCACCGAGGCGGATAACGCCGAGGCAGCCGTTGCCGGCGATGCGCAGCTCGCGCAGGCCAGGGCCGCCCTAGCCGGAGCGTCGCAGGATCTCGCCAGCGCATCGGCAAAGCTGGCTGAGGCCGACGCCCTGCGCTCCCGCGACGATGCCGATCTCAGGCGCAATGAGCAGCTCTTTCAGGCTGGCGCGATCTCTCGCCAGGACTACGAGCGCGTTGTTGCCGCGGCTCACTCCTCCGACGCCAACGCGGTCGCGGCGCAAGCCGGGGTCGCGTCCGCAGAGAAGACCGTCGAGCAGCGCAAGGCCGATGTGGAAGCGCAGAGCGCGAAGCGGACCCAGATTACCCGCACGGCTCCGCACCAGCTCGCCATCCGTCAGGCCGATCTTGCCACTGCTGAGGCTAACGTCGAGGTGGCCGCTGCGCAGTTGCAGCGCGCCGCTCTCAATCTCAGCTTCTGCCACATCGTCGCGCCGGTGCGCGGCATCGTTACGCAGCGCAGCGCCGAGATCGGCAATCGCGTCAGCGAAGCCCAGCCTCTCATGATGATCGTCGCCACCGGCGACACCTGGGTGACGGCCAACTTCAAGGAGACTCAGTTGACGCGCATGGAGGCCGGGCAGCGCGTTCGTGTCCATGTGGACGCGCTGAAGAAAGACCTTGAAGGGACCGTAGAAGGCATTCCCGCTATCACCGGCGCGCGCAGCAGCGTGCTGCCTCCGGAGAACGCCACCGGCAACTACATCAAGGTGGTGCAGCGTATGCCCGTTCGCATCCGCCTCAACCCCGGTCAGGATGAGCTGGACCGTCTCCATCCGGGAATGTCCGTTGAGGCGACTGTATGGCTCAGATAACCGACCGGCCCCGATTCAATCCGTGGGTCATTGCCATGACGGTCACGCTGGCCACGTTCATGGAGGTGCTGGACACCTCCATCGCCAACGTCGCACTGCCGCATATTGCGGGCAACCTCGGCGCCACGGCGGACGAAAGCACGTGGGTGCAGACCAGCTATCTCGTCTCGAACGCCATCATTCTGCCTATGAGCGGCTGGCTTTCCACGCGCGTGGGTCGCAAGCGCTTCTACATGACCTGCGTCGTACTCTTCACACTGAGTTCGATGCTCTGCGGCCTCGCGACGAGCCTGCCCATGCTGATTCTTTTTCGCGTCCTCCAGGGCCTTGGCGGCGGCGGACTCGGCCCGAGCGAGCAGGCCATCCTCGCCGACACCTTCACGCCGGAGCAGCGCAACATGGGCTTTGCCATCTACGGCATGGCGATTGTCGTCGCCCCTGCCATCGGCCCCACGCTGGGCGGCTG
Source organism: Acidobacteriota bacterium (assembly GCA_021781795.1). Taxonomy (GTDB): domain Bacteria; phylum Acidobacteriota; class Terriglobia; order Terriglobales; family Acidobacteriaceae; genus Telmatobacter. Next base: position 22,429 of record JAJXWA010000008.1, read on the forward strand.
GATTACCGATAACTACAGTTGGCACTGGATCTTCTTCATCAACGTGCCTATCGGCATCATCTCGCTGCTGCTCACCCAGCGCGTCGTCCACGATCCCCCTCATGTGCTGGAGGCCCGACAACGACGCGGGGACAGTACGGACTACTTCGGAATCACCACCATCGTGCTCGGCGTCGGTTTCCTGCAATATGTGCTGGACAAGGGCGAGCAACTTGAGTGGTTTGATTCCGGCGTGATCCGCATCGCGTCCGCGGTCGCGGCACTCTCGCTGGTGGCCATGATCTGGCGCGAATGGACCTACGCGCATCCGGTCATCGAGCTTCGCCTGCTATGTAAGCGCAACTTCGCCTCGGCAACGGTCTCCAACTTCACCCTGGGCATGGTCCTCAATGGGTCCACGATTCTGATTCCGCAGTTCCTGCAACTACAGCTTGGCTACACCGCGGAGCGCGCCGGGTGGGCGCTGTCGCCGGGCGGAATTGCGCTCGCCGTCCTCATGCCTGTCGCCGGCATTCTGGGCAGCAAGTTTGATCCGCGCAAGGTCATCGCCGTCGGCTTCCTGCTCACTTCCGCCAGCATGTTCTGGATGATGCGCATCACGCCCGACATCGACTTCACGCACATCGTGTGGATGCGAATCTTCCAGGTAGTCGGGCTGCCGCTGATCTTCATCCCCATCAGCACGCTCGCCTACGTAGGAATGCGGCAGCAGGACAACAATCAGGTCTCCGGCATCAGCAACTTTGCGCGCAACCTAGGCGGTGCCGTTGGCACCTCGTTCCTTGTCACCTACCTTACGCGCCATCGGCAGATCAGCCGTGTCGAGCTCGCTTCGCATCTTCATCGCGGCAATCCATTCTTCGATCGCTACTTCTCCGCCCTGCAGCAGTCTGCGGTGCTCACAGGCAGCAGCGTAGCCGATGCTGGGCAGCATGCGCTGGCGCAGCTTCAACAGATTGTCGATGCACAGGCTAATGTTTTGGCGTACATCAGCGCGTTCTTCGTCCTTGGGGTGATTGTCGCCCTGCTCATTCCACTTCCATTCCTCATGAAGCGGCCGTCGTCCAATGAAATGACCGCCTCACAGGGAATGCACTAAGATTGCGAATCGCAAGTGAAAGTCCAGAAGACCCCCTGGTCAGAGACAGAAAGGCAATTCCTCTTATGAAACGACGCATCGTGCAATCGCTCGCACTGACCGCAGCTCTCTTTGCGGCATCCAGCGCATTCGCTCAGCTCCCGTGGATGCAAAGGGCGAAACATTACGCCTGGTCTGACGCGAGCCTTTCTCCGGATTCGCGCGCCGATTTAGTCATCAAAGAAATGACGCTGGATGAAAAGATCTCCCTGCTGCATGGTCAGGGCATGCCGTTCTTTTCCAATGCGCCCAGTGAATCCAACGGCGGCGCGGGCTACACCAACGCAATTCCTCGCCTCGGCATTCCCGCGATTCAAATGGCGGACTCAGCTTACGGAGTCACGCGTGGCGCAGCGGCGGGCCGCTACTCCACCGCGCTGCCCAACAACCTCGGCGCGGCGTCCTCGTGGGATCCTGAAGCAGCCTTTGAGTACGGCGCGCTTATCGGTCGCGAGCTGCGTGATGAAGGCTACAGCATGACCCTCGGCGGCGGCGTGAATCTCGCCCGCGAGCCGCGCAACGGCCGCACCTTCGAGTATCAGGGCGAAGACCCGCTCCTCGCCGGCACGCTCGACGGCAACGTGGAAAAGGGCGTCCAGTCGGTCCACATCATCGGCGACCTCAAGCATTACGCGATCAACGATCAGGAGAGCGGTCGCAACGCCGTCAATGCCAACATCAGCAAGCGCGCCATGCGCGAGTCCGATCTGCGCGCCTTTGAGATTGCGCTCGGCATCTCCAATGCTGGCGGCGTGATGTGCTCCTACAACCGCGTCAACGGCGACTTTGCCTGCGAAAACAGCTACCTGCTCAGCGATGTGCTCAAGAAGGACTTTCACTTCGAGGGGTTCGTTCTCTCCGACTGGGGTGGCACACACTCCACCGTGAAAGCCTCGCACGCCGGGCTCGACATGGAGCAGCCCGACAAGATTTTCTTCGGTGACCCGCTCAAAAATGCGGTCGAGAGTGGCGTGGTCTCCCAGGATGAGATCAACGAGCACGTGCATCGCATCCTGCGCACGATCTTCGCGACAGGCCTCTTCGATCATCCAGTCGTCAAGCAGGTTCCCGATGTGGAAGGCGGATACCGCATCGCGCAGCAGATTGCCGAGAAGAGCATCGTGCTCCTGAAGAACCGGCACGATCTGCTTCCACTCACCTCCGCGGTCCACTCCGTCGTACTCATCGGTGGACACGCCGACGTGGGCGTCATCACGGGCGGCGGCTCTGCGCAGGTGGATGCGCCGGGCGGCTCTGCGGTACCGGCTCCGACACCGAAAAATATGATGGAGGCGATCATCCACAGACAGTGGCTGCCCAGCTCGCCTTTGCGCGCGCTGCAGGCAGTTATGCCCTCTGCGAAGATCTCTTACGTCTCCGGAGACGATCTCCAGGCCGCGGCTGCAGCTGCAAAATCGGCCGATGTGGCCATCGTCTTCGCCTATCAGTGGGAATCCGAAGGGATGGATCTCTCCACGCTCGATCTCTCTGACGATCAGAACAAACTGATTGAGACCGTCGCAGCCGCCAATCCGAAGAGCGTCGTCGTGCTGGAGACAGGCAGCCCTGCGACCATGCCATGGATCGACAACGCCGCCGCCGTGGTGGAGGCCTGGTATCCGGGTATCCGCGGCGCAGAGGCACTGGCCAACATCCTCACCGGCGCGGTGAACCCCACTGGCAAGCTCGCCATCACCTTCCCGAAGTCCGATGCCGATCTGCCGCATCCGAAGCTCGTGCTGCCTCCGCCGGAATCCGAGATTAACTTCGGCGCTCCCGGCGCAGACATCTCCAACATCATGAGCAAAATGGCAAAGGGTCTTCCACCATTCCAGACCTACTATGACGAGGGCCTAAAGGTCGGCTACAAGTGGTATGACGCCGAAAAGAAACCCGTGCTCTTTCCATTCGGCTTCGGACTTTCCTACACCACCTACGGTTACTCCGGTCTCTCCGTCACGCCGGGTGACTCCACGGCCGTCTCATTCACTGTGCGCAACACCGGCAAGCGCGCCGGCACCGAGATCGCCGAGGTCTACGCATCCTTGCCCGACGCATCCGGCGAGCCGCCCAAGCGCCTTGTTGGCTGGGCGCGCGTGGATCTGGCTCCTGGTGAATCGAAGCAGATCTCCGTTCCCGTCAGTCGTGATCGTCTCACCGTCTTCGACGAGGCCTCGGACTCATGGAAGCTGGTTCCTGGCGAGTATGTCATCCGCGTCGGCGGATCGTCGCAGAATCTGCCCCTGCAAAAGGCAGTCTCCTTCTAGCAACAGTCGGGCGGGCTCCATCGGTGTTGTGATCTCCGGTGAAGCCTGCCTGAGCAACCGTCCAACTCCTCACTCCGAAAGGTGAACACACGCATGAAGTCCTTCCTCGCAGCCTCCACCCTCCTGTTCGCATCGTCCGCATTTGCCGCAGGCGTGCCCAGCCTCACCGGCCAGTGGGCCGTTCACAACAGCATTGCTGGCAATGAAAGCGATCAGGAATGCAAGTTTGTGCTGGCCGACAACAAGATCACCGGCACCTGCAAGTCCGAGGACAAGGAGGTTCAGGTAAAGGGGAGCCTCGACGGCAACAAGGTCACGTGGACGTATGACATGGACTACAACGGCAGCCCGCTGACGCTCACTTACACAGCCACGCTCGACGACTCCGGCAAAATCGCGGGCAATGTCGAAGTCGATCCCTTCGGCGTTACCGGCGACTTCACTGCGACCGCCGAACCGGCAGCGTCTGCAGCGCCGTCAGCTCCCACAAGCAACCCAGCCAAGTAGAGATACGTTCATCCACCGTTCGGACCGGTTCATGCAGCGCTCTGGGGCACAGCTCGCCCCAGAAGCCCCGGAGATTCCTTGTGGGAGGATCCCCGGGGTTCTTCTCGGGTCCAGACTGGCCTTCCGAGTGAGATGTCCTATCCAGCATGCATCAAAGGCGCACAAAGATAGCCCCTCCGAGTCAGCGTACTGGATGAGCAAGTCTCGGCAAATACGTCGCCGACTTCAGGCAATCTCTTGTAAATCAGTAAGTTATTTGGCGTCCCCGACGGGATTTGAACCCGTGTTATCGCCGTGAAAGGGCGGTGTCCTGGGCCGGGCTAGACGACGGGGACGCAAAGAGGATAGCGCGCTGCAATTCGCTGGAGTACGCGAACTGGCCCGTATTCAGGCTACCAACTCGTATCAGCCCTGTCAAAAGACTAAGATGCGTCGCATCGATCAAGTTTCCTCTTTCAACCCCGCGCGGGACCAAATCTCCCTCCGCAAGGTTCGCATGCCCGGATGAACTCCGGACGGCGCCGTTCACCGATTTGCTCCAATTGGTGAGGACTTTGGGTGGAGCGGTTTAGCTAAGTCCACGGACCGCAATTTTTTGCGACAATGGAAAGGCGCAACTCGTCCAATTGATAATAGTCGCCGCGTGTCCTGAGCCCCGGCGGGAGAAATGGCTGTATGCCTCGTTCCCGAACCGGATAGGCACACTCAATCCGGTGGCATGGCACGCACTTTTCCTCGCAGCGTGGCTCCCGCGCTAGTCAAGGACAACAGGAAGAAGGCCTCAGTGAGATCAATCACCGCTCCACGTATTTACGCACTCATCTTCGCAGGTGGAATCAGTCTTATTGCCGGTGGTTGCCAGCAGAACAAGGTAGCTCAGGCCGCCGGGCCGGCCATGCAGGCGATGCCGGTCAAGACGGTCGCTGTGACGCTGGCGCCTGTGGCCCAGAGCAGCGAGTATGTGGCCACCATCAAGTCGCGGCACTCGGCGACACTGCAGCCGCAGGTCAGCGGCAGGCTGACGCAGATTCTTGCGCGGTCAGGGGATCACGTGAAGGTCGGACAGCCGCTGATGACCATCGACGCCCAGCCGCAACTCGCCACCGTCCAGGCCCAGCGCGCGACGGAGCAACAGAAGAAAGCCCTCTTCGACTACAACACCATCCAGCTCAATCGCCAGCGCAAGCTCTTTGACGCGGGTGTAACCAGCCGCGATGCGCTGGATCAGGCGGAGCAGGCCTTCGGCAATTCCAAGGCCGACTACGAGTCCGCCGTTGCGCTGCGCAAGACGCAGGAAGAGCAGCTGAACTACTACACCATCCGCTCGCCTTACAACGGCATCGTAGGCGACATCCCGGTGCACGTGGGGGACTACGTCTCATCCAGCACGGTCCTCACCACGGTCGATGAGTCCGGCGACCTTGAAGCCTACATCTACGTGCCCACCGACCGCGCCAGCCAGGTCAAGCTGGGGCTCGATGTCGAGATCAGCGACACCAACGGCAAGCTGCTTGAAAAGACCCGTATCGATTTCCTGTCTCCGCAGGTGGATCCCACGATGCAGGGCATCCTGGTCAAGGCGCCTGTCCACTCGACCGAAGAGATCATGCGCAACGCGCAGATGGTCAAGGCACGCGTGATCTGGAATACGTCACCCATGGCTGTTGTGCCAGTGCTTGCCGTGACTCGCCTCGGCGGCCAGACCTTCGCTTTCGTGGTGCGCCAGGCCAACGGCCACGCCATCGCTGCGGAGGTGCCGGTGACGCTTGGCGAGACCGTGGGCAACACTTATGCGGTGCTTGCAGGGCTGAAGGAGGGCGATCAGGTGATCGTCTCCGGCACCCAGTTCCTCGTGAACGGAATGCCTGTGCTTCCGCTCGGCGCTTAGCGCTCCGGGCTTGCTATTCGCCCTCCGGCTGAGGGCATCCGGCGAAGCTGTTTCTCTGCGTCCGCCGCCAACGCTCTGGAAAGTAGGCCTCTCTTGTTTGTTGACTTCTTTATTCACCGGCCTGTCTTCGCCACGGTGTGCGCCCTGCTCATCATCCTTGCAGGCGCCATCTCCATCCCCACTCTGCCTGTCGCCATGTATCCCAACCTGGCGCCGCCGATGGTCTCTGTCTCCACCAATTATGTGGGTGCGAATGCAGACACGGTGGAAAAGGCCGTCACGATTCCTCTCGAAGAGTCCATCAACGGCGTCGAGGGCATGCGCTACATTGACTCCGCCAGCACCAACAACGGCACCAGCGAGATCTCCGTCACCTTCCAGACCGGATACGATCTGAACATCGCCGCGGTGGATGTGCAGAACCGCGTCGCCAGCGTCACGGGCCGGTTGCCCGCAGCCGTCAACGCCACCGGCATCTCCATTACCAAGGCCAACAGCAACTTTGTCTTCGGCGCCGGCTTCTTCACCCGCGACGGCCGCTACTCCAACGAGTTCATCTCCAACTATCTCGACGTGTATGTGAAGGACGCTATCAAGCGCGTGCCCGGCGTTGGCGACGTTGAGATCTTCGGCGAGCGCAAGTATGCCATGCGCATCTGGCTTGACCCGGTGAAGCTAGCGGCGCGCAGCCTCACCGCAACCGACGTAGTGAATGCGCTTGCGGAGCAGAACGTCGAGATTCCTGCTGGTCAACTTGGACAGCCACCCTCCGACGGCACGCAGGCGTTCCAGATCCCGGTTCGCGTGGTTGGCCGTCTCACCAGCCCGCAGGAATTTGAAAACATCATCGTCAAGAACAGCCCCAACGGAGTCATCCTGCTGAAGGACGTGGGCCATGCCGAGGTCGGCGCAGAAGACTACAGCTCCAGCCTCAAGTACAACGGCCACCCCGCACAGGGCATCGGCGTACAGCAGCTCTCCAATGCCAATGCGCTCGCCGTGGACGCCAACGCCAAAGCCGTGCTCAAAGAGCTCTCGAAGAGCTTTCCGCCAGGGCTCGAATACGCGGTTGCGTTTGACTCGACGACCGTCGTCGGCGATTCCATCCGCGAGGTTCTGGTTACGCTGGGCGAAGCCATCGCCATCGTCATCGTCGTCATCTTCCTGTTCCTTCTGGACTGGCGCGCGACCATCATCCCGGCCGTTACCATCCCTGTGTCGCTCGTCGGCACCTTTGCTTTCATCAAGGCCTTCGGCTTCTCGGTCAACTCGCTGACCCTCTTCGGCATTACGCTGGCCACTGGCCTGGTTGTGGACGATGCGATCGTCGTCATCGAGAACGTGCAGCGACACATTCACATGGAGCACTCCGATCCGCATGAAGCGACGTCGCGCGCCATGCGCGAGGTCACTAGCGCGGTTATCGCTACATCGCTCGTGCTCATCGCCGTCTTCGTTCCTGTTTCGTTCTTCCCCGGCACAACGGGCATCCTCTATCGCCAGTTCTCGCTGACGATCGCGTTCTCCATCGCTATCTCGGCTTTTAACGCGCTCACACTTTCGCCTGCTCTGTCGGCTCTGTTTCTACGTGGCGAGGAAGTCCGCCCGCATCAGCTCGACTTTCTCCACATTCGCCCAGTCTCCCGCGCATTTGCGGCCTTCATCCACGGCGCTGACGCGTCGATCGGCTGGCTCGGGAAATCCTACGCAAAGGCGATTCACGGCGCGCTACGGATTCGGTACATCCTTCTCGTTGTTTTCATCGCCGGCCTCGGCGCTACCGTCTGGCTCTACAAGCACGTTCCCACCGGCTTCATCCCCCAGGAGGACCAGGGCTTTCTGATTGGGATTGTGCAGGCTCCTCCGGGCTCGTCGCTTGCCTACACATCCGCCCTGTCCGATCGCGCGGCGGCGATTATCGGCTCCAATCCCGACATTGAGGGCGCCTTCGCCGTCACAGGCTTCAGCTTCTCTGGCGGCGCTGCGAATCAGGGCATGATCTTCATCAGCACCAAACCTGCCGATCAGCGGCGCGGCAAGGGCCACTCTGCAGCAGACATCGTGGCCGATCTCGCGCCGAAACTCCAGAGCCTGCTTTTCGCGCCGAATGGCGGTCTCGTCGCCGTCATTCAGCCTCCCGCCGTGCAGGGTGTGGGCAGTTACGGCGGCTTCCAGTTCATGCTGCAGGACAGCGGCGTCAACACGCTCGCCGATCTCGACCGCGTCGCGCATCAGATCGTAAACGGCGCCCGCGCCCGCAAGGACATTACCGGACTGATTACGACCTACTCGGCAAACGACCCGCAGGTGCTGGTCACCATTGATCGCGAGAAAGCCAAGGCGATGGGCATACCCCTCTCGCAGATTACGACCACGCTCGGCGTCTATATGGGCTCGCAGTACGTCAACGACTTCGACTTCAACAACCGCACCTACCGCGTGTATGTGCAGGCGGACCGCGGCTTCCGGCGCACTGCCGGCGACCTGCATGCCTATTACGTACGCTCCGACGGCGGCCAGATGATTCCGCTCGACAACCTCGTCTCGGTGGCGGAGAGCGCGGGCCCGCCTGTCATTTCCCACTACAATCTCTTCCGCTCGGTGGAAATCGACGGCTCGCCGGCACCGGGCTACAGCTCGGGACAGGGCATCCAAGGCATGGAAGACCTGGCGAAGAAGTACATGCTGCCCGGAATGCGTTATGAGTGGACGGGCCTGACGCTCGACGAAATCGAGTCTGCTGGCCGCGCCACGCTGATCTTCGGCCTTGGCATCCTCGTTGTCTACCTCACGCTTTCCGCGCAGTACGAGAGCTTCGCCTTGCCGTTCATCATCCTGCTGGCCGTGCCCATGGCCGTGCTCGGCGCGCTCGGCTTTGTGACGTTGCGCGGGCTTTCCAACGATGTCTACTGCCAGATTGGTCTGGTCATGCTCATCGGTCTCTCCGCCAAGAACTCCATCCTCATCGTTGAGTTTGCGGAACAGCTTCGCCGCCAGGGGCGCTCTATCACGGACGCCGCGATCGAGGCGGCCGAGCTGCGTCTCCGGCCCATTCTCATGACCTCGTTCGCCTTTATTCTCGGCGTGATGCCGCTGGTCTTTGCCACCGGCGCGGGCGCCATTGGCCGCCGCTCCGTGGGCACCACCATTGTCGGCGGCATGTTGTTCTCCACCGTTCTCAACCTTTTCTTTATCCCGGTTTTGTACGTGCTTCTCAGCCGTCTGCTGCAGCGCAAGGAATCGGCCGAGCCGGTCACGGTTGCGGGCTGATGGTCGTTCCCACCTCGCGGCGCGCGACGATGAGATCTTTCACGCGGCTGTAGGCCTCCGGGGAAAGGATCCCGCGATCCAGTAGATTGTTCTTTGCGCGATAGGGCCTGAAGCGCACGATGCGACCGGCCCACGCGCGCGTCATACCAGGCACCTGCATTAACTCCTGCATGTTGGCCGTGTTGATGTCCACCCGCGGTTTCTCCGGGGGTGAGGCAGCGCCTTCTGCAACCATGAGAGCGGCGCACAAAGCTCACAACGCCGGCAATTTACGAATGCGCACAGCTGCATTCTCCGCCCCGCAGGGGAGCATCGGCAACCCGGACCGATGCCTCTTCCTGTCACAATAGGGGTATGGCGACTGCTCCGAATTCCCCCGCGCCTCAGAATGGCGATTCCAGCATCATCCTCGACCATGCGCGTAAGGTAACGATCCTCGTCTTGTCTGTCGCGCTTGCCGTTTGTCTCTTCTTTGCATGGACCACGCGCGACGCCATGGAACATCTGCCGTTCCTGCCCGGTGTCAGCAAAGGCCATTTCGCCCCGGCTCATCCCAGTCTTGTAGACACGAGTCCCTGGCAGACTGCACAGGCTCTTGCACCTCTGGCCGTATCAGGAGAGGAGGTTGAGCTCGCCCGCGACGCCGAGCGACTTGCCGACCACGATGTCGATCAGGCATTCGCCAGCAGCCTACGCATGGCGAACCTCGACGCACAGCATCGCGTTCTCACCGGCAAGGCTCTGGAAATCTCCAACCGAATCACGCAGCTTCATCAGCTCATCCAGCAGGATCAGTCTCTCGTCGACAGCCTCTCCAGTCAGTCAGGGGCGAAGCAGAGCGCGGCGTCCGGTGGCGCGGATCTCGACGTCGCCAAAGCGCAGCTTGGACTCGACACCGATGAGTTGAGCGATGCGGAGCGCGAGCTCGCCCGCGTCTCCGGTGACAGAAGCGTCGAAATTCAGGCTGAACTCGCCGAACATGAAGCCGCGATGAAGCAGTACGACGAGTCGATCAAAAGCGGGATGCCCCCTGCCGCGGTCGTCTCCCTGGGCCAGCGCGGCACGCTCAGCGCGCGCGCCTCCGCATGGTTCAGCCAGCGCGACCGTACCCAGCTTCTGCAGCGGGCCGTCCGCCAGACCCAAGCCGATATCACAGCACTCACTACTCAACATAGTGCTCTCGAAGCTAAGGTGGACGCAGCGTCTTCCCCATCTGCTCTGCAAGGAAAAAGCGGTACGGATATGATGCAGAGCCTGCGTGATCGCAGCGCCGAGCGGCAGATCCTAAGCATGCTGGACGATCGCATCCAGACCAGTCAGCAACTCGTCAACGTCTACTCCCGCTGGATCAATCAGGTCCAGATCCAGCACCGCATCGTCCTGCATCTCATTCTGCAATCGGTCGCGCTAATCGCCTTCATCGCGCTCTGTATGGTGCTTCTCGATGCATTGGTTCGCCATCTCATGACGCGACCCTCGCTCGACCGCCGCCAGTTACATACCCTGCGCAGCGTTCTTGAAGTTGGTACACAGATTCTCGGCGTCGTCCTTATTCTCTTTGTCATCTTCGGTACGCCGCGCGAGACCACGACCATGATCGGCCTCGCTACGGCTGGCATCACCATCGTCATGCAAGACTTCATCCTCGCCTTCTTCGGCTGGTTTGTCCTCATCGGCAAAAACGGCATCCACGTGGGCGACTGGGTTGAGATCAACGGTGTAGGCGGTGAAGTAACGGAGGTGGGCCTGATGACCACCACGTTACTCGAAACCGGCTCCCTTGCCGACAAGGGCTTTCCTACGGGCCGGCGCATTTCGTTCATGAATGGATTCGCGATCCGCGGTCAGTATTTCAACTTTTCTACCGTCGGCCAATGGATGTGGGATGAGATCTCCCTGGCCCTGCCAGCAAGCGATGACCTGCACTCTAGAGTGGAGCGCATCCGCGATACGGTTCTGAAGGAGACGCAAGAGAATGTCCGCATGGCCGAGCACGAGTGGCATCACGGTACGCGCAGCGATCGCCTCAGCCGTTTTTCCGCACAGCCCATCGTCACCATGCGCCCCACCTCATCCGGCGTTGAAGTGGATGTGCGGTATGTGACTCGCGCAGCGGACCGCTATGCGCTGCGCAACCGGCTTAACCAAGATCTCATCGAGATGCTGCACGAGCAGCCCGCCGCTTCGTGAGATCCTCACCTGCAAGCGCGGCAGAAGGTGATTGACACGAACCGCCGCGCACCAGTACATTGATTGCAGATGCAGAGCCACCGCCATCACGGTCATCACCATCATCATGGACATTCCATGACGGCGGACTGCACTGGCCTGAAGTAATCAGCCAGACGAGATCAGGATCTAAGCAAGCCCGCCGGCCACACGCCGCGGGCTTTTTTCATTGCCCTTTCAACGCATCAACATCACAGAGGAATCATGACCGCACCGAACGCCACAATCGACTTTGAAAAGATGGATGGCCTCGTCCCCGGCATCGTGCAGGATGCACGCACCGGCGAGGTCCTCATGCTGGGCTTTCTCAATCCCACCAGTTACGCAAAAACAATGGAAACCGGCTTCGTCACCTTCTGGAGCCGCACCCGCCAGAAGCTCTGGATGAAGGGCGAGACCAGCGGCAACCGCCTCCGCATCGTCTCTGCCTCCACCGACTGCGACAATGACACGCTCCTCTTCCGCGTCGAAGTCGAAGGCGACGGCCTTGTCTGCCATGAAGGCACCGTCAGTTGCTTCACCCGCCCGCTCGCACTCGAATCCGCCAAAACGGAGGCCGCCCGTGGCTAACAACAAACTTCGTCTCGGCCTGCCCAAGGGCAGCCTGCAGGATGCCACCATCGCTCTCTTCCGGCGCGCCGGCTGGAACATCTACGCCGACGGCCGCTCCTACTTTCCCTCCGTCGATGACTCCGAGCTCGAATGCATGCTGATTCGCGCGCAGGAGATGGCTCGTTACGTCGATCACGGCGTCCTCGATGCCGGCCTCACCGGCATTGACTGGGTTGTTGAAAGCGGCCTCGACGTCACCAGCGTCACCTCGCTCACCTACGCCAAGCAGAGCCGCCGCAAGGTGCGCTGGGTCCTCGCCGTGCCCGAGCAGAGCGGCTTTGAGCGCGCCGAAGACCTTGAAGGCAAAATCATCGCCACCGAGCTCGTCGAAGTCACCAGGAGCTACTTCGCGAAGAAAGGCGTCAACGTCAAAGTCGAGTTCAGTTGGGGAGCAACGGAAGTCAAGCCGCCCATGCTCGCAGACGCCATAGTCGAAGTCACCGAAACAGGCAGCTCTCTCAAGGCCAATCACCTCAAGATCATTGACACCGTAATGGAGAGCGAAACCCATCTCATCGCCGGCAAGCCCGCGCTCGCCGATCCATGGAAACGCGAGAAAATCAACCAGATCGCGCTCATGCTCCGCGGCGCCATCGACGCGCAATCGCAAGTGGGCCTCATGCTCAACGTCAAGAACGCAGACCTCGCGGCCGTCATCGCCGTGCTGCCTGCGCTCAACTCGCCCACCATTTCGCACCTCAGCAATTCGGATTGGGTCGCCGTCAACACCATCGTCGAGGAACGTATCGCCCGCGACGTTATTCCCAAGCTCAAAGCCGCCAATGCCACCGGTATCGTCGAATACCCGCTCAACAAGGTCGTTCTCTAGCGAACTGCTGCAGGAGTGGCACTTTGAAAGGGCACGGCTTCAGCCGTGCCATTCAAGCAGCATCAATTTTTTTGGGGCTTCAGCCCCTGAGGCGAAGATGAAACTGATCCGCACCAAAGGACGCGGCGCACAACAGACGCAGGCTCTCCTCGCCGCTCTCGAACAGCGTGGCGGCGCGGCGCTTGACTCCGTTCTGCCCGCCGTCCGCCGCATCGTCACCGACGTGCGCAAGCGCGGCGATCGCGCCCTCTTCCAATACGCCACGCAGCTCGACGGCCTCATCTGTCCGGAGCGGCTTCGCATCACGCCCGCCGAGATGGCCTCCGCGTGGGATGCCCTCGACCCCGCGATGCGCAAGGCCCTCACCACCGCCGCCGCGCAGATCCGCGCCTTCGCCAAGCGCCAGCTTCCCGCCTCGTGGAGCCGCGCCGCCCGTCCCGGCCTGGTCACCGGCCAGCTCGTCCGCCCCATTCCCTCCGTCGGCTGTTACGTCCCCAGCGGTCGCCACCCGCTGCCGTCCACGCTGCTCATGACGGCCATCCCCGCGCAGGTCGCCGGCGTCGAGCGCATCGTCGCCGTCTCTCCCAAACCCGCGCCGGAAACCCTCGCCGCAGCGCACATGCTCGGTGTCACGGAGTTCTATCGCGTTGGCGGCGCGCACGCCGTGGCCGCGCTCGCCTACGGTACGCCGGGCCTGCCGCGCGTCAGCAAAATCGTCGGCCCCGGCAACCTCTACGTCACCGCCGCCAAACGCCTCGTCGCCTTTGACTGCGCCATCGACATGCTCGCCGGCCCCACGGAAATCCTCATCACCAGCGACCAAGGCAGCCCCGACGACATCGCCGCCGATCTCGTCGCGCAGGCCGAGCACGATCCCGAAGCGCTCGCCATCTTCCTCACCACGCGCGCCGATCTCGCCCGCGCCGTACTCGCAGAAACCAAGCGCCAGAGCCGCAACAACCCTGTCGCGCGCGAATCACTCGACCGCAACGGCCTCATCGTCATCGCCTCTTCCGTCGAAGAAGCACGCGACCTCACCAACCGCATCGCCGCCGAGCACCTCACCGTTGACACCGCCGCCGATCTCGCATGGGTCCGCAACGCAGGCTCAGTCTTCGTCGGCCGGTGGTCCGCGCAGCCCATGGGCGACTACATCTCCGGCCCCAACCACACGCTGCCTACCGGCGGCATGGCCCGCGTCCGCGGTGGCCTCAGCGTCAACGACTTCGTCAAGCTCATCACCGTGCAGCAATACTCTGCGCAGGCCATGCGCGAGCTCGGCCCGCAGGCTGCGCTGCTCGCTCAGGCAGAAGGCCTCACCGGTCACGCCGCGGCCATCACCACCCGCCTGCGCCCCACTCGCAAGAAAGGAGCCCGCTCGTGACCAAAGCTCCAGTGGCTATCTCTCCCGCGCCGCGAGCCCGCGTCCAGGCCATGAAGGAGTATCACCCTCCGCTTGGCAGCCGCGACGCCCTGCGCCTCGACTTCAATGAGAACACGCTTGCCTGCTCGCCCAAAGTCCGTGAAGTCCTCGCTCGCATCTCCACCGGCGAGCTCACACGCTACCCCGAGCGCGAACCCGTCGAGGCCGTCGTGGCGGCGTATCTCGGCGTCGAGCCCGCGCAACTCGCGCTCACCAACGGCGTCGATGAAGCCATCCACGTCCTCTTTGAGGCCTTCCTCGACTCCGGCGACGAGCTGCTCCTGCCCGTCCCCACCTACACCATGTATGAGGTCTACGCCTCATCCACCGACGCGCGCGTCGTCGCCGTGCAAGCCGCGGCCGATTTGCAATTCCCCTACGAAAAGCTCCTCGCCGCCATCACCCCGCGCACTAAAATCATCGCCATCGCCAACCCCAACAGCCCCTCCGGCTCCACCGCCACACGCGCACAGATTCTCGAGATCGCGCGCCGCGCGCCGCAGGCCGTCCTTCTCATCGACGAGGCCTACTACCACTTCCACGGCGCAACCGTCCTCGACCTCATCGGCAAAATCCCCAACCTCGTCGTCGCGCGCACCTTCTCCAAGGCCTATGGCCTCGCCGGTCTGCGCCTCGGCCTGCTCGCCGCTCCCGTCGAGCTCATGCGCTGGATCCGCCGCGTCCTTTCTCCCTATAGCGTCAACTCGCTCGCGCTCGCCTGCTTGCCCGCCGCGCTCGCCGATCAGCCTTACCTCGACTGGTACACCGGCGAAGTCCTCGCCGCGCGCGCCGAGTTAGAGGCGGCGCTCGACTCCGTCCAGATCCGCCGCTGGCCCAGCCACGCCAACTTCGTCCTCGTCGACATCGGCCCGCAGCACGCCGAGTTTGCCCGGCGCATGCGCGCAGCCGGCGTCCTCGTCCGCGACCGCTCCAGCGACCCCGGCTGCGACGGCTGCGTCCGCATCACCATCGGCACACGCCAGCAGATGCAACAGGCCGTCGAAGCCCTCAACACCACCATCGCCGCCCTCCGGGCCCACTGAGAGACACCATGAGCAAAGCACTCAAGTCCAAGCCGCGCACTGCCGCCTTCGAGCGCAACACCACCGAGACAAAGATCGCCCTCCGCCTCACCCTTGAAGGCCAGGGCCGCTATCGCATCTCCACCGGCATCCGCTTCTTCGATCACATGCTCGAGCTCTTTACGCGTCACGGCGCCTTCGATCTCGACCTCACCTGCAAAGGCGACCTCGACGTCGATCAGCACCACACCGTCGAAGACGTCGGCATCGCGCTCGGCGAGGCCTTCGACAAGGCCCTCGGCGACAAACGCGGCATCCTGCGCGCCGGCTACTTCCTCATGCCCATGGATGAGACTCTCGCCATCGCCGCCATCGACCTGAGTGGCCGCCCTGCCTACGCGGTCGACACCAAAGTCCGCACGCGCCTCGTCGGCGACTTGCAAACCGAGCTCGTGACGGATTTCTTTGAAGGCTTCGCTCGCGGCGCACGCGCCAACGTCCATGTCAAAACCATGTACGGCCGCTCCAACCATCACAAGATTGAAGCCATCTTCAAGGCCTTCGCCCGCGCCCTGCGCGTCGCCTGCTCGCGCGACAAGCAGCTCGGCACCATGCTGCCGTCAACGAAAGGCCTGCTATAGGTGTCCTTCCTGACTCCGCTAACACCGCTAACTCCGCTTTCTTGAGGTCTCATGCGCGTCACCGTCATCGACTACAAAGCCGGCAACCTCACCTCGGTGCTCAAGGCCCTGCGCCACCTCGGCGCAGAACCCATCGTCACTGACAGCGATCTCGCGCTCGTCACCGCGGCTGAGCGCATCGTCCTTCCCGGCGTCGGCCACTTCCAGGCCACCGAGCGCCTTGACCGCACCGGCCTCACCGGCGCCATCCGCGCCGCAGTAGCGCGCAGCGTGCCTTTCCTCGGCATCTGCGTCGGCATGCAGTGGCTCTTCGCAGGCTCAACGGAAGCTCCGCAACAGCCCGGCCTCGCAGCCTTTCCCGAGTCCTGCACCCGCTTTCCCGAGCGCCATGAAAAAGTCCCCCACGTCGGTTGGAACTCCCTCGACGTGCGTCCCGCCTCACGTCTCCTCGCAGGCGTCGCTCCCGGCGCATTCGTTTACTTCACCCACTCCTACAAGGCGTCCGTCACCGCAGACACGGCCGCAGTCACCACCTACATCGAGCCCTTCGCCGCCGCCGTCGAACGCGCCAATCTCTTCGGCGTCCAGTTCCATCCCGAAAAATCCGGCGACACCGGCCTCAAGATCCTGCGCAACTTTCTCGCCGTCCCAGCGGAGGCTGCATGCTGACTAAGCGCATCATCGCCTGCCTCGACGTCCACGCCGGCCGCGTCGTGAAAGGTGTCCAGTTCGTCGACATCATTGACGCTGGCGACCCCGCCGAGCTTGCCGCACGCCACGCCCGCGAAGGCGCCGACGAAATCGTCCTCCTCGACATCACTGCCACTCACGAAGGCCGCGCCACTCTGCTCGACACCGTGCGCCGCGCGGCGAAGGAACTGTTTGTCCCCTTCTGCGTCGGCGGCGGCATCCGCACCGCGCGCGACGCCGAGCAAGTCTTCGACGCCGGTGCCGACAAGGTCAGCGTCAACTCCGCCGCCATCGCCGACCCCGCGCTTATCACCGCCATTGGCTCGAGCTTCGGCGCGCAGGCCGTCGTCGTCGCGATCGACGCGCGCCGCGACCCCGCCGCAGCAGACCCCATCCGCGATGCGCAGGTCCTCGTCCAGGGCGGCCGCAAAGTCACCGGCCGTCGCGTCGTCGAGTGGGCCCGCGAAGCCGAGCAGCGCGGCGCCGGCGAGATCCTTCTCACCTCCATGGACGCCGATGGCACCCGCGCCGGCTTCGACTGCGAACTCACCGCCGCAGTCAGCCAGGCCGTCTCCATCCCCGTCATCGCCTCCGGCGGCGCAGGCACTGTCGCGCACTTCACCGATGTCTTCATCCGTGGCAAGGCCGACGCCGCCCTCGCCGCCAGCATCTTTCACTTCGGCGTCACCAGCTCGCGCGCCCTCAAAGCTGAGCTCGCGCGCGCCGGCATCCCCGTGAGGCTCCCATGCTGATTCCCTCCATTGACCTCTTAGGCGGCCGCATCGTCCAGCTCGTGCAGGGCGAGAAGCTCCGCCTCGCCTTCGACGACTTCGAATACTGGATTGAGAAGTTCGCGAAGTATCCCCTCGTCCAGCTCATCGATCTCGACGCCGCCATGCGCCAGGGCGACAACGCCGCGCTCGTCGCGCAAATCGCCAAGCGTCTTCCCTGTCAGGTCGGCGGCGGCATCCACACCATCGAGCGCGCCCGCGAGGTCCTCGACGCCGGCGCGCAGCGCGTGATCCTCGGCTCCGCCCTCTTTTCTGCGGAAGGCACCGTCAACACCACCTTCGCCGCCTCGCTCGCCGCAGCCATCGGCGCCGGCCGCATCGTCGCCGGCATCGACACCAAGAACGGCCGCATCGCCGTGAAAGGCTGGAAGGCCCAGGTCGAGCTCACCCCCGACGATGCCATCCCGCAACTTGAGCCGCATGTCGGCGCTTATCTCTACACCCACGTTGACGGCGAAGGCCTCATGCAAGGCTTCCCCATCGGCGTTGCCGAGCGCCTTCGGAGGTTAACCAAGCGCCAGCTCATCGTTGCCGGTGGCATCCGCAGCCAGCAGGAGATCGATGCGCTTCACGCCCTCAACGTCGATGCCGTCGCCGGCATGGCCGTCTATACCAACCTTCTCGCCGTTTAGCACGGGAGTACCGTGCAGGGTGCGCTTCCTTGCAAGGTCTTCGTGTCCCATCCGTTATGCTGAAAGCAAAACACGGTACCGATTCTGTTCAGAGGGGACAGCCAGGTTATGACGACAAAGCGCGGTGGAATCCGGATTGCAAAGCGACTGGATGAGGTGGGCTTTTCTGATATCGTGCAGATTCGCAACAAGGTGATGGCCATGCGCGCCGAGGGTCTTCAGGTCCACGCCCTTCACGGCGGCGAGCCCTACTTCGAAACGCCCGAGCCCATCAAATACGCTGCCATGAAGGCCCTCGTCGAAAACCAGACCCACTATGCCCCCTCATCCGGCATTCCCGCCCTTCGCAACGCGCTGGTGGAGAAGCTCGCCCGCAAAAACAAGATCCAGGCCACGTCCGATGAAGTCCTCGTCACCGTCGGTGCCTCGCAGGCGCTCTACGCCGCCTTTCAGTCCGTCCTCGATCCCGGCGACGACGCGCTCGTCTTCTCACCCTATTGGACGCCCATCGGCGATCTCGTCACCGGCACACAGGCGCGTCCCTTACTCGTGCCCACCATCACCGCGCGCCGCAACGGCATCCGCCGTACCCTCGAACAGTTCTCCACCCCCAAAACGCGCGCCATCTACTACAACACACCGCAGAATCCCAGCGGTCTCGTCTTCACGCGTGCGGAGGCAGAAGAGGTCGCCGCGTTCGCGATGGATCGTGATCTGATCGTAATTGCCGACGAGGCCTACGAAGATCTCGTCTACGAGGGAGAACACGTCTCCATCGCTACGCTGCCCGGTATGGCCGAGCGCACCATCACCTGCTTCACCTTTTCCAAGACCTACGCCATGACAGGCTGGCGCGCCGGATACGCCGTCGCCAATGAACCGTTCATGACGGCGTTGCGCAAGATCATTCTTTACTCCACCAACGGCGTCAGCACTCCCGTGCAGCACGCCATGCTCCATGCGCTCACAATTACGGAGAGTGAGCTCGTATGGCGACGTCAGGAGTATCGCAAGCGGCGCGATCTGCTCGTGAAGGCACTCAATGAAGTCGGCCTTGAATGCGAGCCTCCAGCTGGCGCTTTTTATGCCTTCCCCTCTTCCGCCAAGATTCACAAGAACAGCCGCACCGCCGCGCAGATCCTGCTCGAGAAGGCCCACATCGCCACCATCCCCGGCTCCGTCTTTGGCGCACAGGGTGAGGGCCATCTGCGCTTCGGCTACGCCATCACCATTCCTGAAATCGAAGCCTGCGCCGAGGCGTTGCGCGCATTCTTTGCATAACGTCTCACGGATGCAGTGCTTCACCCATCGCGCGGCTCGTCTCCACCCTTGAAGCACGGAGCAGCCGCGCAATCTGCTTCAGATGCAGCAGCACCGCGTACGCCCGCAATATCTCCGCCTGCGAGAAATTCAGCCCCTGCAGCCGTACCTCGGCCATGCGCGTTTCCAGCGCGGCGATGTCTGCTTCCAGATCAATCTGTTTCGGCGCGACATGGAAGCTCCAGCGATGCGCGCATTGGGCCACGTAATGAAATCCCGTTTGAATATCCGTGACCAGAAGACCAAGCTCGGGCTCCAGATGCTGCGCGTAGACATCCTCGTGGCTGTCCTTCACCGCAAGCTCCAGCGCCGTCAAGGCATCCATCAGCGACCGCCCGAACTGCGCCAGCATGCTCAGCCCCTCGCGCCAGCCCGGCCCGCCTGAGGGCTCGCTGCGCGCCGCCTCCAGCAAGCCGTCGTTGCCTTCCAGCATCGCCAGCGTATCCTCGCGCATCGCGCTCAGCCCCTCCGGCGGCACGCCGCGAAATCCCTGCAGAATTCCCTCAAAGTACGCGCCCATCAGCAGCAGTTCCTGCGCCAGCCCGTCGCGCAGCCGCAGCCGTGCGCGGTCCGGAAAGATCAACGTCGAAACGCCGAGCGCCACCACAATCCCCAGCACCACCTGGGCCACGCGGTCCAGCGCAATCGTCCAGTGCGATCCGCCATGCTGCACCAGCATCACAATCGTGATGGTCACCCCGGCCAGCCGCGAGCTGCTCTTGAAGCCAAGCAACCCACAGATCGTAATCGCCAGAATCACCGCCGCAAGATAATTCCACGGCAGCGCGCCCACAAACGAAAATCCGAACCCCAGCACCGCGCCAATCAGCGTACCCAGCAGCCGGTCGCGTGAAGCGGTGATCGTCGCGCCAAAGTTTGACTGCAGCACAATCATTGCGCTGATGGCGCCCCAGTATCCATCGTGCAAGCCAAACCGCATCGCCAGCCACCAGCACAGCCCTGCAGCCAGCGCTGTCTTCGTCGCATGAATCAGCAACCGTTGATGCTCGCGGCTCAGCCACCGCGGCTTGCCTGCTGTCTCCACGCCCAGCTTCACGGCAAGCTGCCGTTGCGACCACGTCCTTGATGCTTTCAGACGCATCCTTCGTCGACTCCTCCCGGTTGCTGCCCCCACTCTACCGCATCGCAGTCCGTGGCTCTCGTGACCTTTCTCACGCGCCTTACGCTGCGCATCCTCTCGTGTCCTGCTCCGTGTAGCATAGAGAGCAAGCGCCTGAGGTCCGCCTGCACGCATGCTCCGACTTGGCTATCCCGCAGTTCTCTCCCGCGACCTGTTCAGCGATTTTCCACCGGAAGTCAAGCTCATCCCGCTCTCAGAAAAGTCCGACACGATCCACGAAATCGACGTCTGGATTCCCGACCCCTATTCCACGCGCGCCCTGCGCGTCTGGCCGCATCTGCGCGGCGTGCGTCTCGTCCTCTCGCTCATGGCCGGCACCGAGTGGATTCCCGCTACCGTCGGCCCGCACGTCACCATCTGCAGCGGCCGCGGAGCCCACAATATCTCCACCGCCGAGTGGACGCTCTCCGCCATTTTCACTTTGCTCAAATACGTCCCGCTCTATCTTGACGTTCAGCGCTCCGGCGTCTGGAAGCGCCGCTTTGAAGCCTCCGCGCACTACTCCACTATCACCGGCGACTCCCGCGCGCTCTATCCGCCCGTCATGCTCGAAGAGCTCACCGGCAAAACGGTCCTGATCGTCGGCTACGGCTCCATCGGCAAAGAGATCGAGCGCATGCTCGCGCCCTTTCACGTCGATCTGATCCGCGTCGCGCGCACGCCGCGCACACAGCCGCTCGTCCATCCCGTCTCGGAGCTCGACACCCTGCTGCCCAAAGCCGACATCGTCATCCTGATTCTTCCGCTCACCGACGAGTCCCGTGGCCTCATCGGCGCGCCGCAGCTCGCTCTCATGCGCCAGGGCGCGCTGATCGTCAACGCCGCCCGCGGCCCCGTCGTCCAGACCGCCGCTCTCGTCGACGCTCTCCAATCCGGCCGCATCCGCGCCGCGCTCGACGTCACAGATCCCGAGCCGCTCCCTGAAGGCCATCCGCTCTGGAGTTGCCCCAATCTCTACATCACGCCGCATATCGGCGGCTCCAGCCCGCAGTTCGCCGTGCGCTCGCTCCGCATTGCCGCCGCAGAGCTCCGCCGCTTCATGGCCGGTGAGCCTTTACACAACGCCGTTCAGCTCGCCGTCTGAGCCGCCAGTTGTTCTGCGCGCCGCCAGTCGCGCAGCCCCATCACCGCCAGACCGACAAGGCACAGATACAGCAGCGCCGTCGCCCACAAATCCTTGTAGAGATACTCGCCAATGTAGACCACGTTCACCACAATCCACAGCCACCAGTTGGCCGTGTGCTTGCGCGCCTGCCACCAGCTCGCCACCAGGCTGTAGCTCGTCAGTGACGCATCCACAAACGGCAGCGCCGCATGGAGACGCTTCGCAATCTCGCCCAGCATCACGCTGCCCGCCGCGCCCGCCACAATCGCCACCAGCAGTGCTGTCAGCGGCAGCGGCTCCACGCGCACCTCGCCATCCTCTTGCACGCCGCGCCACCAGTGCCACCACCCATACAAGGTGAAGACCACAAAGAACACCTGCAGCAGCGCATCCGACAGCAGTCGCGCCTGATAGAACACCACCAGATAGATCACGTCCGCCAGCAGCACAATCGGCCAGCACAGCAGCATGCGCCGCGTCGTCAGCCAGATGCCCACCAACGTCGTCACCGTTCCCGCGACCTCCAGCCCATGCGTCGCAACATAATGCATCAGCAGCATCCAGCTCATACGCGTGCCGCTCCCTGCGTGCTCATCCGGCGTCGCTCGGCCCAGCGCCGCAGTCCATCCAGCATCCGCTCTCCGGCCGCGCAGCGAAACCACCGCGCGTGACCCACGAGATAGTCCCAGCTCGCCAACCGCGCCTTCTCGTGCGAGTGCAGCACATCCACAAAATAATCCGCCTCCGTCAGCGCAAACTCCGCATGACACACCGCCATCATCGGCGCCAACGCCGCCGCCTCCGCATCCGTCAGCGGCCGAGTCTCTTCATAACCCTCCAGCAGCGCCGTCGCGTGGTCCATCCGCACCGCCACCTCGTCCGTCACCTCGGGATGCACCATCAGCGTCAGCCACTCCACGCAATTGCGTTCCAGTGCCAGCGCCAGGTCATGCACCGCGTTTGTCCGGTCCGCCAATCCGAAATCAATCACCGCCGTCGCCTGCGCATCCTCGTCCAATCCGCTCCAGAATAGGTTCGACGCGTGCAGATCGTTATGCGTCCACAGCGGCTTCAGTTCCTGCATCAGCGGCCGCAGCTCCGTGTGAAAAGGCTCCAGTGCCTCCAGCGCCGCATCGCAGTGCTGCCGCGTCTCCGCTTCATCCCGCAGCGACGCACGCGCTCCGAGATACGCATCCATCGCAGCCTCCGCATCCTGCGCCGCAAAAATCGTAAAGCTCGCCACCAGCGGCCTCGCCCTGCGCGCCGGCGCATTCAATCCCTCTGCCGCCCGATGCAACCGCGCCAGCGCCCGTCCCGCCTCGCGCGCATGAGCCGCGCACCGGAACGGCGTCCACGAAATCGCATCCTCATAAAGGTCTACTCCGCGCGGCGTCTCGTGCACCTCATAGCACCATGTGCCGCTCTCCACCGCGCTCGCGCCCGCGCGCGTCCGCAGCACCCGCGGCACGCTGCATCCATGCGCCAGCAGATGCTCCATGAAATGATGCTCCTCCGCCAGACCCTCTGCATCACGCACCGCACGCGCGTGTCGCTTCACAAACACGCGCCCCGCACCCGTGCGCACCACGCTCGCCGCAGAAAACGGCCGCGGGCTCACCGTCTCAATCGCATACGGTCCTTCCCACTCCGCATACTGCCCAAGCACCGCGCGCACTTCGGCCTCGCTCAGCGGTGGCCAGTCCGGCTCCACCAGCGTCCCGTCCATCCCGTGCGCCTTCGCAGTCTCCGTCATGCCTGCCGCATCCTTTGCATCCCGTTCACGCCAATTTAGAAAGTGTAATGGGCCGCAAGCCGCACCGTCGCCGGCGCACCCAGATGAATGAACGTATCGCCATAGCTCGCACCCGTATCCTTCCAGTAGCGCCGGTTCAGCACATTGTCCGCATAAAGCCGCAGCGTCAGATGCCCGTCCTCGCCGCCCGGCTGGTAACGCGCCCCTAGGTTGAACAGGTTGTATCCGCCCACGCTCACCAGGTCGTCGCGCGTCGCCTCCTTGCGGCTGGTAGTGCTCCATCCCGGCATCAGGTGCAGCCCGCCCATGTGCGGCACCACCATATCCGCGAACACTGTCGCATGCTCACGCGGCACGTTGATCACCTGCTTGCCGTCGTACGCCGCCGTGCCCGTGTTCGTCGACGTTGCCGTTAACGCCATCAGCGACGCTGTCAGTTGCACCCAATTCGCCGCCTTGCCCTGCGCCGTGAACTCCAGGCCATCATGCGTCTCATGTCCCTGCGCCTCAAAGCACATGCCCCCCGGATTCACCGTTCCCGTGCAGAACGCATCCGGCCCCTGAATCACCCGCGGATAGAAAAACGGCTGCCGCATCCGGAACACATCCGCCGTCAGCAGAATCGTGTGCTCATACTTCACCCCAATCTCGGACTGCCGCGTGTTGTAGGGATCGAGAAACACATACGGGTTATCTACCCACCACGGAGCCTGCGGCCCCAGCGACAGCAGCACGCCATAGTTGCCATACAGCGTCACATCGCTCACCGGCGAGTACGTCACAGCATACTGCGGCAGCCACATCGACCGCGCCGAGGTGTAATTGAAATCCGTCACGCGTGCATACCGCCCGCCAGCCAGCAGTTGAATTCCGCCTGGCACGTGAATCCGGTCCTGCGCAATCCCTGACGCCTGCCGGTCAAAATCCGACAGCGTCGACGGCCCCGCATGCTGCAGCGGGCTCTCAATCGCATAGGGAATATCCGGCTGATACACGTTCTC
This sequence comes from Acidobacteriota bacterium, assembly GCA_021781795.1. Taxonomy (GTDB): domain Bacteria; phylum Acidobacteriota; class Terriglobia; order Terriglobales; family Acidobacteriaceae; genus Telmatobacter. Next base: position 46,688 of record JAJXWA010000008.1, read on the forward strand.
CACGCCAATCGGCGTATACACGATCGTCGGCGACAGCTCCACCAGCCTGTGAAACAGCTCGCCGCCGCCCACCACATCGTGCGTCAGCCATCCCGTCGAGAAGTGTCCCTGCGCCAGCGCCTCGCCGTCCGCATTCAGCCACAGCTCGCCGGGACTGCGATAGTCATAAATCTCGTAGCTCCCATCCGGGCAGAAGAAATACGCCGGCGCATTGGGACACAACGAATTCCCATTCGCATCCAGCGCCGCGCCATACGGATAGATCACATTGTCATCAATGAGCGAGTGGCTGTACTCGCCCGCCACACGAGCCGACCAATTCGCATCGAACGTATGCTCCAGCCGCGCGCCCGCATTGAACGCATCAAACGTGTTGGGCTTGGCCCACGGCTGAAAGCCCAGCATCACCGACGGATACACCGGCGACGGCACCGTCGTTCCGCCCAGCAGTTGATACCCCGCTTCTGAACGCTGCACGCGATGCTGATACTCAAAGTCCGTGTACGCATGCGTCTGGTCATCAATCTTCCACGACGTATCCAGCGCGCCCACACCGCGCCAGCCATTCGCATGCTGCACATAGGTGTGCATGTTCTCGCCCGCCACGTTCAGCCGCAGCCCCGGCTCATAGCGCGTCTTGTTGAACAGTAGCCCAGCATCCAACGCGCCATACGACGTCCCCCGGTGATCCGTCGCCATGTCCACCGCCGGCCGCAGTCCTGCGCGCGGCTCCTTTGTCACGTAGTTGATCACCCCGCCCGCATTCGCCACGCCGCTCTCCACGCCGGCGATGCCCTTCAGAATCTCCACGCTCTCTTTGTTCTCCAGCGGCACATCCTGATTGCCGGAAATCGTCAGCCCATTGATTTGTAGCCCAGTCGCCAGATCAATCGGAAACCCGCGAATTTCAAAGTCCCCGTAGTAACCCACCGGCGCATAGTCCTCGCCCACCGACGCATCGTTCTTCACCACATCGCTCAGCACACGCGCCATCTGGTCGTTCAGCACCGCCCGCGTCACCGCCGTCACTGCCAGCGGCGTCTCCAGCAGCATCGCGCCATCCAGGCTCCCCACCGGGCTCGCGCCGGACACATAGTCGTCCGTCACCTCGCCGCGCACCACCACCGTCGTCGTCACGCGCTGCGGCAACTGCTGCGCACCCGACCCGTTCTCCTGTGATGCATGCTGTGCCGGACTCTGCGCCTGTCCAACCGCACCGGCCTGCGCCCTCAACGCGCACGGCATCGCCGCGAGCAACGCACACGCCAGCGCCATCGCGCACACATCCCGCGCAGCTCTCGCAAATGATTGGGTGTTAGCTTCTTTGGCTGAACCGGTCAACGCCCGCATGGTTTCTCCTCGTTTCCACTTGCTCGAAACAGGAGAACTCGCGCGTCAATCCATCAAAGGCGGCTTGCCCTGAAAGCTTCCCACGCCGGTATTATCCGGATCGGGTTCGAGGGTATTTCTCAGCCCCGCACCGCGGAGCACCCCTGTTTCAATAACCAAATTGAAACACTCCCCGCACCGGATTGCAAATCGCCGACTCACATCACAGGACGCGCACCCAGCTCGCGCGCGTCCCATCCTCATCGTCACTACTGCGCCGCAGTCGCCTTGCCCGCTGCACCTGCCTTGCCCGTGCCTTCCTTAATCGTCACAATCCGGTCCACGCCCGGCACCGTGAAGTGCTCCACCGCGCCGCTCGGCCAATGCACTTCAATGTCCTGCACCGTCGTCGACTGCCCCAGCCCAAAATGCACCCGCTGGTCGTTCGACGAAAGGTAGCTTCCGCCGCTCAGCACATCCTCGCGCTGCTTCATGCCGTTCGCCGTCACGTAGACCGTCGCGCCCACCGCATCCCGCGGGCTCTTCGACCCTCCAGTCAGTTGCATCTCCAGCCAGTGGTTCGTGTCCGCATTCACATTCTTCAGCAGCACCGGATGTCCGTCCATCACGTTGATCACCGCGTCCAGCTTGCCGCGGTTGAACAGGTCGCCCACCGCCATGCCGCGCCCGGCAATCACCACTGCCAGCCCCGTGCCTTCCACCGCCGGAACATTCTCAAATCCCTTGCCGCCGTTGTTGCGGAAGAGCATCGGCCGCTGCTTCCAGCTCGTGCCCCAGTTATAGGTGTCGGCCTCGGGATACACGTGGCCGTTATCCATCAGCAGGTCTTTCCACCCGTCGTTGTCATAATCCATGAACGCATCGCCCCAGCTCAGGAAAGGCACCGTAATCTCGCCCAGCCCGATGTGGTAGCTGATGTCCGTCAGGTTCGCGTCGCCTTCGTTGTGATAGAGCGGCTTGTAGCTGTCCGAGAACGCCGTGTCAAACACATCCAGCATCCCGTTGTTCTCATAGTCGCCCACGGCAATCCCCATCGACGCCGTCTCTTGCCCCGCCTCATTCACCGCGAACCCCGAGGCATAGCTCACATCGTCAAACGTCCCGTCGCCCTTGTTGATGTACAGATAATTCGGCGTCGAGTCGTTGCCCACCAGCAGGTCCGGCTTGCCGTCGTTGTTGATATCCGCAAATACCGCGCCCAGCCCGTAGTAGCCCGCCTTGTCCGCTACGCCAGCCTTCTCGCTCACGTCCGTAAAGGTCCCATCGCCGTTGTTGTGGAACAGGTGATCGGGTTCGCCCTTCAGTCCGCGCGGCCCACAAGCCACCGGCTCGCCGCGAAACGTGCAGTACGCATTCACCGTCCCGCCCTCGCTGCTCTGCGGCGGATTGCTCCGGTCAAACTGCACATACCCGGCCACAAACAGGTCCAGCTTCCCGTCCCCGTCATAGTCGCCCCACGTCGTGCCCGTCGACCAGCCGCCTACCGTCACGCCGGCCTTCTCCGCCACATCCGAAAACGTCCCGTCATGATTGTTGTGGTAGAGCCTGTTCTTGCCCCAGTTCGACACATAAAGGTCCGGCCAGCCGTCGTTATCGTAGTCCGCCACCGAGCAGCCCGTGCCCCAGCGGTCGTTCGTCACGCCCGCCTTCTGCGCCACCTCGGTAAACGTCCCGTCGTGGTTGTTGTGGAAGAGCGCTGCATGGGACGGCGCAGCCTTGCCGTCCAGCGCGTCAAAGGTCGAGCCGTTCACCACATAGATGTCCTGCCACCCGTCGTGGTCATAGTCCAGCAGGCACACTCCGCTGCCCTTCGTCTCCACCAGGTAGTGCTTCGCCGGCGTGCCCATCGTGTGCGTCCAGTGCGTCAGCCCAGCCTTCTCGGAGGCGTCCTCAAACACCACGGGCCCCGACTTCACAAAGCCGCCCTCGGTGATCGGTCTGTGCTGCGCATCCAGTTGAATCGCATGCGGCGACCCCGTCGACGGCCCGCCTCCGGGCGCCTGCGCACCACTCGACGCAGGCTGCTGCCCGCCCGCCGCCGGCGTCGTCTCTTTCACTTGACCAACCAATAACGCGGGAACTGCGCACACCAGCAGCCCCAGTGGGAAGATCGCTCGAAAAGCCCTGCACATGCCGCCAGTATACGAGCTACGCCACACAACCCCATACCCATCGAAATGTGGAGCCAAGCCAGCGGACGACCCATCCCCCGCGTATCCTGAACTGTGACCGCCAGCCCAACACCCGCCGCCGCGCGCCGCAAGCTTTCCTTCCTCCACGTCCTCCGTTGGCTCGTCCTCGGTCTCGTCTCCCTCTGGCTGCTGGCCGCGCTGCTTCTTGTCTTCTTCCGTTGGGTCAACCCGCCCACCACCGCCGTTCACATCGAGCGCCGCCTCCAGGCCTGGCTCCAGAACAAGCCCTATCACCCGCGCGAAACCTACCTCCCGCTCCACGAGATCGCGCCCAACCTCCAGCACGCCGTCATCGCCGCGGAAGACGGGCGCTTCTACCAGCACCACGGCTTCGACTGGCACCAGATGCAGCTCGCCGCCCAGGGCGACGTGGAAGGCGAGCGCATCCGCGGTGCCTCCACACTCACCCAGCAACTCGTCAAAAATCTCTTCTTCGGCACCGGGCGCTCCATCCTCCGCAAAGGCGCGGAGGCCTCGCTCGTTCCCGTCGCGGAGCTCGTCCTCGGAAAGCAGCGCATCCTTGAGCTCTACTTGAACCTCGTCGAGTGGGGTCCGGCCATCTACGGCGCAGAGGCCGCGTGCCGCGCGGACTACGGCACATCCGCGCGCACCATCGGCCGCGACCAGGCCGCGCGCCTCGCCGCCATCCTGCCCGCGCCGCGCCGCCGCCATCCCCAGCGCATGGACAGCTACAGCGCCATCATCCTCGAGCGCATGCGCCAGATGGGCTGGTGAGCCCGCCGGTTCGCATCGATCTGAACCCAACTACGGTGAGTGCAGAATTCCGGTCAGGGTCAAATTTCCATCGCCAACAGCGCAGACCCCAGACACTTGCCGTGTGCGTCGAGCGCCAGCGAGCGCGTGACACTGAAGGCCGCCGGGCGCTGCAAAACAAAGTTCAGGGCGCCGAGGTGCGGAAGGCTGAAGCGCAGGACGGGCCCGTCGACCCACTCGCGAAAATGCTCTGCGACCCGCTCTGCTGTCACTTCCTTCTCCAGACGCACAAAGTCTTCCTTGCGATAGGCAATCAGCGAGATGGTCACCATAGTGCCCTTGTCGCCGGTGCGCGCGTGCGCAATCTCATGCAGAAGCATGGCGCGACTCCAGAATTTCGACTTGTGGCGAGACAGACTCGCGCGGCATGAGCGCGGAAGCGATGGCGAGAATTTCGCGTGTCGACCCCGAAGCTCCTCCACCGCCGGCCGGGCCGTTGGTGTAGAGCGCCTCCACCTCGCGCTGGATCCACATTGCCGTCGCTGCCGATGCGGCGCGTCCGGCTGCGCGCAGGCGCACTTCGTAGGGCGCTGGTGCATGTGCGGAGAGCTGCGCTCCGTGTATGGCGTTCATGCCAATAAAGTCGAAGCGCAGTTCGGCCATCGGAAACGCAGCAAGCCGTTCCGCGAGAATGTCGCGTGCAAGCTCGGCGCGCGGCAGGGCATTGGGCCCCGCGTAGGAGATCTGCCCTTCACCGATGAAGCCATCGTGATAGCCAATCGAAACCTTGAGCGTGGAAGGCCGCGCGCGGCCTCTGCCGCCGCTGACGCGGACCCGGTCCGGTCCCATTTCTTCCAGGTGGACCTGCGAAAAGTCTGCGACCACGTCCGGCGTGAAATACATCGACGGGTCCTGAATCTCGTAGAGCAGTTGTTCCGTGCAGGTGGCGCGCGTCAACATGCCACCCGAACCCTCCACCTTGGTGAGCACCGCGCTTCCGTCCGGCTCCACTGCGGCGATGGGAAAGCCGAGGCGCGCAAGATTGAGCACATCCTTATATCCGGGGTCGGCGAAGTATCCGCCTGTCAGTTGCCCGGCGCACTCCAGCAAGTGCCCAATCACTGTCCCTTGCCCCAGAGTCTCCCAGTTCTCCCACGACCATCCGAACTCATGCACAAGAGGCGCAAGAAACAGCGCGGGATCGGCGACGCGTCCGGTCAGCACCACGTCTGCGCCGCCGGCCAGCGCCTGCGCCACAGGTGCTGCTCCCACATACGCATTGGCTGCGATCCATCGCTCCTCCGGCGGCAGCGGCCCTTCGAGCGACGTCAGTACGTCGATCTTCCGGCGCAGCAGGCCCAGCACATCATCGCCTGTCACGGCCGCGACTCGAACGTTGGGCAACCCCAGCTCGCGGACAATTTCGCATGTCTTCACCGCAGCGGCTCGGGGATTCGCAGCGCCCATGTTGCTGACAATGCGGATGCGCCGCTCGGAGCAGATGGGCAGCACGGCACGCATGCGCTCTTCGAGCAGCGGATCGTAGCCTGCACTTGCATCACGCAGGCGCGCCTTTTGGGCGAGGGCAATTGTTCGCTCCGCGAGGCACTCGAAGACAAGATAGTCGAGCGAACCCTTGGCCGCCAGTTCGACCGCAGGGTCAATCCTGTCGCCTGAGTATCCCGCGCCCGCACCGATTCTCACTGTCTTCATTGCATGCTCCGATTTATCGCAGTGGAATGATACCGAACGCAACAGCCGCGGCTGTCATCAACAGCGAAGCGGCAAAGAGAAATGGAATCGAGTACCGCTGATGCTGAGCCAGACTGATTTCCGAGAGTCCCACCACAAGATAAGTTGCAGGCGTCAGCGGACTCACCGGAAATCCCGTTGTGTGCAGCCCGAGCAGCGCCGCCTGAGCCATGGTAACCGGCGCGACACCCGCAGCCGACGCGGCGCCGGCCAGTACAGGCAAGACTCCAAAGTAGAACGAATCAGGATCAAAGAAAAGGCTCAGCGGCATCGAAACAATTCCCAGACCAAGTGGAATCATCCGCACGCCTTGCTGCGGCAGGTGGGCCACGGCTGCGGCCGCCATCGCGTTCACCATGCCCGTGCCCTTCATGATGCCTGTGAAAGCCCCCGCGGCAAAAAGGATGCTCGCCATGAGAATCGCTGCTGGAGCATGCGCCGTCAGCCGCTCCTGCTGGGCCTTCATCTCTGGAAAGTTGATGGTGATGGCGACGACCGTTCCAATCATGAATGCAATCGCCGGATCCACCTTGCCACTGATCATCGCGCTGAAAACGACCAGCGTAATGAGCCCATTGAGCAGGAAAAATCTTGGCCGAGCAGCAGCGGGCACGCCGTCCGTCTCACTTGCATCTCCATGCCTGCGGATTGACTCCGCATTCAGCCTGCGTTCCTCGCGCCTGCCCAGCAGATAGGAAGCCGTGAACACAAAGGCTAGCCCCACCGCCTGCACCCCGACCATGGGAGCAAAGATGCTGGCGACACCGATGTGCAAAGCAGCCGAGGCTCGCAGCGTCGGCCCCGTCCATGGCAGAAAGTTGACTCCCGCGGCCATCGAAACCACGCAGGCAAGGATGCGCCGGTCAATCTTCAGCTCATCGTAGAGCGGCAGCACCGCGGGAATTGTGACGAGGAAAGCCACGGCACCCGAGCCATCGAGATGAACCAGCAAAGCCAGCAGCGCCGTTCCCGGAACGATGCGGGAGGGTCTGCGGCCAACCGTCCGCAGCAGCCACGCGATGAGCGGCTTCAGCATACCCGCATCGGTCATGATCCCGAAGAAAAGAATGGCAAAGACAAACATGCCGATCACACCAGAGATCGATTCGATGCCGGAGATCATGAACTTGCCAGTTCTCATGCCGAACCCGCCGCAGAGCGACGCGAGCACGGGAACAGCGACTAGCGCAACCATGGGCGAGATCCTCTTGCTGAGAATCGCGACCATCAGCGCGAGCACGGTGCAGGCACCCAAAACAGCTAAATACATAAGAGGTGTGATTCTTCTCAGATACGTCCAACAGAACTATACGAGATCGATACGATGCCTGAGAACTTCATGCCGAATCACCGGCGGGTCATCATCGTTGGGCCGCACTCTTCTCAGGCATCGCGCCGTTTATAGGTGCCGAAATTTTAAGACCGCCTCAAGCTGAAGCCGTCTAGAGAGTCCTCAGCAGTGCCCGCTTCTCGGCAGCCTCATCGGGTTAAGTTCCTGAGGACCTCAACCGGAAGTTCGAGTTCCATTCCATCCATTCCTCCGGAGACACTGTCACCTTCTACCCATCATCATTGCCGCTGAAGCACTTCCCCTGCTTGAGAGGTCATTCATTGAATCAATATTTTGTGAAGCAGCTGCGTCGCTGCAGCCTTGCTGCGCCACTTGCCCTGTTCATTCCCTTCGGCCTGCAAGCCTGCGTTGCGCAGAATCAACCTTCTCAGTCGCCGCTTTACGGGGGCAGTGCCGCCGCCGCTCCTGCGCCGCAGCAGTCCGGCTCCGCCACCGCCGGGGTCTTTGCTCCCGTCCTCGACTCGGAGAATCGGCCCATCACGGCCGGTGGCTTTGTCAAGACGGGCCCTATCGTCTTCAAGGACATCTCTCAACAGGCCGGCCTCACCACCTGGAGGCACACCATGGGTACGCCGCAAAAGGCGTACATCCTGGAGACCATCGGCTCTGGCGTCGCTCTGCTTGACTACGACCACGATGGCTGGCTCGATATCTACATCGTCAACGGTTCCACCTTCGACGCGCTGGATGGCAAGGCCCAACCACCCCACGCCGCTCTGTTTCACAACAATCATGACGGCACCTTCACCAATGTCGCAGAACAGGCCGGAGTCACAAACGATCGCTGGGGCTTCGGCGTAGCCGTTGGCGACTTCGACAACGACGGTTGGCCCGACCTCTATGTCGCCAACTACGGCAAGAATCGCCTCTACCATAACAACCACGATGGTACCTTCACCGATGTTGCTGAGGCGGCTGGTGTCACCCTCGGCAACTGGTCTACCGGGCCCAGCTTTGGCGACTACGATGGCGACGGCCGGCTCGACATCTTCGTCCCCGGATATGTTCACTGGGACATGAACAACCTGCCGCTCTCCGGATCCAAAGCGGTCGGATATGCCAACTGCCAGTTCCGTGGTGCGCAGGTTATGTGCGGCCCTCGCGGTCTACCCGGTGAGCCCGATCATCTCTTCCACAACAACGGTGACGGAACCTTTACCGACGTGAGCCTGAAAGCTGGAGTCAGCGACAAGCGCCACTACTACGGGTTCTCCTCCACCTTCGTCGACATCAACAATGACGGCAAGGTCGATCTTGTCGTCACGGATGACTCGTCGCCTAACTATCTCTATATCAATAAGGGCGACGGCACCTTTGACGACTCCAGCTTCTACTCAGGCTTTGCCCTGAACCAGGATGCGCGCGAGACCGCTTCCATGGGCCTTGCCGTCGGCGACTATCGCAACAATGGGCGGCTCGACCTCTACACCACAACCTTCTCAGATGACTACAAGACTCTCTACCGCAATGACGGCGATGGCAACTTCGTCGACATTACGCCGGAGATGGGCATGGCTGAGCCGACCTATCCCTTTCTGAGCTGGGGCACTGAGTTCTTTGACTACGATAACGATGGCTGGAAGGACCTGATGTTTGTCGCGGGCCACGTCTACCCCCAGGTGGACCAGCACAACTGGGGCACTTCCTTTGCCGAACGTCCACTGCTCTTTCACAACGTGGATCACGGAAAGAAATTCGATGTAATGCCCGCAGTAGAGGGTAGTGGTCTCGCCGATGTTCTGCCCGCACGCGGCGCTGCCTTCGGCGATCTCTTCAACGACGGCAAGACCGATGTAGTGATTAATTGCCTTGACCAGACTCCCGTACTTCTGCGCAACGTCAGCGAAGACCACAATCACTGGGTGGGGCTCATGCTCATCGGTGACGCCAAGAGCCCGCGCGACGCGGTAGGGTCAACCATCTTTCTCTCAGCCGGCGGCATGCAGCAGCGCGGCGATGTGATGAGCGGCGGAAGCTTTGAGTCATCCAATGACTTCCGTGTGCACTTTGGACTCGGCCAGCTGACCAGCGTCGACAAAGTAGAGATCCGCTGGCCTGATGGAGTCAAGGAGACCTACCACCTGCCCGGCATCGACCGATACTTTGCAATCGAAGAGGGCAAGGGCCTGGTCCCAAGCGTCTACGACGGCATCGCCGCAACGCTTTCCCACAAAGAGCCCAGCGGCACACACGCATCCCGGTAAATCGTGTTTCCAACTTCTGCTTGCGAGGCTTGCCGATGAGACTGACTGCACGCACGACTTGGCGGACAAGCGCCAGGCTGAGTTGCACTGCGATTGCATTCCTAGGGTGCGTCCTGGGAGTTGCGCAGGAGAAGGCCAGCGTTCCTGCCGCCCCGGCCTCTGCGACGGCGGTGACGGCAGGCAGCGCGAGTCACGCAGATCCATCGCTCGTCACCCTCAATGCTGTGGCGCAAGCTCGAGAGGATTCCGACCGCAAGGCGCATAATGCGCTGGTCGTGCCCACCTACAATTTCCACTACGGACCGAAGAATCCCTTTACGCCGGGCAACATTGCCGTGCAGGGTGAGGGCTTCATTCAACCCGGAGCTTTTCCATCAGCGGAGTATTGCGGCACCTGCCACCAGGAAGCCTATCGCCAGTGGAGGCAGGCGCTGCATTCAAACTCATTCCGCACGCCCTTCTACCGCGCCAGCGTGAATATTCTCATCCGCGACAAGACGCGCGGCATTGCCTTTGCGCGCCACTGCGACAGTTGCCACAACCCCATCGGCGTCGTTAGCGGAGCTCTCACGGAAGACTCCAAAGTGGACCGGACATTGATGGATTCCGACGGTCTGACCTGCATGACCTGCCATTCAGTTGTCAGCCTGGATTCAACCAATGGCAACGCAAGCGTCAAGATAGGCGTGCCATCGGTGATGGTCGATGAGAACGGCGACCGCATTCCAGGTCAGGTTCCCTTCGGCGAGATTCTGCGCAATCCTGAGCGGCACTCAAAGGCCGTCATGCATGACTTCCTGCACCAGCCGGAATTCTGCGCAGCTTGCCACAAGGCGAATCTTCCCGCAACGCTCAATGATTACAAGTTCATCCGAGCCTTCACGGCTTTCGACGAATGGCAGGACTCCAAGTTTTCCGGGCGCAACCCCCTCACCTTCTACCAGGCGCCGGTCAAGACCTGTCAGGACTGCCACATGACGCGCGTTTCCGCGGACGCCAATGAGTACGGCGCCAAACATGGGACGTTTGCTTCGCATCGGTGGCTCGCAGGGAACACCGCCGTACCGTTCTACTACGGCTTCGATACGCAATTGCAGAAGACGATCCAGTTCCTCAAGTCGGGCGATTATCTGAATGTCGACATCTTTGGTTTGCGTAAATCGGGCGACAGCACACTGATTGCCCCACTCGGCAAGGCATCCTACACCCTGGCGCCGAACGATGTCGTGGAAGCCTACGTCGTGATCCAAAACAAAAACATCGGCCATTCGCTGATTCCGGAAGTACGTGATCTATACGAGGGCTGGGTTGAGTTCACCGTGAAGGATGCATCAGGCGCCGAAATCTACCACAGCGGCTTCCTCAAGCCAGATGGCACGCTGGACCCGCGCGCGCACAGCTTCACGAATCGTCCTGTCACGGACCAGGGCGAATTCGTAGATAACCACAAGGTGTGGACGATCCACTCGGTAGCGTATGACAACACCATCCAGGCCGGGCGCTCCGTACTCGTGCGCTATCAGTTCCGTTTGCCCGGTGATGTCAAAGGTCCAGTCTCCATTACGGCCAGGGTCAACTACCGCCACCTGCGTCAAAGCTACCTCAACAACATCTTTGGCAGCGATCATCCCGAGTATCCAGTCGTCGAGCTCGCTTCGCGCACACGTGTTCTCAACATCGGAACCAATCAGCCGGAGCCGCCCTACCCCGCCGACAATCCGGACTGGATGCGCTGGAACAATCTCGGCATCGCGCTGCTCGACCAGCTTCAGTATGCCGAAGCAGTCTCGGCGTTCACTGAGGTCATTAAGCTGCGCTACGATTACGCAGACGCCTACACGAACGTCGGCCTCACAGAGATACTCTGGGAGAAATACGGCTCCGCACGCACAGCAATTCGCAGAGCTCTATCGATCAGTCCCAACAGCGCCCGCGCGCTCTATTACGACGGGTTGCTGCAGCGGCGCGCAGGCAATACGCAGCAGGAGATTGCCGACTTTCGCAAAGTCGTCGAGATGTTTCCTCAGTCGCGCGATGCCCGCCGCGAGCTTGGCATTGCGTATTACAGGGAGAAGGACGAGCACGCGGCACTCGACGAGTTTGAGGCCCTGCTGAAGCTCGACCCAGACGACCTCACGGCCCACTACAACCTCTCCATCCTCTACCGGCGCATGGGCAGGAAAGACGACGCGGCCGAACAACAGGACATGTTCATCGACAAGAAGGTGGACCCCGGCGCACCCACCTACTCGCTCAACTATCTGCGCGTCCACCCTGAGATTTCGACTGAAAGCATCCCCTGGCATTTGCACTCGGACCTGACTTCTGAGACCGGAATGGGGGACCATGACAACTGAACCGCGCATCCATCTGGATTTCTTCTCGCTTTTCCTCTGCGCCATGCTTCTGCTCGCACACTCAGCTGCGCGTGCTGAAAACAACTGTCCGTGGATGAACGAGGCCACGGCTTCTGGATTAATCGGAGAGGACGCGTCCGGCATGGCTGTGGCAGTACCCGGCAAGCCCGCGCTCTGCACGTTTGCCGAACACGCGAATAAGCCGATGCGTACCTTTCAGATTTCGGTTGAAACTGCGCCGGACGGGCATAACCAGTATCTCGCCGTACTCTGGAGGGCCTGCGGGTCTGCGTTCACGCCGCTTTCTGCCATTGGCAACGAAGCGGCAACGTGTACACGCGAACGGCACGGAAACATCATCGAAGCCCTTGCAGTGGGCCGGGTGCGCGATCAGATCTTCACTGTCACACTCGGCACGTCCATCAAGGACGACATGGTACTCACACCCGCCATGCTCAAGATGAAGATCGGCATTGCAGCAGAACAGGTCTCCGGAAATCTCTACTGACCTTCGCGATTCCGTTGCCTTGCAGGATTACTCCTCGCTCAACTCGTACGGAATCCCAAATCGCCCGATCTGGACGAGCGACTTGTCGGACGGAGGCCAGATGCGCAGGCTCTCCACCCGTGTCTTGCCTGCGATTCTTTTTGCTTCCGCAGTTCCCACGAGTGCGCCGGTCGCCGCGACGTTGAAGTGCACCTTCAGTGCGTCCGTGTCGCGCTCCCAGCCAAAGGCATACTCCCCCGGCATCAGCTTCACTCCGCCAATTGTGATCGGCGCCTGCACCACAAGGTAGTGCGAGTACTTTCCGTCTGCCGAGTAACCCGCGGTGATCAGCACGACGCCGGCGATGTAGCGGCCATGGCTGTTCACAATCCCGCTGGCCGTGCGCATCTCGGTTTCAATGCGCTCCTTCTCCACCGGAGCGCGCGCCGGCAGAAGGCTTGCCAGTTCGGCGTCCGTTGCCTGGCGCCACGTTGTCTTCTCTGCCTGCGAAGCGCGCGCCACCGGCGCCAGCATCGCAGCCATCACAGCAGCAACAATCAGCTTCTTCATGGTCCCGGTTTCCTCAGGCTCTCCAGCGGCACAATGCCCCTTTGAATCGCCGCCGTAGCCGCCTGCGTACGATCTGTCACGCCCAGCTTGCCCAGCAGGCTGTTGATGTGTGTTTTTACGGTCGCTTCGCTGATGTCGAGCTCGGTCGCGATTTCCTTGTTGCTCTTGCCGCGAACAATCTGCTCCAGCACGTCGAACTCGCGCGGCGTCAGCTCTTCCGCGCCCATCCGCTCGGCCAGCTTCTGTGCAATTGCGGGCGGGATGTGCGACTTGCCCGCATGAACGGCACGAATTGTCGCGATCAATTCTTCGCTCGTCATGCCCTTCAGAAGGTACGCCCGCGCGCCCGCCTGCAGCGCGCGATAGATGTCCTCGTCGCCATCGTAGGTCGTGAGCACGATGAATCTTGCCTGCGGCGTCTCCATGCGAATCCGCTGAATCACCTCCACGCCCGAAAGCCGAGGCAGCCGCAGATCGGTCAGCGTGACATTCGGCTGGTGCTTGCGAAACTGAGCAATCGCCTCCACACCATCCGCGGCCTCGCCCACCACTTCGATTCCGTCTGCCACGTTGAGCAGGGCGACTAACCCCTGCCGCACTACGTGGTGATCTTCGACCACCAGCACTTTGATCGTCTCCTGAGCCACGCCTACTCCTTCTGCTCTTTTCTCGCCGGCACGCGCAACCGTACCGTCGTTCCTGCGCCGCTTTCGCTCGTCACATCGAGCGTGCCCTTGATCGATGCGGCGCGCTCACGCATGCCCGTCAAGCCGTAATGGCCCGGTGGCGCCTGCGCATCGCCGGCTGCTGCAAATCCACGCCCGTCGTCCCGCACCTCCAGCGCAATCTCATTTTGCCTGTACTCCAGTTGGACTGTCAGGTTTCGCGCACCGGCGTGCTTCTTCACATTATGGATGGCCTCCTGCGCCACGCGCAGAATTTCCTGCTCGGTTCCAGGCGGCAGCGACCTGTACGCACCATAGATGCTGAAGGTTGCATCAAGCCCATGTCCGCCGGCCTGCTCGGTCACCCGCCGCAATTCCACGGGGAGCGTTTTCTCGCCCGAGTCCTGCGAGCGCAACGCCCAGATCGATTGCCGCGCGTCCGCCAGCCCATCCCGCACCTGGCCGCGCGCCATGTCCAGTTGCTTCGCCGCTGCATCCACTTTCTGCTGCCGCAGCAACTCCGCAAGCACCTCAAGCTGCACGCTGATCCCAACATAGCCCTGAGCCAGCGTGTCGTGGATCTCCCGCGCAATCCGGTTGCGCTCGCCCAGCACGGCGCGAAACTCCCGCTCTGCACGCATCAGCCGCAGCCGCAGAATCAGCACGACAAGCGCAGCCAGCAGCAAACCCAGCACAATGTAAAACCACACCGTCTGGTAGAAGTGCGGCCGCAGCTCAAAGCGCAGCGCCGCACCCTCCGTGTTCCACACGCCATCATTGTTCGCCGCCTGCACACGAAATACATACCGGCCCGGAGGAATATTCGTGTAATACGCCGTGCGCCGCGCGCCCGCCTCCGTCCAGTGGTGGTCAAAGCCCTCCAGCATGTAGCGGTAGCGAATCTTCTGCGGCGCCACAAAGCTCAGTCCCGCATAATCGAACTCAAAGTGCACATGCCCCGCCTGCACCTGCACACCGGCGCCGGTTCCGAGCGACTGCTCCAAGTCATCTACCGCCAGCCGCTCAATCGCCACCGGCGGCGGAACCGTATTGATGGCAAAATGCGCTGGGTCGGCAACCACAAGTCCTTTCGGCGTAGCAAACCATAGCCGCCCGTCCCTGCCGCGCCACGCCGAGGGATGGCTGTTCGTTGCTGTCTCGCGACTGCGCAGTCCATCCGCCGGACCAAATTCAATCCAGTTCGTGCACTCCGCCGTCATGGTGCAGTCGCAACGCGCGATTCCCATGTCCGTCGCAAACCAAAGGTGGTTCCCCGCGTCATCGAGAATCGCATGAATGCTCTTCTCATCCAGACCCCGACCCTTCGGCGCGCTGAAGTGCGTCCCGTCCCAAAGATTCCACCCGTGGTCTTGCGTGCCGATGAAGAGCTCCGTGGCGCTGCGCACCAGAAGCGACGTTACGACATTGCTGGAAAGCCCATCTTTCGTCGTGTAGTTCGTAATCATGCCGCCGTGCAACCGCGACAGCCCTGCCAGCGTCGCCACCCAGAGGTCTCCGCGCGCATCGCGCGCCATCGCGCCCACCAGGTCGCTGCCCAGTCCGTTGGCCTGCGTATAAGTTGTCGTCCTTGTCGCTGTCCGGCCACTCTTGTCGAAGACCCAATGCGCCAGGCCCCGCCGCGTGCCCACCCACAGCGACCCGTCCTTATCGACCAAAAGAGAACGGATAAAGTCATCCGGCAGCCCGTCTGCAGATGTGTACGCATCCACCGCCCCTCTGCGTATGCGGTTCAGTCCGTCTGGCGTTCCCACCCACACATCGCCGTTGGGCGCTGCGGCCAATGAAAGAACGATGTTGCTCAAAAGGGCGTCGCGCACCGCGTAGACGCGATCCGCGCCCGGCTTCACCTCCCCAAGGCGCACCACGTTCAGCCCACCGCCGTTCGTGCCTACCCACAGCCGCCCCTGCGCATCCTCCACCACCGTCGTCGTTACGTCTGAGCTTAGCCCCTCATGCGTTCCCACCACGTGGAAGCGCTGATCGCGCAGGATATCCAATCCTCCCGTCTCCGTTCCCGCCCATAGATTGCCCTCGCGGTCTTCCATCAGACTCAGCACGCTCGCCCCGGCCAGAGGGTCGGTCAACGGCAGCCGCTCCAGCCTGCCCTCGGCGTAGCGCGCCAGCCCGCCGTTTGTCCCGATCCACAGCGCCCCCTCACGATCCGCAAGCAGAACCTGAATCCGCGTTCCCGGCAGCTCCTTGCCGACGCTCCACCGCACGGGCTTACCGAGTTGCATCAGTTCCACCGTTGTGTGGGTCGCCCGCGCGCGCTCACCGCTCAAAAGCCTCGCCGCGAACACGGGAGCCTCGGCCGCATCAGAACCCGCGCTCTTGCCCTGACCAATCGGCATCATCACGCCGCCGTCCAAAGTGACTTCGCCGCTGCTTGTGCCCGCAACCACATCCCCATTGCGCAGCTCAAGGCTGAGAATGCCATTCGCCGGCAGGCCCTGCGCCGTCGTGTAAACCTTCACCGACCCGTCCTTCAGCCGCGCCAGGCCATCTCCGGTGCCGATCCACAACGCCCCATCACTTGTCGCCAGCAGGCAGCGAATATCGCCGCTCGGCAGTTTTGGTTCGGAATGCATATCCAGCACCAGAAACGAATTGCCGTCGAACCGCGCCAGCCCAGCCTCTGTGCCGACCCACACAAATCCGTCTCGCGTCTGCGCAAGCGCATGCACGGTATCCTGCGGCAGCCCGTTCTCCATCCCCCACGCCTGCCGCGCATACTCAGCCAGTGGAGTCGCCGGTTCCAGCGCCCATCCGCCCAGCGCCGCGCCCAGCAGACCCCACGCCGCCAGCGCCCGCCACGTCCAGCCCCCCCTCGAATTGGCCTGTCCGTCTCTCAACCCGTGCCGCGCGCCTCAATCTCCGCGCAACTCCACACTACTCGTCCACACGCACGCCTGCACAGCACTGCAGCCCTCCCGTCTCCATCCAACGATGGACCGGCCCATCCCTCGAACGGCCCAAGACGCCGCCCCGCCCAACCGCTACTCTGTCTTTGTCTCCTGATTGGCCTGTACATTTCTGGCAATGTCTTTCGGGTGGAAGCCGCACAAATCGGCTCCCACCCGATTCTTTTTGCGCCCCGCTCCCACAGCGCACCCCGCCCGCCATCTGCTACCCTGCTTCCGCCATGGTTTACGACCACATCCTCCTCGATCTCCGCCCGCCGCTCGCCACCATCACCCTCAACCGCCCCGCCGTCCTCAACGCCCTCAACGCCGCGCTCTTCGCCGAGCTCGCCCACGCGCTCAACCGCGCCGCCGAAGACCCCGCCGTCCGCGTCATCCTCCTCACCGGCGCGGGCAACAAGGCCTTCGCCGCCGGAGCCGACATCCGCGAAATCGCCGCCACCGACGCCGTCACCGGCCAGGAACTCTCCCTCCGCGGCCAGGCCGTCTTTCGCTTCATGGAAACCTGCGGCAAGCCCGTCCTCGCCTGCATCAACGGCTTCGCCCTCGGCGGCGGCTGCGAGCTCGCCATGGCCTGCACCCTCCGCCTCGCCGCGGACACCGCCCGCCTCGGCCAGCCCGAAGTCAAACTCGGTCTCCTGCCCGGCTACGGCGGCACGCAGCGCCTGCCCCGCCTCGTCGGCCGCGGCGCCGCCCTGCGCCTGCTGCTCACCGGCGACATCATCTCCGCGCAGGAAGCCCTCCGCATCGGCCTCGTCGATGAAGTGCTGCCCGCCGCCGACCTCATGCCCCGCGCCGAAGCCCTCGCCCGCCAACTCGCCGCCAACGCGCCCCTCGCCCTCGCCAGCACCCTCCGCGCCGTCGATGAAGGACTCGACCTACCCCTCGAACCCGCCCTCCGCCGCGAAGCCGAACTCTTCGGCGAGCTCTGCGCCACCGCCGACAAAGCCGAAGGCACCGCCGCCTTCCTCGAAAAACGCACCCCCACCTGGCAAGGCAAATAGCGCTACGCAGCGCACGATTGCAAATCGTGATTCAACGCATACATCGAGAATGTGTTTGCTCCCGAGCAGCCAGTACGATAACCGGCTGGTGGCTGTTGATGCTCAAGAGGTTATTTCTGTGTCGGCGCGGCTGATGAGCGACGTGTAGTTGAGGCGTAGAAATGGGTTCAAAGGCTCCACCTCACCAGCATCGCGCGTGTCCACCAACGAATCGGATTGTGTCGCAGGTTCCATGGTTCGGCCGATTATAGGACCCTCGTTCTCTTGAGGCCGAGCGCGATCAAGGCGGTGGCCAATGCAGCGAAGATCAAGTTACCGATGCGGGCGACGGTTCCGGCATCTCCAATCGACGGAGTTTGGATAAATGCGTGGATCGCATACACCATCGCCGCACCTCCGGCGAGCGCCAATTTGTGTACGGCGCGCCAGCCCTCGAAGCGCGACCACCGCCAGATCAACGCGGCTGCTAAAGCATCTATGCTGCAGTAGGCCAGAACAGCCCACCAGCCCGAGTCTTGCGGGACCAGCCAAAAGCCGATTGCTGCCGCGAACGCGCCCAGCCCGAGAGCCGCTGGATGCGGTATGCGTCCACTTTCGCGCAAGGGGCGACGCGGTAGGGCGAACGCCACCGTAATCAAGATTGCAATGATTACAGCCGAGCAGCCGAATTGCGAACGCGATGCGAAGAAGTGCGCCGGGTCTGCCTGCGTTGTGAAGTGCGCTATCGAGAAGCACGCCGCGATGAACGCTGCAGCTACAGCACCCAGCCCGGCGCGGCCAAGCCAAGAGAACTCAGCCTCGTTCGGGACGAGGGATTCGATGAGAGCGATAGGAACAGGAATGCTCCAGACAGTATGCAGGGTGAGTACGAACACGGTGTACCAGGCTCCGATTCCGAGGCCGGGCAGATAAGCCGAATCGAGCAAATGCAGGTGCTTCGCGAGGAAATCGGAATTAAACAGCGACTGCGTCAGGAAGGCTTCCTCGAGGATTCCGTACGCGAGAGCAAGAATGAAAATGCTGGACCATCCACGACGTGCTCTGCGCACGGCTTCGCGAATCAACAGCGCACCGCCTCCGTAGAGGGGAGCCATCACTCCCAGCATTCCCAGGTGCGTGATGGACATGTTGCCCAAAAGGAACTCAGCGACGAGCGGAGCGGCGAGGAACAGTCCGCATGCAGCCAGGAGACGACGCCTCGTTGCGATATCAAAGGATTGCTTACCCGCAGAACCGGCTCGATCTAGATCCGTAGTTTTGGAACTGCTCATGATGACATCCCTCTGGCAGAAGTGAAAAGGACCGGCGCTCTAGCTTTCCCATGCGATTTTGTAGGAATACATCCAGTTGTTCATCCGTGCGCCCGAGACGCACGCAAGCACAGAGACCACCCGATCACGAATCCAGGCCGCTGTGGGAGTCAGGGTTTGTTTTCCGTCGCCGCGTCTGCGCGCCTCAGCAATCACGCGCTCAACACGGCTGCGTCTTTGCTGTACAAACTGCGCGAATACCTGTTCATGCCCGCCTTGCGAGTCACGCAACAGCTTACCAAGCAGCATCGCGTCTTCAAGTGCGAGGGACGCGCCCTGGCCGGCGTGTGGGCTAATGGCGTGGGCAGCGTCTCCGATCAGCAGAACGCGGCCTTTCGACCATTGCGGAAGCGTGGGGAGATCATGCACCGGCCCGCGTAGCAACTCTGTGGCGCTGCGCAGGATTGTGCCAACGGGTTCCTGCCACTCGCGGTGCCGTGCGAGAAGGTCATTCCTCAGTTCTTCATTGGACCAAAACTTGTAATCCAGCGATTGCGGATTCCAGTCACGCTTGAGATGACTCAACCAAATCACCGTATCGGGTTTTGACTTGTCGAAATGTCCATAGCCGAAGAAGCCCTCTCGCCCGAACACCATGTGCATTCTACGCATCTCCACATCTGCCGCCGTAAGACTGGGATGCGAGGCAAAACCTCCAATCGTAAAGAGGCCCGTATAGAAGGGTTGCGCACCCGTAGGAAAGATCAGATCGCGCGTGCGTGAATGAACTCCATCGGCGCCAATCAAAAGGGAGCCTTCGAAAGCTGAGCCATCCTCGAATTCGGCAATGACGCCTGCGTCGTTGTTTGTCAGATGCCGGAGCCGCTTCCGATAGAGAATGGAGATGCCCAGGCGTTCAGCTTCGCGCACCAGCGCTCGATGGACAACCGAGCGCGCTGCAACTACGGCCGGGATTCCGTAGATTCTCGCCGGACCATTGGGAACTCGTCCCAAAAGTTTGCCTTGTTGATTTTCGAAAGAGAACTCGTTGCTTTCGATCCCGTTCTCGATTACTTCTTCTGCAAGCCCAATCTGTTCCAGCACGCGCATTCCATTGGGGGCAATTTGAAATCCGCCGCCGATGTCATCGACTCGCGGGTAAGCCTCAAAAATAGCAGCGGCAATACCAACCTTATTCAGAAAGATTGCTAGGGCGGGACCTGCAATGCCTCCGCCAATGATAAGCACGCTGTGTTTCATGCCTCAGAACCTCCTGATCCGGCGGCAACTCTGGCATCTTGCCAGATCGGTTTACCGCCAGCTATGATTAGTCAATAACTAATTATCTTAGTTTCTAAGCTAATTAGTCGTCAAGGATAATCTCAGATGAACGTAAAATCTTCCAGACGTCGGCAAGATTTGCTGCACCGCGTAGGTATGGATCTCGGCCGGGAGCTCAGCGCACAGACTGTGTTTTTTCATGAGGTTGTGGCGCGAAGACTGGGCCTGAACGCAACCGATACGCGATGCCTGGATATCATTGCCCGGGCTGGCGAGGGCCAGGTGACGGCCGGCGATCTGGGGAGAGCTACAGGGTTAACGACCGGGGCAGTCACGGGCATTCTTGATCGGCTTGAAAAGGCGGGCATGGTGGAACGAGTGCGCGATGTGAACGATCGCCGCAAGATTGTCGTTCGCCCGATACCGGAGGCAATGCGGCGCGTCGGAGCCTACTACGAAAAGCTTGGCACCGAAATGGCCAAGCTCGTCTCCGGTTATCGCACACAGGATCTCGAGCTGATCAGCGACTTTCTTGAGAGGAATCTCGCGCTCCTGAAGGAGCAAATCGCCGAGTTGTCGGCGGGTGGCCCGGCCTAAACAATGCGCCCTCTTTCACCACCGGGGTGCCCCGCCCAAGCGAAGCGGGGACGGGAGAGCAGCATCGATGAGGCCCCCGTTCGAATCGTCCCCTCACCAGAGTTAACCCCAATCCCACGCAGTGCCCCAACCTCACCCCCCTGCTATCCTGAACATCGTGATGCCCGCATTCCCCCGCAAACACTGGCCCGCAGCCGCCTTGCTCCTCACCGTCCCCCTCGCCGCCTGCCACCGGGAGCAGCAGGCCGTTGAAGGCGTCGCCCAGAAAGCCACCACCGCCGAGCAGAAGGCTCAGGCCAGCGCCACCCTCCGCGACCGGCAGCGCGCCGCCCTCGCCGCCATCCCGCTCCCCACCAAGAGCCTCTACGTCGACATTCACGACCCCTCCGGCTGGCAAAACCCCTTCCTCACCGTCGAAGCCGACAAGCTCGACCTCCGCATCTCCTTCGCGGACGCCAACACCAGCTCCGTCGGGGAAGGCACCATGCTCCGCCCCGAGGCCGCCCGCCGCCAGGAGCTACAGATCCGCCCCTCCGACCTCGCCGAAGCCATCACCGCCCTGCCCCCCGAGGCCTGGCGCTACGGCCGCGTCGTCGCCGTCGCCGAAGCTCCCGCCGCGCCCGCCGCCGACCGCCCCCGCATCCGCCGCAACGTCGAAGCCGCCATCCAGCAGCTCAACGACCTCGGCATCGTCGTTGAAGAATGGCCGGGCCGCTGACCTTCGCTACGTTTGTCGCCCTATCGTCGATCGCGCTACCATGAGTCGCTCGCAATCTCCTGTGCTGAGTCGTACATGAAGCGAAATCTTACCGCCCTTCTTCTGCTCATCTCCATCACGCATCTCGCCGCGGCAGTCGAGCCCGTTTGCTCCGTGCGTCAGCCGCGACTGCGCGTCCATCGCGCCGACATCTTCACCGACCAGCAGGAACAGTGGCTCGGTGATGCCCAGGCAGACATGGTGGAGCCGGGATACACCCTGCTGCCCGCCGGGCACAGCGCCTATCTCGACGAGATTGGACAGCGTTTACTCGATCAGCTTCCGCCTACGCCCATTCACTACACCTTCCGCGTCTTTGAATCGCCCGAACTGCGCGCCTTCTCTCTCGCCGGGGGACACATCTACATCAGCCGCAAACTCATCATGGACGCGCGCAACGAAGACGAACTGGCCGCGATGCTTGCCCAGGAGATTGGTCGCGCCTACATTCATCACTCGGCGTCTTCGGTCACGCGCAGGCTCGCCAGGCTCCTGCATGTCAAGATGCTCGGCGATCGCGCCGACGTGTACGACAAATTCGAGCGCATGCTCAACATGCCGCCCGACCCCTACGCCTACTTAAGCGAGGACGAACAGGAGGGCGACGAGTTGCTTGCCGACCGCGTCGGCATGTGGGCCATGATCAAGGCTCACTACGATCCCAACGCCTTTGCGACATTTCTCGATCGAGTGAACGACAACGGCGGTTATACGGGCAACCTCTTCACCGATGCGTTTGATCTCACGCCAATTGTCAGCATTCGCGTGCGCACAGCGCACAAGCTCATCTCCTCGCTTCCCGGCAGTTGCCGCAATCCGCGCCCGCTCTACCGCCCCGGCTTTAAGCCCTTCCAGCAGGCGATGCAGCAGCAGCGCATCAACCCCATCGTTCCCGCCACGCCGGGACTCGCCTCAGTCACACTGCAGCAGCCCATGAACCCCGCGCTGGAAAACGTCGTTCTCAGCCCCGACGGACGATATGCACTCGCGCAGGATCCATATCAGATTCACGTGCTC
Source organism: Acidobacteriota bacterium (assembly GCA_021781795.1). Taxonomy (GTDB): domain Bacteria; phylum Acidobacteriota; class Terriglobia; order Terriglobales; family Acidobacteriaceae; genus Telmatobacter. The sequence continues at coordinate 69,178 of JAJXWA010000008.1, forward strand.
TCCACTGCACCCCCGCAGTTGCGCTTTTCAGTCGATGCGCTCGACGCGGAGATGGCGCAGTTCACTCCCGACTCACAGAGCCTCGTCTTCCACTACAACGATCTCCACGTCGAGCGATGGCAGCTAGCCACCGGCCAGCCGGTCGATATTCAAGACTTTGTCGATTACGCCGGCTGCATCCAGACCAGCCTTTCGCCCGATGGCAACGTCATGGCCTGCGTCAGCTACAACTACATCGGAGACTCGGTCTGGCTCAAACTGGTTGACATCCATTCCGGCAAGGTGCTCTACGAGAACCTGCACTTCTTCGATCTCTACGGCAATCTGGGAAACTCAAACGCACGCATCACGCCCACATTTCAGGCCCTCATGCGCTGGTCGCGCGATGGACGCTACTTCGTGGCAGCATCCGGCATCTCCGCGATGGCATACGACCTGAAGAGCCACACCACCGTGAACCTCCACAATAAGCTTGAGGACTTGTCGCAGGAGCGATATGCCTTTGTTGGATCCGACAAGATGGTCTCTACCTGCGACTGGAGCTATAAGTCAGGCACTGCCACCGATACCTACACGATGTGCTACACAACATTCCCCGGCGGCCAAAGCCTTGGCAAATTCCAGTTGCCCTTCGGCTGGCTTGCAACCATCGCCGGAGGAGATTCACTGCTCTTTGGCCCGGCGAACAACGTTGCGGCCGTGCTGCTCGACCCTGCCACAGGCCGCGTAGGCGCCGAGTTTTACAATGAGACTCTCGACCTGCTCAATGGCTCCATCGCATCGGAGATGCCCGACGGCGGCGTCGGATTCGGAAAGCTGCATCAGCAGCTCCAGCAAGTTGCTCTGCCTGTCACACCGCTCTCCTCGATCGAAGCCAGCGCCTTCAGTCTCAACGGACGCTATGTAGCGGTCTCCGATCGTGCTCGCGGCGCCGAGTGGGATGTCGCCACAGGCAAGCGCATGGCCGTCACCCCTCCATTTCGCGCCGTCGCGATTGACGATTCGGGCAACCTCCAGGCGGCGCCGGTTCCGCATGAGCTCAAGCCCTCCAACAATCCGAGTCTCGATAAGCTCACCCACAAATACGTCTTCGGACTCTCTCCGCTCTCCGATCCAGTTCAGTACGGCACCATCCGGATTCGATTCAAACCGCTCATGCCTCAGATCGGGACGATCGAACAGGATGTCGATATGGAAGCCCGCGACGCACAAAGCGAGCAACGCTTGTGGTCAAGGCGATTTCTTTACAGCCTTCCTCAAATCGTCCCGGTCGACAACGACAAAATCCTTTTTGTGATGGATCGCGAGAGCGCCGTCGGTCTCGATGAGGCAGGACGGAATCGAAAAGCGGTCATTCACACCTCCGACCTCACCTTTCAATTCCTCAACCCCTTGGGCACACTGGTCGAGGTCATTTCCAATCGCACAGGCCAAGTGGAGCATGCTCTGCTCGGGCCACAGCGCGGGGCACAAAGCGACCAGCGAACTGCCGGACTTTTCAGCGGCTGTCTTGCCATTTATGGCAATCACAACGACACGACTGTCTACCGTCTTGCCGATGGCGTCCGCCTCATGGCCTTCTTTGGGCGCGCGCTGGCTGGCGACGATTCCCTCGGCATGATTGCAGCCACAAACCGCCCGCAGGAGCTTCATCTTTACGATGCGGCTCACGGCAATCTACTCGCCAGCTATCTTCTGGATCAGGACCTGTTAGCTGCCCGCTTCCTGCCCCGGCAGAAACAGCTGCTCGTCCTTACAGCGACACAGCGCGTCTATCGCATCGACCTTTCAGCGCTTCCAGTCTCGCATTAAGCGATCGCTGGAGCGCTCTGCGGAATCCTCTGCGTCAGGCCATCGCCTCGCGCCCCATCGGCTCAAACCGCAGCTCATTCTTCTTGCGGTCCACGTCGATCCGAACGTGTGCGCCGTGCAGCACCTCGCCGTCCAGAATCTTCATCGCCAGCGGGTCCTGAACCATCCGTTGCAGCGCCCTCTTCAGCGGCCGTGCGCCATACGCCACATCCGAGCCCGTTGCCAGAATCAGTTGCTTGGCCTGTTCCGTCAGTTCCAGCGAGATCTGCCGGTCTTCCAGCAGCTTCTGCACCTCGGCGAGCCGCAGGTCCAGAATCTGGCCCAGTTGCGCCGCGCCCAGCGGACGATAAATCACAAGGTCGTCCACGCGGTTCAGGAACTCCGGCCTGAAGTGTTCCCGCAGCACCCGCATCACGCTCTCCCGCGCCATGTCAAAGTCCTGCTCCGTCTTCAGCGCCTCCGCAGACAAAAACGCCGAGCCCAGGTTCGACGTCATGATCAGCACCGTGTTCTTGAAGTCCACCGTGCGTCCCTTCGAGTCGGTCAGCCGCCCGTCGTCCATCACCTGCAGCAGCACGTTGAACACATCCGGATGCGCCTTCTCAATCTCGTCAAAGAGAATCACCGCATACGGCCGCCGCCGCACCGCTTCCGTCAACTGTCCGCCCTCGTCGTACCCGATGTAGCCCGGAGGTGCGCCAATCAGCCGCGCCACGGCGTGCTTCTCCATGTACTCACTCATGTCGATGCGCACCATCGCCTGCTCATCGTCAAACAGGAACTCCGCCAGCGCACGCGCCGTTTCCGTCTTGCCCACACCCGTCGGTCCAAGAAAAATGAAAGAACCAATCGGGCGCTTCGGATCGCTCAGCCCTGCGCGTGAACGGCGAATCGCATTCGCCACCACGCCCAGCGCCGCATCCTGGCCCACCACGCGCTCGCGCAGCCGCTCTTCCATGTGGACGAGCTTCTTTACTTCGCCTTCCAACATGCGCGACACGGGAATGCCTGTCCACTTGCTCACGATCTTCGCAACGTCTTCCTCGTCCACTTCCTCTTTCAACATGCGCTCTTTCGTGGCGCCGCCATCTTGCGCTGCATTCAGGTCCTTCAACTCCCGTTCGAGCCGCGGCAGATCGCCATACTGAATCTGGGCCGCGCGCTCAAGCTGGCCCTTGCGCGTTTGCTCTTCGGCTTCAAAACGCAATGCTTCGATCTGCTTCTTCAGGTCGCTGATGCGCGTAATCGCCTCGCGCTCCGTCGTCCACCGCGCACGCAGAGCCGTGCTCTGCTCCTTCAGTGCAGCCAGCTCGCGCTCCACCGCTTCCAGCCGCTCGCGGCTGTTGGTATCCGTCTCGCGCTTCAGCGCAGCCTTCTCAATTTCCAGCGAAGTGGCCTCACGCTCCAGTTGGTCAATTTCCGTCGGCACCGAGCCAATCTGGATTGCAAGCGAAGCCGCCGCCTCATCCACCAGGTCAATCGCCTTGTCCGGCAGGAACCGGTCGCTGATATAGCGATGCGACAAAGTTGCCGCCGCCACAATCGCCGCATCCTTGATGCGCACGTTGTGGTGCGCCTCGTAGCGCTCCTTCAGCCCGCGCAGAATCGCGATCGTGTCCTCCACGTTCGGCTCTCCCACGTAGACAATCTGGAAGCGCCGCTCCAGCGCCGCATCTTTCTCGATGTATTTGCGGTACTCGTTCAGCGTGGTCGCGCCAATCGCGCGCAGCTCGCCGCGCGCCAGCGCCGGCTTCAGCATATTGCTTGCGTCAATCGCGCCTTCCGCCGCGCCCGCGCCCACCAGCGTGTGCAGCTCGTCGATAAAGAGCACAACCTGCCCGTTCGACTCTTCGATCTCTTTCAGCACCGCTTTCAGCCGGTCTTCAAACTCGCCGCGATACTTGGCTCCCGCCAGCATCGAGCCCAGGTCAAGCGAGATCACGCGCTTGTCTTTCAGAATCTCCGGCACGTCGCCCGAAACAATGCGCCGCGCTAGGCCCTCCACAATTGCGGTTTTGCCCACGCCCGGCTCGCCAATCAGCACCGGATTGTTCTTTGTCCTCCGGCTCAACACCTGGATGACGCGACGAATCTCTTCATCGCGCCCAATCACCGGGTCCAGCTTGCCGCGCCGGGCAAGCTCCGTCAGATCTTTTGCATACTTCTCGAGCGCCTGGAACTTGGCCTCAGGATTCTGGTCCGTCACGCGCTGCGTTCCACGCACTGCCGTCAGCGCCTTCAGAATCGCATCGTGCGTCGCGCCGTCAGCTGCCAACGCATCCCGCGCGGCATCCCCCTTCTGGTTCGCGATGCCCAGAAGCAAATGCTCGGTGGAAATGTACTCGTCCTTGAAGTTGGCCGCCTCTTTGAAGGCCTGCTCCATTGCCTTGTTCAGCGCCGCACTCATCCCCGGCTGCGCCGACGCTCCAGAGACACGAGGCAACTTCTGCTCCACCTGGTGAAGCCCGCTCTCCAGGCGCTCCGTTGGCACACCAATCTTTTCCAGCACCGCGGGAATCACCCCTTCGCGGTCCTCCATCAACGCCAGCAGCAGATGCACCGGCTGCATCTCCGGATTGCCCAGTTCCGCCGCGCGCTGCTGCGCCTGCTGCACGGCCTCCTGCGACTTGACGGTAAATTTATCCCAGCGAATCGCCATTTCTTCCGCTCCTGGTTGCCCGCTTCAAGCGTCCTGCGTCATTCCCCGGGGGGCTGCGCGGCAAGCAATGAATGCTGCCCTCTCTCGTCCGTGTATTCGAGACAAAAAATCTACGCCGGGCGGGTACATGGCACTCACCGCCCGGCGCACACAACCTCGGGCCTCAGGCAAGCCTGGTAGGGCACGAACCCTCGACCCGAGGCCCGTGACCGCTCATGCGGCCACGTTGATTTTGATCTGCTTGGGCTGCGCCTCGGGTTTCTTCTTCAGCTCAAGCTTGAGGACGCCCGCGTTGTAGCTGGCTGCCACATGTTCCGTGTCGACGGTGGACGGCAAGGTGAAGGAGCGATAGAAGCTTCCATAACTCCGCTCAATCCGGTGGAAGTTCTCCTCTTTCTCCTCCTTCTCGAACTTGCGCTCGCCCTTAACAGTCAGGGTGTTGTTCTCCACGCGGACGTCCAAGTCCTTCTCTTCAATCCCCGGCACCTCGAGTTTGAGAACAACCTTCTGTGCGTCCTCATAGATGTCGACTGCCGGTACGAAACTTGCAGTGGTCATCGGGGCTTCGCCCTCGTTCAATCCGCCAAAGAGCGAGTTCATCCGATTCTGCAGTGCAACAACTTCCCGAAAAGGATCCCAACGAGTGATCGCCATGATCTCATCCTCCAATTCGATTCTGTAAGGCTAGGCTGCAGGGTGACTCCTGCTGCTCCCTTCCTTTCGATTCAAGTATAGCACAAGTGATGCATAAAATATGATTATATTACACTCATATTCTTGAGACGCATTTAATAGTCTTATTTTCATATAGATAAAGGATGAATCAGACTGAGACGAGGGTGATTTTCCTTCAGGAAGGAGCGATTGGCTGCGCTGTCTGCTGCGTTGCGGATTGCTCTCCCAGGGCCATCCACCGCAGTGCAAGCACGGTAATGTCATCCTCCTGGCCAAACTCTTGAGCGGCCTGGGCGACGTCTCGCGCAGATTGGGTGGAGATGGCGGCGGTGCGGCTGAATCCGAACAACTCGCCGGTCTTGCTGCGGGCTTCGACGACGCCGTCGGAGAGAAACACGAGCGTGTCGCCGGGCGAAAGGCGGATCGCGATCTCCTTGAAACCATCGGCCGCGTCCTGATTCAGGCCGAGCGGCAGGCTGGACGGAACGGCAACCTCCGCGCCCTGGTGGTACGGTGCCAAATGACCTGCATTCGCGAGTACAACCGTGCCATCCTGCTCGATGTCCCCGCAAAGGCACGTGGCGAAGCCGGGCACACGGCTGTCGCGCATCACCAGGTTCAGATGCCGCAGCAGCTCCGACGGCGAGTTGCCTTCGCGGCGCTCTGCCGCGCCCAGCAGCAGAGTAGCGGCCATGGCGGCGGCCGCGCCTTTTCCGCTCACGTCGCCCACCAGCACGCGCTGCCGGCCGCTCGGCAGCACCCGGCACAAGTAGAAATCGCCACCCACGTCGCGCATGGGATGAAAAGCGACCTCGATCTGCAACCCGGGAGCGGTGTCGATCTTCGCCGGCGCCAGCATCCGTTGAATTTCACTGGCGGCATGCATCTCGCCAGCCAGAAGTGCGCGCTCTTCGGTCACCAGCCTTTGGTCGCGGAAGAGCAGCGCGAGCAACGCCACCAGCACGCAGGCCGTGACAAAAGCCCGCATCCCCAGCAGTTCAGGCCGCCAGGCTGAGAAGACGTTCGGCAGCCCCCAGCGCGAGTCAGCGGTGATTGACACGGCAAACCAAACCATCACGGAGGCGCCCCACAACATGCACAAGGCTGCCAGCGGGCGCATCCGGCCTGTGATTTGCCTGTATGGCCAGAAAGCGACAAAAGGCGCGAGGGAAATTGCCACCTGCGCAATCGGACGTAGAAGTGTCCAGCTAAACGCGGTGTAAGTCAATTTGACAAGCCAATACGCCTGGTCAACCGGAAGCAAGAGCGTGATTCCCATCGCCATGTCTTCCGCCACTACGATCGCAACCGCCAGCCAGTAAAGCCGGTGCACGCGACGCCGCGCCAGCGCAAAGAAAAACAAAAGTGTTGCGATCGTAGCCGCGATGTCCCCTGCCTCGTGCATGGCGCCGAAGAGGACGGACGAGTAATTCATGAAGGCCGCCGAGCAGAACTCGCCCGTACGCAGAATGGCCACGCTCCCGCATGTAATGCTCAGGTACAGCAGTTCGGGACGGCTGCGGTCGTAGTAGAAAAGACCCAGCAGCATAAGCCCGACCACGCCAATCAGGGCGTAACCAATTGCATTGGCCAGTGGGGCCGCGCTCTGCGCCAGAATGATCGCGGCGCGCCGCGCCTTCAGCCCCTCTGAATCTCCGGCATAGATCTCCAACGGTCGACTGAAGGACAATGGGGAGAACCGATAGACGACCCTAAGAGCGATCGCAGGGGATTGAGCATCCAGCGCGGCCGCAGGCAGTGAATACTGCCGGATCACATTCGCACTGAAATTGCCAGTACGTACATTGCCCGCCCCGCCCACGCTCGCTCCGTTCACGAAAATCTGATACGCGCCATCAAGGCCAATTTGGATGGCAGGATGCGCCAAGCCGCGCAGCGCGCCCAAATCCGCATGGCAGCGTACCCAGATGTGCGGCTGCTCTGGTGGAACCTGCCATTGCGCATACGGCAGCCAGCCGTTCTCATCCAGATTCGGCGCTGCCCAGGCTGGGTCGTCGCCCGCGCGCCAGACACACTGCTGCGGCGGGACCGAGATCACCGATTGCGCGGCGAGCCGCGGTCGCGCGCTGCCCAAAGCAATCAAGCAGAATCCGGCGAAGAGTGAGAAACGCCGGGGAAGACGCGTCATGCGAAGAGCATACGCCGGCAAGTGTGTGCCTGATAGCGAATTCTGCGCATCTGTCATCCGGCATCGCGTCGCACCGCCCGGCACGCTGCCCTCTACAATGAAAGCCAGATGATTCTTGTCTCCGTCCTTCCTGCATTCATAGACTGGCACTGGATCTGGCTCACCGTCGCCGCCTTTCTGGGCGGGCTGCTGAATGCCGTGGCCGGGGGCGGATCGTTTCTTCTGTTTCCCGCCATGCTCGGCATGAAGATGCTGCCCATTCAGGCCAACGCGACCAACACCGTTGCGTTGTGGCCGGGGCAACTCACATCGATCGCCGCCTATCGCGAAGACGTCCGCAAGAATCTGCGGCTGGCCATCCCGATGGCCGTGGCCGGTCTGCTGGGCGGGACCGCAGGCGCGATTGTTCTGCTGCTCACGCCGCAGCTGACCTTCCTACATCTTGTGCCGTGGCTTCTGCTGGTTGCCGCGCTCATCTTCGCCGTCAGCGGGCCGGCCTCACGCTGGCTCGACACGCTGCGCGCCGCGCGTGCCGGCCAGAGCACTCCTAAGACCCACACCGTGCGCCGTGTGCCGCTCTTCGTGGCCACCGCGGTGGTCTGCTTTTATATCGGCTACTTCGGCGCGGGCGCGGGCTTTGTGCTCATCACTCTGCTGTCGCTCTTCGGACTCGAAGACCTGCACGAGATCAACGCGCTCAAGGTCGTTTCGACCACGATGGCCAATGGCATCGCCTTCGTCATCTTCGTTCTCGACGGGCAGGTGGTCTGGCGCTATTGCCTGCTGGCGATGCTGACAGCGGCCATCGGCGGCTACACATCCGCAAGCCTGGCGCGCCGCGTGCCTCAGCCCATGCTGCGCGGGCTGGTGGTCTTCATCGGCCTCAGCATGGCCGCCTGGTTCTTCTGGAGAAATCCCTGAACGATGTACATGCCCAACCCATCATCGGCAACACTCTATCGCTGGATCGGTTCGACGGCCGCCGTCTGCACAACGATCTCCTTCCTGCCCCAGCTTATCCGCGTATGGCGGCGCAAGAGCGCGCGGGACATCTCGCTGCTGATGTTTCTGCTCTTCAGCTTCGGAGTGGCCTGCTGGCTGGTGTATGGCATTGGGATCGGCTCCGGGCCCATCACGGTGGCAAACGCGCTCACCCTCGCGCTGGCCCTTGCGATTCTTGTGCTCAAGCTTCGCTATGATCGCGCAAGCCCGCGCAGCGACGCGCGCGCAGGCGCGGGCAAAGTCACTCCGATAAAATAAGGGCATGAGCCACGAAGGGATTCGCTTTGTATCAAAGGAAGAGCAGGCGCGGGACGAGCGCGAAAGCCAGCCTCTGCCTCGCATCGCCATGACGCCCGCCAAGGTGCGCGTACTGCTGACCGAAGGCAAGGGCCTTGAGATCGAATGGCAGGACGGACACCAGAGCGTGTGGAGCTTCGCCTGGCTGCGCGACGCCTGCCCCTGCGCCACCTGTGTGGAAGAGCGCAAGAACGAGGGTCGCAAGATCGGCCAGCCAAGGGCGATGTCCGCCGAGCTGCTCCCCATGTACAAGCCGCCAGCCAAGCCCGCCAGCGCGAACCCGGTTGGCCGTTACGCACTACAGTTCAACTGGACCGACGGCCACAACAGCGGCATTTACTCATGGGAGTACCTGCGCCGCAACTGCATCTGCGCCGAATGCAGCTTTGCCGCGGCAGAGGCCTGCAGTCTACTCCAGTAGGCCGGGCAGGTCCGCATTTCGTTGGCGGCAGGCTAAGCCTCGCGATCCGCAGCTTGATGCCGCGTGTTCTTCTCGGCGTCCGCGGCGCAAATCTCCTCGATCAGTTCTGTGAGCTGTGCACGTTTGCGCTCGCTCATATCCAGGAAGCGAAATCCGACGGTATGTCGGTCGTGGATGGATTGGGTGACACCAGCCAGCCGGAAGGGAATACCCTCCAGTGTGAACTCCAGCTCCACGCGGCAATAGATGCCAACAGACAATGGCTGCACTGTGCGGATGCGACAGCCTCCGAGGCTGAGCTCGAGAATCTGACCGCGCAGCGCGGCTGCAACCTTTAATAGATAGACCGTCACTCTTGCATCGACTGCAAAACGCGGCTGGCTGCGGCGGTCTGGCTTCTGGTTGGGTTCGTTGCCGTTCGCTTCCATCGTTCTCCCCGCTGGCGGGACGGGGCAGAACTCAGTGCCCTCCGGCCAGGTCCCACGGACGCACAGGCGCGGGCTGCGCGCTCTCGCGGCCCTTCAGACGGTCGTACCGGTAGAGATCGCTCGTCGTTCCCAGCGACTCGTTGTAGAGACAATCCTCCCCGGTCAGTTCCTTCAGCTCTTCCGTGAATGCGTGAATGGCATGCAACTGAGCGGCCGTCGCGGGCAGCTCATATTGAGAGGTCTTAATGAACTTCTGATAACCGCGATCGAGCAGGCGCGCGATCTCACCCTTCACCAGCACGCCCGCAGGCGTCGCCATGGCGGCGGCGGCACCCGGCTCCCGCGCCGGAATCAGGACCGCCGCGACTCCGTGCTTTGTGACCAGCACGCCCGTCTGGACGCCTTCACAGGGGGTTACGTCGAACTCGCTGGCGCTCAGCTCCTGCTGCAACTGCTCAAAACTGGGAACACGGGACTTGGCGGCCATGGCTGGATTCCTGTCTGCGAAGATAATGGGAGGAACAGTATGCACTCTCCCTGCTTTCAATCTCGCACACCGGCGCCGGAAACCGCAACGCAGCCAGGCCAATGATGAACCCACATCCCGTCACCGGAGTCACGCTGACCGAGCGCATCGGCAACACGCCCCTGCTGCGCCTGGAGCAGGCGGTGCGCGAGCTGCCCGGCATCACGCTGCTGGCCAAGGCGGAGTGGGTCAACCCCGGCGGCAGTGTGAAAGACCGGCCCGCAGCCTCGATTGTGGCCGACGCGAAGGCGCGCGGCCTGCTGACGCCCGGCAAGGCGCTGCTCGACGCCACCAGCGGCAACACCGGCATTGCCTATGCCATGCTGGGTGCGGCCTTGAACTTCCCTGTGGTTCTCGCGATGCCGCGCAACGTTTCGCCGGAGCGCAAACGCATCCTGTCCGCCTATGGCGCGCAGCTGGAGTGGACCGACCCGGCGGAAGGGCCGGATGGCGCCATCCGGCGCGCCCGCGAGCTGGCAGGCAATGCACCGGAACGCTACTTCTATGCCGACCAGTATTCAAATGACGCGAACTGGATGGCGCACTATCGCGGCACAGGGCCGGAGATCCTGGCGCAGACCGGCGGGCGGTTCACGCACTTTGTGGCGGGCATGGGCACCAGCGGCACCTTCATGGGGACGACGCGCCGCCTGAAGGAGCATAACCCGGCGATCCAGGCCGTCTGCGTTCAGCCGGACTCGCCGCTGCACGGCCTCGAAGGCATGAAGCACATGGAGTCCTCGATGAAGCCGGCGATCTACAATCCGCATCTCGCCGATCGCATGATTGAAGTGGCGACAGAGGCGGCCTATGCCATGGCGAAACGGATGGCGCGGGAAGAGGGGCTGCTGGTCGGCATCTCCGGCGCGGCTGCCCTTGTGGCCTGCCTGCAGATTGCCCGCGAAGAATTCGCCGCGGGACGCGAGGCGCAGATTGTCACCGTGCTGCCCGACTCCGGCGAGCGCTATCTCAGCGACCGATTCTGGGAGGAGCCATGAGCACGCTGCGGCTGTCGCGCACCATCTACCAGGCGCTGCGCGCGCACGGCGAAGAGACCTATCCGCACGAGTGCTGCGGCGCGCTGCTGGGACGGCCCGAGGCCGGCGGCTGGCAGGTGACCGCCGCCGTGAGGGCAGGGAACACCCGCACCGATTCTGCGCACAACCGCTACCAGATTGCGCCGGCTGAGCTGGTCAGAATCGAGCGCGAGGCGCGACGGCAGGGACTGGAGATTGCCGGCTTTTACCACTCGCATCCCGATCATCCCGCGCAATGGTCCGCGACGGACTTCGCCGAAGCGCACTGGCTGGGCTGCTCCTATGTCATCACCGAGGTGGCGCAAGGTAGAGCCACAATCACGAATGCCTTCCTGCTGGCCGGCGCGACGGAAGAGGATAAGCGCTTCGAGCCGCAGTCCATCGCCATCGAGGAGCCGCAGGCCTAGGAACTTGTCCTGCCTGCCTTCGCGCAGAGATTTCTGGCCTCCAAATCGCCCTTTGCGTCATCCTATAAGGAGCGAGGTCGAGCCGGTTCCCCATGACCATTTACATTCCCACGCCGCTGCGCTCCTATGTTGGCGGCAACACTGCAGTCGAGATTGAAGCGGCCACTGTGGCCGCCGCATTGGCACAGCTCACCGAGACGCATCCCGAGCTGCGCCGCCATCTTTTCAACGAAGAGGGAAAGGTGCGCGCCTTTGTGAATCTCTATCTCAACGACGAAGACGTCCGCTATCTGCCTGCGAAGGAAGAGACGCCGGTCACGGCAGCGGACACGCTGTCCATCATCCCCTCCATCGCGGGCGGCTGCAGCAGAGCCGCGCAGACACTCGCCGGCTTCCGGCGCGCATCGACGCGCTAAGACGTTGCGCTGAGACGAGACGTTAAAAAAGGAGACGCCATGGCATCCGTGCTCGAACCCATGCCGCTGCCCGAGCTCACAACCGACGAGCTGGCCCGCTACTCACGTCATCTCATCCTGCCCGAGGTCGGCATCGACGGCCAGCGCAAACTCAAGGCCGCGCGCGTGCTCTGCGTGGGCACAGGCGGACTGGGATCGCCTCTCGCGTTCTATCTAGCCGCCGCGGGCGTGGGCACGCTTGGACTGGTGGACTTTGATGTGGTCGATGCCAGCAACCTGCAGCGCCAGATTATCCACTCCACGCGCGACATAGGCCGCAAGAAGCTGGACTCCGCCGAAGAGAAGCTCACCGCGCTGAATCCCGGGCTGCGCGTGGTGAAGCACGAGACGCGCCTGACAAGCGCCAACGCGCTGGAGATTCTGAGGGACTACGACATCGTCGCAGACGGCACGGACAACTTTCCCACGCGCTACCTGGTCAACGACGCCTGCGTGCTGCTGGGCAAGCCCAACGTCTACGGATCAATCTTTCGCTTCGAGGGTCAGGCCAGCGTCTTTGCGGCGGAGGACGGCCCGTGCTACCGCTGCCTCTATCCCGAGCCGCCGCCGCCGGGACTCGTTCCAAGCTGCGCCGAGGGCGGCGTGCTGGGCATCTTGCCGGGACTCGTCGGCATGATTCAGGCCACCGAGGTCATCAAGCTGATCCTCGGCAGCGGCGCGCCGCTCGTGGGCCGCCTCCTGCTGGTGGATGCGCTGGCCATGCGCTTTCGCGAGCTGAAGCTGCGCCGCAATCCGGAGTGCCCGGTCTGCGGCCCCAACCCCACCGTGAAAGAATTGATTGATTACGAGCAGTTTTGCGGCATTGAGCCCAAAGCCCAGGAGGATGTGAAGTTGCAGAACGGTATTCCGCAGATGAGCGTGCGCGAGCTGAAGCAGCGGATGGATGCAGGCGAAGAAGTATTCATTCTTGATGTCCGCGAGCCTTACGAGTATCAAATCGCCAACATCGGCGGAAAGCTGATTCCGCTCAACGACGTGCCGCAGCGCATAGCCGAGATCGATCCCTCGCAGGAGATTGTCGTGCAGTGCCGGTCGGGCGCGCGCAGTCAGCGAGTGGCGGAGTTCCTCAAGCAGAACGGCTACGGGCGCGTGGCCAACCTCGCGGGCGGCATCCTTGCCTGGTCCGATCAGATTGATCCCAAGGTGCAGAAGTACTGACGCAGCCGGTGCGCTTCACCCCCAGCGTCATCAATGCAAAGATAGTCGAATCGCGCGCGGCAAATCTTCAAGCTTGGCTGCCGCAGCAGTGCTTGAACTTCTTCCCGCTGCCGCAGGGGCATCGATCGTTGCGCTGCGCGTTGTTGAACGCTGCTTGCATCTCCTGCTCTGCCACCCGTCGCATCACGTTCGCCGGCGCACGTCCCGCCGCAAGCTCGGCCGCCATGTAGCGCATGGAGGGATCGACGTGGCGGAAGAACATCTTGTAGCCGGCGCAGAGATAGTTAAGCCCCGGCTCTCCATCGGGCGTGGTGAGGAAGCGATGCTTGGGGCACTCGCCATTGCAAGCGAAGCGCACATCGCACTCCCGGCAATACTTCGGCAGCGTCGCTTCCTTCGCCTCGCCAAAGGCGTGCTGCTGCTCTGAGTCCACTAGCGCCTGCAGGGGCGCGTCCATGATGTTGCCGAGCCGGTTCTGCGGATAGACGTAGTGGTCGCAGGAGTACACGTCGCCGCAGTGCTCGATGGCCAGCGCCGCGCCGCATTGCCGCTTGAAGACGCACAGGCTGGCTTCCATCCCGGTCCACATTTCCAGGCTCACATCGAAGAGCTGCACAAAGATGCGGCCCACATCGCGGCGTACCCACTCATCGAAAATCGCACACAGGAAGCGGCCAAACTGCCGCGGCTCCACGGACCATGGCGCTACACGCGCTTCTCCGCCAAAGTCAGGTGAGATGAGATGGAGGCCATCCGGCGTGGTCTGATGCGCGATGCGCTCGACGATCGGAATGAACTGCAGGAAGCCGCTCCCGTTCTCTTTCAGAAAGTGGTAAACCTCCAGCGGATAGTCGGCGTTGCCCCGGTGGACGGTGGTCAGGGTGTTGAACTCGACACCGTTCCGCTTCAGCGTCTCAATGCCGCGCATCACGCGGTCGAAGGTGGGCTGGCCTCCCTTGTCGACACGATAGGCGTCATGCAGCGCGCGCGGCCCGTCGATGGAGACGCCGATCAGAAAATCATTTTCTCGAAAGAGCGCGGCCCACTCGTCGTTCAGCAGAACTCCGTTCGTCTGGAAAGCGTTCTGGATGCGCTTGCCGCCGGCATACTTCTTCTGGATTTCGACCAGCTTCCTGAAGTACTCCACACCAAGCAGCGTCGGCTCTCCGCCCTGCCACGCAAAGTTCACCACCGGCGCATCATGGGCTTCGATGTACTGCCGGATGTAGCTGTCCAGCACCTCCTCGCGCATGGCCCACTTTGAGACCTGCGGATAGAGCGACTCCTTCTCAAGGTAGAAGCAGTACTTGCAGTCGAGATTGCAGATCGGCCCGATCGGCTTAGCCAGAACGTGGAAGTTGGTGCTGCTCAT
>JAJXWA010000035.1 GCA_021781795.1 Acidobacteriota bacterium
TGCTCCCTGGCCGCCGTATCCAACCCCCTGAATTCCTAGCTGCCCAACGATGTCGTTCACCCCGTTGTTCTGTGAGTGGAGGAACATGGAGAGACGCGAGGCTCCAAGAGTTGCGGTATTCAGCAAGGACGGCGAGATGACGTGGTTCCAGGACAACACCGCCTGCTGGGAGAGATTGTCGTTATAGACACCGAATCCCGGCAGATTGATGGGCTGGAAGCCGGTCTCGCTGGAGCCGGAGTAGCGCGCGAAGATGAGATCGCCGTTGGAAAGGTAGTGATCGAAGCGGAGCGACCCCTGGCTCCAGTTCTGCTCTTCGTTGCGCACGTCCATGTAGTTGTTGGAATCCACTCCGCCTGCGCCCATGTTCGGGCGAGGCAGATAGTGCAACATGAACTGTTGAGCGACAGAGCTGATTCTGTTCTGTGGAATGACGTTGCCGGGAAACTGGCTGCGCGTCACGCCGGAGCCATTCGGAGTTGAAGTGGTGGGATCGTAAACCGCGACTCCACTCTGGCTGAAGTCGCCGTTGACTTCTGCCAGAGTCGGCACGGTCTCAATCGCCGTATCTGCCTGTGTATGGCGATACCCTTCGTAGTTGGTGAAGAAGTAAGTCTTCCTGAGATGCGGAAGCGGGCCGCCTACTGCACCTCCGAACTGGTTCTGCACGAGGTAGTTGTTGCTGCCCATCTGCTCGAATGAGGTTGCGTCAAGCGAGCCGTTGCGCACGTAGTCATACACGGCGCCGTGAAAGGTGCTGGTGCCGCTGCGGGTGACGATGTTGACCTGGCCACCGCCGGCGCCGCCTTCATTGGCTGTGTACGAGGAGGTATCCACGCGGAATTCCTGAATGGCGTCGAGCGAGAGACTGATGTTCTGTGTCCAGAAGGTCGGGTCGGTATTGATTGCGCCATCGAGGAGATAAAAGTTTGCGTTTGGGCGGGCTCCGCCGATGCTTAATGCCGAGTCCTGCCCCGGTCGCCAGTAGAGCGGGTTGGCCTCTCCAGTCTGCGCGCCCGAGCCGGGATGCGCGCCGGGCACAGTCAGTACAAGGTCCAGAACCATGCGGCCGTTCAGGGGTAGATTTGCAATATCCTGCGGCTCGATGACCTCGCTTACGCTGGTCTGTGTGGAGTCCATGACCACCGAACCTGCATGGACGGAGACAGACTGCGCGAGCGAGGCAACCTGCAGGTCGAAATCAACGGCGATGTTCTGATCGACTTCAAGCGTGATCTTTTCCTGGAACGAAGCGAATCCCCTCGCGGCGGCTGCAACCGTGTAGGCGCCGGCTGGAATCAGCGGGGCGTCATACAAGCCCTGAGCATTCGTAACTCCGGTCCGCTCCGATGCCGTGGTCTGCGAATGGATTGTAACGGTTGCGCCGGCAATCGGCCTTCCCTGCGGGTCACGGACAATTCCGTGAAGATGGGCAAAGTTCGACTGGCCATACGCCGCTGCGGCGAGGGAAAACAGCAGCACAAAGGAATATCGTGGCATCTTTTTGTCACCTTGGCCTCGGATGATTGCGCAGCCTCCGCGCTCGAATGTCAGGGGACGTCCTTAGTGGCTTCTTTCGAAGCGTTCAAAGATCCGTTCACACATTGACGAACGAGACGAAAGACACAGCTTCTACCCACTGGGCGGGAAGCTGTGCGGTTCGATCCGGGCGTTCCATTCTTCTGAGCACAGCGTTGGTGTAGAGCCTGAGCCTGTGCGCAATCGCGACACAAGGGATTTGGCGCAGGCAGCCTCCGGAAAAGGGGATAGTAGCAGCCTGCAACAGAGGACCGAATCAGCCAAAAGATGGATGCGAGCACCGGGGGCGTGCGGGATGCGCCTGCGCAGATACAGGTTTTAGCATGGCGTGGATGAGTTTGCAAGAGAGGACTCCTTATCCTTCTTCCTGATGCTGTGTGTCTGCAAACACCCTGATTCATGCGGGTTTTGCGCGTCTGCGCAAAGCGCGGCAAGATTGCGCTTGCGCGCGGTGCGAATTGCCGCTATGCTCAAACGCAATCACTCCCCGCGGAGCGGCCTTCAAGACGAGCCAGTCCGCGGGCCATTCGCCGGCTCCGCATGCCGGCTGCTTCCCTGACCTGCGAGTGATTCTTCTTTGGCTCCGCGAAGAGCCCGGCCCGGCCGCCTGCTGCACACCCATTGCAGACCTCTGCGAGAGATTGCTTCGCCGCTTGCTGCACTGGCCGTGTGCGCCCGCCCCACAACTCTTCGCGACATGCGCCCGAGGCGCGTGGATGGAGCCGTCTTTGCAACTGCCCCTTCTGGAAAGAGCACAATCCGGCGATGAAGCCTTCCGTCTGACGACTGCGAAAGACGCGGCGGAGAGTCTGCTGGCTTCGCTGTGTGGGCTGAGGAGCGATGTTGTGCTGCCCGCGCCGCCGGGACCGGGCGAGCAATACCGCTTTCACTTCGACATGACGAAGTGCATCGGCTGCAAGTGCTGCGTGGTGGCGTGCAACGAGCAGAACGGAAATCCCGCGGACATCCTGTGGCGGCGTGTGGGCGAGATTGAAGGCGGCGTGTATCCGTCTACGCAGCGGCACTATCTCTCGATGGGGTGCAACCACTGCGTGGAGCCGACGTGCATGACGGGCTGCCCGGTGGATGCCTACTCGAAGGACAGCGTGACGGGGATCGTGCGGCACAGCGCGGACGCCTGCATCGGCTGCCAGTACTGCACATGGAACTGCTCCTACGGCGTGCCGCAGTACAACGAGGAGCGCGGAGTGGTGGGCAAGTGCGACATGTGCTACGGCAGGCTCACGCAGTCGCAACTGCCCGCGTGCGTCGCCGCGTGTCCTGAAGGGGCCATCCGCATCGAGACGGTGCGCGTGGAGGACTGGCGGAGAGACTATCGAGCCGGCGCGAACTCACCGGGCATGCCCTCGGCGGATCACAGTCTGTCTACCACGCGCATCACGCTTCCTGGACGCGTGGCGCAGAATCTGCGCAAGGCGGATGTCAACCGCATCCAGCCGGAGCACCCTCACTGGCCTCTGGTGGTGATGACGGTGCTGACGCAGCTCTCGGTGGGGGCATTCGCGGCGATCTGGCTGCTGCAACTCAGGGGCACTCACATGCATCGCATGGCGGCGCTCGCGGCTCTGCTGTCGGCGGGGATTGCGCTGGGCGCTTCGACGCTGCACCTGGGCAGACCCATCTATGCCTGGCGCGCGCTGCGGATGTGGCGGCGGTCGTGGCTGAGCCGCGAGGTGCTGCTGTTCAGCGTGTTTGCGCTGGTGGCGGCGGCGTACTCTGCTGCCCTGTGGTTGGATCTGCGTCGCGCGCCTGCACTGGGTGCGTTGACGGTGCTCACAGGACTTGCAGGCATCGGCGCCAGTGCGCGGCTGTATCTGGCGCCGGGCCGGCCAGCGTGGAATGCGCCGTTCACCTTTGTGGAGTTCTACCTGACGGCGGCGCTGTTGGGCGCGCTGCCTGCAGGTCTGCTGGGCGGTGTGACCCCGGTTGTGCAGTCGATCTTTACGCTGGCGGGGATGGCGACCGTGGCGGCTGGGGCGGGCAAGCTGTTCTGGCTGTATTGCTCGCCGGTACATGAGCTGCGCGGATCGGGCGTGCTGCTGCTGACGGTGCTTTCGACGCCGCTGCTGGCGCGCTATGTACTACTGGCCGCGGGGCTGATGAGCTTGCCCTTTGTGCATGGAGCGCCCGCGCTGGCGGCAGTGACGGCGCTGGTGGCCGCCGGGGAGTTCTTGAGTCGCTATCTCTTTTTTGTGAGCGTGGTGCCCACGAACATGGCTGCGCAATATCTGGCTCCGGAGGCCGCATGAAGCTGACGCGCTGGCTGGCGAGGAAATCCGGACTGGACACACGCGCCGGGGAGTACGCCTACGGCGAGGATGCTGTGATGGGCTACACCGCGCAGGCGCGCCACGCGGAGCGCTGGGTGAACACGACGTGCGGCTATTGCTCCGTGGGCTGCGGCATGCAGATTGGCGTGCGCGACGGCGTTGCGGTGAGCGTGCGCGGGAATCCGGAGCATCCTGTGAACCGCGGTAAGCTGTGCCCGAAGGGACTGGCCGAGCATCACTCGATTACCGCGGAGGGGCGTGCGAAGCATCCGCTGCTGCGCGAACAGGGCATGCTCAAGCGGGTGAGCTGGGAGAAAGCAATCGACACGCTGGCGGAGCGGATGCGCGCGGTGCAGCGCCGGCACGGGCAGGAATCCGTGGGCGTAATCAGCACGGGCCAACTGGTGACCGAGGAGTTCTACGCACTGGGCAAGCTGGTGCAGCTTGGGCTGGGCACGCGCCACTATGACGGAAACACGACGCTCTGCATGTCCACGGCGGTGGCGGGGTACAAGCGTTCGTTTGGCAGCGATGGGCCTCCCGGCGCGTATGAAGACTTTGAGAAGGCGGACGTGATTCTGCTGATCGGCGCGAACATCGCCGAGAATCATCCGATTCTGTGCATGCGGCTGGATGCGAATCCGGCGCGAACCGTGATCGTGGCCGATCCGCGCGTGACCAAGACAGCGATGATGGCAGACGTTTATCTGCCGGTGAAACCGCGCAGCGACCTTGCGCTGCTAAACGCGATGCTGCGCGTGATTGTGGAGGAGGGCCTGTATGACCGCGAGTACGTGGAGCGGCATACGACGGGTTTTGACGAACTGCGCGCGTCGCTGCAGGGCGTGACGCTGGAGGCTGCGGCACAGATTACCGGCATCGCGCCGGAGGTGATTCGTAAAGTGGCACTGCTGTACGCGCGCGCGGAGCGGCCATTCATCGGCTGGACGATGGGCGTGAATCACAGCACCAAGGGAACCGAGACGGTCAACGCGATCAACAATCTCGCGCTCATCACGGGAAATATCGGGCAGCCGGGCGCATCCCCGTTTTCCATCACGGGACAGTGCAACGCGATGGGCACGCGCGAGGCGGGCTTTTCAAGCAGCCTGCCGGGCTATCGCAAATTTGAATCGGCGCGCGATCGCGAGGAGCTGGCGCGGCTCTGGAACGTGGATGTGGAGCGAATTCCTGCGCAGCGCGGCCTGGCCTATCCAGACATCATTGAAGCCGCCGTGGCGGGGCGCATTCGTGCGCTGTGGATCATCGGAACCAATCCGCTGGTGTCGTTTCCCAACATCGACCTGCTGAAACATGCGCTGGGCAATCTGGAGTTCCTCGTGGTGCAGGATGGATTTCATCCCACGCCGACGACCGATCTGGCCGATCTGGTGCTTCCGGCGGCGATCTGGGGCGAGAAAGAAGGAACCTACACCAACTCAGAGCGGCGCGTGAGCAAGGTGAATGCCGCGGTTGCGCCTCCGGGCGGGGCGCGCAGTGACTTCGATATTTTCCTCGCGGTGGCGGAGCGGCTGGGCTGCCGGGAAGAGATCTACCCAGGATGGCAGTCGCCCGGCGATGCGTTTGCCGAGTGGCGCAAGGTCTCGCAGGCGCGGCTCTGCGATTACTCCGGGATGACGTATGCGGCGCTCGAAGAGCATGGCGGAATCCAGTGGCCGTTCGCGGAGGGTTCCGGTGAGGCTCCGGCTGCTGCGCGGCGTCTCTACGCCGATGGTGTGTTCCAGACAGAGGATGGCCGCGCCAGGCTTCTGCAAACGGAATGGACGCCGTTTCCCGAGCAGCCGAGCGCGGAGTTTCCGCTGGTGCTGAACACGGGGCGCACGGTGGAGCACTGGCACACACGGACAAAGACAGGAGCGATTTCGATTCTGGAGCGAATGGCCCCGCGGGCGTGGCTGGAGATGAATCCTGTGGACGCGGGAAGGCAAAGCCTGCGGCCGCACGATCGCGTGGAGGTGATCTCCGCGCGCGGGCGAGTGAGCCGCGTGGAGCTGCGCATCACGGAGATTGTTGCGCCGGGGCAGGTGTTTCTTCCCTTCCACTTTTTTGAAACGAATGCAAATCAACTGACGCAGAGCGCCTTCGACCCTGTTTCACGCGAGCCGAACTTCAAGCAGTGCGCGGTGCGCGTGGAGCGCAGTCCATTGAATACGCGTGAAGCAGCACGCGCCACCTTCCCCGACGCCTGAACACTGAGGAGGATCCATCATGCAGAAGAAATCGTTTCTCGCAAGCGGCAATCTGCCCACGCTGCTTTCCGCCTTTCTCTACTTCGACGTGAGCTTTATGGTGTGGGTCATCTTCGGCCCGATGACGCCGTTCATCGCAGAGCAGATTCACCTTTCCGCGACGCAGAAGGGCCTGCTGACGGCGATTCCGCTGCTGGGCGGGTCATTCTTCCGTCCCATCCTCGGTGTGCTTGCCGACCGGATTGGCGGACGTCGCGCCGGCATAACAGGCCTTGTGCTCACGCTCGTGCCACTCGCGCTGGGCTGGAGATATGCGACGACGCTGTGGCAGTTCTACCTGATCGGATTCCTGCTCGGAGTGGCCGGGGCAAGCTTTGCGGTGGCACTGCCGCTGGCGGGCAGGTGGTATCCGGCAGAGCATCAGGGGTTGGCGATGGGTATTGCCGGCGCGGGAAACTCGGGCACGCTGCTCATCACGTTTTTTGGGCCGCGCCTGGCACAACACTACGGCTGGCACGCGGTCTTCGGAATCGCACTGCTGCCGATTGCGCTGGTGCTGGGAGCGTTCTACCTGCTGGCGAAGGACAGTCCTTCGAAATCCGCGCCGAAGCCATGGGGCAGCTATGCGGGGCTGATGACACAGGGCGACACATGGAGGCTGTGCTTTCTTTACAGTCTGACCTTCGGCGGCTTTGTGGGGATGGCGAGCTTTCTCTCGGTCTTCTTCCATGACCAGTACCATCTGACGAAGGTGCAGGCTGGCGACTGCACGACGCTTGTCGTCCTCTCCGGCAGCTTTCTGCGCCCGGTGGGTGGATGGCTCGCCGACAAATTCGGCGGCTATCGACTGCTGCTCACGCTGTTTGGATCCATCGCGGTGTGCCTTGGCATTCTTGGCCTGTTGCCGCCAATCGCCGTGGTGCTGCCGCTGTTGTTTCTGTCCATGGGGATGCTGGGCATGGGCAACGGCGCGATCTTTCAAATGGCGCCGCAGCGCTTTCCGGCCAGCATGGAGCTGATGACCGGCATCGTGGGTGCGGCGGGAGGGTTGGGCGGATTCTTTCTGCCGTCGGCGCTGGGCGCGATGAAGGATTTCTCAGGCAGCTACGGCGTGGGGCTTTTCTGCTTTGCGCTGCTGCTCGCGTTGAGCTTTCTTCTGCTGCTGGAGTTTGGCGTGTTGTGGAGCGCGACATGGGCGCCCGATGCTCTGGATCGCACGATGATCTTTGCCTACCGGCGCAAACCAATCTCCGCCGTGGCTGAGACGAAGCTTGCCTACGAGGCAGACGTACTGGGCGAGTGAGACCGGTGAGGAGAAATCAGCGCGACGCCGCGCTTTGGAAGCATGTTTACGGACGCGGCGTGCGAGCGGTGTCGGGGATCGGCGGCAGGTTTACCGGTGCGGCTGGCTGCTGCGTCGAAGGGGTTCCGGATGATGCTCTGTCGAGTTCCTTCACGTGTACGTCCGCCTGCACCTCGGGCGTGACGCCGTCGTTGAGCTGCACCTGCGTGGGCTCAGCCGCGACCAGCATGCGATGCGAGACCTTGCCGTGCGCGGGAATGAGAACGCGATCGGTAGAGGTGGTCTTGCCGGTACGCACCGTGACGGGCACATCCGCAGCGGCGTAGCCAGCGTTGGAGAGATTGATGCCGACGAGCCAGGTGCCGGTCTGTGCCGGCTGGGGAATCACGCTGTCGATGCTGAGATCGGGCAGCCCGTTGTCCGTGTCGATCCAGTCTGCGAAGAACCAGCCGAGATCTTTGTTA
Source organism: Acidobacteriota bacterium (assembly GCA_021781795.1). GTDB lineage: Bacteria > Acidobacteriota > Terriglobia > Terriglobales > Acidobacteriaceae > Telmatobacter. Next base: position 7,808 of record JAJXWA010000035.1, read on the forward strand.
TTGGTCGCAGCAGCCTTGCGCAGCAGGTCTTCCAGTTCGCCCGCGCTGGGCCGGGAGTTGGGGGCGATGGCAGGTGCTGTGTCCTGCAGCGGCGCGTAATCGTGAAAGGCCTGCGCGAGCCCGTCATCGCCGAGGAGGTCGCGGAGCATCCAGAAGATGTAGGAGGCCTTGGTGCGGTAGTAGACGGGCGCAATGGCCACGGCGAGCGGCTGACCGGCGCCCTCGCCTGGACTGGAAGGCTCTTCCAGCGCGAGCGCAGAGCGGGTGGATTCAAGCGCTTCGAGAGCTGTATCGCGTCCGCGCCGCTTTTCAATCCAGAGCGTGCCCATGAAGCTCGCGACACCTTCGGTGACCCAGGCGCGCGGCGAGGGCATCCATGCATGCGCGAGCGCATGGACCATGGCGCCTTCGAGTTGTTCTTTGCCGGACTCATGCAGGCTCGCGGCTAGCAGCGAGCCGGTCTCAAAAGGCGCGTCCTCGGGGTCGGGTAGATCGAGAAGCGTGAGCTGGGTGCGCGGCGTCTTGCCCAGCCAGTCGGCGAGGAACGGGGTGACGGTGTTGGCGGCGTCGCTCCAAGCCTGCACGGCGATTTCGTTTTCGGGCAGCGTCCACGCGGTGAAGTTAGGACCGGTGTGCGCCTTGCGCTGTGCGACAAAGAGGCTGGGCGCTTCAAATCCAACTTCGTTCATTTCAAAGCTGGCGGTCGCGACGCCGTTCGCCTCCGGGTCGAGGCTACCCGGCGAGGCGATGGCGATGGGCACAGAGACTCCATCGATGACGGCGACGGTGGGAGGCTGATTGTAAGGGAATTCGACGGTGAGGCGGACGCGGACCGACGCGGCAGAGAGGCGCAGCTTGTGTTCGCCGACCTCATTGAAGAGGCGCGCACCATCGCCGAGAATAACGGGCACGCTGCTGACGGGATACCAGACGACATTGCCGAAGCCGCGCAGGCCGGTGAAGGGCACGGAGATCTCGTCCCAGTCGGAGCGGACGGCGACGTCGTTGGGCGTGCCCAGCGCGATGAGGCGCTGCGCGGAGAGTGCGATGACGCCGGAGTAGGTGACATCGAGACGTGTAGATGCGCCGGGCTGGAGCGGCGCGGCGAGCGGAATGGCGGCCTCGTGAAGTTGGCCAGTGTGGTCGGTATCAGAGTTGAGCGTGGCGACTGCGACGGGCGCATCCCTGCCCTCGACGCGCACCCTCTCCCAACTGAGCGCGGAAGAGATCTGCAATGGAAGGCGAGCGAGCGGCGCCGAGCCGTCATTGCGCACGGTGAGTTGGGCACGGACGGCGAGTTGGCGATCGGCGGGGCGTAGTCGCACATCCAGATCCATGGCGGTGATGGCGACGGCGCGGCGGTCGGAGTCGCTGACGACGAGAGCGTCGGCTGTGCCAATGGCAGGCGCTTTCGCTGCGGGGCCAGTCTGCGTGGTTTCGCCGCTCTCGCCGATGGAGCGCGAGAAGATGACCTTGCCGCCAGCGGGCTTCTGCTGTGGCGCTTGCGCGGGCTGAGTGGATTCCGTGGCGGGGGCTGCGGATTGCGCCGTGCAGGAAAGGGACGCCAGCACAACTGCGATTGTGCATGCCGCCGCGGCGCTGACGGCCAGTGAAACCTTCATGAACCAAGGCCTTTCTGCTGCTTGGGTTTGGACGCGCCCGACGGCGAAGGGCGAGCCGGGCCGCGCGTGGCGGCGCGGCGCTGGCGCGCAGCTTCATAGAGAACAACTGCGCCCGCAGCAGAGACGTTGAGCGAACTGACGCCGCCGGCCATGGGGATGCGCAACAGGTGATCGCAGGTGCGTCGCACAAGTTCGTGGAGGCCAGCGCCCTCGCGGCCGAGGACGAGAACGCAATTGCCGGTGAGGTCGAACTCATCGTAGTTCTGCGTGCCACGCTCATCGAGGCCGACGATCCAGAGGTTCTGCTCCTTCAACTCTTCGAGGGCGCGGACAAGATTGACGACGCGGGCGATGCGCAGATGCTCGGAGGCTCCGGCGCTGGCTTTGACGGCCACAGGGCTGAGCGGGGCGGCGCGACGCTCGGTGAGCACGACGCCATCGACGCCCGCTCCATCGGCCACGCGCAGCAGCGCACCAAGATTCTGCGGATCTTCGACGCCATCGAGCGCGAGCACGAGGCGCGAGCGGCCCGGCGCGAGGGGCGCAAAGAGGTCTTCAATCGCCAGCATCTGCTGCGGGCGGACAAGGGCAACGACGCCCTGATGCATCGGCGTGCCGGCAAGGTGCGTCAGGTGCTCGCGCGGCTCCTGGCGTACACGCAGGCCTGCGGCGCGACACGCAGCGACGAGATGCGCGAGGCGGTCATCGTGCCGCTCACGCGCCACCAGCACATGGTCAAATTTACGCCGGCCTGCGCGCAGGGCCTCCTCGACCGAGTGCAGGCCATAGAGAACATCCATGTTCTAAGTGTAGAAGATGGGCGCTGGCGCAGACGCGAATCGAGTCAGGCGGGCTCGTCTTCGAGCAGAAGAACACGCGTGGGATCGACTTGAATGTGCCAGGGTTGCGGCTGTGCGCTGAGTGCATGCCACTGGTCTTTGGGGATGTCGGCCTGGACATGGTGGGAATCGCCGGGCGCAGGCGCGGAGTGGAGGCGAAGGTAGAGCGTCATCTCGTGCGGAGCTTCGCTGGCTTCGACGAGCCAGCAGGGGAAGACGTTCGGGCCTGTCTGCGCGGGCTGCAGGCGGAAGTGATGGGAACGGTAGCCGATGTGAGTGAGCGCCGGCGGCGGCGCGGCAGAGAGGCTGAGATCGCATTGCCACGTGGGCACGGCGATGCGCGCGGGCTGTGCCGGAATGAGCTGCGCGGGCGCGATGTTCTTGCATCCAGTGAGGCGCGCGGAGGTGACGGTGCAGGGTTGCTCGAAGAGCTGCTGGCGCGGACCGCTGGCGATGACGCGGCCACGATCGAGGACGAGCAGATCGGTGCAGAAGCGGAAGGCCTCTTCCATATCGTGCGTAACGAAGAGGACAACGCCGTGGTAGGTGGCGAGGGTCCGGCGCAACTGGCCTTCGAGCTGACGGCGCAGATGCGGGTCGAGGGCGGCGAAGGGCTCGTCCAGCAGGAGCGCGTCGGGCTCAAGAACCATGCAGCGTGCGATGGCGACGCGTTGGCGCTCGCCGCCGGAGATTTCGCCAGGATAGCGGTGCGCGAGATGAGCGAGCTCGAGGCGCGTAAGCCATTGTTGCAAGCGGCGGTCGCGTTCGGCGGGCGTGAGGGCATGCAGGCCGAAGACGACATTTTCGGCAACGGTCCGGTGCGGGAAGAGCGCGTAGTCCTGAAAGACGACGCCGATGCGGCGGCGCGCGGGCGGGATGTGGATGCCTTCGGCGCTGCTGAAGAGCGTGCGCCCATGGAGTGCGATGTGCCCGCGCGTGGGCGTGGCGATGCCTGCGATGAGGCGAAGCGTCATGGATTTGCCTGCACCGGATGCGCCGAGCAGGCCGACTGCTCCGCGGCCGGTGCGAAGAGCGACACGCAGGGTGAAGCGGCTGAGCGCCTTTTCGATGTCCACTTCGAGGAGCGCTTCAGCGTGCACATCGTCCGCGGTGTGCTGCCGAGGCGGGAGTTCAGGCGCGCCGGAGAGCGGCTGCGGCTGATGCCAGCGGCGGCCGGTGCGGGCTTCCACATGGAGAAGGCGAATGATGGCGAGCGAGAGAGCGACGATGAGCGCGACCCAGAGGGCTGCGGCGCGCATGTCGTTGCGCTCAGCTGCGCTGTAGATGGCGAGCGGCAGAGTCTGGGTACGGCCGGGAATGTTGCCGGCGAGCATCAGCGTTGCGCCGAACTCGCCCATGGCGCGGGCAAAGGCGAGCACGGTGCCTGCGAGCACGCCGGGAGCGGCGAGCGGCAGCAGAACGCTGCGGAAGACGCGGCCCTCGGATGCGCCAAGCGTGCGCGCTGCATCGAGCAGCGTGGGATTGACTTGCTCGAAGGCGCCGAGCGCAGTGCGGTACATGAGCGGAAAAGCGATGACCGTGGCGGCGATGACGGTGGCGGGCCACGAGAAGACGACGGTGATGCTGAGGTGCTGAAGCACGCGGCCGATGGGTCCTTCGCGGCCAAAGAGCAGCAAGAGGAAGAAGCCGACGACAGTGGGTGGCAGCACAAGCGGGAGCGTGAGCAGGCCGTCGATCCAGGGCCGGAGCGCGCTCTTCGATGCATAGAGAGCGCGGGCAGCGAAGAGGCCGAGGAAGAAGGCGATGACGGTCGCGGCTGCAGTGGTGGCCAGCGAGATGATGAGCGGCGATGGATCGAAGGCCGGGATCACTGTGCTGCCATGGTAAATCCGCGCTGTGTGAAGAAGGCGCGCGCAGCGGGCGAGACGAGCCAGGTGAGGAAATCCTCGGCCTCGACCGGATGCGCGCCGGCGCGCAGAACCGCTGCTGGATAGACGATGGGGTCGTGGGAGGAATCGGGCGCGGTGGCGACAACGCGGACCTTATTAGGGATGGCGGCGTCCGTTGCGTAGACGAGGCCGGCATCGGCGTTGCCGGTTTCAACGTACGCAAGGACCTGGCGCACATTTTCTGCGAGTACGAGACGCGACTGGAGGGCGGGCAGAAGATGCAGCGCAGTGAGGGTCTGCAGCGCGTATTGGCCGGCGGGAACGTGACCGGGATCGCCGATGGCGAGGTTGCGAACCGAGGCACTGGTGAGTTGGTCAAAGCCGGCGAGCGCGGAAGTGCGCGGCACGATGAGGACGAGGGTGTTGCGGAGCAGATCGCGGCGCGAGCCGGGAACCAGAAGGCTGCGTGCGTCGAGATCGTTCATCGGCTCTTCGGCTGCGGAGACAAAAAGATCGACGGGCGCGCCGAGTGCGATCTGCTGCGCCAGCGTGCCGGAGCCGCCGAAGTTGTTGCGGAATGTGACGCCGGTATGGGAGTCGGTATAGGCAGCTTCGGCGGCCTCGATTGCATCCGTCAGGCTGGCGGCGACAGAGACCGTGAGCACGACAGGCTGCGAGCTGCGGCAGGCCACAACTGCAAGGAGCAGCGCCGCCGCGGCACATGCAGCCAGCTCAAGAATCCAAGTGCGATACATCATGGAGGCTCCTGCGGGACTGGTTCAGTGTAGCGGCTCGCCTAGAACGGCAGGCGCGCAGTCAGCACGAGGTTATGGTTCGTCGGATGGAAGTGACTGACGGCAATCTGCTCGCCCGCGCCGAAGGTGAGGCCGAGCCGGCCGGGCTTGCCATCCGCATTGTGCGCGAGCGGAATGCGGCCGATGACCGCGCCGGGGGTGGCGTAGGTGACGGCCTTGCCGTCGTTGGAGCCCCCATAAAAGAAGCTGGAGTTCATCTCGACCTCGGGCCAGAAGAGACGCGCAACGCCGGTGTGTGCAAGGCGGTACTGCGCCACGCTGTTCCAGAGCACGGTGTGGCCGAGGCCGTTGCTGTTCGTGACCGGAAGCGTGCCGCCGGCGGTGGAGGTGAGGTCAAAGAGGCCCCAGCCTTTGCCGACCGCGAGTGTGGGCGTCACGATGGCGCAGCAGGTGCCGTTGCCGTTCTTGCCGGTGGGCACGGAGCCGCCGAGAAACGCGGTGACGATGGCGTTGCCCTGCTCCTCATTACGGGCGAAGAGACGGAGTTTGCCAAGGAACGTCACGTCGCCGAAGCCATCATTGGTGTTGGACGCGAGGTGATTGAAGAAGGGTGGCGTGTTGAAGAGCAACTCGATGCGGCGGAAGGGGATGAGCTCGAGGCCCTTGCCGTTGTCGTAGACCCAGGTGTCATACCCAGTGGTGGAGACGTTGCGCACGAAGTCGGTGCGAAGCTCTTGTTCGAGGCGGGGTGTGACGGTGACGAGCGGGGTAATCCAGTGGGGCTGCTCGCCTTGCGTAGCAGTGACGCGCGCCTGATAGCGGCCGATGAAACTGGAGGCAGGCGGTTGCTGGGCGGAGAGGGTGAGTGCAGGCGCCGAAAGGACGAGCGCAGCGAGAGTCAAGATGGAAGACGAGCGATGGAGCATGGGGAAGTCTCCGGGCATGATAGATATGGCGTGATTTTATACGAATTTACCTAACGATTTTATATGCCTCTGGTTTTTGCTTTCCTGCGGCAGCGAACTCGCAGATTGCGGAGTGGCGCGAGGAGCTTTAGTCTGGGGTTCGACTGGCGGGCGCGAGCGCGCCGCGATGGAGGGCCATAATGCCGGAGAGCGATGTGCTGCTAACGCCGCGCGAGGCGGCGGCGACGCTGGGCGTGAGCTATGCCACGATCAAGCAGTGGATTCTGGCGGGCAAGGTGAAGACGCGCAAGACGCCGGGCGGACATCATCGCGTGCCGCAGAGCGCACTGAAGCTGCTGCTGAAGACCGAGCCTGCACGGCCGCAGATCGAGTCGCGAGAACGGTTCAGAAATGTGAGCGGGCGCAACCAGTTGGTGGGCCGCGTGGTGGAGGTCAAGTTCAGCGGACTGCTCGCTAAAGTGGTGCTCGAGATCGGCAACCAGAGGATTACTTCGATCATCACGGCGGACGCGGCGCGGGAGATGCAACTGCGCAGCGGACAGACTGCGGCGGCGCTGATTAAGTCGACCGAAGTGATGATTGTGCGGGTGTAGGCCCTGCGAGCCTGGGAACCTGGTGGGGCTGCCCGAGAGCGCTATCCGGCAGGTGGAGAGCGCGGAGCACGAAATGCAAAAGTAGGGCCGGTAGAAGCGCTGACGTAGACACGCCAGTACTGTGTGATTCCAGTCACTGCGCTTTGCGGGCCGGCCGACGACGCTTACAATGAAAGTGCAGAGAGCTTGCCCAGTGAGCAGATTGAGACAATGCGCGTTATGGATGCTGGTGGCAGCGATCGCGCTGAGCGCGCTGCCGGTTTCGGCCTGCGTGCTCTCTCTGCGCACGAAGAGCAGGCCCGCCTGCTGCCGCACGATGGCAGTGGAGTGCAATGGGCCGAGTGGAACGGTGCAAGGCTCCTGCTGCCAGATCCGGCCGCAGCCGGCTGCGAACACACCGGTTACGCCCTTTGTTCATGAGAACGCGCAAAGTGCAGCCTGGATTATCGATACCGTGTCGAGTCTTTCGATAAATTCTGCTCGCACCGCTGCAGAGATCCATTCGGATACACCTCCCCCACTGCCCTCTTCGCGCGGCAGCTCCATTCTTCGCATCTAGCCTTTCTCTGCCTGTGGGCTGCATTCACAGCCCTGGCGTACCCGCGTCTGCACGCTGAGTGCGGACCCCGTGCGCACGCAGACGAATGGACTCGATGGAGGAAGCAATGAAATGCAATTTGTGCAGCACGGTTGTGCTGGCATGGGCGATTACGTGGAGCGCCGCATGGGCTGAAACGCCTGCGCCGGGCGATGCGCTGGCAAATCTTGCGGCGCTGCTGGGCGGGCAGCATAAAGAAGCTGATACCACGCAGCCGATGACGCTGGACGAAGTGGAGCGCATAGCGCTGGCGGTGAATCCCGAGGTCCAGGTGGCGGCGCGGCGTCTGGCGGCGGCGCAAGCGCATGTGCCCGCCGCCGGCGCGCTGGACGATCCGATGGCGATGTATCGCGGGTGGGCGGTACCGCTGGAGAAGCCGTGGGACTACAACCAGGCGCAGAACATGTTCAGCATCAGCCAGACCTTCCAGAGTCGTGCCAAGCGGGCGCTGCGGACGAACGTGGCGGAGCTGGACGTGGCGCAGGCGAAGGAAGATCTCGAGCAGGCTCGGCTGGAGGTGAGGGTGCGCGCGCACAAGGCCTTTAATGATCTGCTCCGGGCGCAGGATGAGTTGCGCATCCATGACGGGCATGTGGGACTGGCACAGCAGGCCATTGCCGCCGCGCGCATTCAATACACCACCGGCAAGGTGCCGCAGCAGGACATGCTGAAGGCGCAGGTCACGCTGACGCGGCTCGCCGAGCACATGATTCGCTTCGACCAGGATGCGGACGTGGCCCGGGCGCAGTTGAATACACTCCTGAGGCGCGACCCGTCAGAGCCACTGGCGGTGCAAGGCGAGTATGATTTGTCCGCTACCCAGCCACCTGTAGACAAGCTGGAGGAACTGGCGGTGCAGTCGCGGCCCGATCTTGCCGCGCTGCGCGATGCGGCAGACCGCAGCCGTAAGGAGCAGGCGCTGGCGAAGAAGGCGTACACGCCGGACTTCACGCTGGCAGGTGGATACATGCTGATGGCGCCGGGCAGCAACTACAGGAACAACTACATGGTGGAAGGGTCGATGAATCTGCCCTGGCTGAATCGGCATCGCCACGATGCGGAGATTGCGGAAGCCACGGCTCGCAGCACGGAGCAGGATGCGGAACTGGACGCTCTGCGCAATGAAGCCTTTGGACAGGTGCAGCAGGCGCTGGTGCAGGCGCAGGCTGCGCAGAAGCTGGCGCACCTTTACCATGACGAGCTGCGGCCGCAGGCCGAGGTCACGCTGCAGTCGAGTGTGGTGGCCTATGCAAACGGCAAGACGGACTTCCTGAACCTGCTCGACAGCCAGATGGTGCTGATTGACATTGACCTGACCTGGTTACAAGCCGAGGCGGACTTTGACGCGCGCATGGCAGACCTGGAGCTTGCCACGGGCACAACACTGGATCAAGCCGGCACAGAGAAGACGGAGGTGAAGCCGTGAAGACGCGTGGGTATCAGATTGCATTTGTAGTGCTGGTGGTGGTGAGTTGTGGACTTGCGGTTGCTCTGGGTTACGTGCTGTCGCGGGAGCGGCAAAGCAGCACCACCGCTCCCGAAGAGAGTCCCGTGATTGCACGAGGACCGGAGACTGCGCAGGCTGGCATGAGCACAGCAGAGATGGGGAAGAATCCTTCCGCCATGCAGCCCAGCGAGCCGGCGCTTGCGCCGATTCAGCTCTCGCCGCAGCGGCTGCAGCAGATCGGCGTGAAGACCGCCGTAGCAGAGATGAAGAACGTGAGCCAGGCGCTGAACGCACCGGGCAACGTGGACATCGACGAGCAGAAGCTGGCTTATGTGCAGACACGCTTTCCGGGATGGATCAAGGATGTGTGGGCGAATGCGAACTACCAGTATGTACGCAAGGGGCAAAAGCTGTTCAGTGTCTATAGCCCCGATCTTGTGAGCAGCGAGCAGGAGCTGCTGCTGGCAAAGAAAAATGATCAGACCTTTGCGCAGGATATGCACGGCATGGCTGGCCAGGAGAGCAAGTGGATGCTCACCGCCGCAGAAGAACGGCTGCGGCAGTACGGCGTGACGCAGGAGCAGATTGCCGCAGTGGAAGCGAGCGGCAAGGCCGAGCACGACACGGTGGTGAATTCTCCCGTCGCCGGATACATTGTGGAACGCAACGCGTTGCCCAATGCGTACGTGCAGCCGGACATGAAGCTGTATACGGTCGCGGATCTCTCCACCGTGTGGGTCTATGCCAATGTCTTTCAGGCAGACGTAGGCCGTCTGCGGCCAGGGGCAGCGGCGCGCGTCACGGTGGATGCGTATCCGGGGCGGACCTACTACGGGCGTATCGATCAAATTCTTCCCCAGGTGGACATAACCACGCGCACGGCGCGCGTACGGTTGATCTTCGCCAATCCTGGAGTCGCGCTAAAACCCGGAATGTATGTGAACGTCGCCATCGATGCGCCGATGGGCCGACAGCTTGTCGTCCCTGCTTCCGCAGTGCTGCAGGCGGGTATGCGTTCCATTGCCTTTGTGGATCATGGCGGCGGCAGCCTTGAACCACGTGATGTTCAGATTGGCCCGCAGCTCGACGATTCCATCGTCGTGCTGAAAGGGCTGAAGGCAGGCGATCACGTGGTGAGCTCGGCGAACTTCCTCGTCGACTCGGAGGCGCAACTGCAGGCGGCGTTCGGCGCCGCAAATAGCGCGACAGCACAACCTTCCTCTACAAACACCCAACAGACTCAGTCCATCCAGATTGCGCTCTCCACGCTTCCCTCGCCGCCGCGCCAGGGAGCGAACACGCTGCGCGTCGCGCTGACAGGCCCGGATGGCAAGCCCGTGACGGGAGTGCAGGTCGGCGCGGTCTTCTTCATGCCGGCAATGCCAGCGATGGGGATGGCGGCGGTGCGCGTGCCGGTCGAGTTCAGGGAGAAGGCGGCGGGGCAATATGAGGGCCTGCTGCAACTGGACTCCGGCGGTACTTGGGAGGTGACGGTCACGGTGCAAAAGGCAGGCCAGACGGTCGCGACGAAGCAGATCAGCGTGCACTCCGAAGGAGGGATGTGATGATTGCACGAATCATTGCATGGTGCGCGCGAAATCCCTTTCTCGTGTTTACCGCCGCGGCGTTGCTGGTTCTGGCCGGCGTGTGGAGTCTGAATCGCGTTCCTCTCGACGCGCTGCCTGATATCAGCGATGTGCAGGTCATCATTCACACAGGATGGGCGGGCGAGCCGCCGAATGTGATTGAGGATCAGGTGACGTATCCCATTGTGACGGCGCTGCTGTCTGCGCCGCGGGTGAAGAATGTGCGCGCACAGACGATGTTCGGGGACTCATACGTCTTTGTGGTCTTTGAAGACGGCACGGACCTCTACTGGGCGCGCTCGCGGGTGATTGAGTATCTGCAGCAGATTGCAGGCAAGCTGCCGCCGCAGGTGCATCCAGCGATTGGGCCGGATGCGACCGGAGCCGGGTGGGTCTTTGAGTACGCCGTGGTGGATCGCACCCATCGGCAAAGCCTGGCCGATCTGCGCACCTTGCAGGACTGGTACCTGCGCTACCAGTTGGAGACAGTGCCCGGCGTGGCGGAGGTGGCGAGCATCGGCGGCTTTGTGCGGCAGTACCAGGTGAATCTCGACCCGCAGAAGCTATTCTCGTATGGCATCTCCGCGGCGACGGTCATCGACCGCGTGCGCCAGAGCACGAACGAGGTGGGCGGCGATGTGCTTGAGATGAACGGGGCCGAGTACATGGTGCGCGGCCTTGGCTATCTTCGCTCGCTGGACGATCTGGAGAACGTACCGGTGGGCCTGAAAAATGGCACGCCGGTGCTGGTGCGCGATCTGGGGAGCGTCTCGTTTGGTCCGGACGTACGCCGCGGTGCAGCCGAATGGCAGGGCGAGGGCGAGGCCGTGGGCGGAATCGTCGTCATGCGTTATGGCATGAACGCGCTCAACGTGATTGACGGCGTCAAGGCGCGGCTACGGGAGATCGCTCCTTCGCTGCCCGCGGGCGTGGAGATTGTGAGCGGCTACGACCGGTCGTGGCTGATTGACCAGTCGATTCGCACGCTCAAACGCGACTTGATTGCCGAAGCGATCATCGTGAGCTTCGTGTGCATCGTGTTTCTTTTTCACTTCCGCTCGGCACTGGTGCCCATTCTCACCGTGCCGATTGCCGTTCTGGCAGCGTTCATCCCCATGTATTTCCTGCATGTGAGCTCGAACATCATGTCGCTGGGCGGACTGGCTCTGGCGATTGGCGTCCTGATCGACGCCGCAATTGTGATGGTGGAGAACGGCTATCGCAAGCTGGCCGAGCGCGCTGAGCAGCCAGACCAAGAAAATCGCCGGCAGATTCTGGTGGGCGCATCGCAGCAGGTTGGACCCGCGCTCTTTTACTCACTCATCATCATCGTAGTGTCCTTCATGCCGGTGTTTCTGCTGGAGGCGCAGGAGGGACGCATGTTCCGGCCCCTCGCATGGACCAAGACGCTGGCGCTGATGTTCTCGTCGCTCTTGTCGATTACGCTTGTGCCGGCGCTCATGCCCCTGTGCCTTCGCGGCAGGATGCGACCGGAGCACGAAAACCCCATCGCGCGACTCTCGCAGGCTGTGTATCTGCCTGTGCTGCGCTGGTGCCTGCATCACTGGAAGGTTGTCGTGGTGCTGAACCTTGTCTTCCTCGCCGTGACGGCTCCGCTCTACTTGCGACTCGGCAGCCAGTTCATGCCTGCGCTATACGAGGGATCGACGCTCTACATGCCGAGCGCGCTGCCGGGGATCTCCATCACGCAGGCGGTGGCGCTGATGCAGGAGCAGGATCGCATCATCCGTTCGTTTCCTGAAGTCGCATCGGTCTTTGGCACAGTGGGCAGGTCGGATAGCGCGACCGACAATGCGCCGCTCGATATGTATGACACAACCATCATGCTGAAGCCGCGTAGCCAATGGAGGCAGGGCATGACCTATGAGACGCTCATCGGCGAGATGGATGAGAAGCTGCACTTTCCGGGATTGACCAACACGTGGACGATGCCGGTGGCGAACAGGCTGGACATGGAACTGACAGGCATCAAGACAGCGGTGGGCATCAAGATTCAGGGGCCTGATCTGGCGAAGATTGAGGATATCGGCGCGCGGATGCAGCAGATTCTCTCGTCGATGCCGGAGACGACGGCAGCGTTTGCTGAGCGCGTTTCGCAGGGCTTCTATCTCAATGTGGAGGTGAATCGCGCTGAAGCGGCGCGCTACGGATTGACGGTCGGCGATGTGCAGCGCGTAATCACATCGGAGATTGGCGGCGCGGATATTGCGGAAAATGTGGAAGGCCGCGAGCGGTTCCCCATCGCGGTGCGCTATCAGCGGGACTTTCGCGACCATCCGGAAAACCTGTCCGCAGCGCTGATTCCGACTCCGACGGGCGAGCAGATTCCTATTGGCGAAGTGGCGCGGGTGTATTTCTCGCGCGGCCCGGCGATGATTCGCGATGAGGACGGCACGCTGACGGGGTACGTGTACCTGAACCTCAAGGGCAGTAACTATGGCGGCTATGTGGACCGCGCCACGCAACTGCTCCATGCGAACGTGGCTCTGCCTGCCGGCTACACATGGAAGTGGGCTGGCGAGTACGAGTTTGAGATGCGCGCAAAGAAGCGGCTCGAAGTCATCTTGCCCATCGTCTTCTTTGTCATCTTTCTGCTGCTCTACCTGGTCTTCAAGTCGGCCTTAGAGGCTGTGGTTCTGATCTTTCCAACGGTTTATGCCATGTCCGGCGGGCTGCTGCTGCAGTGGTGGATGGGCTACAACTTCAGCGTGGCGGTGTGGGTAGGGTACATCGCGCTCTTCGGCATTGCCGTGGAGACGGGTGTTGTGATGGTGGTGTATCTGCACGAGGCGTACGAGCTTCGCCTGGCGAGCGGCGTACCAATGACGGAAGCGGCGCTGGAGGAGGCCGTGATTGAAGGAGCCGTGCAGCGGCTGCGGCCCAAGCTGATGACGGTGACGGCTGTGATTCTAAGCCTCGCGCCGATTCTATGGGAGACCGGCATCGGATCCGACGTGATGAAGCCGATCGCCGCGCCCATTGTGGGCGGCATGATTACGTCGACCATCCACGTTCTGATTCTGGTGCCGGTGTTCTTCCTGCTGATGAAGCGCGGAGCGGCGCGCCGCACACCTGCGCCGCCGCAACAGAAAATGGAAATGCTCTAATCCTGTGTGGCACGCATGCGCATGCGCGGCAGCCGGAAGGAGCGCACTCGCTCCATCCGTGTCTCGCGCTCGAAAGAGCGAGTCCGCGCCTGAAGAATGTCTTCGAGACTGACCAGGCCGAGCAGCTTGCCGGAAGCAGGCTCGACTACGGGCATGGAGTAGAGGCGGGCGTTCGCCATGGACTCGGCCAGCTCGCGCAGCGTCATCCCGGGATAGGCAACCTGGGGCGCGGCGGAGGGCAGCGACGCCGTTGCGGGCGCGTCGGATTCCGCAAGCGCGCGTAGTTGCCGGCGCGTAATTACGCCGACAAGACGGTCTTCCGCATCCACGAGAGGATAGAGTCGCTGACCGCGGCTCGTGTTATGAGAGTGGCCGCTGGCCAGCCAGCCGTGCGCGTCGCCGATGGTGCTGAAGGCAGGCAGCGCGACGATGCCGGTGCGAAGAATCTGCGCGACCGACATGGACTCGAGCGGGTCCACACCGTACTCGCGGCTGAGGTGGTGGCCGCGGCGGCTGATGCGTTCGGTGAGGATGGATCGCTTTTGCAGCAGTACAGTACACGCATGTGCAGTCACCGAAGCGGCAAGCAGAGGCAGCAGCAATCCGTAATTGTGCGTCAGCTCCATGCTG
>JAJXWA010000036.1 GCA_021781795.1 Acidobacteriota bacterium
CTCATGCATCTTCAGCACATCGCGGAAGGCCGTCTTCATCACCCGCTCCAGCCGGCTGTACACATCCTGTGCCTCCCAGAACAGATGCTGTTCGTCCTGCACCCATTCAAAGTACGACACCGTCACGCCGCCCGCATTGCACAGAATGTCCGGAATGAGGAACACGCCCTTCTCTTCCAGAATTCTGTCCGCCGCAGGCGTCAGCGGGCCATTCGCCGCTTCTGCAATGATGCGCGCGCGCACCGCGACCGCATTGTCGCCGTCGATCGCGTTCTCCAGCGCCGCCGGCACCAGGATGTCGCACTTCATCGCGAGCAGTTCGGCCGGGCTGATGCTTTGCGCCTCGGGAAATCCCTCCACATGCCGCGTCAACGCCTTCAGGTGCATCAGGCTGGGAATATCCAGCCCATGCTCGTTGTACACACAGCCCGTCGAGTCGCTCACCGCAATGACCTTCGCGCCGGCTTCATGCAGCATCTGCGCTGCAATCGTACCCGCATTGCCGAAGCCCTGCACCGCCACCGTCGCGCCCTTCAGCGGCATGTGCAGGTGTTCGCACGCGCTCTGGATCGTGTAGAACACGCCGCGCCCCGTCGCCTCGCTGCGCCCCAGCGAGCCACCCAGGCACACCGGCTTGCCCGTCACCACACCGGGAATCGGATACCCCTTCGTCATGCTGTAGGTATCCATAATCCACGCCATCGTCTGCGGGTTGGTGTACACATCCGGCGCAGGAATATCCTGCTCCGGTCCGATGAGCGGCAGAATCGCGCTCGTATAGCGCCGCGTCATCCGTTCCAGTTCACCCTCAGACATGCGCTTCGGGTCGCACGTCACGCCGCCCTTCGCGCCGCCAAACGGGATGTTCACCACCGCGCACTTCCACGTCATCCACGTGGCCAGCGCCTTCACTTCATCCAGTGTCACATTCGGGTGATAGCGGATGCCACCCTTCGCCGGGCCCCGCACCGAGCTGTGCTGCACCCGGTGCGCCTCAAACCGCCGGATTCGTCCATCGTCCATCCGCACCGGAACCGAAACCGTCAGCACGCGCTCGGGATACTTAATCATCTCCCGCGTGTCGCTCCTCAGTTCCAGCGCATCCGCCGCTGCATCAAAGTTCTGCAGCGCCGCTTCGTAGGCATTGATCTTCACCTTGCTCGTGGTCGTTGCCATCGCAATTCCTCCTTGGCTCCCTCAGCGTCCTGTGGTGGCCATGGCGCTTCCCACTCAGCTCGCATTCACCCCCACCAGCGAAATCAGATCCTGCTCATGTTGCGTCATCGACTGATACACGGGCTTCAACCACTTCCAATAGCTCAGCATGTGGCCCCGTGTCACGTCGTAATACAGTTGCCCGATTGCATTCGTCACCGTACCCGTTTGTCCTGCTCCTACCTGCCTGTGATCCACGCGCACAATCGGCGCAATGCCCACCGCCGTGCCCGTGAAGAACAGCTCGTCGCACACATACAGCTCGCTGCGGTCAATCGGCCGCTCCACCAACGGCACTCCCATCTCTTTCTGCGCCAGTTGCATCACCGTGTCGCGCGTGATGCCTTCCAGCACGTTCTCTGAGACGGGCGGTGTAATCAGTTCGCCGTTGCGCACCATGAAGAGGTTGCACGTCGAGCCCTCCGCCACATGCCCGCTCTCGTTCAGCAGAATCGCCTCGTCAAATCCCCGTTGCCGCGCCTCGTCGCTCGCCAGTGCGCTGTTCACATAAGCGCCGCAGATCTTCGCCCGCGCCGGAATCGCATTATCCTCGATCCGCCGCCACGAGCTCACGCCCGCATGGATCCCCTTTTCCGCATGCAAGTACTCTCCAAACGGCAGCGCCACTATCGCAAACGCATCCTGCGCATCCGGGCTCACGCCCACACGTTCCGCGCTCTTGTACGCCAGCGGCCTCACATACACATTCGTGCGAAACTCGTTCCGCCGCATCAGCTCCACCGTGATTGCCGTCAACGCATCCGCCGTCGCCGGCACCTGAATCCGCAGAATCCCGCAATTCTGCTTCCAGCGCACAAAGTGCTCCACCGGCCGCATCAGGAACAGCTCCTTGCCCACCGCATCCCAGTGCGCTCGAATCCCTTCGAATACGCCCGTCCCGTAGTGCAGCGCATGCGTCAGAATGCCCACCTTCGCTTCGCCCAGCGGCATATACTCCCCGCCGAAGTACACAATCAGTTTCGGATCCGCCTCAGCCTGCATGGCTCATCTCCCTCTCCGCTGCGCGAAACAGCTCCCTGCCCCGCGCCAGCGCGCGCTCGTCCAGCGCAAAATACTTCGCATTCTTCACCAGCCGTCGCAGTGCCGCATCCACGCTCGCCTGCGGCAGCGCATTGGCCATCTCCAGCAGTGCGCCCAGCATCACCATATTCGCCGCGCGCGCATCGCCCAGCTCATCGGCAATCTGCGTAAACGGCAGCGCCAGCACATGCACATCCGCCCGCGCACACTCCTCAGGAAACGTATCGCCGTTGTAGATCACCCATCCGCCCGGCTTCACCGCCTTATCAAACTTCTTCAGCGACGGCTCATTCATCGCCACCAGCACATTCGGCGTCGTCACCAGCGGCGAATCAATCGCCTCCCGCGACAGCCGCACATGGCAGTTCGACGTGCCCGAGCGCATCTCCGGCCCATACGACGGCAGCCATGACACCTCCAGCCCCGCATCCAGTCCCGCCTCGGCCAGCACCTCGCCCAGCAGCAGCACGCCCTGCCCGCCAAATCCCGCCACGCGCACCTGCAGATCAATCGGCTTTCCAACCGCCGCAAGCTCCTCCGGCAACACGGCCTCACCGTCCGTCAGCCCCAGAATCCCCGGCATCGACTCCAGCGCCACTGCCTCCGGCCACCGCCGCGGCTGCGCCTCTTTCGTGTGGTCTCGCAGCACGCCCAGCGGATACGTCTTCTCCATCACCTCGCGCACCCATCGCTGCGACTCCACCGGCGACAGCTTCCAGATCGTCGGGCACGGCGACAGCACCTCCACAAACGAGAAGCCCAACCCGCGCACCTGGTTCTCCACCGCGCGCTTGATCGCCCGCTGCGCCTGCGCAATCTGCTTGTTGTCGCCCAGCCCCACGCGCTCGATGTAGACCGGTGCCTCCAGAGTCGCCAGCAGCTCGCTCATCCGCAGCGGATAGCCCTCGTTCTGTGCGCTCCGTCCCAGCGGCGTCGTCGTACTCTTCTGCCCCAGCAGCGTCGTCGGCGCATACTGCCCGCCCGTCATGCTGTAGATCGCGTTGTTCACAAAAATCACCGCGATGCTCTCGCCGCGATTCGCCGCATGCAGAATCTCCGCCGACCCAATCGCCGACAAGTCCCCATCGCCCTGGTAGCTGATCACCACGCTCTCTGGCCGCGTCCGCTTCACCGCCGTCGCCACTGCCGAGGCGCGCCCGTGCGCAGCCTGCACGTTGCCCACGTCAAAGTAGTAGTACGCAAACACCGAGCAGCCCACCGGGCTGATCAGTACCGTCCGGTCCTGCACGCCCAGCTCGTCAATCGCCCGCGCCAGCATCTTGTGAATCGTCCCATGTCCGCATCCCGGGCAGTAGTGCGTCTGGTGCTGCAGTTCTTCCTTGCGCTCATACGTCGCGTAGAACGACCGCGGCTTCTCGTGTATCACCTCAAATTCCGTCAGCAATTCGCTAGACATGGGCCATCTGCTCCTGTTCTTCGTGACTCGCCACGGATCTTGCCGCGTGCACCTTCAATCCCATCTCCCCAGCCAGCTTCCGCACCAGCCCCAGCACATCCTCATGCGATGGCACGTTGCCGCCCATCCGGTTCAGGAACTCCACCGGCCGCACGCCATTCAGCGCCAGCCGCACATCCTCCACCATCTGGCCGTTGCTCATCTCCACCACCACAAACGCCCGCGCCCGCCGCGCCCGCCGCTTCAAATCCGCCACCGGGAACGGATACAGCGTGATCGGCCGCAGCAGCCCCACCGGCAGCCCGCTCGCGCGCGCCTCCGCCGTCACGGCCTTCAGGATGCGTCCCACCATGCCGTAGCCCACCAGCACAATCTCCGCATCCTCCGTGTGCCAGTTCTCCGCCCGCTGCTCTTCGCGCTCCGCCTTGCGGTACTTCTCTTCCAGGTGCTGGATATGCGCCTCCAGCTCATCGCAACCCAGATGCAGCGACGTGATCAGATTCCGCCGCGTCTCCCGCGTGCCCGTCACCGCCCACTCCGGCACCACCGGCGCCACGGCCCGCTCGGGAAACACCACCGGCTCCATCATCTGCCCAATAAATCCATCTGCCAGTACAAACACCGGGTTGCGGTACTTGTCCGCCAGCTCAAACGCCAGCGCCGTCAGGTCCGCCATCTCCTGCGCTGAGCTCGGCGCCACCACCAGCGTGTGATAGCTCCCGTTGCCGCCGCCCTTCACCACCTGGTTGTAGTCGCTTTGCTCCGCGTTGATGCTGCCCAGTCCCGGCCCGCCGCGCATCAGGTCCGCAATCACGCACGGCAGCTCCGCGCCCGCCATGTAGCTGATCCCTTCCTGCATCAGGCTGATCCCCGGCCCGCTCGACGCCGTCATGCACCGCACCCCCGCCGAAGACGCGCCATACAGCATATTGATCGCCGCCACTTCGCTCTCCGCCTGCAGAAAAACCCCGCCCACCTGCGAAAAATAAAGCGCCGCTGCCTCCGCAATCTCGCTCGCCGGCGTAATCGGATACCCATAGAACGCCCGGCATCCCGCCAGAATCGCGCTCCGGACAATCGCCTCGTTGCCCTTCATCAATTGCTTGCGCATGCCGTCGCCCCCTTTGTCCCCGCGCTCACTCCTGCCTTTGCCCGCAGCACCGTAATCGCGCCCGGCTCCGGACACACCATGAAGCAGATCCCGCACCCCGTGCACCCCGAACCCGCATACACCGCCGTGCGATAGCCGTAATGATTCAGCCGCTCGCTCATCCCGATCACCTTCGGCGGGCACGCCTCCACACACAGCCCGCAGCCCTTGCACTCGTTCACGTCTACCCGCAGCAGGCCTCGCTCTCGCTTCGCCGTTTCCATCGTCTTCATCGCCTCCATCGCCGCCGCGCCGCTCATGCCGGCACCGCCGCGCCCTTTCTCTCCATGTAATGCGCGCGCACCGCAAAATCCTCCAGCTCCTGCCGGTAGCGCGGATCCGCAATCCCGATCAGCGCTTCCGCCCTCTCGCGCAGGCTCTTGCCGTGCAGATACGCCACGCCATGCTCCGTCACCACGTAGTGCACGTCGGCGCGCGATGTCACCACGCCCGCACCGGGCTCCAGCACCGGCACAATCCGCGACACCGTGCCTTTCTTCGCCAGCGCCGGAAGCGCAATAATCGGAACGCCGCCCTTCGACCGCGCTGCCCCGCGAATGAAGTCCAGTTGCCCGCCAAACCCGCTGTACGGCCGCGTCCCCATCGAGTCCGCGCACACCTGCCCCGTCAGGTCCACCTGAATCGCCGAGTTGATCGCCACCATCCGGTCATTCCGCGCCACCACAAACGGATCGTTCGTAAACTGAATCAGCCGGAACTCAAACGCCGGATTCTCGTGAATGAAGTCAAACAGCCGCTGCGTCCCGAGCACGAACGCCGCCACGGCTTTGCCGCGCAGCAGTGTCTTCCGCTGGCCGTTGATGATGCCGCGCTCCATCAGCTCAATCACGCCGTCCGGTACCATCTCCGTGTGAATCCCCAGGTCGCGCTTGTCCTCCAGACACGTCAGCACCGCCTCGGGAATCCCGCCAATCCCCGTCTGCAGCGTCGCCCCATCGGGAATCAGCGACGCCACATTCCGCGCCACCCGCAGATGCAAATCCGTAAACGGCTCCGGATGCATCTCCAGCAGCGGATGCTCCGTCTCCACCACCGCCGCGATCTGACTGATGTGCACGAACGTGTCCCCATGCGTGCGCGGCATTCGCGGATTCACCTCCGCAATCACGTACCGTGCACACCGCACCGCCGTCAGCGTGCAGTCCACCGTCGTGCCCAGGCTCATATACCCATGCGCGTCCGGCGGCGACACCTGCATCAGCACCACGTCCAGCGGCAGTTCGCCGTGCTCAAACAGCCCTTCAATCTCGCTCAGAAAAATCGGCGTGTAGTCCGCGCGCCCCGCAGCCACCGCCTCGCGCACGTTCTCGCCAAGGAACAGCCCGCGATGCCGGAAGTGTCCTTCAAACTCAGGCCGCGTATAGTCCGCATTCCCCAGCGTCTTCATATGCACGATCTCCACCTCGTGCAGCTCCGGCGCCCGCGCCACCAGCGCATCCACCAGCGTCGAGGGCGTTCCGCACCCGGACTGGATCCACACCCGCTCGCCCGACCGCACCGCCTTCAGCGCGTCGGCCGCGCTCATCAGTTTTGCCCGGTATTCGTCGCTCCAACTCATCCACGGACCTCCAGAATGCGGACTTCTCTAGGAAGCCCGACTTATGGTGCTCCATGGCACTACTATCTGCCGTGACAACCATCACTTTCAGCAGGAAAAATAAGAGCGACTTATCCAATCCAAGCCGCTCTTCATCATCGCTTTACGTCATTTCTAGACAGAGGAAGTTAGCATCTGAAAACGATTGAAAGTTATAAACACTTATAGATAACTTAGTAAGGTTTCTGGCGCGCATTTCTTTAGAATCTTAAGCGCCATTCCCAGTCCCATCTCGTAAGCCGCCAGGTGCCCCACGTCCCGACTTTAGGACGTGGGATCGCGCGAAACCTCGGCAACCGCGCCTCTAGTCCCGCATCGCCCGCAGCACCTTCGCCGTGGTCAGCGCCTGGCCCACATGTCGCTGCGTGTGGTCGGCCACATGAATCATCGCTCCACCCACCGAGGTCGGCAGTTGCTTTCGTCCCACGCCGCGAAAGACATTCAGGTCTGTCCCAGCCAGCGCGCGCACTCGCTCCGCCGCCCGGCCAAACGACGCGTGCACCTCTTCCAGCATCGCCGCCAGCGTCGCCTCGCCGACCTGCTCGGCCTTCATCGCCGCCAGTTGCTCGGCTGTGAGTTGTCCGCCCTCGGCGTACGTCAGAATCCGATCCGTCGACCGCGCAATGTGCCGCAGATGAAACGCCAGTGACGGCAGCCCCAGCGGCTCCATGTGCGCCTCGGCATCCGTCAGGCCGCTCGTCCACTTCGTCAGGTCGTCCCACGCCAGGTCCAGCGCGTGCAGCACAGCACGTCCCGCCGCCGGCACCTCGCCATGTGTCCCGCGCAGCCACGGCTCCACATACGGTGCCGGTGCAGAAGATGTACTCATTGGGGAAGTCTCCTTATGTTGAATATTCCATCAGAAATTCTGCCGGCGCAACAATGCGAATCCCACACCAGGGGTGCAGCACGAGCAGGTCTCGATCGCTGCTCACCAGGATTTCAGCCCCGGCCGCGAGGCTCAGCGCAAGAATCGGGTCGTCCTTCGCGTCCCTGCATGCTCCACACACAGCTTCAAGCAACTGCTTCGGTACGGTGCAATGCACCGAATCTCGCCTCAGCTTCTTGACGAACTCCGTACGCACATCGAGGGCCACTTACCGGTCAAACTTCTTGAGCTTGAGCACGCGATCCAGCTCTCCCAAAGTCTCTCTGCTGACAAAGACATGATGTTCCAGAATGGCTAGACGGAAAGCTTGCTCTGGAATGGAATCCGGTCGAAGCGCGGCGCTTACCAGCGTGCTGGTATCAAAAACGACATGCAGGCTCATCGCAGCTCATGAACCAGCCGAACCACTTCTTCGTCGGTCAGTTCCTTGGCCGCGGACTTCATGCTTTTCTTCGCCTTTTTCCGCCACGTCTCCCAGGCTGCCGCAATCTTGCTGCGCCGCGCCTTGCGCGCGGCTTCCAGCTCTTCCATGTCGCGCGGCGACACCACCACAGCCGCAACCCGCCCATGCCGCGTAATCACCACGGGCTCCCGCTGCACCGTGTCCAGCAACTGCCCAAACTGATTCTGCGCCTCGGCTGAAGTCTTGGTAATCATCGCCAGCCTCCGATCCTATTTTAGCTAAATTAGCTAAGTTAGACAAAACTAATCCGACTCCTCAGACGTGCTTTCGCCGTCGCAAGATAGCAGGATTGTCGGAAAGTTAGCGCGCAGGTCTCGTGAGCCGCGGCCGCAGGCAGGAAACGGCTCGCTTCTCAGCTCGCGCCCTTCACGCGCACCACCGTGATCTTCTCGAACCCCTCTTCAAACGCCGGTGGCTTCAGCTTCTCGGCCATCTTGCGCATCACGTCCTCGCTCACCATCCGGTCGCGCGAGCGGTTCCGCTCCAGGCACACCTCCAGCGGCACATCGAAAAACACCGCCTGCACCTCGTAGCCAAAGCTCTTCGCCATCTTGATCCATTGCCGCCGCTCGTGCGCCGACAGATTCGTCGCATCCACATAGTTCCACGGCATCTTCGCAATCAGCCGCGCCCGCAGCAATGACCGCAGCGTGGAAAACACCAGCCCCTGAAAGCGCTGTTCCTCCACGTCGTCGAAGAGAATCCCGCGCAGCATGTCGCTGGAGAGAGGAGTCACGCCCCGCCGCCCAAACCACGTCGTCTTGCCCGAGCCCGGCAGCCCTATCGCCAGCACCACAAAGCCCTTCGGCGCTCCCTTATCTGCCGGCTCCTGAGGTGGCGCCGCGGCCAGCTCAGGCTGCGTCTCCACCTCCAGCCGTCCCGTCGCCGCGCCTTCCTGCCAGTCCGCTCGTGCGGCCTGTTGCCGCCCCTGCGCGTGGATCCGCGGCGCCTCGCTATGCGTGGACTTCGGCTGCGCCGCTTCATCCGGGTACAACGGCACCAGCGGCCGCGGTTGGTTGGTGGGAAGTTCCTGCCCGATCTTGCCTGTGGACTCCGAAAGGTTGGGTGCGCGCTTTGAACGTCTTCTCATTCCGTATCTCAACACCTGCTTGTTGCTACCGGGATACCACACTCCATCCGGGCGCTGCAAATGCTGTGCATTTCGTCACATCCCGCCCAATTCCATTCCCGGCACAATGGAGAGGCAGGCGTGTTCTCAAAATCCTCCCGCCGTCGTTTCCATTTCGTGGAATTCCGGCAGGGTGATAGCATGAAGAGTTTGGTGGATTTGCGTTTTGACGCCCTGTTCAGCCGCCGAACGCTTCGCCCTCTGAAACCTCAGCTTTACCCATACTGAAGGAGAAAAACACACATGGCAGTTAAGGTTGGCATCAACGGCTTCGGCCGCATCGGCCGCAACGTCTTTCGCGCCGCCCTGGGAAATAAGGACCTCGAATTTGTTGCCGTCAATGACCTCACCAGCCCGGCAACCCTCGCCCATCTGCTCAAGTACGACTCCATCCTCGGCAACCTGCCCAACGACATCCAGGCCGGCGACGACTTCATCTCCGTCGATGGCAAAAAGATTAAGGTCTTCGCCGAAAGAGACCCCGCCAAGCTCCCCTGGGCTGAAGTTGGCGCGCAGATCATCGTCGAGTCCACCGGCCACTTTACCGATGCAACCAAGGCCAAGGCGCACCTCGGCACCACCGTCAAGAAGGTCATCATCTCCGCGCCGGCCACCAACGAAGACATCACCCTCGTCCTCGGCGTCAACCAGGACAAGTACGACCCGGCCAAGCACAACGTCATCTCCAACGCCTCCTGCACCACCAACTGCCTGGCCCCCGTCGTCAAGGTGCTCATCAAGGAGTTCGGCATCGTCTCCGGCATCATGACCACCATCCACAGCTACACCAATGACCAGGTCATCCTCGACTTCCCGCACAAGGACCTCCGCCGCGCCCGCGCCGCTGCCCTCAACATGATCCCCAGCTCCACCGGCGCCGCCAAGGCCCTCAAGCTGGTCATCCCTGAGGTTGCCGGCAAGCTCGACGGCTTCGCTATCCGCGTCCCAACGCCGAACGTCTCCATCGTTGACCTGACCTTCATCAGCGAGAAGACCACCGACGCCAAGGCCGTCAACGCCGCACTCAAGGCCGCCAGCGAAGGCGAGCTCAAGGGCATCCTCGGCTACGATGAGAATCAGCTCGTCTCCTCCGACTTCAAGGGCGACAAGCGCTCCTCCATCGTCGATGCGCCTCTCACCAAGGTCGTCGGCCAGAGCGTCAAGGTCCTCAGCTGGTACGACAACGAGTGGGGCTACTCCAACCGCGTCGTCGACCTCATCGGCTTCCTTACGAAGAAGGGCCTGTAAAAGAAACGAGTCGTCAGTCTACAGTGGTCAGTGATCAGTCTCTCCGCCTGCGGACAAGCATTTAATCGCCGCAGGCGGGAGACAGCAAAGAGGATGCAGCACTCGATCGGTTTCTCAGTAAGGAGCGCTGTTTCCTGCATTCTTTGAAGGTGGCCTTTCTTGACAGAGATGGCCACACACGAAAGCAACCTCGGACTACAGCAACTGTGGAACTGCTGTAGCGCGTCTGATTACCGACCACTGTTCCCTGACCACTAGCCTCTATGCGAAAGAACATCAGCGGCGGTTCTCCCTACGAGCCCATCATCGGCTTCTCCCGCGCGGTCCGCGTGGGCAACATCGTTCACCTCGCCGGCACAGGCCCTGTCGGAGCTGACAACGAAGACGCCGCCGGCCAGACCCGCCGCATCTTCGCCATCGCAGAAAAAGCTCTCGCCGAAGCCGGCGCAACCTTCAACGATGTCGTCCGCACCCGCCTCTACCTCACCCATGCTGAGGACTGGGAGGCCATCGGCCGCGTCCACGGCGAGTTCTTCGGCCTCGCCCGGCCCGCCGCTACCATGGTCGTCGTCGCCAAGCTGCTCAATCCAGCCTGGCGCATTGAAATTGAAATGGAAGCCATCCTTCCTACTCCCTAGTCCCTAGTCGAAAGGTTTTCACCATGTCCAAGCTCTCCATTCGCGACATCGACCTGACCAATAAGCGGGTCTTCATCCGCGTCGACTTCAACGTCCCGCTCACCGAGGACGGCTCCACCATCACCGACGACACCCGCATCGTCGCCACCCTGCCCACCATCGAGTACGCCCTGCGCCACAAGGCCAAGGTCATCCTCGCCTCGCACCTCGGCCGTCCCAAGGGCAAGCCCAATCCGAAGTACTCGCTCCGCCCCGTCGTCGACCGCCTCCGCGAGCTCCTCGATAAGAAGCTCGGCGACTCCGTCAACGTAGCCTTCTCGCCCGACTGCGTCGGCGAAGTGGCCCTTGAGCTCGCCCGCCAGTTGGAATCCAGCCAGGTCCTGCTTCTTGAGAACCTCCGCTTCCACGCCGAAGAAGAGGCCAACGACCCCGCATTCTCCAAGGCGCTCGCCGCCCTCGCCGAAGTCTACGTCAATGACGCCTTCGGCTCCGCGCACCGCGCCCACGCCTCCACCGAGGGCATCACGCACTACCTCAAGCCCGCCGTCGCCGGCCTGCTCATGGAAAAGGAAATCACCTACCTCGGCAAGGCTCTCGAAGCGCCAGAGAAGCCCTTCGTCGCCATCATCGGCGGCTCCAAGATCTCCGGCAAGATCGACGTCATCCAGAACCTCCTCGACAAGGTCGACACCCTCGTCATCGTCGGCGGCATGGCCTACACCTTCCAGCGCGCCCTCGGCGTCACCACCGGCAAGTCCCTCGTCGAAGAGGACAAGATCGACCTCGCCAAAGAGACCCTCGCCAAGGCCAAGGCTAAAGGCGTCCAGCTCCTGCTGCCCGTCGACAACATCCTCGCCGACAACTTCGCCAACGACGCCAAGACGCAGCCCTGGGACACCACGAAGAACTTCCCCGCCGACTGGCAGGGCCTCGACATCGGCCCCAAGTCCATCGCAGCCATTGAAGAGGTCGTCTCCACCGCCCGCACCATCGTCTGGAACGGCCCCGCCGGCGTCTTCGAGTTCCCCCGCTTCGCCGTGGGCACCAACGCCATCGCCCGCGCCGTCGCAGCCAACAAGGCAGCCATCTCCATCATCGGCGGCGGCGACTCCGTCAGCGCCATCAACCAGGCCGGCGTCGCAGACCAGATTACCCACATCTCCACCGGCGGCGGAGCCAGCCTCGAATTCCTCGAAGGCAAAAAACTCCCCGGCGTCGAAGCCCTCACCAACAAGTAGCACCGGTCAAGGCCTTCATCCCAACCACAATCTGGGTGCCCCATTCATGGCGCGTGCGCAGCATGCGCCATGAGTGGGAAAGGCAGGTGGCCCGTTCAGCCATTTTTCAATCACCCTCGATGAGGCCCTGCTCCATTACGGACGCGGCGCCCGACCACCCCGGCGACCCCGTTCCCGATCCATGCTCCCCGTCTTCGCCTTCTTCTCCGCACCCTGCCCCTGGCTGAAGTCGAAAGGCCGTAGCTCCTCCGGATGACTCCTCACGTAGGTGAGAACGCGCTGGCGCTTCTGAATCCCTCTCGTTCCATCGCCGTCCGGTGGACAAAGATCCGGCCGGACCGTTGCAACGCGCTCAAAGATGTTTTCCCACCGGCGCTTCACTGCCGGCCGGCTCACAAACAGCATTTCCGCCGCCGACTTGTCATCTGCTCCTTCCAGCGCCACTTCCAGCAACTCCTGCTCGGCCCGCGTGAATGCAAATTGCGGCACACTGTGATGCTGAAACAGCTCCGCCGCAACCGAATGCGGATCGGTTCGCATGCTTTCCAGCGAGACCGCAACGAGTGCGCGATCCGCATTCCACGTCGTTCCCGGATTGGCCCGCCGGTAACCCGTAAATCGATCCACAACCTCGAAGGCCCGGTGGCCGCGCACATGCCACAAATCCAGTTCGTCCACCATTTCCGACAGGATGCGCGAAAAGCGATAGCCCGCAAATACCTCCTGGAACGCGCGCCCCAGCAACACGCGCACCTCGTCTCTCTGCTCGGCATTCAGAACCGTGTCGTTCCAGCTCGTATCCAGAATCACCTGTTGCAAATCGCCGCGCGTGTTCGCTTCGCGCACTTCCTCATAGGTCGCAATCACAGGGTCCCCTGCGGCAACGCTCTCGATAATTCTGGAGTTCAATCCCGGCCGCGGATTCTCCACCTCCGCATCGACAAAGCTCTTCTTCACAAACGCGGCAAGTCCGAAGCCAACAATCGCGACTCCGCCTTTCGAGTGCATTTCGACCACCGCGCTTCGCATCGCGTGGCGCATCTCGAAGATCCTTTGCCAGGCCTCCAGCGCGCGGCCAGCCCCCACGCCTTCCGCTCCGTTTTTGCCCGGATGCAACCTCAGGCACTCAGGAAGATCGCTCGCGCGAGTCTTCCTCCACGAGAAAACAGCATCCATCGGGGACCTCCAGAAAAGTATCCTAAAAGGCCATTGAACCGGGGAAATTTGCTCTCTACAGTAACGCAAAGTCGCACTGAGTACCAGAATGAGTTGTTACAGGATCAGGCCATGCACCTATGAGGGGGCTCACCGGGGTTGCGGCTTGGATTGCGTTCCCCCGTCTCCGGCGCTTCCACCACTTCTCCTCTACTTCCCCTGGGCATCGTCCACCAGGCTGTGACACATCGCTCAACACACCTCCCCGAGATCAAGGAGATCGAAATGAAAGTGCTTCCCTTGTTCAAAGTCGGCATCAGCGTCGCGCTGATGTCCTCGGCGTGCCTCGCAACCCTTCATGCGCAGGGCCCCTCGCCCAACGTCACCGTCTTTGCCAACGGGTTGAATAATCCGCGCGGCCTCAAGTTTGGTCCAGACGGCTACCTCTACGTCGCTGAGGCGGGAGCCGCTGGAACCATGTCCACCATTGGCATCTGCGACCAGGTCGTCGAGCCCGTCGGCCCCTACACCGGCGGCTACAACTCGCGCATCCTCAAGTTCGACTCCATGGGCAATCGGACAACCGTCATCGAAGGGCTGCCATCCAGCCAAACCAGCCCGGCTGAGGGCAATCTGGTCAGCGGCGTTGCCGACGTGGCCTTCATTGGCAATACGCTCTATGCGCTCACCGCCGGTTCCGGCTGCTCGCACGGGCTTGCAGGCACGACCAACGGCGTCTTCAAGGTCAACCCGAATGGAACCTGGACCATGATCGCCGACCTGAGCGCCTTCCAAAAAGCCAACCCCGTCGCAGCCCCCAATCCGCTCGACTTCGAGCCCGATGGAACCTGGTACAGCATGGTGGCTGTGCGCGGAGTGCTCTACGCCGTTGAACCCAACCACGGCGAACTCGATGCCATCTCGCCCGATGGAACCATTCGCCGCGTCGCCGACATCTCCGCGACCCAGGGCCACATCGTGCCCACGGCCATCGCCTATCACGGCAATTTCTATGTCGGCAATCTCAATACCTTCCCCATCGTCGAAGGCTCCTCGGTGATTCTCAAAGTCACACCCAGCGGCAAAGTCGCAACCGTTGTCACCGGCGTCACCACGGTCCTCGGCGTCGCGTTTGACCGCCAGGGCTACATGTACATCCTCGAAAACACCACCGGCAACCTCTTCCCTACCCCCGGGACCGGCAAGGTCCTGCGCGTCACCGACAGTGGTCTCGAGGAGATTGCCACAGGCTTGTTCTTGCCTACAGCCATGACCTTCGGGCCAGACGGTGCACTCTATGTCTCCAACGTCGGCTTCGGCCCCCCGCCCGTAGGCCTCGGTCAAATTGTCAGGATTACCGTCCCGCCAGTCACAGAATGATGCAGCGGCCTCCCCCGCCGCGGTTCTGGCTTACGACAGGTGGCCCGTTCAACCACTTTTCAATCACTCTCGACAAGGCTGTGTCCCACTCATCGCAGTCTCATTGCGATGAGTGGCGTCACGGGCGCGATCCCTGCTCCGCTACTGATGCGGCGTGCGCCCAGCCAGCGCCCTTAAAAACTGCCGCCCGTCCATGTGGTACTTGAACGCCTTCCGCCCATCGATGAACACCACCGGCACTTCCTCGTTGTACTTCTGCCGCAGCTCCGGGTCGCCATCAATATCCACCACCTGCCACCGGAACTCCGCCTCACTCTCCATCTGCTGCAGCGTGTCTTTCACCACATCGCACAGATGACACCCCTCCCGCGAATACACCACCACCTCATGCATAGCCCGATTCTAACCACGATCCCACAAGCCACAATTCGGGTGCCTGCCCATCTTCGCCGATGCGCGCCCGCGCAGCGGCTAAGGTGGAAACCACTCCCCCACCCCGCCACCAATCAGCTAGTAGCTAGGAGCGAGCACCGAGAAGCCCCCGTCAAGCCCTGCCGCCAAAAATATTTCCTATCTCACTCATTCCAAACATAATTCTCCTCGCCCCGTTTTGCATGTTAATTCCTGCAAATGCGCATACTAAGAACATCAGCCTGAGAACCGCGCCCACCAGCTCGCGTCTCAGGAATTTTTCTTTCAGCAGAACCGCGTCATGCCGTACCGTTTCACGTCCACAAACCAGCCCATCCCAGCCCGCATGGCCCGCCCTCTCCGTCTTCCCGGCCACTCTTGCCAAGGAGAAAATAAATACCCACCCCCCTAAATTTATTTGCACTTTTCCACATTTTTCTTGCATGTTTTTGCGAAGCAGTTTTCGCCCCGCTTTCGCTTTTCCGTCATCGCGCTGTTCAGGCGTCTGCCCGCACAGCACGCCCTTCGATTGACACGTTCCTTGCCTTCGCGCTGTAATCCTCTTAGCGGGGATGGAGTTCCCCCTCAACCGCTGTCCTGCCCACTGCCGGACAGATGATGACTCCTGGCAGGCAGTCCTGTCGCGGAGTCATGCCCCGGCGCGATCCCTGCACACTGACATCGATTGGCTTTGAAGCCCGTTCCCTGCCGCCGCATCGGCGCGGCCGGTCAACGGCTTCCGTGGAGGACTGCTTTGCAGAAGTACTTGCTTATTGCTCTGGGCGGAGCCCTAGGCTCCATCGCGCGCTACTGGGTCGGCGCCACCGTCGGCAGCCGCATGGGAACCCGCTTCCCCTACGGCACCTTCGTCATCAACCTCACCGCCTGCCTCATCATCGGCTTCTCTCTCACCTGGCTCGGCAAGCGCGTCGAGCTCAGTCCCGCATGGCGCTATCTCATCCCGGTCGGCTTCATCGGCGCATACTCCACCTTCTCCACCTATGAGTGGGAGACGCTCTCTACACTGCGTTCCGGCGCATTCGCGCTCGCCGCGCTCTACTCCGTCGGCAGCCTCATTCTCGGTCTGGCCGCCACCTGGAGCGGCGCAGCCCTCGCCGATCTGATCCCGTAGCCCGCCGGTTCCGCTCGACGCACACCTGCGCCTGAACTACAATCCTTCGTTGTTCCCGGGAGGCGTCTATGCTCCAATCCGGCAAGGCCGTAAAAGTCACGATCTACCTCAGCGACGGAGCCATGCACCATCACGTGCCGGTCTACACCAGCCTCCTCGACTTCCTCTTTCGCAACGGCATCGCCGGAGCCACCGTCGTCAAAGGGATCGCGGGCTTCGGCGCAGCCCACCGCATGCACGCCGCCCACATCCTCGAAATCTCCGACTACCTGCCCATCAAAATCGAATTCATTGAAACCCCCGAAAAAGCAGACGCAATTCTGCCCGAACTTCAGAAGCGCATCGACTCCGGCCTCATCGAAGTGCAGGAAACCACCATCCTCCTGCCCGAGAGGAAATAACCTTCCGCTTCTTCGCTTCCGCGCACACCGACGCCCCTGCACCGCCATACAGACCCGCCGTATCGCTAGGAATGCAGGCAACTTCTGCCGCGCCGCCGGGTTCTAACTTTTTAGTAAAAGAAATGCTCAACTCTGCGTCGGCGCCTTGGCTCACGATGGAGTCTGTCCCCGGCATGGATTGAAATCCACAACTCCCCGCAGATGCCCTTGCTGGCTCCGTCATACTGGGTGAAGCAGCATCGCAGTCAAAGACCGGACCTACGAAGACCCTATGCGCAAACACCACAACTTCGCATTCGCCTTCCTGGCCGTGGCATTGCTTTCACTGGTCTGCCCGTGCTGCCGCGCGCAGGCCGCGCTGCTGTTGGAGGAGCCCTACGGCTTCTTCGGCGCCGTCAATCCCACCGGTCACACTGCCCTCTACTTCGAACACATCTGCGCGGAAACACCCGTCAGGCTCCGCCCCTGCCAGCCCGGCGAAGACGGCGCCGTCATCTCCCGCTACCAGGGCATCGACAACTATGACTGGATTGCCATCCCTTTGCTTCCTTACCTCTACGCCACAGAGGATCCATCGCGCGTTCCAACCCGCGTCGATCGCGAAACGGTCCAGCGCTTCCGCGAGCGCTACCATGAGACTCGCCTTCTCGACCTCGGCCCGCACGTCATCGAAGGCAACTTCTTTCACGGCGGCTGGTCAGAACTCATCGGCGTAGCGTATGAGCGCCGCATCTACGCCTTTCGCTTCAACACCACGCCGGCGCAGGATGCCGCATATATCGAGCGTATGAACGCAGCGCAGAACAACTCGCGCTTCGACCTGCTCTATGAGAACTGCGCCGACTTTGCGCGCGATTCCATGAACTTCTACTTCCCCGGCGTCTTCCACCGCAGCTTCTTCCCCGACGCCGGGATGACCACGCCAAAGCAGATTGCCTTCAAGCTCGTTCGCTACGGCCGCAAGCATCCTGACGCGGGCGTGCAGGTCTTCGAGATTCCGCAGATTCCCGGCTATCGCCGCTTGAGCCGCTCCAACAAGAGCATTTCCGAGTCGCTCATGACCACCGGCTACGCGATTCCCCTTATCGCAATGAATCCCTACCTCGCCGGCGGCATCTTCGTCGATTACCTCGTTCGCGGCCGCTTCCACCTCATTCCCAAACATCCTGAGGTGCTGGGCCCCATGAATCTTTCTGCATTGACATCTCCCGCTGCGCCCTCGCAGAATCTTGAAAGCGCACGATTGCGGATCGGCGAGGCCCCTTCGCCGGAATTCAGCGCATCCGCACCGGCTCCTTCCAGCATCAGCTCCAAAGGAAATGGGAAAGCAGATGAGTAAGACTCCGCAAAGCCTCAAGAATCACGCCAAACTCGACCCGCTCTTCCACTTCGTGCTCGCCTGGGTGCTAATTGCGAACATCATCGTCGCCATCACCTTCGCAGTCCACCGCCGCGACTTCTACGCCGCATGGTTCCTCGTGCTTTCCATCGCAGCCATGGGCGCGCTCTTCCGCCTGCGCCAATATCCGCTGAAGGTGCAGGACCGCGTCATCCGCCTGGAAGAGAGGCTTCGCCTGCAGGCGCTCGCGCCCGCCGAGTGGCACACGCAGATCTACAAGCTCACGGAAGATCAGCTCATCGGTCTGCGCTTTGCCGAAGACGATGAATTGGTGGAGCTGGCCAAGCAGGCGCTCGAGCACAACCTCAATCGCAAGCAGATTAAAGAGCGCATCCGCAACTGGCGCGCCGATGACTGGCGCGTTTAGTGGCCCGACATCGCCAGCAGCGTTAGAACCAGCAGCACAAGCCCCACGCCAATCGCCGTAAATCCGATGACGCGCGACAACCGAATCAGCGCGAATTCCGGGGCGCGGCCCAGCCGTTTCCCCAGCTTGCCTTCGCGCGCAAGCCGCTCATATTCTTCCGGCCGCTTCCGTTGGAACTCCTCTTCGCTCTCCACCCCGGTGAAGATCACCATGTCCATCGGGAAGCTCTCCGGACGAAGGTGCGTATTCACAAAGTGAATCATGAAGATGAAAAGAATCGCCAGCAGGCCTTCCTCGCTGTGCACAATCAACACGGCATTCAGCGCCCAGCCCGGTAGAAACTTTGCGAAGAACGGAGCAAACCACATCGCGTAGCCTGAGAACCCGATGACGACCATGCCCCAGAACACTGCCCAGTAATCGAACTTCTCCCAGTAGGCATACCGCTCAAACTTCGGCCGCGGCCCCAGGCCAACAAACCAGCGGAAGTGTCCCCAAAGATCCTTCACATCCTTCCAGTTCGCGACCATCGATGTCGGTCCCCACAGGATTCCCTTTTCATGCCTGACCAGCACGCGGTTGGCGATGTCGATGACATGAATTAGAAAGGCGACCGTCAGCGCCAGCGCGCAGAACTTGTGAAAGAACAGGATCGCCCCAAATCCGCCCACCGTTCTCGCCATGCCCTGCGCCCAGAAGGTGTCGCTGAAGCGTAGCGGCAGTCCTGTTGCAGCCAGCCCAAGAAACGTGCTGAACAGTACGACGTGCAGATAGCGCTGCCCTGCCGTAAAGCGCACAAAATGCCTCTCCGCAACTCCCTCTGGCCCTGCAACGCTGCCCGGAATCCGCTCTGCTTCAGGCATTCCTTCCTCCATTTCCTGCTCGACTCTTCACCTGTTCCAGGCGTGCGCGGACGATCCACAAGAGCGTATGAATCAGGAAAAATGTCAACACGCTCACCAGCAGGACATTCATAAACAGCCGCACAAAATAGAGCGGCATATTGGATCTCCAGTCATGCGCATTGGCGTGTGGCTGATATTTCACAAAACGCGCATTCGCGTTCGCATGGCACTGACCGCAGGTGTGAACAAGGTTCGCCGGCGCAATTGGAGACCGGGAATCGGAAGCCGGCAGCACCTCGTGCGATCCATGGCAGTCCCAGCAGCGGGCCGTATCCACATATCCGCCGAGCAGGCTCAGTTGAGAATGAAACGTGTCGCGATAGGTGGATGCCTTGTCTGCGTGGCAGGAGCCGCAAAGCGGCGCCGTATGCGCACGAAATGCCTCTTGTGCAGGCTGCTGGATCGCATGTGCGGTATGGCAGTCGGTGCAGACCGGAGCCTTTGCGTTGCCTTTTGCCAGCGCGCGCCCATGAGCGCCGCTCGCAAACTCATCTGCGATCTTCGCGTGGCACGTGCCGCACGTCGAGGGGATATGGGCACGGCTGGTGGGGCTCTCGGGGTCTTTATGGCTCAGAATGTGGTGCGACCCATGACAGCTCTGGCAATTGGCAGCCACCAGGAGACCTTCCGTGCTCAGCGCCGCTCCATGAATCGAGTCAACATAGCTGGGATACACATTCGAAAGATGATGGTCCTTCGCAATCCGGTCGTTCCCGTGGCAGGCGCCGCAGGTGCGCGGAATATTCAACGGGTACACCGTGGAGCGAGGATTGGTCTTGGCCACTATCGCGTGCGCATTGCCGTGACAGCTCGTGCATGGATGCTCGCTGGCAGAAGCATGAACGCTGCCCGCAAGTTCAGACTGTGCGTCCGCGTGGCACTTCTCGCATTTCACCGCCGCAATCTTTTCCGGATGCGGATACTCCCGAATGTCGCTGTGGCAGTCATTGCACTTCAGGCTTCCGTGAATGCTGGCGCTGAAGACCTTTCCATCCACGGCGATGCTGTGCCCCGCGGCATCCTGCATCGAGCTGTCGCCATGACAGCTCAGGCAGTCCGTCTGCCCATGCATCGTGGAGCAGAAAACAAAAAGCTGGAGCAAAGCTGCAGCAGGAAGCCATGCGCTGATCCGTGCTCTCCGATAAAGCCGAAGCCGGTTGAAGTCAAGCAATCCAAGCTCCTCTGAAAATTGAGCTGCATTCCCGTGCGTTACGCGTCCAAATAATCTGGCCGGTACCCGCACACTCGAAGAAATACCTATCGAGTTTCAGGCGCAGTGATAGTTGTCACAAGCGGATGTGAATGTCCGTCGATTCTCCCGAAAGCGATGTGACGTATCCCACTCGTTCGTCTCTTCACCAGGCAAAGAAATGCCCCTCAACCCCGCTCTGGGCGCGGTCATCGACGATTCACAGTCCAGTGAAATTCATGTGATACCGTAAGGACTGGAGCAAGAAAAGAAGAATGTCGTCCATCACATCGTTTATCAAGCACCACTACCGCCACTTCAACGCAGCGGCGCTGGTTGACGCGGCTCAGGGCTACTGCGACCTGCTCGCCTCCGGCGGCAAGATGTTCGTCACCATTGGCGGCGCCATGAGCACCGCCGAGCTCGGCCTTTCCCTTGCCGAGATGATCCGGCAGGACAAGATTCACGGCATCAGCTGCACCGGCGCCAATCTTGAAGAGGACGTCTTCAACCTTGTCGCGCACGACTTCTATGAGCGCGTGCCCCACTATCGCGATCTCACGCCCGCCGACGAAGCCGCACTGCTCTCGCGCCACATGAACCGCGTGACCGACACCTGCATCCCAGAGATGGAGGCGATGCGCCGCATCGAGAATGAAATCCTTGAAGAATGGGTGAGGGCCGACAAAGCAGGCGAACGCTACTTCCCGCATCAGTTCTTCTACAAGATTCTGCTCTCGGGCAAGCTCGAAAAGTCTTATCAGATTGACCCGAAGAACAGTTGGCTACTCGCTGCTGCGCAGAAAAACCTGCCGATCTTCGTCCCCGGCTGGGAAGACTCCACGCTCGGCAATATGTACTCAGGCCACTGCATCTCCGGCGACGTGAAGCATGTGCACACCGTCCGCACAGGCATCGAATACATGATGGAACTCGCAGACTGGTACACGAACCTCACCGCCAATACACCGCTCGGCTTCTTCCAGATTGCAGGCGGCATCGCCGGTGACTTCCCCATCTGTGTCGTGCCCATGCTCCACCAGGACCTGCAGCGCAACAACGTGCCGCTCTGGGCCTACTTCTGCCAGATCTCGGACTCGACCACCAGCTACGGCTCCTATTCCGGCGCCGTCCCCAACGAGAAAATCACCTGGGGCAAGCTCGGCGAAAAGACGCCAAAGTTCATCATTGAGAGCGACGCCTCCATCGTCGCCCCGCTCGTCTTCGCCTACGTGCTCGGCTGGTAATCCCGCGCTGCAAGCGCTGTTAATCGGGATAGGGGGAGGCCTCACGGCCTCTCCCCTCCCACACCACCGTACAAGCGGGTCCGCATACGGCGGTTCGATAGGTTAGTCCCGCCGATGATGCTGACGGGTCGGATGTTCGTCGTTGGAA
>JAJXWA010000081.1 GCA_021781795.1 Acidobacteriota bacterium
AAGCCCGCGCCTTCAACGTCCGCGCATAGCTCTCCGGCTTCAACGCCTCCGGACGGGCCACGCGCTTCTCCAGCGCCGCCAGCACCGCCGCGGTCGTCCGCTCATACGCGGCAAACAGGTTCTCGACCGTCTCCCGGTAGAGCTTCGCCGACCCGGCGTCCTCTCCGAAGTCAGGGAAATACCACCCCGACTTCAGAAAATTCTGGTAGCGGGTCGAGCGCTCCTGGCCGTCCCAGCGCTGCTCGTCCACCAGCACAATCGCCGCCAGCAGACTCAGCCGCTCCACCGCAAAGGCGATGTGCGCCAAGTCGGCAATGGACCGGTGACCGTACTGAAAATAGAAGGTGTTGAGGAACTGTTCGGCTCGCTGCGCGCTGATCTCGGTCAGAGACTCCCGCATCGAAAGCGCCGACCGCGAATACTTGGCCATCGCATAGGCCAGCACTTCGGGGTCAGCCCCATGCACCGCAAACACTTCCGTTTGATTACGCGCGTTTCCGTCAGGAAAAGATTTACTGGACATCTGTGTAGGCTCGCGAACAGAATACGACATGAGTGGGCTGGTGTTTTCCTGAGCCGGTCATGGTGCACTCTGCGTCTAACGATTGTAGGCAGGAGAAGCGGCTCCATGCGGGAGATCAAAGTGCGCTCGTCACAGAGACCCCGGCCGTTGCCCTCGGGCCGCTGGATTATGACCCAGCGCTGGAATGACCTCCTTTTTGCCCACTGGCCCATTGCCGTCGATCAAATCGCTCCTCACCTGCCTGATGGCCTGCAGGTGGACACTTTTCAGGGCTCGGCCTGGCTCGGCGTCGTTCCTTTCTGGATGGACCGCATCAAAATCCGCGGCATTCCACCCGTCCCGACCGCCCGTCAGTTCCCTGAGCTGAACCTCCGCACCTACGTTCGCGACTCGCGCACCGGCGCACAGGGGGTCTATTTCTTCTCGCTTGACGCCGCGAGCCTCCTTGCCGTCGCCTTTGCCCGCGGCTTCTACCACCTGCCCTACTTCTGGGCAGAGATGCGCATCGAACAGCGTTCCGAGCGCGAATTTTCGTATTACTCCCGGCGTCGCTTCGCCAGCCGCCCCGTGCTCTTCATTGCTCGCTATCGCGGCCTCGGTCCCACGCGCCGTCTCGTCGAGAGCCGCCCCGGCTCGCTGGAACATTTCCTCACCGAACGCTATTGCCTCTTCACCCACGACCGAAGCGGCAACCTCGTCCGCGCCAACATTCACCATGTGCCCTGGCCCCTTGAAGAAGCCGAGGCCGAGATCCACCGCAACGACCTCGCTGCCTCCATCGGCATCACCCTTCCGGACACGCCCCCCGTCCTGCACTATTCCCGCCGCCTCGCCGTCTACGTCTGGCCGGCCGAGCCCGTCCGCCGGGCCGTTCGCGCGGGTAGCCCCTCGATCGCCATCGCCCCGTCCAGCTAGTCCCCTCCCGGCTGACCGGTTTCACCGCTCCCGCCCCATATAATCAATTCCTGAATCTCGCGCCTCGGCGCACCTTCATACGGGAGTAAGACATGGCCACTTTGCAGGGAAGAATCGCGCTGGTCACAGGAGCCAGCCAGGGAATTGGACGGGCCTGCGCCCTGGAACTCGCCCGCGCCGGTGCCACCGTCGCCCTCGCCGCCCGCAGCGCTGACAAGCTCGCCGCTCTCGCCGATGAGATTACCGCTGCCGGGGGCCAGGCCGCTGCCTTCACCCTCGATGTCGCCAGTGAAGACTCCCTCAAGTCCGGCGCAAAGGCCGTCCTCGAGCGCTACGGCAAAGTCGAAATCCTCGTCAACAATGCCGGCATCACCCGCGACGGCCTCATGATGCGCATGAAGCGCGCCGACTGGGACGACGTCCTCAACACCAATCTCACCGGCGCTTTCCTGCTCACCCAGGCTCTGCTCCCCGCCATGCTCAAAAACCGCTGGGGCCGCATCCTCAACATCACCAGCGTCGTCGGCCGCACCGGCCAGGCCGGCCAGGTCAACTACGCCTCGTCCAAGGCCGGCCTCATCGGCTTCACCCGCTCACTCGCCCGCGAGGTCGCCTCTCGCGGCGTCACCGTCAACGCCGTCGCCCCCGGCTACATTGAGACGCCCATGACCGCGGTGCTCGACGACAAGCAGCGCGAAGCCATGATGGCCACCATCCCCCTCGGGCGTCCCGGCACGGCAGAAGACATCGCTCAGTCCGTCGCCTTCCTCGCCTCCGACGCCGCCGCGTACATCACCGGCCATGTCCTCGATGTCAACGGTGGCATGTTCATGGGCGCATAAACCGTCATTCACCGGCTGCCTGTCCCTCGGAGGCGACTGAAGTTTTCCCGCCCGGCGCACGATGAACCCTGTGGGGGAAAAGATGACGTCGCAAACCGCACCCGCGCCGCCCGCATCCCTGTCCCCCGCGGAAGCCGGCGTAGTCCTCCGCTACGTCGCCCGTCAGCCCATACTTGACGCGGCGGGCAGGCTCTATGCGTACGAACTGCTCTTTCGCAACGGCCCTGAGACCGCCTTCCGCGGCGACGTCGAGGTTGCCTCCCGCACCATGCTCGACAACACCGTCGTCTTTGGTCTGGATTCGCTCACCGGTGGATACCCGGCGTTCTTCAACTGCACCCTTGAGGTCCTTACGGGCAGCTTCGTCGAACTTCTGCCACCACCGCTCACCGTGCTCGAAGTGCTCGAAACCGTCGAGCCTACACCGGAGCTCATCGAAGCCTGTTGCAGGCTTAAATCCCGCGGCTATCGCATCGCCCTCGACGACTTTGTCTGGGCGCCGCGCTTTGAGCCTCTGATCGAAATCGCCGACTACATTAAGGTGGATTTCCTGCTCTCAGGTCCCGCTGACCGCCAGAGTCTCCTCCAGCGCCTGCGTGGAAAGCGCATCCGACTGCTTGCCGAAAAAGTTGAAACCGAGCAGCAGTTCCAGCAGGCCCGCGCCGAGGGCTTCACGCTCTTCCAGGGCTACTACTTCTGCCGGCCCACCCTGCTCAGCAGGCGCAGCGTGCCCGCCAATACCGTCGAGTACTTCCACATCCTCCAGCGCCTTCAGGAGCAGCCCCTCGACCTGAAGGACCTCTGCCCACTCATCAAGCGCGACGCCGCCCTCACCTATCGCCTCCTGCGCCTCGTCAACTCACCCCTGTACCCGCATCGCGACGAGATCCGGTCCATCCGCTCCGCCATTCTCACCGTGGGAGAAGTTGCCTTTCGCCATCTCGCCACGCTCGTCATCACCAGCGAGCTCGCCGCGTCGTCTTCCGGTGAGCTGATCCGCATGGCGCTCGTTCGCGCTCGCTTCTGCGAGCTGGCTGCCGCTCAATTGCGCCTTGACCCAACCGAACAGTACCTGCTCGGCATGTTCAGCCTGCTCCCCGCAATGCTCCGCACACCCGCCGAGGAAGCCGTCGCCATGCTCCCGCTGCGCTCCGGCATCCGCGAAGCTCTCGTAGGCTGCCCCACCCCCGAACGCATGGCGCTTTCCTGGATCGAAGCCTTCGAACTCGCGGACTGGCCCCAATGCGACGCCCTCGCCGCACGGCATGGCGTGCCCGCAAACCATCTCCAGAGCACAGCTGAGCAGGCCATCGCCTGGGCTCAGTCCATCCTGCAGTCAGTCCGCTGACGTGGGCTTCCTACTGTGGCGGTTCACCGCCGTGCGGCAAGACGG
Organism: Acidobacteriota bacterium; assembly: GCA_021781795.1. Taxonomy (GTDB): domain Bacteria; phylum Acidobacteriota; class Terriglobia; order Terriglobales; family Acidobacteriaceae; genus Telmatobacter. The sequence continues at coordinate 3,674 of JAJXWA010000081.1, forward strand.
GCCCACCGCGAGGCCGCGGCATCGGCGGACGGCGCATCACCGCAATCGTCTTCGCCGTAAATACTCCATGCGCGCGCGACCCCGCGATGCGCACCGAATCGCCCACCACCAGCGCGCTCACAGGAATCGCCGACTCCTGCCGCTTCAGGACCGTCGCATCCGTCAGGACAACCCGCACCAACGCCGGGTCCATCACCGTCTCCAGCGTCAGTTCATTTCCTGAAATCGCCGTCACTCGCCCGGCCACCCACGTCTTGCCGTACTCCTTTGCGCGCCTCTGCGCCTGCCTGGCGCACACCGGATCCAGCCGCGCGATCACCACAGCGCCCACATCGCCCGTCTTCGCACCCACGCGCCCGCCCGCCATTATCACATCCCGTCGCCGGATCGCCTCCGGCTTGACAGGCTGCAGCGTGCCCTCCAGTTGTCCGGCCTCCGCCATGGCGAGGCAATCCACCGGTTGCGCGGCGTTTGCCGGCAGGTGCTGATCCACCATCCTTGTGTTGGCGCTGAAGTACACTTCGGCGCGCACGCCCTTCTCGGTCTTCACGGAGTAGTGGTCCGAATGGACGGCAGTCACCGTGCCCAGCAGCCCGCGACCCTCCTTGCCCAGCACGTGCCAGCCGTCCGCGACGCTCCCCTGCGCATGCAGCACGCTGCCCGCCATCAGAGCCAATCCCATCGTCCAGACCCTTCGATTCCCTGCGCAGATTCTCATGCGGATACACAACTCCCCTTGCAGTGTAGTCCTGTGCCACCTGCTCCCGTGCACGACAAATTTCAGTGAATTCCCATCCTGGCGCTCACCGCCGTCCATGTCTGCGCCGGTCGCGGTTCAATGCGTGCCTTGGTCCGTCACCAGCGCT
>JAJXWA010000037.1 GCA_021781795.1 Acidobacteriota bacterium
AGGACGAGGATAACCGCGTGCGCGGCTTCCTGGTGGAAACGGACCGGCCCGGCTTTCGCGCAACGGAGGTGCATGGAAAGTGGAGCCTGCGCGCGTCCGTGACGAGCGGGCTCTCCCTTGAAGATGTGCGCGTGCCGGCGGCGAATCTGCTGCCTGGAACGGGCGGGCTGAAGAGTCCGCTGATGTGCCTGAACCAGGCGCGGTACGGGATCAGCTGGGGCGCGATTGGCGCGGCGATGGCCTGCTATGACACGGCGCTGCACTACGCGCAGACGCGGAAGCAGTTTCATAACCAGCCCATCGCGAGTCATCAGCTGGTGCAGGAAAAGCTGGTGTGGATGGCGAGCGAGATTGCGAAAGCACAGCTGCTGAGCCTGCAGGTGGGACGGCTGAAGGACGCGGGAACGGTGGGGCATCAGCACATCAGCATGGCGAAGCGGAACAACGTGTGGATGGCGCTGGAGTGCGCGCGGATGGCGCGGGACATTCTGGGCGCGAACGGCATCACGGAAGACTACCCGATCATGCGGCACATGATGAATCTCGAAAGCGTGAAGACCTACGAGGGTACGCACGATATTCATGCGCTGGTGCTGGGGCAGCACCTGACGGGGATTGCGGCTTACTGACAGCTACGGTGCAAAGAGGCTGCGCGCGCTGGGATGCGTAAGCGCGGCCATGAGCGCGGCGACATCGCCGATGCGGGAGCCGAGCGCGGCGGGCAGTAGCTCGCATGCGGCAGCGGCCTGCGGCAGGGCTTCCTGAGAGATGACCTGGCGCGCGGGCCCGAGGATGCGCTCGCCGAGGACGACACCGAGAGAACCAAAGACGATGATCTGCGGATTGAGCGCGTCGATGAGGAGCGCGAGGCCGCGGCCCATCCATTTGCCTGCGACGGCGGCGACGGCGAGAGCGTCGGTGTCGTCGCGGAGCATGGCTTCAACGAGCGAGCGGATGGGGGCATGAACGGTCCAGCGCGCGGGGAACATTTCGGCGGCGAGCTCGACGAGGCCCGCACCAGAGGCGAAGGATTCCCATGAGCCGCGCTTGCCGAAGCCGGGCGGGCCATCTTCGGCGAGACGCCAGTGGCCGACTTCGCCGGCGGTGTCCGTGACGCCGCGCAGGATGTGGCCGTTGACGATGAAGCCCGCGCCGATGCCGGTGCCGAAGGTGAGGAAGATGAGGTGCTGGAGATTGGCGCGGCCTTTGCCGACGCCGTGGTGAAACTCGGCGAGGGCGCCGGCGTTGCCGTCGTGCTCGACGAAGACGGGCAGGCCGGGAAATGCGCGCGCGAGCTCGGCTTTGAGCGGGATGGCGTGCCAGCCAGGCAGGTGGGGCGGATTGATGAGGAAGCCTTCTTCAATGCGGAGCGGGCCGCCGATGGAGACGCTGATGGCGCGGACGCTACGGCCGGAGCGGCCGGCGTTGTCGATCACCTTGCGGGCTTGCGCGAGGAGCGTGGGGAAGGTCTGCGCGAAGGGCTCGGCGGCGCGGGTTTCGAATTCGCTGCGCTGGAGGATGCGGGCGTCGAGTGTGCCTTCGACGCAGGCGGTCTTGGTGCCGCCGAGGTCGAGGCCGAGGATAGTGCGTTGCAGGGATGAGGGTGAAGGCATGTTGATGATGCAGCTTGAGCGGATTGTATCAATCAGCGAGTGATGGAGGGCGGTCCGTGGAGATGAAGGAGATGCAAGGAAGGATGACTCGACATTTGGCGGGCGATGCGGCATAGTCGATGCCATGCGAACTTGGATGAGTGTGGTGTTGTGTATGGGGCTCAGTGCCGGCGCGGGATGGGCGGCATGGGGACAAGAAGGCGCGAAACCGGCGACGCCGATTGTGCTGCATGCGGCGCGGCTGCTGGATGTGGCGACGGGGAAGATGCTGGAGCCGGGTGAGGTGCTGGTGGAGGGTGAACGCATCCGGGCAGTGGGCACGAGCGTGGAGCATCCGGCGGGCTCGAAGGTGATGGACCTGGGCGATACGACGCTGCTGCCGGGGATGATTGACGCGCACGTGCATCTGTTTCTGCATCCGGGCGCGGAGGATTTGCAGACCGTCGTGGAGTCCGTGCCGTGGCGGACGATTCTGGCGGAGCAGGCGGCGAAGGCGGACCTGATGGCAGGGTTCACGGCGGAGCGCGACATGGGCACGGAGGGCGCGGGCTCGGCGAGCAGCGCAGTACGAGACGCGATCAATCAGGGCTTGATTCCGGGGCCGCGGATGCGGGTGAGCGGCAACGCGATCGACATCCTGGGCGGACATGAGGATGCGAATCACTTCAACCCGGCGCAGCATGTCCTGTCGAATGCAGACCGCGCGAATGATGCGGAGCAGATGGTGGAGGTGATTCGCGCGCAGCACAAAGAAGGCTCGGATTTTGTGAAGATCTACGAGACCGGGCCCGACGAGATGGTAGATGGCGTGCTGCACACACCCTACCAGTACACTGCGGTGCAACTAACGGCGGCGGTGGAAGAGGCGCGGCGGCTGGGAACGACGGTGGGCGTGCACGCGATGGGCGAGCCGGGGACGCTGTATGCGGCGGAGGCCGGTGTGGCGTCCATTGACCACGCGACGCAACTGAGCGATGAGACGATGCGGCTGATGAAGGAAAAAGGCATCTTTGCCGTGCCGACGTTTACGATCTTCGACTACTTTGCGCATCATCGCGAGTCGCAGGACCAGGCAGCGGGCGAAGCAGCGATGCTGGAGTACAAGATCAGCGAGTTCAAGAAGCAGGTGGCGGCGGGCGTGCAGTTTGCGGTGGGGTCGGATGTGGGGCCATTTCCGCATGGGACGCAGGCGCGCGAGCTGACGCTGATGGTGCAGTACGGGATGACGCCGCTGGCGGTGCTGCAGGCGGACATGCTGCACGGGGCAAAGCTGCTGGGCTGGGCGGGGCAGATTGGCGAGCTGAAGCCGGGCGCGTACGCGGACATCATCGCGGTGCCGGGCGACCCGCTGAAGGATATCCGCGTGTGCGAGCATGTACGGTTTGTGATGAAGAACGGCGAAGTGGTGCGGCGCGATGATTGATCCCGCCCGCATGGGTGGGGCCGTGATTCCACGCCCACTGGCCCCATCTACCTTGTGATATAACTCACATCTTGTCTGATACTTACGATTGACTCATTGGCGCATCCTTCTGCCGATGGCAAAGCCCTCATGCCGGCGTAATCTCGCTCCATTCGAGCAGTATGGGAGATCTGTGTCCTGCCCGCTTCCGCACAAAGTTGCCGCTGCCTGCCGGCCGCGTTGACTCGACGGCATCGGCTTCGGGGTGCAGCAAGCCATGAATCGCTGTAAAGAGAAAAGGCAAGCGGGATGCGTAAGTTTGCAGTCGTAATTTTTTTGATCGTTTTGGGATGGAGCCAGTGCGTTGAACTTCTTTCGGGACAATCCAACGCGTCTGTGCTGGAAGGGGTTGTGCAGGATCCGACCGGCGCGGTGATTGGGGGTTGCGAGATCACGCTCGTCAGCACGCTGACGAATCTGCGGGTCACGACGCGGACCAACGATCAGGGGCTTTACATTTTTCCTTCCCTGCAGCCGGGGGTGTATTCGCTGGAGGTTTCGCACGAGGGATTTACTTCGTATTTTCTCTCCGACTTTCGGATTACCGCATCGCAGCGCGTGAGCCAGAATGCCACGCTCCAGCCGGGAACCGTTGCTACCACGGTGAACGTGGACGCCTCCGGCGCGGCCTCCCTTTCCGAGCCGACATCGAATGAACTCGGCACCCTGATCGAGTCAGAGAGCGTGAGCAAGCTGCCGCTCAACGGCCGCGACTTCCTGCAACTTGGTCTGTTGTCGGGAGCCGCCCAGACCTCCGGCACGACGGTTTCAGATTTCCTGACGCTGCAGACAGGGCACCCCGACCGCACGATTGTCATTGATGGGAATGAGCAGGATTTGACGGGCTTCTACATGAATGGCATGTCTACGGCGGGAAGCCGCCTGGGCCAGGCTTCGTTGAATCTCTCCGTGGCTGCGATCGATCAGTTCAAGATTCATGAGGGCTTCTTTCTTCCCTCGGAAGGGCCGAACAGTGCAGGCGTCGTGAGCGTGGTGACGCGCGCGGGGTCGAACCAGGTTCATGGCGAGGTCTTCGAGTTTCTGCGAAACGCGGCCTTCGATGCGGGCAACTATTTCGATCCGCCGGGCACGGCTCCGGCGCCGTTCCAGCGCAATCAATTTGGCGGCGCGATTGGCGCGCCGATTCTGCACAATCGCCTGTTTGCGTTTGGCCACTACGAAGGGCGGCGGCAAATGCTCTCGGAGATTGCCCGCGCTACCGTGCCAACGCAGAAGATGTTTGACGGGGATTTCTCGGAGTTGCTTGGCCTTTCCACGCCTGTCACGATTTATGACCCGGCCAGCTATGATGCGACGACGGGCAAGCGCCAGCCTTTTCCGGGGAACATCATTCCCTCGGGCCGGATCAATTCGATGGCGAAGGCTCTGCTCGCCTACTACAGGCCGGCGAGCGGCCTGGGGCCCAGCAATCTGGCGGGCAATCCGAAAACCACGGACAATTACGACCAGTGGGGCACGCGAATCGATGCGAATCTCGGCCCGTCCAACAGTCTTTTCGGACAATTTGTGTACGAGAACTCGCCGACCGTGGATGCGGGACTCTTCCCTCTCTCTGGGTACGGCTTTCCGCTGGACACGCACCTGTTCATGCTGCAATGGACACGCACGCTGACGCCGCGCGTGGTGAACGAGATGCGGATTGGGTGGCTGCGCCCATCGGTCTACTCGGCGGGCGAATCGCAAACGGATGTGCAAGGGCCGCTCGGATTTACGGGCACGGCTGATCCCAACGGCCTGCCGGGAATCTTTCTTGCGGGGTTCAATCTCTCCGGCAGTTCCACGGCGCCTTCGTTCGGGCGCAATCAGGGGCTGATTGGCAACACCGATAACCAGTACCAGTTCCACGACAGCCTGAGCTATCTGGTTGGCAAGCACGAACTGAGCCTGGGCGGTGACGTGAATTACGTTCGCACGGTGCAGGAGAGCTCGAATTTCTACTCGCGAGGCGGCGTGTGGTTCAACTCCGTCTACACGGCACAGCTTGGTCCCGATGCGAGCGGCAAGCCCGCGCCGGTTGCGGGCACGGGCAATTCGTTTGCGGATTTCCTGCTTGGCATGCCGCTGAACGGCAGCGTGACCTCGATGCCGCGCACTCATTTTCGCTGGACCGCCGTGACTCCGTATGTACAGGACACATGGCGCGTGCGGAACGGCCTCACAGTGAACGCAGGGCTGGCGTGGAATTTGAGCACTCCGCCCAATGCGACCGGACACGACAGCCTGTATCCGCACGCCGTGGATCTGAAGACGGGCGCGGTGCGCTTTGCCGCGCTGGGGGATATTTCTCCATCGATTTACAGCGTCGATCTCAATAACTTTGCACCGCGTGTGGGCGTCTCCTGGCAACCGAAGTTTTCATCGAACACCGTGGTGCGCGCGGGCACTGGAACCTACTATCCCGCCGAGAACGCGCTCTATCTGCTCTTTGCCATCACGGCTCCAGGCGTGGCGATTGTGCAATCCATCGTGAACGATCCTTCGACGCCTATGCCCACCTATGTGATGGGGCAGAATGTGTTTCCGCCTATCTCGCAGACTCCCATCACGCAGCAGTTCGCGGATACGATCAGCGGCAGCATCTTCACTCTGGATCCTGGGCTCCGCACGCCTTATATCAACCAGTGGAGCTTCGCGATTCAGCAATCCATCCGCGGCAACACGATCGCCGAGGTGGACTATATCGGATCGCAATCGCGCAAGCTGCCCATCCGGTGGAATGCCGACGACTGTTCTTCGGCTGGAACGTACCAGTGCAATCCCTCAGTGAAACCGTTCAAGCAGTTCACGTATGTCTATGCTGCCGCCAACGAGGGTTTTTCAAGCTACAACGCTCTGGTTGCCAAGCTGCAGCGACAGTTTTCTGGCGGCTTGAGCTTTGTGGCGAACTACACATGGTCGAAGGTACTGACCAACACAGAACAGGGAGGCGCGCCGGTGGGCATCAATCAGCGCGGCACGTGCCTGGTCTGCGACAAGGGGATGGCGGGCTTCAATGTGCCGAAGCGACTGGTGGCAAGCGGCGTGTGGCAGATGGACAGCCTGGAGAAATTCCTCTCACCGGAGAAGCCGGTGGTGCGGGCGCTGGCGAGCGGATGGACGATTGATATGATTGCGACCTTTTCCAAAGGGAATCCATTTACGGTGCTGGCCGCGAATACCACGTCCATGGACCCTCTGACGAGCTATCGGGCCAACCGCACGTGCGATGGCCGTTCTTCGCTGCGCAACAAAGACGTGCGGACGAATGGCAATTACTGGATCGACCCGTCATGCTTTGCGCAGCCCGCGCCCAGCATGTTCGGCGATTCGGGAGCCAACATCCTGACTGGTCCCGGAGTGAACAACTGGGACTTCGGAATCGGCAAGCTCATTCCGCTGCACGAAGCGGCGCACCTGGAGCTGCGCGTGGAAGCGTTCAATGCCTTGAATCACGCGCAATTCCTGAACCCTGACTTCACGATGACGGATTCGAGCTTTGGCCGGGTGACTGCAGCTGGGCCTGCGCGGCAGTTGCAGTTTGCGTCGAAGATTGTGTGGTAACGAACGAACTGGTGTAGTTGGAGACGCCGCGACGCGGAGAAGCGGTGTGCAGGCGGAAACGCTGCACGTGGCGCATCTACCCTGGCGAGCAGCACAGATGGCGAGCTGAAGCGGGGCTACTCCGCGGATGTGATTGCGGGCCGGATGACCCGCAAGGACAAGAGCGTGGTGGAGCATGTGCGGTTTGTCATGAAGAATGGCGAGGCGCTGCGGCAGCAGACGCTAGTTTCGAGAGGCCTGAGCGCTGGCCCGGCGGCGGGCCTCGATCCTTGCAAGGGCGAGCGTGAATCGCTTTGACTTCTCCGGCGCCAGCGACTCTTCCACGCCCTTGCGATAGCCGCCCTGATAGATGGAATACATGATGGCCAGCGAGCATCCTGTGCCGAACATGAATCCGAAGCACAGTCCAAACAGCGCGGCCGGACCAATACCAATCATTTCGTGCTCGTCCTTCGTGTGCGGGCCTTACACCGCGACGGTGAAGCTGGTCTCGGTGCGGGTGACGGGGCGGTAGAGAGTGTCGCGCTCGACGGGGATGCGACCGGCCTCGGTGATGAGGCGGCTGAGCTCTTTGCGGGTCATGCCCTGCGGCGTGGTGGCGCCGGCGTCGTGGTAGATCTTCTCTTCGACGACGGTGCCATCGATGTCGTCAGCGCCGAAGCGGAGGGCGATCTGCGCGATTTTGGGCGTGAGCATCTGCCAGTAGGCCTTGATATGCGGGAAGTTATCGAGCAGGAGGCGGCTGACGGCGACCTGGCGAATGTCCGTAAGGCCGGTGGTGACGGGCAGGTGATCGAGCGGGGTGTTCTCCGGGTGGAAGGCGAGGGCGATGAAGGTCTGGAAGCCGCCGGTTTCGTCCTGCACCTCGCGGAGCTTGATGAGGTGATCGACGCGGTCCTCATCGCTCTCGATGTGGCCGTAGAGCATGGTGGCGTTGGACTTGAAGCCGAGCTTGTGGGCAAGGCGCGCGGTCTCAAGCCACTCGCTGCCATCGATTTTGTGGTCGCAGATGATGGAGCGGACGCGCGGGGAGAAGATTTCTGCACCGCCGCCGGGCATGGAGTCGACGCCGGCTTCGCGGAGCTTGAGGAGAGTCTGCTCGATGGTGAGCTTGGCGCGGCGGGCGAGGAAGGCGACCTCGACCATGGTGAAGGCTTTGATGTGGACCTGCGGGAAGCGCTGCTTGAGGCCGCGGACGAGATCGAGGAAGTATTCGAGCGGGAGGTCGGGGTGGAGGCCGCCGACGATGTGGAACTCAGTGACTGCTTCGGTGTAGCCCGAGGCGGCGGACTGCCAGGCCTCTTCGAGGGCCATGGTGTAGCCGGCCGGGTCGCCTTTTTTGCGGCCGAAGGCGCAGAGCTTGCAGGCGGCGACGCAGACGTTGGTGGGGTTGATGTGGCGATTGACGTTGAAGTAGGTGGTATCGCCGTGCAGGCGCTCGCGGACGTGGTTGGCGAGCCAGCCGACGGCGAGCACGTCGGGTGAGCGATAGAGCGCGAGGCCATCCTGAAAGTCGAGCCGCTGCTGGGACATCACCTTGGCGGCGATGGGCTCGAGTCCGGGGTCGTAGGTGCGAAAGGCCTGGGTGGCGCGGGGTGCTGCGGTTTCTGCCTGCATACTCTATCGATGATACCGGAGGCGGGGAGGACGCATCACTTTCGGCCTACCTCAGTGGCGGCGGAGCGTGGTTCGATGAGGACGCCGTCATAGAGCGAGGCGGCAAGCAGGCGGTCGCCTGCGGCGCGGACAGCAGAGAGCTTGTAGCCGGTCTGCCACCACTTCCAGTCGAGAGAGGCCGGGTCCATTGCATAGACAAAGTCGCTTTGACGGGAGCTGACGAGGACTCGGTTGGCTGCTGCGTCGTAGTAGAGGTCGTCGATGTCCACGATGGGCAGGCGCTGCGCCCACATCCACTTTTTCCCGTTGTTGTGGGTGAAGTAGACGCCCTCGCGCGCACCGAGCCAGAGGGTGCCGTCATTGGAAAAGACGACGCGGTGAATGCGGGTGAGGACGGTGGGAGTGCTCATGGGCCACCAGCTCTGGCCGCCATCCCTGGAGAGCACCACGCCGTCTGGGCGCGCAGCCGCCATGAGCGAGCCGTGGATGGTGAGGGAGAGATAGCCCGCGACGCCCATGACGGGACCGCCCTGCCAGGTGGCTCCCTGATCGCGGCTGGTGTAGATGCCGCCGGTGGTGGAGGCGAGCCAGACATCGCCGGAGAGATCGAGGGCGAAGACGCGGCCATCCATCTGGCGAAGCTGATCCTTGACGTGCTTTTCGATATGAACGCGCGTGCCCTTGATGGTTTCGGTGGCGGCTTTGACGAGGGTATTGGCGATGGTGCTGCGGGGCTGCCAGGCTTTGGCGTCGGGCGCGAGGGCGAAGATACCGCTGTTGGTCCCGGCGAGGAGAGTTCCGTCCGGGGCCTGGGCGAGGACGAAGACATCGCGGCCGTCGAGTCCGTCGGCAATCTGCCTCCAGGAGGCTCCGCCATTGGAGGAAACGAAGGCGCCGCCGTAGGCCTTGTCATTTACGACACCGGCATAAAGACGATGGGAATCAGCGTGATCGATGAGGAGGGCTTCGACCTTGCGCTCGGAGAAGCCTGTGTTGGAGGCGGTGAAGGTCTTTGCGCCGTCGGTGCTGGCGAGGACGCCGCCGCGATCGGTTGCAAGGAGGATGTGGCTCGAGTCAGCAGGATCGACGTAGACATCGTTGACGATGACGTCGGGGCTGGTCATGAGCTGGAAGTGGCGGCCTGCATCGGTGGTGCGGTAGAGGCCTTCAGTGGTGCCGGCGTAGACGGTGGCCGGATGTTGTGGATCCTGGCGGAGGATGCGGGTGCGGCGCGCGGTGGCGGGAATGCCCTGAATCCTGCGAAAGAGCTCGCCCGCGGTTTCGCTCTTGTAGATGCCGCTGCAGGCGCTGGCGTAGACGGTGTTTGGCTTGGCGGGGTCGATGAGGATGGAGAAGACGTCAGAGTCGTCAATGACGCCCTTCTTGATGTTGTGCCAGGTCTGGCCGCCGTCGGTGGTCTTCCAGGGAAGATGCCAGGTACCGGCGTAGACGGTGTCGGGGTGGACGGGGTCGACGGCAAGCGACTCGACCTCGTGAATCTCGCGGCTACCCGGCGGGCTGATCTGATCCCAGGTGACGCCTGCATCGGCGCTGCGAAAGACTCCCTGCAGCGTGCCGGCGAAGAGGAGATTGGGATTCTCGGGGGCCATGGCGAAGGAGCGGATGGACTGACCGTGGAGGGCGGGAACTTCGCTCCAGGTGCGGCCGCCGTCGAGGCTTGTCCAGAGGCCGCCGTCGGGATGGTCGATGACCCAGGCGGCGGCGTAGATGCGGGCGGGATTGCGGGGGTCCACAACGATGTGATCGACGACGAGGTCATCCGATGCGGCGAGGCGCGAGAGGCGATGCCAGGTGGAGCCGCCGTCGGAGGATTCGTAGATCCAGGAATTGACCGTACCGAGGTAGAGGTGCTGCGGCTGGCCGGGAACCGCGGCAAAGGCGCGGGCGTCGCCGCCATCAGGACCGACAGAGGTCCAGACGGGCTGCGCGCGCAGGGTGGAGGTCATAAGGGCGATAAGAGCCAAACACCAGAGCGCACGCAGGCGGCGCGATGGGGCGAGATGGGATGCGAACCGGCACATGAACGAGAGAGACTCCCTTGAATCCATTGTACGAGGGTTGAAAATGCACAGCCAAAACAAAGAGGCTGACCGGGGATGCCGGTCAACCTCTGAGTCAATGGCTGGATTCCATTTGAATCTGGCGAGCGGGCCGGATTGGGCCCTACCCGCCAGACCGGGTGGAACGGGTGTTGCTTCGTCGCCTACTTAGCCGCGGCCTTGTGCGACTTGGCGCCGAGGGGCTTGCGGGGCTGAGCCTTGACAGCGGACTCATCGACCGCGGTGGTTCCCTGCACGTCCTGCGCGAAGCTGGCGCCCGCCGGTACCAGGTAATTGGCAACGGTCTGGGCGGAATCGGCTCCGGTCATGACGCTGACGCGGGAGGCGTCAATGCCCTTCTCTGTGACGAGGTAGTCCTTGGTGTTGACGGCGCGCTCGGCGGCGAAGTTCTCCACCTTGGCGTGCTTATGCTTCGCGGCGAAGGCTTCCTGCTTGGCAGTCTTTGCCTGTTCCTTGGCATCGGCATTGCCGACGACCACGGCCTTGGCATCGGGCTGCTTCTGGAGGTCAAGAGCCACGTCGTCGAGGCAGGCCTTGGCTTCATTGTCGACGCGGGTCGGACGCTTCTTGTCCTTATCGAACGAGATGGAGCAAAGCGCCTGGGTGTGGGGCTGAGGCGGCGGCGGCGGCGCAACGATGGTGACCGAGGTGCCGGAGTTCACCGAGTGGCCCTTGTCATCGGCTACGGTGCAGGTGATCTCAACCGAACCTGTCGGCGCGCCGGTGGAGTTGAAGGTGGCCGAGGAGCCGCTGCCACTGATGGCGCCCGAGGCGGCAGAGTAGCTGTAGGTCAGCGGGCGATTCTGCGGGCTGACCGCGGTAGCGGTCACGGTGCTGGTTTCGCCGGGCTTGATGGTGGTGGGGCTGGCGGAGCAGCTGATGGTCGGCGGCTCGAAGGCCTTGACGGTATAGGATGCGGTGGCATCGGCCGTCTGGCCGGGCTTGAGGCCTTCCTTGCCCTTCTTGCCTTGCTTGACCTGCGCCTTCACGGTGTAGGAGCCGGGGGCCTGATTGTCGGTGGCGACCTTGGCGACGTTTCCGTTGCCGGTGACGCCATCTCCCGACCAGCTGTAGACCACGCTGTTGTTCTTCTTGGTGGAAACGGATCCGGGGGTTGCGGTCACAGTGACAGGCTCACCCGGAAAGACGGCTGGAGGCGCAGCCTCGGCCGAGAGCGTAATGGGGGGAGCCTTTTTGCAGCCCATGGGCAAAAGCAAAAGGCTCGCTGCCGCAAACATAAGGCAGACTGGCTTCATCCCTCGCGAATCCATAACTTTCTCCTTGCGATTCAGACTTGAAATTCGAACAGCCTTTCGAGCGCCAGGGAGGCATTTTGCGCGCCTCCCCGGCGGTTGAGCAGGAACTGCGCCGGCTTACTTGGCTTTCTTCGCCTTGCGAACCGGAGCCTTTTCATCCATGAGCGTCATGGAGTCTGCTGCGTTGAACGGATAGAGCCGCACGGACTGCTGCCCTGTGGTGCTAAGGGTGACGTCGACCCGGCGATTCTGGGCCAGCACAATCTTGGAGAGGTTGTGCATGAACCTGGTCTTCTGAGAATCGGTGAGGTCAGGATTCTGCTCCACCAGAGACTTGACTTCGTCGGCGGTGAGCTGACGCTCTTCGCCTACGCCGGTAGTGTCGATATTTGCCGCGGGCACGCCCTGGCTTACCAGGTAGTCCTTGGCGCTGGCGACGCGGCGATCGGAGAGTGCCATGTTATAGGCAGCCGAACCGCGGGGATCAGTGTGACCGGTGAGAGTGATGTGAGCATCCGGCTTGAAGGTCAGATACTCCTTGAAGTCGGTGGCCAGAGTGGAAAGGGTGGCCTTCTGGCTGTCGAGCAAGCCGCCTTCGGGGTTCGCTTTGGAGGGCTTGTCGGTCGGGAAGAAGATGCTGTGCAGTGCGAGACGCGATTCGAGGCGCTTCTGCTCAGGCGAGGGTCCCGGCGGCGGAGGCGGCGCCAGAATGGTCTCCGTGGTGGTGGCGGAAGCCGTCTGCCCCTTGTCATCCGAGACATTGCAGGTGACTTCGACGGGGCCGGTGGGCGCGCCGGTGGAGTTGAAGGAAGCGGTATTGCCGCTGCCGCTGACCGTGCCGGAAGCTGCCGAGTAGGAGTAGGTCAGAGGACGATTCTGAGGGCTGACGCCTGCCGCAGTGATGGTGGCCGTCTCACCCGGCTTGAGCGAGCTGGGGCTGCCCGAGCAGGTGATGGTGGGCGGCTCAAACTGCTTGACGGTGAAGGTTGTGGAGCTGTCGGCGGTCTGCCAGGGCTTCAGGCCCTCTTTGCCGGACTTGCCCTGCTTGACGCCGCACTTGACCGTGTAGGTGCCGGGAGCCAGCGCAGCCGTGTTCACTGCAGCTGTGGAACCCTTTCCGGTGACGCCATCGCCGCTCCAGCTATAGACGGTGCTCATCTTGGGGTCGAGCTGGCCGGCGTTGCCGGTCACAGTGACAGGATCTCCGGGGAATACCGTGGCCGGGCTTGCAGAGCAAGCCATCGTGATCGGAGTGGGAGGCGCGACGGTGCCGATGTGATAAACGAAGCCGGTGCTGAGGCGCGCCGCGTTGATGTTGGCGCGACCGCCGCCGACGCCGGGACCCCAGTTTTCATGAATGTACTGATAGTCGGCCTGGAAGACGCGAATGGCCAGGTGGTGATTGAACAGAGGCGTGTTGTAATCCGCGCCGCCGCCAGCAGTGAGGACGGGTCCCCACCGATCCGGCTGGTAGGCAGGACCATTGCCGTATTCTGCTCCCACCAGTCCGTGGACAAATGGCGTGAAGTCTCCGCTGGGGAAGCGGAAGATCATGCCGCCGGAGCCGCCGCTGAAATCGCTGTTGGAGTAGGTGCTGCCGCTGCCGGGGCCTTCATTCACGATGTGCTCGTCGCCGATGGCCTCGATGCCGACGTACTTATTGAAGTAGCGGGCGACGCTGAGGATGGAGCCCCAGTCGATGCTGCGGTAGGTGAAAGGCAGGGTGTTGCCACCGGGCTGCGGCGTATTCACCGTCGCCTTGGGGGCGAGGTAGCTGTAGCCTGCAAAGATGTCCCACTTTGAAGGCGAGTCACTATAAGATGACTGATTTGACGCCGGCGCCGTGCCTTGCGCCGCAGCGGCCATAGACAAAGCTGCTACACAGGCAAGCGCAGCCAGCCGGCAGACTGATTTCAACGTTCGCGAATCCATTCGGTTCTCCTCCAGAATCATTAAGTCCACGGGGGATGAATCCGCGATCGTTAGCGCGGCCCCCGCAGTGCAGTTGTTCAGAATCCCCAGTTCACTCGTTCGTCTTGAAGCCGCATGGCAACCTCAAATTACCACAGTCAAAACGCAGGGGGTGACCCTTTCTCGGGCCGAGTTGCTTCATTGATACATGCCAGGACTCGCCAGCGATGCCCCCGAAATCCGCCCCTGGACCGGATGCCGTAGCGGCAAACGGCCATGGCTACACTACGTTCAGTGTCTTCAACAAACTGCGCGGCTCACGCTGTATCTTTTCCTGTAGAAGCGTAATCGCGTACAAAAGTTGCTCGGGGCGCGGCGGGCAACCCGGCACATAGACATCGACCGGAATCACCTGATTCACCCCCTGCACGACAGCATAGTTGTTGAATACGCCGCCTGAAGTGGCGCATGCGCCCATAGAGATGACCCATTTGGGCTCCGGCATCTGCTCGTAGAGGCGGCGGATGACGGGCGCCATTTTTTGCGAGACGCGGCCGGCAATGATCATCAGATCGGCCTGGCGGGGCGATGGGCGAAAGACCTCTGCGCCGAAGCGGGCGACATCGTAGCGGGATGCGCCCATGGACATCATCTCGATGGCGCAGCAGGCCAGGCCGAAGGTGACCGGCCAGACCGAGCTCTTGCGAACCCAGTTGATTGCATAGTCGAGGGAGGCAAGGAAAACGCCCTCCGGCTGATCGAACCCGTAGTTGACTTCCTGCAGTCTGGCGCGGTTTTTCGCACTGCTTTCCAGTGCACCGAAGAGATAGCGGTCGCGCTCCTGAATCGCCGTCATGCCACCATCATACGCTGACACGCCGGCCAGTGGCACCGGCAAGTGTCATCAGACGGCGCATTTACGCTATCTTTTCGCTTGCATGGCCGCACTGCAGCAACGGGCAAGCCCACATCGTGGAATTTTTTCCCGACGGCAAGATCAATCATTTATTCTGCAAGGTTCATCTGCACAGGTGTACTTTCCCTTTGTGATGGCCGACAAGTCCGGTCGAGTACCGCGTCCCGGCCCACTCTGTTGGGAATTGTCTGTGCGGAGTGAACGCAGTCCCGAGAAACAATCTTCCCGCATCTGTCTACGGGCCATGCGGTTTTCTGGAGTAGCCGTTTTTATGTCCGGTCGTTGTTTCAGGTATTTTTTGCCCGTCTTGTGCTGTGCCCTTCCCACACTCACACTTGCCCAGACATCCTCTGCCGCCGCGGGGCAGGCGCCGGCCACACAGGCGCAGATTGCGGCGCTGCAGCAATCGATCCAGAATGCACAGATGTCGGCGGACAATGCATGGATGCTGGTCTCGGCGGCGCTGGTGCTGCTGATGACCGGCCCCGGACTGGCGCTGTTCTATGGCGGCCTGGTGCGGAAGAAGAACATCCTGGGCACGATGATGCAGAGCTTCGCGATGATGGGGCTGGTGACGATTCTGTGGGCGATCGTGGGCTACTCGCTCGCCTTCGGGCACGGGAACTTCTTTATCGGCGGATTTGAGCATGTGTTTCTGCGCGGGGTGGGGCTGACGCCGAACACCGACTATGCGCCGACGATTCCCGAGCAGACGTACATGGTCTATCAGCTGATGTTCGCCATCATCACGCCGGCGCTGATTACGGGCGCGTTTGCGGAGCGGATGAAGTTCAGCGCGATGGCGGTGTTTCTCTCGCTGTGGTCGCTGCTTGTCTACAGCCCGATGGCGCACATGGTGTGGGGCGTGGGTGGACTGCTGAACGCGAACGGGGGACACATTCCGTCGCTGGATTTCGCGGGCGGCACGGTGGTGCACATTACTTCGGGCGTATCGGCGCTGGTGACGGCGCTCTACCTGGGCAAGCGGCTGGGGTATCCGCACACGGCGATGCCGCCGCACTCGATGGTGCTGAGCTTTATTGGCGCGTGCCTGCTGTGGGTGGGCTGGTTTGGATTCAATGCGGGGAGCGCGCTCAACTCCGGCCCGCTGGCGACAAGCGCTTTCATCAACACGCATTTTGCGGCGGCGGCGGCGGCGCTGGGATGGACGATCTTTGAGTGGAAGCACAATGGCAAGCCGACTGCGCTGGGCGCCATCTCGGGCGCGGTGGCTGGACTGGTGGCGATTACACCGGCTTCGGGATATGTGCAGCCGTTTGCGGCGCTGCTGATTGGTCTGATTGCCGGATTCTTCTGTTCGTTCATGGTCTTCAAGGTGAAGGCCATGTTTGGCTACGACGACTCGCTGGACGCATTTGGAGTGCACGGAGCGGGCGGGACGCTGGGCGCATTGCTGACCGGACTGTTTGCGACCAAGGCGATCAACGCCGCCTTTGGCGCGGGTATGGCGACCGGCGCTATGGATGGGCACTGGGGCCAGATTCTCAATCAGGCAGCGGGCGCGGGCATTGCCTGGGGCATCTCGATTGTGGGCACGCTGGTGCTGCTGTTCGTGGTGGACAAGGTGATAGGCTTGCGCGTCTCGCACGAGGAAGAGATGGCCGGTCTGGATCTCTCGCAGCACGGCGAAGAAGGTTACGACCTGAACCCGTAGTCTGCTCTAATATGAAAACCTGAGGCCGGGACGGGCAGGAAGCCGCCGGGCCTGTTACGCTGTCAAACGAGGCACTTTTTGCATGCTCAAGATCGAAGCGATTCTTCAGCCCTCTAAACTGGACGCAGTGAAGGATGCCCTGCTGGAAGCAGGCATTGAAGGCATGACCATTCTGGAAGCGCGCGGCCACGGCCGCCAGAAGGGGCACACGGAGTTCTACCGCGGACGTGAATATACGGTGGACCTTCTGCCCAAGGTCAAGATTGAACTAGTTCTCCATGACGAATTGAAGGAGAAAGCCATCCAGGCCATCACCAGTGCGGCGCGCACGGGACGCATCGGCGACGGCAAGATCTTCATCAGCAAGATTGATGAAGCAATCCGCATCCGCAACGATGAGCGGGGCGACTCGGCGCTGTAAACGAAAATCCAAGCCACACAAACAGAAGCCTGCAGCGGTGCGATTCAAGCACGACTGCAGGCTTTGTTGCGTAGATGGGCGGGAATCAGAGTGCGAGGGACTTGAGGTAGGCGCGGAAGCGCGGGCCAAGGTCGGGGCGCTTGAGTGCGAACTCGACGGTGGCCTGCAACATGCCGAACTTGTCGCCGGCGTCGAAGCGCTTGCCCTCGAAGGTGTAACCGAAGACGCTCTCTTCTTTGAGCAGGGCCTTGATGCCGTCGGTGAGCTGAATCTCGCCGCCGGCGCCGGGCTGCGTCTGCTCCAGCAGCTCGAAGACGCGCGGGGTGAGGACGTAGCGGCCGATGATGGCCTGCTTTGATGGTGCTTCTTCAAAGCGGGGCTTCTCGACCATACCCGTGCAGTTGTAGATACGGGGATTGGCGGGATCGGGCGAGCCGGCGAGGACGCCGTAAGCGGAGATCCCGGGGCCTTCAACGGTCTGCGTGGCAAGGACGGAGCCGCCGCGCTCATCGAAGACGTCGATCATCTGCCTGAGGCAGGGCACTTCAGCGTCGATGACATCGTCGGGAAGGATGACAGCGAAGGGCTCGTTGCCGACGAGTTCCTTGGCGCAGAGGACGGCGTGACCGAGGCCGAGCGGCTCCTTCTGACGCACGTAGCTGACGCGGGCCATGGTGGCTACGCTGCGAGAGACGGCGAGGAGTTCATGCTTTCCACGGCGCTCGAGGGTTGCGTCGAGCTCGAAGCTGTGATCGAAGTGATCCTCCATCGCACCTTTGCCGCGGCCGGTGATGATGATGATGTGCTCGATGCCGGAAGCGATGGCTTCTTCCACGCCGTACTGGATGATGGGCTTGTCTACGAGGGCCAGCATTTCCTTGGGGATGACCTTTGTGGCGGGCAGAAAACGCGTGCCCAACCCCCCAGCGGGGAAGACTGCCTTGCGAACCCGTTGACTCATCGAACCTCCCAAAGCGTGTTGCGTGCGTTGGCCAGGCTTGCGCTTGGCCCACCGCACAATCTTATCCGGTGACCCGGCGATCGATTGCAAACATCGAAGAAATTGTGGATATGTGAAAGGCGATCAGGCGCTGACGGGCTCAGCTTGAAGACCCGCGATGAGGTCGCGGATTTCGAGCAGGACTTCATCGGGGCGCGTGGCTGCAAGCGGGAATTTGAGTACGCCCTGGGGCGTGAACTGAGCGCCGCGTTTGGCGTTGCGCGCGACGAGGCGCATGAGGTGCTGCGGATCGACCTGCGCGTGCTCGGTGAAGCGGAGTTGCAACTCGCTACGCTTGCGATCAATCTGCGCGATGCCGATGCGCTCGCATTCGAGGCGGAGGGATGCAGCCTCGAGAAGGTAGACGGTTGCGTCGGGCAGCGTGCCGTAGCGGTCTTCCATTTCGGCGCGCAGGTCGGCGAGGGCCTTTTCGCCGGAGGCGCCGGCGATCTTCTTGTAAAGGCGCAGGCGCTGGTTCTCTTCCGCCACGTAGCTCTCGTCGATGCGCAGGGCAATGCCGAGGTTGAGCTGCACGGCAGGGCGCTCTTCGCCGCTCTCGCCTTTCATCTCCTTGACGGCCTGCTCGAGCATGGAGGTGTAGAGCTCGAAGCCAACGGCCTCGATGTGTCCGCTCTGCTCGCCACCGAGCATGTTGCCGGCGCCGCGGAGTTCTAGATCGAGCGCGGCGATTTTAAAACCTGCGCCGAGGTCGCTGAACTCCTTGAGCGCGGCGAGGCGGCGGCGGGCGATGTCGCTGAGTTCCTTTTCGCCGGGAATGAGTAGATACGCATAGGCGCGGCGATTGGAGCGGCCGACGCGGCCGCGAAGCTGGTAGAGCTCGCTGAGGCCGTGGCGGTCGGCGCGGTTGATGAGGATGGTGTTGGCGAGCGGGATGTCGAGGCCGTTTTCAATGATGGTGGTGGCGACGAGCACGTCGAACTCGTGGTGCATGAAGGCGAGCATGACTTTTTCAAGTTCGCCTTCGCTCATCTGGCCGTGGCCGACGGCGACGCGCGCGGCGGGGACGAGCTCCTGGATACGCGCAGCGATTTCGTAGATGGATTCAACGCGATTGTGAACGAAGTAGACCTGTCCGCCGCGCTCGAGTTCGAGTTCGACGGCGGAGCGCACGAGCTTCTCATCGAACTTGGCGACGACGGTCTGGATGGCCATGCGGTCTTTGGGCGGCGTCTCGATGACGGACATATCACGCAGACCGACGAGCGACATGTGCAGGGTGCGCGGGATGGGCGTGGCAGACATTGCGAGCACGTCAATCTCTTTGCGGAGCTGCTTGAGACGCTCTTTGTGGCGGACGCCGAAGCGCTGCTCTTCATCGACGATGAGCAGGCCCAGATCCTGAAACTTGATGTCTTTGGAGAGCAGGCGGTGCGTTCCGATGAGGATGTCGACTTTGCCGTGCTCGACCTGCTCGACGATCTGCTTCTGCTCCTTGGCGGTGCGGAAGCGCGAGATCATTTCAATCTTGATGGGGAATTGCGCGAAGCGCTTCTTAAAGGTCTCGAAGTGCTGGAAGCTGAGGACCGTGGTGGGTGTGAGGACTGCGACCTGCTTGCCATCCTGCACGGCCTTGAAGGCGGCGCGCATGGCGACTTCGGTCTTGCCGTAGCCAACATCGCCGCAGAGCAGGCGATCCATGGGCGTGGTGGACTCCATGTCCTGCTTGATGGCCTGGATGGCGACGAGCTGGTCGTCGGTCTCGTTGTAGTCGAAGGAGTCTTCAAACTCTTTTTGAAATTCGTTGTCGGACGCGAAGGCGGTGCCCTGCGCGGTGTGGCGCTCGGCGTAGAGCTTGAGGAGTTCGCCGGCCATGTCCTGCATGGCCTTGCGCACGCGGGCCTTGGTCTTGGTCCACTGCTGCGAACCGAGCTTGTTGAGCACGGGCGCGGGGCCGGCGTCGGTGGAGCGGTATTTCTGGATGAGGTCGAGGCGCGTGAGCGGGACGTAGAGCTTGGCCTGCTCGGCGAATTCGAGAATCATGAACTCGACGGTGAGGCCGTCCTGAACGATCTCTTTGAGGCCCTGGTATTGCGCGATACCGTGCTCGACGTGGACGACGTAGTCGCCGACGGCGAGGTCGCGAAAGTCGGAGACGAAGGCCGCGGTCTTGGAGCGCTTGGGCTCGGGGCGCGCCATGATGTCGGCTTCGTCGTTGAGGTCGTTGGCGCCGAAGAGGATGACGTTGGAGTTGGGGAAGCTGACGCCGGAGGCAATCTGCGCGCGGACGATAACGGGGACACTGAGTTCGCCGGCGAGAAAGCTGGCCTCTTCAAGAACGGTTTCTGCGCCGTGATGGACGATGCGGCTGCCGAGACGGTAGGGGACCTGATATTCGCGCAGGACGGTGGCCATCCGCTCAACATCGCCCTGCGTGGGCGCGGCGAGGACGATACGCTGGTCTGCGGCCATGAGGCTGCGGAGCTGCTCGGTGAGCGCGGGAATGGAGCCGTGGAAGCGCAGCGTGGGGCGCGAGCTGAAGGCGATTTCGCCGAGCGTGGAATCTTCATCGAGCACATCGACGGCACCGAGTTGGTCGAGGTCAAGGCCGGGATGGGACTGCAGAAAACCGATGAGGACTTCAGGGCGCAGGTAGATGTCTTCGGGCCGGATGAGCGAGCCGATGCCGGAGCGCTCGTGGCGCTGCTCGACCTTGTTCCACCAGCGCTCGACCTGGTTGCGCACCATGGCGGGCTCTTCGATAAAAAGGAAGCAGCGCGGCAGGATCTTGAGCAGGTGGCTCTCCGCACCGGCGACGCAACTGAAGAACTCCCAGCCGGGAAAGACGCTTACACCGCCTCCGGCTTCGGCTTCGGCGATCAGTTCGTCTTCTTCTCCCTCAAGCCGCTGGCGGCTGAGACGCGCGTTGACGGCGGCGAGCAGACGTTCCGTGACAGGCGTTTCCGTGAGCGGAAGGAGCAGGGCTTCATCGAGGCCGGCCTGCGAGCGTTGCGTTTCGGGGTCAAACTTGCGGATGGTTTCGATCTCGTCGCCGAAGAGCTCGATGCGGATGGGGCGGTCAGCCTCGGGCGAGTAGACGTCGAGGATGCCGCCGCGGCGCGTGAACTGGCCGGGCATCTCGACGAGGTCCATCTGCGTGTAGCCGACGCTGGCCAGGTGTGCGGTGAGGACTTCGATGTCGATCTCTTCGCCGCGGCGCAGCGTGACGGCGAGGCTGGCGTAATAGTCGCGATCGAAGAGGCGCATGGCGGCGGCCTCGGCGGGCGCGATGAGGATGGAGACGGCGCCTGTGGCGAGCTTCCAGAGGGCGGCGGCGCGCTTTTCCTGCACTTCAGGGTGCGGGGAGAGATTTTCAAAGGGCAGCACGTCGTGGGCGGGCAGGCGCACGACGCGGGCGGGGTCAATGGCGCCGGTGAGGTCGCAGCAGACGCGCAGGGAGAGCTCAAGCGCCTCGGCGGCTTTGTTGTCTGCAACGATGACGATGACCGGCTGATGCGCGGCGCGGGCCATGAGCGGGAGATAGAGCGAACGGGCGGTTGCGGTGAGTCCGGAGACACGACGACGCCCCGTACCAAGGCTGAGGTGCCTCTGTACGCGATCGAATGCGGTGGAATGCTCCAGCTCCGCGAAGATTTCGCGGACAAACGGCAGGATCATGCACCTCCAGTTTATCAGCGGGGGTGTGCAACACGCCGCAAGCCAAAGCGGCGGCGCGGACGGCAAAAAGCCCTGATTGCGGTGCATGTTTACAGCGAAGAGCAAATCGTTTTATCGTGTACGGGCTATCCACTTCGAGGTGCCGGATGCTCTTCAAATTTTCCACTGTCTTGTTTGCCTCCACGCTCACGCTTGCCGCTGCCGCAGAGACGGCCCCTGCGCGGCCGGAGATTACGGGGATTTCTCACCTGGCCGTGTACACGTCGAACGCGTCGGCGACGGAGCACTACTATCGCGACATTATTGGCGCGGCAAAGGAAGCCGACCCGGAGAATCCGGCAGGCGTCCGCTATGCGCTGAGCGCGACGCAGTTTGTGGAGGTGCTGCCGCTCCCTGCGGGTGCGGGCATTAACCGGCTGGACCACACGGCGTGGAACGTGAGCAGCGCGGAGGGGATGCGGAAGTATCTGGCCGCAAAGGGATGGAAGACACCGGCGGCGGT
>JAJXWA010000009.1 GCA_021781795.1 Acidobacteriota bacterium
AACATCCGTACAGAGGATAGCGGACATTTGCCAGTATCGCGGGACACTGGTCGACTTGAACGAAGCCGCTGCGGCGGCGGACGCTTCCGCGTGCGGCTGAGCCAGCTTTTGCGGCTGCCGGGGTAGTTTGGTTCGCAGAGAAGGAGGATTCTCTGTGAACCAACTACGTCAGCTCATGCTTGAGGAGTTGCAACGTCGTAACTTCGCCGCGACGACCATCCGCACGTATCTTCATGGTGTCGCGCACTTCAGCCGGTACTTTCGCCGTTCGCCCGATCAGCTTGGTCCTGAAGACATTCGCAAGTATCAGGCGATGCTGTTCACCAAGTTGAAATACAGTCCCAACACCGTCATCCTGCGGCTGGCATCGCTGCGTTTCTTCTACATCCACGTATTGAAGCGCAACTGGAGCATCGCCGAGACGCCTTATCCCAAGAAGTTACGTCATCTTCCAGGGGTACTCAGCCAGGAAGAAGTGGCGCGACTGATTGAGGCGGCTGATACACCCTTTCATCGCATCCTGCTGATGACACTCTATGCCACCGGCGCACGCCGCGCAGAAGCGGCTCGCCTGAAGGTCAGCGACATCGACAGCCAGCGTATGGTGGTTCACATCCACGAGGGCAAGGGCGGCAGGGACCGCGACGTCATGCTCAGCCCGAAGCTGCTCGAAGAACTGCGCGTCTACTGGCGCGGACTACGGCGCAAGCCCAAGGAGTGGCTCTTTCCCGGCAACCGCTGGCACACATCCAGCCATCCCGTAACCACGAAGGTCCTATGGAGTGCCTGTCAGATTGCTGCCGAACGCGCCGGCCTCGACAACAGGCGTATTCATCCCCACACTTTGCGCCATTGTTTCGCGACCCATCTTCTTGAAGCCGGCGCCGACCTGCGCACCATCCAGATCCTGCTTGGGCATCGCGACCTCGAAGTAACGACCATCTATCTGCATCTGTCCCAACGGCATCTCAGCGCGACTGCCAGCCCGCTCGATGCGCTCACGTTTGCTTCCCAGGGAGGAAAGAAGCACAGTTGAACAACCGGCCTCTCCTGGAGATGGCCGATATTGTTCGCTGTGCAGGACAGGCATTTGTGGAACGCAGCCGCAGGTGGATCAACTGGCAACACCGGAAGGTGCTGCTGGCCATCATGCGCTGCCGCACCGCCGCGCTGGGCGGCCATCGCGATCGCTGCACCGGCTGCGGACACACCACCACCATCTCCTACAACTCGTGCAGAAACAGACATTGCGCGCGTTGCCAGGGCAACGCGCGCCGACGCTGGCTCCAGGCGCGCGAACGGGAACTTCTGCCCACACGCTATGTCCATGCCGTCTTCACCCTCCCGC
Organism: Acidobacteriota bacterium; assembly: GCA_021781795.1. GTDB lineage: Bacteria > Acidobacteriota > Terriglobia > Terriglobales > Acidobacteriaceae > Telmatobacter. The sequence goes on from JAJXWA010000009.1 coordinate 1,349, forward strand.
GTGAACTGGCTCCGCTCGCATTGCAGAACAAGCGGCTCATCTACAACCTGCTCTTCCACGCCAGCGCTGAGACCCTGCTTGAAGTCGCTCGCGATCCACGGCATCTCGGAGCCGAGATCGGTTTCTTCAGCGTGCTCCACAGCTGGAATCAGCGCTTGCAGTTTCATCCGCACGTCCACTGCGTGATTGCAGCCGGCGGCCTCGCTCCGGATCGCTCAAGATGGATCTCTGCACAGCGTTCCTTCTTCCTGCCCATCGGCGTGCTCAGCCGTGTCTTCCGCGGCAAGTTCGTCGCCGGACTCCGCAACGCCTTTCATCGTGGCGAGCTTCAGTTCCACGGCAGCTTGGCGCAACTTGCGCAACCACGCGCCTTCGCCGCCTGGCTGCGCGTGCTGTTCCGCCACGACTGGGTCGTCTACTCCAAACGCCCATATGGTGGACCGGAGCATGTGCTGCGCTATCTCGGCGCCTACACGCATCGCGTCGCCATTTCCAACTCCAGGCTGGTCGCTCTCTCCGGCGGCAACGTCACCTTCCGATGGCGCGATTCTGCTCACGGCAACAAGAAGAGGCTCATGTCTCTGGCCATAGATGAGTTCCTGCGCCGCTTCCTGCTTCATCTGCTGCCGCCGGGCTTCGTGCGCATCCGCAACTTCGGATTCCTCGCCAACCGCAACCGCGCTTCGCTCCTGCCGCTCTGCTCCCAGCTGCTCAGCGGCCCAGAGCAAATGCCTGTTTCGGTGTCGTCACGGTCCGTAGATCAGGCTCATTCACTCTGGAACTGTCCAGTCTGCGGCGGAACCATGCGCGTCGTCGAACGGCTCTCCCCCGCGCAACTCCTGCTTCGCTCGCCACCTCAACCAGACCGGTGTGCCGCTTGAACCTCTGTTCCCACCCTCGGCTTCTACTGGTGCTTCGGCGCGGTCGCGGACTTCTTGTCTCATCGGGCCAGAACCATTCGCATGCCAGTCTCTCCAGACTCCACATCAACCCTCGCCGAGCCCTTGCGTTGCTCCCTCCCGCCATCAGACAAGCGGATCCTACCCAACCCAGTCCCTTCCTGATCCCTCTGCACCTGCTCAAGCCCATTCAAAGTACATAGCCTTCCATGGGGGCGGCTTCCTTCAAGTCGCTGTATCAGAAGCGCCCCGTCTGGAAGTATGCGGCTGCGCAACGTGCGTCGTGGGGCGCTCCAGATACAGCACTAAGACTTATCGGTCCCGATCCGTCTGGACGTGTGATTTGGCGATTTAGCGTAAATGAGGATCTGTAATGGCTCTCTATAGATTCATGAGACGTGTCCGGTTGCGAGATCTAAACTGTTTTGAGATCAGATTAGCTCTGGTGACTGGGCTTACGTCACGACTGCGATTAACGTGGGATCGGGTCGTATACGCGTTTTGCTTCCTGTGCATCGGCTCGGGCGTCTGGGGCCGCAGGGAAGCTGAACGCAACTGCAACCCAGGCGAAACCGGAGGCAAGCCTTGGATCGACGCACGTTTTCTCTCTCTTTCGCCGGACTATCAACATCAGCAGTTCTTTCCTGTGCAGGCGTCGCCTCAGAACCCTTGATGATGCAATCGCCGCTTGCAGGCGCTTCTACTCTTTCCCAGGTGGGGAAGCAGAAGAAGCCATTTCTGGAACGTGCAGAGGCCACAATTGCAGAGAGATTCGGCTCCGGCTATCTCGACCATATGTGGTTTGGTGGCGGATTCTCCCACTTTTTGAAACTGCGTCTGCGCATTTACGTGGACAGCGAAGAGACTCCCTCGATCGATATGGAATTGGGCCTGGGTGTGGGCGTCGGGTTTGAGGATTCTTACGCACCGTGGGGAACCAAGTTCAGCGGGATCACGGGCGCTCGGAGCGGCATCTTCATCAACTACCGGATACCGTATTCAACAAGCATCCGCGGACTGCGGAACTTCCAGCCGGCGTTCCGCGCGATACCGTCTTCTGGTGGATTGTGAGGGGCATCGAAAACCTCCCTCTTGAAGTCTCCGGTTTGCAGATTCCTGGCCATTGCAGGCTAAAGCTGCATAAAAGGGAGGACCTGCTGGTGCAGCCCCTCGACGAATTTGTGCTGTGTGATGTCGCCGGTACAGGTATGGTGTTCATGGTCACGATGGCCGCCCGGAGCACGAACTTTGAATTCATGGAAGACCAGATGCGGGCGTATTTCGGGAAAGAGCACGATCCGCAGTTTCTCTCCTCCGGGCTGGAGGACTACTTCCTGGGCACCTACTACTTCAATCGCGGGCTCTATCATTTTGATCAAGCGGGCCTGACGCACAAGAGCGAGCAGGACCACTCATTTTCTGCCTATCGATTGCACGATCTTGATCCAATTGTCTACTCCGGAGGGATTCGTCTGGCTTGCCGTTGCGGAGAGAAGCGGGGCAATGAGGTCTTCGGAACCACCGGGCATCCGCAACCTACGACCTACACCACGTATGTTTGGACCTACGAGTGGTGAGAGGACATACCCATGTGGTTTACTTTCGTTCGAATCAATACATCACGAAAGAGCGCTGTGGGCACACTGCAAATTAGATTCCTGTTCCGGAATCGAGCGAGTAGGCCCGAGCAGGGTGGAAGTTTCTGGGGGAGAGGATGGCAAAAGTGGGCAAGCTGGCACGGCGGGCATTTCTGAAAGGGGCAGCCGGCGCCTTCGGAGCGGCAACGACGCATGCGGACAGCTGGGCATCGTTCGGTGAACCTTCGTCCGCTTCTCAGGAGAAAGCCGAGAAGAACCTCCCATCCGGCATCTCGTTTCCGCGCGTCTTCCGTGGCGAAGCTCTGAAGATGATCTCTTTTCCCCTGGGCGGCGTTGCGGCAGGCAGCATCGGGCTCGGAGGGCGCGGCCAATTGCGCGATTGGGAGATTTTCAATCGTGCGAACAAGGGGTTTTCACCCGCTTATGCCTTCCCCGCGATATGGGTACAGTCAGGAAGCGCGAAACCAATCGCCAGAGTTTTGGAGGCGAGAATCCTGCCGCCCTATGAAGGCTGGCAGGGTCTCGGCTCTGACAATGCTCCGGGGTTGAGCCGGCTCGAAGGCGCCGTCTTTACCGGCGAATACCCGCTCGCGCACATCGACTTTCTCGACTCTTCTCTTCCGGTGTCTGTGAGCCTCAACGCTTTCTCTCCCTTCATTCCGCACGAGCCGGACGACTCCGGATTGCCGGTTGCCATCTTGAGATACCGCGTCAGGAACCCCGGGAACTCCGCGGCACAGGTGAGTATCGTGTTCTCTCTCGATAATCCGGTCAGGCGGAAAGAGAATTCCAGAGGTTCTGGAAAGCAGGAGGATACACGGCGGAACCGATACAAGGCGGAAGGTTCTCTCACCGGCATACTTCTGGACAACCCTGGGTTACCGGCAGAAGATCCCATGTTTGGGAGTATCGGTCTTACTGCTGCCGCAGAGGACGGCATCCGTATCTCGCACTGGGAAGGTTGGCCCAAGGGGCGCTGGTGGAACTCACCGCTGCTGTTTTGGGATGCCTTTTCGGCATCGGGCCAACTAGGCTCTATGCCCGGCCAGCAGGGCACGGTTGCCGCCCTCTGCCAGCAGAGGACCATCGCAGCGGGTGAAGATGCCGAATTCACATTTTTCCTGTCGTGGCATTTCGCCAACAGAACACCCAACTGGTGCGGGTGGGAGGCTCCGGAAGGGAAAGGCGATACAAACATTGGCAATTTCTACGCCACCCGTTTCCGCGATGCCTGGGAAGCGGCACGATATGCTGCGAACCATCTGGAAATCCTTGAAAAGCGGACACGGATGTTTGCGCGAGCCCTCAGAGAGAGCACACTGCCTGGAGCTGTGAAGGATGCCGCGAGCGCGAATTTATCCACGTTGGCCAGCACCACCTGTTTCCGCACCGCCGATGGGGAGTTCCACGGCTTCGAGGGTACTTACGACAGTTCAGGCTGCTGCTTTGGCAACTGCACGCATGTCTGGAATTACGAGACCACCACCACCTTTCTATTCCCTTCGTTCGCACGGTCTCTCAGAAGAGCTGCTTTTGGCTACTCCATGGATGAGCAGGGCGGGATGCGTTACCGGCAACTTCTGCCCGACGGATATGCGCGCTACAGTACTGCCGCTGCCGACGGCCAGATGGGCCAGATCGTACACGCGTATCTCGACTGGAAAGTCTCCGGGGACAACGACTGGGTCCGCGATCTGTGGCCCAGAATCCAAAGGGCAATCGCATTTGCATGGGAGCGTGACGGATGGGACCCGGCAAAGAAGGGCGTGCTCACAGGCGTCCAGCACAATACCTATGACGTTGAATTCTACGGACCGAATCCCATGTGCGGCATCTGGTACCTGGCTGCACTCCGGGCATGCGAGGAGATGGCGCGCGTCCTCGGCGACCCTGCCGCTGTCCTTTACCGGCAGCTCTTCGATCAGGGAAGCCACTGGATCGACGCCAACCTCTTCCAGGGCGATTACTTCATTCAGCACGTGATTGGACAACTTCCGGACCAGATTGCACCGGCTCTCCGGGAAGGCATGGGATCGGACAATCCTGAGCATCCCGAGTTTCAAGTGGGAAAGGGTTGTCTTGTCGATCAGCTCATCGGTCAATACCTCGCAGACATTGCGGGTTTAGGTCCTCTGGTTTCTCCCGACCACGTACGGTCAACCCTGGATTCACTTCTGCAATACAACTACAAACGCAGCCTGGAGAACCACAACAACGTTGAACGCACCTTCGCCCTTAACGACGAAGCCGCACTTGTGATCTGCGATTACGCCGGCGCGCCAAGGCCGCGCATTCCGTTCCCTTACTTTGAGGAAGTCATGACGGGCTTCGAATATTCGGCGGCTTCGTTGATGATCCATTGGCAAAGAGTGACTGAAGGAGTAGAGTGCATCGGGAATATCCGTTCGCGCTACGATGGCGTGAAGAGAAATCCATGGGACGAGGTAGAATGCGGGCATCATTATGCGCGTGCTATGGCGGCATGGAGCAGCCTGGTCGGAGTCAGCGGCTTCTCGTACGACGGAATCCGGAAGACCGTTGCTGCGATCCCCCGCATCCCACATCGCAGCTTCCACTCCCTCTGGGTCAGCGGAACCGGATGGGGCACCTTCACCTATAAGTCCACCGGTAAAGACAAGACGCGATTCTCTCTGCAGGTTCTGCACGGCGATCTCAGCTTCCGCTCGTGTGAGCTGACTTTCCCCGGAACTACTACTGTGACGCGAGTGAGGGGAGAGAAGATCGACAACATGCTTGAAACTGTAGGCGACCGAACTGTGCTTCGTTTCTCGCGGCTGGTTGCATTGCACGAGGGCGAGTCGTTCGACGTGGAGACCGGAGCATGAGTACGTTGAACCGTTTCCAGAAGCCCTGGATCGTCATGGTGGGAGGGTTCCTGGGCGCCGGGAAGACGACTTTGATCATGGCGGCAGCAAAGGAGCTCAACCGACGCGGTCTTCGCTGCGCTGTCGTCACCAACGATCAGGGCGATGCGCTCGTCGATTCCGCCTATGTTTCGGAGAGTGGCCTTGCGCACGGCGAAGTGACAGGCGGGTGCTTTTGCTGCCGCTTCTCCGAACTAGTGGAAACGATTGAAGAACTACGGAAGTTTTCTCCCGACGTGATTTTCACCGAGCCGGTAGGTAGCTGCACGGATATCTCTGCCACAACTCTCCATCCGTTACTGGAGTACAGCGATAGATACAACCTTGCTCCCTTCACCGTCCTTGTCGATCCGGCAAGAGCGGCCAATCTCGCCGGTGACAATGCGGAAGATGCTCTCTCTTTTCTCTTTCGAAAGCAACTGGAGGAGGCTGATCTTGTCTGTCTCACAAAATTGGATCTGGGATTACCCATGCCTTATCCCGGCATGAATTCCTACCGCCAATTAAGTGCCCGAACCGGTCAGGGAGTTGCGGCGTGGCTCGACGAAGTGCTGTCCGGCGCCTTTTCCTGCAGTTCCCGGATACTCGATATTGATTACGAGCAATATGCTTGTGCGGAAGCGGCTCTGGCCTGGCTCAATCTGCAGGCAGAGCTCAGGCCCTCTACGCCATGCTCTTCCGCACTTCTCATGGGGCCATTGCTTGACGATCTCGACCTTCAACTCACTGCTGCGGGAATCTCAATCTGTCACCTGAAGCTGATCATGGATTCGGCCTCCGGATTCCTAAAGGAGGCGCTCTGTGAAAACGGTCAGAAGCCAATTGTTGAAGGCGCGCTGGATGCTTCTCCAGCCGCGAAACACAAATTACTTCTGAACCTTCGCGCCCTCGGACCATCAGCTGGGGTGCGCGAGATCGTCGCGCAGGCCATTGAGCGACTGCCCAGCGAAGTCGATGACTTGCGCATAAACTGCTTCCATCCGGCAGCTCCAAATCCGGAGCGCAGAATCGGAGCAACCAAGTAAAATGCGGCGACTTAAAATGCCGTAACTTCACTGCGGGGAATGCGCCGCGTGCTTCATTGCCTCGCGCAAACGAGCTTCTGCTTCATCGCTCCAGTATTTGGCGTCGAGACGCAGAAAGACCGAAGTATAGGGGATAGTTTCATTAGTCTTCAGAACAAGGATTTTGTAGGTCGCTCCAATATCATTAATTTGTCGCAAAAGCTGCTCATGAGGCCGGAAATTAACTTTGCGGTTTTGCAGCACCGTCCTGATCTGATTTTGGTACCGCGATACCTCAGGTTCATCGGCCGCGTCGGCTGCATCGATAAAGGGAAGCTCAGCGTCCATGTACACATCGGGACGAACTTGAATGGAGTGGTCGACAAGATTCAGGACGTACTTGGTAACTTCAGGAAGCCCTTGTCCGGTTTCGATCGTCTCGATACCTGGCGAGATTTGTAGCGGATACGCTGAATCCACAATCAGAATCCAGTTCCGGTGCCCGAGAAGAGGCAGCATCCTTCTTATCTTGGCCTGCCAATTGGCCGCAAGGTTGACTGATCTTTGCGCTCGTGCCTGAGAAGCATCGCACGCCATGAGAATTACCGACAGGACCAACATCGAAGGAATTAGTTTTCTCATAATGCTCTTCTCCATAAATTACCTCCATTGCGAACTCCTGAAGAGGGAGTGTCACTGGAAGATCCAACTGCTCCAGGAATCCGCGCGAACGCGGTTGCTGAGCAAGATCGACAAGATTTCGAACCTCAGCCACCTGCCCATTTGCGGGAATCAGTCTTATGAGGTTCTTAAGCTGACGTCGATCCGCTTGGACTGACCCAGGATTCGCATCCACGTGATTCCATTTTCATCGACAAAAACCCGAGGCAATCGCAGCGATCCGCCTTACTTCGCAAACAGGCCAATCTGAACTCGTCCGAGTCGCTTTGCTTCTGTCGCTCGCGTGCCGCTCAAAGTCACGGGGAAGACATCTGATCTTGGTGCCGTCCTATTTTCAATTCTGTAGCTGACACCCGCGATGACAGGAATTCTGATGACGCCGTCCCTCGTAATCGAGGGGTTGGTTCTTCCGTCTCCCGTGGAGACGACAGCTACTGGTTGGCCCGGCCATGGATTGTGAATCTTCAGCAGTTGAGCCGTTCCGGCTTCAACCACGAGCGCAGTCACTTTTCCGTCGCGCGTTTGAACCTCAACCTTCGTCTTTCCTCGAACATAGACGCTGCCGTCAAAATCCCATCCAGGCGGAATCGCAGGCGCAACGCGAATGACACCGTCGTAGTCCTGAACGAGAGCCTCCTGCAAGGCATCCGCCACCACGCCTGCCTGTTCGACATAGAACTCATCCCCGGCAACCTCCCACTTCGCCATCCCATTCACAAATCCTTGGAATTTCTCGGTGGTCTCTATGAGTGTCGCAGCAACTTCGCGGCCAAGTCCCAGGTGTGCGGCTTGAATGGGATCGAAGCTCCAATCAACTGCGGACTTGTTCGGCCGCTGCGTATACGTCTGCAACGCAAGCGGGAACTGCGGAGAAGTCTGTCCAATAATGTCGTAGGGCCAAACGGGTTCCAACCCGATATTTTCAATGTTGTGCCGCTCGGCTCCGGGCTCGTACGAGTCGGCGATCACCTCGGCCGCATTGTCAGAGCTGGAAGACTGCACCAGGGAATCCGGAGCGGTGTATAGCGTTCGCGGCAACGGCGGGATTTTGGACGATGCAGCCTGCAGTTGGTGAACCAGGGGGACGTCTCTACCGAGCAAATTGGCGGCTTCGATCGTCGTGGGGTAAAGCGTGCGGATCGCGGCTATATCGGTTGTTGGGTCGGTTACGTCCCATTGCGTCTCATGAGCGTTGGACGGGCTGGTATGTAGCAAGCCATCAGAGCCGATCTTCTGGTATGCGAGAAGAAATCGAGCGGACGAGGCCATCACCGGATAGTTCTCAACGAGAAATCGGCGGTCGTTGGTGACCAGATACTCCCTCCAGATCCACAGAGACACCTCGGCGCCCGTCGACAGTGTTCGCGCGTTGTAATAAGGCTTGAAATCGGTGTCGCAGTCTTTGCCGATAGATACCGGCTTCCATCCGGATTCATACTCGATGCCCGCTCCGTTGAAGCGCATCGTCTCCGGTACGCAGCTTCCGGGGAGCCCTTTCATGTGCTCCCGCGTCCAACGCTCAATATTCGCGAGGTTCTCCCGATAGAGATTGAAGTAGGCTTCGTTGAGTTCGGGCAGGCCGGCGCCGATGTTCGCCGCAACCTGCATGCGCAGATTCCAGTGCCAGAACGCCGATGGATCCCATTTGTGCTCGTCGCGCGCGGAGGAAATCATATCTGCCACGCCTGCCTGCGATCCGGGATACTCGAAACCTTTTTCGATCGCCGCGACAAATAGGTATAGATTGCGCAGATTCTCCATGTACTCGCCAGCGCCGTCTTTCGACGTAATCTTGATTGTTGCCGCCCGCGACCAGAAACCGCGCCACCAGGAAAGGTGTGAGGCATTTGGCTCCGGGGAGAGTGCCCGGAGTGCGATATCCGCGGCCCTGCCTGTGCCATTGTAGTGAGGAGACGCGACGATGATGCGGAAATGCCCGTCGGCAAATGGAGTGAAGGAGACGGTGAGGGTGCGGGAATCGGTAACGGTGGCGGTGACCCTACGCCCTTGCGCGGTAATTGCGGCGAGAGATCCAAAGGCCCGGCCAGAGAAGCCTGGATTCTTGTCGTCTTGCCAGGCTTCTGCAAAAAAGGCGAACGAATCTTTGGCTTTCGTATGAGGAGCGCGGGGTGCCCAGAGCTTGAGCACTGCAGTTTGTTGCCGGTCAGGGTTGGCACCGGTCACGTCTACCACAAGGGCATCCGAACCGGACTCTACATATGCGGTGACAGACATGCCGCCGCCCTGCTCCCGGAACTCGCCCCGGTAGAGATCGAGCTGGCCAGAGTAATCCGCAGCGCTGGTCAGAGCAACCAGACCCGGGATTTCGAGTTGTCCTGCGGACAGGCGATCCGGAAGAGTGTCATTGCGATTGAGTTGAGCTGTAAAGCCATTCGCCGACCAGACCGCGACACCGAGAGTGCCATTGCCGAGCGGCATCGCCTCAGACGAAGTGAGATTCGGCCTGCCCAGGATCACGTCAGACTGGCTGATCACTCCACGGACGTCAACCCGAAAGCTGAACCCTTTCGATGCACTCGCTGCTGGGGATGCTTGCAATTGACCGGCGGCAGAACCGGCGAAGACCTCAAGAAGGAAAACCGAACAAAGCAAATTAAAGCAGGGACTCTTCATACGCACTCTTTTATCGGCCGAAGTTCCTCATCAATCTACGCGAACTCTCCTCGCATGCCTCTGCGAGCTTTGATCCGTGCATCGGCTACTCCCGCACATCATTGAAAGTGGACGCAGCCTGTCTATAGCCGGATGGTGTGTTTTCCCGGCGGGATCGGGAGTTCCAGGAGGCTGCCTGCCGGTCTTCCTGTCCGGAGGGCGCCATCGAGGGTCAGCGATGTGCCAGGCCCGCGATGGTAAAGGCGAACGAGAGCATGACAGCCTGGAGGGCAGTCTACATGCAGTTCCATGGATTCGTCCTCCTGCTTTCTCCAATCGACGGTGACCGGACCGAATTCGGTCACGGCTGTTCCTTTTGCCCAGTGCAATCCGCCGCAGCGGGGCTCAATCACGACGGACCGCGCGGAAACCGGTCCTTCACGCCGCGCGCCCAAAACATAGGCAGTTAGGAAGAACCCCGGGACCATGCCGTAAATGTGGACTTTCGATCCGCCACGGAGGTCTTCCCATGTCGTTTGCCACGGCGACTCGATCTGCGCTTTCCAACCAGCGCGGATGCGGGAAAGCACCAGGCTGTCCAACTCGGGTTTCTGCATCAGGTAAAGAGCGTCAAACAGGTAGTAGTGGGACATGATGCCGGTGACTTCCAGTGCATGCAACAGTACATACCGGCGCACGGAGTCCAAGCGCTCCTGGGGAACAATACCAGCGTAAAGTGCAAGCAGTTCAGCCTGCACCACCGGATGAAAGCGCCCGTTCACAATCGGCCCAGGAAACAGCCGCCCATTCAACTGTTCGGCAATCTTTGAGCCTGGGCCGAAGAGAGCGCTGTCGTAAGCTCCTTCCTGCGCGTTCCACAACTCCCGATTGAAGTCCTCACAAAGCTTTTCGGCACTCCTTGCATAGCTTGCAGCCTGTGCGCTTTTACCGATCTGCGCACCGAGCCAGGCGGCATCGCACAGGGCGCGATAGAAGAGAGCGTTCAGGCCCGCACCCTCGCACACTTGATAACGCAGCGGATTGTCCCACACCTCCCACTCCCGGGCGAGCACCAGGCCGCGCGGTGTGCGCCGGTCGAGGAACCAGCGTAGGAGCCGCTCGAGCGCCGGCCACAGTTCGCGCACCAGTGCATCATCGGTCGAACTTTCAAAGTACTGCCGCAATTGAATGACCCAGTCACAGGAGCGGTCTTCCATGATCGCGTGTATATCCCACCGTTCGGAGCAACTGTGGGCCTTCATCTGGCCGTCGGGCTGTTGGGTAAGAGCGATCCGCCGCAGCAGCGCCTTGAGCAGACGGTTATCACCCCAATAGGTCTTCTCTCCATCGTTGGGGCCGCGCATCATGGTGCGTGTGCAATCAAATGCCGGCGGCGAGTTGTCGGTCCACTCTACTCGTTCCCGGTCGGCGCAGTCCACGTAGGAATCCTCGCTGAGCACTTCAAGCGAGCGGGCGCAGATTTGCCAGAGTCGGTTCAGAGTTGCATCGTCGCACTCGAAGCTGGCCGCGCACTCGAAGGGATAGCGCATCTCGACGGCCTCGGCGCGTCGCAGAACGACGCGTCCGGATTTGAGCCGCAGGGAGAGCTGTTTGAATGCGAAGGTATCTCCTCCCATCCATGTCTGTGCGCCGGCGCGCGCGATGCAAGAAGACACGCCACTCGATTCTCCTTCGGGGAGCAGATACGATGCTTCGATTTCACTTCCTTCGTCTGCATCGAATTTCAGGTCGTGATATCCCTGGACAATTTCCGGCAGTTCCAGCACAAGTTCCTTGCCCGGTTCCAGCGCAAACGGAATTGGACCGCTTGTCGTGCTCCAGGTGCGTCTCTTCTCAATCTGGAGCGGGGTAGTCCGCGGCCAGACAGGAAAGAACTCCGGGCCCCCAACGGGGATTGCAGCCGGCCAGTGAGCGGCCGAGAATCCCCGGGCGCTCCAGTTGGAGCCTCTGCGAGCGTCCAAGTGCTCCTGGATTGAGGCCCAGGCCTGCTCCCGCGGACCAAAGGAAAGCTCGGGACGAGCTCGCCAGCTTGAGTCGCTGGCAATGGTGGCAGCAGCACGCCCCTCCCCCAGGGTGAGCATCGCGGCAAAACCAGGTGCGTGCCGCATGATGCGGCCGGTGGGTGCGTCACAATGCACAAGCACGGCAACTGTGTTCTTACCTGGCCTCAGCTCCCCGCCAATCTCCCTTGTGTCGTACTCCGGCCGTTGGTTCTGGAAGCGGCTCGGACCGCGGCCCAGGTAGGCTCCATTTACATAGAGCCGGTAGCGTGTATAAGCAAAGATCCGGATCGAAGCATGGGCAGGGACAGAATCCAGATGGAACTCACGCATGAAGACTGCGTGCTGGTCTGCATCCTCCTTGAAGGGGAGGCCCGACGAAGAGGATGCGATCCCGACGGCGTTCCCCAGTTGAAGAACCGGGATGCGCACCGGTTCGTCGCACCAGATCATCTGTGCTGACAACTGCCCGGTAGCCGGTGCTTCCGCTGCCACATCCGGTAGAAATAAGACCCTCTGCAAAGAAGCTGTTGCGCCAACTGCAAGCCCGGTTTTCAAAAACAATCTACGATTCATGCTCGATTCTTACCCCTTGCCTGCAGCGTTCCATCCTGAAGGCGAGCTACACATAAGGAGGCATAACTATCAACTGAACACGATACTGCAATCCGAATATGTGCCTCAATGGATGCCTTCAGGCACTCATCCAGAATCGGTAATGCGCGATTGTACAAAAGGTACCGGAAACGGGGGAGTAGTCACGCATCGCTTGCCTGAAGCCCAGACAGTTTCGGAGGCGCAGTGAATGAGCCGTGGCAAGTGACCGCATACCAGGCAATCAAATTGCCGAACCAGCCAGCCGATGTGAATAATGATTATGCGCGATCAAGCCATTTCCAATATGCTTGCTGAATCAAGCGCTTCTTCGACTTCCCCATATTCAAGGAGGGTTCCTTGCGATTGCTGCTGTTCAGGGTGCTTATCTTCACCGCCGTCGCATTCGCCGCGTTTTCCGTTGCTGGTTCCATCACAACTCGTCCAAGCAATGCAGTGATAGCCTCGGACGCCGCCACTCTTATCTGTTCCAGTAATGACAGTGGCCTGAAGTTGCCACCCGGATTTTGTGCCACCATTTTCGCCGATGGAATCGGCCACGCCCGTCATCTGGTTGTCGCCGAGAACGGCGTGGTATACGTGAACACCTGGTCCGGCCGTTATTACCCCCCAAACCAGCCGGCACCGGAAGGCGGCTTTCTCGTCGCGCTCCAGGATACGACCGGTGCGGGAAGAGCGAACGTGATCAAGCGCTTCGGGGGGACGGAGCAGACCGGTGACCACGGCGGTACAGGCATCGCTCTCTACAAGGGGTATCTCTACGCCGAGAACAATGATCGCATTATTCGCTACGTGCTGCCCTCCGGTTCGATTGTCCCCTCGGGGCCACCGGTGACCGTGGTTTCCGGGCTGCCTCTCGGGGGCGATCATCCGATGCACCCTTTCTTCTTCACCTCAGACGGGGCTCTCTATGTCGATGTGGCCACGGCAACGAACTCCTGCCAGGAGAAGAATCGCACGCCGCTTTCGCCAGGAACCCAGCCCTGTACTGAGCTGAAAACCAGGGGCGGCATCTGGCGTTACGATGCCATGAAGACAGATCAGCATTTTTCGCCTGCCGAACGCTACGCCACTGGAATCCGCAATGCCGAAGGCTTCGGTATTGATTCGGTTCATCATCGCGTCTATGTAACCCAGCATGGCCGGGATCAGCTGTATGCCAATTGGCCTGCACTCTATAACGCGGACGAGGAGGCGACGCTGCCCTCGGAAGAGGTCCTTCTGCTCAAGCAAGGCGGCGACTACGGCTGGCCCGAGTGTTACTACGATCCCTATCAGAGCAAGCTGGTTCTGGCGCCGGAGTATGGTGGGGACGGTGGACACACGGTCGGTGTCTGCGCAAACAAGATTGGCCCGATCGCCGCCTTTCCTGCTCACTGGGCTCCGAATGCGATGACCTTCTACGACCGAAAGCAATTCCCGGCGGCTTACCAGGGTGGCCTGTTTATCGCATTTCACGGATCATGGGACAGAGCTCCCTACGCGCAGGGAGGGTACAACATCGTGTACCAGGGGCTTTCAGCCGATGGCACGGCCGGCCGGTGCGAAGTCTTTGCCGACGGCTTTTCCGGCGGATTCAATTCACCGGGTGAAGCTCTGCATCGCCCCTCCGGCGTCGCTGTCGGTCCAGACGGCTCACTTTACGTTGCCGACGACGTGAGGGGCCGCATCTACAAGATTGTCTACAAAGGCAATGCGCAGGACGCTGCAGATCAGGCAGCCTTCAGACCATGCCCAAGCCTCACGGCTTCGCCGGGCGAGGTCGTCCAGGCGCAGGCCAAGCCACCCGAGGGCACGCATCCCAACGCAGGCGACGCGGCGCTTCCTGTTCCTCCCGGCGCAACGCAGGCGATGGTCGCATTGGGCGACCACATCTTCCATGGACAGGTGGCCAGCGGGACCTGCACAGCTTGCCATGGACCAAACGGCAAGGGAACTCCATTGGGACCTGACCTGACCGGGAACAAGTGGCTTTGGAGCGACGGCAGTTTGGCTGGCATCACAAAAACCATCACCCGCGGCGTGATGCAGCCCAAACAATATCGCAGCCCCATGCCACCCAACGGAGGCTCATCCCTCGACCCCAAGCAATCCAAAGCAGTAGCCGCCTATGTCTGGGCGCTCAGTCACCGCTAGCTATTCTTCCGAGGGCTTGTGCCACCATGGCGGACGAGTCCTCGGAAGCCATCCTTCGTGCGTCCGCACAGTTTTCTCGTTTTGCTCGAACAGCCCCAGAGATCGTTGTCAGAAATCTGCATCGATACTTTGCGTCACGGTTGCGAAGCCTTGCGCGCAGAAAAAACAGAATGTCGGGCGCAACCTAGCGCGAGAGTTTGATCGTGAGTCCAAATCGCGCGACGCGTGGCATATCGAGCGTAGTGGTGGGTGTCTTGGCCACCTCAATTGTGCGGTTGAAGAGGTTCTCGCCTGCCGCGAAGACCATATATTGTTTGCCCATTTCATGCTCGGCGTAGGCATCCAGACGGAAGTAGCCGTGCAAGAGGTAGGCGTTGGCGTCGTCGTCAAATTGACGGCCGCTCAACCGGCTCTGGAGGCTGAGTGAGCCAAGTCGTGAGCGCGAGGCGCGCAGATTCAGCGTGGCCATATTCCGCGCAACTTCTGGAATCCATTTGCCCAGGTCCTGCGTGCCACGCGTGACCGTGGCGTTTGCGTACTGGTAGCCTCCGTTGACAGAGAGCCAGTACCGCGAGGCGAGATCGAAATCAACGGAAACGCCGCGGCTTTCGATCTGCCCAAGGTTCTCGCGCTGCAGGAGAATCGGGGATGAATTTGGATTGATAGTGACGGCGCTGATCGGCCGATTGATCTGGGTCAGGAAGTAGCTCGCGCGTATCATGCCCCAGTTCTGCTGGGTTGTGACGCCGGTCTCCCATCCTGTGGCGCGCTCGCTGCGCAGTGCGCCGTTGGGCTTGGTCAGCTCGCTGCCAACCTGCGTGGCACGGTAGAGCTCACTCGGCGTGGGCGCTCGAAAGGCGCGGAAGCCGGATGCGGAAAGCGCCCAATGCGACGCAACCTTGTGCGTGATGCCGAGTCGTGGATCGAAGACACGCTGATCGAACTGCGGCAGGGGAGGGGCAGGCGTCCATGTGCTTCCACTCAACAGATTCTGCCGTACGTCATAGTTCTGGAACCAATCCATGCGCGCAGAAGCGATGATCGTCCACGGGTCTAGCGTGGCCATCGCTTCGATGTAGGCGGCCGAGTCGCGCTGATGGACGCTGGTGGCGGTGAGGATGGGGCTCATTCCCAATGCGGTTTCGTGATCCCATACGCGAACGTCATGTGAGTCGGCGCCGCTGAGCAACAGGAAGTGTGGCGATAGCGGCTGGCTTGCGTGCAACGCGCCGCCTAGTTCGTTATCGGCAGGCTGCGCCAGCTTCTTGGGGATCTCTCCGCAACGAAACGAGCAGGAAGGATTACCAAAGTCAGGCAGATTGGAGATGCTGGAAAAGGTTTGACGATAGTGTTCGGACGAACCGTAGAGTCGCAAATTGACGGCCGTGCCGCCCGGATTCTGCCAGTCGCCCCCGGTGGCATAACGCCAGAGGCGCGTGCTGTTCTTTTGAAATGGCGTGCCATTCGCGCGAGCTTCGTTGAAGCCGCTGACGCGTGTAAACACGCGCAAGGGTCCTTGAACATGCTCTGCCAGGAAGAGTCCGTTTTGCGCGTGTACGTTTGAGGCGATATCGACAGGTCCGCGCTGCCAGGGTGCCTCCTGAATATAGCCATCCGTTCCGAGCGCACTGCCGGCAAGCATCGCGCCCCACGGGCCGCGCCTGGTCTGTGCGCGCAGACTCTCAAGGTAGGTACCCTCACCGCCGTAGGTGGACTCCAGCTCGACGAGATTGGATGTGGGGCGTGCCATCTCTATGCTGATGACGCCACCGATCGCGCTCGATCCGTACAGATCACTGGCACCTCCACGGACAACCTCAACGCCTTGCATCGCGAGATCCGGCTGCTCATCCCAATGGATCCAGCCACCGACGGGATCATTCAGGGGGACGTCGTCGAGGGTGAGCAAAGTGCGGCTCGCTGAAGTGGAACCAAGGCCGCGCAGGCTGATGCCCTGCGAAGTAGGATTGGCAACCAGTGAACTCGACCGGCGGAACAGTTCGATCCCCGGAAGCTGCCGCATCTTGTCATCCATCGTGATGGCTGCAGAGCTTCTGAGCGCGGTTTCCGTGAGCAGGCGCGTGGAGGCAGGACTTTCCAACTCGCCAAGCGGCGCGCGGTAGGCCGTGACCATCGCTCGCTGAAATGCCGATGCCACATCGAGCGAGATGGAAGCTTTACCAGTCATCGTCAGACTTCTGGGCGCAAACCCCTCCGCCTCGACCTGCGTGTGGCATGGGACGTTGCAGGAAAATGTGACCTGTCCATCTGCAGATGTGCGTCCCAACCGCTCACCCATGGCACCAAGAACCGTTGCACCTGCAATCGGCGCGCCTGAGCTGTCCGTCACGCTGAGAGTCAACGATGCAGGAGCCTGCGCAATGGACAAACGGCCCGAACACAACCATCCAGCTAGAATCAGGGCGCAACCCATGCAAATTGCGGCATATCGCGGCAATCGATCTCCTTCAAAAAGCTTCGCTCACAAGAATGGCCGGCAGTTGAAAACCAACCTGGCTTTTATGATCTTTTCCAGCAATGTACGCTGCTCTTTCTTGAATAACATGTTCCCGCCATCTGCTGCTTCAGCATTGAACAGATCTCTGCCGGTCTTGCTTTTCCTGCCGATACGCACTTCGCAAATCCGCCCATTGATCGTGCCGACTCGTAGCGGTGATTGCTCTTGTCCGAGACGGGAATGATGGGTAGTTAGTTTTCAAAGAGGCAAATTGGTAGCCCACCATTTGTCTTCAAATACGCAAGAAACGTACCTTTCAGCGGCATCGCTGCACAATTGTCAGCAACTTTCACCTCAGCGCATGATTGGATTCGTGGTGAAAAATATCAGTTTCATAGAATCATTGATTTGAATGGATCCACGCCAAGATCATGCCTCCGAGTGTGCCCCCATTGGTGCGGTGTCAGACGGAAATCTAGTGCAAACGAACACCTCATCGATGAATCACTTGATACGGGGTCTGGGTCATGAATCCTGGGTGGGGCCGCTTCCGGAAAGCTGGCGCGAAGCCGACTTTTCGTTCCTTTCCCATCTTTATTGAGTGCTCCGACGGTTATGTAAACATTGAAACGTGAAGGTTGGTACGTGGGTCAATGAACCTGCACTGCCATCTCAAAGGAACGTCGCCAGCGCGGCTCTACCACGGCGTCCGATCGCCGGCGCCCAATCGCGACCACCAGCGCGACGACATCGCCGCGTTCAAGCCGCAAGAGACGTGCCAGCCTTCTAGGGTCGAACCCCTCCATCGGGCAACTGTCGAGCCCTCGCGCCGTGGCCGCCAGCAGGATCGTCTGCGCCGCGAATAGTGCGCTTCGTGTCGCCCAATGGCGCAGTCCGTTGGGTCCCACCGGGACCAGCGCAAGAGGGGGACAAATCGTCGTCAACAGAGAAATAAGCGGTGACCAAAGGAAAAATGGAGCGATGCGCAAGAATCTACTGCGTGTCTTCACCGCTTCAAGGTGATAGCACCTGGATTTCTCGCTGAGCTCGCGCGTTGATTGGACGTAGGCGCTGAACGCTGATAATGAATCGAGCGCAAACCGGCTGCCAGCCACAAATACCAGCAGTGTGGAGGCCGACCGGGCTGCGTGTTGATTGCGGCAGGCAGCCGCGCATGCGGCGATGATTGCTGGGTCACGAAGCCAGTGAATCATGTACGGCTGGGAGTTTCCACTAGATGGAGCCAGCAATGCTTCGTCGATCAGAGCTTCTATAGCGCTATCGGCTATTGGGCTTCCGTCGAAATCCCGGATCGCGCGACGGCTCCGGTTGATCTGCTGAAAGGTCCACCAGCCCTCGTGCCATTCTTTCGCCGTGCCTGCAGCATCCGTGCCAGAACCGATGGCTTCGTGCTCAGGAATTTTACCCATGCTCGCAATAATGTAAGCTTTTGCTTAGATTGTCTACTCGCATTCGGGGAGGTGCTGATGCCTGGACAAAAGTCGCTCAAACCTCGTAAAGCGGCGTCCCAGGAGCGCGCCAGGCAGACGGTCGAAGCGATTCTCGAGGCCGCAGCTTACATTCTTGTCAGAGACGGCTGGGATCGGTTCAACACGAACAGAGTGGCGGAGCGCGCTGGCGTCAACATCGGGTCGCTTTATCAATACTTCCCAAACAAGGAATCCATCGTGGCTGAGCTCCAGCAGCGCCACATTGAAAAAGGGCGAGGTGCGCATCCTGACATGCTCGTGCAATTGCGCTCACAGCCCAATCTGCGTGCTTCGTTGAAGATTCTGATCGACGGAGCAGTGGCCGAACACCGAGTCAACCCGAAATTGCATCGAGTCTTTGCCGAGGAACTCCCTCGCGCCTCCCGACGCGTGCACGGAGATAAAGACAAAGAGTTGATCGCGCGTCTTGCGAGCATTTTGGAGCCATATGCAATTCAAGTGCCCGATCTGGATATCGCGCTATTCCTTTTTCGCGTCATTGGCCACGCCGCCATTCACGAGGCGGCGAGTGAAAGGCCCGATCTGCTCGAAAACCCGCTCTTCGCCCAGGAACTGATCACTCTCATGGAGCGCTATCTGGTTCGGAACGAACGGCCGAGCAAACCTGCTATTGGAGGATTTGCAAACCGTTGAAGGACACGGAAAGAGAGTAGCCGATCGCGGCTCTTGTGGTGCCGTGCGCTTCCGCGTTGCCCCCCCGAGTGTTCTGACAGCAAGTTACACAGTTGGAGAGCTTTCCAGGGAAAACTTGGGATAGATCCCCATAAACGGGCTTCAGTCCAGCTATGGTCGATTGAATGAGTGAGTCGGGGGCTGCGCGTTCAGACGCCGAGCAGGGCGGGGCGGGGGAGCCGGGTGGTGTGGTGCGCGGCTTCTTCGTGGGAATGGGTTTCTTCGGCGGAATGTTCGACGGGGACGTTGGCGAGTTCCCATGCGGAGCGGTCTTTGAGCAGGCGGGAGACGAGCGCAGTGTGCATGAAGTGGCCGGCGCGCTCGGCGACGACGTGGCCTTCGATGCGGCGGCCGGCGAGGGCGAGATCGCCGATGAGGTCGAGAACCTTGTGGCGGACGTACTCGTCGCGGAAGCGGAGCGGGCCGTTCTCCGGGCCTTTGGGGCCGAGGATGATGGCGTTTTCCGTGCTGGCGCCGCGGATGAGGCCCATGTCGCGGAGGCGCTGCTCGTCGGCCTTGTAGCCGAAGGTGCGGGCGGCTGCGATGAGAGCGCCGTAGGTTTCGGCGGCGAGATCAATGCTGGCTTTCTGCTGGCCGATGGGGGCGGGGAACTCGATGGTGTAGTCGATGCGGTAGCCTTGGCCGGGGTAGACGCCGATGAACTTGTTGCCTTCGCGGACTTCGACGGGCTTGAGGACGCGGATGGACTCGCGGCGGCGGCGCTGGGTGCGGATGCCGGTGCGCTGGAAAGCTGCGACGTAGGGCTGGGCGCTGCCGTCAAGGATGGGCAGCTCGAGGTTGTCGAGCTCGACGATGACGTTGTCCACGCCCATGCCGATGAGGGCGGAGAGCAGGTGCTCGGTGGTGGAGATGAGCACGCCCTGGCGCATGAGGCTGGTGGCGTAGCTGACCTTGGCGACGTTGCGGCTGATGGCGGGGATCTCGAAGTTGTCGAGGTCGGTGCGGCGGAAGACGATGCCGGAGCCGGCGGGCGCGGGGAGCAGGCGCATGGTGACGGGCGCGCCGGAGTGCAGACCTACCCCGGTGAACTCGAGGGGCTCTGCGATGGTTTGCTCCAGGTGGGCGGGTGCAGCCAAAAGGACAACTCCTGCTGTGGAAAACGAACGCAATCGTTAGGTTAGACGCGAAGGGGTCACGACGTCCTGTGGTAATTTAGCCACACTTTGCATCAAAAATGACTGGATTGTAAGAATTACGCGACGAGGTTTGCTGCTCTATTTAATTTGGAATCAACAGGTTGCTGGATAGGATCTACTTGGCGGGCTGCGACGCGGCGCGGCGATGGGGTTGCTGGGTCTGGTTCGTGCGGTGAGGGGAGGGCCACGGCCAGGAACGGTGAAGGGCGCATACAATCAAGGCCTGTGCAGCGTGAGATTGCAAACTGGATCTGGACGCGGCGGTGGCACGCGCTGAGTGTCGTGGTGGCGCTGCTGGTGCTGGCGGAACTGGCGGGTGTGCAGAGCCTGCGCGATCAGGTGGCCGGGATGCGGCCGCCGAACCGATACGAAAACTTCTATAGGTACATGGCGCAGGAGCTGAATGCGCCGCTGCTTTGCCGGAAGATTCCGTGGTCTGTGCGGGAGGGTGCGGGCATCGATGTCGCAGCTTCGTACGCGCGGTCAGACTGCTTCGAGACAATTGCGGGCAACACGGGGAATCCGTGGCTGTGCTGGAGCGTGAAGCGGTTGGGCGCGGTGAGCGTGGTGCGGCGGCAGACTTCGGTATGGTCGTGCGTGTACGGGGCGCGGCGGCATGAACATGGCGGCATTGCTGTGCCGCCCGAGGAGCTGGTGCAGTTTTTCTTGCAGATGGGGTACCGCCCGGAAGCGCTGCACCTGGAGGGCGTGACACCGGCGATCGTGCAGGGGCGGGATTTGCCGCGAGGACAGATTTACGATGCGTACATGCTGTTTCTGCGCGAGCTGGACGGGAGCAAGCGGGATGCGGCGCACGTGTCAGCGCGGCGGCGGCTGATTGAGCGCGTCGAGGCGCTGCAGGGGGACTGAACTATTCCGGGCTTTTCGAAGGGAATCTGGATGGCAGAGGGCGTGGAGATGGGTGTGCCGATGCGGGCGCTGCTGGCGGGGGCGCGGCGCAAAGAGACGGAGCTGGTGGTGCGGGTGCGGCGGCTGGTGGAGGCCGAGTCGCCGTCCGACGACAAGGCGGCAGTGGATGCCTGTGTTGCGCTGGCGGCGGCGGAGTGCCGGACGCTGAGCGGGCGCGTGAAGCTGCACCGGCAGCGGGCGTTTGGGGATGTGCTGGAGGCGCGATTTGGACCGCGAAGCAAGGCGGGCGCTGAGAAATCGGTGCTGCTGCTGGGGCATCTGGACACGGTGTGGCCGCTGGGGACGCTGAAGACGATGCCGTGCCGGGTGCGCGATGGGCGGCTGTGGGGTCCGGGAACGCTGGACATGAAGGCGGGCGTGGCGATGGCGCTGACGGCGGTGGAGATGCTGACCGAGGCGCAACTGCTGGAGCGCGAGGTGGTGCTGCTGCTGAATAGCGAAGAAGAGGTGGGCAGTCCGGTGTCGCGGCCAATTACGGAGCGGCTGGCGCGGGAGTGCGCGGCGGTGTATGTGCTGGAACCGGCGCAGGGACTGGCCTACAAGACGGCCCGCAAGGGCACGGGGAACTGGCGCATTGATGTGAAGGGCGTGGCGGCACATGCGGGTGTGGATTTTGCGAAGGGCGCGAGCGCGGTGCGCGAACTGGCGCGCGTGGTGGAGACGGTGAGCGGGTGGACCGACCTGAAGCGCGGGCTGACGGTGAGCGTGGGCGTGGTGGGCGGCGGGACGAAGTCGAATGTGGTGCCCGCGGAGGCGTGGGCCGAGGTGGACGTGCGGATTGCGCGAAAGGGCGATGGGGCGCGGATGGAGCGGCGGTTTGCGGGGCTGAAGGCGCGGGACAAACGCTGCGGGCTGACGGTGACGGGCGGCATCAACCGGCCGCCAATGGAGCGAACGCGGGGGACGGTGAAGCTGTTTGAGCGGGCGCGGGCGCTGGCGGCGGATCTGGGGTTGGCGCTGGAGGAAGCGGCGACAGGCGGCGCGTCAGATGGGAATTTCACGTCGGCGATGGGCGTGCCGACGCTGGACGGCATGGGTGCGGTCGGCGAGGGCGCGCACGCGAGCCATGAGCATGTGGTGGTGGAGCATCTGGCCACGCGGACGGCGCTGCTGGCGGGGATGCTGGTGGGACGGGGACTTGGGAATAGGGGGTAATCCTTGTCGAAGGAAGATGACGACGAAGGAGTACTGTTTTTCCTCTACGCTGAGTGTGCGCCGCTACTGAGAGAAGAGGGTCATTCTTCCAGGTAATAGGCCATCGTCCAGTTTCCCGCCATATTCAGGAAGCCTACTTTGACGCGAATTCTGGAAGGGAGAGTCTTTCCGGCGCATGCTGCGCTCTGCTTTGCGTTGTAGGTCAGGAGCAGCGATGTCTGGTTGGGCTGCTTTACACCGAAATCGTTTAGCTTGAAGCTGCTCACCTTGCAGGTTCTTGTCTCGATCTGTTCGACAAACTGCTTGCCGTTGCTTGCTCCTGTGAAGCTGCTCACAGTCAGTTTGCCGGCAACGATCTTCTTCGCAGAACGAGCGTCTCCATTCTTGCGAGCCTGCCAGAGCCTAGTCTGTTTCTCGATCAGGCTCTTGAGCGTCGGAGCTGGCGTGCTGAGGCGCGTGGCATCGTACCCCTCGATGCCAGCTCTCGCATCGGGTGGGGGATTCTGGGCATATCCTCCTGCCGTGACGAGGGCGATGAGAGCGAGGCAACAAGTTAATCGCATGGGACAGCGACCTCGGGACGGGGAGTCAACAGTCGAGCGGGATAAGTATATGCCTGTGGTTAGGCAGGCAGTGCCTTCAATCTGCAGGCGTTATTGACGCGAGGTAGCCGCCGACGGCGGCCAGGATGGCCGTGGCTAGGCAGAACTGCCTGGCGACTCGATGGGCGAGCATGAAGTTGGTGGCGGGGTTGACTGCTAGACTCGCGGAAGGAAATTTAATGGAGTGATGGAATGCGAGGAACGGCTTTCATTTTGTGTTTGATGATGGGCGCGATGATGGCGCAGGCGCAGACGGCGGCGAAGCCGGCGACGGGCGCGAAGACAGGGACAGCGCATACTGCGGCTGCATCGACGGCGACGAAGCTGCCGCCGGGTGTGCCGGTGGTGCATGCGGTGACGAAGACGGCGTTTGCGCTGCGGTATCAAGACATCAAGATTGGGACGGGCGAGCCGGCGCAGGCGAACTGGATCTACCGGGTGCATTACACGGGATGGCTGGCGGCGGACGGGCACAAGTTCGACTCGTCGTATGACCATCCGCGGCAGCCGGTGATGGGCAAGGATGGCAAGCCGGTGTTGGGCGAAGACGGGAAGCCGAAGCTGGGCGATGCGGAGCCGATTGCGTTTCCGCAGGGATTCGGGCGGGTGATTCCGGGGTTTGACCAGGGGTTTGAAGGGATGCGCGTGGGCGGCAAGCGGCGGCTGTTCATTCCGTGGCAACTGGCGTATGGCGCGAAGGGACGGCCGGGACCGGACGCGGCGCATCCGGGAATTCCACCGAAGGCGGATCTGATTTTTGATGTGGAGCTGGTGGAGCAGAAAGAGATGCAGATGCCGATAGGGCATCCGGGGATGATGGGCGGCGGGATGCCGGGCCATCCGGGAGCGCCGATGCCGCCGGGGCATCCGCCGGTGACGCCGGGTCAGCCGGCCGCTGCGACCCAGCCGGGGCAGCCTGCCGCGCCAGCGCAGCCGGCACAACCAGCGACGACGCCCAAGCCAGCTGAGCCTGCGACGCCGCCGAATCCGGCGCAGCCGCAGCAGTAGGGCGACGAGAGAAGCGAAGATCAGCGCCCCGCTCTGGCGGAGGCAATTGCCTGGCGCGGGGTGGGCCGTGGTGTGTGTGCGAGGCAGGTGCGGGTGCGTAACCCTCATGTTTGGCAGACGCTGGGAGTGTCGCCGCCGGGTGTGGTCCTCGATTCCCGGCAATTCTTCTCGTCCAGCTTGTGCAGACTGCTCTCGATGAGCGCGTTGGGCTGGCGGCGTCAGTGGACGATCGAACCGTCCGGATGGACGGACGCTGACCCATGATCTGGAGCGATCCGGCTGCACTAAGAACTTGTTGAAGAACACTTGCAGGTTTCGAAATTTGGTAAATATCGGGATACCAAAGTCCTCACTGAGGCATTACCGATCGCTCTGCGGGCTTTGTAGAGCTATTCAGTTTTGCAGTCTAAGTGACGTCCGACGTTTTTCAACCCGTTCTCCATTGTCCGATGTCGGTACAGTTCTGTTGGGCTGTGTGCGGCGGTGCCTTGGCACTACTTCCACCCTATCCGATTCCCTGCATAGGGCGATGAGCGAACGTCGATTCCTGAATTGCGTCCGTGACCGCTCCGCGCTGAACGTTGCACTTGGTCCAAGAAGATCCAGAAACGCACGGGGCATGCCCCTAAATGGTCATTCCAGGAGACGAATAAGTCTGGTAATGTACGGAAGAAAAATTCTCGGGTTCGATTGACATGACCCCAATAATTCCAGGCGAACCCGCGGCTGAACGGAAATCCCGAGATTCCTATGCCAGCCGACGAGTTGCGGGTAAAGGCAGGACTATCCATGCGTTGCCCCTCTGCCATTGCGGACGAGCCGGGTCGGTTGCTCGCCTTGGCCGAATACGGACTGGACGAAGAAAAGGTCCTCCCGGATCTCGAACCTGTCGTGCATATTGCGGCGCGCATGCTGGACATGCCGGTGGCTGCGGTGAACATGATAGGCAGCGACCATGTGTTCTTCGCCGCGAGCTTGGGCATCGGGGAATGCGATATGCGGCGCGATGTTTCTTTTTGCGCGCACGCAATCACGCAGAACGACGTGATGGTGGTGCTGGATGCGACGCTGGATCCGCGCTTTCACGATAATCCTCTGGTGACCGGGCAGGCGGGAATCCGCTTCTATGCGGGGGTACCGCTGCACTCGCCGTCGGGTCATGCTTTGGGGGCGCTGTGCGTGATTGATTCGCGTCCGCGGTCGGTGTTTTCGCAGCAGGATGGCCAGCGACTCAAGGACCTGGCGCGACTCGCCAGCGACAAGCTGGAACTGCGCCGGTTGGAGAAGGGACGGCAGGACAACGGGTTCCGCTTTGAAGATATTGCGCGGACCTCGCCGACATCGATTATCTGCTTCGGGGCCGAGCGGAAGGTCACATTCTGGAATGCGGCGGCGGAAGCGATGTTTGGCTATGCAGCCAGCGAGGTACTGGGGAGACCGCTGGACGCGCTGCTGCCCATAGACGACGGCCCGCTGATGACAATGATCCATCACCTTGTCCAGACAGGGGAGCCGACAATCAACGGGAGCGTGTGTGAGACTCTGGCGCTTCGCAAGGACGGCAGTGCGCTGCCGGTCGAAGTTTCTCTGTTCAGCTGGACGCAGGCAGGGCAGAAGCAGTTCGGTGCCCAGCTGTCGGACATCACGGAGCGGCGGCAACAGGAAGATGAGCTCCACCGGCTGGCGAACTTCGACGCGCTGACCGGAGCAGCCAACCGCAGCCTGCTTCAGCGGCGGATTACGGCGGAGCTGACCGCGGGCTCGGCGGTTGGTGTGATTGCCATCGACCTGAATAATTTCAAGGACATCAACGACACGCTTGGCACCTCGGCGGGAGACCAAGTGCTGTCCACGCTTGCCGGACGCATGCAGCGGTGCATCCGGCCCATCGATACACTGGCGCGGACAGGTGGGGACGAATTTGCGGTTCTGCTATCGCAAGTGGGAGATACGCTGCGCTCCTCAGCGGTAGCCGAGTCGTTGATTGCCGCGATTGCTACACCCATTGAGGTGGAAGACCAAAGGGTCCAACTGGGCGCAAGCTGTGGCATTGCCGTTTCGCCGGCGCATGGCGTGGAAACCGAGGAACTGCTGGGCAACGCGGACCTGGCGTTGTACCAGGCCAAGACAGAGAGCAAAGGCCGGCCGTTTGTCTTCGTTCCGTCGCTGCGGGTGGAGGCGATCGCGCGGCGCAGCTTCCAGACGGAGTTGCATCACGCGGTGGAGGCCAGGGAGTTCGAGCTCTACTACCAGCCGCAGGTGAGGGCCAGTGACGGGCTAATCGTTGGCGCCGAAGCGCTGCTGCGCTGGAATCATCCGCAGCGGGGAGTGCTGACGCCGGGAGCGTTTTTACACGCGATTGAAGGCGGGCCGCAGGCATGTGCAGTGGGGGACTGGGTGCTGGAGACGGCCTGCATGCAACTGGCGCAGTGGCGAGCTGGCGAAGCGGCGAGCCTGCGCATTGGAGTGAATCTGTTTAGCGAACAGTTTCATCGCGACGACCTGGAAGAGCGAGTGGCGCGCACCATCGAGCAGCATCAGCTGCCGCCGGAGGCGCTGGAACTTGAGATCACGGAAAGAATCATCCTCAACGGCGACGACCACACGCTGAAGCCGCTGGAGAAGCTACGGGCGATGGGTGTCTGCATCGCCTTCGACGACTTCGGCACAGGCTATGCGTCGCTGAGCCTCCTGAAGGATTATCCGCTCACGCGAATCAAGGTAGACCAAAGCTTCGTCCGGAGCATGTGCACATCGCGGCGGGACGAAGCGACTGTGGCAGCGGCTATCCACCTGGCGCGGATCTATGAGCTGGACGTGATCGCGGAGGGCGTGGAGACGTACGAGCAGTTCGATAAGCTGGTAGAGCTGCGCTGCGACGAGGTCCAGGGATACCTGTTCGGCAAGCCGATGCCGGCGGCCGCGTTCGTCGAAGCCCTGCGCAAGCAGACGACAGCGAGGCTGACCGCTGTTCCCGCGCATGATCCCGCAGCCCGGCGCGGCATCTATTTGTAGAGCTTCGATTGTTCTAACTGCAGTCTTCACCTGCCAGATCGAATCGGCGAAGGCCACCAGCCGCGTCTGTGTTTCGAGATCCGGCAATGATTTCAGAACAGAGGATTCGGGCTGTTACGCAAAATCACATTCATAACAGAGCAGTTGACCGTGGCTCCGAAGATTAGTGCAAACAGGCTTGTCGCCAGGTATTGCCCAATCACCGAATCACTCATTGACAGTGGGTACATCCTCTGAAGTCGGCGAGGGTGGGCAATCCGCTGTTCGTTTTGAATGGTGCGGCAGTTATGCGACGGGGAGTTCGGGGGTGGCGGCTAGCAGTTGGCGGGTGTAGGGTTCGCGGGGTGCGGCGCAGAGGGCTTCGGCTTCGCCGGTTTCGACAAGGCGGCCGTGTTGTAGGACTGCGATGCGCGTGGCGAGGTAGCGGACGAGCGGAATGGAGTGGGAGATGAAGAGATAGGTGAGGCCGTGGTCGCGCTGGAGGGTGCGGAGGAGGTTGATGATCTGCGCGCCGACGGAGACGTCGAGAGCGGAGACGGGCTCGTCGAGGATGAGCAAGCTGGGGCGCAGGGCGAGGGCGCGGGCGATGTTGATGCGCTGGCGCTGGCCGCCGGAGAACTGGTGGGGATGGCGGTCGAGCGCGGAGGCGTCGAGGCCGACCTCGGCGAGCAGGGCGGCGGCGCGGGCGCGGCGTGCGGCGCGGCTGCGATCGACGCCGGCGGCTTCTCCGTGGATGGCGAAGGGCTCGGTGAGGATGTCGAGGATGCGCATGCGGGGGTTGAGCGCGGCGTAGGGGTCCTGGAAGACGGGCTGCATCTGGCGGCGGAGGGTGCGCATTTCGGCACGGGTGGCGCGGGCGAGATCGAGACTGTGGACGCGGATGGCGCCGGAGGTGGGCGCGACGAGGCCGAGGATCATGCGGGCGAGGGTGGTTTTGCCGGAGCCGGATTCGCCGACGAGGCCGAGGGTTTCTCCGGGAGCGATGGAAAAGGAGACGCGATCGACGACGGTGTGGTGCTCGATGCGCGTGCCGATGCGGCGCGGGTAGCTTTTGGAGACGGCATCGAGTTCGACGAGGTCTGCGGGCTGGGCCGCGCGTGCCTGGGCCATGAGTGCATGGTACATGGCGGCGCGGGCGGCGTTAGGTGGTGAGGCGGTCGGGCGAGATGGGCTTAAGCGGCCACTGCGTGAAGCTGCCGGAGCCGGCGGCGTCGAGCGTGACTTCGAGGATGGTGACGCCGGGGCGGACGGCATAGCAGCGCGAGGTGAGGACAGCGGTGTCGCCGAGGAAGGTCTCGAGGACGGAGCCATCGAGGAAGAGATGGACGGATGCGGTGTGCGCGGGGAGCGGGAAGGTGCGGCCGTTGCACTGGCCGGTGGCGGCGCGGAGATCGAGGCGCATCTCCCACGTGGGCTGGTTCGCGACAAGCAGGCGGACGGTGGCGCTCTGCGTGGATGGAATGAGCGTGAGCGCGAGTTCCTGCTGGAGCGCGGCGATGGGAAGCGATTGTGCGCCGGGCTTGAGCGTGCCGTGTGTGGGCTGGCCGCGGAGGGATTCAGCTTCGCGGGCAGGGCGCATGGTGAGCTCGCCCTGCGCGTTGACGCCGAGGACGCGGGGCAGGGCTATGCAGCCGGCCCAACCTGCGGCGGCGTATTCGGCCTGCGGGCGCGTCTCCTGCACCCAGCCCCACTGGATGCGGCGGCCGTCGGGCGCGAGGAAGCTTTTGGGCGCGTAGAAGGCGCCGTGGTCGACGATGCCGTTGCGGCGCGGCGTGTAGAGATGGGTGTGCGGGTCGTAGTCGCCGGTGGTCCAGAAGACCTTGTTCTCGGTGGAATAGAGCAGGCAGTGGTGGCCATCGAGGAGGAAGAAGTCGGGGCACTCCCACATCTCGCCGCTGTCGCAGGGATTGGCGGCGACGAGGCCGTCGGGCCGGCCCCAGCACATGGGGTGGAAGTAGTCCCAGTGGCAGAGATCCTGCGAACGGTAGAGAAGGACGCAGCCGCCGCGCCCGCGCTGGCCGGAGCCGATGGCGAGATACCAGCCGTCGCTCTCCTGCCAGAGACAGGGATCGCGGAAGCCTGTGACGTGGATGTCTGGCGGTGGCGTGGCGAGGACAGGCTGGGCGCGCTTCGTCCAGTGGAGGAGCTGGTCGTCGCCTGCGGTGGCGAGGAGCTGCGTTTCGCGGAGCTTGTCATTGCCATCGCGAATGGTGGCCTGGTCGCGTGGGGCATTCTGCACGCCGGTGTATAGGATGGTGGGGACACCGTTGTAGACGACGGCCGAGCCAGAGAAGCAGCCCTCACTGTCGGGTCCGCCGGGCGTGGGCGCGAGGGCGATGGGCTGGTGACGCCAGTGGATCATGTCGGCGCTGATGGCGTGACCCCAGTGCATGTCTCCCCAGACGGCGGCGCGGGGATTGAGCTGGTAGAAGAGGTGGTAGTTGCCCTTCCAGAAGATGGGGCCGTTGGGGTCGTTCATCCAATTGTGCGGCGCGAGGAAGTGGCAGGCGGGACGGAGCGGGTCGCTGGCAATGGCCGCGACGGAAGGGGATTGCGCACGGGCGCTGCGGAGTGAGGCGGCGGCAGTGGTGGATGCGAGCAGGCTGAGGAAGCGGCGGCGCTTCATGCGCATGAGGGAGTCCCTCCGGGGTACGAGTGCGGTGCGACTCTTCATGCTGCCACGGGGAGTGGGGCTTCGCCAAGGTGGTGGCGCGAGTGAGGCCCTTATCGGATGCCGACGAGTTTGTGGGTCTGCACGCTCAGTCGCCACTGCGGGTGAAGCATGCAGTAACGGATGGCTTGTTCCGTGTTGGCCTTGAGATCGGGGCCGTCCATGGGCTGCAGGAAGAAGTGGCGGAAGGCGAGGCGCTCGAAAGCTTCTGGGGTGGCGTCGCTTTGCGGGAAGACCAGCTTGAGCTCGTCGCCGGTGGTCTGGACGAGAGTGGCGCCGCCTTTGGGGCTGACGCAGATCCAGTCGAGGCCGGCGGGGGCGGCAAGGGTGCCGTTGGTCTCGACGGCGATTTCGAAGGTGCGTTCATGCAGAGCGTCGATGAGAGCGGCGTCGAGTTGCAGAAGCGGCTCGCCGCCGGTGAGGACGACGAATCGCTTACCCTCGGGCGAGGCGGCGTGCCAGGCGTGGGCGATGCGATCGGCGAGAGAGGATGCGGTGTCGAACTTGCCACCGTCGGGATCGGTGGTGCCGACGAAATCGGTGTCGCAGAATTTGCAGATCGCGCTGGTACGATCTTCTTCGCGGCCGGACCAGAGATTGCAGCCGGCGAAGCGGCAGAAGACGGCGGCGCGGCCGGCCTGCGCGCCTTCGCCCTGCAGGGTGTAGAAGATCTCCTTGACGGCGTAGCTCATGGCTGCGCCTCGCGCGGCGCGTTCGAGTAGCGCAGTGGATCGGCGAGGGCGTTTTCGCGGAAGCCCTTCTGGCGCAGCAGGCAGGAGTCGCATGCGCCGCAGGGCTGGCCCGAGGGCGAGGGGTCGTAGCAACTGCTGGTGAGGCTGTAGTCGACGCCGAGCTCAATGCCTTTGCGGATGATTTCGCCTTTGGTGAGGGAGATGAGCGGCGTGTGGACCTTGAGCTGCTGATGGCCTTCGACCCCAGCTTTGGTAGCGAGATTGGCGAGCTTCTCGAAGGCGTGAATGAATTCGGGCCGGCAGTCGGGATAGCCGCTGTAGTCGAGGGCGTTGACGCCGATGAAGATGTCGCTGGATCCGAGCACCTCAGCCCACGCTAGCGCGAAGGAGAGGAAGATGGTGTTGCGCGCGGGCACGTAGGTGATGGGGATGTGCCCGGACATTTCGTTGAGCGAGCGGCCTTTGGGCACGTCGATGTCGGCGGTGAGCGCGGAGCCACCGAAGACGCGGAGATCAATCTGCGCTATGCGGTGCTCGCGTGCGTGAAGGCTAGCGGCTACTTTGCGCGCGCACTCCAGTTCCCAGGAGTGACGCTGGCCGTAGGCGAACGAAAGCGCGTAGGTTTCGTATCCTGCGGCGGCCGCCATGGCGAGCACGGTGGCGGAGTCGAGGCCGCCGCTGAGCAGGACCACGGCTTTCTGGGCGGGGCTTTGCGTCATGCTTTCCTTTCACTCGAATGATCCGATGCGCGGACGGGCGGCAACGGGGCCTGTACTTAGACTACCGAAACTTTGCGTGGGGCGCAGCGAAGGACATGGTGATGCGGGCAGTTGCGCCCTCCCACCCTTGCGCGATGAGGCCTGCGCAAGGATGGGGCGCCCGGGATTGGGGAAGCAGAGACGTTTTTCTCTTGACAAACCATAACTGTATGGTTATGGTTTTGCGCATGAGACGCGTCAATGCCAATCCGGTGTTTCGGGCGCTTGCCGATCCGACGCGGAGGGCCATCTTCGAGGAACTGTCGCGGCGAGGCGAGCAGACCGTGCACGCGTTGACGCGGTATGCAGGCGTGTCGCAGCCCGCGGTCTCGAAGCATCTGACGGTGCTGAAGCGGGCGAAGCTGGTGCGGCATCGTCGCGAGGGACGCGAGACGCACTATCGCGCGCAGCCCGATGCGCTGGCACCGATGGTGGACTGGCTCGAACACTACGGCGCGTTCTGGCGCGACCGATTTGACCGGCTTGAAGCTCTTCTGGAAAGGATGGAACCATGAGCAACTCGGCGGAGTGTCCCAGGAGCCTGGTGATTGAAAGGGAGTTCGCGCACGCGCCGGAAAAGCTGTGGCGCGCCCTCACAGAGAGCCCGCTGCTGGCGCAGTGGATGATGAAGAACGACTTTGAGCCGGTGGTGGGACGGAGGTTTCAGTTCCGGGCCGATCCCATGCCGAGCTGGAACGGGATTGTGGACTGCGAGGTGCAGATCGTCGAGCCATTGCGGCGCCTGTCGTATAGCTGGGGTGTGGGCGGAAATGAATCGGGGCTGCAGTGGATGGTGGTGTGGACGCTGACTCCGACGGGGGGCGGCACGCACGTTCGGATGGAGCAGTCCGGCTTCCGGCCCGATCAGATGGCAGCGTACCAGGGCGCGCAATACGGTTGGCAGAGATTCATCGGCAAGATGGAGAGTGTGATTGGAGGGTTAGAGTGACGATGAGAGCAAAATCCGTTGTTTATTGGACGATGACGGTGCTGGTCGCCCTGCCGATGGGCAGTGGCGGCGTCTCGCAGGTTGTGCAGTACATGGGCAATCCGCATGGAGTGGTGCCCGTGCTTCGATACCCGATGTACTTCTTCGCCATTCTCGGCGTGTGGAAGGCGCTGGGAGCGATTGCGATTCTTGTGCCGGGCTACCCGCGGCTGAAGGAATGGGCGTATGCCGGGATCTTCTTCGACGTGACAGGCGCGGCCGTGTCGTGCGCCATGTCGGGCGATTCTGGCGCGTATGCGTTTCACGTGATAGCTCCGCTCATCATCACCGGCTTTACTGTGACGTCATGGGCGTTGCGACCGCCGAGCCGGACCCTCGGCGTGCTCTTTGCTGAGAAGGGCGTTGCTTCAGCATCCACGCAGGAAGCTTGACCAATGGCGGAGATGCGAGCAGAAAAGAAAAAAGCGCGCGGCAGCACGACCGCGACGACGATGAGCCGGGCTGCGACCCGGGCCACGAAAGAAGCCGCAAAGAAGGCTGACGACGAAGCCGCGGTAGTAGCGAACATCGCCGCGATGCCGGTGCAGGATCGCAGGCTGGCCGAGCGGCTGCACGCAATCGTCCATGCAAGCGCGCCGGTGCTTGATGCGAGGCTCTGGTATGGGATGCCTGCGTATGCAAAGGACAGCAAGATCGTCTGCTTCTTTCAGAGCGCATGGAGATTTAAGACGCGCTACGCGACAGTTGGTTTTATGCATGCGGCGAACCTGGACGATGGTGCGATGTGGCCGACTGCGTTTGCGCTGACGGAGTTGAACGCTGCGGAAGAGGCGCGGATCGGCGCGCTGGTGAAGAAGGCGGTGCGCTGAGGGAGCGATGGCGAGAGCCGGAAGCGAGGACTGTGTGGACGTGGGCAGTTGTGCTCTCCCACCTTTGCGCGATGAAGCGTTCGCAAGGGTGAGGCACCCGACTGCCTCCGGATTTTGTGATGGTTCAGGGCTTCTGGGTAGGGCGCATCTGGACTTCACTGATGAAGCACTGTGGCGGTTGTGTGACGAGCGTTGCGACGACAGAAGCGATGTCGTCGGGCTGGAGTTTCTTCTTCGGGTCCTTCCCGGAAGCAGAGCCACGACCGGCGTGGTCGCTGAAGTCGGTGTTGATGGAGCCGGGCGCGATGACGCTGACGCGGATGTTGTACTCACGCAGCTCTTCAGCAATTGAGTAGGTGAGGCCGTTCAGGCCCCATTTGGTGGCGGCGTAGGCGGCGCCTTTGGGGAGCGGATTGCGGCCAGCCAGAGAAGAGATATTGATGATGTGGCCGGAGCGCGCAGCGATCATGAGAGGCGCGAGGGCGCGGATCATCAGGTAAGGGCCGCGCAGGTTGGTCGCGAAGAGGCGGTCCCACTCGCCGGGCGTGACTTCGTGCAGGGGTTTTCCCTCGAGGCCAATTCCAGCGTTGTTTACCAGGATGTCGCAGCGCTGCTGCTCGCGGGCGACGGCTTCTCCCAATGCGGTGACGGCTGTGGCATCCATGAGATCGCAGAGGTGGACGGAGGCGCTGCCGCCGGCTTCAACGATGCGGTCGTGTACGCGGTTGAGCTGGTCGACGCTGCGGGCGACGAGAACGACGTGTGCGCCCATCGCGGCGAGACGGCGCGCGATGGCCTCGCCTGCGCCGCGCGCGGCTCCGGTGACGACGGCGACCTGTGATTCCAGTGGCGGCATGACGGACCTCTCAATACGGGACTTGATTTTGTAGCTTTCCCCTATCATTTTCCACCCTGCCTCGCGTGTATGCAGGCTAACGACTCTACAGAAAGCAAGACTGCGCATGGAAAGGTGCGGAGTGAGCGCAACAAGTGGCAGAGATGCGGGTTGAAGAGGACATCCGAAACACCAGGAGCATATCGAATCTGCGCGAGGGATGCAGAGGATGCGTGCAGGGTGTGGGAAGAGAAATGAAGTGAGAGGTCAGAGGATGCGTCGAGTTCTTTTGTTTGCGGCGGTTGCCGCATGTGCTTTGGCGGTGGGATGTGGGCATCCGCAGCCAGTGGTGTATGCAGCGCCCCCGCCGCCCCCTCCTCCGCCGGCGGTCTTCAGCGAAGTGGCGCGGCAGGCATATCACGCGGGTGTGGAAGCGGCACGGCGCGACCTGGCAGCGGGGCTGCGTCCAAATGCTGGGCGGCATCCTTACTTCCGCAATCCTCCCGTCGCGCCGGAGCTTTGGGGAGATTATCAGCATGGCTTCCGCGCTGGTTATCGCACGATGTACCGTGCGGCGACGGCTCCACCACCACCACCGCCGGGATATTGAGACGCCGGATTATTTGGCCGCGGGTGTGAGCTTGAGCGTGTAGGCGTACTGGCAGCTTGCATCCGCGGGCAGGTTGACTTCGAGCGCGTCGGCGCCCTGGTTCCAGGTGGGCTTTGCGCTGGAGCCGAGGAGCTGAATGTTTCCAACGGGGATCGATGCGCCTTCATGCGCCCAGCCGAGTGCATGGATGACGGCCTTGTGCGCCGTGGGGCCTGACGCGGCCGGGCAGGCCATGCCGATGGCGTAGACGGTTGAGCCCTTCGCGGTGAAGCGGAAATCATCGGGCGTGTAGGGTTTGGTGTCGGTGTCGTGGAAGGCGCCGGCTTCGACTTTGGTGGGTCCTTCGCCGAAGGTCGTCCACGGGGTAGTCGCGTAGATGGCTTCGCCGTTGACCTTGAGCCATGCGCCCATGGCGAGCAGGGCGGAGCGGACCTCGTCGGGGATGGTGCCGTCGGAGCGCGGGCCGAAGTTGAGCAGCAGATTGCCGTTCTTGCTCACGATGTCCGCGAGCTGGTTGATGAGGAACTGCGGCGACTTGAAGGTGTCGTGTTCGATGTAGCCCCAGCTCTTGTTGCTGATGGACGTGTCGGTCTGCCAGTGCTGGGGGACGATGTGGTCCTGCTGGCCGCGTTCGAAGTCCTGCACGGCGGCGGGGTAGTCGATGGCATAGTCCTTGAAGTTGATGACGCCGGTGTAGCCGTGGGCGGCTGCGTAGTTGTAGTAGAAGGCAGCGAAGCGCGTGACGGCGGGTCGCATGGCGGGCTGGCCAATCCACCAGTCGAAGTAGACGATCTCGGGGTGGTACTTCTCGACGAGCTCGGTGTCGCGGGCGAGCCAGTCGTTGGCCCAGGCTTCGCTGACGTAGGTCCAGTCATTGGTGAGGCCGCCTTTGCCGCTGATCCACTGATGGGCGGGGCCGTAGAGGCCGGCGTTGCGCGGGTCGTTAACGTCGGAGCGGATGGCGCGGCCGCCGTCATAGAAAAAGTTGTGCTCGACGCGGTGGGAGCTGAGGCCGAAGTGGAGGCCCTGCGCGCGGACGGCTTGGGCGAGCTCGCCGAGGGTGTCGCGTTTGGGGCCCATCTTGGCAACGGTCCAGTCGCTGAGGCCGGAGTCGTACATGGAGAAGCCGTCGTGATGCTCGGCGACGGGGACGACGTACTGCGCGCCGGAGTCCTTGAAGAGCGCGGCCCACGCGGCGGGGTCAAAGTGCTCGGCGCGGAAGAGCGGGATGAGGTCCTTGTAGCCTTTTGCGGGATCGCCGTGGCCGTAGCGGGCCTGGAAGTCTTTGTAGGCGCCGTCACCGGGGTGGTACATGTTGCGCGGGTACCACTCGTTTTCCGCGGCGGGCACGGAGTAGACACCCCAGTGGATGAAGATGCCAAACTTGGCGTCCTTGTACCACTGCGGCTGCTGATACTTTTCGAGCGAGGCCCAGTCGGCGCGGTAGGGGCCGTCGTTCTGCTGCTTGAGCTCGTCGGCGAGGAGGCGGTTGCGCTCGGCGTCGTACTTGCTGACGGCCTGCTGCCACTCGTGGTCGATCTCGGCGGCGGACTTGATGCCGAGGGTGGGCGCGTAGGGGTCGGCGGGGGTGCTTTGGGCGAGGGCCAGAGGCACGGCGACGAGCAGCAGCGAGAGGGAGCAGGCCAGGTTCTTCATAGAGCCGCATGGTAATTCCCGGCGAGAGCGGGGAGCAAATGCATCCAGAGGATGTTTGGCCGCCGGCGAAAGATCTCGCCGGCGGCGGGCTAAGCGATTGGGCTAGTTAATGCGCGACTTCGGCCATCATGGCCTTGGCGCGGTTGAGGGAGTCGAGGCGGCGTTGTTTCTCCTGCTCCATGTTGGCCGGAGCGAGGTTGCCGCGGCTGAAGCGGCGGGAGTAGACGTCGAGGCGGCGCTGGGCGTCCTGCTCCAGCGCGGTCACAGCGGATTGCGCCTGGGGCAGGGTCTGGTGGAAGTGGGCAATCTCCTGCTGTGCGCGCTCGGGGTGATAACCGAGGCGGTCGCCGGTTTGCATCACGTCAATGAGCAGATCGGGCGGCTGGGAGACGGGCCAGGTCTGCTGCAGGGCGTCATAGGCGGCGCGGAGGCGCGTCATGGAGCCGGCGAAGCCGTCGAGCTCGCCACGGCGGGGGGTGAGTCCGCGGGTGCGGCGGACGACGATGGTGACCGGCTTGGCGGTGCTCTGCGCGGCGACTGGAATGACGGTGGTGAGGGTGTTGCCAATGAAGCTCCAGCCGACACTGCGTGCGGCAGACTTCTGAGAGACCTCTACCCCGTTGACTGTGACTGCGGCGGGCGGCCAGTCAGCGGGGAGGCGTAGCTCAAAGGCACGGGATTTCAACATGCCGGGGAAGCTGCCTTCCACGGGTCCGATTTCGACGGTGAGGGTGTCGCCTTTTTGCGCGGCGTGGATGGGTGTGCGGGTGAAGACGCCACGCTGGTAATCGGTGGACTTGCCGGAGTCCTCATAGACGGAGTAACTGGAGCTTGCGCCGGGCGCGAGCGGCCAGACATTGACGATGAGGGGATCGACTGGCTTCTGACCGGTGAACTCCATCGGTGGCTGCATGGGGACAATAGAGCCGGCTTTGAGGTAGATCGGGGTCTGGTCGATGGAGAAGCTGCGCTGGAGCGTGGCTGGGCCGGTGAAGTGTCTGCCGGTGGGCCACTCAATCCACTCGCCAGCGGGGAGCCAGACCGAACGCGTGGCGAGGCCAGAGGCTTTGTCGGCTGGCGAGACGACGGGGGCGGCGAGGATCTGGTCGCCGAAGAGGTACTCGTCTTTGCTGGCGTAGGCTTCGCTGGACTCAGGCCAGTCATAGTAGAGCGGGCGGAGGAAGGCGATGCCGGTGTCGTAGGTGCGGCGCGCCTCGGTGTAGAGATAGGGCTCCATCGCGTAGCGAAGCTGGAAAGTATCGCGCAGGATGGAGGAGTACGGCTCAGGATAGGCCCAGATGCGGCGCTCGGAGTCGGGGTTCTTGGTGGTGTGGGTGCGCAGGATGGGCGAGAAGGCTCCGAACTGGACCCAGCGCGTGTAGAGCTCGGGATCGACGGCGCCGGGCATGTGGCCGCCGATGTCGTGGCTCCAGTAGGCGTAGCCGACATTGGCTGCGGTGGCGGTGAACCAGGGCTGGAAGGCAAGCGAATCCCAGACGGAGATGGTGTCGCCGGAGAAGCCAATCTGGTAGCGGTGGTTGCCGAGGCCGCCCCAGCGGTGGAAGAGCAGCGGGCGCTTGCCCTCGCGCTGCTGGTCGGTGAAGTGGAGGTAGTTGAGCCACCAGGTGTTGTTGACGCCGGGGAGCTTGGTGTTGGGCTCCTGCTGCCAGTCAAGCCACCAGAAGTCGATGCCCTGCTGCTCGAGCGGGTGCAGGACGAGGTTGAAGTAATTGACGACCCACTTCTTGTTGGTGGGGTCGAAGGGGACATATTTTTTAGTGGCGGGGTCGATGCCCATGGCACGGGCCATGGCGGGATAGGCGGCCTCCCACGGCTGGATGCCGGAGGCGGGGTGGAGATTGAGAGTGGCCTTCAGGCCGTCGGCGTGCATGTTGTCGAGGAATTGTTTGGGGTCAGGGAAGAGGAGCTTGTTCCACGTGTAGCCGGACCATCCGAGGGTGTGATTGACACCGAGTGCGCGGGCGGCGGCGTCGGACTGGTCGGTTTCGCCCATGGCTTTGAGCTGCTCGTAGTTGATGTGCCAGTCCATGTCGATGACGAGAACGTCGAGGGGCGTGGAATTCTGGCGGAAGCCGCGCGTGAGCTCATCAAGTTCCTGGTCGCTGTAGGACCAGTAGCGGGACCACCATGCGCCGAAGGCGAAGCGCGGCGGCAGCGGGATGCGGCCCGCGACCTGCACGTAGTCGCCGAGGGCCTGGCGGTAGTCGTGGCCATAGCCGAAGAAGTACCAGTCCTGGCGGTCGCCGGCGGGGCGCTCCATGACCCAGGGCCAGGGGGACTTATCACCTTGAAGGAAACGGAAGTCGGCGGAGTCAAAGAGCGGGCCGGTGGAGTCATCGACGAGTGCCCAGCCCGAGCGCGAGACGAGGCCCTGGCCGATGGGCTCGCGGGTCTTGCTACCGAGAGCGCCGTCGAGTGTGCGCGTCGTGCCCTGGAGGTTGTCGGGGTCGGCCATGCCGGGATGCCACGTGACTGGTTTGCCGGATACGGTGAGGGTTATAGCGAGGTTGCCTGGCGTGAACTGGCCGTCCCCAGTGGGCGCGTAGGTGAGAGTGAGGGATTCGGTCTTGAGGGTGAGATTCCTGCCGCTGACCGATTGCGTGAACTTCGGCACGGGCATGCGGCGGTTGAGGAAGACGAAGGAGGCGTGGTCTTCAAACTTGCCGTCGGCGGCCCACTCCATGCGGATGAGCTGCGGAGTGAGGACGGTGAAGCGCGCGTTGCCAAGGGTGACGACGGCTTTGGGGTCGGCGACGGGGTTGTCGGCGGGCGGCTCGGCCTGGGCGGCGCGGGCGATGGCGGATTTGGTCGGCGTTGGGTTCTGTGCGTGGGCCATAGCTGGGTTGTGAATCTCTGCTCCGAGTGTGATAGCGGCTGTGACGGCGAATGCGGCAATGGAATGCAAGTTTGGATGCACAACTTCCCCCTGTCGTTTGAACTGATCAAGGGAAGGCTACCACTGGCTGGGCAGGGGTTGCAGGGCGGGGAAAGCGGCAGGTGCAGCGGATTCGTGCCCGGGCGCGTCTAATTCACTGGATGGTATACTTGCGGCTAAGACCGCCTTGCGAGGCCCCTTCACGGCGACCGTCGCACCTGCCGTCCGGAGGTTCGTTCTATCTATGACCCCTCGCGCCCGCCGCGCAGCCTTTTTCCTCGTCATTTTCTTCAGTGTTTGCGCCGTTGTGGGCAGTGTGATGCAGCGCAAGGTGGGGGCCCAGTCGTCGGAAGACGAGAGCCAGATCCGCGATAACCTGAAGAATTTCAGCGATGTATACGCTCTTGTGGAGAAGAACTACGCTGAGCCGCTGAGCGGCGACAAGGCGGATGGGGCGATCTACGACGGGGCGATACCCGGGATGCTGCGGGTGCTGGACCCGCACTCCAACTTCTACGATCCGAAGGCCTATGCCCGGATGCAGGAAGACCAGCGCGGCCACTACTACGGCGTTGGCATGGTCATCCAGCAGCAGGGCAACAAGGTCTATGTGATTACGCCGTATGAGGGGACGCCTTCGTACAAGGCGGGCATCCGGCCGGGGGACGTGATCTCGGCAATCGACGGCAAGTCGGCGGAGGGCATGACCTCGGACGCCGTGGCGAAGTCGCTGAAAGGGCCCAAGGGCACGCACGTGCAGGTGACGATGGTGCGCGAAGGGCAGGCGCAGCCGTTAGTGTTTGACCTAGTGCGCGATGAGATTTCGCACCCCTCCGTGGACCTAGCGTTTGAGATTAAACCGGGTATCGGATATATCCATCTGACTCAGTTCCAGGAGACGACGGGCCAAGAAGTAATCGATGCGATCGGCGGTTTCGGCGATCTGAAGGGACTGGTCTTCGACCTGCGCGGCAATCCCGGGGGCCTGCTGAGCCAGGCAGTAGAAGTATGCGACCATCTGCTCTCCAAGGGGCAGGTGATTGTGTCGCAGCGGGGACGCGCGTATCCCGACCAGGTGTACACGGCGACGCACGGAAACGGCGGAAAGACCTTCCCGATTGTGGTGCTGGTAAACCGGAACACAGCGTCGGCGGCGGAGATTGTCTCCGGCGCGTTGCAGGATCATGATCGGGCGCTGATTGTGGGCGAGACGACTTTTGGCAAGGGTCTGGTGCAGACGGTCTATAACCTGAGCGAAAACACCGGGCTGGCGCTGACGACCTATCACTACTACACGCCGTCGGGACGGCTGATCCAGAGGAACTACTCAGGCGTATCGTTGTATGACTACTACTACAACCACGCCGGGGCGATGCCGTCGAACTCGACCAATCGCGAGGTGAAGTTCACCGACAGCGGGCGGACGGTGTACGGCGGCGGCGGCATCACGCCGGATGAAAAGATCGAATCGCCGAAGAACAACGCGTTT
This sequence comes from Acidobacteriota bacterium, assembly GCA_021781795.1. Taxonomy (GTDB): domain Bacteria; phylum Acidobacteriota; class Terriglobia; order Terriglobales; family Acidobacteriaceae; genus Telmatobacter. The sequence goes on from JAJXWA010000009.1 coordinate 41,734, forward strand.
CAGGATGAGCTTCTGTATCGCTCTGCGTTCTTCCACTATGCGCCGCACTACCTCGCCAGCCACACCGTCGATAAGGACTTTCAGGTGGACGATGCGGTGATGAAGGACTTCAAGGTCTACCTGACGAGCCAGAACATTCCCTGGACGGAAGCGGACCTGAACGGCGTGCTGGACTGGGTGAAGATCAATATCAAAGAACAGATCATCACCAGCCAGTTTGGTCAGTTGCAGGGGCTGCGTGCGCTGGCAGACTGGGACCCGATGATCCAGAAGGCGATGGGCTATCTGCCGGAGGCGCAGGCGCTGGAAGATACGGCGCACAAGGTGCTGGCGCAGAAGGCCGAGGCGCGGGGGATGGCGCCGCTGGACAACTCTTCTCCGAGATAACAATCGGATGCGAAGGGCCCGAGGCTCCGCGCTTTACGGCTCGTCGTTGTAGACGCCCAGCTGGAGCGCGCCGCCCTCGGCGATGCGCGCGCGAAACATACCGGGCGTATTGAAGCTCCAGGCCATCTGGCCGTCGGGCGTGATGGCGATGACGCCGCCGTCGCCGTGCAGCGCGACGAGTTCCTTGTGGATGACTTGGTCGGCTGCCAGCTGCAGCGGCATACCCTTGAACTGAACCAGATTGCAGACCTCGCGTGCGACGGTGAGGCGAATGAAGTATTCGCCGGTGCCCGTGCCGGAGACGGCGCAGGACTGGTTGGATGCGTAGGTGCCTGCGCCGATGATGGGCGAGTCGCCGACGCGGCCCCAGCGCTTGGCCTGCGTACCGCCTGTGGATGTGCCTGCGGCGATGTGACCGAAGCGGTCGAGCGCGACGACGCCGACGGTGCCGTACTTGTGCGCATCGGGCGGCTCGATCTGCGCGATGGGCGCGGCGGGCGCGGGCGGGGCACCGGCGGGCCGCGGCGGGATGGGCAGGCCTTCCTTCTTCAGTTGCTTGACGAGCGACTGCCAGCGGCGCTCGGTGAAGAAGAAGCGGGGATCGACCTCTTCGAGGCCGATGGATTGGGCGAATTCATCTGCGCCATCGCCGACGAGCATCACATGCGGGGATTTTTCCATGACGGCGCGGGCGAGGCTGATGGGATGGCGCGTGCGCGTGACCTCGGCTACGGCGCCGGCGCGGAGAGTTGCGCCGTCCATGATGGCCGCGTCGAGCTCGTTTTTGCCGTTTGCGGTGAAGACTGCGCCGCGGCCTGCGTTGAAGAGAGGATTGTCTTCGAGGATGCGGATGGAGGCCTCAATAGCGTCGAGCGCGGAGCCGTTACTGTCGAGGACTTTGGACCCTGCTTCGATGGCTTCTTTCAATCCGGCGCGGTAGGCGGCTTCGGTTTTGGGGTCCATGCTGGCGCGCTCGATGACGCCTGCGCCGCCATGGAGCACGATAGCCCAGCGATGCGCGGGGGCCGTTTGCTGGCCGGAAGTTGAGATGCTGATGGCGGCAACGGCAGCGAAACAAAGCAAGCTTCTCCACGGCTTCATAGTGCGCACCTCGTGGCTCTCATGCTACATCGGGGCGCTGCGGAATCGCGCGGTATCGCTGATGTAGTATCGCAGTCAATGAGGATGCGTTTTTCCGGTTTTATTGGGTGGGCGATGATCGCCGCGTGCGGTGCAGCGGCTTTCGCGCGGCCGCGGCCGATCGTGGTGAAGGTCGTTGTGGTGACGATGTTCGAGCAGGGGCAGGACACAGGCGACGCGCCGGGCGAACTGCAGTACTGGGTGGAGCGCGATCATCTGGACCGGGTATACGCGATGCCGGCGGCGTATCACGCGGTGCGCATGAACGCGCAGGGCGAGATGGCCGTTCTGACGGGGCAGGGGACGGCGAATGCGGCGGCGACGATTACTGCGCTGGGCCTGGACCCGCGCTTCGATCTAAGGCACGCGTACTGGCTTGTGGCTGGGATTGCGGGAGCCACTCCGGAGCGGGCTTCGCTGGGTTCGGCGGTGTGGGCACGATGGGTGGTGGATGGCGACCTCGGGTATGAACTGGACGCGCGCGAGATGCCGCAGGAGTGGACGACGGGATATATTCCGCTGCGCAAAGCACAGCCGTTTGAAGAGCCGGCGACGCCTCTGGATGGACAGGTCTATGCGTTGAATGCGAGGCTGGCGGAGTGGGCGTATGGGCTGACGCGCGACGTTGCGCTCGCGGACACGGAGAAGCTGCGCGAGGCGCGGAGCCATTTTGACGGAGCGATGGCGCAGAGACCGCCGTCCGTAACGATGGGCGATGAGATCTCTTCCTCGACGTACTGGCATGGAAATCTGATGGATGCGTGGGCGACGAGGTGGGTGAGCTATTTTACCGGCGGCAAGGGCGCGTTTGTGACGACTGCGATGGAGGACACCGGTACGCTGCTGGCCTTGAAGAATCTGAGCCGCGCGGGGCGCGTGGACTGGAAGCGCGTGATGGTGCTGCGCACCGTGAGCAACTATGACCGGCAGCCGCGGGGCACGAGCGCGGCCGCGAGCCTGGCTCAGCAGAGGGTGGGAGCGTACAGTGCATATCTTCCTTCGCTCGAAGCGGCTTATACTGTGGGGCACACAGTGGTGCAGCAGGTGTTGAGCCTCTGGCCGCAGGATGAAAGGGCGACGATTGGGAGCGAAGCTCCTTCGATCCGCGAGCAGAAATAGCGATTGATTGTTCCGTAGGACTCAGTTGCGTGTCCTACCTTTGCAGGACTTCCTGTTATAGATTTGCATCAGCCTTGGCAGACCGCGGGACAGTGAGAGTTGCCTACCCATGATGACCGCATTGGTGATTGCCTTTATCGGCGCGCTGGTCTTTGGCGCGCACTTGTTTGTCGGGATGTTTGCGAAGACGCGCGTGCCCGATGTGCTGCTGCTGATCCTGATCGGACTGGTCCTTGGGCCGGTGACGCACCTGGTGACGCCGGTGGAGTTCGGCAAGGTGGGGCCGGTGTTCACGACAGTGACGCTGGTCTTCATCCTGTTTGAGAGCGGGACCGAGCTCCAGATTCACACGCTGCGGACGGCTCTGAAAGGCACGTTCATTCTGGCCACGCTGAACTTTGTGGTGACGGCGTGCGTGGTGGCGCTGGCGGCGTGGAAACTGGCGCATCTGGGCGTGATGCGCTCACTCATGATGGGGTCGGTGCTGGGCGGCATCTCGCCCGCGGTGGTGATCCCGCTCTCGGCGCAACTGAAGATGGGCCGCCACTCGCAGACGGTTTTGTTTCTGGAGTCGGCGGTGGGCGACGTGTTTTCCATCGTGATTGCGCTGGCGCTGCTGGACGGGATGCATGCGGGCAACGTGAGCGTGGGCAAGGTGATCGGTTCGCTGGTGAGCTCGTTCCTAATTGCCGGTATTCTTGGCGCGCTGGGCGGGGTGCTGTGGTCGAATCTGCTGAGCCGCATGCGCACCCTGCAGAACGGCATGTTTACAACTGCTGCATTTGTGTTTCTCGTCTTCGGCGTGACGGAGATGCTGGGCTATAGCGGTGCGATTGCGGCGCTGGTCTTCGGTATCGGGCTGGGCAATGTGGCGTGGCATGGAGGGCTGCTGTCGAAGCGGTTTCCCACGCTGGCTCCTGTGGGTCTGAATGAGCGCGAGAAGACGTTCTTTGCGGAGATCGTGTTCCTGCTGAAGACATTTTTCTTCGTCTACATCGGGCTTTCGATTGAAGTGAGAGATGTGTGGTGGATTACGTTCGGGCTGACGGTGGCGCTGGTGATATTTGTGCTGCGTATAGCGATTGTTCGATTCGGCGTGCAGAAGACGACGCCGCGCGGGGATGCGTGCCGCATGGCGGTGATGGCTCCGCGTGGACTGGCCGCTGCGGTGCTGGCGTCGCTTCCGCTACAGCAGGGGATCGCTGGAGGCGACCTGATCCAGAACAGCACGTACGCCGTGGTGCTGTTCAGCATTCTCTTCACGGCGGTCCTGGTGTTTCTGCAGGACAAAACCTTTGTCGGGGGCATCTACCGGTGGATGTTCACCGGGTATGCCGTAGATGCGCCGGAGAAGAGTGTGGCGCGCGCGGTCGGCGAGCACCGGCCGGAAGCTGCGAAAGCGCACGCGGATTAAGGAGCAGCCGCGAGAGGTAACGCGCTGGAGACCAGGCGCATCGGCTAACATAACCGGGTGATGGACGAGCGGCAACATCTTCCCATTCTTCTGGTACACGGGGGCGCGTGGGCGATTCCCGAGGAGGCGCAGGCGGCGCATGAAGCAGGCGTGCGCGCGGCGCTGGAGGCCGGCTACACCGTGCTGGAGCGCGGCGGCACGGCGCTGGACGCCGTGGAAGCCGCGGTGACGGTGCTGGAGGACGACCCAACATTTGACGCGGGGCGCGGAAGCTTCCTGACTTCGGACGGGCGCGTGCAGCTGGACGCGCTGCTGATGGACGGCGGGCGGATGAAGGCTGGCGGCGTGGCATGCGTGGAACGTCTGCGAAATCCGATTCAAGCGGCGCGGCTGGTTCTGGAGCAGAGCCCGCATGTGTACTTTGTGGGTGCGGGAGCAGAAGAGTTTGCGCGCTCGCACGGGATGAAGCTGATCGAGAATAGCGAACTGGTGCTGGAGCGCGAGCGCGAACGGCTTGTGCAGGCGCAGCAGCGCGCCGCGGCCGGATTGGCGGATGACACCTTCAGCGGAGAGCCGGATGACAAGAGCCCGGAGACGGCGGTGAGGATGCAGTCGCATGACACGGTGGGCGCGGTTGCGCTGGATGCGGCAGGGAATCTGGCAGCGGCGACCTCGACGGGCGGCACGCTGAACAAGACTCCGGGGCGGGTAGGCGATTCGTCGCTGATCGGGTGCGGCTGTTATGCAGACAACCTGGCTGCGGCGGTGAGCCTGACGGGCTGGGGCGAGCCGATTATGAAGCTGGTGCTGGGCAAGTGGGCGACCGATCGAGTGGCCGCGGGCACGACGCCGGAGGTGGCGGCGCAGGAGGCGATGGAGTATCTCTTCAATCGGCTGGGCGGGCACGGCGGGATGATTCTGCTGGGACCGGATGGACGCTTCGGGCTGGCGCACAACACGCCGGCGATGGCGTGGGGCGTGGCGACACCGGCGGGGATGCGGACAGGGATGAGGTGTTGACGCATGCTGATTCTTGCTTCTGCCTCGCCGCGACGGCGGGAACTGCTCGCGCAGGCGGGGTTCGAGTTTGAAGTACGGCCCGCGCATGTGAATGAAGATGTGAAACTTGGCGAAGACGCGATTGCGTATGTGACGCGGCTGGCGCGCGAGAAAGCGCAGGCGGTGTTTGACGCGATGAGCGCGGAAGGAATTGACCCAGATTCCCACCCATTTCGCAAAGAGCGCGCAATGGATGGGGCACCCAGTGACGGGTTGGTTGTGCTGGGCGCGGATACAACGGTCGAGGTGGACGGGCAGATTCTGGCAAAGCCGGTGGATGCGGCGGACGCGGCGCGGATGCTGCGGCTTTTGAGCGGGCGCACGCATCGCGTGATGACGGGTGTGGCGGTGGTGACGAAGGGCCGCGCGGAGGTGGCCGCCGAGGTCACGGGCGTGCGCTTTGTGACGCTGAGCGACGCGGAGATTGAGGCGTATGTGGCCACGGGCGAGCCGATGGACAAAGCGGGCGCGTACGCGATTCAGGGGCGTGCGGGGCGATGGATTCCGCGGGTAGAGGGCTGCTACTTCAACGTGGTGGGGCTGCCCCTGGCGCTGGTGACGACGATACTGGAGTTCGTGCAGGCCGCGACGCAGCGGGCAGGCTGAACCCGGCGCGTGTGCGGCGCGTCTACTTCCACACAGCGAGCAGGACGCTGACTGCAACGAGGCCCGCGAGCCAGTAGCCCCCGTTGATGGCGAAGTAGCGAAAGGGACGGCCCTCGTAGATGCGCTGCGGATACAGCGGCGCGGCAACAAAGCCAATCCACATGAGAATGCCGATGAAGACACCCCAGCCGGCGGTGTCTGCGCCGGACCAGCCGATGATGTGCGCGAGGACGAAGGCGAGCACCAGATCGCCGAGGAAGGACGCGATCATGCCGTGGACGACGCCCTTGGGCTTTTCACCCATCTGGCGGCCGACGATTGCGACCCATGGTTTGGCGAAAAGTAGAGGCGAGTACCAGACAGCGCCGAGCAGCCAGAGGAAGACCGCAGCGACAAGCACGGCTCCGTGGTTGAAGTGGTGGAGATGATGCATGGATTGCTCTCCGTTGTGAGACTTGGGGCGTGTGGGGAGGGATGGGGAACGGGAGCCGCAGCGCCTCAGAGAAGTTGATGCTCGGTGAGCACACGTGTCAAGGAAAAGCTTTGAAAAACAGACATCCCATCCGGCAGCGCACAGGTGGAGCGAGGTGCGGAGCGGATGGGATGTGGGTTTGCCGGGATGTTGTGACGCAGCTAGACGAGCTTGGCGTCGAGGGTGATCTCGGTGTTGTTGGCGAAGAGCTTGGAGATGGGGCAGCCCACCTTGGCGTTGCCAGCGGCCTTATCGAAGGCTTCCTTGGAAGCACCGGGGACGGATGCGGTGGTTGTGAGTGCGATCTTCGTGACCGCGAAACCGGCGTCGGTCTTGGCCAGGGTGACAGCGGCGTGGGTTTCAATCTTGGCCGGGGTCAGGCCTGCCTCGCCGAGCTGCGCGCCGAGGGCCATGGAGAAGCAGCTTGCGTGTGCTGCCGCGATGAGCTCCTCGGGTGTGGTGCCGCTAGCCGCGCCTTCAAAGCGGGTGGCGAACGAGTAGTTCGCGTTGCTGAGCACGCCAGTGGCTGTGGAGATGGTGCCCTTGCCTTCCTTGAGTGAACCTGTCCAAACCGCACTTGCCTTGCTTGCCATAGATCCTCCTTGGTGTTCCGGAATCGGTGATGGATGAGAGTACATGCGCGGCCAGAGGGGAAGCACAGGCGGCGCGTCAAAAAAACGTTGATGCAACAGGCACCTGCCGGTGTTCTGCCAGGCCAGGCTGCCTACCTCTCTATGCTAATCTCTCTGGCATGTTGCCGCAGCGGCCGACTGCCTTTGACCCGGAATTTGCGCCTGAAATTCGCGAGAATTTCCCACAAAGTGGTGCGGCATGCGCGGCCGGAGCCGAGGCTCCCGTGGAGCACCACTGCCAGATTTGCCCCACATGCAGCCATAGGCTGACCGGGCACCGGTGCAAGCTGGTGTGCACGCGATGTGGCTATTACCTGAGCTGTGCGGATTATTACTGAACGGGCATCGAGTCCGGACATTGTGTCTCGGCGGGGCGAAGCAGGGGAGTTTACGCCTGCAGGTCGTGCGGCTCAGCCTGCATCGCATCGCTCTGCACGGGCGGGCGTAGCAGATGCGCGCGCGTAAGCACCTTGCGGGTAAGTCCGGTGAGGGCGAGCGAGGCAATCTCTGCCTGCGGGACCCAGCGGCGCTCGCCCTGGAGCCGCGTAAGGGAGTCAACTTCCTCCGCCATCACGGTGCGGATGCGGACGTAGTAATTGACGCGCATGATGGCGTGACGCAACGTCATGCGCAGAGCGACATCTGGAACATTGGGGTCGAGGAGCGTGGGCAGTTGCCATAGACCGGGCATGACGGTACGGCTCTGCGGTCTCTGCTCGACCAGAATCTCAAGATGCGACGGGCCGGGGCTGGCAGAGGAGCGGACGGCAAGCGCGCAGCCAATCTCTGTGCTGATCATGGCCGGACGGGGAGCGGTGGGGTGCTCGCCGCGGGTGGAGCAGTCAACCGCTACCGGACAGAGGACACACTGCGGCGAGCGCGGGGTGCAGAGGGTTGCGCCTAGTTCCATCAAAGCCTGGTTAAAGTCGCCGGGACGGGTGGACGGGATGATGCGGTCCACGAGTGTGGTGATGGAGCGGCGGAGGCGCGCCGCGCCGGACCGGCCTGTCGAAGGCCACTCCTGCACGCGGCAGAAGACGCGCTCGACGTTGCCGTCGACGACTCCAATGGGCTGGTCAAAGGCGATGCTGGCGATGGCAGCGGCCGTATAGGCGCCGATGCCGGGCAGCAGGCGGAGTTCTTCCGCGGTCTCGGGCAGAGCGCCGCCCCTGTGTTCCATGACAAACTGCGCGGCCTTATGGAGCATGCGGGCGCGGCGGTAGTAGCCAAGGCCGCTCCAGAGGGCGAGGACATCCTGTTCGGACGCGAGCGCGAGGGCGGGCAGGCTCGGAAAGCGCTCGAGGAACTGCTGGAAGCGCTCGACGACGACAGCGACCCGCGTCTGCTGGAGCATGATCTCGGAGACCCAGATGGCATAGGGATCCCGGCTGCCGCGCCAGGGCAGGCCGCGCTGGTGCGCGTCATACCAGTCGAGCAGCATGCGGCCAAAGCGCGCCGCTGACTCTGGATCTCTTTCCGGATCGATCATGAGGCAAGGGTACGGCATGACGAGGGGCGCTTGCGAGAGGGCAGCCGGCAAAACACGGAGAAATGGGGCCGAAATCCCACGGAGGTGTTATGTCGATGGTAATCAACAGTGAGATTTCTTTCGTTATCTGCTTTTCAACCCCGTGGTACTCTCCGCTCAGATTCACCTCAAACGACGCAGGGACTTGCCGATGAACAGACGACGAGGAGAGTGAATCGTTAGTGACTGGTCCTCCGAGAGCGGACAGGCACGATTGAGCTCAGCACGGAAATGGGAGGCGTAAAGCAATGCGAACGATCCGACTTCAATGTTTAGGCCTGGCCTTGTTTTTGGCGCCAGCCGGGCTGATGGCGCAGTTCTCCAGCTCGATGAGTACGTTTGATGCCATGGCGACCGAAGGCGCGGTCGTTCCGCGAAGTGGCATGGCCGTGCAGCAGAGCGAGAGTTCGGGCCGGCCATTTTCCCGCTTTGCCATTGGCGGAGGCATGTCGGTGATGGGGCCGGGCGGAGAGCTGACGGCCTATGTCAACAATCATTTGAATGTGCGCGCCTCGGGGAATGCGTTCAGCTACTCGACGAGCTTTACAACGAACGGGTTTCCGGCGAAGGCGTCTCTCAACATGGCCGCGGCGCGAGTATCAGGCGACATTTATCCCTTCCATGTGGGCTTTCGCATCAGTCCGGGATTGATGATGTACAACGGCAACGAGCTGACGGCGTCGTCGAGCCTGGCGGGCGGATCGAGCTTTACGCTGAATGGGAATACCTACTACTCGGCGACCGCCAATCCGCTGACGGGGGCGACGCCGCTGAGCGCGAACGCCCTGCTGGGGCTGCACACCAACAAGCCGGCGTTTACCCTGACGGCGGGCTGGGGTAACACCATTCCGCGCAACGGGCACTGGTCGTTTCCGTTTGAGGTTGGCGCGGCGTTTATCGGAACGCCGGCTGTGCAGGCAAACCTGGCGGGCTGGGCGTGCCTCGATCAGGCGCAAACGATGTGTTCGAACATGGCCAGCACCACAGATCCGGTTGCCCTGCAGATTCAAGGTGACCTGAACACGCAGATCGGGAAGTGGAAGAATGATCTCGATCCGCTCAAGACATTCCCAATTGTCTCTTTTGGAGCAGCGTATAGCTTCGGTGGTGGCAGCCGGGTGAGATAGCCTCTGCCGAATGCGACGAAGGGCCGCGGGGAGAGCTGCGGCCCTTTTTGTTGCTTCGGGTGGTGCGCGTTTCGTTATGCGAGCAGATCGCCGGCGATGCCGGGCGCGGCCGTGAGCGTGGCGTCAATCTGCGACTGATCCTTGCCGCCGGCTTCGGCGATCTCGGGCTTGCCGCCGCCGGAGCCGCCGACGAGCTTTGCGACGGCGCCGACGAGCTTGCCGGCCTGGATGCGCTTGACGAGGCCGGGCGTGACGCCTGCAATGATGGCGACCTTGCCCTCGGGCTGCGCGGAGGCGAGCACGACGACGCCCTCGCCAAGCTTCTGCTTGAGGTTGTCCACAAGCGTGCGAAGCTGGCCGCGCTCGAGCTGGTCAGCGCGATGCGTGAGGATCTTGACGCCCTTGATTTCGACAGCGTGGCTGAGGGCATCGTCCAGCGCGCCCGCGGCGGACTTCATGCGCATCTCTTCCAGTTCACGGCGCAGGCGCTTGAGCTCGTCTTCCTGGCTGGCGAATCTGGCGCGGAGACCTTCGGTGAGGTTGTCGACCGACGGGACGTACTGCCCGGCAAGCTTGGCGACCTCGAAGTCGCGGCGGAAGGTGGAGAGCGAGCCGAGGCCGCTGATGGCCTCAATGCGGCGCACGCCGGAAGAGACGGCGCCCTCGCTGGTGAGCTTGAAGAGGCCGATTTCGCCGGTGGCTGCGGTGTGCGTGCCGCCGCAGAGCTCCGTGGAGAAACCGTCGGAGAGTTTGACCACGCGCACCTTGTCGCCGTACTTCTCGCCGAAGAGCGCCATGGCGTGGTACTCGTTCACGGCCACGTCGATGGGCACGTCTTCGAGGGTTTCAACGCGGGCGTTGGAGAGGACTTCGCGATTCACGATGTCTTCAATCTCCTGCAACTCTTCGTCGGCGACCTGTGCGAAGTGGGAGAAGTCGAAGCGGAGGCGCGTGGGCTCGACGGAGGAGCCGGCCTGCTTGACGTGGGTGCCGAGCACCTGGCGCAGCGCGGCGTGGAGCAGATGCGTGCCGGTGTGGTTGCGCTTGATGGCGTCGCGTCTTGTTCCGTCCACTATCGTACTCAGGTGATCGCCGACCGCAAGGTCCTGCTTGAGGATGGCCTTGTGCGCACGCACGCCCTGCACGGGGGCGACGCAGCCGGTGATTTCGGCAATCGTAGAATTCCCGTCGGGAGTGAGGAAGACGCCGGTGTCGCCGGTCTGGCCGCCGGAGTCGGCGTAGAAGCTGGTGTGGTCGAGGACCACTTCGACGGCGTCGCCTGCGGCGGCAGCGGGTACGCCCTGCCCATTCTTGACGATGGCGAGGACCTCGCAGCCGGTGGAGGTGAGCTGGCGGTAGCCCTCGAAGAGGGTGCGCGGCAGGTCGCGATAGGCGGGGCTGGCGGTCTTCTGGCTGCCACCCTTCCAACTGGCGCGGGCGCGGGCCTGCTCTTCGGCGCGTGCGGATTCGAAGCCTTCTTCGTCGAAGGCTACGCCTGCATCACGGCATGCGTCCTGAATGAAGTCCTTTGGCAAGCCGTACGTTTCGTATAAGTGGAAGGCATCGGCGCCATCGAGAATTGGCCTCTCTGGATGAGATTCAACCCAACCCTCAGGGGACCGCTCTTCAGAATCCAGACTGTATTTGGGACTGTCATCGGCTTGGTGGTTGTGTGCTTCGAGTCGTGCTTTTTCCAGTTCAGACTCCAGCCTTGCGGAGCCGACTTCCAGCACACGCGCGAACTGCTTCTCTTCGGCTTCGACGACTTTGGCGACGCGGTCGGCGGAGTCGGCGAGTTCGGGGTAGGCGCCCTGCATCAGGTCGCGGACGGCGTAGACCATCTGGCACATGAAGGGCTTTTCCTGCCCGAGCAGGCGGCCGTGGCGGATGCCGCGGCGGAGAATCTTGCGCAGGACGTAGCCGCGGCCTTCGTTGGAGGGCAGCACACCGTCGGAGATGAGGAAGGTGGCGGCGCGGGCGTGGTCGGCGATGATGCGCAGGCTGGCGGCGTCCTCATCGGCGGTGCGGGTTTCGCTCTCGATGGCCGTCTGGCTGACGAATTTGCCGGTGAGCACTTCTGCGCGCTGGATGAGCGGCGTGAAGAGGTCGGTTTCGAAGTTGCTGACCTTGCGCTGCAGCACGGCGGAAACGCGCTCAAGGCCCATGCCGGTATCGACGCAGGGCTTGGGCAGCGGGGTTAGTTTGTAGGTGGTTTTGCCCGTGGCATCGGTCGCGGCCGAGCGGTCAAACTGCATGAAGACGAGGTTCCAGATCTCGACGTAGCGGGCGTCGTCCTGGCCGAAGGCCTTATCGACACCGGGCGTTTCCGCGGCTTCGAGGCCCATGTCGTAGAAGATTTCGGAGCAGGGGCCGCAGGGGCCGGTCTCGCCCATTTGCCAGAAGTTGTCTTTGAGGCCGTACTGAAAGATGCGTTCCTTTGGGACGCCGGCCTCGATCCAGAACTGCTCGGCCTCGTTGTCGCGGGGCACGCCGTTGGCGGGGTCGCCCTCGAAGATGGTGACGTAGAGGCGGTCTTTGGGGATGGCGAACCACTGCGGGCTGGTGACCAGCTCCCATGCGTAGGCGATGGCCTCGCGCTTGAAGTAGTCGCCGAAGCTGAAGTTGCCCAGCATCTCGAAAAACGTGTGGTGGCGGCGCGTGAAGCCGACGTTTTCGAGGTCGTTGTGCTTGCCGCCGGCGCGGACGCATTTCTGCGAGGTGGTGGCGCGGACGTAGTCGCGCTTTTCGGCGCCAAGGAAGAGGTCCTTGAACTGGTTCATGCCCGCGTTGGTGAAGAGGAGCGTGGGGTCGTTGGCGGGCACGAGGCTGGAAGAGTGCACGCGGCGGTGGCCCTTCGACTCAAAAAAGCGCAGAAACATTTCGCGAATGTCGTTGCCGGTCATGTGGTTCCCTGAGGCAGAAATGCTGGATGCATCCAGTGTAACGGGCGGCGGGATGGGCGTGCAGGGCTAAAGAACAGTCCCAGAGCGTAACGGAGGCGACCATATCCGGCCTTCCAACCGCTCGTCTGCATCGTGGGCTTGCTGGAGTTGAGCCAAGGAGTTTGCGTGCTCGCGCATTTTGAGTGCGGAAATGAGCGCATCAAACGCGTCCTCTGAAGCTTCAGCAGAATCGATTAGCCCGGTCTGGAGCCGGTAAAACTCATAGCGGCGAAGATACCGGGCTCGCTCCACAGGCGAGCTTTTCGTGACTTCGCCGGTCAGAAGCCTTGGATAGATTTCAACTACCATCGGCAATCCTGGCGGATCGAAGGGCCAAATTGAGAATCCTGCCTGGTGCAGGGCATCGAGGATCGGCATGCCGCGAATGGAGCCAGTCCCGACTGCACCGGCGCCGCCAATCTGGAAGGGTGACTTTGGCGCGATGCCGTTCACGCTGATTTCCCGATCCGTCTTTCTGAATCCTTCCTGGCTGTGTGTTGAGGGACACTTTTTGCCGGGCCTTCCCCAAAAGGGCGGGTTGCATGCTCGAAGCCATTCCTCGCCGTGAATTGCAGTAGCCCGCCAGAGATCGTGCACCGTTCCGAATGCACTTTGGCTGAGGAATGATGCTGGAAGACTGAATGCGAAGTCGAGTCCGATGACTGCCGGCTCATTGGAAAATTCTTTGATCAACTTTGAGCAAAGTTGGTCGCGCGTGAGTCCAGCAGACAGTTCGACCTCATCAGAGGCATTGGCAATCCAAATATGCTTCCTCTGATGAGAGGCTGACCTGGCTCCCGACCAGTCAATGGCTAGGAATCGTTCAGGGAATGTCATTCCTCTCTCTCGATCGAGTCACTCAGATTGTCGACCGCGGCAAGGGACTCGTAGGGGACGTTCCACTGGCGGAGGATTTTGTAGATGACGCTTGTGGAGAAGCCGGCTGCGACGAGACGGCGCATGATGCGGGCGGTCTCTTTCTCGTTCTCGGGCTTGCGGATTCGCTTACGTTCGAGGTGCTGGCGGGCAAGGGATTCTTCGTCGGTGGCGGCGTAGCGGGCGACGATGGCGGCGTCAGCGACGGGGCGGGCGATGCCCTTCTGCGCGAGCTTCTGGCGGACGGCGCGCTGGCCTAGTTTTTCGTTTTCCTGACGCAGGCGGGTGAACGTCTCGGCGTAGGAGCGGTCGTCGAGGTAGCGCTGCTCCTTGAGGCGGGTGATGGTGGCGGTGATGACGGCCTGGCCGCGCGGGCCGGGTTCGACGCGGGTCTGCATGAGGCGGCGGAGTTCGGCTTCCGTGCGCATGCGGCGGCCGAGAGCCTTGACGGCGTAGTCGTAGAGGCCGGACTCGTTGAGAGGCTCGTTCTTCTTCGCGCTGCGGCCGAATGGCATGGGGATCAGTCCAGAGGGATGAGGAGGTTGAAGGAGCGATTGCGCCGCCAGCGATAATTCTTGAAGTCGCTGTCGAGGGTAAGGATATCGCCGGTGTCGAGTTTGTCTGCCATGGCGATGAGGCAGGCGTCTGCAAAGTCGGCAGGTGTGTCGCGGTACTTGCGCAGGTTGCTGCCGGCCTCGGACGCGTATTCAGACAGCGGGACTGGGATCTGGAACGTGCCGTCGGCGACGTTCTCCAGCACCCGGTCGATCGCTGCTGGAATCGATTGGAGCATGTAGCAGCTTTCTGCAATGACTGCTTCCGGCGTCACGAATGGCTGTCGCAAGCCAGACAGCGCGGCCACGCAGCGCTTGTGATAGCGATCTCGCCGGTTGAGCCATGCGACGATGACGCCCGTGTCGAGCAGGATGGGCTGCATCTCAACGTTTCACCGTCTTGCTGCGGGGCTTGCCTCCGGGCATGGAACTCCGGCCGAATCCCTCCATGTACTTCTTGTTTGTGGAGAGATCGGATACGCCGAAATCGAATTCCCCAAGGCCATGGATTTTGATCGGCGGGGCCTTTTCGGCTTCCTTCGCGACCAGATGGATGCCTTTACGCAGAATCTCGGACGTCGTCCAACCCTGACGTTTCACCAGGCCATCCAGCACGCGCCGGGTTTCTGGGTCCAATCGTAGTTGCGCGACTGTCTTCATAGATTTCATTGTATTACACAACGCAAAATCTGTAATACAGATCAGGAGTTCGCTGCTTACCGCTCTCTACTTTCCTGGCTTCGCCCACTGGTCCACCCAGTCGTTGACGGTCTTCCACCAGAGCTGAGAGTTCTGCGGCTTGAGGACCCAGTGGCTCTCGTCGGGGAAGTAGAGCATCTTCGAGGGTACGCCGAGCAGCTGCAAGGTGGTGAAGAGTTGCAGGCCCTCGCTCAGGTCGAGGCGGTAGTCGCGCTGCGAGTGAATGACGAGGGTCGGCGTCTTGAAGTTTTTGGCCGAGAGCGCGGGTGACCACTTGCGGAAGGGATTTTCGGAATCGGGCTTGCCGTAGTAGTCCCATGGGTGGCCGCGGAACTCCCAGATGTTGAACCAGAGCTCTTCGGTGGAGCCGAAGGCGGACTCGGGGTTGAACATGCCGTCGTGGGAGACGATGCACTTGAAGCGATTGGTGTGGCCAAGGATCCAGTTGGCCATGTAGCCGCCGTAGCTGGCGCCGAGGGCGCACTCGCGGGTCTTGTCGATGAAGGGGTAGTGCTGCTCGGCGTAGTCGAGGCCCGTCATCAGGTCAGTGAAGGGCTTGCCGCCCCAGTCGCCGTTGACGCCATCGACGAAGGCCTGGCCGTAGCCGGTGCTGCCGCGGGGGTTGACCATGACGACGACGTAGCCGCTGGCGGCGAAGAGTTCAGGGTTCCAGCGATAGGACCATGATTCGTCCCATGCGCCCTGTGGGCCGCCGTGGATGAGGAACTTGACGGGGTATTTCTTTGTGGGGTCGAAGTGCGGCGGCTTGACGAGGAAGCCTTCGACCTTCGTGCCGTCCTGCGCGGTGAACCAGAAGGGATCCATGGGGGCGAGTTCGAGCTGGGAGAGGAGGGGCTGGTTGAGCAGTGTGAGTGTCTGTTCGTCCACATCGAGATGGTCCGAGGGATGGCTGCTGGCATCTGACGTAGTCCAACTGTAGGTGATCTTAACGACATCGCCGGGAAGGTTCACTTTCATGATGCTGGCAACGACCGTCTTACCATCGGGTAGCGGGTGCAGGCCGCCGAACGCGCCGTTGAGATTGGCTTGGACGAACGAGCCGTTGAGATGGACGAAATGAATCGAGCTTTCGCCTTTTTCACCGGAGACAAAAATGAGGGACTTCGAGTCCGGCTCCCACACAAACTCATCCACCCAGTTGCCGAAGTTCGGCAGCAGATCTCTGCTTGTCTTTCCAGCGCGGTCATAAAGCCAGAGCCGGAATCTATCACTTTCGTAGCCGGCGCGAGCCTGCGAGCGCCAGGCGATGTACTTGCCGTCGGGCGAGTAGGCGGGGTTGAAGTTGCCGCCGGCGGAGGTGCTGATCTGCACGGGTCTGGCCGCGGGGTTGGTGAGGTCGAGGGTGTAGATACGGGGGCTGGTGCTGATGGCGGGGACGGGATCGGGGTTATCGGTATAGGCCAGCTCTTTGGAGTCGGGCGCGAAGGCGCAACCGCAGCCGCCGCCTTCGAGAGAGAAGGGCGGTACGTCCTGCGGGTTGCCGGGGGTGAGGTCGCGCATTCCACCGCCATGCACCAAGATCTGAAAGAGGTGGAACCTCTTGTCGCCGGTGTAGTGGTCCCAGTGGCGGTAGAGCAGGTGGGTCCAGATCTGCGCCTTGACGGGGCTGTCGGCGGCGGCCTTGTCTCGTGCGGCATTGCAGGAGTTGCCGGTGTTGAAGTCGGCGGTGGAGATGGGCGCGCAGTCGGGGTAGACGGCGGAGGTGAAGACGATGGACTGCCCATCTGGGGCCCAGATGGCGTTGTCGGCCTCAGTGGAAATGCTGGTCAGCTTCTTTGGGTTGCTGGTGGCCCCGGTGGCGGGGTTGAAGTCGGCGAGCCAGATCTGCTGGCCGTTTTCTCGACCGGAGAGGAAGAGCACGGAGTGGCCGTCGGCAGCCCACTGGAGGCCGCCATCACCGGGTTGCGCAACCGCGACTTTGAAAGGCGCGCCGCCTTGGATTTTCTGTAGCCACAGATCCGGCGTTTTGGTGTTCCTGGCGAGGTCGACGGTGGTGACGGAGTAGGCGAGCCACTGGCCGTCGGGCGAGACGGCGGTGTCGCCGAGACGCTTCATGGCCATCATGTCTTCGAAGGTCATCGGCCGCTTCGTGGGCGCGGGCTGGGCGAGTGCCGGAAGAATCGACAGGACGAGAGCGATGGATGAGAAAAGGCGGGCAGGATGCATGAGCGTTCCTCGCAATGCGCGGTGTGACGGCTGCGCGCGAAGAGCAAGTGTACACCGGGTGCTGCGGGGGCTCGTGTGATTCAGGCGGCCTGGAGCTCGAGGGTGAGGGCGGCGCCGCGTGGGTCGAGGTTGGCGGCGGAGATGCGGCCGCGGTTCTCGCGGAGGATGGTGGCGCAGAGGTTGAGGCCGAGGCCGGCGGTCTCTCCGGCGGCTTCAGCGGGAACGAAGGCGTCGAAGCTGCGGGTGGGGTGAAGGAAGCCGGGGCCGGTGTGGGCGATGACGATCTTCACCTTGTCGTCGATGAGGGCGGCATCGACGCGGACGGAGCGGTCGCCGATGGAGCCGGGATTCTCAACGGACTCAATGGCGAACTGGAGGCAGTAGAGAACGGCCTGGCGGATCTGCTGAGGATTGCCGAGGACGCGCGGCAGGTTGGGCGCGATGCGCAGGCGGAAGTCGATGGAGCGATGGACGAACTCGGAGCGGTGCAGTTGCTCGATGTCGCTGAGCAGTTCGGTGATGGAGACCGCAGAGAACTCCTCGGGCTGCTGTTGCGCCATTCGCGCAAGGCTCTCGAGGGTGGTGCGCATGTTGCGCGACTCGGCGAGGATGGCGTCTGCGGCCTTGCGGGCAGAGGGCTCCATGTGTTCTGTGGCTTCGAGCAGGGAAGCGTAGCCAAGAATGACGGTCAGTGGATTGTTGAGCTGCCAGGTGACGTTGCTGGCGAGCTGGCCGAGACCGGCGAGCTTTTCGCTGTCCACGAGCTTTTCGAGCATGAGTGTCTGCGAGCGGGCGGATTGGATGCGGGATGCGAAGACTTCGACTGGCAGCATATCTTCCGAGCGCAGCGGCTGATGGGCGTCGCGGATTCCAGCCAGAAGAATTGCGCCCTCGGGGCGGTCGCGTCCGGGCAGGGGAACTGCGATGACTTCCGTGAAGCGAAGCCGTTCGAGGTCGTCGCCGGGCGCGAGCCACGGCTTGAGGCTGAGGCTGTAGGAATGGCTGTTCGCGACGGCGAGCGGAGTGGAATCGCCGGTCAGGAAGGTTTCGACCGGGATACGGCTAACCAGCGACTCGATGGCTTGGTGCGTGGATTCATCAAAGCCGCCGGCGCCGGCGAGACGGAACTGAGACGAACCATGGAGCAGCACGAGAGCGGCCTGCTGAAAGCGGCTGCTCTCGACGATGGTCTGGCAGATCTGATCGCCCTGCCGGTCGAAGTCGTCGAGCCGGCGGCGGGAGAGAGTGAGGCGGGTGTACGCTTCGAGTTCCTGGCGGGCCCGCTGCTCACGCATCTGGGAGCTCTGCTGAAGGCTGAGCTGGTCTTCAAGGGCGAGCACGATCATGCCGATGGCGGCGACGACGGAACCTAGAGATGCTGCGCGGGTAAGTACGAGGTGCAGAAGGGCATAGTGTTTGATAGCCGGAAAGATGTCGGCAAAGTTGAGTGCCCAGGCGATGAAGCCGGCCCCTGCGAGTACGGTTCCGGGAGTGAGGCGGCGGAAGACGTAGAAGACCAGCAGGGCGGTAGTGAGGTGCAGGGCGCACTCGACAAAGAGCAGCGGCCATGCGCCGCCGATGCGGACGCAGACCCAGAGGCCGGCGCCGCCCATGCCGATGCAGAGGCCGAGACCGATCCATGTGGGCATGCTGCCGCGGGCAAAGGCCCAGAATGCGCCAACGAGCAGGGAGAGCGCTCCGAGTGCTGGAAAGATAAGAAAGGGCAGGCCGGCTGGCAGTGAGCCGTTATAGACGACTTCAAGCAGGAAGGAGTACGCGACAAGCGGCAGCGTGAAGGGGATAACGTAGAGGATGCGGCGCTGGCCGATGCGAAAGGAAAGAGGCGAAAGCGAAGCAAGGAAAAAGCCAGAGCTGATCTGGACGCAGGTCAGGCCGATGGCTGTCATCCAGGGGTGAAGATGCTCGTCCGAGAAGTCCCACAGGCCAGTGCGGGAGGAGAGCAGCAGGCGCGCGAAGGCGAACAGAAAGCCGAGAAGCCAAAACAGGGTCCGGGCATCGCGCGAGCGCCGGTAGAGTTGCGCAAGAGCAGGCAACAGCAGGGCTATCAGCACGGTAGCCGGCAACTGGTAGCTATCGGGTGTAGGCACAGCCTCCGTCTCCTTGCGTGTGTATGCGACGGTCCAGTCTCATTGCTCTTTCGCCGTGATCCAGTGGGTGGCGCAGAGCGAGCTCCCGAACTTCCGCAGGCCCATTTGATGCAATGCGGCGGTCGATATCCGGCGCAGCCGCAGCTTCAATTTCTACCTCGGTTTACGGTCTCAACGACAGAAACTTCTGAGGTTCGATGGTATCAACATCTCATTGTCCAGCCAGCCCGGTGGTTTGTATATGCGTCTAATGTTGTAGGTTACTGAGGGGTTAAGCTTTTGGTTGGCGGTCCAGCACCGCGAAGCCGAAGGCCCCGGTGAGGTCAAAGAAGATGCGGAAAGCATGGTGGTTTGTGGCGCTGGCGGCCGTGGGGGTGGCGCTGACGGCAGGAGCGCAGGATCAGGACAGCTTTACCCCTATGCCGCTCGATTCCGGGTTTGGACGGATGGACGTGACGCCGCCGACAACGCCACCGGAGGAGATCATCAAGAAGTTTGCGGCCAAGGAGAGTGAGTTTCAGGAGGCGCTGAACCACTACACCTACCGCCGGATTGCGCGGGTACAGACGCTGGACGACGATAACAAGGTCGATGGGGAGTGGTACGAGGTGGACGATGTGATTTTTGACCCCTCCGGCCGGCGGACTGAGCACGTGGTGGATGCGCCCGCGAGCACGCTGCAGCGGGTGATGATGTCGCCCTCGGACATGCAGGACATTCAGCATGGTTACCCCTTTGTGCTGACCACCGATCAGGTCGCCTCCTACAATATTCACTACGCAGGGCGGCAGAAGGTGGACGAGGTGGATTGCTACGTTTTCGACGTGAGCCCCAAGCAGATTGAGAAGGGCAAGCGCTATCTGGCCGGCCGGATCTGGGTGGATGCGACGGACCTGCAGATCGTGGTGGTGGACGGCCGCATGGTGCCGGACGATACCCGCAAAGGCAAAGAGGACCTGCATCCGCCCTTCATGACGTGGCGACAGCAGGTGGATGGCAAGTACTGGTTCCCGGTCTACACCAAAGGCGAGGGGATTCTGCACTTTGCGGGCGGGAACGGCTATATGGGCGAGGACGTGCACATTCGAGATGTGGTGAAGTACACGGACTACAAGCGGTTCGGGTCCACCTCGAAGATCATCTTCCAGGGGCAGGACATTACGCCGAACCAGCCCAACCAGCCCAACCAGCAAAGTGCGCCCAGTCAGCCCCAGAGATAACACGTACTGGGTGCAACGAAGGGCTTACTGCGGTGTGCTTCTGGCTCCCGTGAGGGACCAGCGCTGCGAGCAGGGTGATTCGAGTCACCGAAGAAACGGGTGAGCCGGGGGTAACATCCATGGACGGATGGGTCCGGGAGGGCACAGGCAGCCCGGACGGATGGAGGGGTTATGAAGATTCTTCTCCCCGTGGATGGTTCTGAGTTCAGTCACGTGGCCGTTCGGGAACTGGTGGAACGGCCCTGGCCCGGCGGAATGCAGGTGGAAGTCCTCTCAGTCGCCCATCCGACGCCGGAGTATCCGGAGACGCAACTGATGGGGCACGCTGTTTTTCTCGAATCTCTGGCACGGGAGACGAAGTGGGCGCAGAAGAATGTGGATGAGGCGGCGGCGGAGATTGCCCGGGATGCGCCGTCCATCCCTGTGATCTCCAAGGTGCTGGAGGGATCCCCGCAGGAAAAGATTGTGGAAGAGGCGGCTGCCTGGGATGCCGATCTGATTCTGATGGGCTGCCATGGGTATAGCGCGGCCATGCGCTTCTTGCTGGGTTCCGTCTCCCACGCGGTCGCGCTGCATGCGCCCTGCTCGGTTGAGATTGTGCGCAGCCGGCGGAGTGCGAAGAGCGGCAAATGCTGATTGCTGAGGCGCTGTCAAGACAGGCGGCCGCAGTCGCCAATGTCGGGGGTGTGCATGCCAAAAGGACGAATTTCAGATTGGGCCTGCTTGACGGGCGTTGTAGGCATATCGCAAACTACGGGCCAATATCAGCATGCTGGCGGCTGCACGGCCGCCGCAACTGTTTCGGGTGGTTTGTCCGAAACCCAGGCGCCGCGCAAGCTGTTGGCCGCAACCGATGATTGAGTTCTTTGCCTCAGGCAGAGACTAGTCACACGGGAGCAGGGCGTGGGAGGCGCAAAGACGCGTGAGTCGAGTGGTCGTTCTAGGTGCGGGTGTCGCAGGACATACCGCTGCTTCCTATCTGCGGAAGTGGCTTGGCAAGGCGCATGAAGTGATGGTGGTGGCGCCGAAACCCTATTACAACTGGATTCCTTCGAATATCTGGCTGGGGCTGGGCTTGATGGAGGAGCGCGAAGTTGTCCTGCCGTTGGAGCCAATTTACCGGCGGGCAGGCATCCGCTTTGTGCAGGCTCGTGCGGTCGAACTCCATCCGGAAGGGGAAGCGGACTCGTCAGCCCCGTTTGTTGTGGTGGAGAGCACGCGGTCGGAGGAACTGGGAAACCGCAGTCGAATCCAGTATGACTACCTGGTGAATGCGACCGGACCCAAGTTGAATTTTGGCGCCACGGAAGGATTGGGGCCGGAGAAGAATTCAGCCTCAGTGTGCACGCCGGACCACGCCAAAGCGGCTGCAAAGCAGTTTCTTGGTCTTGTGGAGCGCATGCAGCGCGGCGAGCGTTGCCGGTTCGTAGTCGGGACAGGCCATGGACAATGCACCTGCCAGGGTGCGGCATTTGAGTATGTAGTCAACCTCGAATTTGAACTGCGACGGCATGGGGTGCGCGACAAGGCCGAGGTCATCTTTCTGACGAATGAATATGAGCTGGGTGATTTCGGGATGGATGGCGCGTTCATACGGCGCAACGGCTACATCACACCGACCAATATCTTTACCGAATCGGTGCTTGCCGAGCGCGACATCTGGTCGATTACCCGGGCTCATGTGAAGAAGGTCGAGCCGGGCAAGATCTTCTACGAGACACTGGATGGGACTGAGCACGAGCTGACCTTCGATATGGCGATGCTGCTGCCACCGTTTTCAGGTGTTGGATTGAAGGCCTATGACCGCGCGGGGCAGGAGATGACGGCGAAGATATTTGCGCCGAATGGCTTTATGCGGGTGGATGCGGATTACGCGCAAAAGCCGTATGAGGAATGGAAGGCAAAGGACTGGCCCAAAACCTACCAGAGTCCTGCATATCCGAATGTCTTTGCGGCGGGAATTGCCTTTGCGCCGCCGCATCCGATCTCGCGTCCGCACGTGAGTGTAAGGGGCACTCCGATCTTTGCCACGGCACCGCGCACGGGCATGCCCTCGGCGACAACGGGGCGCGTGGTGGCGCGCAGCATAGCAGACAAAGTGCTGGGCATTCAGCGACCGCTGCATGGTGCGTCGATGGCGGAGCTGGGAGCGGCGTGTGTGGCCTCGTCAGGCGCGAGCCCTCTGAAGGGAACGGCAGCGTCGATGACGGTGTTTCCAATCGTGCCTGATCATGAGCGTTATCCGAAGTATGGTCGCGACTTGAGGTACACGACCGGGGAGATCGGGCTGGCGGGACACTGGATCAAGGTCATTCTGCATTACATGTTTCTGTACAAGGCTCGGCTGCGATTTGGGTGGTCGCTGATTCCAGAGTGATTGTGCAACCGAAGCGGGAGCGAGAGAAGAAAGGGCGGTGCAGAGGTGAGCGAGATCAACACGAATGTATATGCAACTCAGCCGACGCGCCTCACGCTGTTCATGCGGACCTTTGTGCCTTGGCAGATCTGGCGATTCTTCGCGATCAATCTGCGAATGATGCTGCTGATCGGCCGTGAAAAGCACCAGCACCGCTAAAGCTGCGCGGTGTGCGGTGCGCGAAAGCGGGATGTGCGACGAGGCGGGTCACGACTTAATAGAAGAGGTACTTGCGCCAGCGGTCGTCGCCGTGGCCGAGCATGCGCATAATCTGTCGGCTGGTATGGAGCGAGAAGGGCCGCGGCTCACGCAGCAGGGTCATGTCGTCAATCTCGTGCAGCAGGCGGTTGCCCTTGCGACGGTTGCAGGCATGGCAGCAGGCAACGAGGTTCTCCCATGTGGAGTTGCCGCCGCGGGAGCGGGGAATGACGTGGTCGAGGGTGAGCTCTCCGGCAGGCAGCACGACGCCGCAATACTGGCAGGTGTTGCGATCGCGGAGCAGGATGTTCTTGCGCGAGAGGGCGCGCGTCTGGTGGGGGATGCGGCGGTACTCAAGAAGTCGGATGACCGAGGGCATAGCGATACGATTGCGCTGGGCGTGCAGAGTGAGGCCGTGCTCTTCTTCGGTGCGGGCTATCCCTTTGAGTACAAGCACGAGGGCCCGCCGCGCGCCGCAGATGTTGATGGGCTCATAGGAAGCGTTGAGCACAAGAACCGGCAACTGCAGCATGTGGCTGGACTGCATGGTGTGCTGGCTGGCGGCCTGTTCGGCGGCCAGCGCGACGGCTCTTGCGGCGGATTTCTGCTTGCGTGCATGAATCATTGCTTTTCCCAGCGACATCTCTCTTCCCCTCGTCAAAAAGATGGTTGGTCGTGCGCGAACATGCGTGCGGGTTGCGGTTGGCGGTTTTCCGGCTGGCTGCGATGCGTACTACCTGCCAATTGCGCATTCGGGCCGGAGTGAACAGGTGAATGACGCCGGGCGCGGGCGAGCGTGGCAACCCAGACGGAGCGGGCGCCGGCGTCCAGCAGGGCTTTCGCGGCGGAGCGTGCTGTGGCGCCGGTGGTGAGGATGTCGTCGATCAGCAGGAGATCTTTGCCGGTGACCGCGGAAGGATCGGAGACGCGAAAGGCTCGGCGGAGGTTGAGGCGGCGCTGGCGGGGTGTGAGTCCAGCCTGACTCTCGGTGGCGCGCTGTCGTAGCAAAGCCTGCGGGGCAAGGGTCAGCCGCCAGGCGGGATAAGTCCTGCGCAGTGCGACCAGTGCCTCTGCGGCAAGCAGGCGGGCTTGGTTAAAGCCGCGGCCTAGATATTTCGTGCGATGGAGGGGAACCGGTACGACGAGTAGCTCTGCCGGGGCCTCATCTGCCAGTTGCGCGATGGCGGCGGCGAGCTGGCGGCCGAGTGGACGGGCGACGGGCCGGAGTTTGTCGTATTTGAAGGCGTGGATGGCATCGCGCATGCGACCGTCGTATACGGAACTGGAGACGGCTCGCATGAAAGGCGGCTGCGCAAGGCGGCAGGAGCGGCAGAGTGCGGGGTCCGAGCCGGCAGGTGCGGTGAGCGTGTCGCCGCAGAGGTGGCAGACGGCGCCGGATGGGACTGGAATCTCAGTCCAGCAAACATCGCAAATGGGAGCAGAAGGGATTCGCGGCAGGAAGTGGCCGCAGAGAGCACAGCGGGTGGGGTAGAGGACGCAACTGAGAGCATCCACGGGACTTCGGAGGACACGCACAACCGCACGCCAACTGGCGGTCCCCGATGCGGGCAGATCGAGCGGGAGTGAGCCGTAGTCCTTGTGGAAGACACACCTCACTTGCTGCGGGGCGCTAATCATCCCGCGGTTGGCGCCAGTATACGCCCGGCGGAAGCCGAGCGCCATGGGGAATCGCTGTCAGGCGGATGAACGAAAGCACAGGCTGGCCGCGAGGCTCAAGGGGCAAGGCAATACGCGGGTACGATACACTGCAAACCGAAGGGGAGTATTCCGTCTTGCATCTGCGTGCCATGGGCTGCGGGCTTCTAGTGGCCAACCTATTTCTTTTCCATTCTTTGGGGCGGGCACAGCAGACGCCGCCCGCGCCACAGCAGGGCATGAGCAGCGGCATCTCCGCGGGCGTTGCAGCCCCGGCGCAATACGACGAGCAGAAGCGGCCCATTACGGCGGGTGGTTTTGTCGAAAAGGGCCCGATTGTCTTTCAGGACATCACAAAACAGGCAGGACTTGCCGGCTGGAAGCACAAGATGGGCACGCCGGAGAAGAAGTTCATCGTGGAGACGAACGGATCTGGGGTGTGCCTGCTGGACTATGACAACGATGGCTGGCTCGACATCTACCTGGTGAACGGGGCAACGTTCGATTCGCTCGACGGCAAGGAAGAATCGCCCCACGCCGCGCTGTTTCACAACAACCACGACGGCACATTTACCGAGGTGGCGAAGAAGGCTGGCGTGCAAAACGACCGCTGGGGCTACGGCTGCTCGGTTGCCGACTACGACAACGACGGCTGGCCCGACCTCTACGTGGGCAACTACGGCAAGAACCGGCTCTACCACAACAACCACGACGGGACGTTTACCGATGTTGCGCCCAAGGCGGGCTTTGTCACGGACAACTGGACGCCCGGCTCTGCATGGGGCGACTACGATGGGGACGGCAAGCTGGACCTTTACATCACCGGCTATGTTCACTTTGACCGGACTAATCTTCCGATTGCCGGGACAAAGGCAGTGGGCTATGCGTCGTGTCTGTATCGCGGGGCGAATGTGAATTGCGGGCCGCGCGGACTGCCGGGCGAGCCAGATCATCTCTTTCACAACAACGGCGACGGGACGTTTACCGATGTGACAGTGAAGGCCGGAGTGGAGGACAAGGACAAGTACTACGGGTTCACGGCGATCTTTATCGACATCAACGGAGATGGCAAGCCGGATCTGGTGGTGGGGAATGATTCGGAACCGAACTTCCTCTACATCAACAAGGGCGACGGCACGTTTGACGACCAGAGCTACGTCTCCGGATTTGCGCTGAACAAGGATGGGCGCGAGATTGCGTCGATGGGGATTGCACCGGGGGATTACGAGAACGACGGGCTGGTTGATTTTTACGTGACGGACTTTGGCGACGACTACAAGGTGCTCTTTCACAACGACGGAGACGTGAGCTTTACCGACGTGAGCTACAAGGCAGGCATTGCGCAGACGACGATTCCGTTTGTGGGCTGGGGCGACGGGTTCCTCGACTACGACAACGACGGCTGGCTGGACCTGTTTGAAGCCAATGGGCACGTCTATCCCGAGGTGGACCAGCATGATTGGGGCACGACCTGGGAGGAGCGTCCGCTTCTCTTCCACAACGTGCCCGACGGACCGAAGGAACGGCGGTTCCAGAACGTTCCTGCGGTGACGGGTACGGGGCTGGCGGATGTGATTCCGGCGCGTGGCGCGGCCTTTGGCGATTTGTTCAACGACGGCAAGATCGATGTCATCATCAACCCAATTGACGGGCCGCCGGTGCTGCTGCGGAACGTGAATCCAGATCATCACCACTGGGTGGAGCTGAAGCTGGTGGGCGGCACGAACCCTGCGAATGGACATAAAAGCCCTGCGGACGCCACCTGCGCGACGGTGTATCTGAGGGCCAACGGGATGCGCATGCGGCAGGACGTGCTGGCCAGCAGCAGTTATATCTCCGCGAATGACCGGCGGGTGCACTTTGGGCTGGGCGACGCGACGGATGCGGGTGAAGCAGAGATTCATTGGCCGTCCGGCGCAAAAGAGACGGTGAAGCTGCCGGCGGCGGATCGCATTTATACGATCGAAGAGGGCAAGGGCATCACCGATGCGCTATGCGAGGGCAAACCGTGCGCCGACGCGAAGGCTCCGGCAGTTGCCGCTCGCTAACGGAAAATGAAATCAGCTGCTGACCGCACAGACACGCACGCGCGGCCATGGCGGTGAAGCAGGAGACAGGGTGCGGAAGAACGTCTTATTCCGACGCAGGAGTTGTGCGTTTTTAACGCAGATCCTTGCATGCGCCTCTCTCTGGGTTGTTGCGAACGGGAGCTGCGCCGCGCAGAATCCGAAGCCGCAGCCTGCTTCGGGCATGGGTGGCGGTATCTCGTCGGCGGGCACGTTCGCGCCGGTGTACGACGCGGAGAAGCGGCCCATTACCGCGGGCGGATTCGTAGAGGCAGGTCCGGTCGTCTTCAAGGACATCAGCAAAGCCTCGGGGCTGGCGCGCTGGAAGCATGTCATGGGCACGGCGCAGAAGAAATACATTCTTGAGACGGACGGATCGGGTGTGGGCCTGATCGACTATGACAACGACGGCTGGCTCGATATTTACCTGGTGAACGGCTCGACCTACGATGCGCTCACCGGCAAGGCCACGCCGCCCCATGCGGCGCTCTTTCATAACAACCACGACGGGACATTTACGGATGTGGCCGCGAAGGCCGGCGTGACCAATGACCGCTGGGGCTTCGGCGTGGCCATCGGGGACTTTGATAACGATGGCTGGCCAGATATTTTTGTCTGCAACTTTGGCAAGAACCGGCTCTACCGCAACAATCACGACGGCACCTTTACCGACGTGGCGGAGAAGGCCGGAGTGACGCTGGGAAACTGGAGCGACGGCGCGACGTGGGGCGACTATGACGGCGACGGACGGCTGGACCTGTTCGTCTCAGGGTACGTGCACTACGACCTGAATCATCAGCCCGATTCGGACACGGGCAAGGTGCCCTTCACCTACTGTCAACTGCACGGCTTCAAGGTGATGTGCGGTCCGCATGGGCTGCCTGGCGAGCCTGACCACCTCTTTCACAACAACGGGAACGGAACGTTTACCGATGTGAGCGTGAAGGCCGGAGTGGCGGACAAGGATGGCTACTACGGGTTCACGTCCATCTTTGTCGACGTGAACAATGACGGCAAGCCGGACCTTCTTGTGGCCAACGATTCGGTGCCGAATTATCTCTACATCAACAGGGGCGATGGCACGTTCGAAGATCAGAGCTATGTCTCCGGCTTTGCATTGAACAACGAAGGCCGCGAGATTGCGTCGATGGGGCTGGCTGTGGGCGACTACAGGAACAACGGCCTGGTGGACCTGCTGGTGACCGACTTCTCCGACGACTACAAGGCGTTGTATCGCAATGACGGCGATGCCAGCTTTACCGAAGTCGGCGAGCAGGCGGGGATTACGCAGGTTGCGGTGCCGTTTGTGGGCTGGGGCGACGGATTCATCGACTACGACAATGATGGCTGGAAAGACATCATGATGATCAACGGCCACGTGTATCCCCAGGTGGATGAGCACGATTGGGGAACGACTTTTGCAGAGCGGCCTCTGCTGTTTCGCAATTTACAGAACGGCAAGTTTGAGTACGTGCCGCCGGTGAAAGGCTCGGGGCTGGCGACCCTGACCTCGGGGCGTGGTGCAGCGTTTGGCGATCTGTTCAATGATGGCAAAGTGGATGTCGTGATCAACCCGATTGATGGACCCGCCGTATTGCTGCGCAATGTGAATCCCGATAAGAACCATTGGGTGGAACTGAGGCTTGTGGGTGGGGCCGATGCCGCGACGGGACGCAGGAGTCCGCGCGATGCGGTGGGAGCGACGGTCTATCTGACAGCCAACGGAATGCGACAACGCGAAGACGTGGTAAGTGGCGGAAGCTATATCTCTTCGAACGACCAGAGACCGCACTTCGGTCTGGGTGATGCAGTCGATGCTGGGACTGCGGAGATTCACTGGCCAGACGGCGCACGGGAAATGGTAAAGCTTTCGGCGGTGGACCGCATCTTCACCATCACTGAGGGCAAGGGCGTCACGGGCACACTGTGCGCGACGGCTGTATGCGGCCGCAAGACGATGCGCCGACGTTAAGCGGCGCGACCAAGGTTGAGTCGGGGAATACAGAAAGCCGGCACCGCCTCGTTCCGCATCGCCGGGTGAGCCTCGTCCTCAAGGGGACCCACCCGGCGCGCGTCCGGTTGGTGTGCCGGTAATCTCAACTGCCTCGCCAAGCGCCGGGCGGCTAAAAAACTCCCGCCAGAAAGACCTCAGCCGGATGTTCCTTGTCATAGGTCACGCCGCAAGCCTCCAGTAAAGAAGGCGAAAGCGTGATGACCGGGCAATACGAATGGGCCAGGGTCTTGTAGACGATGCCGGTTCGTGCAATGGCGGTGAAGGCGGTGGTGCCATGCGCACCCATGACAATCAGGTCGGCCTGTTGAGCGTGCGCCTGATAGAGCAGTTCCTCGGTCGGATCGCCGGGTACGACGATCGGCTGAATCTTGAGATTCCTGCGAAACTCTGCCGGAACCAGCAGGACCAGATCCTGCTCGATCTCTTCGACGGTTCTGCCGGCCATTTCAACGGCTCGATCCTGCGGCTTGATCACGTGCTGCAGAACGAGGCGGGCGTTGTGCTGTGCTGCCAGCGCGGCAGCGAAGCTTGTAATCGCTGCGCTGCTTTCATTCAGGCTGACGGCGCAGAGGATTGTGTGCGTTTCATAGTTGCGATACGCGGCATCGGCGACATTCGGCCCGACGACGAAGACCGGGATGCGCGCGGTGCGCAGCACGGCTTCCGCCACGGAGCCGACGAGAAGCTTGCCGATCGGCCCCGGTGAATGGGTGCCCATCACAATGCGATCCACCTCGCGCTCGCGCAGGAAGTGCAGAATCTGGTCTGCAGGCAGGCCTGGTCGCACAACCACTTCGCAACGCACACCGGCGCTGCGGACCCGGCCGGCGATGGGTTCGAGATGATGCATTTCCGCACGCGCGGCAGCGGCATAGTCATAGTAGCGGACGCCTGATGTCTCAGAGGCAGCGACCACGAGCGTGTCGTAGGCATGAAACAGAATGAGATCCGCGCCGAACTCTTTTGCTTGAGCGATGGCAAAGCTCAGAGCCTTCTCGTTGGCCGGAATCTCGGAGGCGAAGAGGATTGTGGAAGGTTTGCTCCACCCGGGTTTGAAGATGGCAGCCATGGCAACCTCCTTGCTTCGCGCCTGTGCTTTGGCAGACGGGGTTGAGGCTGACGATGTCCGGTGGCGCAGCAGCTGGTGTGTCAACGCGCCTGTGCAGCGATCTCGCCACGAGGGCTGCATGCCGGTTTCGGATTTTCCTGCTCATTGGACGCAGGAACGGCAAGTTCGGCTCGCCAATGAGAGAAATTGTGGGCCCAAAACGGCACGGCGTCGAGTGGAAAAGTGTGAATATTTATGGCCGCGCAAAGAAAGGTGATGTGAATCACAGATTTTGCACCTTTCGGGCTGCTCTCCTGTAGAGGAAGCGTGGCGCTCCCCGCCGCTCCAATATGGACCGGGCCAGGCTGCCGCGATGATGCAGGAGGTCTTTATGCAGCCTATGCAACCGATGCACAACATTCCCGCCCGTGGCGGATTGAACTATGACGAGACGCCGTTTCTGGCGATCTGGGAGGTGACGCAATCCTGCGATCTGGCGTGCAAGCACTGCCGCGCGGCGGCGCAGCCGATTGCGCACCCCGACCAGTTGAGCACTGCGGAAGGCAAGGCGCTGATCGACCAGATTGCAGCGATGCAGGTTCCCATCTTTGTATTCACCGGCGGTGATCCACTGAAGCGCCCGGATCTGTATGAGCTGATTCGTTATTCGGCAGAGAAGGGTGTGAAGGTGGCGGTGACGCCGAGCGCCACGCCACTGCTGACGCGCGAGGCCATCTTCAAGATGAAAGAGGCCGGCGTAGTGCGGCTGGGAATTTCTCTGGATGGCTCGTCGCCCGAGATTCACGATACCTTCCGCGGACTGCCGGGGGCGTGGGCGCGGACGATTCAGGCGATTGAGTGGGCCAACGAGGCAGGCATTCCCATCCAGGTGCACACGACCATCAGCCGCCACAACGCGCAGGACCTCGACAATCTCTGCGCGCTGTTTGAGAAGCAGAAGATTGTGATGTGGAACGTTTTCTTCCTGGTGCCGGTGGGCCGTGGCCAGCTCGGCGACTTGCTTTCAGGCGAGGAGTTTGAGCAGGTCTTTGGAAAGATCTATGACCTGTCGCACCGGGTGAGCTTCCAGATCAAGTCGACCGAGGCGATGCACTACCGCCGCTACCTTCTGCAGCACAACCTGGAAGAGCGCAAGATGGGGCATGGACACGGGCATCCACACGGTGCAGCGCAGGAGTATGAGCCGGGCGCGCCGACGACGGACGGCAAGACGCGCGCGATGGGCTGGGCCACGCGGCGCGTCAACGACGGCAAGGGCTTCCTGTTTGTTTCTCACGTGGGCAATGTGTACCCCAGCGGATTCCTGCCGATTCATGCGGGCAATGTGCGCGAGACGCCGCTTGCGGAGATCTATCGCGAGGCGCCCATCTTTAAGGCGCTGCGCGACACGAGCAAGCTGGAAGGCAAGTGTGGCGCGTGCGAGTTCAAGGAGATCTGCGGCGGTTCGCGTGCGAGGGCGTATGCGTTGACGGGCGATCCACTGGCACAGGAGCCGTGCTGCATCTATCAGCCGCGCAACTGGGACCCGGAACTGGAGCAGAAGGCGTCGGCCTTTAAGGATGCGGCGCACGCCGAGTCGCTGGTGACGCTATAGGAGTCTTCGCTTCGCTGATTCAAAGAGCAGAAATGCAAGCGGGCAGGTGAACGAAGGATGTTCATCTGCCCGTCTGCTTTATGCGCTTTCGAACTCAATGGCTGGGAGCCGCGGCGTCCACCTTGCCCTTGAATCGGCTGTAAACGAAGACCACGTAGGCCACGGCCAGCGCCATGCCGAAGGTCCACCAGGCGAGGCCAACGGAGAGTGTGTGTGGGCCGCTGATGGCGCGGGCGAGCGTGATGTCATTTGCGGAGCCGGTGGTGGCGGGCAGTAATGTGGGATAGACGCCCCAGCAGGCGCCGGCGAGCATGAAGAAGAGATACACGCTCGACGCAAGGAATGCTTTGACGGGCTGCCCGTTGCGGTTCCAGAACCACAGCGCGGCGAGCGAGGCCACCACGCCGACGGGCACGATGAAGGTGACCGGGTAGTGGGAGTAGTTGTCGAGGCTTGCGGGCCGTACGGCGATGGTGGCAACAAGACTGACCACAGTGAGAGCGACTAGCGCAAGCCAGAGTGGAGTGACAATCCTGCGGGCACGCTGTTCGAGATCGCCCGAGGTTTTGATGGTGAGCCACAGCGCTCCGTGCAGGGTGAGCGCGATGAGGGCAACGAGGCCGCCGATGACGGTGTACCAGTCGAGGATGCCGGGGGCGATGCCGGGCTGCCAGTTGGTCCACAGGGGCAGGAAGAAGTAGCCGTCCGGCTGCAGCGGCACGCCGCGTAGGACATTGGCGAGGGCCGCGCCATAGAAGATGGCGAGCAGCGCACTGGCGAGGCCAAAGACGCCGTCGAGCAGCGAGCGCCAGACGCCGAGGTCGAGGTGATTACGCAGCTCGAGGCTCACGCCACGCAGGACGAGCAGCCAGAGCACAATCATCAGCGGCAGATAAAAGCCAGAGAAGGCTGAAGCGTACAGCAGCGGAAAAGCGAAGTAGAGCGTGCCGCCGCCTGCCAGTAGCCACACCTCGTTGCCATCCCACACAGGACCTATGGAACGCAGAGTCGCCAGACGCTCGCTTTCATTGCGCACCAGGAAAAGATGCAGCACACCCACGCCGAGATCGAAGCCGTCGAGCACGACGTAGCCGACGATCATCACCGCAACCAGCCAGAACCAGATAAAACCCATCATCGCGAATCTCCCTTCTCTTTCTGCATCCGTCGGGCGGTGCGATTAATCGGCAGCAATGGCTGCCTTCGCTTTCGGTTCAGGTCCGTGGCTGATCTCGCGATAGACCAGGACGGTGAAGAGCAGGCCAAGGAGCGTGTAAAGACCCATGAAGCCGAGCAACGTGAAGAGACCGTTGCCTGCCGAGACCATGCTGGAGTAGCCCTCGCTGGTGCGCATGAGGCCATAGATGAGCCAGGGCTGACGTCCGATCTCGGCGGTCATCCAGCCGGCGGTGTTGGCGATGTAGGGCAGCGGAAAGCTGATAAGCAGCAGCCACAGAATCCAGCGGGTGCGGTGGAGCGTGCCGCGCCAGAGCAGGAAAGCGGCGCCGAGCATCAGCAGAACGAAGTAGGTTCCGAGTCCGGCCATGATGTGGTAGGCGTAGTAGAGCAGCGGCAGCGTGGTGGGCCACTGGTCGCGCGGGAACTGGTCAAGGCCTTTGACCTCAGCCTTGGTGGTGCCGTAGATGAGGAAGCTCAGCGCGTCATTCACCACAATCGGATTGTCAATCTGCTGTGTTTCTTCATTGGGCTGGCCCATGAGTACGATGCCGGCACCGGTCTCGGTTTTGAAGAGGCCTTCCATCGCGGCGATGGCGGCCGGCTGATGGCGCGCAACGTACTTGCCGTGCAGGTCGCCGGTGGGAAAGATGATGACGATGGTCGAGATGAGTCCTGCGATGACGCCGACCTTGAGGAACATGCGGCAGTAGTCGGCGTCTCCCGAGAGGAAGCGGCCTTCCAGCAGGTAGAACGCGCCGACCGCGGCCATGACAAAGCTGGCGGTGACCACGGCGCCGGTCATGTTGTGCGCATATTGCAGAAGGCCCCATGGATTGAGGAGAAGCTGCCAGAAGCTGAGGACTTCATATTGGCCGTTGGGCAGGTGGGCATAGGCGACGGGATGCTGCATCCATGCGTCGGTGACGATGATGAAAAAGCCTGATATCCAGGAGCCGAGAAAGACCATCACGGCCGAGAACCAGTGCAGCTTCTTCGAGAGATACTTTTCACCGTAGAGGAACAAGCCGAGGAAGGCGGACTCGAGGAAGAAGCTGAAGACGCCCTCCATGGCGAGGGGCTGGCCGATGACGCCGCCGGAGAGCCGGGAGAATCGCGCCCAGTTGGTGCCGAACTCGAACTCCATAGGAATTCCGGTGACGACACCGAAGACGAAGTTGATGCCGAAGATGCGTCCCCAGAAGCGCGCCGCGCGGTCCCACTTGTCGAGACCAGTGCGCAGGGCGATGGTTTTGAGCACGACGATGAGCAGCGCGAGGCCCATGGTGAGCTGCGGGAAGAGATAATGGAAGGTGACCGTGAAAGCGAAATGAAGGCGATGGATGAGTTCTGCATTCATGGAGTGGCTCCTGAACCAGGTCAAATACGCAAAGACAGACGATACCACCGGCAGGATGCAACAGAGAACGGACGCGCGGTCTCTCCTTGCATGCCGGCGCACAGGAACATTGTTAACCTGCATAGGTGCCGCGTTGAAGTGATACGAGTCACACACGGCGGGCCAGATCGGGCATCATTCTAAAGATGCGGGATCACGTTGACGATTGTTTCTTGTTTGGCGCCGCTGCAGACGGGCTCGATGTGCAGTGGGATTGGAATCACGAGGCGAGGTCAAGGCGGATGCGGACAGCAATTATTGGCGCGGGCGTCGCGGGGCTCTCGGCCGCGTACGAACTGGAAAAGTCACGGAAGTCCGGCGCCCCGGTGGAGTACACGCTCTATGAGTCGCGCGCGCGGGTGGGTGGTTCCATCTCGTCGGAGATTGTGAATGGTGCGGTGATTGAGGGCGGGCCGGATTCCTTCATCACAGAGAAGCCTGCGGCAGCGGAGCTGTGCCGCGAGCTGGGATTGGGCGATCAGCTGACGCCATCGAACGACGCGGATCGCAAGACATACATCGTGGTGCGCAACCGGCTGGTGCCGCTGCCGGACGGGCTGATGTTCCTGGTGCCGACGAAGCTGGTGCCGACGGCGCTGACGCCGCTCTTCAGCGTGAAGACCAAGGTGCGCATGGCGCTGGAACTGCTGCATCCGCCGCGGCCTGCGGGGCATGATGAGTCAGTGGCCGCGCTGGTGGAGCGGCACTTTGGCGCCGAAGCGGTGGACAGGCTGGCGGATCCGCTGCTGTCGGGAATCTACGGCGGCGATGCAGCGCAGTTGAGTGCGCGCACGGTGCTGCCGCGGCTGGTGGAGATGGAAGCGAAGTATGGCTCACTGACACGCGGCATGCTGGCGGCGCACCAGCAGATGCGAGCCAAAGTCGGAGCCGCCAGGCCGGCTGCAAGTGGCGCGCCAAAGGCCGCGGGACCACGCGGCATCTTCACCACGCTGCGCGGCGGGCTGCAGCAGATGGTGGATGCGCTGGAGACGCGGATTGAGCCGGCGTGGGTGCGGCGCTCGACTGCCGTGCAGGCGCTGGAGAAGACCGCGCGCGGCTGGCGCGTGACGGCAAATGGCTCCGCGGAGGAGTTCAATGCGGTGATCTTTGCATCGCCTGCGTGGGCCGCGGGTGCGCTGCTGACGCCGGTGGATTCGGTACTCGGTGCGGAGCTCTCCGGGATTCCTTACTCTTCGTCAATTACGGTGAATCTGGTCTATGACGAAGCGCAGCTCGGCGCGCTTCCGGAAGGTTTTGGATTCCTGGTGCCGGTGAGTGAAGGCCGCGCGATGCTTGCCTGCACATTTGTGCATCGCAAGTTTCTGGGCCGCACGCCGCCGGGTAAGGCCGTGCTGCGCGCGTTTCTGGGCGGCATGAAGAATGAGGCGCTGCTGACCGAGCCGGACGAAACTCTGGTGGCCACCGTGGAGCGCGAGCTGCGCGAGATTCTGGGCACGAAGGCAATTCCCATCGCAGCAAAGCCCGAGTATGCGCAGGTGGCTCGGTGGCGGCGCGCGATGGCGCAATACGCGGTAGGCCATCAGGAGCGAATGGCACGCATTCGCGAGCGTGTGGCTGCGCTGCCGGGATTGAAGCTCGCAGGCAATGCCTACGATGGCATCGGCATTCCCGATTGCATCCGGCTGGGGCGCGGAGCCGCGAAGGAGCTGGTCGCAGCTCTTGTCGAAGCGCAGCAGTTGCGCTAAACCTTCGCGCAGACGCTGCCGAACAAAAAGTGGTTACATGCCGCCTTTGCCGAGCATCAGGCCAATGCCGTAGGTGACGGCGCCCTCAACTGCGCCAACGATGGTCATCTCCATGCCAGAGGACCACCACGAGCGCACGGTGATCAGGCTCTTGGCCGCGCCGACGGCGAAGTGAGCGACCAGCGAGACGATGGCCGCCGCAATCACGGCGGGCACTCCCTGCAGGAAGAAGAACGGGATGACAGGAATCAGCGCGCCGACTGCCGTGGAGAGTGCGCCAGAGCTCGCCGAGATGAGGGGATTGCTCAACGCGTCTTCTGATGTGCCCAGCCGCTCGCTGGCCAGCACGCGCAGGAACTGCTCGGGGTCGGTGGCGATGTGGTTCACCATCTTGTGTGCGTCTTCTTCGGGCAGGCCTTTCACCTGGTAGTAGAGCGAAAGCAGCTCGCGCGCTTCGGGGCCGTTCATCTGGATGGCTTCGCGCTCGCGGGCGATCTCGGCGTCGTAAATTTCTCGCTCGCTCTTTGCGGCAAGATACGCACCCGAACCCATGGAAAGCGCGCTCGCGATCATGCCGGAGATGCCGGCGAGGAGCACGTATTTGCTGTCGCCCGCCGTGGCGCCGGAGACGCCAGAGACGATGCCGAAGATTGCGCCGAGGCCGTCGTTGACGCCATAGATGGCGTCGCCAATCCATGCGCCTGGCTGTTTGCGGCCCTTGTTGCGTTTGGCCAGCAGTTCATCGAGCACTGCCTTGGCATCGATCTTTGGCGCGCCGGCCGGCGCCGTGTAGTGACCGCGCAGCAGCGAGCCCAGCTCGTGATAGTGGTCCTTTTCGTCTTCAATGACGTGATCGAGAATGGCGATGGAGCCTTCGTCACCGAGAGCTTTGAGCTGCTCGCCGTAGGTGGCAATATGGCGGCTCTCTTCAATCTCCAGCCGGCGCAGCGCCATGCGGACTCCGCCGGCGCGATTGGCGAGCGAGTCAGCCTCGCCGCCGGGCTTGCCGCGGTAGACCGGTTCCGCGCCGCCGAGTTCGACTATGCGGCCCTGCCACAGGGCAGCGTGCTCCCACTCGGCGCTGGCCAGGTGGCGCAGCACCTGCGCGCGTACCGGGTCCGTGTCCCGGTCAGCCAGAGCCATGTAGGTGTGATATGCCTCCACTTCGGCCTGCCAGTTCTCCTCCAGCGCCGCCAGCACCTTCTTGAGCCGGGCTCCCGTCAACGATTCAGTGGCCACGCAAATTCTCCTCGCTATGGTTTGAGAATACGGTATCTGCGGGGCAAATTCGCAGCTTGCAACAATGAAGCGTATCGGCGCCAGGAAAGGCCTCCGACGGGGTATGGATTAGCCCTTCCCCGTCGCAGGGCTTTGCGTATAGTGTTGTGTGCAGCAAAACAGCGGCGGGCAGCGCAGAACCCCGCATCCCCGCAGCCAAAGCAAGATCCGGCGTTCATCTTGGCAGACTGGTTTGCCAGGCTGAGTAGTCTGGACCGCGAGGCCCTAACCGGGCTTATTTTCCTAAGGAAGTGGAGAACCGTCCCGCATGTCAACCCGATCGACTCCTGCACCCGTTGCAACCGCACCCAGTTACACCGGCCCGTTTATCACCGTCGCCGCGCTTTTCTTCATCTTCGGATTCATCACCAACCTCAACATGGCGCTGGTGCCCCATCTGAAGTCCATCTTCGATCTGCCCTATGCATGGGCCATGCTGGTGGAGTCGGCGTTCTTTCTGGCCTACTTTGTCTTCTCCTCCCCGACCGGCAAGCTGATTGAGAGCATCGGTTACAAGAGGACGATGGTAGTGAGCCTGTTCATTCAGGTCGTTGGCTGCGTGCTCTTTGTTCCAGCGGCGCGGCTGGTGAGCTTTCCGCTGTTTCTGACGGCGGTCTTTGTGGTGGGAGCGGGTGTCACGGGGCTCCAGACCGCTGCCAACCCATACGTGGCGATTCTCGGACCGGAGCATTCAGCGCCCGTGCGGCTCACCTTGGCGCAGGCGCTGAACTCACTGGGCGGCACGATTGCGCCGCTGGTTGCCGGGGCCTACATCCTCACGGACAGCGAGAAGGCCACGGCGATTGTGAGCAAGGCGGCGGTGGCGGACACCGTGCGTGGTCCCTATCTTGCAATTGCCGCCGCTCTGCTGATTCTCGGTGTCACGGTGATGTTCCTGCACCTGCCGCACATTGCGCAGACGCACGAGTTCCGGCCCGCGAAGGAAGGCGATTCGCTTCTGGGGCGCAGCATCTGGAGCTACCGGCATACCGTTCTCGGCGCCGTTGGCATCTTTCTCTATGTGGGCGTGGAAGTAGGATTGGCCTCGATTGCAGTGAATTACTTCAGCTTGCAGGGTGTGAGCAGCGCAAAGACTGCGTCCTTCCTCGTTTCGCTCTACTGGGGCGGCGCGCTCATTGGCCGTCTGCTGGGCTCTTGGATGCTAACCAAAGTGAAAGCCGGCAAACTACTGGGCATCTTTGGCATTGCGGCCGCATTCATGGCGATTGTGTCGATGATGACGAGCGGTCAGGTCGCGATCTGGAGCATCGTAATCTGCGGCTTCTTCAACTCGATCATGTTCCCGAATATCTTCGCGCTGGGCATCGCCGGGCTGGGGCCGATGACGAGTAAGGGATCGGGGCTCATCATGACCGCGGTTGTGGGCGGCGCGGTGATTCCGCCGCTCATCGGCAAGGTCGCCGACCTGATGGGAATCCAGCACGCGCTAGTGATTCCAGTTCTATGCTATGTGTTTATCGCGTTCTACGGACTCTGGGGCTCAAAGCCCGCGCGAACCGCATCCGCGTAGCTGCAAAGCATGACAGCTGCATCAAAGGGCCTCCGGGGGAATTCCCGGAGGCCTTTCACTTGTACGCCGTGCATGATTGACAGCTTGGAGGTGTAAGTCCTCTTCACATCCAGATGGGGAGAAGTGATAGCGAAGCGCAAGGGCGTCATCGCGAGGTGGGGTCTGCAGGAAGCGTGGAGCAAAGACGCGAGCCGATGGACAAGAACCGGATATGAGGCCTACGGCGCCGGACGAGCGGGCAAGTGATCGCGAAGTCCACAACCATCAAAGGCGCTGGTGGTAAATTCGGCGGT
>JAJXWA010000082.1 GCA_021781795.1 Acidobacteriota bacterium
GACAAGCGCATCCGCGAAGAAACCGGACTGCCCGTCTCGGTCGCCGATGACCCGTTGGCTTCGGTCGTGCTCGGCACGGGTAAGATGCTCTCCGACTTCCGACTGCTGCGCAAGATCAAGATCGATTAAAGGCGAGGACGAGGGACGATGGTCCCTACGCAACTGACTTGGTATGGAATCTTTCTTCGTCCGCTACCGAAACCCGCTGGTGCTGCTGGCGCTGCTGGCGGCCCAGATTATCGGTCTCGCCACGCAGGTGCACCGGGCCGATAGCGGGCGCATGAGCCTGGACCCGCGCGATTCCGGCGGCGTGCGCCTCATCCGTCTTTGGGCTGATGCGCTGGTTTCTCCGCCTGAGCGCATCCTTCACTCGGGCGGCTCAAGCTTCTCCTCACTCTGGTCCAACTACATTGACCTGCGCCACGTTCGCCAGCAGAATCAACAATTGCAGCAGACCATCGACCGGCTGCGCTTTGAACAGGCCGCCCTGCTCGAAGACGCGCGCCAGGGAGAGCGCCTGCAACGTCTCCTGAACTTTCAGCCCCAGTACCTTTACAAGACGCTTGCCGCGCAGGTAATCGGCTCCAGCGGCACCACGCAGTCCCGCGTCTTCTATATTGACAAGGGCACAGCCGACGGCCTGCAGCACGACATGGCCGTCATCACTCCCGATGGGATCGTCGGCAAGGTGCGCGATGTCTTTTCGCACACCTCGCAGGTGCTGGTCATCAATGACCAGTCCAGCGGAGCAGGCGTCATTCTTGAGACCACACGCATTCGCGGTATCCTGCGCGGCAACGCCTCGGGCCAGCCGCAGATTGTCGGCATCATCGCCGACAATCGCATCAAGTCCGGCGAACGAGTCTTGACCGCAGGCGGCGACCAGATCTTCCCCCGCGGCCTTCCCGTCGGCGTGGTCGAAGCCGTTGCGCGCGACCCCGAACGCGACGGCTTCGTAAACGTCATCGTCAAGCCTTACGCCGCTCTCGACCGGCTCGATGAAGTCCTCGTGATTACATCGATGGAGCCACGCTTCCCCGCCGATCAGCAGCAGGACATGGCTGAAAGCGAGGCAATCAAAGGCGCCGAGGTGCAGCAGCAGGAGGCCCAGAAGAAGGCCTCAGCCGTCATGGCCGAACGCCTGCCCGGCCTGATTGATCCCAACCTCCCCGCCGATCAGCAGCCGCTCAATGACAGCACGCCGCCGCCCCCTGTTGCGCACACCGTCCAGCCGCTGCACCCCGATCGCTTTACCCCTGGCAACGCTCCAACCGACAACACACAGCCGCCCGCGCAGGGCAGCCCAATTCAGCCGAGGACTCCCTGACCATGCCGGTGCTTACGGCCACCAGTCGCCGCGAACTCGAGGTGCACCGCTTTCCCGCGCTGGTCTACGCGCTGGTTCCTCTGGCGGCGCTTGTGCTGCAGGCCTGGCTGCCGCGCGTCATGGGACGCTACGCCTGGTTCGACCTCCCTCTGGTCGTCGTAATCTACTTCGCCATGGGCCGGCCCAGCCCCATTCAGGGCACCGTCATGGGCTGCATCCTTGGCATCTTTGAAGACGCGCTCACGCAGCACCCCATCGGCATCAACGGCGTCGCCAAAACCCTCATCGGCTTCCTCGCTTCTTCCGTCGGGATCCGGGTCGATGTCGAGAACCACACCGTCCGCGTTCTCCTCACCCTGGCGCTGTCACTTGCCTCAAGCGGCATCTACTTTTTTGTCTTCCGCATCCTGCTCGGGCTCTCTCTGGCGTGGAACTGGCTCGATGCGCTGCTGGTTGCAATCGGGAATACTGTTCTCGCGCTGATCCTTTTCCCGTTCCTCGACAGGTTCCGCATCCGGGACTGACGCCACCGTACCGGCTCGAATTGTGCCACTCGCGGTATCCTTAGAAGTGCAGGCAAAATGGTTTTTGACGGCTCCACTCGCGGCGAAAAGCTTCCCAGCGCCAAGCTGACAGCGGTCCAGTACGGCATCCTGCTTATGATGCTGGCCCTCTGCGCCGGCCTCTGGCGGCTGCAGGTCATCGGCGCAGACAGTTTCCGCGTTCTGGCCGAGCAGAACCGCATTCGCAAAGTCCCCATCCTTGCCCCGCGCGGCAAGCTCTTCGACCGCGAAAACCACCTCATCGTCGACAACTACCCCTCCGTCTCCTGCTTCCTCGTCCGCGAGCAGAGCCGTAATATCGATGCCGATCTGCCGTTGATCGCCCGCGGCCTCAACCTTGACCTCGACCAGCTTCGCGCCACGCTGCATCGCTACCGCGCAGCGCCCGGTTATCAGCCCATCCCCATCAAGCAGGAAATTACGCCGGACGAGCAGGCCTTCATTGCCGCGCACGCCGGCGAACTCCCCGAGTTGGAGACCATCGACCAGGAGCGCCGCCTCTATCCCCGCGACGGCTACGCGGCCCACCTCATCGGCTACGTCGGCGAGGTCAGCGAAGACATGCTGAACGACCCCCGCTACGCGGCCTACGAGCCGGGCGACGTGGTCGGCAAAGCCGGCGTGGAAGAGAGCTACGACCAGCTCCTGCGCGGGCAGGATGGCTCCCGTGATGTCATTGTGGACAGCCGTGGCCGCGAGGTCGGCTACCTGCGCACACAGCACGCCATCCCCGGCCAGGACCTTCGTCTCACCATCGACAACGACCTGCAGCGCGCCGCGGAGCTGGCCCTGGGAGACCGCACCGGAGCGATTGTGGCCATGGACCCGCGCAATGGCGAAATCCTCGCCATGGTCTCGCGCCCCAGCTTCGACCCCAATGCATTTGCAGTCCGCATCGACCGCACTGCGTGGAACAAGCTCGTCACCGACCCCGACCATCCGCTATTGAACAAGGCCATTCAGGCGCAGCTCGCTCCAGGGTCCACCTTCAAGATCCTCATGTCCGTCGCCGGACTCGAAGAGGGCATCGCGCAAAATCTGCATGTCTTCTGCAACGGCGGCGCGAATTTTTACGGCCACTACTATCACTGCGACGAGAAACACGGCTCGGTGGATATTCACAACGCCATTCCCATGTCGTGCGACACCTACTATTACACTCTCGCCGACAAGCTCGGCATCGACCGCATCGCGCGGTACGCCGAGGAGTTCGGCTACGGCCAGAAGACGGGCATCGACCTGCCCGGGGAGCAGGCTGGCCTGATGCCTTCCGCTCAATGGGTGATGAAGAACTACCATCGCAAGTGGTACGCGGGCGAGACCATCTCGGTCGGCATCGGCCAGGGAGCAATTGAGGCCACGCCCATTCAGCTTGCGCGCATCATCGGCGGCATCGCCTCCGGCGGGCACATGGTCCGCCCCCACGTCGTCTTCCCTGACCAGCTTCCCGCGGACTTCCGCCATGCGCTGCTGGACTCATTCCCCGGCTCCGGCCAGCAGTACATCCCCATCGACCCGGACGCCTGGATGACCATCACCGACGGTATGGCCGAGGTCACCGAGCCCGGACTTTACCACACCGCCGGCTCCGCCCACCTTGAAGGCATCGACCTTGCCGGCAAGACCGGCACCGCGCAGGTGATGAGCCATGAAGCACTCGACCGCACCAACAAGGGCCGCTCGACCTTTCCCAATGTCTGGTTCGTCGGCGTCACGCCGCGCCGCAACCCCGAGCTGGTCGTGACTGTTCTCTGGCAGAACGGCGAATTCAGCTACTACCCTGCCCGGATCGGCGCGGAGGTTGTGGCTGCGTACGTGGAGAAGCAACGCCGCCTGGCCCACAATCTGCCCGCAGTCCAGGCCAACAACCCACCCACTTCACCTCCTAAGCCTGCCGAGGTGGGAGCCCTCTGGTCGCAGCCTGAGATGAAGAACGGCAAGGAGATTACGCGGATCCACGGAGGCCACTTCCTCGTCAACCCGCCGGCAGTCGAAGCTTCGTCAACGCGCGCGCACCGGACCGACGCAACGCATACCGCGCCTGCTCAGCTTGCCACTGCACTCCCGGCCCGCAGGATGCAGACGCCATGAGCCCCGTTCGCCGCTTCATCAGCTTTCGCGACTTCGACTGGGCCCTCCTCGGCATGGTTCTGCTGCTGTGCGCCCTCTCCGTCTTCGAGATTTATTCCGCTACCCTGCACACTCGGTACACGGGCTTCCACACCAAGCAGGTCTTCTGGATTCTTGGCGGTCTCGTCGGCATGTTCGTATTCGCCAAGATTGACTACCACAAGCTCATCGATCTCACGCCATGGATCTACGGGTTCTTTCTCTTTCTGCTGGGCATCGTG
>JAJXWA010000083.1 GCA_021781795.1 Acidobacteriota bacterium
GCGCCATTCACGTCTTCGTTGAGCGAGCCTGAGTCGGTGAGTGTGACTCCTGCCGTGGGCACCGCGCTCCAGAGAGCCGCCGCGGCATCCACCATCGCGGTGGCATTCTGGTTGCTCACGGTCGCGTTCAGGGCGCCTGATCGACGAAATACCGCACCTCGCCGTTCGCCCGGTGAACCGGCTGGCCCAGGACCGTCGGATTGAAGTAGGTGATGCCGGCGATGGAACGCGGTCCCCTGGCTCCCGCCGCACAGTGCAGGAGCAAGAGCAGCCCCAGGATTGTCGCCGCCCTTTGGATCGAGAGGCGGACAAATCGCAGGCACAGGGAGTCACAGATCAAGTCACTGCCCCCCTGCACGCCGTCCTGAAGCAGGATCGAAGCCGTTGGGCAGGGTGGAAGTCTAAGAAAATTCTCATGTTGGTTCCGACGACACATGTTGGAACACTGAGAACGGGCGGAGTTGAAGGGGGATTCCGCCGTTGGTGCCCACCGTACTTATCCCACTTGTGTGTAGTTGCCATCCAGGTGACGATGGGATATTCGATAGGGAGGACGGAAGCTCAGGATCTTTGTGTGCCCGAGACCTCTTCCGAAGGAGG
Source organism: Acidobacteriota bacterium (assembly GCA_021781795.1). GTDB lineage: Bacteria > Acidobacteriota > Terriglobia > Terriglobales > Acidobacteriaceae > Telmatobacter. Next base: position 601 of record JAJXWA010000083.1, read on the forward strand.
GTATTATTTCCACTCGGCTTCGACTCGGCGATCTGCTCATTCGAGCAAAACTGGTGACCGAAGAACAGGTTGCCCAGGCGGTGAATCGCCTGACCGAGCAGGGTGGACGGCTGGGCGACAATCTCGTCGCAATGGGAGCCATTGACCAGCGCACGCTGGATTCCTTTCTGCACCGGATTCCCCAGGAGCCGGCGGACATCAAGGAGATCGGGATCGACGAGATCGACCTGATGGGGCTGCTGCTGAAGCTGATCTATCGCGACCGGCTGGAGACGACCCGCCAGTTCGTGGAAGCGATCAAGCTTCCGTATCACATCGTGATTGACCTGATCCAGATGGCGCTGGGCAGGCAACTGCTGCAGACCCTTGGTTCGCGCCATGCCGATAATCCAATCGATCTGAGCTACTCCTTCACTGAGGAAGGCCGCCGCTGGACCATCGACGCCCTGAACCGGCTGCGTTACACCGGCCCCGCTCCGGTAACGCTCGAGGAATTTAACGAACAGGTGAACATGCAGAAGCTGACGAACGAGATCGTCAGCTTTGAGCGCATTCGCAACGCTATTGGCGAGCTGACCTTTGACGACAGCATGATCGAGCAATGCGGCCCGGCACTGAACTCGGGGCGCGCGATGCTGCTCTATGGGCCTCCTGGAAATGGAAAGACCTCGGTTGCCCACGCATTTGCTAACGTTTTCAGCGATGTAATCTATGTGCCTTACGCCATCATGGTGGAAGGCCAGATTATCCGGGTGCATGATCCCAGGATCCATCTGCCGCTGGACTCCGCGAATCTGACCGAGGATGAGGGCCTGTCGGTTATACGGCGCGAGGCCTTTGATGCGCGGTGGGTGCCGTGCAAGCGGCCCTTTGTGGTGACAGGCGGCGAACTGACGCTGGACATGCTGGATCTGCGCTATGACGAGGTTGGAAACTTCTATGAGGCTCCGCTGCACGTCAAGGCCCTCGGCGGCTGTTTCATCATCGATGATTTTGGCCGCCAGCTTGTCAGCCCGACCAACCTGCTGAACCGCTGGATTGTGCCTCTCGAAAATCGCGTGGATTACCTGAAGCTACACACCGGCAAGACTTTCAGCATCCCGTTCGAAGAGCTCATCATGTTCTCTACCAACCTGGAACCGGAGGACCTGATGGATCCGGCCTTCCTGCGCCGCCTTCCCTACAAGATTGAAGTGGGGCCCCCGAGCTATGAGAACTATGCGGAAATCTTCCAGAAGGAATGCAAGCGGCAGGGAGTGACGCTCACGGACGCCGGTTTTGAATACATTGTCCAGAAACTGCGCTACGAGAAGGAGATGGATTTTGCCGCATACCAGCCTCGCTTCATCGTCGACCAGGTCGTCGCGACTTGCAAATTCATGGGCCAGCCGGCCCATTTTGATCCACGTTACGTGGATTATGCGCTGGACAATCTCCGCGTGAAACGCAGCAACGACGGACGCAGGGAGAACCGCACTGCCGCCCGCATTGCAGACACGGACCCGGTGGGCGCACGCTGACAGACGATGTGAGCAGCGCCACGGCGCACAAGCTCAAATCTGCGGGTAGAAGTCGAAGAATGCATCGAGGCTCTGCTTGAGCTGTTGCTCAATCTGTTCGCGTGAGCCTTCGAGGATATGCATGGTCACGTGGGCCTCGTGACCGTTGACCAGCTTCAGCGTTGCGTCCTGAATCTCTGCCACCTCGCCCTCGGGCAGCAGCCGCAGTCCATACACAAGAGTCAAATTTGCCATGTGCTTCATCATAATGAAGTACGGGCCGCGCTGCGTTCCCCGTTGGCGGCTACGACCGGCTAGAATCGATTTTGGACAACTCATGAGCGAGACACGCGATACCGTCATTCTTGGTTCCGGCTGCGCCGGACTCACCGCCGCCATCTACACCGGCCGCGCCGGGCTCAACCCGCTCGTTCTGGAGGGCCATGAGCCGGGCGGTCAGCTCTCCATCACCACTCTGGTCGAAAATTTTCCAGGCTGGCCGGAGGGCATTCAGGGGCCTGAGCTGATTGACAATATGAAGAAGCAGGCGGCCAAGTTTGGAGCGACCTTCCAGCTTGCACACCTGAACAGCGTGGACTTGAGCAAGCATCCCTATACGCTGCAAACCTCGGCAGGCGAAATCTGCACGCGCACGCTGATTGTGGCCTCGGGAGCCAGCGCGCGCTGGCTGGGTCTACCCAGCGAGCAGGCGCTCATTGGCCACGGCGTCTCAAGCTGTGCCACCTGCGACGGCTTCTTCTTCCGCGGCAGGGAGATTGCCGTGGTGGGCGGCGGCGACTCCGCCATGGAAGAGGCGCTGTTCCTTACGCGCTTCGCCAGCAAGGTGACTCTGCTGCACCGCCGCGATGCGTTCCGCGCGAGCAAGATCATGCTGGAGCGCGCGATCGCTCATCCCAACATTGAGCTGCGCACCAACACCGTAGTGGAAGAGGTGCTGGGCGTAGCGGAGCAGGAAGTAAGAGGCCTGCGCCTGCGTGATGTGACCAACGGCAACGTGACCACGTTGCCCGTGAGCGGGCTCTTCCTTGGCATCGGACACGAGCCGAATGCGAAGATGTTTCACGGCCAGATGGATCTGGATGCCGATGGCTACATCCGCACGAAGGACAATGTGCTGACCACGCACAATGGCGTCGTGGTGCCCGGCGTGTACGCATGCGGCGATGTGCAGGACCGTCGCTACCGTCAGGCCATCACGGCGGCCGGGTCGGGCTGCATGGCTGCGCTGGAAGCGGAAAAGTTCCTCGAAGAGCACGGACACTGAGGCGTGCCGAACGGACCGGACGGAAGCGCAATGACGGCGCTGGCAAACCATCTCGCGCGTGTGGAAGAAGCAATTGACGCCGCATGCCGCAAGGCCAGCCGCCCGCGCGCAGACATTGAGCTGATGGCCGTCTCGAAGACCTACCCTGCTGAGACGATGGCCGAGGCGACGACTCTGGGGCTCAGTCTCTTTGGCGAGAATCGCGTGCAGGAGTTTGCCGCCAAGGCACCGCGCGCGGAGGAGCTTTGGGCGGAGGCACGAGTGCCGCGTCCCCGCGTGCATCTCATCGGCCATCTGCAGTCGAATAAGGCGGCACGAGCGGCGGAACTCTTCGACGGCATCGACTCGCTGGATTCGGTGCGGCTGGCGGAGCGGTTGAATGATGCGGCGGGGAAGCTGGGCAAGCGTCTGCCGGTGTTGATCGAAGTGAAGCTGAGCACGGAGGAGACGAAGGCCGGGATCGACCCGGAATCCGCCGAGGCCGCGCACTTGCTCGAACGCTTGCCGGACCTTGCGCACCTCGACACGCACGGCCTCATGACGATTGCTCCGTGGGGCGCGCCGGAGGCTGAGACGCGTGCCTGCTTTGGCAGCCTTCGCATGTGGCGGGACCGCTGGGCGCAGAAGCATCCCAGGCTCAGTCTCAATGTACTCTCGATGGGCATGAGTGGTGATTTCCCGCTGGCGATTGAAGAGGGCGCGACGCGGATTCGCATCGGCACGGCGCTCTTTGGCAAACGCGCGCCCTATACGGGGCCGGCCTGATGCTGCGCACGGTCGCAGGCGGAGTCACGCTGGCCGTGCGCGCACAGCCCGGCGCAAAGAAGACGGCCATTGTTG
>JAJXWA010000010.1:0-709 GCA_021781795.1 Acidobacteriota bacterium
GGCAGCATGCTGCCGAGTCCGACACCAAAGGGCTCTGCCGCCATGAGAAGATGCTTCGCCGGTTGCCCATTCGGATCGAAGACGGTTCCATAGACGACGCCCTTTGGGGCGGGCTGCTCGGGCTTCTGTGCCGGGAGGAACGCAGCCAAGAGAAGGCCGAAGAAGGCGGGCGCAATCCTCATGACGGAAAATCTTATCACTCGATTCATTTGGCGTCGCGGATTCTGGAGGATTGCAACCAGTGCTCTCGCAATGCGGATGGGCGAGGAACGCGGAGGCCGGGGGATTCGTATGCTGAGGAAGCTCTGCCCGTCGTCGGCTGGTCCCGGAAGCAGTTTCATGGAGGTTTCTTCTTATGTTTAGCATCCGACTTTCGTCGATTGCATTCCTCGTTCTCCTTGCAGCGGGTGGCCTTTGCCGTGGACAAGCGATGCCGCAGACGGCGGGCACGACGTTGAGCGGGAAGGCGGTGACGCTGGCGGAGGCGGTGCGGGGGCAGCGGGTGGTGCTGGTGGCGGGGTTCAGCCGCGCGGGCGGGTCGGGCACGGGGGCGTGGGTGAAGGCGGTGGAGGGCGATCCGGCGCTGAAGGGCGTGGCGGTGTGGCAGGTGGCGATGCTGGCGGGTGCGCCGGGGTTTGTGCGGGGGATGATTCAGAGCGGGATGCGGAAGGGCCTGACGGCGGCGGAGCAGGAGCGGTTTGTGGTGCTG
>JAJXWA010000010.1:719-78613 GCA_021781795.1 Acidobacteriota bacterium
GTGCTGGCGGAGGATGAGGCGGCGTGGCGGAGCTACTTTGGCGTGACCGAGGACGATGTGCCGTATGTGATGCTGCTGGACGCGGCGGGCAAGGTGCTGTGGCGGGGCCACGGCGCAGGAGCCGGGCTGGAGCCGGCGCTGCGCGGGGCGGTGAAGTAGGGGCTATTCGAGGCGGAAGAGCGCGCAGCCGTGAGTGGGGAGCTCGACGCTGAGGGAAGAAGCGGCGGGGATGTGCTTCTGGTCCCAGACGTTGTAGACGGCGTGGGGCGTGTTGGCGAGGTGGAAGATCATCCAGGGCAGGTCAGCTTTGGTGGGTGCGTCGGCGAGGTTGAAGACGGCGATGTAGGTGCGGGGGTGCGGGCCGCCGGTGCGGGCGATCCAGTAGCGCTGCGGGTAGGACTGGCGGGCGGCGGGGTTGGCGGGGAGCTCGCCGGGATGGCTTTCGACGGCGGTCTGGTTGAGGCGCAGGACTTCTTCATTGCTCATGAGGGAGCGGGTGAAGGGATCGAGGCGGGTGAGGTTGGCGCCCATGATGAGGGGCGAGCGGGAGATGGCCCAGAGGGTGAACTCGGTGCGCTGCTCGTCGGGGGTGTAGCGCGAGGTGCGGGGCTGGCCCCAGCCGGGATGGGGGGCGAGGACACCTTCCGGGAGCATGTCGTCGTCGGGCCAGCTGCCGGGCTTGACGTAGGGCGACCAGGCGGCGAGGCGGTCGAAGGCTTCGCTGAGGCCAAAGGGAAACTCATCCTGGCCGGGCTTGTGGTCGACGTGCCAGAGATCCCAGTGGTCGTTGGTGATGCGCCACATCTGGGCGTATTTGGCGACTTCGGCGGCGTGGGCGAGCTGGGTAGGTCCTGGCGAGAGGCTGAGGACGATGGGGCGGCCGGTCTTGCGGATGGCTTCGGCAATCTGGCGAATCTCGGTGGGGCGATAGGGGTGGTCGCTGATGCAGTCGACCTTGATGAAGTCGAGGCCCCAGGAGGCGTAGAGGCGGAGCATGGAGTCGTAGTAGGCCTGGCCGGCGGCGTTGTCGGCGATGCCGTAGTTGCCTTCATCCCAGGGGCAGGTGGCGGCGAGGTCGGCGGCGTCTTTGGCATGGAAGCTGGAGCCTGCGATGGGAAGGTTGAGGTCCACGACCTGACGGGGGATGCCGCGGATGATGTGGATGCCGAATTTGAGGCCCTGGGCGTGGACCCAGTCGGCGATGGGCTTAAAGCCCTGGTTGTTGGCGGCGGAGGGGAAGCGATTGAGGGCAGGAATGAGGATGCCGTTGGCGTCCCAGACATACTTGTGAGCAGGGACGGTGGGGGCGAAGGGGTCCTGCATGTACCAGCCCTCGTCGATGACGGAGTAGGCCCAGCCGTACTGGCGGAGGCCGGCGAGGACGGTGGTGTTGGCGCGGTAGTCGGCTTCATCGATGGTGAGGCCGTAGGCGTCCCAACTGTTCCAGCCCATCGGAGGGGTCGGCGCGGGGGATTGGGCGTGGGCGGAAGCGGCGAAATACAGGGCAGCGAGGAGTGTGACGGCGAGGGGGCTGACGCGGGGCATGAAGGAACGTATACCACAACGGGAATGCGGTTGTGGACGACTGGGGTACATTCCAAAACTTGTGTGATGCAACTCACTTCCAGCCGGGCCTATAATGCTGTCGAATTTCAAGCGAACAGATTGCACGATGCGAAGAAAGACGCCTGCAACTGGGGAGACAGATATGCTCAAGCGGTTCATGCTCCGTGCTGTGGTTGTTGCTTTTGTGGTGACGGTTGGAGTTTTTGCGCTGGCGCAGCAGACGACGGCACATCCGCGCGCGAAGGCTGGTACAAAGGCGGAAGAGCAGGCGCAGACAGACGCCAAGGCGCAGTCGGATGCGAAGTCGAAGGCAGACGCTAAAGTGAAACAGATCTATACGATTGACTGCGCGATGTGCCACGGCGACAACGGGAATGGGAAGACGGATCTGGCCACGAGCATGAAGCTGACGCTGGCTGACTGGACCGATCCGAAGGCGCTGGCGGACAAGACCGATCAGCAACTGACGGACGCGATCCGGAAGGGCAGCGACAAGATGCCGCCCGAGGACAAGTCGCGCGCGACGGACGATGAGGTGAAGGGTTTGATCGCGTATATCAGGGGATTCTCGAAGGGGCAGCCTGCGGCTCCTGCGCCGGCTCCTGCTCCGGCTGCGGCTCCTTCCACGCCCCCCAGCAACTAAGTGATGAAGGCAGAACACGAAGGCGGTGCGGCGAGCGGACTGGGCGGCGCCGCACGGACCTGCGTGCGATAAGCTGATGCAGAGGTAGGGTCATGCGATTGCGCGCGGGGCGGTGGTTTGCGCCTGTTCTTCTGGCTGTTTGGCTGGCGGCAGGGGGCGGATGGCTTGCGGGACAGGCGGGCCGCAGCGCGACGCCGCTTCCGGTGCTCCACGTCGACCACGGGGCGAACTCGGCGGCGGCGCTCAAGGCGCACTACGTGGTGCTGGTTTCGCTGGACGGGTTCCGGTGGGATTATGCGAAGCGCGACGGGGCGACGCACCTCATGGAAGTGGGCAAGGAAGGCGTGTGGGCTCCCGAGGGGATGCTGCCGAGCTTTCCTTCTCTTACGTTTCCCAATCATTTCACGATCGTGACGGGGCTTTATCCGGAGCACCACGGGCTGGTGGCGAACAACTTCTACGACGAGACAAAGAAGGCGCGCTACGCGATCAGCGATGCGAAGGCGGTGACGGACGGGAGCTGGTACAGCGGCGTGCCCCTGTGGAGCCTGGCGGAGAGCCAGGGGATGCGGACGGCGTGCCTGTTCTGGCCGGGTTCGGAGGCGGAGATTGCGGGCTACCGGCCGACGTATTATCTGCGCTACGACGAAAAGATTGACGATGAGGCGCGGGTGGCGCAGGTGCTGGACTGGCTGAAGCTGCCGGAAGCTGAGCGGCCGCACTTCATCACGTTGTACTTTTCAGAGCCAGACCATCAAGGGCACGAGTTTGGCCCGGATGCGCCGGAGACACGCGCGGCGGTGCGCAAGGTGGATGCGCTGGTGGGGAAGTTGAAGGCCGGGCTGGATGCGAGCAAGCTGCCGGTGGACCTGGTGGTGGTGAGCGATCACGGCATGGTGAAGGTGGATAGCGAGTGGATCACGCTGGACAAGTTTGCCGACCTGACGGGATTTGAGACGGCGGGGCCGCTGCTGTATGGCAAGACAGAGGCCGACCGGCAACGCGTGTACGACCAACTGAAGAAGGCGAGTTCAGAGTTCAAGGTGTACCGGCGGAAGAATGTGCCGGGGGATTTGCACTTTAACGCGAACGAGCGCGAAGGCGATCCGGTGGTGATTGCGACGGGAGCGTATGCGATTCGCGCGCGGGGGCCGGAGGCGGGCAGGCCGGACAGGAAGCCCACCGCGGGGGCGCATGGATACGATCCGGCGCTGATGCCGGAGATGAAAGCGAGCTTCTTTGCCGAAGGGCCGGATCTTGTGCAGGGGAAGACTGTGCTGCCGTTTGAGAACGTGAATCTGTATCCCTGGCTGGCGCACATGCTAGGCCTGCACGCGCCGAAGACGGATGGGAGCCTGAACGTGCTGGCGGGAACGCTGCGCGATGACGGCGCGGAATCAGAACAAGTGCAATAGGGAGACGCAGGAAGAGACGATGGCACTGGTGTTGGGGATTGATGGCGGTGGAACGCGGACGCGAGCGACAGTAGTGGAGGGCGAGCGGGTCCTGGCCTTTGTTGAGGGCGGATCGATCAAGCGGCTGCGCGTGGGCGCGGCGGTGGCGGAAGAGAATCTGCGCAAGCTGCTGAGCGAGGTATGGAAGCAGGCGGGCGTGCAGCGGGTGGACGCGGCGACGGCGGGCGTGGCGAGCGCGACAATGCCGGGCGTGAAGGAATGGATCACGGCGGTCTTTCAGGATTTTGGCGTGGCGCGGTCGGAGATTGTGGGCGACGAAGTGATCGCGCTGGATGCGGCGTTTCGCGGAGGGCCGGGAATCCTGCAGATTGCGGGAACGGGATCCAATTGCATTGGCCGCGCACCGAATGGGGAGCGCGAAAGCGCAGGGGGATGGAGTTCGCGACTGGGCGATGAGGGCTCCGGCTACTGGATTGGACTGCACGCGGTGCGGCGGGCGCTGCGCGCCTATGACCGGGAGGAACCGACGCGCGTGTTGGAGACGGTGGGGCGCATCTGGGGAACGAAGACGATTGAAGAGCTGGTGAACCTGGGTGACGGCACGCCGGGTCCGGACTTTGCGGCGCTGGCGCCGTCGATTGACAAGCTGGCGGAAGAGGGCGATGCGGTGGCGGTGGGAGTGCTGAACCAGGCGGCGGCCGACCTGGCAGATTTTGTGCTGCTGGTGCGTGCGAAGCTGAAGCGCAAGCACGGGCTGACGGGCGAGGTGCCGGTGGCGTGGATTGGCAGCGTGATTGGGAAGTCACGGATGGTGCGCGAGGGCTTTGTGGCCGGGCTGAATGCCGCGGCGCCGGAGATGCCGGTGGGGACAAAGGAAGTGGTGGGCATTGAGGGCGCGGTGTGGCGCGCGCAGCGGCTGGCGGAGCAGGGAGCCTGATCAGGCGGCGAGCCGGCCGTCGAGGACCGAGGCGCGCAGCTGGCCTGTATTTTCAAGCACAACAAAGTTAGCGTGTGAGCCGGGGGCGAGCGAACCTGCGCTTGCGGCGAGTCCTGTCATGGCGGCGGGATTGGCTGTGAGCAGCGGCAGGGACTCTTCGAGTGATGCGTCGGTGAAGGCGATGTAATTGGTGAGGGCGCGGTCGAGCGTGAGCACGCTGCCGGCGAGGACGCCGCGGGCCATGGCGCGTCCATGGGCGACCTGCACAGTGAAACCGCCGAGCTGGTACTCGCCATCGGGCATGCCGGCGGCGCTCATGGCGTCTGTGACGAGGATTGCGCGTTCGGGGCCTTTGGCGCTGCGCCAGAGGCGGACCATCTCCGGGGCGGTGTGGATGCCGTCGCAGATGAGCTCGGCGTAAAGCGAGGGCGTGGTGAGGACGACGCCGAGGATGCCGGGCTCGCGGTGGTCGAGCGCGCGCATGGCGTTGAAGGTGTGGGTGGCGCTAGCGGCTCCGGCGGCGATGGCGGCGCGGGTTTCTGCGGCGGTGGCGTTGGAGTGGCCGAGCGAGACGCGGACTCCGCGTGACGCGGCGTGGGCGGTGAGCTCGGCTGCGCCGGGCAGCTCGGGCGCGAGAGTGATGAGTCGAATGTGGCCGCGTGCGGCGTCGTAGAGGCGGTTGAAGGTGGCGATGCTGGGCTCGAGCAGATGCTCTGGCGGCTGCACGCCGCGTTTTTCATGCGAGAGAAATGGCCCTTCGAGATGGATGCCGATGGGGCGGGCGTGGCCGGGGGTGTGCGGCGCTTCGATGAGATTGGCAAGGCCTTCGACAGCGCGGAGGGTGGCGTCGAACGGAGCAGTGACAGTGGTGGCGAGAAAGCTGCCAGTGCCGCGCGTGGCGAGGAAGCGCGTGATGGTGCGGAGCGCCGCGGGCGTGGCTTCCATGACGTCATGACCGGCGGCGCCGTGGATGTGGACATCGAAGAAGGCAGGCGCGAAGGTGGCATCGGCAAAATCTTCGACGGCAAGGCCGGTGGGCAGCGGTGCGTCGGCGCGGGAAGCGATGGAAACGATGCGGTCGTCTTCAACAAGCAGGACGGGATCGGTGAAGATTTGGGAGCCGTTCAAGAGGCGTGCGGCGGTGAAGAGCTTGCGCATGGCAACGATTATTGCAGGTGCGGGAGTTACGGCGCTGTAACGCTGCGCCGCAGGCAATTTTGTTATGGTGTTGGCCATGCAGATGCGGGCGATGTGGATGGTGGTATTGCTGACGGGTGTTTGGGCCGGAATGAACGTGCAGGCGCAGACGCGCGACTTGCCGACGAGCAAGGAGTGGATTGGACCGATCCCGGGGGCGCCGGAGCGGCTGAACAGCTTGCCGATGTCGATGGCTGTTTCGCCGGACGGGCGGTATGTGGTGACGGTGAATGCGGGCTACGGCACGTATGAGTCGCGCTACGAGCAGTCGCTGGCAGTGCTGGACCGGCAGACGGGCGTACTGACGGATGTGCCGGATTCGCGAACGCTGGCGCGGAGGGCGAAGCAGACACTGTATGCGGGGCTGGCTTTCAGCCGGGATGGCGCGCATGTGTATGTGAGTATGGCCTCGCTGACGGATCCGGAGGGCAAGGGCAAGGGCGCGACCGGGAGCGGGGTTGCGGTGTATCGCTTTGCGCAGGGGAAGCTGAAGCCAGAGCGGTTCATTAAGCTGCCGATGGAGCAGCTTGCGGCCGGGCACGTGACGCGGTTGATTGGCGAGCGCGAAGGCGACACGGGTGTGCCGTATCCGGCTGCGCTGGCCGTGGTGGAGACGGGCGGGCGCGAGAAGCTGCTGGTGGCTGAAAACTTGACCGACGCGGTGGTGCTGGTGGATGCGGCGACGGGCGCGGTGGAGCATCGGTTTGATCTGGCGGAGAACCGCGCGGTGCCGTCGGTGTTTCCGGGGGCGCTGGCGTTGTCACGCGATGGGAAGCGGGCGTTTGTGGCGCTGTGGAATGCGTCGGAGATTGTGGAGCTGCGGCTGACGGACAACACGGTGGGGCGCAAGCTGGCGCTGCTGAAGCCGTCGAATCCTGTGGTGCCGGGGACGCATCCGTGCGCGTTTGCGCTGGCGCCGGATGGACGGACGCTGTATGTGGCGTTGGCGAATCGCGATGCGGTGGCGGCAGTGAATGTGGCGGCGGGGCAATTTGCTGTGAAGGGCTACTTTGACGTGCGGCTGCCGGGGCAGAGCTATTTTGGCGCGGAGCCGGTGGCGGTGGCGACGAACGGAGACGGCACGCAACTCTACGTGGCAAACATGGCGAGCGATGCGGTGGCCGTGATGGATACGCGCAAGCTGACGGCCAAGATGGAGCGCACAGGGATGGTGCAGCCGGAGGGATTCATCCCGACGGACTGGCTGCCCTTTGCGATGACGTTTGTGCCTGCGGCACATGGCGGCGAACTGCTGGTGGCGACCGCGAAGAGCCAGGGGACAGGACCGAACAACTTTCCGCAGCGCGAGACGGCGGAGACGCGCAGGGCAAAGTACCACTCGAAGAACACGTATATTGCGACGCTGCTGTATGGATCGCTGGCGCGGATTGAAGAGGCAGGGATTGCGCTGCATCTGGCGGAGTGGACGGAGACCGTGCTCGAGTCGAACCGCATGAAGGCGGAGGCGCAGCAGATTGAGTTTGCGCAGGGAGGCACGCATCCCATCCGGCACGTGATTTACATCATCAAGGAGAACCGGACGTACGACCAGATTTTGGGCGACCTGCGCAAGGACGGCAAGCCGGTGGGCAGCGGCGATGCGAGCCTGACGATGTATGGAGAGTCGATTACGCCGAACATTCACAAGCTGGCGCTGCAGTTTGGCGTGCTGGACAACTTCTTCGACTCGGGCGAGGTGTCGGGCGACGGGCATGTGTGGTCGAATGCGGGGATTGGGTCGGACTATCTGGAGAAGACCTGGCAGCAGTCGTATCGGGGCAGCGAGCGCACGTATGACTACGAAGGTGTGGTAGCGAACGGGTATCCGCTGCTGGAGAAGATTCCCGATGTGAATGAGCCGTCGAGCGGGTATCTGTGGGGCGATCTGGCCGCGCACGGGAAGAGCTACTACCACTTTGGCGAGTACATTTCGACGATCTTCTGTGACGAGCCGGCGGCGACCGATCCACAACTGGGGCCGATGCTGGGCGGGCATCCGTGCGCCAAGCCCTCGGTGAAGCCGGGCGAACGGCTGCCGGCGGAGTGGGGCGGCGGCGTGAACAAGTGGCCGTGGGCGATTCCCCTGATGGCGGCAAACACGGCAACGAAGCCGGAGCTCGTGGGGCACTTTGCGCAGGAGACACCGGACTTCAATCTGTCCGTGCCGGACCAGATTCGCGTGGAGATTTTTCTGCGGCACTTGAAGCAGTGGGTGGGGGACAAAGAGCAAGGCAGGGACACGATGCCGAACTTCATCCAACTGCGGCTGCCCGATGACCACACGGCGGGAACACAGCCGGGGATGCCGACGCCGCGGGCGAGCGTGGCCGACAACGATCTGGCGGTGGGACGCGCTGTGGAGGCGATTTCGCATTCGCCTTTCTGGGAGGACACGGCGTTCTTCATCCTGGAAGATGACGCGCAGAATGGGGCGGACCATGTGGACGCGCATCGCAGCTATGCACTGGTGATCAGCAAGTATGCGCCGCATGGGGCGCATGGAGCTCCGTTTGTAGACAGCCATTTCTACTCGACGGTGAGCGTGGTGCGGACGATGGAGTCGCTGCTGGGGCTGCCGCCGATGAACAACAACGACGCATTTGCTTCGCTGATGATGCCGGAGTTTACCGGGTCCGGAGATCAGCCGGCGTACACGGCGGATTATTCGAATCGCGACAACGGGCTGATTTATACGGCCAACACGCAGAAGGCGGAGGGCGCGCGGGAGAGCATGAAGATGGACTTCAGCCATGCAGATCGTGCGGATGCGCGGAAGCTGAACGTGATTCTGTGGAAGGATGCGATGGGTGGCAAGCCAGTGCCCGCAATGCTGAAGCGGAAGACGCCGAAGGCGCAGAAGGACGACGACGACTAGGACGCAGTTGGACTGCGCTCTAAGGCGCAATCAATGCGACAAGAGGCAACGAAGGATGCGGACCGTGTATGGTGGTAGGCGGCAGAAATCTGCGTGTGTGCGGAGGGTGTTGTGAGCGGATTGGATCGGCGGAGTTTTTTGAAGGCGGCGGGAGCGGCATCGATGAGCACGGTGATTGCGCCGCGGCTGCACGCGCTGGCGGTGGAGGAAGAGCCGGCGCGGGTGCTGAGCGCGAATGATGCGATTCAGATTGCGCTGATCGGCGCGGGCGGCCAGGGACAGGGCGATACGAAGACGGCCGTGCAGGTGCCGGGCGTGAAGCTGGTGGCGGTGGCGGACTGCTACAACGGCCGGCTGGAGCGCAGCAAGGAGCTGTGGGGCAAGGATATTTTTACAACGCGCGATTACCGGGAGATTCTGGCGCGCAAGGATGTGGATGCGGTGATTATCGGCACGCCGGACCACTGGCACAAGCAGGCCAGCGTGGACGCGATGAAGGCGGGCAAGGATGTGTACTGCGAGAAGCCGATGATTCACCTCTACAGCGACGGGCCGGAGATGATTGAGGCGTCGCGCGCGACGGGAAGGATCTTGCAGATTGGCAGCCAGCGGGTGAGCTCGGTGCTGTATGCGAAGGCGAAAGAACTGCTGGAGCAGGGCGCGATTGGCAAGCTGAACATGGTGACGGCGCAATGGGACCGCAATTCGGCGATTGGCGCGTGGGACTACACGGTGCCGCCGGATGCCTCGACGGAGACGTGCGACTGGGAGCGGTTTCTGGGCACTGCGCCGCAGATTCCGTTTAACGCGGAGCAGTTTTTCCAGTGGCGCAAGTGGAAGGCGTATGGGAGCGGCGTGGCGGGCGATCTGTTTGTGCACCTGTTCAGCGGGACGCATTTCATCACGGGATCGCATGGACCGACGCGCGGGATGGCGACGGGCGGACTGCGCTTTTGGAACGACGGGCGCAATGTGCCGGATGTGATGCTTGGGCTGTTTGATTATCGCGAGGGATTCAACCTGAGCCTGCGGGTGAACTTTGTGGACGGCGGGCAGGAGAGTGAAGGCCTTGTGTTTACGGGCTCGGAAGGCACGATGGAGATTGGTTGGGGCGCGGTGACGGTGAGCCGTGTGCCGCGCGAGACGGAGCCGGGGCTGACGGTGGAGACATTCCCTGAGGCGATGCAGAAGGAGATTGAGACGGCGTACCGGGCGAAATATCCGCGGAAGCATTTTGAAGGCGCGCCGCCGGTGGGATTTGAAAAGTATGTGGCGCCTGCGGGCTACAGCGACAGCTATGACCACTTCAGGAACTTCTTTGCGTCGGTGCGGTCGCGGAAGCCGGTGGTGGAGGATGCGGTGTTTGGGTATCGCGCGGCGGGTGCGGCGCTGTTGAGCAACCTGAGCTACGAGCGCGGGACGATTGTGCACTGGGATCCGGATGCGATGAAGCTGGTGGGAATTGAGGCCAGTTAGACTATCGGAATGACGAAGCGAATCGGGATTCATCTTGGAACGGCGGGTGGCGCGTCGCGCGCCGTGGAGCGGGCGCGGGAGATCGGCGCGAGTACACTGCAGATTTTTTCGGCGAGCCCGCGGATGTGGCGCGCGCCAAAGGTGGACCCGAAAGAAGCGGCGCGCATGAAGGAGATGCGCGCGAAGCTGGACGTGGGGCCGCTGGTGATTCACACGAGTTACCTGGTGAATGTGTGCAGCCAGTCGGACGATGTGCGGACGAAGAGCATCGCAGCGTTTCGTGGAGAGATTGAGCGCGCGCTGACGTTTGGCGCTGAGTACCTGGTGCTGCATCCCGGCTCGTGGAAGGGACTGACGCGCGATGAAGGACTGCGGCTGGCGGCGGAGTCGATTGAGCGCGCGATCGATGGGCTGGCGTGGCAGGGCACGCCGTTTCACATTCTGATTGAGAATACGGCGGGGGCGGAGTTCAGTCTGGGCGGCAGCTTTGAGCAGGTGGCGGAGCTGGTGGCGCGGCTGCGGGCTCACGCGCCGGTGGCGGTGTGCCTGGATACGTGCCACACGCATGTGGCGGGCTATGACCTGGTGAGCGAGGCCGGTTACAAGGAGACGATGCGGCAGGTGGCGGCGACGGTGGGATATGAGTCGGTGCGTGTGTGGCACTGCAACGACGCCAAGGCGGAGCGCGGCTCGAAGCTGGATCGGCATGAGCACATTGGGCAGGGCACGATGGGCGTGGAGCCGTTTGAGCGGCTGCTGCACGATAAGCATTTTGCGCACTGCGCGTTCATCGCGGAGACGCCAATCGATGAACCGGGCGATGACGAGCGAAATGTGCGGGTGCTGAAGAGCCTGGCGGGATAGGAATCGCTAGACAGCGGGTGCAACGGAAGGCGTCAGCGCGGGTGCGGCGCCGAGTTCCTGATCCTTGTACTGCAACTGATAGAGCTTCCAGTAGAGGCCGCGGTGGGCGAGAAGTTCCTGGTGGCTGCCCATCTCGCGGAGCTGGCCCTTGTGCATGACGAGGATGGCGTCTGCGCGCTGCACGGTGGAGAGACGGTGTGCGATGAGAACGCTGGTGCGGCCTTCGACCATGCGCTCTAGTGCGCCGCGGATGCGCAACTCGGTGTCGGTATCGACGCTGGAGGTGGCCTCATCGAGGATGAGGATGCGCGGGTTGAAGGCGAGAGCGCGCGCAAAGTTGATGAGCTGCTTCTGGCCGGTGGAGAGCGAGTTGCCGCGCTCGAGCACGGGCTCGTTGAACCCACCAGGAAGTCTCTCGATGAAGTCGAGGACGTTGACGTCGCGCGCGGCGCTGCGCAGATGGGCGTCGGTGATGGCGTCATTGCCGAAGCGGATGTTTTCCGCGATGGTGCCGGTGAAGAGGAACGGGTCCTGGAGGACGACGGCGAAGTGGCGGCGGAGTTCGTTGAGGTCATGCTCGCGGAGATCGATGCCGTCAATGAGAATCTGGCCGGCGGTGACCTCGTAGAAGCGCATCATGAGGCTGGTGAGGGTGGTCTTTCCGGCGCCGGTGTGGCCGACGATGGCGACGGTCTGGCCAGGCTCCAGCGTGAAGCTGACGTCCTTGAGAATCCACTCGATGTCCTGGAGCGAGGCGAGCTCGGCGGCGGTGGCGCTGGACTGCGCGGCGCGCTCGACGGCGGCCTGCTGCTCAGGGGTGAGCCGCTGGTAGGTGAACCAGACGCGGCGAAACTCGATGCGGTTGGAGCCGTCGCCGGTGCGGGGATGGGCGGGGCTGACGATTTCGGGCTGGGTGTCGAGGAGCTTGAAGATGCGCTCGCAGGCGGCCATGGCGGCTTGCAGGATGTTGTACTTGTCGCTGAGGTCCTGAATCGGTCGCCAGAAGCGTTGCGAGTACTGGATGAACATGGCGAGGATGCCGATGGTGACGGTGCCATGCGCAATCACGCTGAAGCCTCCGCGCCAGAGGACAAGGGCGATGGCGATGGTGGAGAGCAGTTCAACGGCGGGGTAGTAGAGCGCGTAGGCAAAGATGGTGTCTTTGAAGGCGATCATGTGCTGCCGGTTGACGGCCTCGAAATCGCGAAAGGCGCGCTCTTCGCGATTGAAGAGCTGCACCACGCTCATGCCGCTGACGTGCTCCTGCGTGAAGCTGTTGATGCGGGCGATGGCGGCGCGGACGCGGCGGTAGCTCTCGCGCACGGAGTTGCGGAAGAGACGCGTGACGATGAGGATGATGGGCAGTACGGAGAAGGCGATGAGGGCCAGCCACCAGTTGATGGTGAGCATGACGATGGCCATGATGGTGAGATTGAAGAAGTCGTCTACGATGGCGAGAATGCCGGCCGTGAACATGTCGTTGATGGCGTCCACGTCGGAGGTGATGCGGGTGACGAGGCGGCCGACCGCGTTCTGATCGAAGAAGGCGACATGCATGCGCTGCATGTGGCGGAAGATGTCTCGGCGCAGATCGAACATAATTTTCTGGCCAGTCCACTGCATGAGGTAGGTCTGAATGAACTCGAAGAGGTAGGAGAGAAGAAGCGCCGCGGTGTAGATAGCGGCGAGCACGGTGACGCCGCGAATGGGGTCGAGCGGCAGGCGGCGGGTGAGCCAGTTGGTGGCGGGGCTGTGATTGCCGGTGAGGTAGCGATCGAGCGCGACTTTGACGAGGTACGGACCGGCGACGTCGCTGAGCGATTTGAGCGAGACGGAGATGGACGAGATAGTTGCCTGCAGCCAGTAGGGGCGCAGATAGCGGCCAAGACGACGGATGAGACGGGAGTCGTAAACTTTGCCGACCGAGTCGTCATCGGCCTTGCGCACAGGCTGTGGCGCGGCGGTGGTCTGCGAGGCGTTGGTGGACTGCCGGGGATCTTTTTGCGCTGCTTCGGCCATCGGTCGAATGGGCTCTCTCTTTGTATTGTACGGGGCGGGTTGTTGATTGGATGCGCAGGAGACTGGAGCGGTGGCAAAAGGATGCGTGACCGATTGACAAGGCGGGGCGCGAATGTGAGAACGTAGCAAGTGTCCGGAGCGCGAGGACAAGCCAGCCAGTCCGGTTTTCCGCGGGAGCAGACCTGCGACGAGCAGCTCCGGGAAAGGTGGATCCAGATGAAGAGGGCTGTGGTTCTTGCAGCGGCAATGATGTGTTTTTCGACCGTTCTGGCGCAGGCGGATATCGTGGTTCTGCGCGACGGGAAGAGCTATTCCGGCACGTACACGGGTGAGCCGGGCGGCAATCTCACGTTCAAGGACAACCAGGGCATCCAGTACACGTTTCCGATGACGGACGTGCAGACGGTGGTGTTTTCGAACCTGTCCGACAACGTTTCGCTGCGCAACGGGCAGATGTACACCGGGCAGTGGGTTGGGGTTACGCGGATTTCGTTCCGCGGATCGAATGGGATTGCCTATGTCTTTCCAATCCGTGATGTTTCGTCCCTGGTGCTGACGCATCATGCCTCGCAGAGCGGGGCGGCGGCGGGCGCGGCTGCGCCGGCATATCAGCAGGCACCACAGCAGTATGGCGCGCAGGCGGCGGGCTCAATGGGGCAAGGCAACGTGCCGCCGGCACCGAGTGGCTACACGGGACAGGTTCCGATGGGCGGTGCACCGATGCAGTATGCACAGACTTCGGCAGGGCCCGGAGCCGTGACACAGTCGATCGTGATTCCGCAGGGGACGCAGATTTCGGTGCGGACCGATGAGACGATCGACAGCACGAAAAATTCACTGGGCAAGCTGTACGCGGCGAAGATCCAGCAGGATGTGGTGGACAGCACGGGAGCGGTGGGGATTCCCGCAGGCACGCCGGCGATGCTGCAGGTGGTGGATATGAATCAGGGCGCAACACAGACCGGCGCTACGAGCAGCAAGAACCTGGCGCTGGATTTGTATTCGGTGACCTTGAACGGCCGGGAGTACCGCGTGGACAGCTCGTCCGTGGCGGAAAATGGGTCGGCTGGATTTGGGCTGAACAAGCGGACGGCTGAGTACACGGGCGGCGGCGCGGGCCTGGGTGCGGTGATGGGCGCGATCTTCGGCGGAGGCAAGGGCGCGGGGATTGGCACACTGGCCGGTGGCGCTCTGGGTGGCCTGACGCAGTACATGACGCGTGGCAAGCAGGTGACAGTGCCGGCGGAGTCCACACTGAGCTTCCAGGTAGACCAGACCCTGGTGATGCATCCCTGAAGCAAGAACCAAGATGGAAGTGAAGCAGCGCGGCGCGGGAGCTAATCCTGCGCCGCATTCATTTTCAGGGCTGGTCGCTGAAAATGGCCTCGATTGTTGTGTCAAAGACGCGGGCTAGCTTGAATGCGAGCGGCAGACTGGGATCATACTTACCGGTTTCGATGGCATTGACGGATTGACGGGATATGCCGAGGCGCTCTGCGAGGTCAGCTTGCGACCAGTTGCGCTGGGCTCGAAGGACGCGGAGTTCATTTTTCATTTGTAGTTCAACCTCACGATTCCATTGGCTGCGCCAGCCAGAACGCAGAAGAGAGGAAAGACGAGGTAGAGATCGAGATGCGGGGCCAGGGAGAACACCTCGAGGAAGCCCCAGGCCGTTGTAGCGGCGAGGGTCAGGCCTATCCCCCAGAGCAAAGCACGCACGAGCAAGGCTCGCTGAAATTCGTCCTGCTCTTCGGTCACGTAAAGGGCAACGACGCCGATTACGGCCATGATGGGAAGTGCAGGCAGGATCGCGAGCAGGTAGGCGAGGAGTCCGGTCGGGTGATAACGGGGAAAGGCCCAGACGGCACCCACGAGGAAGATGACATAGAGCGTCATGGCAGTGAAGAAGCGCAGAATGTAACGGCGGATTGCAGGTGCGAGTTTCTTCTGAGGCATATCTAGTCTCCTTGATAAGATGACAAGTAAACTTTACTAAATTTACCTTGCGATGTCAGGGATAGTTGACATTTTTATTTTCTGGGTTTGGCCACATGCAGATCCGCTCGCTTTTGAGACGATCAAGGCATCGTTCGACAGGACATCAAGGATTCAATAGGCTCGAATTGTGGAAACGACGGAAATCGAAACACGCAGAGCGGCGAATCCTTCGGTAGGGCGCGGCAGGTATGTTTTTCCACCTGGGCTGCGGCTGAATCTGCCGTTTTATCTCTTTCATCGGTTTTTCAAGCCTGGGAATCCCATTTTGCTGTTTGAGCATTTGCGGCGATTCGGCAGGGCAGCGCACTACCGGATTCTGTGGAGCCATGTGGTGCTGCTCAACGAGCCGGACGATATCCGCGAGGTGCTGATTGACAAGGCGTCATCGTTTGGCAAGGACCGGACCCAGAAGCGGATGAAGATCCTGCTTGGCGAAGGGCTGATTACTTCAGATGGTGCAACACATCGACGGGGACGGCGCATTGTGGCGCCTGCGTTTCACCGGCAGCGGATCCAACGGTACGCGGGGCAGATTGTGGATCTGGCTGCGGGAGTGAGCGGGGCGTGGCGGCCGGGCGAGACGATGGATATTGCCGCGGAGATGATGCGGCTGGCCTTGCAGATTACGGCAAGGACGCTTTTTGACACAGAGGTGACGGCGGAGATCCGGGAGATCAACGAGCAGGTGAACGCAATCATGGATCTCTACAACTATCTGGTGGCGCTGCCGCGGGCCGAGTTGCTGCTCAAGACGCCTTTGCCTGGGATGCGGCGTTTCCGGCGGGCCAAGGCACGGCTGGATGCGGTGGTGGAAGCGATGATTGGTGCACGGCATGCGGAGGTGGCTGCGCATCTCGCGGCAGAGGACGAGCGCGGCGACCTGCTTTCGCTGCTGCTGGCGGCGCGCGATGACGGAGCGGGCGGCGATGGACTGAAGCTGACCGACGAGGAGCTGCGCGACCAGGTGCTGACGCTTTTTCTTGCCGGATACGAGACGGTAGCCAACGCGCTGGCGTGGACGTGGATGCTGCTGGGGCAGAATCCCGCGGCGGAGGCTCGACTGCACGCGGAGCTGGATGCGGTGCTGGGTAGGCGTCTGCCCACGCTTGAGGACATGCCGCGGCTCGAGTACACGGCGATGGTGCTGTCCGAGTCGATGCGGCTGTATCCCCCGGCTTGGGCGATGGGGCGTGAGGTTCTGGAGGATGTTCGCATCGGGCCGTATGCGCTGCCCAAGGGAACGATGGTGTTCTTCAGCCAGTACATTGTGCAGCGGGACGCGCGGTGGTTTCCGGAGCCGGAGCGATTTGACCCGGAGCGATTCACGGCGGAGGCGAAGGCAGGACGTCCGCGGTTTGCCTATTTTCCATTTGGCGGAGGCGGACGGCAGTGCATCGGTGAGTCATTTGCGTGGATGGAGGCGACGCTGGTGCTGGCGACTCTTGCGCAGCGCTGGCGGCTGGCGCTGGAGCCGGGTCAACGGATTGAGCCGCAACCAAAGATCACGCTGCGGCCGAAGAGCGGCATCCGGGTGCGGACTGTGGAGCGCACGGCGCGCCATATGCAATAGACTCGGATTGTGAGCTTCAAGGAGTTTCTGGGGAATGCGGCGACGGTGACGCGGCTGCGCGAGAGCGTGCGCGCAGGGCGGTTTCCGCAGGCACTGATTCTGGCGGGGCCAAAGGGCGCGGGCAAGTACACGCTGGCGTTGATGCTGGCGCGGGCGATGAACTGCCTGGAGCGGCCGGAGAGCGATGGGTTGCCGGATTATTGCGGACGGTGCGAGAACTGCGAGCGCATTGGCGAGGCGGCGAATCTGGAAGAGCGCGTGGCCGAGGCAGTGGAGGCGCGCGAGGAGATGCGGGATGCGGATAAGCGCGAGACGCGCATCCTGATCCAGACGCATCCGGATGTGCTGATTGTGCCGCCGGACCCGCCGCAGCTCTTGATTAAGCTGGGACAGGTGCGGCAGGTGATTCATGCAGCGTATTATCGGCCGCCGGGGGAGGCACGCCGCGCAATCACGATCTTTACCTCATCGGGATTCATGAAAGAAGCGGCGAACAGCCTGCTGAAGGTGCTCGAAGAGCCGCCTGCGAATACCTCACTGATTTTGCTGACGGAGAATGCGCAGGAGCTGCTGCCGACGATTCGCTCGCGCGCGGTGATGCACCGGTTGGGCGCGCTGCCATCGGAGGAACTGGAAGCGCTGCTGGCGGAGCGGCGCAAAGATCTGAAGGCGCAGGAGCGGGCGCTGGTGGCGCGGTTGGCCGAGGGTGCTGTGGGGCGCGCGCTGACGCTTGATTTGAGCACATATCTGACGAGCCGGCAGGATGCGCTGGTGGTGCTGACGACGGCGCTGCGGGAGCCGGACTACTCGCAGCTCTTTCGCACGACGGAGACCTATCGCGCCGGCGCCGATGGGCAGGAGAAGACGCTGAACCTGCTGCGGGCTTTGGGAGCGCTTATCGAAGACCTGTTACTGACTCTTGCGGGCACGCCGCAGCTTGTGCGCAACGTGGACATGAAGGCTGAGCTGGAAAAGATGGCGCAGCTGGTGACGGTGGACTGGTTGGATGGAGCCGCGCGCGCACTGGGGCAAGTGGAACAGGGCATGCGGCGCAACCTGTTGCGTTCGCTCTCGTTGGATGCGATGGCGATGGGGCTGGCCGATCGCTGATCGGACGGAAGGGTGTCTGAGGCAACCTCGACCCGGAGCCGGGCATCTCTTCGAGTACAATCTGGAACACGAATCCGGAAACTGAGAAGCCGTAGAAGGCAGACGAGAAGGCGCCCCTGCGCCCTGCTGGCGCATGCTTCCATGGAGAGTGGTAGAGGCCAGGAATCGGCAGGTTCGCGTGGCCGGTGTGAGGTGCTTCCCCTTTGCTGTACTTAGCGATTGCCTTTGTGCGTGATGCTCGATAAGCCGCAGTGGCCCGAGGAGGGCGATGAAATGAATCCTTACTCGATGGAGCAGTTGACCGGCAAGGAAGCAGGCAGCCTGTTCCTGCCGGGCCGCAGAAAGAGCGTGCAGGCGCACCCGGTTCGGTTGACGACGCATTCACTGAGCGAGGAGCTGCCGCAGAGCCACGCGGAAGCGTTCTATCTGCAGAAGCAGATTCAGGCGCAGACGCCGATGGTGATTGTGCTTTCGGATGGGCAGAAGGTTGAAGGCTGCATCGAGTGGTACGACAGGAATGCGCTGAAGGTGCGCGGAAAACTGCGCGTGCTCGTTTACAAATCAGCGATCAAATACATGTACAAGCACGGCGAGCAGGGGGCCTGAACGCGGCTACTGACTCGGCGCATGAGCGGCCTTGCGCAGCCGGTCGCGGATGGCAACGCCGAGGCCTGTTGCGGGCGGAAGAGGACAGAGAATTACGTCGCATCCGGCGGCGTCGAGCGCGCGCAGGCCAGTATAGAGGCGGCTGGCGAGTTCTTTCGGCGCCGTCCAGCGCCCCCAGGGAAAAATCTCCGATCCACGTGGAACCTGCGCGGCAAGCTCCGTGGGCAGCAGGATGCCGACCCGCTTGCCGGCGCAGGAAGCAGCGGCGTCAGTGAGCGCCTGGGGCAGGGCTTCGAGAGAATCTTCCACTAAGACAAGATGTGCGCGCGGCGCGTAGTGACGCAGGCCAACGCCCGGCGACGGCAGTGCTTCGCGCGGAGCTTTCACGAGCGGGCCTGTGGGCTGAAAGTGTTCGACGGGGCCCACGATGCTGCGGATTTGCGCGGCGGTGATGGCGCCGGGGCGATAGATGACCATGGGTGTCTGACAGGGGTCGAGCACGGTGGATTCAACGCCATGCTCGGTGGGACCTGCGTCGAGGACGGCGTCGATGCGGCCATCGAGGTCGTCGAGGACGTGCTGAGCCGTGGTTGGGCTGATGTGGCCAAAGAGGTTTGCACTGGGCGCGGCGATGGGGACGCCTGCCTGGCGAATGAGCGCGAAGGCGACGGGATGCGCGGGCATGCGGATGCCGACGAGGGGGCGGCCGGCGGTGACTGCGTCGGGAACGGCGGCGGAGCGCGGCAGCAGCAGCGTGAGCGGGCCGGGCCAGAAGGCGGCGATGAGTTGGCTGGCGGCGCTGGGAATCTCTGAAACGAGGTTGCGGAGCATGGGGTTGCCGGCGGTTTCTCCGGCGATGTGAACGATGATGGGGTCCCATGCGGGGCGCTTCTTGGCCGCGAAGATGCGCGCTACGGCCGCGGGGTCGAGGGCATTGGCGCCGAGGCCGTAGACGGTTTCCGTGGGCAGGGCGACGAGGCCGCCGCCGCGCAGAATCTCCGCGGCCTGCGCGAGGGCGCTGCGAGCCGCAGCGGATTCGAGATGCGCGGGGTCCACGCTGAAGCGGAGCGTCTTCACGAGTCTATTGTCGCCGCTGGCAGGGGGCGCGGCCAACTCCGTATACTCACTGCAACCGATGGCGATCGAGACGGAGATCAAGTTTCGCGTAGAGGACCTGGCGGCGCTGGATGCAAAGCTGCGCGCGGCGGGATTCCGCGTGGAGACGGCGCGCGAATTCGAGAGCAACGTGCTCTTTGACTGGCCGGACCGGGCGATGCGAGCGAGGACGGAGATATTGCGCGTGCGCCAGTATGCCGGGCGCTGGACGGTGACACATAAACGCATCCCCGACTCGGGCATTGGCGAGGACCGGCACAAGCACCGGGTGGAGACGGAGACGGAAGTGACCGATGGCGCGGTGCTGGCCGCGGTGTTTGAGTCGCTGGGGCTGGTGCGGGCATTTCGCTATGAAAAGTGGCGCACGGAATGGTCCGATGGCGCGGGGCACTGCGTGGTGGACGAAACTCCGATTGGCAACTTTGCTGAACTGGAAGGGACGCCGGAGTGGATTGACACGACGGCTGCGGGGCTGGGCGTGGGTTCCGAGTCCTACATGACGCTGAGCTATGGGCGGCTGTATGAGCAGTGGTGCGCCGAGCACGGCGTGGCGCCCGGCGACCTGACGTTTGCGGACGTGCAGACTGTGTCAGCGCGCAGAGAGTGAGCAGCGCGGCTCTGCGCGACTCCCAGGATGGCACAACAAGGCGAAGCAGCGGAACTTGAGACGCGCATTCACGTCTCCCGAATCTGTGCCGATAGCTTGACTGAGCAGCAAGAGCGCGACAGGAGGAGCAATGGCGGGACAGGGGGCAATGGAGCGCGCATGGAATGTGCGCGCGGTGAAGCGGAGTGTGTTTGCGGGCATTCTGGTGGCGTGTTTGGGAATGGCGTTGCAGGGGCGTGCAGAGGATCGCGCGGTGAAGTCGCGGGTGTCGCCGGTGTACCCGGAGATTGCCAAGCGAATGCGTGTGACGGGCGTGGTGAAGCTGGATGTGACGGTGGATGCAGACGGCAAGGTCGCGGATGTGAAAGCGGTGAGCGGCAACGCAGTGCTGTCTGAGGCGGCGCAGGAGGCGGTGCGCAAGTGGCGTTTTGCGCCGGGGGCGGGAACGTCGACCGTGAGCGTGAACGTGGACTTTAATCTGGGCCAGTAGGGCAAGGCGGCAGCGCAGATGAATGCAATGTCTGCGCTGCCGTGTTGGCCGGATTTATTGTTCGGCGCCGTGGCACTTCTTGTATTTCTTGCCGGAGCCGCAGGGGCAGGGATCGTTGCGGCCGACCTTCTCGCCGACGTGTCGCTGCTGGGGCTGCGTGGCCTCGCCTGCGCCGGCGCGCGATGCGACGGCGAGTTCGCGCTGCTTTTTGCGGTGGAACTCGCGCTCGATGGCGTCGATGGTGGTGGAGGGCTGGCGCGTGGGAACGGAGATCTCGTGCGGCGCGGCCTGTTGGGATGCGGGTAGTTCGGCGCTGGCCACAGGCGGTGCGGGCGGCACGGGAGCGCGCTGCGCAGAGAGGGTCTGCACGGGCTGGCCGTCGGGACCGATGATCTGCATCCGGAACAGGAAGCGCACGGTGTCTTCCTGAAACTTGAGCATCATGGCCTCGAACATGTCGAAGGATTCCTTTTTGTAGGCGACGAGCGGATCCTGCTGCGCGTAGCCGCGCAGGCCGATGCCTTCCTTGAGGTGATCCATCGCGAGCAGATGATCTTTCCAGAGGCCGTCGATGACGGAGAGCATAACCATGCGCTCGTGGTAGCGCATGGTTTCTGCGCCGAGCAGCTTTTCCTTGGCCTCGTAGTGCTCCTTGAGCTTGTCGAAGATGGCGTCTCCAAGCTCATGGCGAGTCAGCTCCTGCGTGTGGATTCCAGCACCCGCGAGTGTCATGCCGAACTGACCCATGAGGCGGTCGTCGAGGTCCTTTAGCTTCCACTGGTCGGGGCGTACGTCTTCGCCGGCAAACTCATCGAGGGCGGCGCTGAGGATGCCGCCGACATAGTCCTCAAGAATGAGCTCGCGCTGATCGACGCCTTCGAGGAGTTGGTGGCGGAGGCCATAGACGGCCTCGCGCTGCTTGTTCATGACGTCGTCGTACTCGAGCAGGTGTTTGCGCGATTCGAAGTTCTGCGCTTCAACGGCCTTCTGCGCGCCCTCGATGCGCTTGGAGATCATCTTCGACTCGATGGGCACGCCTTCTTCCATGCCGAGGCGCTCGAGCAGTGTGCTGACCCACTGCTTGGCGAAGATGCGCATCAAGTCATCTTCGAGCGAGAGGTAGAAGCGCGATTCGCCGGGGTCGCCCTGACGGCCGGCGCGTCCGCGGAGCTGATTGTCGATGCGACGTGACTCGTGGCGCTCCGTACCGAGAATGAAGAGTCCGCCGGCTTCGATGACTTTGTCGTGCTCGGCCTGCGCATCCTGGTTGTAGATGGCGAAGGTTTCGTTCCAATCGGATTCGGCGACTTCGAATTCCTGGCCCTGGTAGTAGAAGCGCAGGAAGCCGGCGGGCGCCATGGGATTGATGGCGCCCTCTGCGACGCTGATGGCGCGAGCGCGGCCCTTCTTCACGAGATCCATGCGGGACATGAACTCGGCGTTGCCGCCGAGCAGAATGTCGGTGCCACGCCCCGCCATGTTCGTGGCGATGGTGACCATGCCGATGCGCCCTGCCTGCGCTACGATTTCCGCTTCGCGCTCGTGGAACTTGGCGTTGAGCACGGTGTGACGTACGCCTTTGCGGGCGAGGATGTTGGAGAGCAGCTCACTCTTCTCGATGGACGTGGTGCCGACGAGCACGGGCTGCTGCTTTTCATGCAGAAGGGCAATGTCGTCGGCGACGGCCTTGTACTTTTCCTTGGCAGTGCGATAGACGACGTCAGGGTTTTCGATGCGCAGCAGCGGCTTGTTGGTGGGGATGACAACGATTTCGAGCTTGTAGATCTTCTCGAATTCGGCGGCCTCGGTTTCAGCGGTGCCGGTCATGCCGCTGAGCTTTTGATAGAGGCGGAAGTAGTTCTGGAAGGTGATGGTCGCGAGGGTCTGGTCTTCCTTGCGGATGCTGACGCCTTCCTTGGCCTCGATGGACTGGTGCAGTCCGTCGGACCAGCGCCGGCCGGGCATCAGGCGGCCGGTGAAGGTATCGACGATGATGACCTCGCCATCCTTAACGACGTAATCGACATCGCGCTTGTAGAGAGCATGGGCCTTGATGGCAGTCTCGACGAAGTGCTTGAGGTCCCAGTTTTCGGCGTCGGCGATGTTGTCGATGCCGAGGGCCTTTTCGATAGTGATCCATCCTTCATCGGTGACGCCGATGGTCTTGTGCTTCTCGTCGACGACGTAGTCGCCACTGAAGTACTTTTCGCCTTCGCTGAGGCGGATGCCGAGTTCGGCCTGGCGCTTGTGGTCGCTCCACTCCACTTCTTCACCGAGGACGAGCTGGGGAATGATTTTGCGAACGCGCTCGTATTTGTCGGTGGTCTGGTCAGTGGGTCCGGAGATGATGAGCGGGGTGCGGGCTTCGTCGATGAGGATCGAGTCGACCTCGTCGACGATGGCGTAGTAGTGGCCGCGCTGCACGCAGTCCTTGAGTTCGAACTTCATGTTGTCGCGCAGGTAGTCGAAGCCGAACTCGTTGTTGGTGCCGTAGGTGATGTCGGCTGCGTAGGCCCGGCGGCGTTCGTCATCGGAGAGGTCGTGGACGATGACGCCGACGGTGAGGCCGAGGAACTCGTAGATCTTGCCCATCCACTCGGCATCGCGCTTGGCGAGGTAGTCGTTGACCGTGACGACGTGGACGCCTTTGCCGGCGAGCGCGTTGAGATAGCAGGCGAGGGTCGCGACGAGGGTCTTGCCTTCGCCGGTCTTCATTTCGGAGATCTTGCCGGAGTGGAGAACCATGCCGCCGATGAGCTGCACGTCAAAGTGGCGCATGTGCACGGCGCGCCAGCCGGCTTCGCGGACAACGGCGAAGGCTTCGGGGAGAATTTCGTCGAGAGCTTCGCGCTCGGCCTTCTTGATTTCTTCGGAATCGGTAAGATTGGCGACGCGCGCGGCGATGCGGGCACGGAAGTCGGCGGTGCGGGCGCGAAGCTGCTCGTCGGAGAGCTTCTTCACCTCCGGCTCAAGCGCGTTGATGGCGGCCACAATGGGCATCATGCGCTTGACGGCGCGCTCATTCGCGGTGCCAAAGATGCTGGTTAATACTTTTTCAAAAAACACAGGGGTCTCCATCTAACAGTGTAAATGGAAGAGGCGCGAACGGAGCCCATGCCCAGCACGGCGCGGAAGTTTCCGCATCCGTGTAAAGGCTGTTGAATCCGTTGAATGGGAGGATTCAGATGCGATCGGTGAAAGAGACTGCATTGCGGGAACACCTTGTGAATTTGATGACGCTGGCGCAGGCGCACGTCACCTTCGACGAGGCGGTGAGGGAATGGCCGGTGAAACTGCGCGGGAAGAAGCCGGACGGGGCGGAGCACTCGCCGTGGCAACTGCTTGAACATCTGCGCATTGCGCAGTGGGACATTCTGGAGTTCTCGCGCAATCCGAAGCATGAGTCGCCGAAGTGGCCGGAGGGCTACTGGCCAAAGCATAAGGCTCCTGCAGATGCAAAGGCGTGGGATCGTAGCGTACGGGCCTTCCAGCGCGACCTGAAAGAGATGTGCAAGTTGGTGCGGGATGAGAAGACGGACCTCTTCGCGAAGATTCCACGCGGGGATGGGCAGACGATTCTGCGCGAGGCGATGCTGGTGGCGGATCACAACGCCTACCACGTTGGTCAACTGGTGCTGGTCCGGAAGTTGCTGGGCGCGTGGAGGTGAGAGCAGCGCGGCGCTTCAGTGCGTGTGCCCGGCGGTAATGAGGCGCTCGGCAACGGCCTCGGCGATCTGCTCGTGGACCTCGTCGATGGTGAGGTTGCCCTCGATGAGGACGACGCGCTGCGGCTCGCGTGCGGCAATTTCGCGGTATTTCCTCCAGACGCGCTGGTAGAAGGCTTCCTCTTCCTGCTCGAAGCGGTTTTCATCCTTCCCGGTTTGCGCGGCGACGCGAACATTGCGGCGGCGTGCGCGCTCGAGGCAGATGGAGAGCGAGGGCAGCAGGAGCAGGGTGAGGTCGGGCTGCAGGTCGCCGCAGATGAGGCGGTGCATGTCGAGAATTAGCTGCGAGCCGAGTTCGCGGCCGCCTCCCTGGTAAGCCTCAGTGGAGTCGGTGAAGCGGTCGCAGAGGACGAGGCGGCCGGCAACCAGAGCGGGCTCAATGATTTCGGCGATGGCCTGAGCGCGGTCGGCAAACATGAGGGCCATCTCTGTCATGGGCGCAAGGCCGGTGGAGCGGGAGTCGAGCAGGAGAGCGCGGATGCGGTCGCCGGTGGCGGTGCCGCCGGGCTGGCGGGTGACGATGGGGTCAAGGCTGCGCCGCTGCAGCCATGCGGCCAGACGCTTGATTTGCGTGGTTTTACCGGACCCGTCGAGCCCTTCGAGCGTGATGAAAAGACCGCGCGGCATGGCGTGAGTCTATCACCGCAGCGGTGGAGCGAGACGATGCGGTGCAAGTTGTGTTACAACTGTGCATTCCCCAAGCGAATCCGGAGTGTCCACAACGGCGGAATTGCAGTGTGGATTCTTCCTTCAGGCCCATTGGCGGCGTATGCCAATGGGTACCTTGTGGTGCGGCTATGGCGATTTTTCGTTGCAGTCGCGTGGCGCAGGGGAGGATCATTTTGGGGTTGCATCTTGCCGGTACGGATGCTGGATTTGCCTTGGAAAACCAACGGCGGGAAGAGACTGAGCCGGACAGGAGCTGTGACCGTGAAACATAAGACGCTGAAAAGGATTGCCCTCTGGGGGCTGGTGGTGGGTATGACGAGCGTGGCGCATGACCTGCGCGCGCAAAACCTGACGCTGGAAGGACAGACAGGCGGATTCATTACGCCGACGGCTTACGTGGTGTACGCCGACAAGGGCAAGTTTTTCTCGCATCCGGCACTTGGCTATCACTTTGTCGATGCATCCAAAGTGATTGGCAACATCCACACGTTCAGCCTGACGGAGGGATTTGCCAATCGGTTTGAGCTGGGTTATACGCGAAGCATTCACACCATGGGCAACAGCCCGGAGTTCAGCAACCTGTGGCACTACTCGGGGATGAATGTCTTCCATGGCAAGGTGGTGGCGCTCGAGGAACACACGCTTTTGCCTGCACTGGCAGGCGGCTTTGTGGTGCGGACCAATGACCGCTTTGTGAGCGGCGCGCTGAATCAGGCCTTGACCGGCGTGTTGAAGTCCTACACGAACGGCGATGTGTACGTGGTGGCGACCAAGACGTGGCTGCATCCGCCTCTTCCCTTCCTTGCAAACCTGGGCTGGAAGGCGACAAATGCATCGATCTTCGGGCTGGGCGGGCAGTCCACCCGGTTCAGCGGGCGACTGTTTGGCGGGCTGGGGATTCCGCTGCCGGGACCGTTCCACACGGCGATTGTGCCGGCGGCAGGATTTACACAGCAGCCGCCGAACTCTGTCAATCTGAGCGCGATCCTGATCAATCCTGCGACTGGCCAGCCGGGAGCAGCGGCGCATGTGCCGACGACACTGGACTACGCCGTGCGCGTGACGCAGAAGGAGCATCCGCACTTCGCATTCGATGCGGGCATCGGCCAGGTGGCGGGCACGATTGGTACCACGGTGTTGCCAACACCCCTGGGACCGCAGCCGGTGCCGGTCAACCTGGACGCGCGGCATGTGTTTGGGATGGGCTTGAGCCTGCGGTATTAAGGCGACGGGGACAACTTTTCGCGGTGGGCTGGGTCTCAATCAGTACCATCCAGGCGCAGGAACAGGTGTTGGGATCTGCGGTGGATAGTGCATGAAGCGACCCAGCCGGCGAATCGCGATTCGCAGCGGCCGGCAGGCGCAAGGGTTCGAGGGAGGTTCGGTTATGCGAATTCGTAAGGTGTCTCGCTGGCTGCTTTTGACGCTTGTGCTGGCGGTGGTTCCGGCATCGTCCTATGCCGGCGTATTTATCAGCGTGGGTTTTGCGCCACCCGTGCTGCCGGTTTATGTGCAGCCTCCGTGCCCGCAGCCGGGCTTGATGTGGACGCCAGGCTACTGGGCGTATGGCGATGACGGCTACTACTGGGTGCCTGGTGCGTGGGTGCCTGCGCCGTACATGGGCGCGCTGTGGACTCCGCCGTACTGGGGCTGGGAAGGCGGAATGTATCTATTCCACCCCGGCTACTGGGGTCCGCACGTGGGCTACTACGGCGGCGTGAATTATGGCTTCGGCTATATGGGCGTCGGCTTTGTAGGCGGCGAGTGGCGCGGTCGCGAGTTTGCGTACAACACTGCAGTGATGCGCGTGAATACCACGGTCATCCACAACACATATGTGAATAACACCATCGTTCGCAACACAACGATCGTCAACAACAACCATGTGTCGTATAACGGCGGACCGGGAGGCATTCAGCATCAGCCTGCGCCGGAGGAACGCATGGCGATGCGTGACCAGCACATGGCTGCGACCCGGATGCAAATGCAGCACGTGCAGGCGGCGCAGATGGAGCGCAGCTCCTACTTCAATAACAATCATGGGCGGCCTGTAACCACCGCTGTCGCTCGGCCCTGGAACAATCAGAACCGGCCCTCGGCGATGAATCAGAGGCCGAATACGTTCAACGGCAATCAGAATCGCGGGAGCTCCCCGAATAACAGCATGCAGAACCGGCAGCCCAATTCGGCCTATCAGGGACGCGGGTATGGGCAGCCCAACAACGGCTATCAGAAAAACGGCAATATGAACCGCGGGAATCAGCCGCAGTATGAGCGGCCGAACAACCCGGGCTACAACCAGCGGCCTGCGCCGCCCCGACAGAACCAGCAGTGGCAGAACCGGCAAGCGCAGAATCCGCAATGGCAGAACCAGCAGCGGAACGACCAGCGCTACCAGCAGCAGCGGCCCCAGGGCCAGCCGGAACGCCCTCAGGAGCGGCCACTGCAGGATGAGCGCCACTTCCGGTAACTGTGCATCAAGGAACTGAGCCAGAAGGCCCACGGTACGCCGTGGGCCTTGCTGTATCCGATGTGAGATTTCTCAGGCGGAAGCCGGTTCGACGCCGGCGATTTCGATCTCCAGTCCGCCGAACTCGGGGTGGTTGTTCTCGCGAATGCGATAGGCGACGTCGATGAGGCTACCCTGTGTGAGGCCGAGTTCCGTGGCGCGAAAGGCCATACCCCAGCCAACGGCGCGGACGATGCAGGGAGCGGAGGTGGCGCCGGCGGGCGAAAGTTCAAGGCGGATGTGGCGCTCCTTTATCAGGCGCAGCGGAGAGAGCAGGCGGACGTCGCGCGCGACGAAGACTGGCTCTGGATTGCCGTGGCCGAGAGGTTCGAGCTTGCGCAGCCATCCGGCGAGCACTGGAGTGATGCGATCGAGCGGCAGTTCGGCGTGAATGTGCAGGAGTCGTTCAGGTTCGCGTTGGGCGAGCCGCTCGGCTGCATGCAGGCTGAGGCGGCGCTTGAGTTCGGGCAGCGCCTCGGCGGGGAGCGCGAAGCCGACGGCGAAGGCATGGCCGCCAAAGCGGGTGAAGAGATCGGCGCAGGTTTCGATGGCTTCAAGCAGCTGGAAGCCATCGACGGAGCGGCCGGAGCCGTGCGCGACGCCGTCTTCCACGCTGATGACGATGGACGGCTTGGCGGTGCGCTCGACGACGCGCGAAGCGAGGATGCCGATGACGCCGCGATGCCAGCGGTCGCCCTCGATGACGAGCAGGCGTTCGTCGACGAGAGCGGCGTCGGTGGTGAGGCGATCTTCAATGGCAGTGAGCGCGAAGGCCTCCGTGTCGCGACGCTCGCGGTTGAGCCGGTCGAGCTTGGCGGCTAGTTCGCGCGCGCGCAGTCCGTCGCGGGTGGTGAAGAGCTCGACGACGTCGGAAGCCACGTCCATGCGGCCCGCAGCATTGATGCGCGGAGCCAGCCGGAAGGCGACATCGAAGCCGGTGATGGGCTTCGACGCGGGATCGATCGCAGCGGCCTCGAAGAGCGCGCGGAGGCCGGCGCCGACGGGGTTGCGCAGTTCGCGCAGACCCAGAGCGGCGATGATGCGATTCTCGCCTTTGAGTGGCACGGCGTCGGCGATGGTGGCGATGGCAGCCATCTTGAGAAAACTGGGCAGTGTCTTCTCGCGCGTGCGGCCGGAGTCGCGTCGTTCCAGCAGAGCCTGAGCGAGTTTGAGCGCGATCGCAGCACCGCAGAGACTCTTTTCCGGGTAAGCGCAGCCGGGCTGATTCGGATTCAGGATGGCCAGCGCATCGGGGACGGCGTCGTGCGCCTCGGGCAGATGGTGGTCGGTGATGATGAGATCGAGGCCGAGGCGGCGCGCAGTGTCTGCTTCGGCAAAGGCGCGCATGCCGGTGTCCACAGTGAGAACAAGGCGCACGCCATCGGCGTAAGCCTCTTCAATCACGCTGGATTGCAGGCCGTAGCCCTCGCGCAGGCGATGGGGCACGTGGAAGCGTACGATGCCGCCGAGCATTTCGAGTGCAGTCTTCAGCAGGACGACGGCGGTGGTGCCATCGACGTCGTAGTCGCCATAGAGCAGCACAGGCTCGCGCGCTGCGATGGCGCGCTCCAGGCGATCGACGGCGGTGGCCATGCCGCGCATCCGATAAGGATCGTGCAGGCGGTCGAGATCCGGATTGAGAAAGGCGAAGGCCTCGTCGTCGGTGGTGATGCCGCGGGCGATAAGCAACTCTGCGAGGACGTGGGGCAGGCGTGCTTCGCGTGCAAGCGCCTCAGCCTGCTCGGGGTGGGACTCGACGAAAACCCAGCGCTGGCGCGGGCTGGCTGCAGCCTTATCGTTGCGGATGGAGCCTGCAGCGCCCACCTGCTTTATTCTTCCTCGTCGTCGATGTCGTGATCGTGGTCGTCAATGACGATGTCGTGGAAGCTGTCCATCTCTTCGAGCAGTGACTGGAAGCGCTCATACCACTCGGTGGTGGTCTCATGCAGGAAGGCGACTCCCTGATAGATGTAGCCAAGCTGGATGTAGCCAACCATGCCGGTGTATTTGCGCAGCAGTTGCGCCTCCACCAGCTCGGAGGCTTCCTCGTCGGGGTAGTTCATTTCAGTGGCCTGGTCGATGAGGCCGTCGAGGTCTTCGCGCTCGAGCGTCATCTCACTGAAGGTGATGAAGGGCGCGCCGACATGCTTGGCCATCTCTACAAAATCTTTCCAGGCGTCGGGGTTGTTCTCACTCTCCCAGAGGATGGAGGGGATGTCTTCAGTGACATAGCCGGGCAGGCGGCGCAAGCCATGACCCTCAATGAAGGCCACCATGTCGTCTTTCAGCGATAGCAGATTATCCGTGCTCATGTTCAAATCACCATTTTCGCAGATGGGGGCGCGGGGGACTGTGGAAAGAGGGCGGCGCAGGACAAGGCGTTAATCTGAAAGAAAGAGACGCATTAGAGGAGAGAGCATTGCCCGGATTTGAACGACATGTCTTTGTCTGCCACAATACGCGGCCGGAGGGTGCTCCGCGCGTGAGCTGCACGGCAGATGGCAAAAGCGAACTGCAGGCGGCGCTGCAGCAGCAGGTGAAGGCTGCGGGCCTTGGCCGCACCGTGAGGATCAACAAGTCCGGCTGCCTGGATCAGTGCGAGCATGGGCCGATGATGGTGGTGTATCCCGAGGCAGTGTGGTACGGGAGTGTGCGCGCGGAAGATGCGGCGGAAATCGTGCAGGAGCATCTGGTGGGCGGCAGGCCGGTGGAGCGGCTGCGCGTGGCAGACGGCTGCCTGAATGCGGAGAAGTGTCCGCACCGCGGCTGAGGTAGAACTGCGTGACCTTTGTACCGGATCCGGACCGGAGCGCAGGCCGAATTTAGGTGAACCTTTCAGAGCCAGCCGCCGATAGGCGCGGTGTGGAGGGGTCACGATGCGGCGATTGGACTTTCTACTGGTTGCGGCGATGCTGGGGATGACAGGCACGGGCGTGCAGGCTCAGGCGGGGCAAGTGATCCGAGTGGAGTGGCGGGTGAACTTCCCGGGGAATCTGCCGCCGGGGGCTCTGCTTTTATGCCGAGCGAAGATTGTGCCGGGCGTAGGGCGGGATATGGGCCCCGAAGAGAGCAGCGAAGCGACCGCTGAGGGGGCGAACAACGGGGCGACGGTGGACTGCGCGGTGGAGGTGCCGGTGAGGCAGAACTCGTACCTGCATGGCGCTGCGCGGCTCAGTGTCGAGGTGGACGCAGTGACGCCCTCCGCCGCGGGAGCAGGGATGATCCACCTGTCAGAGGAAGTGGACCTTGCTTCTGAACCCGCGTGGGGCTCGGCGCTGCGCGTGAGCCTGCAGCGATAGGGTTTGCGGCCCGGTGCTGGCTTGAGAGCGGACGTTGGAGCCGTTGCGGTGTACAGGTGGGCGGCCGATGCAGTATCCTCGTGTTTTAGCCCATGATCTTTTCCCGCGAATACATAGGGTACCTTGCCCGCCGCACGGTCAAGCATCTGATCGACGCCAAGCTGATTACCACGCACGATCCGAAAGGGACGGAGTCGAAGGTGGCCGAAGCGTTGATTGACGAACTGTCGCTCGAAGACCGCATCAACGATGAAGTGCGCGTGATTCTGGAGGCATACTCCGAGGAGATGCGCAAGAGCGGAGCGCAGTACGCCGAGATGTTCAAGAAGGTGAAGACCGAACTGGCGCGCAAGTACAAGGCGGTGCTATGAGGATCAGCCGCGACAAACTGAACAAGCTTGCGCACACGGTGGCCGATACGCTGGCGGAGATTGACGAGGTCGGGTTTCAGGAAGACCGCAACACAATTCGCCAGGAGGCGCGTAAGGCGCTGGAGATGCTGCTCACTGAGGAGTCAAAGATTGATGCGGCCGCACGGCAGAAGATTGCCTCGCAGCGGAAGATCATTCTGGAAGGCTCGCAGGAGTGGGAGATTCTGTATCGCAAGTACTACAACGATGAAGTGAAGAAGCTGGGCATATAAGCCGTTCAACCCTGCACATGGCTTTGGCAGTTGGCCGCTTCTTTGTTAGACTCAGTAGGATGCCGATTCCGGTCATCCCCGCAAAGTGTGGCGCTATCGTCTAGGGGTTAGGACGTGAGATTCTCAATCTTAAAACACGGGTTCGATTCCCGTTAGCGCTACCAACACTCGAAGAAGCCGCTTACCGGCTGGTGAATGAAGGGCGCGGCTGAAGCTGATTAGCTTGGGCTGCTTCGTCGCTGTTCGAATCGCATTTCCCCGTTCCTAGCGAGCGGTTCTGAAGCAAAATCAATCCTGCGACAATGTGCTCCGCGCCGCGAGATGCTGCGCATGCAGGGCTCAGGTCGGGCAGCCTTGTATCGTTGGTGGGGGCGGCGTGCGCCGCGATGGTCTGCAATCGGAATTTCGCTCTGCCGCAGGTGCTCCGCCAGAGGGTTGTGCCCTCTGGCAGAGGCTGCGGTCGAGGTTAGTAGGAGACTGCCTTTGTCAAAGGGAGATTCTGCGACGAGCCGCCGACGCGAATCTCGTACTGGCCTGGAACCAGCTTCCACGAATCGGAGGCTTCATCGAATACAGTGAGTCGATCGCGACTGACGGGCACCGTGATCTGCTTTGACTCGCCGGGAGCCAGTTCAACTTTGCTCCAGCCGACGAGACGCTTGGGCGGTTCGCCGGCGGCTTCGGGTAAGGACGCATAGACCTGTGCTGTCTCCGCTCCGGCGCGCTGGCCGGTGTTCTTCACGGTGAAGCTGACGGTGGTGGAGTCGCCCGGATTCACCGTGAGCCCCGAATAGGCGAAGGTGGTGTAGGAGAGCCCGAAGCCGAACGGGAAGAGCACAGGTTTCTTCTCGGCGTCGTACCATTTGTAGCCGACTTTGAGCCCTTCGTCGTAGTGCACGTCAAAGAACGGACCGATGCCCATGGCCATGCCGATCATGCCGGGCGCTCCGACTAGTTTCGGTACTGGATGATTGGCGTCGGGCTTGGGCGGGGCGAGGTGAGTGGGATGGGGTAGGTCAGCCTCGCTCCTAGGGAAGGTGATGGGGAGCTTTCCGGAGGGGTTGACGTCGCCGAAGAGGAGATTGGCGATGGCCGGCCCGCCGCGAATGCCGGGATACCAGGCCTCGAGGATGGCAGGGACCTGATCGACCCACGGCATGAGCGCGGCGCCGCCGGTCTCAAGCACGACGATGGTGTGGGGATTGGCAGCGGTGACGGCTTCGATCAATGCATCCTGATTGCCGGGCAGGGAGAGGTTCGCGAGGTCCATGCCCTCGGACTCATGCTGTACCGCGAAGACGATGGCGACCTGCGACTCCCTGGCAAGGGCGGCGGCGGAAGCAGTATCGGTGCCGGGGTCATATCGAACCGTGGCGTGCGGCGCTTTTTCCATGATTGCCTTCAGCGGTGCGGAACGTTGATAGGCCTCGACGAGCATGAAGCTCGTGAAAGGGTTGTTCATCAGTTCGGGCGGCGGAGGGACGGGATTACCACCGGCGGGCGAGACCTGCGACGAGCCCCCGCCGGACATCACGCCGACATTAGCGTGGCCACCGATGATGGCTATCGACCGGATGGATGCGGCGTTGAGCGGGAGGGTGCTGTTCTCATTTCTGAGCAGCACGGCGCCATTTTCCTCGGTCTTCTGCGCGACCTTGAAGCCCTGCATGACGTTCGGCGACTCCGGATGCGGGGGATCGTCCACAATGCCCGCGTCGAACTCCGTGCGGAGGACGCGGTGCACCATGTCGTTGAGGCGGCTCATCGGGACATCGCCCCCTTCAACGGCTTTCTTGAGCGGCTCGCCGAAGGAATCGTTGCCCGGCATTTCTACATCGAGGCCGGCCATGGCCGCGTTCACTGTGCTCTGCGTGCCGCCCCAGTCAGAGACAACAAAGCCCTTGAAGCCGAAGTCCTTCTTCAGCACATCGGAGAGCGTGTAGGAATTTTCGCAGGCATAGGTGCCGTTGATGCGGTTATAGGAGCACATGACGGCGCCCGCGCCGGAGTCTTTCAGCGCAATTTGAAAGGCCATCAGATCGCTTTCGCGCATGGCGCGCTTGCCGATGATGGAGTTGACGACGATGCGGCCCGCGTCCTGGTCATTGACGGCGTAGTGCTTGACATCGGTGATGATGTGCAGAGCTTTTTCCGCTTTCAGTTCCTGGCCGGCGAGCGTGCCTGCGAGCAGCGGGTCCTCGCCCTTGTATTCAAAGGTGCGGCCGTCTCGCGGCTCGCGGATCATATTGATGCCGGAGCCGAGCGACATATTGAATCCCATGGCGCGCATCTCGTGGCCCAGCATGGTTCCAATCTCGTAGGAGAGCGCGGGGTCCCATGCTGCGGCCATGGCTTCGGCCGAAGGCAGAGCCGTCGCATAGCGGCCCTTCTCGCCTGCGCCGGAGACACCCTCGACGGAGTCGGTCATCTGGAGATCGGGGATGCCGAGGCGGGGAATGCCGGGGATAAAGCCGGCGGCAGAAATCGCGCGGGTTCCGGGACCGGACTCCGGCTGCATCATCATGGCTTGCCAGCCGAGACCATGGAGGAACTGAATCTTTTCGTCGAGGGTCAATTGCTGGATGACCAGGTCGGCACGCTGATCGGGTGAGAGGTTCTTGTCTGACCACGGGAAGTGTTTGGGCGGAGCCATACCGGGAATCTGGGCAATTGACGCTGTGGATGGGATGAGTACGAGGAGTAGGAAGACCGAGCCAGTGATGCGTACTTTCATGAGGGCAACTCCATTCTGCGTGTCCCGTATCGGCACCGTGCCTTGCTACGACCGCGCAATCAGCGAACAGCGACCGATGTCCTTTATAAATCAGGAGGGCGAGAATTGCGATGGAACAGTTGGCTGTGGGCGAGCACAGAGCGCGATGGCAGACATCCACGCCAGTCATTAGCGAAGGCAAACGAGACACCTGGCTGCGCGGACCTCAACAATGGGCGTCGACTCCGTGCTGAAGCCGCTCACCATTGTGCGTGCTGTACAGATCATGCCAGAAACATGCAGTCGCCATAGCTGAAGAAGCGGTAACGTTGCTCGACTGCGTGGCGATAGGCAGCCAATGTGCGCTCGCGACCAGCGAAGGCGCTTACCAGCATGAGCAGGCTGGACTGCGGCAGATGAAAGTTGGTCAGCAACGCACTGACCAGCCGGAACTCGAATCCGGGAGCGATGAAGATGTTGGTCGTGGCTGCGCCGGGCGCGAGATCTGCGTCCCCGGCAGCAAGACCGGCGCTCTCAAGCGTACGGACGACGGTGGTTCCGACGGCGATGATGCGGCGGCTCTCGCGGCGGGCGCGGTTGAGGGCGTCGGCAGTCTCCGCGCTGAATTCGTATCGCTCGCGATGCAGATGGACCTGATCCACACGCTCCACGCGCAGCGGAGCGAAGGTGCCGAGACCCACATGAAGGGTGACATAGGCGACTTCGATGCCACGAGCAGCGAGAGATTCGAGCACATCCGGCGTGAAATGCAGGCCCGCTGTGGGCGCTGCGACTGAGCCGCGCTCGCGCGCGAAGACGGTCTGGTAGCGGTCACGGTCTGCGGGCGCATCGCTGCGGTGGATGTAGGGCGGCAGAGGCATGTGGCCGATCTGTTCCAGCGCGGCGTAGAAGTCCGGTACGCTCTGAAAGCGCAGCAGGCGCTCACCCAGCTCGCCTCGTTCGACCACTTCGGCTTCGAGAATGGTCTCGCCAGTCGAGGAAGGAAAGACGAGCCGCTCGCCGACTGCAACTTTTTTGCCGGGCCGCACCAGCGCTCGCCAGGTGTGGGTTGCAGTGGGCTCGGCGAGTAGGACTTCTATTCGCGCCGTTGGCTCCTGGCGATCGCGCACGGTGGTGCGTCGGGCAAACAGGCGCGCGGGAATCACGCGGCTGTTGTTGAGAACGAGCAGATCGCCGGGTGCAAGGAGTGATGGAAAATCAGCAAACCACCTGTCTCGCAGAGCGCCGCTCGCGCGGTCGACCACGAGCATGCGGCTCTGGCCGCGCTCATGGGGCGGCTGCTGGGCGATGAGTTCCGGGGGCAGATGAAAGTCGAAATCAGAGACGCGCAGATCGCTCACTGGGCCGCCTTTCCAAAGTGAGCGAGGGCGCGGATGCGGGCGCGTTCGAGGGCGGCATTCAGTTCTTCGCGCTTTAATTCAAACTGCTCGGCGGGTAAGCCTTCAGGAACGTGGGTCCACTGGGCCCAACTGACGCAGATGCGCGTGAACGGTTTGGGAATGAGGAAGCGGTCCCAGGAATTCAGCGTCCAGGCGCGTTCCGGTTCAAGGTGGAAGACGCCGATGGGTGCGCCGGTCACTTGTGCGAGCTTGATAGGGCCCATTTTGGTGCGATAGATGGGGCCGCGCGGACCGTCGGCAGTGAAGATGGCGGTGCCGCCGCTCTCGATGATGCGGCGCAGGCCGAGCAGGCCTTCCTGCCCGCCGCGCGAGCTGGAGCCGCGCACGGCATCGTATCCGAATCTGCGCAGAATGCGCGTAATCAGTTCGCCGTCGAAGCTGCGGCTGATGAGGATGACCGCGTGCGAGTGGCGGAAGTAGACGGTACAGGGAAGCACGCATTGGTGCCAGAAGCAGTAGATCTCCGGGCCCGGCTTCTGGCCGCAGAGCACGGGCGTTACGCCGTCTTCTGCGATCACTTCGAAACGCCAAGTGAGGCCCACGAGCCGGACGAGCGCAGAGACCAGAGGCGGTGCGATGGCCAGAACCAGACGCTGGGTGAGGGTGAATCTGTTGCTGGGTTGCGCGGTCACTCTCCTGATTCTAGCTGTAGCGCAACCAGCGGAGGAGTTCAGGGAGCGTGGCGCGCTTGCCGTACATTAGGATGCCGATGCGATAGAGGCGCGCAGAGAACCAGAGCACACCCCAGATGCTGAGCGCGAGAAGGCCGATGGAGACGGCGAACTGCCACGCGGGAGGAATCTCGGCGGCCATGCGCAGGAACATGATGACGGGCGCTGTAGGCGGAAAGAAGGAAGCGGCGACGGACCAGATGGAATTGGAGTCGTTGATGACGACCAGGATGAGTGCGAAGCTGAGCCATGTGGGAGCGGCGGCAAGCGGCGTATACATCTGCAGCTCCTGTTCGGTTTCGCAGGTGGCCGCAAGACCGGCGAAGAGTGAGCTATAAAGCAGGTAGCCCAGCACGAAGTAAACAGGGAACAGGACTGCCTCAGCCCATGAAATGTGGACGGTGAAGTCGCCGGTGAGCACGGCGCTGGCGAAGGGCGAGACGAGGATGGCTGCAGCGGCAACCAGCCAGATGGCAATCTGGGTGAGGCCGACGGCGCCGACGCCGATGAGCTTGCCGGCAAGCAGGTCTGCGGGGCGAGCGATGGAGAGCATGACTTCGAAGATGCGCGAGGTCTTCTCCTGAATGATGGAGCGGGCCACGTTCATGCCATAGATCATGGTGGTCATGGAGAGCAGAATCGCCATGATGTAGCCCTTCCAGAACGAGGCCTCAGCGCTGGATCGGACGACTGTACCATCTTTGTGTGCCTGATAGGTGGTGATCGAAATGCCTTCGACCAGCGCGTCCGCGGCTACCTGGTTCATGCCTCCGGTGGTGAGGCGCTCGTCGAGCAGAGCGTGATTGAGCGCGGAGCGAATGCGTCCGGTGGTGATGAAGTCGCCTGCGGATTGCGATGTGTATGTCGCGGCGGGCTGCTTGCCGGGTGTGGTTTCGACCGAGAGCAGGCCGTCGAGTGTGCCGTCTTCTACTTTACTCAACAGCAGCGCGCGGTCCTGCGGCGTTGCAGGCGCGGCGACGATGACAGTGGCTTTGGCCTGCTTGTCGCCAAGGAGATTATGGCGGATCTGCTCGGCGAGGGCAGGATCATTGGATGCGACTGCGACGCGGCGGTTGGCGCCGAGGCCGAGGCTGGAGAGATAGCTGACGCCGACGATCAGGGCAAAGACCGCGGGCAGGCCGATGGTGGTCATTTTGAAGGCGCGGCCGCGGACCTGTTCGAGGTATTCGCGGCGCGCGATGAGCAGGATGCTATGCATCGACTTTGCCTCCGACCGTCTGGATGAAGATCTCTTCGAGGGAGGGCTCGACGAGTTCGAAGCGGTAGATTGTAGCAGCGGCTGAGGCCTCGTGGAGAAGCTTTTGCGCATCGCCGTGGGGTTTAAGGCGAATCTCAGCGTGCCCCGAGAAGTTTTTTGCCTCGGCGACTTCGCTGCTGCGCAGGAAGGAATCGCTCCCCTCAAACTCTACGAGGACGTGGTTGCGTTCATAGCGAGATTTGATTTCGCGCATGCGGCCAGAGAGCACGGCCCGGCCCTGATGGATGAGGCAGATGGAATCGCAGAGCTTTTCTACCTGATCCATGCGGTGCGTGGAGAAGATGATGGCCTTGCCCTGATCCTTCAGGGCCAGCAGCGTCTGCTCCAGCAGCTTGGCGTTGACGGGATCAAGACCGCTGAAGGGCTCATCCATGATAATCAGCGCGGGGTCATGGAGAAGTGTGCCGATGAACTGGATCTTCTGCTGCATACCCTTCGAGAGCTCTTCAGTTTTCTTGTGCAAAGAATCGTCGATTTGAAGCCGTCTGGCCCAGCTCGTGGCACGCTGATGTGCGTCTTCGGCATGCAGGCCGTGAAGCTGGCCGAAGAAGACAAGCTGATCGAGCACCTTCATCTTCTTGTAAAGGCCGCGCTCTTCCGGCAGGTAGCCGACGCGCTTGAGGCTCCCGCGTTCAAAAGGCCTGTCAAAC
This sequence comes from Acidobacteriota bacterium, assembly GCA_021781795.1. Lineage (GTDB taxonomy): Bacteria > Acidobacteriota > Terriglobia > Terriglobales > Acidobacteriaceae > Telmatobacter. Next base: position 38,788 of record JAJXWA010000010.1, read on the forward strand.
AGGCGGATGCTGCCGCTGTCGGGCAGCGTAATCCCCATCATCATGCGAATGGAACTGGTCTTACCCGCGCCATTCGGGCCAAGAAGGCCAAACATCTGCCCAGCTTCGACCGAGAAGGCGAGATGATCCACAGCAACCTTGCTCTCGTAGGCCTTGGTTACCTCTGCAAGTTCGACGACGGGCATACATGCTCCAAGATCAGACGATGAACGGCAAGAACGGAGGAAGTTTCAGGTGATGGCAAACGGACAACATGCGCTGGTGTAAGCCGGCGAATCCGATGGAAGGGAACTGAAGAATCATATGTGGCGGTTGTAGCTCTGCGGTCCGCCAACAATGAGCGCACTCTTGGTCTCACCATGGATGTAGCGGCAGCACCAGTCGGTGAGGTAGGGCGAGACATCGGCGCTTGAGGGGCTGACATCACAGTAAGTGACGCGGCCAAAGAGGTAGATAATCTCCTGCCAGGTGGCGACGCGTCTCATCTGCTCCTCCGTTTTGCAGATCTGCGCAATGTCGGTTCGCGTGAAGCGGGCGATGGCGATGGACTCGCCGGGCAGCAGGATTACGGGTTCCTCCTGCTCCTGCATGTCCATGGAATCATAGTCCAGCGTGGCCGGCAGTTCGGATTCGTCGGCCACCATGTGGACCTGATCGGCAAGATGGGTGATGCGCGCCGGACGCCTTCCCCGATTGGAGGCCATCACTTTGAAGCTGTTTTCTGCGGTGAGGCTGGGGTCGATATGGACAAGAATCCATGGGCGTTCAAACTCAAGGAGGGCTTTGGTCTGTCCGAGAAGAGCATCCGCAACTCCCATAGCGGCACGAGCTGTCTCAAGACTCGCTTCATTACTGCGCTTGATGGCGTTGAGCGCCCGTAATGCAAGGATGATGCCGACGTAGCCGAGAACTGCGAGGACGATACTCGCAGCCCATGCGACGCGCTCGTGCAACTGCCACGAGTTTGTCGCGGGCGGGGGACCGGTCACAATGATCTGCGGCTGCTGGGTCGATACGTTGTCCTGGGCGAGGGGTGGCTCAGCCACAGACGTCTGGGGTTGAGCGGGGGCGGTCTGCGCGGGATGGACGGAGGTGGGGGCCGAAATGGCAGCGGGCTGCGGATGAGTTGCGTCTGCGGGCTGGGTTGTGGGGTGGCCGGCTGTGGTGGACTGCTGCGCGCCTGCTATGCCAGCGGTCAGTGCGATCGCGAGAAGCGAGACAGGGAACCACGCCGGGCGCAGGATCATGATGAATGCACTATATCAGTTTCGTTTCGCGGTAAGGCAGAGGAGAATGAAGAGCCCGCTCAGTGGGAGCGGGCTCGATGTTGGCTGTGCGCCTTGTGCTTAGGCCGAGGCGGAGCTGATGTTGCCCTGCTCGAAGAGCGAGTCGCTCTCAGACAGGCGGATAAGCCTGTGCAGATAGGCGCGGGAGATGCCCAGGCTGCGCGCGGCCAGTGTCTTGTTGCCGTTGTTCTCGCGGACGGCATCCATGGCCAGTTTGATTTTGTAATCGCGCAGCTGGCGCTCGAACGACCCGTCGGGGTTGTACTCACTGATATCGATGATCTTGTCAGAGGGCACATGGATGGGAAGGTCTTCGGCGCGGATGGAACTGCCGGGCGCGAGAATGATGGCGCGTTGAATGGTGTTTTCCAGTTCGCGCACATTGCCCGGCCATGGGTAACTGACGAGCAGGCTCATGGCATCCGGCTCGATGGCCTCCATCGGCTTCTGGAAGACGCGCGCGTAATGCTTGAGGTAGTGCATTGCAATCTGAGGAATATCCTCGGAGCGGTCTGCGAGTGCCGGGGACGTAATCCGCATGACGTTGATGCGGTAATAGAGGTCCTGGCGGAACTTGCCTTCTTCAACGAGCTTTGCAAGGTCCTGATGTGTGGCGAAGATCAGACGGGCGCGCAGCGGGATAAGCTTGCTGCTTCCAAGGCGGCTGAACTCCATCTGCTGCAGAACACGCAACAGCTTGACCTGGGTATACAGGCTCAGGTCTCCGATCTCGTCGAGGAAGAGTGTGCCGTCACGGGCCTGCTCAAAGTAGCCCTCGCGTGCGCCTACAGTGCCGGTGAATGCGCCCTTTTCATGACCAAAGAGCTCGGCCTCGATGAGGGTTTCGGGGATTGCGCCGCAGGATACGGCTACGAAGGGCTTGTCCACGCGTGAGCCAAGATTGTGAATCGCCCGGGCGATGAGTTCTTTGCCGGTACCGCTTTCCCCGTTGATGAGGACCGTCGCATTCAGGTTTGTCACGCGGCGAACAAGCTGATAGACCTGCTGCATCTGCGTGCTTGAGCCAATCATCCGGTCGCAGCTTCCGGAGTCTTCCAGTTGCTGATGGGCGTTCTGCAACTGGCGGCGGAGTGTGGAGTGCTCGTAGGCGCGGTAAAGGAGAGCTTTAAGTTCGCGGACGGAAGGAGGCCTGCGGCAATATCCGAAAGCGCCAACCCGGACCAGTTCGAGCGCCGTGCCGCGCAGCACATCGTCGGCCATGATTAAGGATGGAATCGGTCGGGAGATCACTCGGCGCGCCTGCTCAATGCGCGACTTTGCGGACATGCGATTCGAGTCGAGATCCACAATGAGCACATCGCATGCGGCCTGTTCGATCATCAGGTGCAGGTCAGCTTCTTCCCGCGCCAACTGAATCTGAAACTCTCTTCCTAGTGCGGGGGAAAGAAGAGGCTGCAGAGTGCCATCATCAGTCAAAAGCGCAATTCGGATCATCGAGACTCTCTCTTCTTTGGTCTGGCCATGGATTTTGTCATGAAAGGAATCGACGACGATCTGGCCACTTTCTTTTCGTGAATCTGCGCTTGAAGCTCGAATGCCATTTCAGCAGCGTCTCTGCTTCTATAAAGGTTCATTGCTTCATAGCGGTCACGTTGGTCATTGTTGTCGGTCACCCGCCTCCACAGCAATACCACCTTGGTACTATGACTGCCCAAACCCCAGACGCTCCTCGAAGAGGCAGAATCACACCCCTGCGTGCCAAGACCTATCCGCACACAAACCTTTGCCGCTCAACCGGGTGGAGCGGCTGCGACGAACCCATCAGATGGCGTTTGCTTATTCCAGATGGTACTGCACGCGCGGCGCTCTGGGAAGATGACTCGCGCGCCGTGGCGGGCTTTCGCGAATCAGGGAACCATAGGGGTAACTCTTTGGTTGCAGAAGTCTTTCATGTGGATTGAAGTGCAATTACTGTAAATCTATGGATGTGATCCCCGACGCCCCGCAACCAGCTACTGAAACCGTATTCGCCACCGCGCAGCAGCCGCGGTGGCTTCAGATATTCAATCGAATCTTCTGCCGCCATGTGATGAGCATGGCGGTGATTGCGGCGGTGGTCATCATTCTTTCCGGGACGCTGCAAAAGCCTCGGAATTTGTTGCACGATCCCGATCTCTGGTGGCACCTTGCAGACGCACGCATTCTGACCACAACACACCACTTCATTCGCGTCGAGCCGTATTCCTTTACCGTGGTCGGCAAGCCATGGGTGAATCCGGAGTGGCTTGGAGAGCTGGTCTACTGGTCGGGCTATCGCGTTTTGGGGCTCCGCGGGCTGTATCTCGCCACGGAGATCGGCCTTCTCGCCAACATCTTTCTTCTCTACTGGCGGGGATACTGGCGCTCACGTCACGCCGGGGCGGCCTTCTGGGCCACTGGCATCTGCTTCACACTGATGACGGTCAATGCGGGACCGCGGATCATTGTGGTGGCGTACATCTTGATGGCGCTGGAAATGGCCATCCTCGAGGCCGCCGATCGTGGAGATCAGCGATGGCTCTGGTTTCTGCCGGCCATCTTCTGTGTCTGGATCAACACGCATGGGAGCTGGTTCATCGGGCTCGGACTGTTTGTGCTCTACGTGCTGGGAGGGCTGGTCTCAGTCCATGCCGGCGCTTTTGATCAGACGGCGTTCTCACCGGCGACGCGCAAGAAACTGCTGTGGGTACTCGCAGCCTGCGTAGCCGTGCTGATCGTAAATCCCTATGGATGGCGGCTGATCTGGAATCCGATTGACATGATGGCGAATCAGAAGCTGAATATCCAGAACGTGCAGGAGTGGCAGCCGCTGAATCTGGAATGGTTCTCCGGCAAGGTCGCAGCAGGCTGCATTGCGGCGATGGTGATTGCCAATGGAGTGCGCGGCCGTAAATGGCGGCTGTTTGAAATTGCAGTGGTATTGTTTGCCTGGTATGCAGCCTTCGATCACTCGCGGTTCCTGTTTATGGCGGCGATACTGACGGCGCCGATGCTGGCTCAAGACCTTGATCGCAGCCTGTTTACAGAGTCGGATGAGAAGACCATCCCGGTGATCAACCTGCTGATGGTGGTGGGCGCCATATGGATCATGGCCTACTTCTTTCCCAAGCAAGCTGACTTCGAAAAAGGGCTTAAAGAGGCGTTTCCTCTTGAAACCATCGCTTCCATTCAGCCGCAGTGGCGCACCTTTAACTCGGACGGCGTGGGCGGCATGATGGATTTCCAGGGCAAATCGAGTTTTTTGGACTCTCGCTTCGACACGTTTGAGCATCACGGCGTACTGAAGGATTTTCTCGATATTCTCTTCTCGCGCGATTCGCTGCAACTGCTGGATAAGTATCATATCGATCACGTGCTTCTCTGGAAGAAGCAGCCTCTCGCGTACCTGCTGAGTCACACGCCGGGATGGAAGCTGGTGCGGACAGAGGGTACGGGAGACAATACGTTCGCGTTGTTTGAACGTGCTGGGCCATCCAGTGCAGATTCCGGTCAATGCGGACCATCTGCGGCGAGCTCGGCACACTGAAGGCTACTTGCGGCTTAGTGGCTGGCTGCATATGAAAGGCTCGCAGAAATGACGACGGGCTTGCCTTACGGCCTCAGGAGTTGAACGATGATGCGCGGAATTCGTCGCCTGCTGCTGGCGCTGAGTGTTGTCTGGCTAGTGGTCTCCCTCGTTTTTCTCCTGATCCATCTTGTGCCGGGCGATCCGGTGCTGCAGATGCTGGGCGACGGCGCATCCCCTGCGGATACAACGGCCTTACGCCATCAGCTGGGACTGGACCTTCCACTCGGCGAGCAGTACCTGGCCTACTGGGTCGGAGTTCTGCACGGCAACTTAGGCGTGTCCATCCGGCTGCATGAAACGGTGTTGCGGCTGGTGGTGCAACGCTATCCTTATACGATTGCACTGACGCTGGCCTCGCTGCTCCTGGCGCTTGCACTGGCGCTCCCGGCAGGCATGTTGGCCGCTGTCAGCCGTGGTCGCTGGATTGATTCGGTCGTCTCGGTTGTGAGTCTCAGTGGGCTTTCGGTGCCGGGGCTGGTGCTGGGACCGGTGCTGATTCTCGTTTTCTCAATTCAATGGGGCTGGTTGCCTGTATCGGGGGCGAGCAGCAGCGGGAGCGGCATCGACTGGCACTATCTGGTCCTGCCCTCGATAGCGATGGGCAGCTCGCTGGCGGCGATTCTGACGCGGATGGTTCGGACGGCGATGCTCGAGGAACTGGGACAGGATTACATCCGCACTGCGCGCGCCAAGGGCCTCACGGAGCTTGCGGTGGTGTGCCGTCATGCGCTGCCCAACGCGCTGGTGCCGATTGTGACCGTGCTAGGCCTGCAATTTGGCGCACTGCTGGCGGGCGCGGTGGTGACAGAGACCATTTTCAGCTGGCCCGGTCTGGGCCGGCTTGTGGTCAGTGCGATTGCCAACCGAGACTACGCTCTGGTGCAGGGCTGCCTGCTGACCATCGGACTCACCTACGTGCTCGTGAATCTGCTTACAGACCTGGCCTATCTCTGGATCAATCCGCGCATGCGCGCGTGACGCAGCGTCTGTTCAGGGGTACAGTGGTCGCGCGGTATTTATGAGATTTCCAGGCGCACGACTTTGGGTTTCAGTGCCCCATCCGGATCGAGAGTGAGCAGCCCCACGGTTACGGGCAGCTCGAAACGCCGGGGGCCGCAGGAGCCCGGATTGAAGTAGAGCACGTTCTTGTGCCACTCAATGAGAGGCCGATGGGTGTGGCCGAAGAGGACGGCGGAAAACCGGGCGGCTGCGGGGTCAAGGTGCAGAGTCGCGCGGTCATGCAGCATGTACAGATAGTGCCCTTGGAAGAGGACTACGTCCGTTTCGGGCAGCTTGCTGCAGGAACCGGAGCGATCAATGTTGCCGCGAACCGCATGGACCGGTGCGATGCGGGCGAGGTCCTTCAGTATCTCGCCGTTGCCCACATCTCCCATGTGAAGGATGTGCTCACAGCCTGCCAGTGCGGCGCATGCTTCGGGACGGAGCAGTCCGTGTGTATCACTCAGGAGGCCGAGCCTCACCGGCTGAAGCTGAGGATTTGCGGCCAACGGATGAACGGCTTCTTCTTCTGCGTCGCCCAAGGGCGTGCGAATGGGTTACTGATCTGCCGGAGGGTGCCGGGACGGGCCGGATCCTCGAGCGCGATGCAGTAGACGTCCGTCCAGTTGCGCTGCCACCGCCACTTCTTACTGGAGATGCGGGCGTTTTGCTCGATATGGCCGGTGGCATAGTCCGCCGAGAGCTCGTGGTGGCAGAAGACGCACCGGGGGGCGGCGTTGCTGCGGAAGGTGCCGCCGCAGGCGCAGGGTGCCAGCAAATGCTCCCAATCTGGATCGATCACCTGAAAATGTGCTGAAGTTGGTGGCTGCGTCGCCGGGAAGAAGCGCGCATAGCTACAGACAGCCAACATACCGCATGTGTCGCAATATGCGTAGCTGTTTTCTCCGAATCCGGAGTGCCAAAGTGAATATTTATATTTCCGCCAACAATGCTCGCATTCCCCTGCGTGCAGTTTCAACATGGCACCATCCTATACCAATGGACCCCAGGATTAAATGCCAACTTCAATTCTTGTTCGTGGGTCCAGACGGTCTCGGAGGCCATCGCCAAGCAGGTTGAATCCCAGAACGGAACAGGCGACAGCAGCCGCTGGAAACAGGACGAGATGGGGCGAATCGAAGAGGTGCAGGCGGGCGTCATTGAGCATTCCGCCCCAGCTTGGAGCGGGCGCGGGAATGCCGAGACCGAGGAAAGAAAGCGTGGCCTCAGCGAGGATAACTCCAGCCATGCCAATGGATGCCTGCACGAGCAGAGGCTGGGCGATGTTGGGAAGAATATGCCGAAGGAAGATGCGCAGGCCGCCAGCCCCTAGCGCGCGTGCCGCGTCGACATATTCAAGGTTGCGAACCGCCATGACCTGAGCGCGGACCAGGCGGGCGTATCCTGCCCATCCTCCGATGGCCAAAGCGAGCACCAAGTTAGTAAACCCGGATCCGAGAAAAGCAGCGAATGCGATGGCCAGAAGAATGCCGGGAAGGGCCAGGAATGTGTTCATTGCGAATGTGGTGAGGACGGTGTCGATCCAGCCGCCATGGTAACCGGCGAGCCCGCCGAAGACGAGGCCGAGAAAGAGCGAGCATGAAACCACACTGACAGAGACAGCGAGCGAGATGCGCGCGCCCCAGACCAGGCGGGAAAATGTATCGCGACCGAGTTCGTCGGTGCCGGCCCAGTGATGCGGACTGGGGCTTTCGAGGCGCTGGGTGAGATGAATCGACGCGGGATCGTAAGGCGCGGTCCATGGTGCCGTGAGTCCCGCAGCGACAAACAGGGCGAGCAGAACCATGCCCACGGCCATAAGAGGCTGCCTGCGCACGGCAGCGAAGAGCGCAGAGCGGAAGGGTGGACGTCCAGGCATGATCACTGCAAGGATACCGCGACACGCGGGACGAATCGGGGTTGAAAGAGATATGGGCAAGTTTCGTTCCGTTGTTCTCCTTTCTTTCATTCTGATTGCAGTCAGCAGTGCCACTGCGCAGTCGCCAATCTTTCCTCAGCAGGGAGCAGGCGGCGGGACGCGCGAGGCCGCCAAGCAGTTGTTCGCGTTGACGAATCAGGCGCGAGCAAAGCATGGCGCTGCGCCGCTCCAGTGGGATGGCGACCTTGCGGAAGCAGCGCGGCAGCATTGCCTGCGCATGGCTGCCGAGGGGCCCATTGCGCACCGCTACGCGGGTGAAGCGGACCTGTCAGAGCGCGCAGGCCAGGCTGGTGCGCACTTCAGCCTGATTGAAGAAAATGTCGCGGTCGGGCCGTCCCCTGCGGAGATTCACGATGCATGGATGCACTCGCCGGGGCATCGCAGCAATCTACTGAATCCCGCCGTGGATCGAGTCGGCATCGCGATTGTGGCTGCCCGTGGCAATTTGTATGCAGTGGCCGACTACGAGCGCGGCGTTCAGGAGCTGGATCGTGCGCAGGTGGAATCCCGCGTTGCCGCGCTGGTTGCGCCAAGTGGAGTGAATATTGTGCGCAACAACGGCGCGGCACGCGAGGCGTGCAGATTGGACTCAGGCATGCCCTCGCGGGATGCTGCAGGGATGCCGCACTTCATCATGCGCTGGCAGGATTCGGATTTGTCGCGACTGCCGCAGGCGTTGCGCGAGAAGCTTGCATCGGGACAGTATCGCAGCGCCGAGATTGGAAGCTGCACCGCACAGAAGATGGGGGGCGACTTCACGACGTATCGCGTTGCAGTCCTGCTGTTCTGACGCTATATCAGCCGAAGTCGCGATGTTCTTTCCAGAGATCGGCCACGGGCTTGCGCGGCGGCCCGCAGATGAAGATATCTGGGTGGTACTTGCTTTCTTCGTTGCGCACGCCTTCTGAGTTGCCGTTGTGCCCAGCGAGGCGGCAACCGGTGAAGATGGAGTTCGCGTCGTTCGCATCGAGGCCGAGGACAATCAGCGTAGTGGGCGGCGGCGTGGGATAGCCGCGCAGCCACTCGGAGTTGGTCGTGCCGATGGGCGTGGGCAGATGATACGCCGGGCCGAGCACATCGATCGCGCCATATTCACCGTAGTTCCCCGTAGTGATGCCGAGATGCGCCTGCTGATCGGCGGGCAGCGAGTCGCGGATTGCAGCCACCTTACGGACCAGTTCGTTCCACCCGATCTCTTCGCGCAGGTCGCCGTTGTGCTGCAGGGCAAAGGCGCGTAGCGGACCGGAGGATGCAACGGGCACGAGCAATGCAGAGAGATACGCTCCGCACGCCAGCACTCCGGCAAAGTAAACCGGCGGCAGAATGCGGCGGGCGAGCGCAGGCAGCTGCACGAGCCAGCGCTCCGCAGCGGTGGAGCCCATGGCCAGAAGCATAGGGTAGACCGGCGCCACGTAGTAGAAGCGTCCCTTACTCACATAGAAGATTGCGACTGGAAGAACCGCCATCCATGCGAGGGTACGATAGCGCGCGCTGCGGAAGAAGACGATGAGGCCAACTATCCAGACGGGCACGGAGAAGAGATTTGCGCCGTAGAGAATCTGGCCGCGCAGGAAGCCGTCCGCGCGGCCCTCGGCTACATCGCGCATATGGATGTGCTGCAGAAAGCGGTAGGAGATGAAGTCATGGTGAATGAGCCAAACGAGGTTGGGAAGAAAGATCAGCAGCGCGAGACCGACGCCCGCCCAGAACCAGCCGCTGCGCAGATGCCTTCGCGCAGGGGTGAGGAGCAAGCCGAGAAGAATGCCGGCGATGAAGAAGACGATGGAGTACTTGGTCTCAAGGCCGATGCCGAGCGCGAGGCCGATGGCGAGCCACCAGCGCGGATTCTCGGTCGTGAGCAGCCGGAGGACACACCACGCGGCAAGAACCCACCAGAGGAAGTCGAAGCTCGTGTATTGAAATTCCGTCCCGCTGAAGAGCGGCAGCGGTGAGAGCGCGACGGCGAGCGCGGTAGCAGTTTGTGCCACTCTGCCACCGCCGAGATCGCGAGCCATGTATCCGGCTACGATAACCACCATGGCCTGCGCGAGGACAGAGAACATGCGCAGACCGATCATCGAGAGTCCGAAGACGGCCAGTCCGATGTGTTCGACGAACGGCGTGAAGGGCGGATAGGAGACAAAGCCCCAATCCAGATGCCGAGCGTCGCTCAGAAACTGCAGTTCATCGCGGTGGAAGCCGTAGCGTCCGTTCGTGGCGATGTGCAGCGCGACGACGGCGAGCGCGATGCTACAAACGCTCAGTGCATCAAAACGGGCCGGCTCCGGTGCGCGATCGAGCGCTGGTTGGGAAGAGGACATGCTGCCTCCGGAAACTACCTGCGAAGAGATTACGCTGAGGCAGCGGCGGCGGTTCCCTGACGGCGCTCGTGGGGCTGCGGCACGCGCACGGAGGCCATGCCGGCGGCGGTTGCGGCTTCGATGCCCATGTCGGTGTCTTCAAAGACGAGACACTCTGCAGCGGGAACGCCGAGGCGCTCGGCGGCGAGCAGGAAGCAGTCCGGCGCAGGCTTGCCGTGCATGTAGTCTTCCGCGCAGACGAGGGTCTCGAATTTGTCGAGCAGGTTGAGCGCCGTGAGCGAGCCGATGACGGAGCTGCGGCGGCTGCCCGAGACCACAGCTAGAGGGATGCGGCCATGCTGCGTGTCAATATGCTCGATGACTTCTTCGATGGCCTGCAACTGCGGGAGCTGTTCGTGGTAGAGACCCTCCTTGCGGTGGGCTACCGCATCGACGGGCATGGAGAGGCCGTGCTGCTCATTGAGCGAAGCGATGATGTCGCGCACGGGGCGGCCGCCCCATGCGTAGAAGAGCTCTTCAGGGAACGGGCAGTTCCACTCGGCGAGCGCCTTCTTCCATGCAACATAGTGCAGCGGCATGGAGTCAACGATGGTGCCATCACAGTCGAACAGGTAGGCGCGGAAGACGCCGGCAGGGATCGGAAGCTTCATCGGAGGAAAGATACTCCTTGTTGGAATCGGTCAGGCGCGCCCTTCAATGAGCGCCGGCAGAGGTTGTCTCGGCTGGCTGGGCAGGGCCGCCTTCGCCGGGCTTCGTTGGCTCCATCTGCAATGCGTTGTTGAAGCGATTGAAGTAGTTGAAGAGGCCGATGGCACAGAGCAGTTCCACAATCTCGCCCTCAGAGTAGTAGCGTTGCAGATCGGCGAACTGTTCGTCGGTGACTGAGTGCGCGTCGCGTGTGACGGTCTCGGCCAGGCGCAGGGCGGCTTTCTCTGCAGGAGTGAAGTCGTTGCGTTGCGGCCACTCGGCCAGATGAGCGAGCTGATCGTCGCTCCAGCCGAGGTTGCGCGCAAGAATGGTGTGGCTGGCAAGGCAGTACGGCGTGTCGTTCACCTGGCTCGTGCGCACGATAATCAGCTCTTTGAGCTTGGTGGAGACCGTGCCGGTGTTGAGCACCGCGGCAAAGTGCGCCTGCATAGTGGCGAAGATTTCGGGGCGGTGCGCCATCACGCGAAACATATTGGGCACATTGCCGCGCTGCGCATAAATTGTGTCGAAGAGGGCGGCAATTCCAGGCGTGAGATCACTCCGTTCGCACCTTGAGATTCGAGACATCGCGCCTCCTTTTGGGCTGTCTCTATCCTACCGTTGAATTGGGTGAATTTCGGCGGCGCGCGGCTCTTTGACTCCGGCGAGCCGGTTTGATAGCTTGATAGAAGGCAGTCCGCACCAGACACTCCTCAGTAGCTCAATGGCAGAGCATTCGGCTGTTAACCGAAGGGTTGTAGGTTCGAGTCCTACCTGAGGAGCCAATTCTTTTCAGCGACTTACGCCCCCTCCCAACTCCCCGATGACCCTCAAGAATGCCCGACTGTGGGGACTTTTGTGGGTACTCGTGCTGGACTCATTCGATGTGCTCGACTTATGGACAATTACTTCGAGCGTGCTGCGTTTGGCTTCCATCCGGAAGTGACCGTAATGCTTCCGCATCTGCTTCGAGACGTGGCCGGCGATATCCATGATTGTCTGGTCGCCGCGCCCCTCACGGCACTCTGGCTTGGGTGAACGCACCTTCCTCCGTCAGGCCGGCAAGCTGCAGCCGTCTTTTCGGATTGCGCCCTTCAGGACTTCCCAGTCGAGGCTCAGGTCGGCCACCAACCGCTTCGGCCGCCGGCTCTCGTCTTCCATCTGCCGCAGCCGCTGCGCCTCGTTGACCTCTATGCCGCCATACTGCGACCTCCAGCGGTAGAACGTGGCTATCCAACCTCGAGATGCCCTGGCAATATCTGACCATCGGAAGCGAAGTCGTTGGTAAACGGGTGGAACAAGAACTCTTCCCCGTCGAGGAATAGATGCCGGATCCGATTGATCCGCTCATTGCGTGGGACAAATCCCCGCCGCTTACAGGTTCCCCGCGCTAAAGCGCTTTCTCAATTGATCGGAGCGGTATCGAAAGATTTTCTCGATGTCAGGGCGTACGAACCAGCGATGCACCAAAGAATCAAAAGGAACGGCATATTCCACGAGGTCCCGCACCAACGTCCCGCCGTCGGAGGCGTCGAACATGTGCTGATGAATCCACTGGCGATACGGGCCGCGCAATTGTTCGTCCACGAAAAAATGCGGAGGTTGCCAGCTGCGGATGCGCGTGCGCCACTTGACGGGTAGGCCGTGGATGAGGAGTTTGTAATCGATCAATGTTCCTTCCCGCATTTCAATCGGCGCGGGTGTCAGGATTTTGAAATTCAGCCAAGGCGGCGTAATGATTTCGAGATTGGCCGCGTCGGCGAAGAATGAAAACAGTTGATCGGGCGGCAATGGCAGCCAGATTTCGCTTTTGAATTCGCGGATTGTCATCTACTTCCTTTCATGTCTCTGTCCAGGCAGAATGAGGTTCGAACATCTGCCGGTAAAACTGTTCCCTCCGGCAATCGGAATCACGCCCTGCCGAATGAAGTCGTCTCGCACCGCCATCCCAATTGCGCGGCCTGTTCGCTGCTCAGATGCAAGAGATAGAAAAAGCCGCTGGGGCTCTCGATGTGCTCAAAGACGTCTCGAATGTCGGAACCATGAGGGAGAAGCGGATTGATGACTGCGATGAGTTCGCAGTCGTCAGAAAAGACGCGCTCAACGGCGTTGACTCTGTATCTGTTGCGGGCCGCCCAGGGGCGAATGCGCGCAATATAGCGATACGGCTCGTTGCCACCCTCGGGTTCGCACAAGAGGTGCACCAGGTATCTGCGTCCCGAACGCGAGGAAGCCCGCTTCTGCCCGGCTTGACTCATAGGCATTCCACAGTACGGCTACGGGTTTGGAGCACGCGGGAAAGAGCAATCCGGTTGTAGCGCTGCGCAAAAATGCAGGGAAGATTGGCGACCAGCGCATACGCCGTCATGACCAGGCGCGCCCAGGGTGGATTCCATAGAAAGAAAAGCGGCAGACAGAGCAACATGCACCAGTGCGCCAGTTCGGCGCGGCGTGTTTCAACAAGGAATTGCGCGATGTAGGATGCGTTGCGATTGCGCATTCTCTTCTTTGCAAACCCTCCCAACCAAGGCGCTCCATCAGGGAGGATAGCCTTCCATCGTCGAATCTCCAGCCAGTCTCGATACAGACGGCCCTCTCGTTCCCAGCTGCGAGGAGCGGTGATCCAGCTATCTTGCGTAAAGAGGCGCGCAGGGAGTCGCAGGGCTGCGTACGCCACGGCGATATGAATCAGTGGCCAGCCGAGGATGTTGGCTGTCCAAATCAGAGCAGTCATACCGGTCTGCCCCTCCACACGGCTTTGCGGCCAAGAACGCGACGCCCTGCGGCGAGCCCGAAGATTGCGCAGTAGTAAGCGAGCGGCAGCGGGTAGAGCAGAGAGGTGAACGCCCGGTAGCTGCCAAGTCGGCGAGCGATCCAGGCGATCTGCACACTCAATAGAAGGTATGCGACGGCAAGACCAAGGCGGCCGGTGCTGCATGGGAGAATCAGCAGCAGCGTGGTCGACCAGAGGGCGGAGATCCACGCGATGACTGCGACAAGAACCATGCGTCCGGAATCCGCTGCTCCCTGCAGAAAGGCCTTTGCCCAGCTCTCCGACATCTGGTGAAAGCCTTCAGGAAACATGCGCATGTGGAGCGTGCCTTTACCGCCAAGGCAGAGAATCCGTGCGCCACGCTTACGCAGCTCGCTGGCCCACCGAAGATTTTCGAGGACGACGCCGGGAACCGCTGCGTGTCCTCCGGCATTGAAGTATGTGCTTCTGGATAAGAGCAGGCACTGACCGAAGAGCCGCGGCGGAGCGACGACCCCGAATCCGCCCGCGCCCGCGGCCATCACGATGTTCAAGAGAAGCGAAAGCTGTTCGTAGGCGGCGTTCGTAGCATGGTATGGCAGTACAGATAGAACCAGGCTGCGATCGCGCTCGCGCGACCAGCAAGAGACCAACCGATCAAAACCGCCGGGCAAGAAATACGTATCGGCATCAAGAAAGAGAAGAACATCGCCTTTGGCGCCTTGCGCGCCCTGGTAACATGCCCATGACTTGCCCGTCCATCCATCGGGTTTTTCCAGGGAGGTGAGCAGACGTGCGCCGCGGCTCCTGGCAATCGACGCGGTGTTGTCAGTGGAACCATCGTCGACGACCAGAATCTCCGCGGGGCGCGTCGCGGAACGCTCAACCGAGTCAAGAAGCCGCGGCAGATTTCTTTCCTCGTTCCGCGCGGGAATGACGATGGAGACGCTTTCCTGCGTGTCTGGCGCTGCGGGAGGGCACAGGGGAATGCGCCAAATCAGCAGCAGACCACCCGACAGTCCGAACGCACAGATAAGGGCTGGCAGCATCATGATTGTTCATCCGCGCTTTGCTGAGCGATCATCCGCGCCACATGCTGGCCGCTCAGCGTAACCATCGGCATGCCTGCGCCGGGATTGACACTGCCTCCGACAAAAAACAGATTGCGGAATTGGGAACTCTGTTTAGGAGCCTTGAAGGCAAAGTTGCGACGGCGATCGCACACCACGCCGTAGATAGAGCCACGGTTGGATCCATAGCGTGCTTCAATGTCGAAAGGTGTCCAGAAATCTTCAACGACGATATGACGGCGCAGATCGGTCAGCCCCATGCGCTCGAGCTTGTCCAGGCAAATCTCCCTGAGCGCCAGATAGTCTTCGCGGGTTGTGGGCCGGCGGTCGTCGAGTGCGGGGATATGGGGGAGAATCTTGATGTTGTCGCAGCCCGCGGGCGCCTGCGATGGATCGGTTCGCGTCGGTGCAACGACATAGAGAGTCGGATCGTCGGGAAGCTTTCCGTCGCGAAAGACGCGGCGGAAGTGCGTGTGCAGATCTTTTGAATAGAAAAAATTATGATGCGCGAGCTGCGGGTATACGCGATTCAATCCAAGATGCAGAACGATTCCCGAGCAGGACGGCCGGAAGCGGCGCAGCTTCCGCATCGCGGCGGAGGGGGCACTCAGCAGCTTCTGCATCGCGGGAATGACTTCCATGTTGGAGACCACATAGTCGGCGCGCACAACACGTGTGGCTCCTTCCGGACCGCGGACATGAACGCCATTCACCAAGCGACCTTGATGATCAACCTTGACAACTTCGTGTCCGAGGAGGAGCGTGATGCCGCACTCGTCCATACGGCGGCGGAAGGCGCGCGCCAACTGGTAGAGTCCGCCTGAAACGTACCACAGTCCGAACTCCATCTGGATGTTGGGCATGAGATTCATAAACGCAGGCGAATCGAGCGCGCTCGATCCGACGTATTTAATGAAGTACTCAAATACATCACGAAGGTAAGGACTGCTCAGCCGTTTGCCGATGCTGCCCGCCATCGACCGCAGATAGTCGAGATCGCGCGCGTCCTTCCACCCGTAAAAGCGAAGGAACTGGCCAAAGGTGTCGAGGCCGTGGCGCAGATAGCCGCGTTCGACAATCTGGTATTGCCGCCGCGAGTAGGCAAGGAACTCTTCGTACTCATGAAAGGATCCTGCACCCAATCGCTCCAATTCGGCGCCCATCCTTTCTCGATCTTCCCAAAGATCAAGAACCGTTCCGTCCTCAAAGAAATTGCGCCATTGCGGATCGACGCGCTGAAGCGTGATGTAGTCTTCGAGCTTTTTGCCCTCGCCCTCAAAGATCGGTCGAAAGATCTGCGGCAGGGTAAAGATTGACGGGCCGAGATCGAAGCTGAATCCCTGCGTCTGCAGCAGGTTCAGCTTTCCGCCGACGTGGCTGTTCTTCTCGATCACGGTGACCTCGAAGCCGTCACGGGCGAGCATGATTGCCGCAGACATGCCGCCTAGCCCTGCTCCGATGACGACGACACGCGCTTTCTTCTCAGCAGTTTTCATAGTCCTCGCACCAGAGTGATCACGATGTCTACGGGGGAAGTGGCGACGCGAAACGAACAATCGTCGAAGCGAGGTGGACCCATACGCTCTTTGGGATTGTTCGATGCCCCGACCGGCTCCCGCGGAATGCCCACGAAGTTGTGATCGAGCTTGCGGTTGCCGTTCAGGTCCTCATATACGCTCACTGCGTACGTGCCCGGCGGCAGCACGGTGTCGATACGCATCTGCTGCGCTCCTGCCGGGATCGGCAGGAAGCCATGACGAATTGCCTTGTCGTAGTTGCCAGGGAATCCGGAAGGGGAACTGAAGATAAGGTAGGCAAGATCTCCCTGTGCATCGCGAGTCAGGCGAACCTTCACGGTGAGATGCACCTCCCGGTTTGTCTGCGCAGGCAAAGTGAGGCCGCATGCAACGACCATAAGAAGAGGCATCGCCATACGAAGCAGGCGAGCGGCCAGGCCCACGTGTCCATGGCGAAAGCGCAGCAGGCCTGCGAGTTGACGCTGGGTGCGCTCGGCATAGGGAAACCAATTGATTTCTCGTGCGCGACGATCGCTGGTGAGCATGATGGTCTTGGTTCTGGAGAAGGCGCGCAGACCTTCTGGCCCGTGATAGCGGCCGTAGCCGCTTTGCCGGTTGCCTCCGAATGGCGCATGTGGATTGGCGATAACTCGAATCACATCGTTCACGGCGCAGCTTCCCGCGCTGAGCTCTGCGGCCACGCGGCGCGCGCGCACACGATTGCCTGTCCATACACTGCCGCTC
The DNA here is from genome assembly GCA_021781795.1 of Acidobacteriota bacterium. Lineage (GTDB taxonomy): Bacteria > Acidobacteriota > Terriglobia > Terriglobales > Acidobacteriaceae > Telmatobacter. The sequence goes on from JAJXWA010000010.1 coordinate 55,671, forward strand.
AGGGCAAAGGCGCTCTGGTTGGCAAGGCGAATCGCCTCTTCCTCGCTGGCAAATGGTGCGATGCAGAGCACCGGGCCAAAGCACTCCTCGGAGAGAATGCGCGCATCCGCCGGCACGTTCGCCAGCAGAACCGGTTCGCTTCCCAGGGCGTCACGATGCTGAGGAGTCAGCAAGCTAGCGCCGCGTGCGAGCGCGTCTTCAATCTGGGCGCGTAGTTCGGTTTGCCCTGCTTCTGCAAGCGGCCAGAGGTCCGCGAGCGGATCCGCACCGACGCGGAGACTCGCAATCTGCTGGTTCATCCGTGCGACGAATTCATCGTAAATCGATGCTTCAACATAGGCCCGCTTGACGCCGACGCATACCCGTCCTGCGTTCAGGAATGCGCCGTATGCGATGCCTTCGACCGCGCGTTCCATGCGGCAGTCCGCAAAGACGAGGGCCGCGTCTTTGCCGCCTAGTTCCAGGATCGTGGGGATGAGATGTTGGGCGGCGCGCTCGGCCACCATCCTGCCATGGCGGCTGCTGCCTGTGAAGAGGATCATATCCGGGCGGGCATCAATCAAAGCCGTGGACTCTTCGGGGCCGCAGTGCAATACCTGGATCAGATCAGCGGGTAAATTTGCCTGTGCACAAAGCCTGGCGATGATAGCAGCCGTTTCCGGAGTGCGCTCGGAACACTTCAAGACCACTGCATTACCGGCGGCGAGCGCGGTGATTGCGGGGATCATCGAGAGCTGAAACGGATAGTTCGATGGGCCGAAGATCAGTACGGCACCGTGAGGCTCAAGATGCGACTCGAAGCGCGCGCCGCGAAAAAAGAATGCCGGCTTGCCGACTTTGCGAGGGCGCAGGATCTTTGCCGCGTGAATCTCGTAGTAGCGCATCGCCTCAAGCGTGACGAGCACGTCTCCGGAAAGCGCATCCAGCAGAGGTTTTGCGGTCTCGCGGGCTATTGACTCCGCGATTTGCTCACATTCGAGCGCGATCGCGCGGCGCAGGTGCCTGAGAGCACTGCAGCGCCGGGATGCGCTCAGAGCTACCCAGGAGGTCTGAGCCTCGCGGGCACGGACAAAAATCCGATCTGCATCGAGTGGACTCATGCCAGCGCAAGCTCCAGAGGTTTTGCGGCCGGATGAGGAATCTCATACTTCTGGCAGATGAGATTGGCGGAGATGCGCGCTGACTCAAAAATCGTCGGCAGTCCGCTGCCGGGATGGGTCCCGCCGCCAACCAGGTAGCAGTTCTCAAACATCTCGAACTGGTTGTGGGGGCGCATGTAGAGCATCTGATTCCAACTATGCGCCATGTTGAATGTCGCACCCAGAAAGACTGAGTATTTGTCCTCCCAATCCTGCGGAGTAACGATCATCTCGCGCTGGATGTGCGGCGTCACATCCCCATAGGGCGTGCGCTCACGCAGCGCGCGAAGAATACTATCCCGCATCTCCTGCTTGTGATGCTCCCAGTTGATGCCGCTCTTGTTGTTGGCCACCGGAGCGAGAATATAGAGCGCTGAGTGTCCAGGCGGCGCGCTGGATGGGTCTGTCTTGCAGGAATTACGGATGTAAAGAGACATCTCGTCCAGGCTGCTGCGGCCATGCGTGATCGCTTCGATGTTCTTCTTGTAGTCGCGGGCGAAGACGATCGTGTGATGTTCGACATCGTAGGTTCGGTCAAGTCCCAGATACATCATGAATGTAGAGCAGGAGAACCTCCGCTTGCGCAGAGTCGAGGGCTTGTAGCTTCCCAGGCTCTTCTCGTCGAAAAGGGTAGCCATCGCATGTCCGAAATCAGCATTGATCACAACATCGTCGCAATAGACCTTTTCACCGCTTGCCAGCTCGACTCCTATTGCACGGCGGCCATCCACAAGCACGCGGGAAACCGGCGCTGAGGTGTGAATCTCTGCATTCTCTTCGCGACTGACCGCCGCAAAGGCCTGCGTAATCCGAGAGAGCCCGCCCATCACGTGGTATACGCCGTGTGCGTGCTCCGTGTAGGGAATCATCGTGAACAGGCCCGGACAGTCCCACGGCGACATGCCAAGATACTTCGACTGGAACGTGAAAGCCAGGCGCAGCTCTTCTGAGCGGAAATAATCGCCCAGGACGCTATACAGTGACCTGCCCGCAGCGATATGCGGTGCGGCCGCAAGCAGCGTTGGGCTGATCATGCTGGCCACCGTTCCGTAGGGCTTCTGCAGGCATGGATAAAGCTTCTTAAAGCGCAGGCTTTCGCGTTTGAGAAAGCGGTCGAAGTTGCCGCTCTCCCCGGGGAAGTGCTTTTCGATCTCCGCCTTCATCGCTTCGGGCTGCGGCCGGACAAGCATGGTTTTGTCTGGGAAATTGAGCGCGTACATCGGGTCGAGCGATCGGAATTGCAGATAATCGCATGACCTCCGTCCGCCTTCAGAGAAGAGTTCATCGAGAAGAAACTTCATCATCAGGAAGGTGGGGCCTAGATCGAACCGATACTCTCCGAGGCGCACCTCGGCGTTACGCCCGCCGATGACATCCTGTTTCTCGAAGACCTGAACTCTGAATCCGCGCTGCGCCAGGAGCATTGCAGCCGCCAAACCTCCCGGACCTGCTCCCACAATCGCAACACTTTTTTTCTTGCCGCCGCTTCTGTACTGGCTCATTCCACAACCGTAGCCCGGTCGCGCGGGGCAATGGCTGGCGTCGGGAATGTGCGGATGAATCGGTTGCTTTTTATGCAAGAAATCTGGAATATCTTGCAACTGGATAAAATGAGCCTTCCACTACGCAATAACGGCGTCGTGCGCGGCGGAGCTTTACGCGCTATCTGGGAGAGCCTGTTGTGACCACAATCGCCGTGCAGGGCGTCTTTACGAGGCTGCGATAGGTGTGCTTCTGCATGGAATCGAAATAAATGGCATCACCGGCCGAAAGCTGGAATGTCTCCACGCCGATCTTCATTTCGAGCTCTCCCTCGATCAGGTAAAGTAACTCCACTCCCTGGTGATAGTGCGGCACAGCTTTCTCTGGCGGCAGCGGATGGAAATGCGCCAGGTAGCCGCTCAGCTTTTTCTCGTTCACGCGGAAATCGAGGCTTTCAAAATGCCATGGAACCTCAGTGGACTTCGGATCGGCTGGAAATGACTTCCGCTCGTTCCGCCGTGCCACGGCCACGATGTGACGCTTTCTTGGATCACTGAAGAAGTAGTCCAGTCCGACGCCGAATACCAGTGCGATGCGTGTGAGCGTGGGAAGAGTGGGCAATAACTTGCCATTCTCAAGACGCGACAGCATGGCGGACGAGAATCCCGTGTGCTCGGCCAATTGTGCAAGGCCCATGCTGCGGCGCAGTCGCAAGGTGCGGAGCTTGTCTGCGATCGCATATGGGCGAAGCGATTCCTGAACGACCGCGCTGTCAGTGGCTTTGACTTTTGCTTTCCGTCGTTTCGGCTTTATCGGCTTTCGGTTTTCCGCCATAGACCAAAGTGCATGCCCCTTCACTGACGATCAGCCCGAATTGCTTGAGTGTCAAGGGACCAATCGACAGCCGAAGGGGTAGCACTGGATTCGGACGTAGTGAGAAAGCGGGTGTCTATCCGCTCGTATCGATGACCGATGGAATTTTGGTCCAAAGTTGGAGAAGCCGTCAGTGGAGTGAATTCTCAGCCTTCTTACATCTTCGGATGTGCTTGGCACAGAAGGGTTCGTTGCCGATGCTGGCAATGGGAAGCCGAGCTCGACCTTGATGGCGGCAGGCGACGGTGCTGTGGACCTCCTTGCCGGGCCGTCGGCGCGTCAAATGGGCGCGGAGCGGACCATGCGATCAACAGAAGGGCGGCCAGACAGAAGCTGGCTTGCGAGTTCGGCGCAACCGACATCGTAGCCGAGCGGCGAGTTTTCAACTGTTAGCCGGAGGTTGTGGCTTGAGTCCTGGCTGAGGAGCCAAATTTTGATATTCGATGACCCGCCATGAAGCGCGCCTTGCTACTTTGCTGGCAAATATGTGGCTGGTGTCGCAGTCGGCCTGCGGCAGCCTCCGCTACTGTACGGCCCGGGCAGAGCCCACCTGTGCTGCCGTAGCGGTGTAGAGATGGCAGTTGCCGGTCGTTTCCTTGAAACGAAAATAAGGATGCACGAAGAGCATCGCACGTGCGTCTCCGGTGCCTTCGCTCAGGTCAGTGAGCCACACGCCATCGGCCTGCCGCTGGTTGTGCACGTGGACCCAGAAGCCTTTGTGGAGATTGGCCACCAGACCGCCGGCGATCTTCAGGTCCTGCACCGATCGCACGTTGAGGTCGATGAGCTCGCCAGTCTCTTCATCCACGGACATGGTTCCCTGCATGGCCTGCGCAAAGCGCTGCGTCAGGTTTCTGGCCTGGAAGTGCGGATTCGGAACGATGGTGTAGTCGAGCACGCTGCGGCCGTTCACCTGCAGCCGGTGGCCGTTGGTCAGCATCATGGCTTCAAGCAGATCCTGCACCTGCTGGTTATCCTTGTCGGTCTGCTTGCGGGCCGCCGATTCATTGCTGTACTTGAGCGTCTCCTTCATCACGCGCTGGTCTTCTTTGGCGGCCTGTTCGGACGTGAGGTCCTTCCCATCTTTCGAGAGCTTATGCTCGATGGCGATGCCGTTCACATAGAACTGATCGTTGACCTCGGTGCTCTGGTGCTTCACGCGGCCTTTGCTATCCGTCTCGACAAATTCATCGGTGACGCGGCACTCGTAGCGCTCCTTGTCGGCGGCGAGCTTCTTTTCGTTGGCGAGTGCGCGCTGCAGGAGTTGGGAGGTGTCGGGCAGAGGCGGCTGATTGGCGCGGGATGGGCCTGGGGGCGCTGCTGCGTACGCAAGAGTCACAGCGCTCAGCCAGATGGGCAGAACGAGGGAAAGAGCTGTCAGCCGGAGCGGCGCAAGACCCATATCTTCTCCATGCGTTGAGGATTGGATGATGGAGGATGCGAGCAAGTTGTCGCCGCGGGGCGAACGGCGCAGCGAACGCGGCAGCAATCGGACTACGCTGAGAGGGTGAGCAGCGGAACGCCGCCCTGCGCGCGCGCTTCTTCCACGACGGCGTCCAACTGCTGCAGCACCTCTTCCACGCTCATGGTGTAGATCTCGCGGCGCGCGTCGTAGCCTTCTTCGACGAGCTGCTTGAGGTAGCGTCCGGCAATCTGCGCGGCCAACTGGTCGGTAATGACCTTGCCGGAGCGCTTTTTCTGTTCCACCCACGCAACGCTGGGCATGGCGATCCACATGGGGCGGCCGTTCACGTCGAATCGCACATCGACGGCGTCGGCGTGGCGTGTGGCGATGGCGACAATGTTGGCCTTCCAGCAGCAGTGCAGGTCTTCGCCGCTCCAGCGGTCGGTTACGTGAAAGTCTTCGTACATAGGTCTAGCCTATCGCTCCGCTCTTGACCACGGCAAGCGCATGCATCCATTGCGGCTTCGCCCTGGATGACGCAGGCTGTGTGGACTTGGCTCCGGAGGCGCTGATAAACTGTTCAGGTTGCAGTGGCAGTGCCCAACCTGTAAGGACCCGCCTGCAAATTCAGCGACTCACGAAGGACAACGAGAAGCCGTGGATACACAAACCCGTCATGCCCTGAAGGGCGATAAGTTTGCCGAAGCAACGAAGACCGGCGTCAGCTGGGTGAGCGGTCATCGCGAGGGCGTGGTGCGCTGGGCGGTTTCAGCCGGCGCGGCGGTGCTGGTGGTGGTTGCGGCGTGGGTCTTCTGGAACGTGCGGACCACGGCAGCCGATGCGGCACTGGGCGCGGCCCTCGATACCTACACGGCTCCGTTGGCCATTCCAGGCGCGCCGCCGCAGAAGGGCGTGTATGCCACGGCGAAGGAGCGCGCACAGGCTGCGAATCAGCAGTTTGTGGCGGTCGCCAACCAGTATGGCTGGCTTCCCCAGGGCGCGCGGGCGCACTACTTTGCGGGCGTCACGTACGCCGACCTTGGCCAGACCAGCCAGTCGGAGGCAGAGCTTAAGATTGCTGCCGACTCGTGGAGCCGGAACCTGGCGAACCTTGCCAAGCTGGCGCTCGCCGGCCAGTATCGCCAGTCGGGGCGCGACAATGACGCCATTGCGCTGTACAACGAGCTGGCCGCGAAGCCTTCGACGACGGTGCCGGCCACGGTGGCGCAGCTTGATCTTGCTGACCTCTACTCCGCGACGGGAAAGACGGAGCAGGCGCGGGCACTCTGGGCCAAGGTGAAGGATGCCGACAAGGACGGAATGGCGGGGTCGATTGCGGCGCAGAAGCTGACGCCGGGGCAGTAGCCAGGGCGCCGCGGAGTTCAGGTCCACGTTCAGGTCAAGAGCCTCCTCTGTGGATGAGCGCCCAGCGAACCGGATGCGTCCAGTTGAAGTATGAGCGCCGGTTCAGCAGCCCTTGCAGGATGGATGGAGATCGTTCCAATCGCCATGCGTGACGAGGCGCGGGAGCAGGCGCGAGAGCAGACCAGCGAGAGCGCGGTGGCTGCTCTGGTGGACGAGTACGCTTCGACGCTCTACCGCGTCGCCTACTCGGTGCTCAAGAATGCTCATGACGCCGAAGATGCCGTGCAGGAGGCTTTTCTGCGCGTGCTGCGGCACCGGGACACGCTGCACGAAGTGCGTGACCAGCGGGTATGGCTGGTGCGCATTGTCTGGAACATCGTGCTGGACCGGAAACGGCGCGCCAAGACACGGCCGGAAACCGATGACATTGCCGAGCTGGCCCGCGTGCTGCCCGCCAAAGGCATGACGGCCGAAGAGCGAGCAGCCGCAGCGCAGTACCATGCGCACGTGCTGGCGCTGGTGGAGCGGTTGCCAGACAAAGAGCGCGAAGTGCTGCTGCTCTCGGCTTTCGAGGAGCTGTCCAGCGTGGAGATCGCCGAAGTGCTGGGAATCACGGAGTCCAGCGTGCGGTCAAGGTTGTTTCGCGCGCGCAACCTGATGGCGGAGTTGCTGCAGCACCAGAGGAGCCTGCGATGAAATCACCTGAACCGGTGCGGCTGGCGGATGGCGCTGCGGGCGTGGCCGAAGTGGAGCGCGTGCTGCGCCTGAGGGCCGAAGCGCCTGCTCCCGAAGGACTGGAAGAGCGCATCAAGGCTACATTGCTGGCTGCTCCGCAGCGTGGCAAGGTGCTGGCGTGGCGCGGAGCGCCGGTTTCCGTTTGGACCGGCAGCCTGCACGCGATGCTGCGTGGCGCCGCTGCGGCCGCCATTGTGCTGGTGGTGGCGGGTGGAAGCTGGAGTATTTTCTCGCGGGTTCAGCCGGCGAGGCCGGCTATTCCGGGACTGCCGCGGATGGTTGCTCCGGCAGGGTTTTCGAGCGCGGGGGCGATCCGGACACCGCAGACATTGGAGGCGCCGCAGGTCCATGCCGTTGCGCCAGTCCAGACCGTGCAGCAGACCGACAGTTCTGACGCCGGATTGTCGAGCGCGAATCGGGCGCAGGCGCCACAGGCAAAGCACAAATCAGCGAATCGCGCTCATCCTCGCCCGCAGTAGGGCAGAATCGAACTGTCAGTCCTCATTTGTGACAAAACGAATGACGAGGCTGAGTATGGCGAGAACAGCTGCGGCCCACAAGGCTGGCGTGTAGCCGTAGACATAGAAGCCGTCCACCAGATGCGAGGACAGGACCAGAACAGCTGCATTGATGAAGAGGATTAAGGCGCCGAAGCTGAGAATGACGAGCGGAAATGTAACGAACTTGAGGAAGTAGCCGAGCGTGGCATTCAGCAGGCCAATCACAATCGCCCCGATCAGAGCCGAATGGGGGCTGGTGATGTAAAAGCCCGGAACGAGCCGCGAGGTAATCATCAGGGCTACCGCGCTCAGGATCCACTGAACGATCCAACGGAACATGCGGGAATGCTCTCCAGTTTAGCTTTGACTTCGGCGAAACAGGCCGGGGAGACAACGATAGGATGCCACATCTCCGTGTGGGATTACTGCGGCCATCTTTGCAAACAAGGTACCTATGTCACGCATATTGACAGGCGGAGGCCTGGGATGTCTTGATGAGCGTGGAGAGTAACGTCATCCATTTCAGCGGTAGCGAGGCTCATTTTGATCCCTCCTCTTCAGCAGGGTCGAATTCTCGGCTCACCCGAGACCAATTTTGTTGTGATGGAAGTGCAGGCTCCGGGAGGCCATCCGAAGTCCGCGCGTCATCTTGTGCCTCTGCATGTGCATCATCAGGACGACGAGGCGATTTACGTTCTCGAAGGCGCCCTGTGCATCCAGACAGGGGAGGAGATTGCCACGACCCCGGCAGGCAGCGGCGTCTATATTCCCAGCGGCACGGCGCACACGTTCTGGAATGCGGGCGAAGGCACTGTCCGATTCCTCGTGGTGATGACGGCGAGGATCTTTCTGTTGATTCAGGAGTTGAATATCCTGCCTGAGCGGACTCCGGAGGCAGTGGCCAAGGCTTACGAGAAGTGCGGATCGTCGATGCTGGAGCAATATGAGGCGGTGGAAGCGGGCCACGCGGAAGTGCCGCCGATTGCCTAGGCGCATCGCTTAGGATGGACGGATGTTCGAGCGGAAGATTGCAGTGGAGCGGGTGGATGCACAGGGGCAGCGCCATGCATGCCCCCTGCACTGGATCGACAACTTTGCCATGCGCAACTTTACGAACGACCCGGTTTTTGACGATACTCTGCCAGCGGGAGACGGACTTCTAGAGGCTGGAACCAGAGTTCCATTAGAGCGGCTGGGCCCGGCGATGGAAGACTGGTTCCGGCGCAAGGGCTACCTCAAGGCAGACGAGCGGCTCATTGTGAGCGAGTTGCCGCGGTAAGGATGCCGGTCCGATTCGACTCATGCTGCTGCCCTACTGGTGGATTGCTCCGCGCTCCAAAGCCGGAACTCGGCTTCGCGGCGGGCTTTAAGCCCGGAAACCTCTTCGTCTCCCGCGTGGTCCCAGCGAAGCAACTGATGAGCCGCCGCGTCATATTGGCCTGCATTCAGGTTTCGCAGCAGGGTTGATCCGGCGAGCGTTCCTGAGCCGAGATTGAAGGTAAAGTCAACCAGTGCATCGAATTGTCCCTGACTGAGAGGGACCTTGACGAGCCGTTCGATGGCGTTTTCGGCCTCGCGGACGTCCCATTCCAGAATGATGGAGGCCTGAGCCTCTGCTCGGTGATGCCCTGCGGGTAGCACTCCGGGTGGACCAGCTTGTGCCCGTAGCAGATGGTTGGGTAACCAGATGAATCCAAATAGGTTGTGTTGCGAAAGCCTTCGGATTGCTTGAGGAGCTCAAGACCTGCCTGGCTGAATTGCATAGATTCCCCCAATTGATATACCCGATCTAAGTTCAAAGTTAGCAGGATGAAAGAATGAATCTGCAAATTTTGAAAAAATTTAAGATGTTGAAAAATATTAGGTTATTGATAAATTCAGATGGTTCGACTCTTGACAGTTGTTGACGCGCCGCATTTTTTTAGTTATTCACAGCTGGTTTGTGCTAGCCTTCTGCGGTCTGTTCGAGCCGATTGTTTGGGGCCTTGTAGCGCTGCATTTTCCCTCCTCCACAGCGCAAGGTAGCAATCCGGCAGAAGTATTTCAGATTGCACAATTTTTATTGCGAAATGTAAGACGAAGTTAGGAAAAGACTTGACTGGTAACCCCATTGAAGTTACTGGAGTCTTTCTCGGAAAATCGACTTATCCCCTGATAATTCTTGAGGATACTGGCGCAAAGCTAGTAAAATTAACCAATGCGAATACGACGAAACGCAAACAACGTGAACGGAGAAACTCCCTCGCATCTTTGGGTGCTGGTGAGTGGAACCTGTGTTGCGCTGCTCGCCGCCGCGCTGACGTTTCCAATCAAGTCAGTTCTGGCGGATGCGCTTCTGTCCAGGCCGACGGTCACTCTGTCGGCAGCGAGCCCTGACCCCGCAATGGAGGAAGCGGGCAAGGCGAAGAAGGAAACCATCGATCCCATGTTGAAGGGAGTTGCTTCCTGGTACGGTCCCCGGTTCAATGGACGCCTGACGGCGAGCGGGGAGCGGTTCAACATGTACGCGATGACGGCCTGCCACCCGACGCTGCCGTTTGGGACGGTGGTGCGGGTTATGGACACGGAGAATCACCGGGCGGTAGTGGTGCGCATTACGGATCGGGGCGACCTGATGCCGGGCCGGATCATTGATCTCTCCTATGCTGCGGCAGAGAAGCTGCACATGGTGCAGGATGGGTTGGCTCACGTCACGATTGAGGTCCTGAAGGACGGGAAGTCCAGAGCCACCAACAACTAATTTCTTTTGAAAGGGGATGAAAGGCCAGCCTGGGGAGGCTGGCCTTTCGTGTTTCAGGGCAACGGGCGAACGCGCCGAGGCGACGCCGATACCGGCCCTTACTGGTTGTCAGGGCGTTTATACGGCTTGGTGAGGTAGAGCCGGGCCTCGTTGAGTGCGCCCTGCGTGTTGTCATTGGTCTGGATGGCGAGGCGGTATTCATTGACGGCGCGGTCGCGCTGACCGGTGATGTCAAAGATCTTCCCAATCTGGATGTGGCTCCAGACCTCGGTCCATGCCGGTTCGTTGTCGCCGCGAAGGGCGTCGCGGTAGGAGTTGACGCTGGCCTGATAGTTGCGCTGGGTGAAGAGGACTTCGCCGATGCGGTAGCTGGCGAGCGAGCTTTGCGGGTTGGCCTGAAGGGCCTTCTGGTACTGGGCAAGCGCGCCGACGAGGTCGCCCTGCGCGACGAGCTGCTGGCCTTTGAGGATGGCGATGCGGACCTGAAGATCGGGCGTGGATTTGAGGACCCATCCTTCGGGGTCGATGGCGATGCGGCGGGGGCGGCCGAAGGTGTCCACGACGAACTGAGAGTCGGTGCCGACGACGTCGATTTTCTGGTTGACGGTCTTGCCGTCGGTTTCGACGCGGATCTCCATGGGCATGTTGAAGAGGTCGAGGTCCTGGGTGATGTCGCCGATGGTGCGGAAGCCCTTGTTATTGCCGAGGCGGTAGACGCTGTACTTGTTCTTGAAGGTGGGCGCGCCGGTGCCGTCAATCCACTGGGCGAAGAACGGAGTGAGGTTCTTCTGGCTCTGGGCCTCGGCGACCTTTTCGAGGTCGGCTTCGGTGATGGGCTGGTCCGTGAACTGGCTGAGCGTGCCTTTGAGGATGTTGAGGAAGGCTGCATCCCCCACCTCGCCACGGAGCATGTGGAAGATCATGGCGCCCTTTTCGAGGGTCATGGACTGGAACTCCGGGGTGAAGGGTCCGAGACGGCCGGAGCTGGAGAGCGGGATGGTGTCGTAGGCGAGAGCGCCTGCGGCTACGTCCTGCAGGGCGGACTGGAGCGCGCCCTTGCCGCTGTCGTCTTCGAGATACATCAGCTCGCCATAGCGGGACATGCCGTTGGTGATCCAGGCGTCATTGAGGGATTTGGGGCTGACCTCAGAGCCCCACCACTGGTGGGCGATGGTGTTGGCGAGCAGGCGGACGCCGGACTTGTCGCCGACGCGGGAGCCGAGGATGGCAGCGAGCTCGGGCGCCCAGACCGCGGGCAGAGTGTCATCGGGAATTTCGACGACATTGAGGTGCGGGGTCTCCGGCGAGCCGAAGTCCTCGCTGAAGAAGTCGTACTCCTTGGCGGCGGTCTGCGCGAAAGGGTTGCCGAGCGACTGGTGGGCGACGGTGAGGTAGACCTTGATGTTGCCGGGGCCAGCTGTGTAGGGGCCGAGGTAGCGGCCGGCGATGATGGTGCCAGGAAAGCCGGGCTTGTCCCACTTGAAGTCGAACTGGTCGCCGGGCTTGCCGCTGGCGAGGGTGACGGGATGCGAGGCGCCCTGCTGGCCGCTGCCGAAGACCTTCATGCCCTGAGGGACACGGAAGTGAATCTCGGCGGTGAAGCGGTCAGTGAGGTAACCGGTCATGGGGAACCAGCGGCCGGGATAGAGCAGGTAAGTAATCGGCTCTTCGATCGCGGCGAGCTTGAGGCCCTCGACGGGGCCGTCTTCGGCGCCGGTGATGACGCCTTCGTACTGGAAGGTCCAGACCTCCGGTTTGGTGTGGTCGATGGGTGTGACGGGCGTGACGCGGATGGTGCCGTCGGCGAGGCGTTCGCCGGTGAGGACCTTGCCGGTTGCGTCGGTAATCTGGGTGACTTTGAGCGCGGGATGGAAGCCGAAGCTGACGTCCGGGGCGGCGTCGGGCGCGGTGAAGGTGACGATGGCCTTGGCCGTGATGTGGTGGGTGGCGGTATCGATCTCGGCGTCGATGTTGTAGGCGGAGATGTTGAGCGCGGGGCGCTCGGCGCGCTGGGCGGCGGCGGGCGCGATAGCCAGCAGGACGAGCGTGGCTAGACCTGCAAAGAGCGGCAGGCGGGGCGATGGGGAAGCGGATGGTTGGAGCACGTTCCTACGACCAAGAGCAATCTTCATGATGTGGCAGCCCTTCATGCGGGAGTCACTGATTCTACATTGCCGCTCCTGCGGGTTCCGATTCAGGATGACACGGATTCCTGAAGCGGGGAAGCGAGGCCGGCATACGCGAGCGCAATCGTTGCGACGCGATCGACAGCGCTCGCAGCCGGTTGACCCTGCGGGGGATGCAAGGCAAGCAGGGCGCGGATGCGTGCGAGGTCCTGCATCATGGACTGACGCGGGCTGCCATCGGGTAGCAAAGGCGCGAGATGCAGGACGATGTTGGCGGCGGTGAAGTCGCCCTGAATGAGTTCGGGCACGGCGCGGCGGCCGGCGATGAGGTTGGCCATGGCGACGTGGGGCACGGTGACGACGCGCTGGGCGATGGCATAAGTAAGCGGGGAGACGCGGTAGACGACGACGAAGGGATTGCCGATGAGGGCGGCTTCGACGGTAGCTGTGCCGCTGGCGACAACAGAGGCGCGGGCGTGGTGGAGGGTGGCCCTTGCATCGCCAGTGAAGCGGACGGTGAGGTTCTGCCCGAGCTGGCCGACGAGTTGAGTGGTCATTGCGCGCTGGGCAGCCGTGAGCGTGGGAGCCAGCGGGATGAGGAACTGAGCCGGGCCGCGGTCGCGGAGAAGGAGGTCGGCTGCGCGGAGGATTTCAGGGAGGTTGTCGCGGATTTCGCGAGCGCGGGAGCCGGGCAGCAGACCAATCCAGGGCAGGGTGGGATCGAGCTGGTGCTGGAGGGCGAAGTCGGCGCGGGAGATGGAAGGCAGGGGCAGATCGGCGAGCGGGTGGCCGACGAAGCGGGCGCGGACGCCGTGGTCCAGGTAAAACTGCTCCTCGAAAGGGAAGATGACGAGCATCTCGTCGACGTACTTCTGCACGAGCTTGATGCGGTGCTTCTTCCAGGCCCAGAGCTGGGGACTGACGAAGAAGAGCACGGGCACGCCGAGGCGGTGAAGCTGCGCGGCGAGACGGAAGTGGATGTCAGGGAAGTCGATGAGGATGGCGACCGAGGGCGGGCGGCGACGGATGGCGCTTTTGAGCTTACGAAACTCGCAATAGATACGCGGGAGGTGATGGAGGACCTCGGTGATGCCCATGACGGCCATGTCTTCGGAGCGGACGATGCGGTCAAATCCGGGATTGAGGCCGGGATTGAGGCCGGCGGCGGCCATGCGGTCTCCGCCCATGCCGTAGAAGGATGCGGACTGGCCAATGGAATGGAGGCGGGCCTGGAGCGCGGCGATGAGCAGCGCGCCGTAGTGCTCGCCGCTGGCCTCACCGGCCGAGATGAAAAAGGTTGGCTCGGACATGGATGCGCGGACCCTCGCTTCGCGCTCGACCTCATGATAACGGGTTTGCGGTGAGAGCGTAGTTTCAGCTAAAAAGCGAAGATGAGACGAAAGTAGCCAAGCGAAAACACGCAAACGAAATGTGGAAAACCGTAAATAAATTTAGAGTCCCCGATAGGGGATCGGTAAACCCCTCGCCTTCAGGCGACGGATGGGGCTAGGCTTGTAGGGATGGAAGACTACAAGCGTGGCAGCCACACGGTGTGGGATTGTAAGTACCACTTGGTGTGGACGACGAAGTATCGGTATGAGGTGCTTGCCGGCGACGTGGGACAACGCTGCCGAGAACTGCTTCGAGAGATTGCACGCAGCCAAGAGATGGTGATCTACGCTGGGTCGATCAACCGGGACCATGTGCATATGCTGATTGGGATACCGCCACAAATCTCGGTGTCGCGGGCAGAGCAGTATCTGAAAGGCAAGAGCTCGCACAAGCTGTTGAGCGAATATGCCAGCCTGCTTAAGCGTTATTGGGGGCAGCATCTGTGGGCACGGGGCTACTGGGCAGCAACGAGCGGAAATGTAACAGACGAAGTCTGGAAGCGATATATCGAGGAGCAAAAGCCTCCGACGCCAGACGATGATTTCAACGTGGTGTAATCGGCCGCATGGCCGATCAATCCGGCTTCCAGCCGTAACCGAAGCCACCGCCTGTTAGGCGGTGGAGCATTCACGGGGGGTGGGGTATTTCCACTCATGACGACTGCTGCGCAGACGTCATGGGGCACTCGCTCTCAGCATGCCGCTTGCCTTGAAGCTAGAGGGCGCTGCGGCGGCGGGGCTGGCGGGGCTGGCGCATCTTGGCCTGCCGGCTGTGGGTGATTTCGGCGGGAGCCTTCTCGACCGGGTGCACAGCCGGGGCGGCGGCCAGCTCCTGCACGCGGGTGCTGCCGCAGTGGGGGCAGGTGGCGTGGGCGGAGACGAATTGAGAGGCCGGGTGCTGCACGTTGAACTGCTGCTTGCAGTCCCAGCAATGATAGGCGTACTGTGTCATGGCCGTCCTCCGGCCTGTAGGATACTGCGGTTCTGGTTTTGAGGGATGTGACGGCGGGACGAGGACTCAGCTTCTAGCTGCTAGCTCCTAGCTTGGTGGGGTAGGGGATGGGTTTGTGCTTTCCCGCCCAAGTCGTCTGCGGTTGCAGACTCCATGAATAGACGCCCAGGATTGGTGGGCGGAGTCGAAGAGACGGAACAGGTGGGACACTCGCCGTGAGGGATTTGTTCTCACCTATCTCCAAAAAACTGGAGACGAATACGCTTGGCCATGTTTTAATTGTCCGTCGGTTCAAGTGCAAGATTCACATCGGGACAATCCTTTCTTCGCAATCTTGATAAGGGGGGAACGATGGGACTCAAGAATATCGAGGGCTTTGGCACGTTCGGAAAGATGAACAGGCAAAATGTAACGGGATTTTTCAAGGCCGCAGGGACACGCGACCCGGACATCCTGTATATGAAAAAGCAGGTTCTGATCCGGCCCAACAAAAACATGATGATAGGCGCGTGGGGCTTTATCGTTCTGGGCGCAGTCTGCGCGTTCACCGTCATCCTGGCCATCATCGGGATTCCGTTGATTCTTCTCGGAGTCTGGTTGATCTATTTTTGCAAGAAGAACATCAAGGTGGTGGACGCCGTCTACAGTGAGTTTGTCCCTACCGGCGGTGACTGACGGGCGGACGGCGGGGATAGAACCCAGCTATCAGCTTTCAGCCTGGCTGGGGCGGGGACGGGTTCGTGCTTTCCCAGGTCTCAGAAGCGAGACCTAGGGCACCCGGAGGAAGAGAAGGAGCCTAATGGGTGGGCCAGCTGTCCGGGCTTTTCTATTATTCCTCTATGCCTGACATCTTCTACGAGTCGAAGCTAAAGTTCCAGCGAGCCCTTCAGCACATCCACGACCTCAACCAAATCAACACGAGGTTTATCGAGGGATGCCCGTACGAGGTCTTTATTGAACACGACCCTCATGGAGCCGATGACCTTCTGAAGGTCAAGGCGACGAATAATCTCCCCGACTCGTTTTTGCTGACGCTTGGGGACGCTATTCACAACCTCCGCGCCTCTCTCGACTACGCGATGAGCGATATCGAGTTCGAGCTAAACGGAAGGCGGACGACGTATACCAATTTCCCCATTAGAGAGACCAGGGAGTCTCTTGTAGCCGCCGTTAACGGCGGATTGAAGGAGAAAGCTCCAAAGGCGGTCATTGACCACATTGTGGAAGTGATACAGCCGTACAAGGGAGGGAACAGAGAAGCCCTCTGGTGCCTCCATGAGCTAGACAACGAAGACAAGCATAGGCTCCTTATCGCCAAAGTCGAACTCGCCTTTGTCGATGGCATAACTGTTGAGAATGACGCAGGCGCCGAATTAGCCATCGACAGATGGCTTATCGTAGAAAAGTTTGTGGCGCAGCGTCCTATCAAAGGATGTAAACAAGCAAAGGTTAGGAACCAAGGCCGGGCTACCTTCAACGTAGTATTCGCGAGCATGCTTCCCGTGAATCTCAAACCCGTCGTCCCAACTCTTTACAACCTTGCTCAGATCGTGCTGTCTACTATCAACGAAATCCAACTTGTCTTCCTATCAGGCGAGGGCTGACGCGATAGTGAGGCATATTTGCTTGTGCCATCGTCAGAAAGGCCGCCCTTGCGGGCGGCCTTTCTGATCTGGAGAACCAAGGGTGGGACGGGGAACAGTGGTCAGTGGTCAGAAGCTAATCGGAGGCCGCCCTGATGGGTGGCCTCCGATTTTTGCGCCGCAGGCGCGGTTGCTGCATGCAATGCCCTAGTCCCCGGCGACGGGTTCGGCGGGCTGCTGGTTGCGGTGGATGGGGCTGGCCGCGTTGTTGCTGGCGGGGCGGATGCTGTCGAGCGAGACGATGCCTTCGACGGGCTTTTCGCCGAGGACGTGCTCGCGGTAGAGCTTGGCCATCTTGGCGTTTTCAGCGTCCTGCTTGATCTGTTCGATGCTGGACTGGCTGGCGGCGCGGGCGCGGAGACGCTCTTCGCGGGCGTTCTTGGCGATGCCGAGTTCGTCGAGGGTGTGGTTGGCCTCGGAGTTGACGTGCTCCATGTTGAGATTGAGGTCGTGGCCGACGTGGTTCATGCCGACCTTTTTGCCGCCGGCGAAGATCTCGTGACGGCCGTGCTCCTCATACCACTTGGTGAGGGTGGCGGTCATGTGCATCTTCTCGATGATGTTGCGCCATCCGATGCCGGTGTTGTAGGCGCAGAAGGAGATTTCGCCCTCCTGCGTGGCGTAGGGGATGATGCACTGCTCGGTGCGGCGGAAGTCGTAGTTGAAGAGATCCTGGAACCACATGCCGGCGATGAAGAGGAAGTTCCAGCGGTCAGAGCGGCGCTTCTGGATGTCTTCCATGGTGCGGTCGCCCTTGACGCTGCCGTAGTTGCGGCCGGTGGCGTTGAAGGTCTTGTCCATCTTCTTGAGCATGTCGGTGATTCTGAAGTGGGTGGGCGCCTGGAAGGGATCGTAGTTGCGCAGCAGGGCCAGACCGAAGCCGATGACGGAGAGCCACTTGCCGCGGCCCGCGTCATTGACCTTGGCGAGGTCCTTGGCGACCTGATCCATGTGGAGGAAGGCGGTGACGGGGGCGGCTTCCTTGGTTTCCTTGTCGATCATCATGGCCATGCCGATGCCGCAGTTGGGGTGGCATCCGCAGGAGAGCTGGCCCCACTCGGCTGTGGGCCCGTGGATGAGGTCGGCCCAATCAGAGAATGTGGACATGAAGGAGATGGGGAACCAGTCGCGGGCGGGCTCGCCGAAGCCGCACTGGTTCTTGATGTCGTGGGCCATGTGCGAGAGGGTGTAGCGCTGGGCGAAGCGGCGCTCGTCGGTGATGTCCTCGTCGCGGCCGGTGAAGCTGACGGGCTGGAAGGAGAGGAAGCTGATTTTCTTGGGGTTGTCGAGGGCGAACTTGATGATGCGGCCCACCTGCTCGTTGTTGATGCCGTTGATGATGGTGGTGACGGGAACGATGTCCACGCCGGCCTCGTGGAGATTGTTAATGGCCTGGAGCTTGACGTCGAAGAGGTTGCCGACCTTGCGGTGGGAGTTGGCGGCGTTGCCGATGCCGTCAAACTGGAGGTAGACGTAGCGGAGGCCAGCCTCAGCGGCGGCGCGGCACAGCTCCTTGGACTTGGCGAACTCGATGCCGTTGGAGGCGGCCTGGACGGAGTTGTAGCCGACCTTGCGCGCGTAGGCGACGGCGTCAAGGAAGTAGGGCGAGAGCGTGGGCTCGCCGCCGGAGAACTGGACGCTCATCTGACGCCGGGGCTTGACCTGCACGGCGTTGTCGAGCATGGTCTTGATTTCTTCCCACGTGAGCTCGTGGACAAAGCCGACCTGGTTGGCGTCCATGAAGCAGGGGTCGCACATCATGTTGCAGCGGTTGGTGAGGTCGATGGTGAGGACCGAGCCGCGGCCATGGGTGACGGTGCTGGTGCCGTGGTGGTGGAGCTTTTCATCGCCGGCGCCGTGGGCGCGGATGTCGCGGCCGGGGAAGGACTCTTCAAGGTGCTTGAAGAAGGCCGGGTCGATGGACATGACATCTTCAAAGTGGCCGTGCTTGGGGCAGTCCTTGACCATGAGGATCTTGCCGTCGCGCTCGATGATCTGGGCCTTGATTTCGCCAACCTTTTCGTTGAGCAGGACTTCATGGGGCAGCTTGCCGTCGAGGATCTGCTGGCGGATCTCGGGGACGCACTTGGGACAGAGGGAGTCCGTGGTGCGCGGCCAGCCGAGAGGGGGCTTTTCCTTCTGATAGCTCTTGAGCAGGGGCTTGTCGCTCCACTTGGGGGTGAAGGACGGGTTGGGGCTGATGCGATTCAGCCGCTCAAAGGCAACCCACGCGCCCTTGGCCGCGTAGACGACGGCTTTCTCGGCGTACTTGACTGCTTTGGACATGTTCACTGTCTCCTTTAATGTGTTGGTCGCGCTCGATTGCGGGCCCCGGCATTGGTCGGTCGCGGGGCTGCTCCGGCTCTAATGTGCTGGGCCGCAAAGGGCACCCACCGGAACGTAGAAAGTCAGTACGAGGATAGACTTGACGGCCAGTCAATCCAACCGGGGTGCAGCGAATGGCGGAAACGGGGGTTGAACGGGGAATTGAGGGGCGCGAATGGGGCTGGCGATGGGTTGCGCTGTCGGGCGTGAAGGCGTTGATGGGGAAGGCGTTAGGCGTTTACGGTGCGCCGCCACCTTCAGTGGTGGCGACCTGGTTGATGATGCGCTGGACGAGGACGATGCGGACGTGGATGCGGCGGGCGACGTCTGGCAGAAATTCGGTGATGTAGTTGTCGATGGGGGCGGTGGCGATGCCGATGGAGTAGCGCGTGATGTCGGCGGAGAGGTGGGTCTGTTCGCCGGGGACGTAGAGGTTGCTGATGCCGAGGCCGATGGCGGAGCCGACGATGTTGGCGTAGTTGACCATGCCGTGGCCGTTGTCGCCCTGGGTCCAAAGGATCTGAATGGCAGCGTGGAGGGCGCGGCGGCGGATGGAGGCGCTGGGCATGCGGTGGTAGTGGGGGTCCTGATGGGTGATGGAGGGGATGAGGAAGGTGCCGAAGACCTCGCCGGTCATATCTTCTGCGTAGCTGACGCCGACGTTTTTGCCGAAGCCTGTCATGCCGGGGCCGTAGGGGGAGTGGGAGTCAGAGGCGACGGCGATGCCGGACTGGCCAAGGATGGTGATGGCGTTGAAGGGGTCGAGGAGGTTGCGCACGGCGAGGCGGGCTTTTTCCGCGGGCGTGAGGGGCTTGACCTCGGGCCCGTTGAGGAAGCGGGCGAACCAGTTGACGGGCTTGGCGGGCTTGCAGGGCAGGGCAGGAGCTTGCGGGGCTGTGATTTCAGCGGATGGCGCGGAGCCGGGCGGGGTGGCGGGTAGCTGGTCTGCGGGGCGAGGCGAGTTCGCCGGCTTCACGGGGCAGGGTGGCAGGGGAGTGGTCTTCGCTGCCGGAGTAGCGGGCAGGGACTGGGGCTGCGGGGACTGCGGAAGAGGTGAATCGGCGGCGGGTGTCTGGGCGAGCAGTCCGTGCGCGGAAAAAAGCAGGAGAGCCGCGCCGAGGATGATGCGCAGAGAATCGCAGCGGCGTGGGGCCGCTGGGGTTGTTTTGCCATGACGCTGCGATTGCTCTCGTTCCTGCAAGGGCATGGTCCTTTGCGCCAAGGATGCTCCGGGCAGAGCCGGAGGCTTGCAAGTGGTGCATGTCTGGCGAGGATGCGGTGCTGCCGGAGATGCGACACGGCCATCCGCAGCGAACCCTGCCATGTCACGCTCGCCAGTTGAAGCTCGCCGAGGCGAGACAGCGAAAGCTAATGGATAAGACGCTGATTTGGCTGGAATGGTAACTCCGCAAAGAGACAAGAGATGTGCCGAAGAGCACGGTTGAGGCTGGGCGCATGCGGGCGGGCAGGTGCGCCCTGTTAACGAGTGAGGCACGGGCCGGCTTTGGTGACATTGACGGGAAAGTACCGTCCACCCAGACTGAGAGTGAGGTGATGCGTCGTGGGAAGCTATCCACCGCCGGGGCCGAGCGTGGGCCAGCGAATTGAAGAGGCGATTGAGCTCATGGAGATGGAGCTGCGGCACGCGATTGCGTATGTGAACGACGCAGTGGTGCCGCAGGTGCGGAGCGAGTCGATTACCGCGATGCGGAAGGTGGCGGAGAGCCTGCAGAAGCTGGCCGACCGCATGGACCAGTCGAAGGGACCGGGCGCGCGGTGAGGGATGGCGTGATGGAGAGATGGAGCAGAGTCAAATGGGGCTGGGCTGGTGTGGCGATGGCCCTGGTGGCGGCGGGCTGCGGCCACCATCAGACGGCCCGGCTGCCGGCTCCGCAGGCTGCGCCGCCGGCGGTGACGACAACGACGCAGGGCAGCGAACAGCCGGCGGTGAGCGCAACGGCGCCTGCGGCGACCGGCGCGGGACGGATTGCAGCGACGCCGATGCCGGATGGCGGCGTGAGTGATGACGATCTACAGTATGTATCGTCGCATGATCCCATCTACTCCTTTGAGGGCGATGCGACATGGTATCGAGCGCCGTACAAAGGGCGCAGGGCCGCGAATGGCGAGGTGTTCGATGCGGAGGCGATGACGGCGGCGAATCGCACGCTGCCGATGGGGACGCTGATTGGAGTGACGAATCTGAAGACCGGGCAGACGGCGGCGATGCGCGTGACCGACCGCGGGCCGTTTGTGCCGGGCAGGATCATTGACCTGAGCCCTGCATCTGCGAAGGCGGTGGGGATCTACTGGAGCGGGATGGCGCGGGTGCGGATCGATGTGTACCGCTCACCAAAGCCGCTGGACCACGGCGGGCGTTGGTGCGTGCAGATTGGCGCGTTCACGAGTGAGCGCAAAGCAGAGAAGCTGAAGGCTGAACTGCTGCGGAAATATCCCGACTCGCATGTGATTGAGTTTTCCGGTGAGAAGAGTTACTGGGTGCGCATCCGGCCGGAGGGCGACAGCCGCCAGGAGGCCGAGGCGATTGCGCGACGGCTGCGACCGGCAGAGGGCGATGCGTATCTGACGCGGCTGGACTGAAACTGCATAGGGGCCACGACGAACCGTGGCCCCGGGCATTTTCTGGGGGAGAAGATCGAACAGCAATCAGGCAAGAAGCTTGCCCCTGCGCAGCGGGCTTACTGGATTTCGCTGGCGCTGGGAACGGGGAGCTTCTGGCGGGTTGGGGGCTGCGCTGCGGGGTTTGCCTGCGGATCGGCACTGGCCTGCTGCCCGGCGGCTTGTGCGGAGTTGGGCGCAGGTGCGGACATGGCGGCGAGCTCCGACTGGCGATACTTGGGCGCGCTGATGTAGCCGTGGATGTGGTCTTTTGAGATGGAGTTGATGACAATCTCAACGGGCTGCGGGCTATCGGGCTGATAAAACATCGCCGGCTGATAGAGATTCACGTGCTTCTGGGTGAGGTTGCTGTCTCCGACCATGAGCTGGAGGTCAGCGAACTGGTGGCGCATGTTGGCCTTGCGCAGCTCGATGCCGATGGGGCCTTCGCGGGTGAACTGCTTGGATTTGGTGAGGTCGAACTCGTAGTAGTTGCGCTCTCCGCGCTTCTGCAGGAGGACGAGCTCATCGTGGGTGCGCGCGATGTTGCCGTTGAGTTCCGTGCGGGTGCTGGAGAGATCGGACTGGGTGCTGGCGATGTCGGCGCGGGTCTGGTCGATGGCTTTGCCCTGCGCGTCGAGCTGCGCCTGCATCTTCTTATAGCGCGGATCGTAGGCGCGGGCGCCGGAGCGGGCGCGGCCTGCGGAGGGGCGAGCGCTTGCGCGACCTGCGGAGGCAGGAGACGCAGTGCGGACCTGATCGTTGGCGGCCAGGGAGTTGACCTGCGCCGAGAGAGCACGAATCTGCGAATTGGTGGCGCCGAGCTGGGCTGCAATCTGAGCGTTTTGAGCTTCAAGATTCTGCGCGCTGTTGCGCTCGTGAATGGCGTAGCCGCCTATGCCTGCGATGACCGCGACGGCGGGAAGGCCGAACTTTATCCAAGGGGTGAAAGAGCCAACCATAGATACCTCCAGAGAACAGGCCGCGACGAAGGAGAACGGCCTAATCCGGAGTGGAAGCAAGTCAGATGCCATTCGCTTGGCCGCATAAGTCATTTATTTGGAGTAAGTTGACTCTTTGAGCGGGCAGAGTGGGTAGGAAGAAATTGCCGGGAAGGGAAAAAGTTGCCTGTTCTATACGGTCCGGATTAGACGCGCGGGGCAGGTGACCGCCGGGCAGGCAGGCGGGTCAGTTGGGCGGCGGATAGAAGGGCAGCTTGTCGTTTTTCTCGTTGGCGCGGCGGATGGTGACATCGTCGAGGAGCAAGGCTGGCGCGAGGACGGTCTGCGGGATGTCTCCGTAGTAGTTGGTAACCCAGAGATCTTTGCCGGCGGCGCGGATGCTGGAGCGGAGGGTGCGCTGGTCGATGTCGTCGAGCGCCGCTCCGCGGACAAGCTGGCGGCTGCCGTCGGGGCTGATGCGGTAGAGCAGGCGCGGGTTCATGGAGGGTCCGAGGGTTTCCACCTCATAGGCGCTTTTGAGGCCGCTGTCTTTGGCGGCGGCGAGCAGGCGATCGTGGAGTTGCGCGCTGGTGAGACCGTCCGCGGCTGAGATTTTGAGCACGGCGGCGCTGGGATGCGCGGGCCCGGTGATGGCGGCGCGGCCGTGGCCGTTGGAGCGGGGGAAGTCGCGCACGGGCTCGCGGCCG
>JAJXWA010000011.1 GCA_021781795.1 Acidobacteriota bacterium
GCGTGGCGATGGTGGGCGTGAACGGCGCGGGCAAATCGACGCTGATCAAGCTGCTCACCGGCGTGGAGCAGCCGACAGCAGGAACCATCAAGCTTGGCCACAACGTGGTGAGCGAGTACTTTGCGCAGGATCAGTACAAGGTGCTGGACGGGGAGGCGCGCATGCTCGACGACCTCAGCCGCGCGGCGCTGAAAGTGCCGGAGAGCGAACTGCGGTCGCTGCTTGGGTGCTTTCTGTTTTCAGGCGACGATGTCTTCAAGCGGCTGGGAGTCCTGTCCGGCGGGGAGCGGAATCGCTTTGCGCTGGCAAGGATTCTGGTGTCGCCCTCGAATTTTCTGCTGCTGGATGAACCGACAAATCATCTGGACATGCGCGCCAAGGACGTGTTGCTGGATGCGCTGGACGCCTTCAGCGGCACGGTGATCTTTGTTTCGCATGACCGCTACTTCATTGACCGGCTGGCCACGCGCGTGCTGGAAGTGGAGAACGGCGGCGTCACGATGTACGAGGGGAATTACGAGGATTATCTGCGGAGGAAGGAAGCGCAGGCGCTGGGGACGGGTGAGGCGGCGACGACGGCACGTGTTGAGGTGCAAGAGTCTGTGTCAGCAGCCCAGCGTGCAGAATCAGCCGGCACGACCATTGTGATTGAGGGGGGTCCGGAGGACGCGAGCAGAAAGCGGCGGCTGAATCCCATCAAGCAGAAGCAGATGGAAGACCGGTGCGCCTTTCTCGAAGAGGAAGTGCCACGCGTGGAAGCTGCGCTTGCGCACACCGAGGCGCAACTTGGTGTTTTTGTTTCCGCTGCCGAAACGGAGCGGCTGACCACGCTGGCCGAAGAACTGCGCACGCAGGCCGCCTCGCTCACCGAGGAATGGGAAGAGCTGATGCTGCAGTTGGAAAGCGCGTGAGGCCGGGTCCTGAGACGGGCGTCACATCCCATCAGGCATAATCAAAGGAAGATGGCCCTTTTATGGAATCCCGAGAGCTGGTCGCAGAGGCTGGCTGAGTTGGAGGCGCGGTCCGGCGAGCTGAAAGAGGCTCCCCTGCGCCGTGATGTGCGCTCGCTGGGCACGCTTCTGGGAGTGGTGCTACGCGAGCAAGCTGGCGACGAGTTTTATCAGCATGTGGAGGCGCTGCGGCAAGGCACGATTCGCCGGCGCGATGCCGAAGCGCGCGGCCGCGCGGACGAAGCGGCGCAGCATGGCACGAAGGCGCTGGAGCGGGTCCACTCGCTGCCCGTGGAGCGGGCTATCCTGCTGACGCGCGCCTTTGCGTTTTATTTTGAGCTCATCAACCTGGCAGAGACGAACCACCGCAAGCGCCGCCGCATTGCGTTGCAGCTCAGCGGCGAGGCAGGCCGCCAGCGCGGCTCGCTGGCAGGCACGCTGGCCGAGATGCGGCGTGTGGGCATTAGCGCGGACGAGGCGATGGCCTGGCTGCGGCGCGTGCTGATTGTGCCGGTCTTCACAGCTCATCCCACTGAGGTGGCGCGGCGCTCGGTGATGTCGAAGCGGCGGCGCATCGGCGAGTTTCTCACAAAGCTCGATCACATGCCGATTCCCGAGCAGGACCTTGCGCAACTGGAAGAGCTGGTGCTGGCCGAGATTACGAGCCTGTGGCAGACGGATGAGGTGCGCTCGCGAAGGCCAACTGTGTATGACGAGATCAAGATGGGACTGGACTACTACGATGTCTCCATCTTTGCCACACTGCCTTCGCTGTATCGCGAGATCGCCGAGGCTTTGCGCACATCGTACGGCATTGAGATGGAGCCTCACGAATTGCCGCAGGTGCTGCGCTTCGGTTCGTGGATCGGCGGCGACCGGGACGGTAATCCGTTTGTTACGCCTGAGGTGACGCGCGACGCGGTTCAACTGGCGCGCGGCCATCTGCTGCTCTACTATCAGCGGCGGCTCAATGCCATCATGGATCTGCTGACGAGCAGCGCACAGCAGAAGCCGGTGAGCGCGGAGCTGATGAAGAAGCTGGACGCCTACATCCAGCAGGTGCACACGCCGGAGGCGCAGGTCTTTGGCGCGCAATATGAGTTTGAGTACTACCGCCGGTTTGTGATCTGCCTGAAGGCGCGCCTGCAGCGCAGTCTGGAGCGTCCGGCGCCTGTGCCGGCCACGTTGCCGGTGATGGCGTACACGCTGGCGCAGGGGCAGGACAAGCTCGCGCAGGCGTTGCCGCCCTATGCTTCGGTTGCAGAGTTTGTGGAGGACCTGGAGACGCTGCGTGCATCGCTGGGGTCGAACGGCGGAATCCGCATTGCGCGCACGTTGATTGACCCTCTGATTTTGCAGGTCCGCGCCTTCGGCCTGCATCTGCACACGCTCGATATTCGCCAGCATGCGCGCGTGCATGCCACGGCGTTGAAAGAAGCCGCTGCCGACACCATTGGGCCGGAGATCTCTGGCGCGCTGTCCGCGGAGACAGCCTCGGTGCTGGAGACCCTCCGCGTGGTGGCCGAAATCAAGAACGGCTGCGCGCCCGAGACGATTCGACACTACGTCATCTCTGGCGCTGCCACGGTGGAAGATGTTTTGACCGTAGTGCGGCTGGCGCGGCTGGGGGGCGCGCGTGTCGAAGGCTCCGGGCGCGAGGCTGGCGGCGATCCGGGCCTGATGCCGGTGCCGTTGTTCGAGTCGATTGAAGACCTGCGCAATGCGCCTGCTGTGTGTCGTGAGCTGTGGACTCGGCCGGATTATCGCAAGCTGCTGGCGAGCTGGGATAACTGGCAGGAAGTGATGCTTGGCTACTCCGACTCGAACAAAGACGGCGGAATGCTGACCAGCACCTGGGAGATCTTCCGCGCGCATCGCGATCTGCATGTGGTGGCGCGCGAGTGCGGCGTGAAGCTGCGGCTTTTCCACGGTCGCGGCGGCACGGTGGGCCGTGGCGGCGGGCCAACGCACCGGGCCATCTTTGCGCAGCCGATGGACGCCTTCGAGGGGCAGATTCGCATCACCGAGCAGGGCGAGGTGCTGAACTTCAAATATGCCGACGAGGTGCTGGCGGAGCGCAATCTGGAGCTGATGATTGCAGCCTCGCTCGATGCGCTGGCGCGGCCCAACGCACGCGATCCGCAAGGGCACTTCACTGGCGTGCTGAAGCCGGAGTGGGAAGAGGCGCTCAACGAGCTTTCGGAGCTGTCGTTCGGGTTCTACCGCCGGCACGTGCTGGAAAACCCTGAAGTGGTGACGTACTTTGAGCAGTCCACGCCGGTGGGCGAGCTGGAAGGCGCCAAGATTGGCTCACGGCCCGCGCGACGCAAGGCGACCACGAATATTGCCGATCTGCGCGCGATCCCATGGGTCTTTGGCTGGACGCAGTCGCGGCTTCTGGTCCCGGCGTGGTTTGGCGTGGGTTTCGCGCTGTCGGAGTACATGGCGCGCACCGGGTCTCTGGAACTGCTGCGGACGATGGCGCGCGAGTTTCCCCTGTTCATCGACCTGATTCGCAATGTGGAGATGGCGCTGGGCAAGGTGGATCTGGCGACGTCGCGGCTGTACTCCTCGCTGGTGGAGGATGCGGCGCTGCGCGAGCGCGTCTACGCCATGTTTGAGGAGGAGTTCCACCGCTCGGTGACGGCTGTGCTTGCGGTCACGGGGCAGGCGGAGCTGCTCGAAAAGAACCAGGTGCTGGCGCGCTCCATCAAGCTGCGCAATCCGTATGTGGATCCGATGCACCTGATCCAGGTGGATATGCTGCGCCGGAAGCGTGCGGGGGAGAACACACCGGAAGTGAACCGCGCAATCGCGGCCACCATCAGCGGCATCTCGGCGGGGCTGAGAAACACGGGTTGATAAGGCGGCCTGTCCATGAGCAAAGGAAGCAATCCGAAACGACCAGCGTCTGGATGGTCGCGTCGCGAGTTTCTGCGGCGAGCAGGCGGAACAACAGCGTCCCTCGCGCTCGCATCGCCGGCCACCTCATGGGGTAATGCAGTTCTCCCGTTGCGTGGGCGCTTTCTGACCCACATCTCTGTTGTTCGCGTCAATCAGATTGAGGTGACGCCGACGCGCTCCATCGGTCAGGATGAAGCGGCAGACAACCGGCCCGATGCGATTCGTGCGCGGCGCGAGGCCTTTGCCCGCGGCTGTCCGGATGGAAAAATGACCTGGGCTATCAGCTGGCTGGCGTTGCACGATACGCGCAGGGAATACCAGGAAGCGCGCAAGCTGCTCGCCAGCTATCACGATCGCTATGGCGACGAGGTGACCTTCATTCCCGGCGGCTACTTTGCGCCGATGTATGACACGCGGGAGAATATCCGCCAGACGATTCATACGGCGCTGGGGATGGTTTCGGAAATGGTCGGCGGCGGCTATCGCCCGCAATGCCTCATCGCCGGATTCATGGATGCCGAGAACCAGCGGCTGCTGGCGCAGGATGAAGGTATCCACGTCTGCCAGGGCCAGATCTGGAGCCAGCATGGCATTGACAATGGGGATGGAGACGGCGGTATCTGCTATCCCTACTACCCCAGCCGCGAGCACTACCTGAAGCCCGCGCAATCAAGGGCCGACATCATTGACTGCGTCTGCCTGGACGGGTGGACCTGCGACTTTCTGTCGGCGCGACGCAACGGCTTCGAGGGTGGATTCAACAGCCGGATGGGTGTCGGCCCCATTGAAACGGTGCAGGACCTGGGCGTGACGGCTGGTCGCAAGGAGATGCTTGACACAACAGCCATCCATTTCGACGGCGGCTATGCACTGAATGGATTTGGCTGGGTCACGGCCATCTGGGAGGTCTCGGTCGGCCACGACGAGGACCTGACCTACTGGCTGCAGGCGGTGCGCGAGCGATGGCCCGACACGCAGGTGACGACCGAGGGCGCGTTTGGCATGGAGTGGCGCCGTCACAACCCGGATAACTCGCGGATCAACTACCGATTTGACGAGAGAGGCACGGGCGCGCCCGGCTCAGAGAAGCAGCTTGAGATCGAGTGGTTCATGAATCAGGAGTTCCGTCTGGCACTGTTGCGCGATTGGGAGAAGCCCACCCCGTGGCTGGCAATCGATTTCACGCGCTATGACTTGCGGGCCGAGGAACCACGGGAGATGCAGCGAGAGTGGAGCCTGATGAATGTGTTGAATCAAAAGAGACTGCGCCCGCAGGACAAGCCGGCTCGCCTGAACCAGCTCAGCGCAGCGGACCAGCGGATGATCTTCACGCGCTATCCGGAGCTAAAGGCGCGTTGATTTGCTTGCACGCCGGCGCTTTGATGCGCCAGGAATCTCATGACCGCGTGCCCTCTGAAGACTTTTCCGCGACTGGCACGATCTCATTGCGTCTCTGCCCAACGGAAAGATCTCGACGACCGTTCGCATCCTTGACTCGGTGAACACATACGAAATCCAGTATTTCGGAGGCTTGCGCTATCCGTATCTGGAGCGAATCCGGGGAACGCGCAACTATCTGAGCGAGATACTGGCGCCTTGAAGTCATGGGCATTGGTAAGGGCGCGAATGCTCCTCCCGGAGGGCGCCCCCCCCCCGCCAGAGATAGGAACCGGAGTGCGCTGTCAGCCTTAAGTTACGTGACTAAAGGCATGTTTCTCCTTTCAATCGAGACATCTTGAGACGCTTTGGCGGGCGTAAGATTTGGCTTATTCCAGGTCGGTTTGATCCTTCCTGTTTGCGGCCCTCGTCGAACTGCGTGTGCAGCTTCAACTTATCCAATTGTTCTGACTTAGAAGCGATCCAGCGCGCAGAAGTCTTTGATGCATGATCTTTCCCTGAATTTTCGCTGCGTGCCGGATTCATTTCAGATGGCCTGGCCTGTACCAGCCTGATGAGAGCGTAACGATTCGAGGTTTCGTAGAACCGCGTGGCGGGCGAGCTAACGGCATCGACACAGATGGCTTCAGGCAGGGGTTGTCATGATAGCGAGTACGAGTGCTGATACGACAGTGGAGCGTGGGGACGAAGAATTGGCAGAGGCTGACTCGCAGATGATGCTGGTTGCGCTGATTGGCCCGGACAGTGAGAGCCGTTCCTTCATGGCCCGCGCGCTCGCCGCGCCTGAGTCGAGGGTGGTCCACGAATTTTCGAGCTACCCCGAATTGCGGCTTGAAATTCTCCAGATGCTGTCGGAGCACTTCGATTTCTTGATGATCGATCTCGACAGCGACGAGGAGTTCGCTCTTCATCTGGTGGAGATGCTCACTGCGATGAGCGCTCCGGCTGTGATGGTGTATTCGAGAAGAGAAGATCGCGCTTTGATGGAGAAGGCTGCGGCGGCGGGCGCGCGAGATTTCTTTCCGCTCCCAGTGGATATGCACGGTGCGACGGATGGGAACGCTCCACCACCCATAGCTGGGACCCCGGCGGCCAGCGTCGTCACAGCAGAGCCTGATGTGGCTATTCCTCCAGCCAGTCCGGCTGCTACGGTGCCTCAGCGCGCGGTTGAGCCGGCGCAGCGCTATCCAGATTCGGTTTCAGTGCAGGAGATTCGCCGCACCAACCGGCTTGAGACAGCGGAACGAGAGGTAATTCCGCGGCGGATCGATTATGGAATCACCGAGGTGAGCAGAAACGACGGCGTAGTCCCCTTACGCCCGGCAACGGAATTCTCTGTTTCTGCGCCGGCTTCGAATCCTGAAGATCGAAAGCAGGATCGTACCCTCGCGAAGGCTCCTGTGGAAGCGACGGCTGCTGTTGAAATATTGCGGCCCATGATGCTTCCACCGTCCCCGCCGTCGCAGCCATCTGTTCCACCTCGGCGGGAGATACCGACTGATTCTCAGAGCGGCGTGACGACGCCGCTTGCGCCACACGCGGGCGGATTGGAAACCGACGAGGGCGTCCTGCACCTGGCTCGCCAGATTCGGGAGGCCAAGGCCAGCGATACGCCAGCGAAGACCACCAGGGTCAAAGCCGCGCAGTATGAGCAGGAACCTGAAAGTGACGAGATAGAAAGCCCGGACTGGAAGCGGAGAGGGCTTGTTGCTGCTGGGCCTGTCGCGATGGTGCTTGTGTTTGCATTCTTCTTTTTGCACTCACCACGGAAGAGCGCCGTCCCGATGCGTAGCCCGGCGCAACCGGTGGTGAGCCAGCCGCAATCTCAGCAGCCGGCTCCTGCTGCTGCGACTGATCGGGCCGCTGCGCCAGTAGCGGTTGCGAAGGATCCCGCCGGAGCGAAGCCGCCGGTGGTTGATCCGCCTTCTGTGGATCCCGAACCGGCTCAGCCGGCGTATCCAGGACGACTTCCGGCCCGAAGCATGGCGGTGCAGTTCACGGCACCCTCGAAGATCGCAAGCGGCTCGTCTCGTCCAGAGGTGGCAGATGCTGCCCCCAGTACGCTGGCGCTTGGCGGCTTATATGGAGGCGGAGTCCCAGGGGCGGTGTTGAGCGGAGGGCATAAGGTCAACGTCCAGCCCGAAGTCGCAAATGTCTCGGCGGGCGTGGCTGCGGGTATGCTCGTCCACAAGACAGCGCCCATCTATCCGCCTCTTGCAAAGCAAGGTCACCTTTCCGGGACCGTGGTGTTGAAAGCGAGCATCACAAAGGAAGGAAAGATTGCGGGCCTGCGCGTGATCAGCGGTGTACCCATCTTTTCCGGCGCGGCGATGGATGCGGTGAAGAGCTGGCGCTACAAGCCGTACATGCTGGATAACCGGCCGGTGGAAGTGGAAACGACGATCAGCGTGGTCTTCTCCGACGAAAATCACTGAAGATTGAGCGCTTATCAAGGTGCTAGTCCGCCGACCTGAACGTGGGTGCAACACAAACAGAAAGGCCGGGATTGCTCCCGGCCTTTCTGTTGTTATAGCTGGATTCTGCCGAATCTGGCTTTTTGGCTTACAGAGGCTGAACGTCTGCTGCCTGCCAGCCCTTGGGCCCCTTCACCACGTTGAACTGCACGGCTTGGCCTTCCTGCAGGCTCTTGAAACCGCTCGAATTGATCGCGGAGTAGTGCACGAAAACGTCCTCGCCGTTCTGGCGCGAAATGAAGCCGAAGCCCTTCGCGTCATTGAACCACTTCACAGTACCTTGTTCCATTTTGCTCGTATTTCCTGGATTGAATTGCGCTGGATGAATCGGAGCGACCACTGGCAGAATCTTGCTTGGTTGGGCGAGTTGCTGCTCACGCCCGGTTCGTTTCTAACGCTGACCCTAGTGTAGCACTGGTAGCAAGAGCCCGCGGCATGAATCTTTGTCGCGCGGAACCGAAAAGCGCCTGCCGCACGCCCGAAAGTTGTCTGGAATGAGCACCGCAGGGTAGCCGCGCCAGAGGTGTGGTAGGGTGAAAGGTTCCCATGACGACCGATCCCGTACCCGATCTCCTCTCGCGTGCCAGTGAGGCGCTGATGGCCCGCTTCTCCACGCTGCCTGCTTTTGAGCCTGCCACTGCGGGTGCGGACGACCCGGCCCGCATGGCCGAGGTGCTGCAGGCCGTGACGGATCGACTGGGCGATAACTTTCCCTATTTTCATCCTCTCTACGCGGGCCAGATGCTCAAGCCGCCGCATCCGGTGGCGCGCGCGGCCTATGCGCTGGCCATGACGATTAACCCGAATAACCACGCCCTGGATGGCGGGCGAGCCAGTTCTGCCATGGAGATGGAGGCGGTGGCAGAGATTGCCGGGATGTTCGGCTGGAAGGATGCCTATCTGGGGCATCTGACCTCGAGCGGAACGATCGCCAACCTTGAGGCGCTCTGGGTGGCAGGGCAGGTGGCGCCGGGAAAGCGAATCGTGGGCTCGGAGCAGGCGCACTATACTCACCAGCGCATCTCAGGAGTTCTGCGACTCGATTACACCTCGGTTGAGTCGGATGGGCGCGGCCGTATGAATATGGACGCTCTGGAGTCCGAGCTGCGGAACGGGAACGTGGGAACGGTGGTCGCCACGCTGGGTACGACAGCGATTGGTGCGGTCGATCCGCTGGACGAGATCCTCGCACTGCAGGGCAAGTATGGTTTCCGCATTCACGTGGACGCAGCCTACGGCGGCTACTTCAAGCTGATTGAAGAGGCGCTGGATGTGCCGGCTCGGAGGGCGTTTGGAGCGATCGCCAAGGCGGACTCGATTGTCGTCGATCCGCACAAGCATGGCTTGCAGCCCTATGGGTGCGGCTGCGTGCTCTTTCGCGATCCGGGGGTGGGGCGCTTCTACAAACACGACTCGCCGTATACCTACTTCACTTCAAAGGAGTTGCACTTGGGAGAGATCAGCCTGGAGTGCTCCCGCGCAGGGGCGGCGGCAGTGGCTTTATGGGCGACGCAGCGGATGTTGCCGCTCGTGCCGGGCGGCGAGTTTGCCGAGGGGCTGCGACAGGGTCGAGAGGCCGCGCTGGAACTGGACGGATGGTTGCGCAACCAGTCCCGGTTCGAGGCGCTGGCTGGTGGCCGCCCGGAGTTGGATATCGTCGTCTGGAAAGTCGCCGATGGAGACGCAGCGCGCGCTTCAAAGGCCGCAAATGATATTTTTCTAGCAAGTGCTCTCCGCGGATTGCACCTCGCGCTTGTACAATTGCCGCTGATCTGGTTTCAATCCTGCGAGAACGATCTCGCCGAACCCAAGGCGTCCGTGACATGTCTCCGCTCTGTCCTGATGAAGCCGGAGCACAAGGTTTGGATCGCTACGATTTGTGCCATGCTTCAATCGGCCTCTGAAGCGGTCGAGAGGGGATAGACGAACGATGGGGAGCGAGGTAGTTCTCCAGCACGCGAAAGAAAACGTTCTCATCCGGAACGGGGATCTTCGCGTCGTTCTCTCGCCTCATCTGGGTGGAAAGATTGCCTCGATCCAATTGAAAGGCAAGGAGTTGCTGCAAGAGCCGCTGGCTCCGGCGCGCCCTAGAACACACGAGTTAGCCTTTGACGAGAGTGACGCCAGCGGGTGGGATGAGTGCCTTCCATCCGTAGCCGCCTGCACCGTGGAGGGACCGAACGGCCCTGTTGCAGTTCCAGACCATGGAGACCTGTGGCGCGTGGTCTGGGAGCCCCTCGGAGATGGCGGCACATCGGTGCGCTTAGGGGCATCCTGCTTTTCGCTCCCGCTTCATCTGGAGCGGACTCTTGACCTCGCACCTGCAAATTCAGGCTGGACCCTCCGTCTGGATTACACCCTTTCTAATCGCGGCAGCCATTCCGTTCCCTGGTCGTGGGCGGCGCATCCGCTTTTTGCCGTCGAGCCGGGAGATCGCATCGAGCTGCCGGCGTCGATCGCAACCTTGCGCGTGGAGGGTTCGGCGGGTCAACGGCTGGGCAAGGCAGGCGATGTGGTGGCCTGGCCCCATGCGCGACTGACGGACGGAGACATTGCGGACTTGAGCCGCGTTGAGTCCGCTGCCTCCGGCGTGGGAGAGAAATTATTTGCCGGGCCGGTTGAGCCTTCGTCGGCGTGGGGCGTGCTGCATCGGCCCTCCGCAGGAGTACGCATCCGAGTCAGTTTTGACGCCGCAAAGACCCCCTATTTGGGCCTCTGGCTCTGCTACGGCGGGTGGCCCGAGCGCCCAGGCCCGAAGCAGAATTGCGTCGCTCTCGAGCCGGCCACCGCTCCGGTAGATTCTCTGGCGCAGACCGGCGACTGGTCGCGTGTGCTCGCGCCGGGTGCAACGGAGTCCTGGCAGATGGCAGTTGACTTTGAATTCGCGGAAAGAGAAGACCTTCATGCATGATCCCGCTGCTTTGCGCTTGCTCCACCAGAAGCGGTTCCAGTCCGCGCCATCCATCTTTGCGGCTCCGGGACGCGTGAACCTGATTGGGGAACACACGGACTATGCCGAGGGCTTTGTGATGCCGGCGGCAATCGAGTTTGCGACGCTGGCGGCGATTTCACCGCGCACGGATGGAAAGGTCGTCCTGTATTCGGAGAACTTCGGAGAGGAGTGCACCTTCGATGCCTCGGCGCTGCCACGCTCGGCAGAGAAGCGCTGGACCGATTACCCGATCGGTGTTTTCGCTGTCCTCGCAGGTGAAGGTCACACGATACCGGGGCTGAGCCTGAGCCTGTGGGGCGATGTACCGGTGGCATCGGGGCTCTCCAGTTCCGCGGCGCTGGAGGTTGCCACTGCGCTGGCGGTCGCTTCACTGCTTGGGGTGTCGTACACGGGTCCGGAACTCGCGCGGCTCTGCCAGCGGGCCGAGAACGAGTTTGTGGGCGCAAGCAGCGGCATCATGGATCAGTTCATCTCCGCGAACGGCGCAGAGGACCATGCGCTGCTGCTGGACTGCCGCGACTTGAGCTTCCGGCTGGCGCCGATTCCGCACAGTGTGGCGCTCGTTATCGCCAACACCATGGTGAAGCACTCCGTGGCCGGAGGCGAGTACACGACGCGGCGCGCCGAGGTGGAAGAGGCTTGCGCGGTGATCGCGCGGCATCGGCCCGTGGTGCGCTTCCTGCGCGATGCCACGGTGAGCGACCTGGAGAAGTGGGGCCATGAGATGAGTCCGAATGCGCTCAAGCGCGCGCGCCATGTGATTACGGAGAATCTGCGGACCGTTGCTGCTGCCGAGGCGCTGATTCATCACGACCTGAAGGAATTGGGCAGGCTGATGGCAGAAGCGCACACGAGCTACAGCCAGGACTTCGAGGCCAGTTGCGTGGAGGCAGATGCGATGGTGGCTCTCGCGCAGGATTTGCCGGGGCTGATTGGCGCGCGGCTCACAGGGGGCGGGTTTGGCGGCTGCACCATCAACCTAGTCGAAGCAGAGAAGGCATCGGAGTTTGCGGAAGCACTCGCCGCACGCTACGCCGGTGAGATTGGCATCGTGCCCCAGGTTCACATCTGCCATGCAAGCGCTGGAGCACATCGAATCGATTGAATTCTCAGGCAGTTGAGGCCGGCGGGCGAATCGGTCCCAGGCGCGGCTGCCAGATCTGCCGCTCGCGGCGCAGGGGGGATTGGATGGTCGCCTCCCACTTTGGTGACCGTTTTTGCACACGCACGGTACGCCCTCTGCACCAGATTTGAGCCTTCATTTTTTGCTTCCTTGTTAAAATTGGACAGGGTACACGCCGGACCGGGATTGCGGGCAGTGCCGCCAGTCCGGTTCGCTTCCCTGGATTCAAGCCCATCCCATTGGCAGCGCCGCAGCACGGCGCGGCAGAGAGATACGATCGATGCAATCGAACCCAAGCAAACCTTTTACTTATGAATCATTTCCGCAATCCGGCCTGGTCGCATACTTCTCCATGGAGATCGCAATCCAGCCTGCAATGCCCACCTACTCCGGTGGATTGGGCGTTCTCGCTGGCGATACGCTGCGGTCCGCGGCAGATTTAAGCGTACCTCTCGTCGCTTTTTCGCTCGTCCACCGCAAAGGCTACTTCCAGCAGCATCTGGACGGAGCAGGAGATCAGACTGAAGAGGTCCAGCCCTGGAACCCGGCCGATTTCTGTACGGAGGAGCCTGTCAGGGTGACGGTCGCCATCGAGGACCGCGTGGTGGCAGTGCGGGCGTGGCGCTATGACCTGCAGGGCCGCTCCGGGCACATTCTCCCCATCTACTTGCTGGATACGGACCTGGATGAGAACTCGGGCTGGGACCGCGGGCTGACGGATCACCTGTACGGCGGAGACACCAACTATCGCCTGCAGCAGGAGATTGTGCTGGGCATGGGCGGGGTGCGGATGGCCACCGCCCTGGGACTGCATGTAAACGTGTATCACATGAACGAAGGCCACGCCGCGCTGCTGACGCTGACGCTGCTGGAGAGCCAGCTTGCCGGTGGGCCGCACAGCATCTGCACCGAGTCCGACATCGCGAAGGTGCGCTCTCAATGCGTGTTTACCACACAC
Organism: Acidobacteriota bacterium; assembly: GCA_021781795.1. Classification (GTDB taxonomy): domain Bacteria; phylum Acidobacteriota; class Terriglobia; order Terriglobales; family Acidobacteriaceae; genus Telmatobacter. The sequence continues at coordinate 12,761 of JAJXWA010000011.1, forward strand.
ACGCCCGTGCCCGCCGGACACGATCGCTTCTCGACGGAGCAGGTGGTGCGCATTCTCGGCGGCGAGAGGACCGCACGCCTGGAGAGGCTGCGCTGCTTTGAAGGTGGCCTTCTGAACATGACGCTGCTGGCGCTGCGGCTGTCGCGCTACGCGAACGGCGTGGCGATGCAGCACGGTAAGGTCTCGCGCGAAATGTTCCCGGAGTACGCCATCGACTCCATCACGAATGGGGTACATGCGGCTACGTGGATGTGCGAGCCGGTCCAACAGATGCTGGATGCGCATCTGCCTGCGTGGAGGCGCGACAATCTGTATCTGCGCAACGCCATCGAAATTCCGGAGCAGGAGATTCTGCAGGCGCATGCGCGCGCCAAGGAGACGCTGTTGAGCGAGGTGGCTTCGCGCACGGGCCTCGTGATGAACCCGAACGTACTGACGCTGGGCTTCGCGCGTCGCGCAGCGACCTATAAGCGGGCCAGCCTTCTGCTGAAGGATCCGGAGCGCCTGCTGAAAATCGCGGAACAGGCCGGTGGATTGCAGATCCTGTACGCCGGGAAGGCTCATCCGCAAGACACGCCCGGCAAGGCGCTGATCCATCAGGTGATTGAAACGGCAGGCAAGCTCTCCAATGAAATGCTGCGCATCGTCTACCTCGAGAATTACGCGTGGGACCTGGGCGCGCTGCTGACGGCGGGCGTGGATGTCTGGGTGAACACGCCGCGGAGGCCGTATGAAGCCTCAGGCACCAGCGGCATGAAGGCAGCGATGAACGGAGTGCCGAGCCTCTCAATTCTCGACGGCTGGTGGATTGAGGGTTGCATCGAAGGCTTTACCGGGTGGGCCATCGAAGACGGCGCCGATGACGATGCCGAGGCACTGTCGCTCTACAGCAAGCTGGAGAAGGCCGTGGTGCCGCTCTATCTGGAGTCGAGGGAGCATTGGGCACGTATGATGCGCACGACGCTGGCCTTCAACGGGTCCTACTTCAACACGAACCGCATGGTGAAGCAGTACACGCGCAACGCATACTATCCGGTTCGGCTGACGCAGAGCGCGCCGGTGGAAGAGCCGGCGTACGTCAGCTGATTCCCAATCCTGATTGCAACAAAACAGCCCCGCGGCGCTCCGATAGCAGGAGGATGCCGCGGGGCTTCTGCTTTGTAGCGTTGGTGCGAATCAGTCGCCGTGCGCCTCTTCGAGCTCTTCGCCGAGGCGATGGAGCTTCATCACCTTCCATTGCAGCCGGTCAAAGAAGAGATAGACGACCGGCGTTGTGAAGAGCGTGAGCATCTGAGAGACGATGAGGCCGCCGACGATGGTGATGCCGAGAGGCTGGCGCAGCTCGGAGCCTGAGCCCATGCCGATGGCCAGTGGCAGGCCGCCGAAGAGAGCCGCCATGGTCGTCATCATGATGGGGCGGAAACGCAGCAGGCAGGCCTGGTAGATGGCGTCGATGGGCGCCAGGCCTTGTTCGCGCTCGGCCTGCAGCGCAAAGTCGATCATCATGATGGCGTTTTTCTTCACGATTCCGATCAGCAGCAGGATGCCGATGAGGGCGATGATGCTGAGGTCGGTGCGGGTGAGCAGAAGCGCAAGGATGGCGCCGACACCCGCAGGCGGCAGCGTGGAGAGAATCGTCAGTGGGTGAATCAGGCTCTCGTAGAGGATGCCGAGAACAATGTAGACGGCAACCAGCGCGGCCAGAATCAGGTAAGGCTCGTTCTTGAGCGAATCCTGAAAGGCCTGCGCGGTGCCCTGGAAGGAAGCGTGCACCGTGCTGGGCATGCCCATATCGCGCTGCACGCCCTGCAGAGCCGTGACCGCATCGCCAAGAGCCACACCGGGGGCGAGGTTGAAGGTGAGCGTGACGGCGGGGTACTGGCCCTGGTGGTTGACCGCCAGCGGTGTCCGCTGCGCAGCGAAGCCGGCGAAAGCCGAGAGCGGCACCATGGGGCCGGCGGGGGTAGAGACGACGGCTGCCGCCGGCGCGGGCGCGAAAGCGGTGGACAGCGTAGACACAGCGCTAGCCGCGGGTGCTGCGCTCGTCTCTGGAGAAGCGCCGGTGAGTGTGCCGGCCAGTGTGGGACCCGACGCAGGAGAGCCGCCGGTTGCCGTGGCGGTCACGAGCGCGCCGCCCGAGGTAGGAAAGGTAGCGGAGGCCGTGGAGGCAGGGCTGGCTGCGATGGCCGGAGCAGCCGGAAGGATGCCTGCAGGCGCAGATGGCGCAGCCGCTGCAGTCGCAAGTGTGCCGGCGTTCGGCAGCGCAGTGGTTGCGCCGCCGCTTCCGGCCTTCACATAAATACCGTTCAGCGCATCCGGGCTGAGCTGGTACCGGGGATCCACTTCCATCACCACGAAGTACTGATTCAGGCCGGTGTACATCGTCGAGACTTCGCGCTGCCCAAAGGCGTCGTAGAGGGTCTGGTCGATTGCGCTGGCGGTGACACCGAGGCGCGAGGCCGAGTCGCGGTCAATGAGGAGATTGGCGGCAAGGCCCTGATCCTGCTGGTCCGTCGAGGCGTCGCGCAACTCGGGCATGGACCGCATGCGCGCCAGCAGCCGCGGCGCCCAGTGATTCAGCTCTTCGAGGTTTTCATCGGAGAGGGTGTACTGATACTGCGCATCGGAGACGCGGCCGCCAATCTGCAGCTCCTGTTGTACCTGCAGGAAGAGGGTTGCGCCGGGCACACTGGTGAGCTTGCTGCGGAGGCGGTTGACGACCATATCCGAGGTCACGCCTTTGCGCTCGCTGGGGGGCTTAAGGTTGATGAACATGCGGCCGATGTTGAGCGCGCCGCCACCGGGTCCGGCTCCGCCCGCGAAGGCCACCAGCGAGCCGACCGCCGGGTCGTCAAGGACCATCTGCGCGAGCATGCGTTGCTTGTCGCGCATGGCGTCGAAGCTGATGTCCTGCGCAGCGTGTGTGGTGCCGCCGAGCCGGCCGGTGTCCTGCTGCGGAAAGAAGCCCTTGGGCACGATGACGAAGAGATAGCCGTTGAGAATTACGGTTGCGAAGACAACGCCGAGCATCAGCCACTGGTGGCGCAGCACCCAGCGCAGCCCGGTGTCGTATTCGTGATGAAGCCACTGGAAGCCGCGTTCGCTGATCCGGTAGATGCGGCCGTGACGGGACTCATCGCGCGACTTGAGAAACTTGGCGCAGAGCATCGGCGTGGTGGTGAGGGATACAAGCAGCGACACAGCGATGGCCACCGAGAGCGTGACGGCGAACTCGCGGAAGAGCTTGCCTACGATGCCGCCCATCAGCAGGATGGGAATAAAGACGGCGATGAGCGAGGTGCTCATGGAGAGAACTGTGAAGCCAATCTCGCGCGAGCCCTTCATCGCAGCCTCAAACGGCTGCATGCCCTCTTCGATGTAGCGCGTGATGTTTTCGATGACTACGATGGCGTCGTCCACCACAAAGCCGGTGGAGATGGTGAGCGCCATCAGAGAGAGGTTGTCGATGCTGTAGCCCAGCAGATACATCACGCCGAAGGTGCCGACCAGAGAGAGAGGTACAGCGACCGAGGGAATGATGGTGGCCCAGATCTCGCGCAAGAACAGGAAGACGACCAGCACCACAAGCACGACGCTGATGAAGAGCGAGATCTCCACGTCGCGCACGCTGTCGCGAATGCTCGTTGTGCGGTCTGCCACCACATCAATCTTGATGGTGGGAGGAATCTCGGCCTGCAACTGCGGCAGCTCGCGCAGCACGCTGTCCACGGTGGAGATGACGTTGGCGCCGGGCATCTTGAAGATGATCAGCATCACCGCGGTCTTGAGCTTGGAGGACGGGCCATGCGGCGGATTGACGCCTACCACGCCTGCGGTGTGGATGTCGGCGACCCCATCGCTGACCGTACCCACGTCTTCTACGCGGACTGGCGCGCCCGTCTGGGAGTTATAGCCGACGATAATCGGTGCATAGTCGCTGGCTTTGAAGATCTGGTCGTTATCGTCAATCGCCCAGCGATGAGTCGCATCCTGGAAGGCTCCCTTGGGGCGATTGGCATTGGCGTTGCCAAGTGCGGTGCGGACGGCCTCCAGCCCGATGCCGGTGTTGGCCAGCAGCATGGGGTTCAACTCGACGCGCACAGCCGGTTGCGATGTTCCGCCGACGAAGACCTGCCCGACACCCTCAATCTGCGAGATCTTCTGCGCGAGGATGGAGTCCGCCATGTCGTAGATTTCCGGTTTGGGCACGACGTCCGAAGTGAGCGTGAGAATCAGGATGGGCGCATCGGCCGGATTGGCCTTGCGATAGCCAGGATTCTGCGGCAGGTAGGAGGGCAACTGGCTGCGCGCCGCATTGATAGCGGCCTGCACGTCGCGCGCAGCGGCGTCGATGTCGCGGTTCAGATCGAACTGCAGCACCACGGAGGCGCTTCCGAGGCCGCTGATGGAGGTCATCTGGTTGACCCCGGCAATGCGGCCGAACTGACGCTCGAGCGGTGTAGCCACCGAGGAGGCCATGGTCTCTGGGCTGGCGCCCGGCAGGCCGCCGTTCACGCCGATGACGGGGAAGTCCACCTCTGGCAGAGACGCGACGGGCAGCACCGAGTAGGCGACGGAGCCGGCGAGAAGAAGCGCCAGGCTCAGCAGCGTGGTTGCGACCGGGCGGCGGATGAAAGGTCCGGAAAGATGCATCGCGAGCGGCTCCTCAGTCCCCGGCGACCGGTTCTTCACGCAGGCTGGTGTGCTGAACCTGCAGGTGGAGACGGCGCGAAAGCTTGTCGAAGTAGAGATAGACAACCGGCGTGGTGTAGAGCGTAAGAAGCTGCGAGAAGATCAGGCCGCCGACGATGGAGATGCCGAGAGGACGGCGCAGTTCCGCGCCCACGCCGCCGCCGAGGGCCAGAGGCAGGCCGCCGAGCAGGGCGGCCATGGTGGTCATCAGAATCGGGCGGAAGCGCAGCAGGCAGGCCTGGAAGATCGCTTCCTCGGCGGGCTTGCCCTGCGTACGTTCGGCATCGAGCGCAAAGTCGATCATCATAATGGCGTTCTTCTGCACGATGCCGATGAGCAAGATGATGCCGATGAGCGCGATGACGCTGAACTCTGAATGGGTGATGAGGAGCGCAAGCAGCGCGCCCACACCGGCCGAAGGCAGTGTGGAAATGATGGTGATGGGGTGGATGTAGCTCTCATAGAGAACGCCCAGCACGATGTAGACGGTGACCAGCGCCGCGAGGATCAGCAGCGGCTCGTTGGCGAGCGAGGTCTGAAATGCGGCAGCCGTGCCCTGAAAGCTCGCGTTGATGGCCGCGGGCATCTGGATGCGCTGCTCCACCTCGTTGACCGCGTTGACTGCGTCGCCGAGCGCCCTGCCCGGAGCCAGGTTGAAGCTGACCACGGTGGATGGGAACTGTCCCTGATGGCCGATGGAAAGCTGCGCTTTGGTCTGCTCCCAGTGGGCGAGCATGCTCAGCGGAACCTGCGTTCCATTCGCTGATTTCACGTAGAGATTGTTCAGAGTCGATGGAGCGGCCTGGAAGTTGGGGGCTACCTCCATGACGACGTGATACTGGTTGAGCTGTGTGAAGATGGTCGAGACCTGCCGCTGGCCGAAGGCGTCGTAGAGGGTGTTGTCCACATCGGCCATGGCGATGCCGAGCCGCGCGGCGGTGTCGCGATCAATCACAAGCTCGGCTCCGAGGCCCTGATCCTGCAGGTCGCTCGCCACGTCGGTGACGGCCTTCTCCTTACTCAGTTCGTCCACCATTTTGCGCGTGTACGTGGCCAGCTCGGTCTGGTTCGGGTCCTCCAGCGCATACTGGAATTGCGTGCGGCTGACGCGATCTTCAACGGTCAGGTCCTGCAGCGGCTGCAGGAAGAGCTGAATGCCCTGCACGGCATCGAGCTTGCCCTGCAGGCGGCGAATCACATCTGTGGCAGAGATTCCGCGCTCATCGAGCGGCTTGAGGTTGATCTGGATACGGCCGGAGTTGAGCGTGGTGTTGGTCCCGTCGACGCCGATGAATGAGGAGATGCTCTCCACCGCCGGGTCCTGCAGAATTACATCGACGAGCTGCTGCTGGCGCTCAGCCATACTCTTGAAGCTCACGGTCTGCGGGGCTTCGCTGATGCCCAGAATCACGCCCGTATCCTGCACCGGGAAGAAGCCCTTGGGGATGACGATGAACAGCAGCACGGTGCCGACGAAGGTGGAGATGGTCACCAGCAGGGTGATGAAGCGGTGACGCAGCACGCGCTGCAGGGTGCGTCCGTAGGCAGCGATGACGGAGTTGAAGACGTTCTCTGACCAGTGATAGAAGCGAGTTTCGCGCGCGTGGGCCTTGTCCCGCAGGATGCGCGAGCACATCATCGGCGTGAGGGTCAGCGAGACGACCGCCGAAACCAGAATCGTGACGGCCAGCGTAATCGCGAACTCGCGGAAGAGGCGGCCTACGACATCGCTCATGAAGAGCAGCGGGATGAGCACGGCGATGAGCGAGACGGTCAGCGACATAATCGTGAAGCCGATCTGTTCGCTGCCCTTCAGCGCGGCGCGCATCGGGCTCATGCCCTCTTCGATGTAGCGCGAGATGTTCTCGATCATCACGATCGCATCGTCCACTACAAAGCCGGTGGAGATGGTGAGGGCCATCAGCGTCAGGTTGTTGAGCGAGTAGCCCAGCAGATACATGACGCCGAAGGTGCCCACGATGGAGAGCGGCACGGCGACCGATGGGATGATGGTTGCGGCAAGGTTCCGCAGGAAGAGGAAGATGACCATCACCACGAGGGCGATGGTGAGCATCAGCTCGAACTCCACATCCTTGACCGAAGCGCGGATCGTGACCGTGCGGTCGGTGAGCACCTTGACCTGCACAGTGGCGGGCAGGCTGGTCTGCAGTTGCGGCAGCAGCTTCTTGATGCGGTCCACAACCGCAATGATGTTGGCCCCGGGTTGGCGCTGGATGTTGACGATTACCGCGGGCTGGCGATCCATCCACGCGGCCTGCTGCGAGTTTTCGGCGGCATCCACGATGGTGGCCACGTCGGAGGCGCGCACGGCGGCGCCGTTACGATAGGCCACAATCACGGGCCGGTAGTCGGCGCTGGAGAGCAACTGGTCGTTGGCGCCGATGGTGTAGGACTGGCGCTCGCCGTTCAGCGTACCCTTCGCCTGATCGACGTTGCTCGCGGCAAGCGCAGTGCGCAGATCTTCGAGGCTGAGGTTGTAGGCCGCAAGCTGCGCCGGATTCGCCTGAATGCGCACGGAGGGTTTTTGCCCGCCGGCGATGGAAACCATGCCTACGCCGAGAACCTGCGAGATCTTCTGGGCGAGATTGGTGTCTGCCGCGTCCTCAATCTTATCGAGGGGCAGGGAATTGGAGGTGAGCGCCAGCGTCATGATCGGCGCATCGGCGGGGTTCACCTTGCTGTAAATAGGCGGATTAGGCAGGTCGGGCGGCAGGAAGGTATTGGCTGCGTTGATGGCCGCCTGCACCTCCTGCTCGGCCACGTCGATGTTCTCTTCCAGATTGAATTCCAGCGTGATGACGGAGCCGCCGCCGGAGCTGACCGAGGTCATCTGCTTGAGGCCGGGCATCTGGCCGAACTGGCGCTCCAGAGGAGCGGTTACCGCCGACGCCATGACGTCCGGTCCCGCGCCCGGATAAAAAGTGAGCACCTGAATGATGGGGTAGTCCACCTCGGGCAGCGCCGAGACGGGCAACTGCTGGTAGCCAACGGCGCCGGCAAGCAGAATCGCCACCATCAGCAGCGAGGTGGCGACCGGGCGAAGAATGAATGGACGGGATGGACTCACTCGTGTCTCCCCTGTGCGTGATGCGCGGCGGAGGCGTTGCCTTCAGGCCGTGGACCGCCGGTTGCGCCGAAGGGATTCTGCTGAGGAGCGGGGGTGGAAGGAGCTGTATGCGCCGCGCTGACGATGACGGACTGCCCAGGGCGCAGGCGCTCCGCGCCATCCACCACAATGCTCGTTCCTGCATCCGGCCCGCTGTCGAGAATCGTTGTTTGACCTTCTGTGAGCGCGACCTTGACGGGTTGAATCCGGGCTACTGAATTGCCGCCAGCATCCTTGCCAATCGCCCAGACAAAGGTGCCCTGCACGCCAGACTGAATGGCTGCGGTCGGCACCACGAGCGCGTTGGGCCGGTTCTCCATCACCAGGTGGATATTGACGAACTGATTGGGAAACAGGGATTCGTCCTCGTTGTTGAAGACGGCTTTCAGGCGAGCGGTGCCGGTGGTGGTATCAATCTGGTTATCTGTAGTGAGCAACTCGCCGGTGGCAATCTTCTGCACGTCGTTGCGGTCATACGCGTCCACTGAAAGCTGGCGTTCGGCGGCCAGCTTGTGCAGCACCGCGGGAAGCTGGTTCTCCGGCAGAGTGAAGTAGACGGCGATGGGCCGAAGCTGATTGATGATGACGAGGTTGGTGGTGTTGGCGCTGATGATGTTGCCGGGGTCCACCAGCCTGAGGCCGATCTTGCCGTTGATGGGCGACTGAATCGAGCACCAGTCCAGCTGCAGCTGCGCGTTGTCTACAGCAGCCTTATCGGCGGCGATGGCGCCCTGATACTGGCCCATCGCGGCCTCATCCGCGTCGAGCGTCTCCTTTGAGACAACGCCGGCCTGGTAAAGCGCGGTGTAGCGCCGGTACTCGGCCTGTGCGTTTTTGAGCAGGGCTTCATCGTGCAGCAGATTGCCCTTGGCCTGGTCCAGCGCGGCCTTGTACGGGCCGGGGTCGATCGTCATAATCGTCTGGCCCTGCCGGACCTCCTGTCCCTCAGTGAATTTGACGGGCAGAAGCTCCCCGCTGACCCGCGCTTTCACCGTGACGCTCATATAGGGCGTCACCGTGCCGAGAGCGGTGAGGAAGACCGGCATTGCTTTACGCTCCGTGGCTACCACCTGCACCGGAACCGGGCGGTTCATCAGCATGGCCGCCTGCTTCGCACTGTTGGCGGCAGCCTGGCTCTGGTTCTGGTGGATGCGCCACGCAATCAGGCCGAGGGCGGCGAGCAGCACAACGTAAACGATGACGCGGACGGTCCTGTTCCTCGGGGCGCGTTGCGGTCCGGTTGGGTCAATGACAGGCGTGCGGGATTCAGAGGTCTCAAGCATGGGCATTCTTTTGAAGTCCGTCACTTTCGGGGGTACGGGCCGGCAGGATACGGGATCCTAGCTCGAAGGGCGCAACTGGCCTGCACCCAGTTGTGTGGACGTTGAAGCGACCAGAAAAGTTTAACCCTTCTGCTTCTTCCGGTTATAAAAGCATCCCGCCGTTCGCTTCAGCGTCAGCGAAAGGGAGGGCCAGCTGACGAACAGGCAGGAGCGGAAAGCGACCGTTCCGCACTATCTCCTATAATGCCACCAGATTTTGTCGGTTCGGTCTTGCAAGAAATCGGCAGCCCCGGCGAAGGCCAAGATTCACTGGCCATCGGAGCCAATCTTCCGATGCGAGACTGCACCCTTTCCGCTGCAAGGTGAGGCCCACTTGGATACATCCCCGTCCGCGCCAGCGAACTCTGCAGAACAGCGGCCTCTCTGCGTGGACCTCGATGGGACGCTGGTCAGGTCGGACACTCTGCTGGACGGCTTGTGCCACCTGATTCGGGGCAACCCACTCGCCCTCTTCATGGTTCCGCTTTGGCTTGCGGGCGGAAGAAGCAGCCTGAAGGCCGAGGTGGAGCGGCGGGCCCCATTGAATGCCGCGCGGCTTCCATACCAGGCGGAACTCCTGCGTTATCTGCAGGAAGAGCACCGGAACGGTAGGACGATCTACCTGGCCACCGGTGCTGATGGCGCGCTGGCTGAAAGGGTCGCCGCCCACCTGTCTTTGTTCAAGGGGGTGTTTGCCACCTACCGCGACCACAACCTTACCTCGAACCATAAGCTGGAGCGCCTGCGGAAGGATGTGGGCGCCTTTGACTACATCGGCAACTCCCGAGCCGACGTGCCCTTGCTTCGCCACGCAGCCGTTGCGATGGTTGCGAATCCGAGCTGGGCGTTGCGGCTGGCAATCCGGCTCAAGCGCATCCCCATTGCCCGCTGCTTTGAAGATCGCAAGCCCACAGGCCGCGTCCTATTGAAGGCGCTTCGCGTGCATCAGTGGGCCAAGAACATCCTGCTGATCATGCCGCTGCTTCTTTCCCACAAGATCACGCCGGCCGGACTGCTGGCGGTGACCAAGGCCTTCTTTTGCTTTAGCTTCATCGCATCGGTGAACTACCTCATCAACGACATGCTCGACATCGAGAGTGATCGCCGTCATCCCGCCAAGCGTCTTCGACCATTCGCCGCCGGAGACCTTTCGGTGGCCGGGGCGGTAATACTGGCTGCGGCGCTCACCCTCGCCGCTGTGGCGATTCTGCCTACGCTTCCCAGTGCCTTCACGCTGTGGCTCGGGCTTTACATTGTGGCGGCCACGGCTTACACCACGCAGATTAAAAGGATGGCGGTGGTGGATGTACTGCTGCTCTCCGGGCTTTACACGCTGCGCCTGCTCGCCGGCGGCGCGGCGACGGGAACTCCGATTTCGCAGTGGCTGGCCAGCTTTTCCAGCTTTCTTTTTCTCTCCCTGGCCATGGTCAAGCGCTTCAGCGAGCTGGGAAACCTGAGGGAGCGCGGTGTTTCATCGACGCATGGGCGCGGGTACCTTGTCGCCGATCTCGAGCAGATTCGCAGCTTCGGAACCGCGAGTGCCTACGCGGCGGTGGTGGTTTTCATGCTCTACATCGCGCGGCCTGACGTCTCGGACCTCTACGGTCATCCGGCGCGCCTCTGGCTCATTGTTCCGCTGCTGCTCTACTGGCTCCATCGTGTGTGGCTGCTGGCCTCACGCGGAGAGCTTAACGAGGACCCGGTCGTCTTTGCCATGAGAGACCCCATGAGTCTGCTAACCGGCCTCGGCGTGCTCGCGCTGGCCATCTTCGCCGCCTGAGCAACCACTGCGCGCATCGCATTGCCTCACAGCTTTGAGTGCCCTCAAACCGGTTCACGAGGTGGGATTGATGTGAACCTGTGTGGGCCAACGGGCAGGCCAGCCGCGGTCATGAATGATTTCTCGTGCGCAGGCGAGAAGGGGCAAGCCCACAAAGAGCCGTCTCTTCGACTACCATGAAGATACCGAACATCATGGTGGACTGCGCGGCGCATGGCGTCCGGTGTGTTCCACCACGAATTACGGGAGCGGAAATTCGGCACGCTGCCGCAGGAGTATCGAATCCGCTCCACAGCTCTGCCTTTCAGATTGGGCCATGCGGGACTCTCCGGAGGCGAACTCCGGCAGAAGGATGCGAGCGCAATGATCTGAAAGGAAGAACCGGCCCGGGGGTGGTAGCCGTACTATGTGGATTGTCCGTCTGGCGCTTCGGCGGCCCTATACATTCGTCGTATTCGCGCTGCTGATTCTGATTCTCGGGGCATACAGCATCCTGTCGATGCCGACGGATATCTTTCCCAACATCGATATCCCCGTGATTTCGGTGGTCTGGAACTTCACCGGCTTATCAGCGCAGGAGATGGCCTCGCGCATCGTCTTCGTCAGCGAGCGCGGGCTGACGACCACCGTCAACGACATCGAGCATATCGAGTCGCAGTCGCTGAATGGCGTGGCGGTGATCAAGATCTTCTTCCAGCCGCACGTCAATATCGCGTCAGCCGTGGCGCAGGTGGGCGCCATCAATCAGGCGGAACTGCGATTTCTGCCGCCGGGTACGAATCCGCCGTTCATGATTCAGTACAACGCGGCGAGCGTGCCGGTGCTGCAGCTTGGCCTGGCCGGCGCCGGGCTCAATGAGCAGCAGATCTTCGACCTGGCCACAAACAATATCCGCGTGCAACTGGCCACCGTGGAAGGAGCGCAGACACCCTTCCCCTACGGCGGCAAGCAGCGCCAGATTCAGGTGGACATCGATAGCGCCGCGCTGCAGGCCAAAGGCCTTTCGGCGGCCGACGTGGTCAACGCTGTATCCGCGCAGAACCTGATCGTTCCCACCGGAACCATCAAGGTGGATAACTTCGAATATATTGTTGAGTCGAACTCTGCTCCGAGTATCGTGGACGAGCTGAACAATCTGCCAATTCGCTCGGTGAACGGCACGGTGATTTACATCCACGACGTAGCGCACGTGCGCGACGGCTACCCGCCGCAGACCAACATCGTGCGTGTGGACGGACGCCGCGCCGTTCTCATGAGCATCCTCAAGACCGGCTCGGCGTCCACGCTCGACATCATCAGCGGCGTTCGCAGCAAGCTGGAGCTGGTCAAGGGTCAGCTTCCGCCCCAGCTTCGCATCAATGCGCTTTCGGATCAGTCCATCTTTGTGCGCAGCGCCATTGACGGAGTGGTGCGCGAGGCGATCATCGCCGCCTGTTTGACGGCGATCATGATTCTGGTTTTTCTCGGGAGCTGGCGCTCCACCATCATCATCGCTGTCTCGATTCCGCTCTCAATACTCTGTTCGCTGATCGTGCTCGCCATGCTCCACGAGACCATCAACATCATGACGCTGGGCGGCATGGCGCTGGCAGTGGGCATTCTGGTGGATGATGCGACGGTCGCGATTGAGAACATCAACCGCAATCTTGAAGCGGGCAAGGAACTGGAGCAGTCGATCCTTGATGGCTCCGCGCAGATTGCCGTACCGGCGCTCGTCTCCACGCTCTCGATCTGCATCGTCTTCGTGCCGATGTTCTTCCTGAGCGGCGTAGCGCGCTATTTATTTGTGCCCATGGCGGAGGCAGTCGTCTTCGCCATGCTGGCCAGCTACCTGCTCTCGCGCACACTCGTACCCACCATGGCCAAGTACATGCTGCACGAGCATGACGACGCCGAAATCGCTCGCAAGCAGGCTAGCCGCAATCCCTTCACGCGTTTTCAGCATTCCTTCGAAAGCGGATTCGACCGCTTTCGCCGGTTCTACCTCGGCCTGCTGACCCTGTGCGTCGATCACGCCCCGGTCTTCCTCACAGTCTTCCTGCTCTTTGCCGTGCTTTCCATTGGCGTGCTGGGCCCGTGGCTTGGCCAGGACTTTTTCCCCTCGGTGGACTCCGGCCAGTTCAAGCTCCACCTGCGTGCCCACACCGGCATGCGCATTGAAGAGACAGCGGCGCTTTGTGACCACATCGACGGCACCATCCGGCAGCTCATCCCTGCCAATGAGATCGTAACCATCGTCGATAATGTCGGCCTGCCCTACTCGGGCCTGAATCTTTCTTATTCCAATTCAGCTCCGGTGGGCACCTCTGACGCGGATATCCAGGTGCAGCTCACCAAGGATCACCACCCCACCGATGCCTACGTCAACAAGCTCCGTCAGGTGCTGGCGGAGCAGTATCCGGGCGTCACGTTCTACATGCTCCCGGTCGATATCGTCTCGCAGATTCTGAACTTCGGATTGTCTGCGCCGATTGATATTCAGATCGTCGGCCCCAATCTTGAAGGCGATCATCATCTGGCGGAGCGCATGTTGAACGAGGTGCGCTATGTTCCCGGCGTCATCGATGCGCGCATCCAGCAGCCTTTTAATCTGCCGAACTTTACGGTAGACGTGGATCGCACCAGGGCGCGCGACCTGGGGTTCACGCAGAACAATGTCATCCAGAGCCTGCTGGTGACGCTGAGCGGCAGCTTTCAAACCTCGCCTACTTTCTATCTGGACCCGCGCAACGGAGTCAGTTACAACATCGCAGTGCAGGCGCCGCAATACGGACTGGATTCATTGGCGGCTCTGAAGAACATGCCCATCACCGTTCCGAATGCGCAGGCGCCGGCGGGAGCCGCAGCATCGACAGGCGCTCCCGGAGCTGTGCCCGGCGCAGGTTCTGCTGCATCGCCGGGGCCAGCCGCTTCACCGGCCACTGCTGCGCCCGGCGCGGCTGCGCCTGTGCAGGTTCTGGGCAACATGGCCAACGTTGTACCCGGCAATGAGATCGGAACGGTGAGCCACTACGACATCCTGCCCGTGATGGACATCTACGCGAATGTGAACGGCACAGACCTGGGCAGCGTGACGCGCGCGATGGAACGGATTATCAACGAGCACCAGAAGGATCTGCCGAGAGGCTCGCGCTTTGCCTTGCGCGGCGAAAGCGAAACGATGACCAAGTCCTACATCGGACTGCTCGGCGGGCTGGTGTTCTCGATCCTGCTGGTCTACCTGCTCATCGTCGTCAACTTCCAGTCCTGGCTCGATCCGTTCCTGATTATCTCTGCGCTTCCGGCGGCGCTGGCCGGCATCGTATGGTTCCTGTTTCTTTCCGGCACGCGTCTTAGCGTCCCTGCTCTGACCGGTGCCATCATGTGCATGGGCGTGGCCACGGCCAACTCCATTCTGGTGGTGAGCTTTGCGCGCGAGCAGCTTGTGACGCTGGTGGGCGACGCCCGGCAGGCTGCGCTGAATGCTGGATTCGTCCGTCTGCGTCCTGTGCTGATGACCGCGCTGGCCATGATGATCGGCATGGTGCCGATGGCGCTGGGCATGGGCGACGGCGGCGAGCAGAATGCGCCGCTGGGACGCGCCGTCATCGGCGGCCTTTTGCTGGCCACGGTGGCCACACTCTTCTTCGTTCCGGCCTTTTTCTCGCTGGTACATGGCTGGCTGGAACGCCGCGGTAAAGGACACTCAATCGCCCAATCGGGCGCGGCCATCGACGAGTTCGATTAGACCGCAAACGTTATTCGGGAGCAGCTTGCATGAACCAACCAACCCATTCCAACCACCAACCCGGCCGCGCCGCAGAGAGCCATGAGAGCGCGCCCGCGGGCGTCGCTGTCTCTCCGCGCAGAACCGTCGCAGTCCTGATCGTCGTCGGCCTGGTGGCGCTGATTCTGGGCGGCGTCGGAATTGTCAGCCGCGTGCACAGCGACAAAGTTCTTGCGCGCACCACGGTCGAACTTGCGCCGCCCACCGTGATTGCGCTGCCCGCGCGGCAGGGCGGCTCGATCTCGAGCTTCGTACTGCCCGGCAATGTCACCGCTTACACAGATTCACCGATCTACGCGCGCACCAACGGTTATCTTCTGCACTGGTACTACGACATCGGCGCGCACGTGAAGAAAGGCGCCCTGCTTGCGATGATTGACACCCCGGAGATTGACCGCCAGTTGCAGCAGGCGCGGGCCGACCTCGCCACTGCGCAGGCCAATGCCAACATCGCCAAGATTCAGGCGGACCGCTATTCGGACCTCGTCAAAACCAACGCCGTCTCCCGCCAGGATACCGATACCTATGTGAGCCAGGCAGCGGCCACCGCGGCGGCCGTGCGTTCGGCACAGGCCAACGTGGACCGGCTGACGCAACTGCAGGACTTCGAGAAGGTCTATGCACCATTCGACGGCGTCATCACGGCGCGCAACATCGACACCGGCCAACTTATCGATCAGGGCGCATCCAAAGAGCTCTTCCATATGCAGGCGCTGCAGACTTTGCGTGTCTACACAAATGTGCCGCAGATTTACTCTCAGAGCGCAAAGGTCGGCGCAAAGATCGGCCTCACCTTTCCCGAGCACCCAGGGAAGACTTATCAGGGCACGTTGGTGCGCACTGCCGAGGCCATCGAGCCAAGCAGCCGTACCCTGCTCGTCGAAGTGGATGTAGATAACCGCAGCGGCGAATTGATGCCGGGTGCGCTGGCGCAGATGCACTTCAAGGTTCCTAACGGAACCCCGACTTTTATCGTGCCGGCTGCGGCGCTCATCTTCCGGCGCGAAGGCCTGCAGGTTGCCACGCTGGATGAAGGCAACAAGGTCCACCTGGTCCATGTGATGATCGGGCAGGACGATGGCGCGACGGTACAGATTGTCAGCGGCCTGACCGCATCTGACAAGGTCATACAGGATCCTCCGGATTCGCTGATTGACGGCGAAGCGGTCACTCCTGAACAGGCCGCAGGACCCGCCGGGCAGGGAGGCAAGTAGCGATGCGGAGATGGAAAGACCCCTCCGCGCAAAGCAGGCGCACGGCGCTTCGAACGGTACTGCTCGGCGTGCCCTCGATCGCCGCGGGCGCGCTGGTCCTGCTGACCGGCTGCAAGCCTGCGGGACCGAATTACAATCGTCCCGCATATCAGGCTCCCGCAGCCTACAAGGAAGTTGGCGCCTCATCGGTTGCGCCTCCGCCCAATCCGAATGGCGGCAGTTGGCAGTCCGCTTCGCCTTCCGATGGAATGCTGCGCGGCAACTGGTGGGAGATCTATCACGATGCGCATTTGAACGATCTGGAGGGGCGCGTGACCACGCAGAACCCCAGCCTGCGCAGCGCCTTTGAGAACTATCTGGCTGCGCGCGACCAGATCGCCGCTGCCCGATCGCTCTTCTACCCTACGCTCACGGCAGGGCCGTCGTTCGCTCACCAGAAGCTCTCCTCGAACCGGCCCTTTGCCACTGCAGGAGGCACCACCAACTACAACGACCTGCTGCTCACGGGCCAGGCCAGTTGGGAGCCGGACTTCTTTGGACGCATTCGCCGTACCGTCGAAGCCGCGCGCGCCACGGCTCAGGCCACCGCGGCGGATCAGGCTTCGGTAGACCTCGCCTTGCATGCGCAGATGGCGACCGCATACTTTGAGCTACGCGGCCTCGATGCGCAGACGCGCCTGCTGCAATCGACGGTGACCAACCTCGAAGGCCAGTTGCAGCTCACGCAGCGCCTGCTTGACGGCGGCGTGGCCACGGCCGTGGATGTGGCACAGGCCCAGACACAGCTCGAAACAGTGCGTGCCCAGCTTGTGGATGTCGGCGAGGCCCGCGCACAGTACGAGCACGCCATCGGCACGCTTGCCAACTACGATCTCTCCGCTTTCAGCATTCCGCCGTCGCCGCTTGACCTGCCTCTGCCACAGGTGCCGACTGGCGTTCCCTCACAGCTGCTGGAGCGCCGGCCCGACATCGCGGCCGCGGAGAGGCTGACCGATACAGCCAATGCGCAGATTGGCATCGCTATCACCGCTTTTTATCCCAACATCAGCCTGGGCGGTGCGGGCGGCTTTGAGAGCACGCACGGCGGCACGTGGATTCAGGGTCCCAGTTCGCTCTGGTCGCTCGGCGCGCAGGCCACGGAACTGCTCTTTGACGCCGGGCAGAGGCACGCGATTACCAGCCAGGCGAGGCACCTTTACGATGCGCAGGCGGACAGCTATCGCAACACGGTGCTGCTGGCCTTTCAGGACGTAGAAGATCAGCTCTCAAATCTCCGTGTGCTGGAACAGGAAGCCACTGTGGAGCAGCGCGCCGTGGGCGCGGCGCAGCAATCCTTCGATCTCTCCAATCAGCGTTACAAGGGCGGCGTCACCAGCTATCTTGAGGTTCTCACTGCCGAAGCAACGCTCCTGCAGAATCAGCGCGCCGTCATCGACCTGCAGACACGCCAGTTCACATCGAGCGTCAGCCTGGTGCGTGCGCTCGGCGGCGGCTGGGATACGACGCAACTTCCGCACTAGCCAACAGAAACCGCGCCAGCTTATTGCGCTGTAACCGCTGCAGCCTCATGGGTAAAGGCGGCGCTGGGCACATCGCTCAGGGCAAGCCCCGGTCCTTCCCACAAGAGGCGGGGCGTGCCTTCGCTCACGGAGTGCAGTCCTTCGACATGCATTCGATGCTTGCCGGCATGCAGACCAAGAGAGCCTCGCGCGTAGCGCATCGCGTTGCCGGTGGAGGTGCAGACCTGCGCAAAGGGAGGGCCTGTCTTTGCCACTTCTATGCCGTCGATCACGAGCCGTGCGCCGTCACGCGCCAGCAGATGAAAGGTGTAACCTCCATCCGCAGGGACCTCGACGTAGCCGTCCCAGGCGGTTGCATAGCGCGTAAATCCGTGCGAGTCGGCGATGAGGTTGGCGGCGACTCCGCGGAAAAGCGCCGTCTCTTTGGTCAGGTCGGGAAGCTCCGTCCACGTACCGGGAAAGATGGCCCACTCGAGTCCGGGCGCCAATGCCGCAATCTCGTGGTCCGCCGGATGCCATGTGGCCACAGCCACCAAACCCTGCGCGGCCCAGTCCTCCCTGCCCACGCTGTCAATGACATGCAGCATCACGCGGAAGCGTCCCGCGCCATTCCGTCCGTCGAGGTCCGTTCCGTCCGCATCCGGAAATCGGTGCGTTACCGTTCGCCCCTGCGCTGTCGTCCCATCGCCAAAGAGCCAGATATAGCGCGCATGAGGGGACTTCGCGGCAGTGAAGTGCACCTTGTCGCCGGGCGCGTAGATTGGAGGATTCACCGTGAACGACGCCACTGGCCCCTCAGGCTCGACATATTGCGCTGCCTTCTGCGCGCCGCCCCAGCTTTCGAGCGGCAGGTCGCCATCCTGCGTCGCGCGATGCTGGCCATACTTCACATTGTCGAACGTCACTGCCGATACGTTGCCGCTCAGCGTGGAGGCAGTCAGCGGCGGCTGATCCAGGGCCCAGATATTGCGAAAGACAAAATCGTGCAACGCTGGCTTCTCCTGTTCCAACTGCACCAGCGAGTACCAGTTGTCGAGATAGACGTTCTCAAAGCGGAAGTGAGAGTGGTCGCCGCTCGCGCCCTGCGCGCCCCAGAAGCCGATGAGCGCGAAGTCCTGGCCGCATGCACCAATCCCCGCGTGCAGCACATCGGAGTTGCGCAGCGTGAAGTTATGCGAGTTGTAAATCTTCTGTGGCCAACCCGCGCGCACCACGTTGGAGATGCTCGTCGAGAGCTCGCTGTTCTCGATCTGGATGTTTGCGACCTCGTGCCCCGGTCTCAGCATGTCCGCTTCGGAGTAGCCATCCCAGTTGCCCTGCATGGCAAACACATCGTCGGAGGCGCGCAGAAAGGCATTGCGCACAATCGTATCGCCGCCTCCGAGCCAGTCCATGCCGTCCTGGTTTGCATTGCCAGGGTTGCCGCCAACCACGCGCAGATCGTCGTAAACGAAGCCGGTCGAGTCCTTCATCTGGATCGACCAGGTGCGCGAGCGCACGATGCACGTGACTCCATCAATCTCAATGTTGTGCGCGTGCATCGCACCGATGCAGTGCCAGTCCGGCTTCTGCATCCAGCCTTCGTCGTTGTTCGGGTCCTGCGGTCCGTCATAGACGATCGTGCCCTGCCCCAGCACTTTTACGTCCTGCACGTTCCACAGGTTCAGGCTGCCAAAGAAATACGCTCCGGGGGCAAGATAGAGTGTGTCACCGCTCTTTGGGTTCAGGCTCTGGCGATAGACGCCGGCAGGGAAGACCTGCACATTGGGACCGCTGGGCGCGGGCGCAGGCGGCGCGATTGCGAAGAGAAACAACATCTTTGCATGGTTGAGAAAGTCGCGGGGGCGCGAGATGGAGAGCTTTGCCGGTTTCGCCAGCGTAAAGCGAATCGTCTGTCCGTTGCGTGCGGCGCGCAGGCCCAGCCGCCACGGCTCGATATCCACGCCCGCATCCCAGAAACCCGGTTCAGCCGCAGTAATCTCCACCTGCGCAGGACCGGTCATGCTGAAGCTCACGTATTCGTAGCTCGCCGCGGCGTGCGCCACGTCCACTGGGACGCCGTTCACACGCACGGTGAAGTCGCTGGAGCGCATGACGTCCGGAACGGGCACAGGTTGCACGGTTGCAAGAGCGAAGACCGCGCGAGGCAGCGTGAGAGCGATCAGCAGTAAGAAGCGGCTAGGCGGCAATCAGGGCAACCCCGGCGCGAAGTGGCGATGCACCCAATCTAGCACTCGCAGGACCTCCGCTCGCAGACTGGGAGCCTGTCTGCTTAGATGCCTTCTCCCATCGAAACGTACTCGCGCATCTGCTGTAATTCTTCGCGATAGGCGTTGCGCTCGGCCTCTTCCGCCGCGAAGGGAACCGCTTTGCTCGCGACCGCGCCGAGCCGCTCCTCCAACTCTTCCACGCGCGCTGAGAGCGCGATTAGCGCGTCGGAGAGAGGGTCTTTAATGTCATGCGGATCGGTGATGAGCACCCGCTCGCCGTTGCGGTACACGATATGCGCGGGCACACCGACGACGGTCGAGTTTGGCGGAACGTCGGTGAGCACAACTGATCCCGCGCCGACACGCGAGTTTTCACCCACCGTAATGTTGCCCAGAATATTCGCGTTGTTGCCGATGAAGACGTTGTCGCAGACGGTCGGGTGGCGCTTGCCATGCCCCTTGCCCGTGCCGCCCAGCGTTACGCCCTGGTAGATGGTCACGTCGCTGCCGACGATGGCCGTTTCGCCAATCACCACGCCCGTCGCGTGATCGATGAACAGCCGCCTGCCCAGCAGCGCGCCGGGGTGAATGTCGACGCCCGTGAAGAACCGGCCAATCTGCGAAATGAGGCGCGCCAGCAACCGCAGTCTCCACCGCCAGAGTTTGTGGCTCACGCGATGCGTCCACACCGCCCACAGCCCCGGATAGCATAAGAGCACTTCAACCCACGAACGCGCCGCCGGATCGCGCTCCAGCACGGACGCGACATCTTCACGGATGCGTTCGAACAGGGCCATGGTCTTCCATCCTTGCATCGCAGCCGGCAAGGCGCGCTCGCCCTGCCGGCCATGCAGTTCTTACAGAGTTACAGGTTCCACCGGCAACGCCAGAGCTTCCTGCCGCAGCGCGTCAAAGAGCGCGCTCGAAAGATAGCGCTCGCCGAAGCTGGGCAGCACGACGACGATCAGCTTGCCTGCATTCTCAGGCCGCGCCGCCACCTTGAGCGCGGCCACCACGGCCGCCCCGGACGAGATGCCCACAAACAGGCCTTCTTCAACGGGCAGTCTGCGCGCCATCGCGATCGATTCGTCGTTCGTCACCTGCACCACTTCGTCGATCAGGTGCGTGTCCAGAATGCTCGGAACGAAGCCCGCGCCGAGGCCCTGAATCTTGTGCGGGCCCGGCTTGCCGCCTGAGAGCACTGCGCTGTCTGTCGGCTCTACGGCCACGGCCTTGAAGGAGGGCTTGCGCTCTTTGATGTACTTGGCCACGCCGGTCAGCGTGCCGCCTGTGCCCACGCCAGAGATGAGAAAGTCCGCCTTGCCGTCCGTGTCTTCCCAGATCTCCGGGCCGGTTGTTGCGTAATGGATGGCAGGATTGGCCGGATTATCGAACTGCCCAAGGATGTAGCCGTTCGGCGTTTTAGCCTTGATCTCTTCGGCCTTCGCAATCGCGCCCTTCATGCCGTTCGGTCCCGGAGTCAGCACGATCTCCGCACCCAGCGCGCGCAGCAGCACGCGACGCTCCGTGCTCATCGTCTCCGGCATGGTAAGGATGATGCGGTAGCCCTTGACTGCGGCCACAAACGCGAGCGCAATGCCGGTGTTGCCGCTGGTTGGCTCAATCAGCACCGTCTTGCCGGGGGTAATCTTGCCCGCCTTTTCAGCGTCCGCAATCATCGCGTTGCCAATGCGGTCTTTCACGCTGGAGAGCGGATTCTGGCTTTCCAGCTTCGCAACCACGGTGGCCGGCAGTCCGGCCGCCACACGATTCAGTCGCACCAGCGGGGTGCGCCCGATCAACTCCGTCACATTCGCGGCAATACGCGCCATCTTTTCTCCTTGTATCTCTGCCCCGGCAAGCTATGGGGAAGTCAACCTTGATTTTTGTGGGTGTGAGGGCCTGCGTCGCAGGCAAGGGAGATTGTGCGCGAATCGGGCGCACGAGTGCATCGCGGCAGACACCAGAACGGCGTTAGCGACATCGACGCATACCAACAGCCTAGACCCGCATCCCCAGCCGTGGCAAGGCCCCGGCCTTCGGAAATAGTCAAATTCCTTGAGTCCGCGGCCTAAATCGGCATCATGCCGCATGGCTTACCCGTGCGCCGGTATATCCTGAAGTGTTGCTGCGGCTTTGCTCCAGCAGGGCGCAAGCGCCGGCACTCCAGGACATCATGAGCACGCAAACCATCTCCATTCATCTGCCGGACGGGTCTGTCCGCGAGGTCCCCAGCGGCACAACGCCGCTGGAGATTGCCAACTCCATTTCACCGCGCCTTGCCGCGGCTGTCGTAGTCGCGCGCCTCACACCGGTCAACGGGGCTGCCGTCCAGACCGCAGCGGACGCTCCTTCTGAGGCCGCAATGTACGCCGCAGAAGACGCCTCCGCACCGCGTCTCGTCGATCTCGCTGCGCCGCTTACTGAGGATGCAAAGCTCGAGCTGATCAAAGAGACCGACCCCGAGGCGCTCAAGGTCGTGCGCCATTCGGCTGCGCACGTGCTGGCCACCGCGGTGCTTGAGCTCTTCCCAGAGACCAAGCTCGGCCACGGCCCTGCAACTGACTCCGGCTTCTTCTACGACTTCTACCGCGAGAAGCCCTTCACGCCCGAAGACCTGACGGCCATTGAGGCGAAGATGGCCGAGGTGGTCGCACGCGACGAGAAGTTTGTCCGCGAGTTCGAGCCGCGCGAGCAGGCGCTCGCCGAGTTCGAAAAAGACGGCGACTTCATGAAGACGCACTTTGTCACGAAGTTCACTGAGCCAGGATCAAAGGTCAGCTTCTATCGCAACGGCCAATTTGTCGACTTCTGCCGCGGCCCGCACGTGCCCTCCACCGGTCGCGTCAAGGCCGTCAAGGTCACGAACCTCGCCGGCGCATACTGGCTCGGCGACGAGAAGAATCCGCAACTCCAGCGCATCTATGGCACCGCCTTTTTCTCGAAGAAGGACATGGACGCGCACTTTGCGCGCCTGGAAGAAGCGGCCCGCCGCGATCACCGCGTCTTAGGCAAACAACTCGACCTTTTCAGCATTCAGGAACTTGCCGGTGCAGGCCTCATCTTCTGGCATCCCAAAGGCGCCATGATTCGCAAGATCATGGAAGACTGGATGCGCGAGGAGTGCCTGCGTCGCGGCTATCAGCTTGTCTACACGCCTCACGTGGCGCGCGTAAACCTCTGGCAGACCTCCGGCCACGAGGGCTTCTATGCCTCTAACATGTTTACGCCGATGGAACTGGACGATGCGAACTATCGCATGAAGCCGATGAACTGTCCGTTCCACATTCTCATCTACAAGAACTCGCCGAAGAGCTATCGCGACCTGCCTGCGCGCTACGCAGAACTTGGGAATGTGTACCGCTACGAGCGCTCCGGCACCATGCACGGCCTGCTGCGCGTGCGCGGCTTTACGCAGGACGACGCGCATATCTTCTGCATGCCCTCGCAGATTGAGAGCGAGGTCGCAGCCTGCATCGACTTTGCCGAGGCCGTGCTCAAGACATTCGGCTTCTCCGAGTACAAAGTCGAGCTCTCCACCTGGGACCCCAAGGACCGCGCGCACTACGCGGGCAGCGACGAAAACTGGAACCTCGCCATCCAGTCGCTCGACAACGTGCTCAAGGCGAAGGGCATTCCGTATAAGACCATCCCCGGCGAAGCCGCTTTCTACGGCCCCAAGATCGACGTCAAGCTCGTCGATGTGCTCGGCCGGCTCTGGCAGCTCTCGACGGTGCAGTTCGACTTCAACCTGCCTGCGCGCTTTGAGCTTGAATACGTTGGCGAAGACGGCGAGCGTCATCAGCCTGTGATGGTCCATCGCGCGCTCTTCGGGTCCGTCGAAAGATTTTTCGGCGTGCTCATCGAGCACTACGCCGGTGCTTTTCCGCTCTGGCTCGCGCCTGTGCAGATTGGCCTGGTGCCCATCAGCGAGCGCCATCTGGAGTACGCGCAAAAGGTGGAGGCCGAACTCAAGGCAGCGGGTTTCCGCGTAGAAGTGGATGCACGCAACGAAAAGATGAATGCCAAGATTCGCGACTTTGCCAACCAGAAGACGCCGTACATCCTCGTCTTCGGCGATAAGGAAGCAGAGGTCAATGCCGTCAGCGTGCGCACCCGCGGCAAAGGCGACCAGGGATCCATGCCGCTGGCTGACTTCATCGCGAATGCGCAGGCTCTCGTCGCCAGCCAGTCTACGGATCTCTAGGTCAGTGCGCAGGCTCAGTCTCGCGCGCTGAGTTGAAGCTCAGACGCAGAAATCGCGTCAGTGTTTCACGCGCCCGTGCATACCCGCTTCCAGGCTGCGACGATCGACGCGCGGCAGCGCGCGCGTGACGTGGTCGGGAGCAAGCGGGTAGTGTCTGGCCGCAATCAGCGCCTCCGGAACGCACCAGACATCTTCCTCTGCCGTCATCCAGTGCTGGCTGTCCAGTGTCGACAGGTTCACCGCGTGCGAATAGGTGCGCAGCGTTCGCTCACCGCGGAGATTGAAGTAGTGCTCAAAGTAGCTCAGGGCCAGCTCGCGCAGAGTGCGATAGACCGGCGCGCGAAAGCGAAGCCCGGCAAAGTTGGATTTCGCGATTCCACCCCACAAACCGTGTTCGCGATACAGCGCGATCACGTGGTCATCATCGCGCACAGCCTCCAGGTCCATCAGCAGCGGCGGATATCCATTGACGCGCAGAGCAGAGGCTGCCAGCAGCGCGCCCTCCATGCAGTGGCCCTTGCGCTCCCGCAGCACGCGCCGAGGCGATCCGGCAGTGTCTGCGTATTGATAGGCCAGCCCGTCAATGAACTTCTGAATGCGCGCCGGGCTGTTCAGCGCGCGCAAGGTCCGCAGCTCCTGAGGCGAGAAGCCAAAGTTCTCGTTCGAGGGATGCCACTTTCCGTTTCTCAAAAATCCCCGATTCGTCGCTGGCAAGGGTTGCGCTCTGATAAGAAGTTGCGGCGATTATATCGAACGCCTTGCGATTGCATTCAATCCGCGCGCTCAGCCGACCGGCACGGACGCGCAGTTCCTCACAGGCGCTACCGGCCGCGTCCAGGTCTGCGAGCGCCCGAAGAGCGGCACGCCAATGTAACCACGCAGTTCGAGCTTTCCGCCGTCCGCCGTCATCATGCCGTGATAGGTCTTGCCCGTTTTCGGATCGTAGAGCGTGCCGTCCGTCGCGTGCGCCGCGTCCTGTAGAGTAAAGCCGCTGCCAATCTCAAGTCCGCAGAGCGCGCGGGCGCGCAGGCGCGAATCTGGATTGTGAATGTCCGTCGGGGCATCGGCGTGCCGGCTCAGCGCCTCAATCCAGATGCACACTTGACTGCCGCAGTGGTCCACGCGCAGCACGGCGCCCGTCGGCTCCTGCCACTCGCCGATCATGTCCAGTGTTTGCGCGCCAAGCCTCGCACATCCAGCGAGAGCCGCCATCAGCCCCAGCGCAATCACGCATCGCACTGCAAAAGTCTGCTTCATCATCCATCCAGTCCTGCTCCATTGTGTCGCAAAAGGGGATGAGCAGTCAGCAGCGCATTCGTGGGCACCCGTGTCCGCGCAGCGATGCGGCCCAGCAACCCCGGCCACATCCGCGCGGCCTGCGCCACGACCGGTGCGGATACCAACATGCGCGAGACCGTGGTCGCTAGTTGAATAGAGTCTTGAAACTGCGCACGCATCACCCGCGCGAACTCTGCCGGCGTTGCGCCGCGCGCCAGCATCATCGCCGCCAGGAGCGCGCTGTGCAGCGCCATCGACATTCCATCGCCTGAGAACGATGGAATCACCGCTGCCTGATCGCCCAGCCGCCACAACCCGTCTGTGGTCTCAGCGGGCAACAGACCGTAGGGAATGGACGAGACGGCGAGCGGCCTGTCGAGTACCGGCTCAGCGCCGTCCATCCACACTCGCAAAGGAGGCGAAGATTGCAGCATGTGTTCAAGCAGCGCAGTCCACGCCCCGCCGCAGCGCGCGAACTGTTCTCGCGTGACCAGCAGGCACAGATTCGCCTGACCGCCCTCAACCATCTGCAGGCCCGCGTAGCCGCCGGGAAAGAGGAACAGTTCCACCCAACCCTTGAGCGCCTCCAGCTGCGCCGCGGCCAGCCGGAAGTACATCTTGAATCCGACCAGGTTGTTCTGTTTGCCCGTCGGCCGCCGATATCCGCTCAGGTCCTGCTTGCCCGTCGCCAGGAACGCATCACGCGCTGCGTGCACAGCGCCGGCCACCACGCGCGCCTGCCAGCCATCGCTCGTGCGCGTCAGCCCCTCGACGCGCTGCCCGCGCAGCACCGTCACGCCCTCGCGCCTAGCAGCGTGCAGCAGCGCTTCGTCCAGTGCGCGCCGCGTCAAAGACAGCGCCGGAAACGGCAGTTCGCAGGTTGCAATCCTGGTGTGCGCATGCAGCCGCACACCCCGAATCGCAACTGCGCCCAATGCACGCGGCGAAACTCGGAGCGATTCGAGATAGCCGATGGCTTCGTGACTGAGGAACTCGCCGCACACCTTGTTGTGCGCCGTTGGGCTCTGTTCCAGCAGCTTGACCGCGCGCCCACTCTGCGCCAGCGCTATGCCCAGCGCCGCGCCTGCTGGCCCTCCACCGATGACGAGAGCGTCGCAGGCCGAGGCGCGTGTATTGCTCATTTCTTCACTCGCCCTACGCATAGCCGCCCCGGCCACGCATCATAGATGCGAATCACATCGCGATCCAGCCGTGCCTCATCCGCATAGCGCGTCCAGTCCTCGGCGGTAAAAGCACGTTGAATCGAAACCGGGCCATCGTGCTGCACAAAGCGATGCCACCGCATCACACGCGAAAGCATCGTAAATCCTACATACGATCCACGCGCGCGCTTCAGATCGTTGATCAACCAGCCAAGAGCCGCCGTGCGCTCCATCCACGCGAGAAATCGCACGATCTCCGCGTCCTTCAGGTGATGCGCAAAAAGAGAGCTGAGGACGAGATCGATCCCATGCCTTGGCGCAAACTCAAAGACTTCACCCGTCACCCATTCAATCGCGCTTCCATCTCCGGTGAACTCTCGCGCCGCCCGCGCGGCATGTGGATTCAAATCGATTCCTGTAAGGCGCACTGCAACACTCTTCGCCCGCGCCCATTCCTCAATGCGCCGCAGCATGTCGCCCGCACCACTGCCCACGTCCAGAATGTGCAGTGGCCGTTCGCTGCTCCCCGTAAACTGCTCCAGCCAGTTCAGCGTCGGGCGATAAGAAAAGACCACGCGATTTACCTGCATCAGGTCCCGCAGGCAGGCTCGAAACTCTGTATAACTGCACGGCGCATCCATCCACTCCGACAGCTCTGTGCGCTGCGCAAAAGATTTCGTCTCAGGCCACATGGAAGCGCATGATCTCCGCTGTCAGTCCCGGCCCGAACGACATCGCACATCCGGACTCCCCGCCTGCCGCCTCGCGCAGCATCCGCTCCAGCACAAACATCACTGTCGCCGACGACATATTGCCGAACGATGCCAGCACATCCCGCGAGTTGCGCAGTGCATCGGGCGCAAGTCCCAACCCATCCTCCACCGCATCCAGAATCGATCGCCCTCCGGGATGAACCGCCCATAGCTGAACATCGCCGCAGTTCGTTACCGAGCTTCCGTGCTCGCGCATCGCCTTCGCAATGCGAGCCGGCACGTGCGTGGAGAGGAACATATCAAAGCCAAGATCGCCCACGCGCCATGTGATCAGGTCGCGCGAGTCTTCAATCTGCATGGCGTGAAAGCTCTCCATGGCCAGTCCTCCAGGCTCGCTCGTCACCAGACTCGCCGCACATCCATCCGCGAAAAGCGAGAAGGAAATCACCTCGCTCAGGTCCTGCGTCGACTGAAAGTGCAGCGTACAGAGCTCCAGATTTACGACCAGCACGTGGGCGTTCGGCTCTGATCGCACCACGTGTCGCGCCAGCTTCAGCGCGTTGATGGCCGCATAGCAGCCCATGAACCCCAGCATGGTTCGCTCTGTCGAAGGCGGCAGGCCGAGATAGTCGATGATGTCGAAGTCCATTCCCGGCGCATAGAAGCCTGTGCAGCAGGTCACAATCACATGACGAATGCGGCTCCGCTCTTCTGCGCTCAGCACAAGCCGGTCGAGCGCCTTGCGCAGCAGTGCGGGCGCCGACTGCTCAAACACCTTCATGCGTTGCGCAGTCGAAGGAAACCTGCCGCCCGCATAGAAAGAGAAGGCATCCATGGCAGCGTCGCTCCGCGCGGGTTCGTCCGTCAGGCAGGAGTAGCGATGGTGAATCTCAGACTTCGCAGCAATACGCTGAAAGATGTTGCGCGCGCGGCGACCTTCCAGCATCTCCATAGCGAAGGCGATGAATTTCTCGTGGATGTCGTGCTCCGGAACCGCGGTTCCGATGCGACGCAAATATGCCTCTGCCATCCGGGACCTCCGGGGATTACTGCGCGCGGGGAATACGCTGTACGACCGATCTCGACGCTTTCGCCTCGCCGGTACCGTGCGACTGATTGTAAGCCTCCGCGAAGCCCGCGCTCATTGGCAAGCAATTCTTTCCGGCGCTTTCATCTCACCAAAACGAGCCTGCAACTAAGCGTTAATTGCCATGCCTTCGACGGCGGCGTAGGCATCGAGCATGGATTCGGCCAGCGTAGGATGCGCGTGAATCATGAACATCAGCTCGTCCACCGTGCCTTCCAACTCCATTACTGCCACGGCCTCTGCCACCAGTTCGGTGGCCTGTGGGCCGATGATATGCACGCCGAGGATCTCGCCGTACTTTGCATCCGAGACAATCTTCACAAACCCATCGTGATTGCCCACAATGGTCGCCTTGGAGTTGCCGGCAAAGGGGAACTTGCCCACCTTCACTTCGTAGCCTTTCTCCTTCGCCTGCGCTTCCGTCCATCCCACCGACCCAATCTGCGGCTCCGTGTAGGTGGCGCCGGGAATGCGGTCGCGCCGTACCGGCTTGAACTCACGCCGGGCAATCTTTGAGACGGCCACGATGCCGCTCATCATCGCCACGTGCGCAAGTTGCGGCAGTCCGGCCACAATGTCGCCAATCGCAAAGATGCCCGCCTCGGCTGTCTCCTGCGCTTCATTCACCTTGATAAAT
This sequence comes from Acidobacteriota bacterium, assembly GCA_021781795.1. Lineage (GTDB taxonomy): Bacteria > Acidobacteriota > Terriglobia > Terriglobales > Acidobacteriaceae > Telmatobacter. Next base: position 41,477 of record JAJXWA010000011.1, read on the forward strand.
CCACGGTCGAGTTCAATGCGCGTCTTTTCGAGGCCAATGTTCTCTGTGCGCGGCGCGCGGCCCACGGCCACCAGCACCTTCTCGGCTTCCTTCTCCACCGTCTTGCCGTTCGCGCCCGTCCACGTCACCTTCACGCCCGCTGCGGTCTTCTCAATCTTCTCCACCTTCGCGCCGGTGTTGACGTCGATGCCGCGCTTCTTGAAGAGCCGCGTCATCTCTTTCGACACATCCTCGTCCTCCACCGGCACCACGCGCGGCAGGAATTCCACAATCGTCACCTCCGCGCCAAAGCTGCGGAAGATCGAGCTGAACTCCATGCCCACGGCGCCCGCGCCAATCACGATCAGCGACTTCGGCGGCTCCGGCAGCGAAAGAATCTCGATGTTCGTCAGAATGCGGTCATCCGGCTTGAGCCCAAAGATGGTCTTCGCCTCTGACCCGGTCGCCAGAATCACATGACGCGCCTTCACCTCCGCCGGCCCACCTTCCGCCGCATCGCTCAGTGCCACGGTATGCACGCCGTCCTTTGCAGGGCCCGTCAGCCGCCCAAAGCCGGAGAGCAGCGTCACCTTGTTCTTCTTCACCAGGAATTCCAGGCCCTTGGTGTGCTTGGTCACCACGGAGTTCTTGCGGGCCAGCACGGCCGTCCAGTTCAGCGTGCGTCCCTCCACGCCGTCGATGCCGTACTCGGCTGCATGCTTCAGGTGGTCCCACAGCTCAGCGTTGAACAGGAGCGACTTGGTCGGGATGCATCCCACATGCAGGCAGGTCCCGCCCAGCTTGGGGCTCTTCTCAATGAGCGCCACCTTCAGGCCCAGTTGCGCCCCGCGAAAAGCTGCCGTATATCCGCCAGGTCCGCCGCCAAGAATCGCCACATCGTAGATCGTCTCTGTCAAAGCCAGCTCCGTCCCCGCGCGCCTTGAATCCATCCCAAGCGCGCCCATCCAATGTCCAGTCTAATGGATGCATGATGCACGCATCCTGCGCAGACGGAGAACAGAGCGCCCTTCAACGGGCTGTTTTAACACGGCACATCGCTGCTTGCACCGTCTCCGCCTCATCGCCAAAGCCTGCAGTCCAGTGCACTTCCGGCTCGCGCCGGAACCACGTCATCTGCCGCTTGGCATAGTTGCGATGCCCCTGTTGCGCAGCCGCAATCGCAGCCTCTTCGGTCATCTCGCCGCGCACCACCGCTAGCGCCTGCCGATAGCCCAGCGCATCCAGCGCCTTCACCGGCCCATAGCGCGCCAGCAGTCCACGCGTCTCCTCCACCAGTCCCGCGGCAAACATCGCGGCGCACCGCCGGTTGATGCGCTCATACAGCGCCGCGCGCGGCGGATTCAGCCCGATGCGCAGCAGCCGGAAGCCCGTGAGCGGATCGCGCGCCAGATCCTCGCGGCCCAGCACCTCGCTCATCGGCTTGCGCGCCGCCAGGCACACCTCAATCGCCCGAATTAGCTTCGGCGTGTCGTTGGCATGGATGTTTTCCGCCCGCACAGCATCGAGCCGCTGCAGTATCCGGTGCAGCCATGCGCTGCCGCGCTTCTCTGCCGTCTGCCGCAGCCGCTCGCGAAGCGCTTCCTGCCGCTCCGGCCCGGCAAATAAGCCCTCCGTGAGAGCGCGCAGGTAGAGCCCCGTCCCGCCCGTCACAATGGGGAGGCTGCCTCTTGCGGCAATCTCTTGCAGTGCGGCGCGGGCCTGTCGGCTGTACTCGCCCGCGGTGAACGGCTCATCCGGACTGGCCACATCAATCAGGTGATGGGGCAGCCGCGCGCGTTCTGCTTGCGTGGGCTTGGCGGATCCCAGGTCCATCCCGCGATACACAGCCACGGAGTCGCAGCTCACAATCTCGCCGTCAAACTGCGCACCCAGCGCAAGGGACAGTGCCGTCTTGCCGCTGCCCGTCGGGCCAAGCAGCAGAACAACCAAAGGATCCGCCGTGCGCGCTGCACTCACAGTCGCCACCAGCCCGGCGGAAAAAGCCATCGCAGATTCCCGTGCAGCAGCCACCAGATGAGTACGGCCATCGCCAGCAGGACCAGGCCAAGCGCTTGGTTCCGCGCAAATTGCCGCGTCTGCGCGGCGCGCTCTTGTTCCGCGGCTTTTTGTTCGAGATGTGGCCGAGTGCGCGATTCCATGCCTGCCGTCCTGGCACGCGCCCGCATTCTGCATGGGCGCAACGCTTCAGTATAGGAGAGGTCAAGGCCCGTCCGTTTGACTTCACCCCCTGCGATTGCCGACCATAACCTTTCGGGGCTTTGGCGTCGCCGGCCCATCAGGGGGAAACTGCATGAAAGTCCTCATCCTTGGTTCCGGTGGCCGCGAGCACGCGCTGGCCTGGTCGGTGCGGCGCTGTGCGCGCGTCACGGAGGTGGTCTGCGCGCCCGGCAATGGCGGCATTGCAGAGGTGGCGCGGTGCATCCCCGTCGATCTCAAGAACCTCGACGCGATGGTGCGACTGGTCGAGGCAGAGCAGCCGGCGCTGACCATCGTTGGCCCGGAGCTGCCGCTCTCTCTGGGGGTGGTGGATGTGTTGCAAGAGCACGGCTTTCGTGTCTTTGGTCCCACGCGCGAGGCAGCCATGCTTGAAACCAGCAAGGCATTCGCCAAGCAGTTCATGAAGCGCAACAAGATTCCCACCGCCAACTATGCGGTCTGCACCAGCGCAGGCGAGCTGGAGAAGATGATCGACCATTTCCACGCCCCCATCGTTATCAAGGCCGACGGACTGGCCGCGGGCAAGGGGGTCATCATCTGTCAATCCCGCAACATGGCGCTGGAGGCCGCACACGGTTTGTTCTCCGGAGCGCTGCTCGGCACGGCAGAGGGCCAGGTGGTCATCGAGGAGTTTCTCGAAGGGGATGAGGTCAGCTTTCTGTGCCTCTCGGACGGCAAGACCGTCGCACCCCTCGTTCCCGCGCAGGACCACAAGCGCATTGGCGAGGGCGACACCGGCCCCAACACCGGCGGCATGGGCGTCTACTCGACGGACACGATTCTCGACCCCGGCATGACCGAGTGGATTCTGCACCACATCGCCGAGCCGACCGTGCGCGGCATGGCCGAGGAGGGTGTCCCATTTGTTGGCGTGCTCTACGTGGGCCTCATGATGACGGCGCGCGGCCCCGAGGTGCTCGAATACAACGCCCGCTTCGGCGATCCCGAGACGCAGGCCATCCTGGTGCGGCTGGAGTCCGACCTGGTGGACGCAATCGACGCCTGTATCGACGGCACGCTGGCCGCGACGCAACTGCGCTGGAGTCCTGGCGCGGCAGCTTGTGTGGTCGCCAGTTCTTCGGGCTACCCCGGCAGCTATCGTACTGGCTTTCCGATCTCCGGCCTGGCTGCGGCCGGGCAGGTTCCCGGCGTGCAGGTCTTCCACGCCGGCACCTCCAACCTCGATGGCCAGATTGTGACCTCGGGAGGCCGGGTGCTGGGCGTCACCGCAGCGGGGGAATCGCTGGAGCAGGCGCTGGCGCGCGCCTACCAGGCTCTTGGGGAGATTCACTTCGACGGCATCTACTTCCGCCGCGACATTGGCCATCGCGCTCTGCAGCCCAAAGCCTCAACGGAGATATAAATAGCCATCGTCCAGCCGGGTGAGCGGCTTATCCGGTGCGGGGATCTGCTCTTCAGCGCCGCGATGGGCTAAGCGCCTGCCGCCGCCTGACCCCTGCCAGGCAGCTTCTGGAAGCACGAACGGCACAGTACCGGACGGCCCTGCGTCGGCTTGAACGGCACCGTTGTGGACATGCCGCACTCCGAGCAGTTGGTCCGCGTCTCCGTGCGCACACGGCCTCCGTTGCCCGCCGAGCGCTTTGCCTTGCATTGCTTGCAGCGTTTCGGGTCGTTGGTAAATTGTTTGTCGTGGAAAAACAACTGCTCGCCTGCGGTGAACACAAATTCAGCGCCGCAATCAATGCACGTCAGGACACGATCGGTGAATTCCATGGCCGGATTCCCCATGAGCAGGGAACCATCCGACTCGGCCTGGAGCTGGGAAGATCGTGCCGGTCCCGTTTCCCTGTCTTCTTCTTGCAATCCACAGCGAGGGCCCGGGCCGCTTTAAGGGGGCGGCGCATACTGGATGCCAAGCCAAACTGCCCGGCAAAGTTGCTCCCGCCTGGGGGGTGAGGAAGCGGGGAATCAGGTGAAGCAAATCGGGACAGGGCGCTCCGTCTGGATCAACTTGCCTTACGCCGCGGCCTCTGGTTCAGCCAGCGGCGCCCGGAGCGGCGCCTGTCTCGATGGTCTTTCGGTTGTTAGTCTTGCTCTTTGCGAGCCTTCTTGCGATTCCGCTTGCGCGCCAGTGCTGCCTTGACGCGGCGCTTCTCACCGGGCTTCAGATAGTAGGAGTGACGCTTTACTTCCTTGATGATGTCCTCCTGCTGTACCTTCCGCTTAAACCGGCGCAGCGCATTTTCGAGCGGCTCGCCATCCTGCAAGCGAACCTCTGCCAAAGGGTCCCACCTCCAAACCTGCCTAAGGGGCGTCCTTTAATGATACTGGAAACCGCGACTGCGCCGTCAAATTTTCGCCGGATTTCTCTGGTTCCACCCACTTTCCGGTCGAATGTCCACCATCTCCCCTCCTTCCTGGGCAGTCAAAGGCGGCGTCCGCAGGCCCCCGCGAGGTCCGCCCAACCGGGGCAGCCGCCGCTTTTCCACACCGGCACCATGAAGGTTGTAGCCGTCTGCAACGTTGGTGCAATGCTTTTCCTGGTCATTCTTCTCGTAGACTGCAGGCGTGGAGGGAATTATGGCATCAGCTAACAATGCGTATCGCACCGCTTACGAAGAGGCGGATGCAGAGCTCAACAAGATCGTGAGAGAAGTGGAAATGCTTCGCGCACGCCAGATGCAGGTGGGAAAGATCGTTGAGGCGCTGAAGGTCGTTGTGGTCGATGAGCCGGTAGCGATCGACATGCAACGGGGCCAGTGGGCGGCTCGCTAGCGCGCTTTGCTCTCGCAGTACGAAATCGCCCGACCAGACCCCGTCACCGCCACCACTCGCGGCGTCGCGTTGGCTGGTAGTGATTGTCGGTGCGACCGGGCGCTCATTCCCCATTCCGCCTGAAGTTTCGCGCCTTGTTCCGCAATCTGCGGGGCAGGGCGCTTTCATTTCTGAGTCAATTCGCCCCCTGCCGTCAGGCTGCTGCCCGCACACAATGCCTTAAACTAGCATCTGAGGCTGTTCCTTTCATGATCCGCACTTACCGCGGGCTCACCCCCCGCATTCCAGTCACCTGTTATGTGGACCTTTCCGCCCAGATTCTCGGCGATGTCGTCCTCGGCGAGAACAGCTCCGTCTGGATGAATGCCGTTCTCCGCGGCGATGTGCACTCCATTCGGGTTGGAGCCAACTCCAACGTGCAGGACTGCGCAGTGCTTCATGGCCAGCGCAACCTCTACTCGGTCCAGATCGGCGACTGGGTCACCATCGGCCACAACGCCACCGTCCACGGCTGCACCGTTGAGGACGAATGCCTCATCGGCATCGGCGCACGCGTCCTGAATAACGCGCGGATTGGGACGGGCTCTATCATCGCCGCCGGGGCCGTGGTGCCCGAGGGCACAGTTGTTCCGCCGCGCACGCTGTGGGCCGGCGTTCCAGCAAAGCAGCGCCGCGAACTCGGCGAGAAAGACCGCGCCCTGATTCTCGAATACGCCAAAAACTATCTCGACTATGTCGCCATCTATCTTTCCGAAACCAGCAAGTAAATGAAACAATAAGACTTGACCGCCTGCCCTTTCAGGAGATTCATGACTCCCCACCTCCACGCCTTATCGGTGCGCTCGCGCTGGACTGCACTCGCCGCTCTTCTTCTTTTCGCTTCCGGCCAGATTTGTGCGATGGCGCAGTCCTCGTCGTCCGATGCAGCCCTGCCCGACGCGCCTCAGGCGCAGCCCGCGCCGAAGAACGCCGCGCAGGATCAGGTGACCATCCTCGGCACCCCGCGCGCCATCCTGCACGATCAGGCAGCCATCTGGACCAGCCCCATCCATATCCATGACCGCGACCTCGCTGTCCTGGTCCCGCTGGGCCTGACCACCGCCGTTCTCATGACCACCGACCACCAGGTCATGTCTTCCTCGAAACTCCAGGACACCTCGCTCAATAACCACGCCGTCGATGCCTCCAACGGCCTCGTCGGCGGCTTCGTTGCCGCCCCCGTCATCATCTGGGGCATGGGCCATATCCATCAGGATGACCACGCCACCGAGACCGGCATCCTCGGCGGCGAAGCCATGGTGGATAGCATCGTCGTCGAACAGGCCCTCAAAATTATCTCCATGCGCGAGCGGCCCACTGTTGATAACGCCCGCGGCAAGTTCTTCCAGACCAGCGCCGGGATCGACTCGTCGTTCCCCTCCAGTCACAGCATGGTGGCCTGGTCTTCGGCCGCCGTCATCGCGTCAGAGTACAAGGGCCCGCTGACGCAACTCACCGCCTACGGCCTCGCCACCGGCGTGAGTCTCACCCGCGTGCTGGGCCGTCAGCATTTCCCATCGGATGTCCTGGTCGGCAGCGCGTTCGGATGGATGATCGGCCGTTACGTCTTCCACCGGCACCAGCATTCCTACGACGAGTAGCTGCTTACGAGCAGAGCGCGCGGCCTGGTACAGCCAGTGCTCAGGCCATCCAGCGAAGCAACGACGCGCGTAATTCCCCAATCGGCATCGGATGCTCCGCGCCCGGCAGAGAAAACTCCTCCGGCGCGATGATGTATGCCTCGCTAAGGCTCTCCGCGAGGCACACGCAGACCGTTTGCTGCCGGTATTCCTCGTACCGCGCCGCCGCCAGCCAGACGTAGAGCGCGAGTACCTGCGCATCCAGCGCGCTCCCGGTCACATCGGGAACCGAGGGCAGGGGATTGACCAGATCCGGATTCTCAAACACCGCCACCCCGGTGAAGGGCTTGGGCCGCGGTCGCACGTCAAATCGCGCCGCCAGCAGGGCAGGCCTCGCGCGTCGCAGTGCCTCGGATGCGCCCCACTCCACGAATGAATTCCCGAAGATGACCGCTCCATTGCCTGACAGGTACAGCGACCGGATAAACTCGCGAATCGCAGGCTGCGCCGCAACTTCAGGCGGGCACCATGGAGCCACGTCCACACTGCGCAGATGGTCATACACCGCATCCGCGTCGGTCAGGTCCTTGCGCATCGTATTCATCTCGCGCGAAAAGTTCTCCCGGTAGGCGTCGAGGCGGCCATAGCTCAGCAGGATCGGCACGGGCGGTCTCGCTGCATTCTTCCATGCGCTGCCCGTCAGGCTTGCAGCCGCGTCGATCACCCATGCCTCTGCGCCCGCATCTCCCGCTCGCGCCGCACCCGCCTGCATCAATCCGCCGGCCCAGTCGCCGCTACTACCCGCATCGCCCCACAAGAGAAACTGCGCCGCATCGAATGCCGGGGCAAGGTCGGGAAACGTCAGCGGCTGAACCTTGCCAATTCCCTGCCATCGGTTCCACGCTGTCGCTTGCTTCACCGGCAACTGCTTCGGCAGGTCCAGCAGCACCAGCCGTCGCCGCTTTGCACCCTCGCTGTCATTCGTTTGCTGCGCATACCGGTCCGCCGCGTCAAAGACTGTTTGCACGGCTTGACGCCACTGCTGGAAATACGGCGACCGCGCCAGCAGGGAAGAATTCTGGATGGTCTGCTCGCTCGTCGAGAACTGCCAGTTGCGCACGCCCATCTGGTCTTCCAGGCCTCGCACTTCAGCGAAGAGCAGATCGAACTGCTCCGCGTTCAGGCTCGCCGCATACACCAGAAGCCGCTGCACAGACCGCCGCTCATTGGGGAAGAGATACTCCCACTCGCGAAGCTGCTGGTTCACAAACGGCTGGAAGGTCAGCGGCAGGCGCGTGGGCAGATTCTTCCTGAGTGCCTGCTGCACTTCTTCCGGGAATGCCGTTTGCGTGTTCATCGCTTCGCGTTAGCCTCGCAGTTCGCTGAGACTGTGCCCTTGCGTTTCCAGCGGCTTTGCTCCGAGCAGCGCGGTCAGAGTCGGGCAGAGGTCCACGTGCTGAATGGGCCGCTCAATCACCTGCGGCCGATCCACCGCCGCTCCCAGCGCCAGCATCCATGTGTCCCGCGTCGAGTCTGCGTTGGCGCGGTGGTTAAAGAATCCATTTGTAGAAGAACCATCCGGGTCTCTGCCAAACTCCGGCAGAATCACCAGCGTCGTCTTTCCTCTGTAGTCCGGATTCGCTTCCACTTCCTGCCACAACTGTGCGCTCAGCCGGTCAATCGTGCGGATGCCGGCCACATGCATCGCATACGAGCCAAAGTGCGCCGCCTCCACATCGGAAAACGCCACGACCAGCAAGCCCGGCGCGAATTTGCGCATGATCTCCCGCGTCATGAAGAAGGTCAGCTCATCGCCGGAGGTGGGGCCGTCATTCTGCACAAACCCAGCGATGGCCGCCTTGATGCTGCCCGCCACGCGCGGGTCAAGCTGCTCCGCCGCGTCGAAGATATTCCATCCCAGACCCTCATAGTTGCTGCCTTCCAGCGCGGTCTCCAGTTCCGCTTCCACCTTAGCGCGGTCCGCCATGTTGGCGGATCTGCCCGAGCGCATCGCGTCCACCACCGCCTGCAGCATCAGCTGCTTGGGAAACACCACATTCGCGCCGTATGCCGGCCCGTAGCCGCTTGCGGAGCTGGCGCCAATCTGGCTCGTCAACGCCTTGTTGCTGGCTACGATCCATGCGTCGCTGCTGCCCACATGCAGATCCTTGCGAAACTGCTCGAACAGCGTTGGCGATGTGGGCGCAAGCTTGCCCCAGTCGTCGACGCGTTGCCAGTTGCCCGTCAGGATGCTCGAAATCGCGTTGAAGTGCGCCGTCACGCCTTCATTGCGGGCGTGAGGATAAAACACTGAACGCGGAAAAAGATCCGACACGATGTGGGGAATGTTTTCGAGCCCCTCGCGGGAAAAAGTCTCCGCGCGCCGCACCCCGCCTACAATCACCACCACGACCTTGTGTCCGCTTCCCGGCATGGCCTGCTTGTCTTGAGCTGCTGCTAGATTCAGATGAGGCAGCATCGCTCCGGCTGCCACAAGCCCCGCCCCGCGCAGAAAGTTGCGCTTCGAACCATCAACCAGGCCGGCGCACGGTACACCACCGCCATCACCACCCTGTGTGACAATCTGCCGGATTTTTTCCATACTTCGCCCTCTCTCAGGAAGTGCCCTGTGAGTTCTGCCCCTTGAGCCATGTCGCCTGGAAGTTGCCCGGATTATAGCCGTGTAAATGCGAGTGCAGCAACGATGCGCGTTGTACCGCTCGGTCCCGCTTTTCGTTCTGCTTCCATCAACCCATTGCAAACTTCATGAGTTGCCCGAGGTCCATCGCCGAGCCGGACTGCACGCCGCGCGCGAGTGTCGGACCCACGGCGATGGCCTGGTTATGTCCCTCAAACCACGCGATGAAGACTGCCTCATTCGCTCCGTCCAGCCGCTGCTGGTTAATCCAGTGGTAGTACGCGCCCATATCCGCGTCGACCAGAGATCCAATCAGATCCGCCGCGGCATCGGTCTGCGTGTTGGCGAGCAATTCATTCATCGGCCTCTGCCGCTGCCGAGGCGCAAACCGGACCAGAAGCGTGAGAGGCTGCGCCCTGCGCAGCGCCTCGCGCGCGGTCCACTGCGCAAACGTGGTGCTGAAGATCTGCGTTCCCGAGCCTTCCGTCAGCAGCTTCAGCTCAAAGCGGCTCAACACAGGATCGGCCGCCGCATCCATGCCCGCATCGCGAGGTTCCAGCTCGGCAAGCCGTGTCCGCAGCTCCTCCGGGCCCATCCCCGGCTTTTGAATCTGCTCTTGCATAAAGTTCAGCAGCGCAGTGCGCGTGCCCTCCAGCGACTTGTAGGAGACGCGCGTCACCCCCGGGGTTTCAACTGCAGCCGATTCTCCGCCGTCCACATACCAGTGCGCGTAAGGCTGCGGAGATTGCTTTGCCCGCTCCGCGACTGCGCCGAGCAGCAGGTCCAGTCCGCCCTCCGGCCGAATCTGGTGGAAGTACGTGCCATGCGGCCGCAGATTGTGAAACAACTCTTCGTCGTACGACGCCACTTCCTGCCCGATGACCGCAATCCCAAGCCGTCGCATGGGAAGGGGCTCCGTCGGCGTGTCCCCTCTCAGCCGCGCGCCATAGGCTGTCGCTGTGTCGCGAAACGCATCCAGTTGATGGGTCGACCACAGGTACGCCGATTGCTGCTCCACAAATTGCGAGGGCGCGTTGACCCAGTCAAACCGTTCCAGCGCCGGCGAAATCTTGAGCGCTTCGAATCCCTTAAACCACTCCGCAAGCTGCGGTGCAGAAAGCGCACTCAGGCACGTGAGCTCCCTGTCGATCGATGCGCGTTCGGCTGGAAATTTGAAGTCGTACTCTTTTACCTGGCGCAGCAGGCTTGGCAAAAAGCCGATCGGTAACTGTCGCAGCAACTGCAGATGCGCCGCCGCAACCTGCCTGGCTTGCGGCGGGTATTTGCCAAACTGCTCGGCTTGGAGATCGCGCGGTTGCATCGCCTCTACACCAGCTCCCGTATCGGCTTGCCCGCGGATTGCGCCGCGGAAAATCCCATCATCGCACCAAGGCTCGGCACCAGATCGATCGACTGTACCGGTTGGTCATAGACCACGCCTTCGCGTACGCCCGCGCCCAGTGCCATCATCCACGTCGTTCGGCTCGCCACGTCCCCTGTGCGATGGTGCTGGAATCCGTTGCCGCCAGCATCGTAGTCCGAATCGCGCCCAAAATCCGGCAGGATAAACATCGTTGTCTTGCCTGCGTACTCGGGATTCGCCTGCACCGCCTGCCAAAGCTCCGCGCACAGCCTGTCCGTTCTGCGAATTCCATCCACATAGAGCGAGTACGCGCCCGAGTGAGCCACGTCAATATCGTGCATCGTGATCCACAGCAGACTCGGAGCCTCGCGCTCCATCAACCGCTTTGCGATGTACACCGAAAGCTCGTCGGGACTCGACAGCGTTCGTGCATGGCTCAGAAAATCGCTGACTGAAAGGCGCAGCACATTTTCAAGCTGCTCCAGATCAAATGGATTTCCACTCAGCTGCGGCGTGTAGAGCGGATTTTCGTAGTTGTCGCGCAGCAGGTGATCCACATCGACCGTGGAACCAGGCGTGGCCGCCGCGAGCAGATGCTTCGGCAGGATCACCGCAGCGCCCAGTCCCTGGCCATACGACCGGCTGTCGCTCTCGCCGATTCGGTTGAACCCATTACTCGGCGCCACAACCCACGCATCCGTGGCTGGCCGGCGAAGGTCCTTGCGGAAATACTCAAAAACAGTTGGATGCTCCGGCGGTACCGCAGAAAAGTTATTCAGCGTCTCATAGCTGCCGGTCGTCAGGCTTGCCGTCGCAACATAGTGCCCAAGGATGCCGTCATTCGTCACATGTGTGAAGAAGCTGGACTGCGGCGCCATCTGACTTAACATGTTGGGAATGTTGTGCTGGCCTTCGGGAGCGAAGGTCTCCTGATCCCGCGCTCCGCCGCCAAAGGTAATCACGATCATCTTGCGCCGCTTCTGCGCCGCCTCGCCACGCACGAGCGGACTCTTGCTCAGCAGGGCCCCGCCAAGCGCCAGATGCGCCGCATCACGCAGGAATTCGCGCCGGGTGCGGCTGAGCTGCATCGCCATCGCACGCGGACTGCCGGCCCTCGTCCAGCTCCGTGCGAAATCGCTCATTCCGGTTGCTCGCTCCATCGTCTCCGCCTGTACTCACTCCTGCTCTGTTCGCGCATCTCGAAACACTAGTGCTGAGGCCCCGTCGCGTTCGTAGCCGAGGAAACAAACTGCTGCACCTCAGCTCGTTCCTTGTCGATTTCCGCTAAATGCTCCGCGCGCAGCTTCTGATACACCGCAAACTCCTGCTGCGCTAGATCCCGCTTGCCGGTGTGCACATAATCCGTGCCCAGCCGGTAGTGCGCGTCCGAAAGATTGGGGTTGAGTTCCAGAGCGCTCACGTACTCTGGAATCGATTTCTCGTATTCATGCTGGTCCGCATACAGGTCGCCGAGCTGGACGTGACTGTCGGCGATTGTGCCATCCAGTGCAATCGACTTCTTCAACAACGCCTCGACCATCGTCGTATCGACGCTCGTGTTTTGCGACCGCTTTCCCTTCCACAGGCTCAACGCATAGTAGTACTGGGCCAGTGCGTTTTCAGGCTCCAGCTCTGCGTAGCGCCTGAATCGCTGGATCACTTCGTCGGCCTGGCCGGGCGAGCTGTCATACGCCTTGGACAAAAAGTAGTAGCAGTGCGCGTCCGTGGGTGCCAGATCTGCCGCCGCGATTAATGCCTTCACCGCTTCGTCGTACGTGCCGCGCGAGTAGAGAGCCAGCCCGAGTCCGATAAAAATCCGCGGCGACTTTGGATAGCGCTGCGTCGCCTGCCTGAAGATCGTAATCGCCGGCTCGTACGTCCGGTGCAGCAGCATCTCGCTGCCCCAGTCAAAAAGATTATCCTCGCTGGGGTCCAGGTGCGCAGCCGTCTCGTACTCATTCGCCGCTTCGAGAAACTTGCCATCCTTCTCGTCGATCCTGGCCAGCAGATTATGCAGCTCCCCCGTATTGTGCTGCGCCAGCAGCTCCTTCGCGGTCCGCCTGCCGTCCTCCAGGCGCCCCAGCATAAAGTCTGCCATCACCAAATCGTAGCCGTTGTCATACGACGGCTGGATCATCTGCGCCTTCGCCAGCAGCGGCTGCGCATCTGCGAACCTGCCAGCCTGCACATAAAACTCGCCAAGGTCGTGGTTCGCGTCGTAGCTCTCCGGCTCCAACTGCTGGGCCTTCACAAATTGCTCGCCGGCCAGCGCGTGCCGGCCCATCTGCAGCAGCAGCGTGCCCAGGTTCGTCCGGGCCGCGGCGGAGTTCGGATTCAGTTGCACGGCCAGCTTCAACTGATCCAGCGCCTTATCCCGCTCGTTGAGCGATGCATACACCATTCCAAGCAGCTCATGCACCACATCGCTATGCGTCGCGTAAGGCAGCACCTTTTCGAGCTTGTCCGCTGCCGCGTCAAACCGCCCCGCGTTGAAATCCGCGACGGCTTCCTGATACTGCGTGTCCAGTTGTTGGCGGGAAAGCTGCTGCGCCACCGCGGCCGGAACGGCCATGAAGAAAAGAACAAAAGCGAAGCGGTGGAAATGAAACCCCTTGCTCACCGACTGCCTCCGGTTGAACCGCGTGAGCAATGCGCTACGCAGAAAGGCGCCCCGGAGGCAAGCCTGAGCGGCCTGCAGCCGGGGCGCCTTCATTCTAGCCTAGTAGTACAACTTCAGAGCAAACTGGATCTGCCGCGGATCGAATGGTGCATCGCGCGTCGAGCCAATCTCGCCGAAGTTCGGGTTGTTGAAGTTGGTTGCGTTGGAGATGGAGACAACACCGTTGCCGCCAAATCCAGGCGCGTTGAAGTTCGGATGGTTGAGGATGTTGAAGATCTCCGTCCGGAACTCCATGCGGAAGCGTTCGTTCAGTTGGAAGTTCTTGAAGGCCGAGAAGTCCATGCGATGGAAGCCGGGGCCGCTCGTGATGCCGGGGCGATCGCCCAGGATTGCGCTGCCAGTCAGCATGACGCAGCCGGTGGGCGAATCGGGAATTGGGCCGTTCGGACCCAACTGGCAGGGTTGATTGAATGCTGCTGGATTGCCGAGCCAGACCGGGTAGTTGGTCCCGCCCACGTTCTGCGTGTGGATGCCGAGCTTCGAGCTTTGACCCGGAACCTTGATCGCGTCGCAGTTTGTGCCCGAGGTGGTGCCGGTTGGGCAGCCGATATTCAACGGCTGTCCGCCCTGCATTGTGACAATCCAGTTTACCGCCCATCCGCCGACAAGAGCGTCCATCGCCCTGTTCGAGCTGGCGAGGAAACGCTGGTTCTTACCCACGGGTAGTTGGTAGCCGCCGCTGAAGTGGACAACGTTGCGGAGATCGAAGTCGGCGAGGGTCCAGTCGAACGAGGGCCCAAGGCCGGGGACTTCGGGTGCGCGATACCCGCCCTGGGAGCCGCCGTTGAGCAGATCCGTTGCATCCGTCATCGCCTTCGCCCAGGTATAGGTCAGAAGGAAACTCAGGCCGTTGCTGTACTGCTGCTCCAGCTTGGTCTGGAGCGCGTTGTAAATGCTGGTGCCAATCGTTGACTGGTAACTCGACCCGTGTGAGAAGTCGGGGAATGCCACCTCGTTGTTCGGGTAGGTATCCGATGTGCTATGGCCTGCCGGAAGCAGCGCTGTGACATTGTTGGTGCCGATGCCCGCATCGATGTTCTGCCCATTCGTGAAGACATAGGATGCCTGGGCAGACAGGGTTCTGGTGATCGCGTACTGCAAGGTAAAGTTCGCGCTGTACGTGCGTGGAGTTAGGAAGTTGAACTGAATACCTTCAAGCCCAAGACCGGAGGCATTCACTTGCGTGGGGCTGAACTGGATGCAGGAGAAACCGGACTCGAAGGTCGCGGTTCCGCCCGGTCCGCCGGTCGCGCAGCCGGCAAATGGCGTGTTCAGGCTGACCGGTGCAACTTCGCTGTCTGGTCCCTGGGGAACAAAGTCGAAGTTATACACAAACGGATAGTTCTCGCCGATATTCGGTCCGTATCCCGCATTCTCAAACGAATTGAAGAACAGGCCAAATCCGCCACGTGCCACAAGCTTCGGAGTAACCTCGTAGGCAAAGCCGAGGCGCGGCGCAAAGTTGGTTTTTTGCGTTTGCGTCAGGCCCTGGCCATAACTGTTGGTGCTGTTGAGCGTGATGCCATCTTTGGCCAGCAGGGAAGTGAAGCTTGCGGATAGCGCCCTTACATCTTTGCCTGTGGCGGGAATCAGGTACTCTGGCTTGTTGTTTGGCGGGCCGCTGGGAACGAAGTTTGCCTGTCCGCCGTTGGTCTCATTCACGGGTCCAAAATAATCCCAACGCAACCCGAGATTTAGAGTGAGTTTCGAGGTGACCTTGAAGTCATCCTGGGCGTAGGAGGCGAAATACATCCTCTGGTCGTAGGTCTTGTTGATGTTCGAGGCATAGACCTGATCCGAGCCACCGGAGAAGTCGATTCCTCCGGGAACTGTGGCCGCCTCAGGCGGCAGCAGGAACTGCGCCATGCCGTTGGTGTTGTTGTTGTTGTTGGGAATATCCGTGAAGGAGCCGTTGTAGTCGAACTGGCCTCTGGACCAGGCGGGCTGCAGCGTCGAGAACTTCACGTTCTGATATTCAATGCCCATCTTGAAGCTGTGCTTGCCGTAGATCTTGGTGAAGTCGTCCGTGACCTGCGTGGTCTGGCTGACTTCGTCCGACGGCAGGAAGCTGTTGCTACCGAGTGTCGCCAGGCCGCCAAAGCCGAACGCGGGCAAACCGCCGTTCTCAGCGGCCTGAGGAATCCCCTGGATGCCGTACTGCGCGGGGATGCCGGACTGCCCGCCGACGGGTCCGAAGCGTGTCGTGTGCAGGTGATTCCAGCCCAGCCTGGCCTGGTTCACAGTGGTAGGTGTGAAAACATGCGTGTACCCGGCTACAGCCTGATCCGCTTTCGCAGTCTGGATACCTTCCTGGAAGGCGCCGCCGTCGGCAATGCCGCCAAAGGGTCCCGGAATGTACTGCGGATCGTCGTTGTAGCTGAAGCGCACAAACACCTGGTCCGACGTACGTGGATCGTAATCACCGCGGATGTCAAAAGTGTTCTTGTGCTCGTAGAGGTTGGGGCTGGTGTTGTAGTTGCCCACCAGGCTCGGGCTGGTTGGATTCGGGAAGAGGTTGAGCAGCTTGACCGCGTTGGCATCCACTCTTCCGGCGGGCAACTGGTTCAGGTCAGGGCAGGCCGCAAGAGAATAGATCTTGGTCCCCGGTCCGCAGGCGCTGCTGAATGCGTCGCGTACATAGTCGGTCTTGACGGCAGTCAGCCCGGAGACCGGATCCACTGAGCCCGCGTTCACGAGGCGTGTCGTGGCTGGGTCGAGGATTGTGCCTGCCGGGATGGTGCGGCCCAGCGCGTCTGATCTGGCTGTGGCCGATGACTGCGCGTTGAGGATGTCCTGCAGGTTGGTGTAACCGCTGCTCCGCTCGTTCGCTGTGGGTACCGTCAAAATGCCGGACGTGTTGCCCTGTACGCGGCGGTAGCCCTCATAGTCGCCAAAGAAGAACATTTTGTTCTTGATGATGGGTCCACCCGCAGATGCGCCGAACTGGTTCAGGCGCAGAGCCGCGTTGATGGGCGTGGGCGTGTTCTTTTCAAACCAGTCTCTCGCATCCAGCACGTTGTTGCGGAAGAACTCCCACACCGTGCCGTGCAGGCTGTTCGTGCCCGACTTAATGGTGGCATTCATCACGGCGCCGGCGGCGCGGCCAAGCTGCGCGCTGAAGTCCGCCGTCTGCACGTTGAACTCTTGAATGGCGTCGATAGGCGGCAGGATGATGAAGTTCGTGCCGTTCAGGAAGTCCACGGCATTCGAGTTGTTGTCGATGCCGTCGAGCAGGTAGTTGTTCTGCGCGGGCTGCAGGCCGTTGGCTGAGAATGCGCCGCTTGCTGCATTGCCGCGCGTATCCGCCTGCGGAGTCTGCATGCCGGCGCCCAGCTGCGCCAGGAAGGTGAAGTTGCGCCCGTTCAACGGCAGCGCATTCACTTCCTGCGATCCGATGACCTGGCCAACCGACGCTTCCTCGGTCTGCAGCAGCGGCGGAGCCGTGCTTACTTCTACGGTCTCACTCGCCTGGCCCAGCTTCAGGGTGATGGGCACCTGCAAGATCTGAGCAATGTTGAGCGTGAGGTTCTTCTGTGTCGTGGTGGCGAATCCGGAGGCGCTGACGGTCACGGTGTAATGGCCGATCCGGACGGGAGAAAATGTGTAGCCCCCACTGCTGCTGGACTTCGTATTCAGGGTCAATCCAGTATCAACACTGGTGAGTTTTACGTCTGCATTGGGAATCGCGGCGCCCGTGGAGTCGAGCACCGTACCTGTAATGGATCCTTCGTCAACCTGGCCAAGCGCGCTTCTGCCCTGAAGCAGAAAACCGCACAAGCATACAAGCGCGATGCGGCTAGCCATGCGGAGCCATTGATTTGTGTTGCGTTCACGGCCCATTCCAAACCTCCGTCTTTCTTGCTCACAACCTCAAAGCGCCGGTCCCCAAAGACCGGCAGGACATTGCTTAACTGGGAGGAGTACAACGCCATGTAAACCTTTTCATTGGCGTCCGAAAAAGCGTAGTCCGTTTTTCAGGGATTTGTCAACCAAAAGTTTGAGATCAGTCCAGACCATTTGGAGGACTTCGACGCTCGCCGCTTCCGAGCCGGAGACACCCCAACCCAATTCCTGTGAGTAACTTGATTCAGGTAAATCGGATATCGCAGCTGGAAATAATATCTGTATTGGAGCTAGGGCTCCGGTGCCGTTCCCAACGGATCACAGCCTCTACTCCGGCAGTCCTTCCTTTAGCCACTCCGGGTCCCTCCGGACACTCGCGGCTGAGTGCTATGATGCGAACAACCTTCCGGCCAATCAGGCCCTGCGGGCGCCATGTCCCACCACGATCCCAGCATCTCTCCGCTCTCACGCCGAACTCTGCTCAAAGGTCTTGGTCTGGGGCCGCTGCTTCTGCGCCCTTCGCTGCTGGTGGGCGCGTCCTCGCTGTTTCCTTCGCTCCGCGGCGCACCCTTCGCTTTTCCCGGTGCACCCGATCTTGCCGAAGCGCGCTACCGGCCGCATGACCCCGCACAGTCCCCGCTCGCCGACATCTTCCGCCTTATTCCGCCGGGCGCAGACGAATACATCACTGAGAAGTACGCCGTTGAGATCGAGCAAATTCTTGCCCACTGGGGTGAGGCGCTTCGCGCGTCGGTTGCAAATGTCTCCGCTCTCAAGCCTGCGCTGGATGACTCGCTTCAGGCCGTCACTCTGCGCAATCCGCAAGAGCAAATCGTGCGTGCTTCCTTCGGCGTCGAGGTCATGCGCCGGCGCTTCAACGCAGCCCTGCAGCCCGGCGCCGCCGCGTTCTTGGCGAGCGTAGAGATGTGGCTTGCCGGTTTGCGCCACGTCAAGACAGCCGAGTTCGAAATCTTCGCCCTCGACGCATCGCCCGCCTCTCCGCTCACCGCTCAGACACAGATTCGTTACGACATCGTTGCCGAGCGCAACGATGGCAGGCTGGAGGAGCGCGTCGGTGCATGGCGCGTAGCCTGGCAATCCACGACGTCGGCCTCATGGAAAGCCACGCGGTGGGAGGCGGACGAAGAGACGCTCTCCATCCTGCAAGGGCCCGGATTCATTGAGATCACGTCGCATGCATTGGGACAGACCGCTTCCTACAACCGGCAGTTGCGGCACGGAGCCGACTACTGGCGCACCACGCTCGATGGCGCCATCGGAATGGACATCTACTGCAATAACGGCCTCGCGGTCGGCGACTTCGACGGCGACGGCTTCGACGACTTCTACGTTTGCCAGCCCGCAGGCCTGCCCAACCGCCTCTATCGCAATCGCGGCGACGGCACGTTTGAAGACGTAACCGAAAAGGCCGGAGTCGGTGTCCTCGACAACACCGCCTGCGCCCTCTTTGCGGACTTCGACAATCGCGGGCTGCAGGATTTGCTCGTCGTCTGCGGCACCGGGCCGCTTCTCTTCCGCAACGCCGGCAACGGAAGCTTCACTCTCAAGCGCGACGCCTTTCAGTTCAAGCGCCCGCCGCAGGGAACCTTTACCCACGCAGCGATTGCGGATTACGACAACGACGGACGCCTCGACATCTACTTCTGCCTGTACATGTACTACCTCGGCCTCGACCAGTATCACTATCCCATCCCCTACTACGACGCGCGCAACGGCCCGCCCAACTGCCTCTTCCACAACGAGGGCAACGGAGTCTTCGTCGAGACCACGCAAGCCGCTGGTCTCGATGTCCAGAACAATCGCTACAGCTTCGCCGCCGCATGGGGAGCATCGCGCCCCGGCGCAGCGCTCGATCTCTTCGTCTCCAACGACTTCGGCACATCGCAGCTTTATCGCAACAACGGCAATGGCGAATTCGCCGATGTTTCCGCTCAGGCCGGCGTGGAAGGCGTCGGTGCGGGCATGGCCTGCTGCTGGTGTGACTACGATGACGATGGCAATCAGGATGTCTACGTGCCGAGCATGTGGGAGGCCGCGGGGCAGCGCGTCTCCAATCAGGCCCAGTTTCATCGCGATGCATCGCCGCGCATCCGCGGCCTCTATCAGCGCCACGCGCGCGGCAACGCCCTCTATCGCAACCGGGGTGACGGCACGTTCGAAAACGCCGGTCAGCACGCGGGCGTCGAGATGGGCCGCTGGTCGTGGTCATCGGACTTCTTCGACTTCGATCACGATGGCTACCCCGACCTCTACGTCGCCAACGGCTACATCTCCGGCCCGCAACGCACAGACCTCGCCAGCTTCTTCTGGCGTCAGGTCGTCGCCAAATCACCCGAGAACAACACCCCGGCACTCGCTTACGAGCGCGGATGGAATGCCATCAACGAGCTCATCCGCTCCGACTATTCATGGCACGGCTACGCACGCAACGTCTTCTTTGTAAACAACCACGACGGCACGTTCTCTGAAGTGTCCGGACCGGCGGGCCTCGATTGCATTGAAGACAGCCGCACCTTCGTTCTTGCCGACATCGACCGCGATGGCCGCCTTGAAATCATCCTCAAGAATCGCAATGCGCCGCAAGTGCGCATTCTGCGTAATGCGATGCAGGGCATCGGCGCTGCCGTGTCGTTTCGCCTTCGCGGCCGCCAGAGCAATCGCGATGCAATCGGGGCCGCCATCACCGTCGAGACTGGCAAGCTGCGCCAGACGCGCTACCTTCAGGCAGGAACCGGCTTTCTCGCGCAGCACAGCCGCGAGCTGTTCTTCGGCGTCGGCACCTCGGCGGACCCCATCCGCGCTACCGTCCACTGGCCCAGCGGCCAGACTCAGGTCTTTGACAATCTTCAGCCGGGCCATCGTTACCACATTGCGGAAGGCATCTCCACACCGCAGGCAGAACCCTTCGGCATGACGCCTGCCGCGTTCGCTGCGCCTGCATCCGTGCCACCCGGAGAAGCACTGCCCACCGATGTGCAGACCTGGCTCATCCAACCGCTCAAGGCACCCGATTTTTCTCTGCCCGATGCCTCAGGTGCAACCCATTCTTTGAAATCCTTCGAAGGCAACTTCGCTCTCCTCTGCTTCTGGTCTGCCGGCGTGCCCGCAAGCATCGATCAACTGCACGCTCTGCAATCCGGCATCGCAAAGCTCCAGTCCGCCCGCCTGCAGGTGCTCGCCCTGCAACTCGACGCTGCTTCCGCTGAGGCATCCGCATCCCGCGCTGCAACAGACCTGCGCTTCAGCTTTCCCATGCTCGCCGTATCCGATCCGGTCGCAGGCATCTACAACATCGTCTACCGTCACCTCTTTGATCGCCATCGCGACCTCGCCATTCCCGTTGCCTTTCTCGTTGATCCCGCAGGCATGATCGTCCGCGTCTATCAAGGCAGCTTCAGCCCGGCGCAACTGCTGCGCGACCTGTCAGAGGTGCCGACGACGCAGGAAGAGCGTATGCGTGCCGCATTGCCGTTCCCCGGCCTGCTCATGCAGGATGCTTTTCGCCGCAACGACTTCACCTATGGCGTCGCCATGTTCCAGCATGGTTACCTTGATCAGGCCGCCGAATCCTTCCGTCAGGTCATCGCGGCTAAACCGGATGATGCCGATGCCTACTACAACCTTGGCACGCTCAGTCTGCGCGAAAAGAATCTTCCGCAAGCCGAGGAGTATCTCCGCAAGACGGTGCAACTGCGCCCCGATTATCCGGAGGCATGGAACAATCTCGGGATGATCGCTGCGCAGCAGGGAAAGCTGGATGAAGCGGCCGCCGACTTTCAGCAATCGCTGCAGTTGCGCCCTTCCTATGCCACAGCGCTGCTCAACCTTGGCAACCTCTACCGCCGTGCGCATCAGTTCGATCGGGCAGAAGACAATCTGAATCGAGCGCGCCAGTATCAGCCCGACGATCCCGAGATCTTCTACGCCCTCGGCATGTTGTATGCCCAGCAGAATCAGATGGACCGCGCCGCTACATCCCTGCAGAAGGCCATCGACCTTCGCCCCGCATATCCCGAGGCTCTCAACAATCTCGGAGTGCTCTACGTTCACCAGCAGTACTACGCCAAGGCGGAAGAGCAGTTCAGGAAGGGAATTGAGGTTGCGCCGCAATATGATCAGTCCTACCTCAATCTCGCGCGCCTTTATCTCCTCACAGGCGACCGGCAGAAAGCGCGCGACGTTCTTGATCCCCTGCTTCGCATCGAGCCAGGCAACGCTGCCGCAAAGCAAATTTTGGAAATGCTACAATGAGGGCCTTGAACGCAATGCGCCTTGATCCTCAGGGCGCCGGTCAGATCGTCTTGGTCAAAGTAATCGTCGCAATGCGTCGTCTCCCCGCCGGTTTCACGCCGTTCCTCTTCTGCTGCGTTCTTCTCTTGACGGTGAATTTAGCTCCCGCCCAGCAGCCAGGGAATCATCGCTCCGGCGAGTTTGACGAGGCTCAGTCACTCTTCCAGCAGCATCGCCTCCACGAGGCGAAGACAGCGATCCTCGACGCGCTCAAGCTTCACCCCGCAAGCGTCGAGGGCTATAACCTCCTCGGTATGATTGACAGTGAACTGCAGGATCCGCAGGACGCTCTCGCCGCATTTGGCAAGGCATTGCAACTCGCGCCCGGCTCCGTCAAGACGCGCGTCAATCTCGGCAACTTCTACGCCGCCGCAAATCATCTCGATCAGGCCGAGCAGCAGTTTCAGGCGGCACTTCGACTCAGCCCCTCCGACCAGGACGCGAATTATGCGCTCGGCGTTCTGCTCATGATGCGCGGCCAGCCAGCCGCGGCCATTCCGCACTTCGAGCGCATTCATCCGCCCACGGCGGCCTCACGGCTCAACCTTGTGCGCGCCTATCTTGCCGCGCAGCGCACGCAGGACGCGCTCAAAACTGCCAGCGCGCTGTCAGCCCAGGCAGCCAACAACGTGCAGGTCCACTTCTCGCTCGGCGTGCTGCTCGCCTCGCAAAAGCAGTACGTGCCTGCGCAGGCCGAGCTCGAAAAGGCCGACGCGCTTCAGCCCGGCAGCTTCGAGATTCTCTATAACCTCGGTCTTGTCTACCTGCGCACCGCGCAGCTAGCCCGTGCAGATCTCACACTGAATCGGGCGCTCAAGCTGCACCCCGATTCCGTCGATGCGCTCTCCGTACTCGCTCAGACCTACACCGCTGAGCAGCGCCCGCTCGACTCGCTGGACCTGCTGCTGCAGGCGCGCAAGCTTGCGCCGCAGAATCCTGACGTCCTCTTTCAGATGGCGCAGGTCAGCATGTCGCAGAACTACTTCGAGGATGCGATCCCGCTTCTCGAAGAAGGCCTCAAGGCCGCGCCCGGCCGTCCCGATCTGCTCGCCGCGCTCGGTGAAAGCGACTTCATGGCGGGCAAGGTCGATAAAGCAATCGAGGCCTTCAACCAGCTCGTGCAGGTCGAAGGCTCCGCGCGTTCTTACGCCTTCCTCGGGCTCGCCTATCGCAACCTCGGCCGCTTCGACGAAGCGAAGACATACTTCGAGAAGGGGCTTAAGCTCGACCCGCACAGCACGCCGTGCCTCTTCAACCTTGGCTACATCGCCGAGCGCCAGGGCAACACAGCGGCTGCCGATTCCTACTTCCAGCAGACGCTGCAAGTCAATCCCACCTTTCCTGAGGCGTTGCTCGAGCTCGCCAATCTTCGCATCGTAGCGCGTCGCTACGCGGAAGCCGAACCGCTTCTGCGCAAGTACGTCCAGGTCAGCCACGACCCCGCCACCGGCTACTACAAGCTCGCCATGGTCGAGCGCAGCCTGCACGAAATGGATGCGGCCGATCGCGATCTGAATGTCTTCAAGACGCTTTCGCGCAGCGCGCCCACCGGCCCTCTTCCCTATCAGCATCTCTTCGACTATCTCGACAATCGCCTCAGTCTTTCGCAGGGTGCGCGCAACGAGCTCGATCTCAACGAGCTGATCAATCAGGTGCAGAAGCATCCCGACCAGCCCCAGGATCTTTACCTTCTGGCCAAGACCTATCTCAAACTGGGCCGGATGGACGACGCGAAAGCCGCGATTGCGCAACTCGACAAGCTCAGTGCCAGCGACTATCGCACCCTCGCCGGCACGGGCGTACTGCTGGCGCAGTACCATCTCTACGACGACGCGATTCAGCACTTCCAGCTTGCCCTGCAGGTCAACCCTGCCTCTGACGACATTCGCTTCGACCTCGCCAATGCCTATTTTGCAAAGCGCGACTACGCGCAAGCGCTGGTCGTTGCGAAGCAAATCTCCGCGCAGGGTCAGAACGACAACGGTTACCTCTCGCTGCTCGGCGACATCTATGCGCATCTCGGCCAGCAGGGCCCCGCGCGTCAAATCTACGAAGACGCCATGAAGCGCAACCCTGACGACGATCGCGCCTATCTCTCGCTCGCGCTGCTTGATCTGCGCAGCAACGACATCGCCGCGGCGCAGCAGGTGCTGGCCAAAGGCCAGTCGCGCATCGCAGGCTCAGGAAAGCTCTACTGGGGCCTCGGCCTCACCGCCGCTCTGCAGGGCAATGATACCGAGGCTATCGATAACTTTAAGCGCGCCGTCGATCTGCTGCCTGAATGGACCGGCGCTTACTCCACTCTCGGCGTCTTCTATTTCAAGACCGGCCAGATCCACAAAGCGCGCGAGGTGCTCGATCGCTTCAAGGGAAGCAGCGCCAGCGGTACGCTTGAAATCAATCGCATCGAGCAGGTCCTTGACCGCGCCTCTGCGTCGCAGACGCCGGCACCGTCTACGCTCACTGCAAACGACAAGGCTCAGTTGCTGCAGTTTGCCCTGTCCCTCGCCGATCGAACCCTATGAGAATGCGTAGTCCCTTCTTCCCCCTTCGCATCGCCGCTGCTGCCGCGCTGGCGTTCTGCCTTGGCGCATTGGCTCCATCCCAGCAGAACGCGCCGTCCAAAGCATCCGACGCAATCCCCGTTCACTTCACGGACATTCGTAAGTCGGCCGGCATCACCTGGAAGCAGGATTCGACCAATAGCGACCAGAAGTACTACCTCGAAACCATGGGTACCGGCGTCGCATGGCTGGACTACGATCAGGATGGTCTTCTCGATTTGTATCTCGTTCAATCCGGCGCCACCGACGCTTACAAGCCGGCGAGCCCGCTTCACTCCGCTCTCTATCACAACAACGGCGACGGCACCTTCACCGATGTCACCGCAAAATCCGGCGTCGGCGGAGAAGGACACTACGGCCAGGGCGTTGCCATCGGCGACTTTGACAATGACGGATACCCGGATCTTTACGTCACCGGCTACGGCAGCGCCATCCTCTACCACAACAACGGCAACGGTACATTTACCGATGTCACGGCAAAGGCAGGCGTGGCCGATTCAGGTCAATGGTCCACCAGTGCGGGATGGTTCGATTTCGATAAGGATGGCTGGCTCGATCTGGTTGTGCTCAACTATCTCCAGTGGACGCCGGCCAACAATCTCTGGTGCGGCGAACGCGCGCCCGGCTATCGCGCCTACTGCAGCCCCAATGAATACCATGGCCAACGCATCCGCCTCTTTCACAACAATCACGATGGCACCTTCACCGATGTCAGTGACAAGTCCGGCGTCGGCCTACCTGAAGCCAAGGGCATGGGAGTTGTTCTCGCCGATTTCAACAATGACGGCTGGACTGACATCGCCGTCGCAAACGATACCTGGCCGAACTTCTACTTCCGTAACAACCACGACGGCACATTCTCAGACGAGTCACTGCTCTCCGGCCTGGCCGCCAGCGAGGATGGCCGCTATGAAGCTGGTATGGGCATCGATGCAGCCGACATCGACGGCGACGGTCTTGTGGATGTCTACATTACCCATCTCGACTTCGAATTAAATCGTCTATATCACAACAACGGCGACGGTACCTTCACCGACATCACGTACAGCTCGGGCATCGGCAACAAGGCCGTCACTCTCAGCGGCGTCGCAGCCAAATTCATCGACTATGACAACGACGGCTGGCCTGACATTGTGCAGGCCAATGGCGCTATGGTCGATAACGTCCGGCTCTATCACAGCGAAATCTCCTATGAAGAGCCTCTGCTGATGTTTCACAACCTTGGCAAAGGAAAGTTCGAGAAGGTCTCCGATCAGATGGGGCCGGACTTCATCCACCCGGTCGCCGGGCGCGGCCTCGCCACGGCAGACTTCCTCAACGATGGCGCCGTTGGCGTCGTCATCAACTGCCGCGGAGACTACCCCGAGTTGCTGCGCAATGACGGAGGCAACTCCAACCACTGGCTGGAAGTGCTGCTCATCGGCACAAAGTCAAATCGTGACGGTATCGGCGCCTCCCTCAAGCTCACCTCAGGTGGAGTCACTCAGGTTCTCCAGGCTGAAGGCGGCACAAGCTACATGTCCGCCAGCGATCCGCGCATCCATTTTGGCCTTGCAAAACGCAGCGTGGTTGACTCGCTCGTCATCACCTGGCCCAGCGGTCAGGTCGACAAGCTGCAGAACATCGCAGCCGATCAGATTATCGCCGTCAAAGAAGGCGTCGGCATCGTGCCGCATCCGTTCCCGCGCGTTCCGCGGCGATGACATTGTCCTCGTCCGCTCCTCGCGCAATCTTTTCAAGCTCTGCAACCGCTTTCTATAATGGCCGCACATCATGATTCTTCCGCGTCGGCGTTTCCTTGGCACCTCATTTAATCTTCTCGGCGGCACGCTCCTTGAGATGCTGGCCACACCGCTATGGAAATGGAACCGCAGCGCGCGCGTAGAGGCTGCCGTCGCTGCCTCGCCCGGCTCGCCGGTGCAGTTCATTGATGTGGCACAGAAAGCCGGCCTCAACCTCCCCAACGTCTGGGGCGCCGTCGATCATAAGCGCGTCATCATTGAGACCAAAGGCAACGGCATCGCCTTTTTTGACTACGACAACGACGGCTGGCTCGACATCTACATGTCCAACGGCAACCGTCTGAATACGACATGGGCGCCGGGAACCGAGCCTACCACCCACCTCTACAAGAACAATCGCGACGGCACCTTCACGGACGTAACAGAGCGCTCCGGCCTCAAGCGCACCGGCTGGCAAACCGGCATCTGCGTGGGCGACTACAACAACGACGGATGGGACGACCTTTTCTGCACCTTCTGGGGCCACAATATTCTCTTCCGCAACAACGGCGACGGCACCTTCACGGACGTCACGCGCCAGGCCGGCCTTGCCCAGGAGCACGGCCGCTGGGGCACCGGCTGCACGTTCCTGGACTACGACCGGGACGGCCATCTCGATCTCTTCGTCTGCAACTTCATCAAGCTCGATCCGGATAAGCCGCTCAGCCCGCAAGACATGAGCTTCTGCCAGTGGAAGGGCATTCCTACCATGTGCGGCCCGCGCGGCCTTCCCGGCGACACCGACATCCTCTATCACAACAACGGCGACGGCACCTTCACCGATGTTTCTGAGAAGGCCGGCATCCTCAAGCCTGGCCCGCGCTACTCCATCACTGCAGTCTCATGCGACTTCGATAATGACGGCTGGCCCGACATCTATGTCGCTGTCGATTCGCAACCCAGCATGATGTTCCAGAACAACCACGACGGCACATTCACAGACGTGGCGGTGATGGCCGGTTGCGCTTACAACGATGACGGGCACGAGCAGGCCGGCATGGGCATCGGCATTGCCGATTACGACTGCGACGGCTGGCTGGACATCTTCAAAACCAACTTTGCCGACGATACATGCGACCTCTACCACAACAACGGCGACGGCACCTTCAGCGATGTTTCCTTCACCGCCGGCGTGGGCATCAACAATAACTACGTCGCCTGGGGTTGCGGCTTCATCGACTATGACAATGATGGCTGGTCTGACATCGTGCAGGTCAACGGCCACGTCTATCCCGAGGTTGATAAGTACAACTTCGGTGAGACGTTCAAGAATCCGCGCCTGGTCTACAGGAATCTCGGCAACGGCCACTTCAAGGATGTCTCCGCGGAGATGGGGCCCGGCATCACCGAGCGCTTTTCAAGCCGCGGCGCGGCTTTCGGTGACTACGATAATGACGGCGGCATGGACATCCTTGTCCTCAACATGAATGATTTGCCGTCGCTGCTTCACAACACCGGTTCGCGCCAGAACTGGATCAAGATCAAGCTCATCGGCACGCATTGCAATCGCACCGCCATTGGCGCGCGCGCGCGCGTCGTCACCGGCAAGCACGCGCAAATCAATGAAGTGATCAGTGGCGGCAGCGTCATGTCGCAGAACGATCTGCGTCTCCACTTCGGCCTCGGCAGCGCGGAGACGGTCGATGTGATTGAGATCAAGTGGCCCACCACGCAGAAGACCGAGCGATTCACCAACGTCAAGGCCAACCAGATCATCACCATTCGCGAGGGCGCTGGCACGTTCGTTCCCTTCGATCTGCACTCGTAGTAAGGCGGCGCGGCATCAATCGTTCGGCTTGTGGGCTCTGTTTCAGTGCGCCTCGGGCTGTGTCGCCTTCGCTTCCGGAACCACAAGGAATTGCTTCACTGCGCGCCGCTGCTGGTCCACCGCCGCAGCTTGCCGCTTCTTGATGGTGTCGTGCAGCGCAAACTCCTGCTGCGCCTTCTCCCGCTCACCCAGCCGATCGTAGGCCACGCCCAGCCGGTAGTATGCGTCGCTCAGTTCGGGATTCGCATCAATCGCCTTCTTGTAGTACGTCACCGCCTGCGCGTACTCCCGCTGTGCCGCCTTCACCACTCCGAACTGCAGATATGCATCCGCGCACTTTGGATCAGCTGTCACTGCCTGCGTCAGCCGCGCCTCCACCGCATGCACAGTCTCCACGCTGGACGCACCTTCCTGCTTCTTCCACAGCGCCATCGCATCGTAGTAGTTCGCCAGCGCATTCTCAGGATGCTTCATTGCAAACCAATCCAGCTTCTGCTCCGCGCAGGCCAGCGGATTTGGCGCAGCAATCTCAATCCTGCCCATAAAAAGATATGGCTCCGGATTGTCCGGATCCAGATCTGCCGCAGTGCATAAACGCTGCGCGGCATCGTCGTAAAGCGCGCCGGCAAACAGCGCGCCGCCCAGCGCCGTCAGCATCCTCGCCGATTTCGGATAGAACTTTACACCCTGTCCAAAGACCTGCTGCGCCTGCCACACCGCGCGGTGATAGAGCAGTTCCGATCCCCACGCAAAATAATTCTGCTCGCTCGGGTCCAGCCGCGCCGCAGTCTCAAACTCGCTCACGGCAGTCAGCGGATCACCCGATGCTTCGTCAATCTCGCCCGCTAAGCGATGCGCATCGGCAGAGCCATGTGCTGCGACGAGCGCATTCACCGCGTCTTTGGCGCGCGCTACTTCGCCGGCATGCCACAAAGCTTCCGTCAACGCGATTTCTGTTTCATAGTCATTCGGGTGCGCCTGCAGCGCCGCCTGCAGCAGCGGAATCGCCGCCGTGTAGCGTCCAGAATCCAGATAAAACTTGCCCAGCTGATAGTTCGCGTCATAGCTGCCCGGCTTCGCAGCCACCGCAGTCTTCAGCGCATTCTCGGTCGCGATCGATGCTGCTGCCTTGGCTGCATCGCTTACTCCCGGCGCGCCCGGCTGTGCTGCCTGCATGCGCAGCGTCTCGCGCGTCAGCGCCTCGCTGGTCCGCAGGCTGAAGTCTGATCCATGCCCACCAGCCGCCGTCCAGTCCGTTACGCCCGCTACCTTGAAGTCCGGCTCATCCGCAAACTGCATCGCCTCCGCAGCCGAGCGCGTCTTCTCCGTCGCGCCGGAAGGCGTCGCAGTGCCCGGCGCATTCGATGCGCCTTTCTCCTGTGCAAAACCTGAGGTCAGCAGCAGGCATGGAGCGGCCAGCGCGATCAGCCACGCATTTCGGAATCGCACACTCCGCCGCATCATCCAGGAGCGGAAACTCCATCCCCATCTCTCGCGCTTCCGCACAGCGGCGACAGCTCTCTTGCAATTCAGCACGGGTCTCTTGTATTTGGAACGATTCAATCTCCGCCTCACGAGCAGTTCCATTCTACGACCGCACCAAAGCGATGATCGAGTTCATCCTTCGTCACAGTAGATCGAGCATTCCGCCGGCCTGCAGTTGCACCGATTCATCGAGCTCCACCACAGTAGCCGCTCCCTCTTGACGCATCTGCGCGCGCAGAGCCGTGCCATCCATACTCACCTGGCGGGGCGGCTTGCTCAGGCGCAGCTTCCGCAGCGTCAGACTCCCGCTCGTGCACGTGATCGACAACCTCTCGCCCTTGCGCCGAATGCTTCCAAACCCCGACGCCATCACCCAGGGAGCATGAAAATCTCCCGGCGCCGCAGGCATCAGCGTCAGCGCCTCATGCGGCAGGTCCGGCTTGAAGCCCGTCGCCGCCAGAAGTGTTGCCCAACTGCTCAGCGCCCGCGAATAATGCCCGCCGCACTCCACGTGATTCCACGGGCGTCCCGCGCGCAGATAGCGCCGGTGTACGGCCTCCACCACGCGCACCCCATCTCCATAGCGCCCGCGTCCCATCAGAAACGAGGCAAATGCAAACTCAATCCCTGACCACAACCCGCCCGCCTGCAGATTATTCAGCGCAAGCAGGCTGGAGCCGCGTTTCGGTGCTGTCGCATTGTGCAACCCAAACTCCGCGTTGAAGTTGGATTCGAAGATCTTTCCAATCGCCGTGTCCAGGTTCTGCTGCGAGATCGTCGTCGGCAGTCCGATCATCTGCGTGAACCACTCGCCGGAGATCTGATCCGTCATGCACAGCTCATCGCGCTGCGCTCCATCCACCCACAGGCTGTAGTACGTTCCATTGAACAGCGTGTGATCGAAGTTCGCCGAGGCCCGCTCCAGCAGATCCTTCCAGCTCTTCGCATCGCTTGTGCTGCCAAGTTCATCCGCCAGGTACGCACCCGCGCGCAGCGCGCCCAGCCAAAGTGATGCGATGTACGCGGGCGTTCCGCGCATCCTCCACTGGTCATACGTCTGCACGGCCGTATCGCGATCCGGCAGCCCGTCGCCATTCGTGTCCAGGCTCGCGGTGAAGGCCATCGCCTTCTCCACATGCGGCCACATGTTCTTCAGATAAGCGCGATCGCCAGTCCACAGATAATCCCGGCACACCATCATCACAAATTGTGGATTCATGTCCACGCGCAAAAATCCGTCATCCACGCGCTCCACATCGCCTTCATAGGTGTGCGGCACCTGCCCCTTGCTGTTCTGGAACCGGATGGACTGGCGCATCTGCCCCAGCTTCAATTCAGGGAAGAGAGCGACCACCGGAAAGCTTCCCTGGTAGTCCACATCCATCGTGGAAAGCCCGCAGCAGCCCAGCCCCTCCCAAATTGCATAACTCCCATCGCGCGTCCACCACGTGTTGGCAATCAGCGTAGAGAGCTGGCTCGACCAGGCAAAAGCCTGCGGATCGCCCAGTGACGTATCCGCCAGCGCTCGCGCAAAATTCTTCGTTGCCGCGTGGTGCTCCTCAAAGTGGTCGCAGAGAAATGTGTTCACCTCGCCCGCATTCTTGTACCAGTTCGCATACATGTGGCCAAGGTTCCGCCCCTGTGTCGTCAGATGGTGCGGAAAGAACCAGCTCAGCGTAAAACGTACCTTCGCCTCGGCGCCAGGGCGGATCGTCACGCTCGACGCCAGCGCGCCCGTACCCCAGTTCAGCCGCGGGTCGCCCTGCGCATCCAACAGATTGCGCCTTGCCTCCATCAGCAGGTCGCGCGCCGTGGCATGCTCTTTCGCGCCGTCGCCTTCCCGGGCATCGCCCACCACGCGCGCAATCAGTGCGTCTGTGCTCAGGCTTGCCAGCACGCTGCGCGCCTGCGTCTCCGTCATCGCCTGAATCGCTGTCTCGCTTGGCAGGCCAATCGATGGGTCCGTCTGCCGGTTCGCATTCGGCAAGCGTCCTGATTGCAGCAGTTCCTGCACGCTGCTCAGCACCATGTAGCGAACCCGCTCTGTCTTCCACAGGCACATCCCCGGCCGCGCATACTCTTCAAACGTGCCGGTCATATACGAGTGTTCGCCGCCGGTCACAGAGAGGCACAGGCTCCCAATGCCCGATGGAAAATCCGTCTCCGCAGCCGTCGCCATCTCCAGGCTCGTTCGGTCATCCCGCTGCGTGAGCGTGTTGGTCAAATTGCGCTTCGTCAGCGCCGAGGCCAGAGGATTGTCCATGAATCCAGCAAGGCTGACGTCTACCGGCTCGCTGCCCACGTTCTTCACCGTCCACTCCACGTGAAAGCCCGGCGTTGCCGAATCGCGCGCCCGCCCCGGCACAAACGGCGAAAACACCTCCGCCGCTATCTCGACCGGCAGCGTTGCATCGTGATACGCCAGCGTCGTCATCGGAAACCACGCGGATGTATCGATCGACTCCACGTCCCGCAGGAACGGCAGTGAGTAGAGCTCATTCTCGTCCGCGCGCAGATACAGCTTGCGCATCTGCGGCGTCGCCTCACCGCTCTTCTGCGTACGCACCATAAAGCGCAGATACTCCGGCCCCGGCTTCGGCGCTGCCGTGGTCGACTTCGCATTCTGCGCCCACGCACCAGAGTTGAAGATCTGCCACTCGTAGAAGCAGCCGTCCGCGCGAATCTCCACAAAGCCGGTGCCGATTCCGCCCAGAGCCGGGCCGGATCCCATCGGCATCGTCGCAGGAATCACCACCGGCGCATCGTCGCGCGGCGCCTCGCGCACGCGGCCGCTCCCACTTGCTGTAGCCTGCAGCGCCTCCTGAGACGCCACCGTCACGCGGTGCGGAGCGGCAATGCTGCTTTGCCCCGTAAGCGCAGCCCCGCCTGCCGAAGCAACTGTGGCAAGAAACTCACGCCGTGAAAAGCTCATTGCATCTCCCTCAACCGCGTATCTTGCAGCTCCTCGCAGCATCTCACCGGCGTGCAGGCACTGCGTGCATCGGGGCAAAGCCCTCTTACTCGCCGTTACACGCGTTCTGCCGGCACAGCCGTTGCCGTCCACTCCACCGTCTGCGTGCCCAGCCGCGGATGCCGCGCCGTCAGTCGTATCGTGCCTGCGCTCTCCTTTGTACGAATCCACACCGCGCCCGTGCCGCCTACCAGCGCGAAGGGATTGTCGCCAATCAGCGTCGCCGGACCCTCCAGCGTCAGCATCACCGCATCATTTGCATACGGCCGAATGGCGCCGTGGCTATCCGTCACGCGCAGCACCACGCGCGTCGTGTCCGCGCCATCTGCGTGCAGCGTGGCATCATCCGCTTGCACGCTGAAGCGGCTGTCCACCCCGCGGCCTGACATCGTCTTCTCAATCACCTTCTTGCCGTTCAGGTAGCCCTCGGCCCGCAGATCGCCCCAGGTCGCTCCCAGTTTGTGCAGATCCACCTTGGTCAAATCCATCACGAACGGCGGATATTTCAGGTTGCCAAACTGCTCGCGATCGGGCTCAATCGTCGCCAACTCCACCCATGCATCTTCACCTGCGCCTTGCGGCCTCGCCAGCACTTTGAGGTGGTCGCAGTTCGAGCAGAACATCGCCTTCGAAATTCCCACTGGCTCGTCGCCGCGCGCCCAGTGGAATGCCGGCTCCAGAACGACCTCTTCCGCCGGGTCGCACTGCGACTTGTAAAATCCCGCCGCAGGCTTCGGCTCGCGGAAGATATCCGTCACTCCGTGGTAGCAGATGCGGTCGCCCGATCCAAAATTCGAGTGTGTGTTGTAGTCGAACGCGCACCATCCAATCCCGCCCGCGTACTGCGGATTGGATGCAAGCTGATTGTGCACGCGCGCATGGCGAATCGTGTGTTCCATCTGGTGCGCGTTGTCATCCACGGTCTTCGTCGGGAATGTGTGCCCCACAAACTCCGTGTTCAGATACTTCGGATGATTCGGCGGCAGCAGCGGAAATCCAAAGTCGTTCATCGTGAACACATCCTCCAGGAACTCCGAAGACTGAAAGTAGCGAATGCCGCCCGTCTGCCGCGCGTCATCCAGCGCATGCGCCAGCGCATTCGTTCGCACATAGAAATCGTGATCATCCTTCGACTCGTTGATGCGCACGCCCCACAGCACGATCGAAGGCCGGTTCCAGTCCCGCCGGATCATCCGTCCCACGTTGTCGATCGCCACTTCCTTCCACGCCTCGTCGCCAATGTGTTGCCAGCCCGGAATCTCCTCCAGCACCAGCAACCCCATCTCATCGCAGCGATCCAGAAAGTGCCGTGACTGCGGATAGTGCGATGTCCGCACGATGTTGCAGTGCAGTTGCGTCCGCAGAATATCCGCGTCGCGCCGTTGCACACGCGCCGGCATCGCCTGGCCGACAAACGGGAATGTCTGGTGACGGTCCAGTCCGCGCAGCTTCACAATTCGTCCGTTCAGTTCAAAGCCGTGATCTGTAAACGTCGCCTCGCGAAATCCAATGCGCCGCGTCTCTTCATCCACCACGTGCCCTCCATCCAGCAGGCGCACGTGCACCGTGTACAGATGCGGTGTGTCCAGGTCCCACCGCTGGATGCCTTTTAATTGCTTCAGGCTCACCGTGTGCCGCGCGGGATCGCTCTTCGTCTCCGTACTCGCATACGCAGGCGCCGCGTTGTAGGGGTCCATCTTCGCCGCCGGGTCGGCCGGCGCCACACCGGCTGTCCCACCCGCAGGCGTCAACGGCTCCATCCCTCGCGCAATCACCGTCTCCCCATCGCGCAGTTCAGCTTCCATCTGCAGCCTGCGATCCGCGGGCACGCTTCCCGCCAGAAAGCAGTGCACATCCAACGAAGGACTCCCGCTCATCACATCCCGCGGCTGCGCCAGAATGTTGTCGATGTAGGTCTCCGGCACCACCCGCAGCGACACCTCGCGATAGATGCCGCCAAAGGTCATGTAGTCGATCTCGTAGCCGAACGGAGGAATATCCGCGCGCTCTGTCGAATCCACCTGCACCGTCAGCACGTTCTCGCCCGTGCGCAGGTGCGGCGTCAGTTCAAACGAGAACGGCGTGAACCCTCCCTTGTACTCACCCAGCGCAACACCGTTGATCCACACCGTCGACGCCGTCATCACGCCCTCAAAGTCCACAAAGACGCGCTTGCCCTCTGCCTCCGGCGGCAGAGTGAACCGCCTGCGGTACGTCGAGATAAATTCGTAGTCCTTATCGTCGAAGCTGTGCCATGGCAGCGCCACATTCGTGTGCGGAATCACCACCGTCTCAAACGCTGAGTCGTCAAAATCGGGCCGCTCTGCCCCCGCCACCTTGGCCGCCTTGTAGCGCCAGTTGCGATTCATCGGGAGCTCCAGCCGCCCGCCTCCGTTGCGGCTCTCCTGCGTCATCCCCGCCCCCGGCAGTGCGGTCGCGGCCAATGCCACGCCGGCCGACTTCAGAAAGTCGCGTCGAATCATCTCCATCACCCTTTCCCGCCCAGTCGGGCAGAATTGAAAACGATTTCTTTCCCCACCGCACTATACCAGCCACCATCCCTCCCGTGGCGCGCTCTCCCTTGACGCCCCATTTTCAGCCTGCCTACAATAAAACAGTGGATTTCTGCTCGATCTCCCCTGTAGATTGCAGAGCAGGAAACACTTAGAGCCTCGCTTGAAGCTCCGGACCTGAGCCTTGCGCAACCCGCTCAGCCGGACTCGAACCTGGCCCTGAAGGAGCGGTACAGATGCCCGAAGTTCGCGTCAGTCCGCGAGAGCGGCTGGTCCTCACCGCCATCATCGAGCTCTACATCGCCACCGGAGAGCCTGTGGCCTCGCACGCGGTTGCGCAATACTTCGCCAAGAAGGATGGCCTCAGCTCCGCCACCATCCGCAACGTCATGGCTACGCTCGGTGACTCCGGCCTGCTTGACCAGCCCCACACCTCCGCCGGCCGCGTGCCTACTCCCGCTGCCTTCCGCTACTACGTCGAACAGCTCACCCGCGCCGACGCGCCAGCGCCACGCACCAGCTCCACCGGTTCCGCTCCCGACGCATCCGCGCTCAGC
>JAJXWA010000038.1 GCA_021781795.1 Acidobacteriota bacterium
CGTGGTTCCACGATGGGCACGTGAAGACCATCGACGAAGCCGTACGGCTAATGGGACATTTCCAGACAGGCCGCAGTCTCTCCGACAACGACATGCGCTCCATCGTGGCCTTCCTCGGATCGCTCAAAGGCGATATCCCCCATCAGTACATCCAGCCACCATCCGCAATAGCTCCACCGTCCAAAGCGGCTTTGACGCCCGGCAGCACACGGTCGCTCACCGCTCGCTTTGACCCCACGACATGGAAGGAGGGACAGTAGCCATGCGTCGCATCCTTTGGATTACCGGAGCACTCGTCATCCTGATTTTTCTGGCAGCGCAGGCAAACCGGCCGAACTATGACCTGCCCTCGGTGCGCGCGGCGTCCACCTTCGATGCCCAGATGCACCCCAGCCGACAAATCAGCGACACGCTGCAGCAGTCCTGCTACAGTTGCCACTCGGCGCAGGCCGATCTCCCGTGGTACGGCCATGTCTGGCCCGCATCGCACCTTCTGCAGAAAGACGTCCGCCGCGGCCGCGCCCGTCTCGACTTTTCCACTTGGAGCAACCTCAGCCCGGAGATGGCTCGCATCCGCCTGCTCAGCGCCTGCCAGATGATGCGCGAGGCCAAGATGCCGCTCTGGTACTACCGTCCGCTGCATCCGGGCTCCACTCCGCAGCCGGAACAAATCGACGCCTTCTGCGCCTGGGCGCAGTCCCTGCCTGCCGGCGCGCAGACGGCCAGCCTGCGGTGATGGTGACTGCTCAACCGTTTGCACCGGAAACCCGCGCCCCCATCCGTCCGGCCTCTGGCAATCGGGTTCCGGTGCTACCAATCTTTATCTGTCCGCGCAGCCTCCCGCCCACCTCTGGCAGCGCTATCATGCTTCTCGCAGGAGAACGGCCATGTCCCAATACGTGTTCCATTGCCAGGATTGCAAGCGGGAGTTCACCCAGACGCTCCACATGGCAGACGTGGAGAAGGCCCAGGTGACCTGCCCGCACTGCGGAAGCAAGAAAGTCCACCAACTCGTGACCGCCTTCTCTGCCGTGACGGAAAAAAAGAGCTAGCGCCCCCGGCATCTGCGCCTGACCTCTTGCACCCCGACCGTCTGTAGAGCCGCGCACTGAGTCCCTGCGCAGTCCCCTCCATCACTCTCTAGTAAACTGGAAGGCGATGCTCGATCTGAACTTTGTCCGGGGCAATCTGCCTCTCGTGGAAGCCAAACTGCGCGCGCGTGGCGCTGACCCGGCCTCTCTCCTTGGCGATTTTCGCTCGCTCGACCAGAAGCGCCGCGAGGCCATCACGCAGTCTGAGCAGCTCAAGGCCCGCCGCAACGAGCTCTCGCAGCAGGTGGGCGCGCTCAAGAAGGCCGGCAAAGACGCCACCGCGCTGATGGACGAGACCCGCTCCCTCAAGGACCGTCTCGACGATCTCGACAAGCTCGCCTCCTCGCTCGACGAGCAGATGCGCCTCGCGCTGTCCAGCATTCCCAATCTCACCCGCGACGAGGTCCCCATCGGCACATCGGAGGCCGACAACGCCGTCGTCAAAACCTGGGGTGAAAAGCGTGCCTTCGACTTCGAGCCGAAGCCGCACTGGGAAATCGGCGAGGCCCTCGGCATCCTCGACCTCGAACGCGCCGCCAAGCTCTCCGGCGCTCGCTTCGCCGTCTACATGGGCGCAGGCGCGCGGCTCGAACGCGCTCTCATCAGCTTCATGCTCGACCGGCACACCCGGCCCGTCGCCGAGCAGGGTCACGGCTACACCGAGGTACTGCCGCCTTTCATGGTCAACTCGAAGTCGCTCTTCGGCACAGGCCAGTTGCCCAAATTCGCCGAAGATCTCTTCCGCTGCTCTGACGCCGACGCCGAAGCAGCCACCCGCGGCGAGTTCAAGGATGCCGACCACTGGCTCATCCCCACCGCCGAGGTGCCCGTCACCAATCTCTACCGCGACGAGATTCTCGAAGAGGACCGCCTGCCCATCTGCCTCACGGCCTACACTCCCTGCTTCCGCGCCGAGGCCGGCGCAGCAGGCAAAGACACGCGCGGCATCATTCGCCAGCATCAGTTCCAGAAGGTCGAGCTGGTCAAGTTCACCCGCCCCGAGGACTCCGACGACGAGCACGAAAAGCTCACCCGCGATGCCGAGGAAATTTTGGAGGCTTTGGGCTTGCCCTATCGGCGAGTCTTGCTCTGCACCGGCGACACCGGCTTCTCTTCCGCCAAGACCTTCGACCTTGAAGTCTGGCTCCCCGGTCAGCAGCTGTATCGCGAAATCTCTTCCTGCTCCAACTTCGAGAGCTTCCAGGCCCGCCGCGCCAACATCCGCTTCCGCGCCGCCGGTCAGGGCCCCAAGGGCAAGGTCGAATTCGTTCACACGCTCAACGGCAGCGGGCTCGCCGTGGGCCGCACCTGGCTTGCCATTCTTGAGAATTACCAGCAGGCCGACGGCTCCGTTGTCATTCCCGAGGCATTGCGCCCTTACATGGGCGGCCTCGAAA
This sequence comes from Acidobacteriota bacterium, assembly GCA_021781795.1. Lineage (GTDB taxonomy): Bacteria > Acidobacteriota > Terriglobia > Terriglobales > Acidobacteriaceae > Telmatobacter. The sequence goes on from JAJXWA010000038.1 coordinate 2,489, forward strand.
GGATTACAAAGTAACGCAGTATGAACCGCATCCTCAAAAGCTACTTCTACTGGACCTACTCGCGCGGCAGCTTCCACTATGACGTGATGGTGACGCTGATTCTCCTCTTTATCTTCGTCACGCCGCATCTCTGGGACTACGGCGACAAGCCGTCCCGCGCAGAGGGCCCGCGTCATCCCATCCAGGTGGTGGGCGACGGCCGCCATGGCGTCATCGTCTCCGTGCTGGCGGAAGATGTGCAGATCGATCCCGGCGCCTCCAACTCCGTGGTCAAGGCCACGCTGCGTCACGCCATCGAGCCCGTCACCGGCGACGCCGTCTTCGTGGAGCACTGGGAGACAGCCCGCGACCAGGACGGCAATCTGGTGTGGAAGATCTGGGCCCACCGCTAGCGCTTTCCCTGGCTCTTTCCGGCGCTCCGGCGCATCCAATTCAGCAGAACAGGAAGCCCATGATCTTGAAGAGACTCGTTGTTTTCGTTGCGGCTGCGGCGCTCGGTTGCATCCCCGCCCGCGTGGTTCGCGCCGACGACCTGCAATCCGTGCTGCGCCAGCTTGACGCCGCCGCGGCCACGTTCCATACCACCACCGCCGACTTCGAGTTTGACTCCATCGAGACCGACCCGATCCCCGACAAGGACGTGCAGAAGGGCGTCGTCTACTACGAGCGCACCGGCAGGAACTTCCAGATGGGCGTCCACATCAACGAAGTGAACGGGCGGCCCGTGCCCAAGGTGGTCGTGCTCTCAGGTGGAGTGGTCAAGCTCTATGAAGCGCTGCCCAACCAGGTCACCACCCTCACCAAGCTCGGCCAGTACGAGCAGTGGTTCATGCTTGGCTTCGGCGCCAGCGGCAAAGATCTCGAAGCAAAGTGGAACATCCAATATCTCGGCAAGGAAACCATCGACGGCATTCGTACCGACAAGCTGGAGATGGTCCCGAAGGATCCGAATATCCGCAAGAATCTACCCAAAGTCACGCTTTGGCTCGATTCCGTCCGCGGCGTCAGCGTGCAGCAGGACTTCGACGAGGGCCAGGGCCAGAGCCGCCTCTGCCACTACTTCAACATCAAAGTGAATGCGTCGCTGCCCTCGGAAGCCTTCAAGTTCAAGACCGACAGCAAGACGCAATTCGTCACGCGCTGACGTCGCAGTTCCGCCATCGCACGCGGCGCCAGCCGACGGCCACTGCCACGCCGCCCAGCACGAACAGCATCGGGAAGCACTCCAATGTGTAGCGCGCTTCGGGAGCCTGCACCGTCAGCAGGAGGGCGCTGCGTACCACGCAGTACGCCAGCATCCACGGCCATAGTCGCGGCCGCAGCCACAGCCCCGCCGCGGCCAGAGCAAGATACGCAAAGTTCAGAGCGGCATAGGCCCAACTGAACTCCGTCTCCGCGTTGTGGTGCGCATAGACCCACCAGTCCAGATCAATCGGCAGATTCTCTACCCGGGGCCGCAGCCACATATCCGCCAAGCGCCCCAGCGGCAGCAGCAGATGCGTGCGCCACGGATGCGCCGCCGCCCGCTCCGCCGCAAGTCGCGCGAAGCCTGCATCGAGAGCCGGCGTCAACTGAAAGCCGTTTGCGTTGTACGCATCTACCAGCGCAGCAGTCACCGCGCGTTGCGCAGCCGAGTCAAAGGCGCGCTCCGGAAGCCCGTTTATGTCGAGCGCACTGCCCGGCACATTCCAGAACACGCTATACGTGCAGGTGAAATCGAGGCACCAGGTCCGTCCCCAATCCTCCCAGCCCGTGTAGACAGGCCCGCCGGGGTCCGTGGCCGATCGCGGAGCCAGCGGCTGCACCACGTGAAAGACCTTCCAGTTGCGGGCCGTCCATGCGGCGAACGGGGCCAGCGCAAGCAGCGCGCACACCAGGGCCATCGCCACGCGGCTGCGCACCGCAACCCGTCCCCCAAAGATCAGGGCGGGTGCCAGCGCAATCGCCACCAGCGCGCCATCGGGCCGCAGCAGCGCGGCATACGTCACCGCGGCGCTGAATGCCAGCGCAAGGCTCCAGCCCGGCTGCTCTGCAAAGCACGTGGCAGCCCACAGCGCCACGGCAATGGCGAAGAGCGTCAGCGCCTCCGTGAGCGGCGTCGCCGCGTAGATCGCGGTAAACGGACACAGCGCCGCCAGCCAGAGCGTCGCTCGCGCCGCACTGCGACCGATTTCCTTCGGCGCAATTCTCCGCGCCACATCGGCCAGCAACAGGCATCCAGCCAGTTCCAGCGCAATCTGAATCCAGCAGGCCGCTCCATAGTTGTCGATTCCAAACAGCCGGAAGCAGGCCGCCAGAAAGAGCGGATAGCCCGGCAGCCGAATTAGCGTCGGCTCCACCGAGCTTCCAGCCGAGAAGCCGTAGCTCCCGCGCAGCAGCAGGTTCTTTGCAATGTCGCCGTAGAGCAGAGTGTCGCCATTGGCCTGGAACCAGTGGCCCAGCATCCAGGCGCGCAGCAGCCCGCCCGCGGCCAATGCAACCGCATCTTCCATCCACGCCCAGCGGCCCAAGGCGGGCGGCACGCCAGTTTGCGCTCGACCGGTTTGCAGCGCTTGCATACGATTCGTACTCTATCGCGCCGGCCTGATTTCGCGAAAACGCCGCAGAGACTCGTCTTCCCAAAAGCACGCGTTCGATGACTCTCTGCGGTGTCGCGTATCCTGCACACGCCACTCCATTTTCCTCTTTCTCATTCTCCCCGCGATACACTCAATAGAGGCATAGGAAACGAAAGGAAGCATGGCGGAAAGGCAGATTTTTTACGATCCAGAGCGGCGGCGATGGAAGCGCCTGCGCCGGTTGCTCGACTACTTCGCGATTGCCACGACGCTGGTGCTGGCGGCCTTCATCCTTAATGTTCTGCGGTCCGCTCCGCTCCCGGAGCTGCTCTTGCCGCAGCCTCGCCACAACTACAAGGCGCTGAATGACCGCGCCCCGCAGCTTCGCGCCAGTCGTCTTCGCCCGGCGCGGCGAAAAACCGCCCGCCTCGCTTCGCAAATCCCCTTCAACAGCGGTGAAGGATTGCGCGCCGCCTACTACGCGCCGGACGACGCCGCGAGCTATTCCTCTTTGAAAGAGCACGTCCATCAGATCGACATGCTCTTTCCCCAGTGGCTTCACGTCGACGGAACCGCCCCCACACTGCTCGCCGTCAGCAGCGACAACATCCGCCAGTATCCAGTGGTGCAGGGCGCATCCGTTCACGATCCCGACGAGCTGAACAAGGTCAAGAACGTCATCACCGCCGCGCGCGAAACAACAGAAATCTTTCCCCACCTGAATAACTACAACCTGCATACGCAGAGCTGGGATACCTCTGTCGGCCAGTTGCTCATGGACCCGGCCCAGCGCGCAGCCCTGCGCGAGCAGATTGTGCGCATGCTCACGGCGCTGCCTGTGTATCACGGCCTCTCGCTCGATTTTGAAAGCCTGCCCGACGAGGACACCTCCGGCTACCTCAGCTTCATTCAGGAACTCTACGCCGACCTGCACCCGCGCAACCTGCGGCTCTACGTCAACGTCGCCGTCTCCGCGCCCGACGCGGATTTGAAGCAGATTGCGGCGAACTCCGACGGTATCGTGCTGATGAACTACGACGAGCACGAGGTCGAGAGCAATCCGGGACCGATCGCCAGCCAGGATTGGTTCATCGCCAACTTGCGCCGCACGCTTAAGGTGGTGCCCAAGGAAAAGATCATCTGCGCCGTCGGCAACTACGGCTACGACTGGACGATGTCGATTCCTCCTGCGAAAGGCGGGCACGGCCGGAAGCCGCCCGTGCCGGAGGTGGTCGATACCGAGGATCTCTCCGTCTCCGACGCATGGCAGCGCGCAGCCGACGCCGACGCCGACCTCGACCTTGACTACAACTCCCTCAACCCGCACTTTGAATACATCGATGAAGACGCCAACCAGCGCCATGTGGTCTGGTTTCTCGACGGCGTTACCCTCCTCAACGAGATGCGTGCCGCGCGCCAGTTAGGGTTGCAGACCTTTGCGCTGTGGCGTCTCGGCTCAGAAGATCGTTCGCTGTGGAACATCTGGGACCGGCCCAGCAGCCCCGCTGCGCTGCAGGATCTGGGCTCGCTGCAGCCCGGCCACGATGTGGACAGCGAAGGCGAAGGCGACATCCTGCGCGTGACCGGCCTGCCGCAGTCCGGCAAGCGCACCGTCGAGGTCGACACCGACGAGCCCGACCCGACCAAGAAGCTCATCATCGACGAACATCTGGAGGTGTATCCCCACACCTACACCGTCCAGTACTACGGCTATCACCCGAATGACGTCGCGCTCAGCTTCGACGACGGCCCCGACCCGAAGTGGACGCCGCGCATTCTCGATGTCCTGAAGCAGAAGCATGCCACCGGAACCTTCATGATGATTGGCGATGAGGCGCTGCAGAACGTAGGCGTCATGCAGCGAGCCGTGCGCGAAGGCAACGAGATTGGCAACCACACCTATACGCACCCCGACATCAGCGAAATCTCGCGCCGTCAGCTCGACCTCGAAGTCAATCTCACCGAGCGCCTCTTCGCCAGCAAGCTGGGCGTGCAGCCGCTCTACTTCCGCCCGCCCTACGACATCGATGAAGAGCCCGACACCGACGACCAGGCCCGGCCCATCGTCGAGGTCCAGAAGGAAGGCCTCATCATCATCGGCAACAAGATCGACACCAACGACTGGGACGAGCGCGTGCACAAAACGCCCGCCGAGATCTGCAAGTCGGTCCTCGATCAGCTCACCGTGATGAAGTCCAAGCCGCAGTTCCGCGGCTCCGTCATCCTGCTGCACGATGGCGGCGGCGACCGCTCCGCCACTGTAGCTGCATTGCCCGTGCTCATCGATACGCTGCGCGCCAACGGATACAGAATCGTTCCCGTCTCTGCGCTGATGGGCAAGACCACAGCGGAGGTGATGCCGAAGCTCACCTTCCGCCAGTATCTGCGCTCGATTCCTGACTCCATCGCCTTTTCCACGCTGGCCATCATCGGTCACTTCATCGTGCTGGTCTTCTTTGTCGGCGACATCCTCATGAGCGCGCGCCTCATCCTTGTCGGCATCTTCGCCGTCATCGATCGCCTGCGCCGGCCGCACCGCCAGGCTTCTCCCGGATTCAATCCGCGCATCGCCGTGCTCGTTCCGGCTTACAACGAAGAGAAGGTCATCGTGCGCACCGTACGCAGCGTGCTGCACTCTGACTACGAAAATCTGCGCGTCATCGTGATTGACGACGGCTCCAGCGACCGCACCTTTGACGTGGCGCGCGAGGCTTACGCGAAGGAGATCGCCGAAGGCCGCGTCACCGTACTCACCAAGCCCAACGGAGGCAAGGCGGCCGCGCTCAACTTCGCCATCGAGCAGCTCGACGAGCCTTTCTACGTGGGCATCGACGCCGACACCGTCATCGCATCCGATGCCATCTCCAAGCTGCTGCCGCACTTTGAGGACCCGGCTATCGGCGCCGTGGCCGGCAACGCCAAGGTGGGCAACCGCGTGAACCTGTGGACGCGCTGGCAGGCCCTCGAATACATCACCAGCCAGAACTTCGAGCGCCGCGCCCTCGATCTCTTCCACGTCGTCACCGTTGTGCCGGGCGCCATCGGCGCATGGCGCACCGCCGCGGTGAAGGCCGCCGGCGGCTACCCGCTCAACACCGTCGCCGAGGACGCCGATCTGACCATGAACCTGCTCGAAAACAGGTACAAGGTCGTCTATGAAGATCGCGCCCTGGCATTCACTGAAGCCCCCGTCGACGCAAAGGGCCTGATGCGCCAGCGCTTCCGCTGGTCCTTCGGCATTCTGCAGTCCGTGTGGAAGCACCGCCTTGCATTCGTCCGCAACAAGGCCATGGGACTCTTCGCGCTGCCCAACATCCTCATTTTCCAGATGCTGCTGCCGCTCGTCTCGCCCTTCATTGATCTGATGTTCGTCTACGGCACCATCAACTACTTCATCGACCGCCACTATCATCCCGAGGCAGCGTCGATGGCCAGCCTGCAGAAGCTCGTAGCCTACTTCCTCGGCTTCCTGCTCATCGACTTCGTCACGTCCACGGTGGCCTTCAGCCTGGAGCGCCGTCACCCCGCCAACAAGGGCGACGGCTGGCTCCTGTTCCATATTTGGCTGCAGCGCTTCGCCTACCGGCAGGTCTTTTCCATCGTGCTCTTCAAGACCCTCAAGCGCGCCATCGACGGCAAGCCCTTTAACTGGGACAAGCTCGAACGCACCGCAAAGATGAGCAAGCAGACCGAGGCGCTGACAGAGGTTCAGTAAATAGGAAAGGCCTGCATACTGGAGACGCTCATCCGTCTCCGTGTGCAGGCCTTTGCTCGTTCCTTGTGATGCTCTACTCCGTTACGGTCAGCTCCGCATGCAGGCTGGCGGTCGAGTCCTCGCCCGCCCACACATCAAAGGTGGAAGGTTCCACGGCCCACACTTTTGTCTGCGGACTCCAGAAGCTGAGTTCATCCTTGCCCAGCGGAAAGGTCAGCGTCCGCGTCTCGCCTGGCTGCAGCGTCACGCGCTCAAAGCCCTTGAGCTGGCGCACCGGCCGCGAGGCCGAGCCGTAGCGCTGATGGATGTAGATCTGCGCCACCGCGTCGCCGGCCATCCTGCCCGTGTTGGTCACGTCCACGCTCACCTCGGTCTTGCCGCTCTTCTGGATCGACTTGCTGCTCAGCCGCAGGTTCGCAAACTTGAAGCTCGTGTAGCTCAGCCCATAGCCAAAGGGATAGAGCGGCTTCGACGAAATATCCCAGTAGCGTGAGGTAAAGCCCGGGCGGTCTTCCGGCTCGTGCGTCAGGTTGTGGTTATAGTAGAGCGGCTCCTGGCCGGCGATGCGAGGCCAGCTCACCGGCAGCTTGCCGCCGGGATCCACATCGCCAAAGAGCACGTCCGCAACGGCATTGCCGCCTTCGGTGCCCGGATACCATGCTTCGAGAATCGCAGGCAGATGCTCGGTCGCCCAGCGAATATCGAGTGGGCGGCCGTTCTCCAGAACCAGCACGACCGGCTTGCCCGTCGACGCTGCCGCCTCCAGCATCTGCTGCTGAATACCCGGCAGATCGAACGTCGCGCGCGAAGCGGCCTCGCTGCTCATGTCTGCGGCTTCGCCCATCACGGCAATCACCACGTCGGCCTGCTCCGCGGCAGCCTTCGCCTTGGCCACCCAGTCTGCCGTCTCCGCGGCGGTGGGCGGGGGCAGCGGCTTCTTGCCAGACATCTCGTCAAACATCGACGGGTAAAGCCGCGAGAGTGGCGGACCAGGCACGAAGCTGACTTCAGCCCCAGCGCCCAGCCTTGTCTTCAACCCGGCCAGCACCGTGACGGGATGGCTCTTGCTCGGTCCTCCGAACAGTCCTTCCACCGTCCAGCCACCTTCGATGTCCTTGACCGAATCCGCAAGCGGACCAATCACGGCGACCTTCTTAAGCGACGAGGACAGCGGCAGAGTCTGATGCTCGTTCTTGAGCAGCACCATGGACCGCCCGGCAAGTTTGCGCTCCAGCGTCAGGCCCTCCGGCCGGCTCAGCACGGCGTCTACCTTGGACTCGTCCACATAGGGGTGGTCAAAGAGGCCGAGGTCATACTTCGCTTCGAGAATCGGCAGCACCGCAGCATCGATCTGCGCTTCGCTGACCTTGCCGCTCTGCACCAGCGCGGCCAGATTGTGGGTGAAGGTAAGACTGGCCATATCCATGTTCAGGCCCGCCATCGCCGCCTTATAGGCCGCATCCTGCGGGTCGCTGGCATAGCCGTGCGTCACCAGGCTGCCTACGGCAAACGCATCGGAGACCACAAAGCCCTTGAAGCCCCACTCGTTGCGCAGCACATCGGTCAGCAGCCAGTGATTGCCTGTCGCCGGCACGTCGTTGAGGTCCATGTAGGCGCTCATGAAGGTCGCAGCTCCTGCCTGCTCCGCCGCGTGGAACGGCTCCAGATAGACGTTGCGCATCAGCTCCTCCGGGACGTAGGACGAGTCGTAGTCCCGGCCCCCGTCGGCCGCGCCGTAGCCTGCATAGTGCTTCACGCAGGCGAGAATGCTGTCGGTTGAGATCGAGGTTCCCTGAAAGCCCCGCACCTGCGCCCGCGCCATGGCCGAGCCCAGATAGGGATCCTCGCCTGCTCCCTCCACCATGCGGCCCCAGCGCGCGTCGCGCGCAATGTCCACCATGGGGGTAAAGGTCCACTCAATGCCTGCCGCGCGCGCATCCTGCCCGGCAAGGTGCTGGGCCTGCTCTTCCACCGAGGGATCCCACGAAGACGCCATTCCCAGCGGCACCGGAAATACCGTGCGGTATCCGTGAATCACGTCGAACGCAAAGAGGATTGGAATATGGAGCCGGGACTTGTCCACGGCCAGATGCTGAAGCCGGTTGATCTCCTTGACATCGATCAGCCAGAGAATCGATCCGACCTTCCCCTGCGTAATCAATGCATCCGGCTTCTCGCTGCCGAGTCCGGGAATCGTGACGCCGGCGGACTGGTTCATCTGGCCGACCTTCTCGTCCAGAGTCATCTGTTTCAGCAGCGCCTCGGCCCGCCGATGAGCCTCCTCGTGCGTCATCGGCGCCGTCTGGGCCCCTGCAAGGGTAGCGAGCGCCAGCAGCGAACCCGCAATCCACGTTCCTTTCCTGCCTCTTCCATTTCGCATCGTTCCAATCACTCCACCATCACTGGTCTATGCAACACAATTGTCAAAAGTCCCAGGCAGTGACCAGCTTACGTCCCTCCGGGAGACCGATTCTCTTCCCTTCCATCCAGCCCCGCACGCAGAAAAAAACGCCCCTCGAATCGTCCCGCCTGGATGCAATCCAAGTCTGGCAATTCGAAGGGGCGAGGAGCCGCAATCACAAGAAAATGCGCTTCCACACATCTAGCCTCTGAAGAATTTCTTCTTCGCAGAAGCATGTACGGAACACACTTTCTGGACCGATGAGAACTGTAAGACTGGCTGGAGGACTGCGGTAGGTTCCATCGGGTACCAAAACTGGAAGATGAAGATAAGCTATTTAGAATAATAATTTTATTGGCGTATAGACAGGCACATTACGTGGACGTATGATACGCATGTCGGGTGGATGGAACGCAGCGAGCCTTCTTCCTGGTGCGATATCCGATGCAGCAGCGGCAAAAGAGTCAAGTTCCCCACTGATTCCAAAGCCAGTCCTGCAGGACCAGACAGGGTTTTCTGTCCAGAAGTCCTGTGGCTGGTGTATGCGCCGCAAAAGCGGTACGGATCCCTGCGAATTTCAGCAACCTTTAGGAGAGGGCATGGCAGTGGCCCAAAGTTCGGCATTCGATCCCGAGATGCAGGATGCCTCCCCTGATCCCGTCGCAATCCGCGAGCAGGTAGAGCGCCTCGTCGCGCACCCTCTTTTCGTCAACAGCAAGAGATACCCAACCCTGCTGGCTTATGTAGTCGATCAGACCCTGCGCGGAAACACGGCGGACCTGAAAGAGCGCTGTATCGGCGTCGATGTCTTTGGCCGATCTCCCAGCTACGACGCAAACGCCGACCCCGTCGTTCGCATCACCGCCGGCGAGGTGCGCAAGCGGCTTTCGCAGTACTACTATGACCCCGCCCATGCCGGGGAGGTGGTCATTGAACTGCCCATCGGGTCTTACGTGCCTCTCTTCCGTGTGCCGGAGCCCCCGCCATCGTCTGCGCCCGAGGTTCCTGCCGATGAAGTGCCTGCGCTGGCAGCTGCCTCCGCTGCCGATGCGCCTGCGGCACCGGAGCGCAGTAGGTGGCTGAGTTGGATGCTGGCCGGCGGTCTGGTAGTACTGGCTGCGGCAGTAGGTGTTCTGGTCGGCCGCCGATATCCTCCGGTTCCGCCGCCGCCCAAGCCGTCCAATATCGACCTCTTCTGGCAGCCCGTCACGTCCAGCGCCAATCCGGCCACATTCTGCCTGGGTGAACCGGCAAAGAACATCGACATGGAAGACGTGAACAACATGAATGCTCCGGTTCCGCCTGCCCAGCCGGAGCAGCTCTACGTGCGCCTGCACTACTCCGGCAACCTGGCTCTGGCGGATGTGGTCACATTGACGCGGACCGCGGCGGCGCTTGAGATGCGGCGCAAAACCTTCCGTGTCGTCCCCGCTTCAGAGGCCACCTTTGCGCAACTGCGGGAAGGCCCCGTCGTGCTCATTGGCGCATTTGACAATATATGGACCCTGCGCGTGACGCAGAAGCTGCGCTTCGGGTTTGAATCTCAGGACGGCGTGGCGCTGCTGGTGGACCGCAAGAGCAACAAGAAGACAACCTGGGCAACCGCCTGGGATCTTCCCTACCAGAAGCTGTCGCGGGACTACGCGATCGTGGCGCGCATTCAGGACAATACCACGGGCCAGCCAGTCATTATCGCCGCCGGAATTTCGGAGGAAGGAACTGAGGCCGCCGGCGAGATTCTCTACAACCCGGTTTATCTCGATTCGCTGCTGGCCAAGGTGCCGGCAGACTGGCAGCACAAAAATATGGAAGCCGTGATCGAAACGCAGGTCATCCAGGGACACTCAGGTCCACCGAACGTGCTCGCCGTCGAAACCTGGTAGGAACGGCGGTTCACTGCGGATCGCGCTCAGCCGGATGAATCAGGCTTCCTTCTTGTTCTTTGCGCGCTGCGCCGCCCAGCGCTTGCGCTGCGCATCGGCTATGCGCTTGCGGGCGTCCGCGCTCAGGACGCGCTTCCGAGGCGCTTTCGCTGAAGCGCTCTTCACCGCGCGCGCAATGTGTGTGCTGCTGATCTGCGTGGCCTTTGCAAGGATCCTGCGGGCTTCTTCAAGCTTTGCAATCTCCGCGTCAATTAGGTCGATTAACGATCTGGCTGCCATACAGAAAGAATACCGCACTTTTCACGCTATCTGATGCAGCATACAGCGCGACGTGCGGCGAAGCGCCGAAGGCTTGCCATCCTGTGCGCTCCCTCGCGATACTGCAGATGAAGCCTGCACCGGCCCAACCTGCCCGACGCGAGGGACCTTTGACACGAGAACTGCTGAGAGCGCGGTTGAACCAGAAGCGATGCCTGTCCGAGAGGGCGCAGTGTTTTCATCTTGAGTTTGAGGTCGAAGACGCGCATGAATTTGCCTTCACTCCTGGACAATTTGTATCGGCCGTCGCAGAGGACGCGCACGGCAAGCAGCAGATGCGTGCTTACTCGATTGCGTCTGCGCCCAGCGGCAATCGCTTTGCGCTGTGCCTGAACCGTGTGGACGATGGATTCTTTTCCAATCGCCTGGCCGACATGCGCGAGGGCGAAGCGCTGCTTTTTCAGGAGCCGCTTGGGTTCTTCACGCTGCGTCAGCCGCTGACCGACTCCATCCTGATTGCGACCGGGACCGGCGTCGCCCCGATGCGCGGCTTTGTGCAGTGGCTTTTCCCCGAAGCAGGGCCCGACCGCAGCGAGGGCTGGCAGATCTGGCTCGTCTACGGCACGCGGCATGAGACAGAGCTCTATTACCGCGAAGAGTTCGAGGCGGTCGCAGCGCGTCACGTAAACTTTCACTACCTGCCTACACTCAGTCGCGCGGCAGAGGATTGGACCGGGCTGCGCGGCTACGTGCAGGAAAATGCCGTGCGCATCGTAAAGGAACGCGGCACCCGTGCTTCGGGTCCGGAGCTCGACATCCACGCGTACGTCTGCGGACTGAGTCCGATGATTCACGCCGTGCGCGAGAGGCTGAAAGATCTGGGATGGAATCGCAAACAGATCATCACCGAGCGCTACGATTAGCCCTCGGTGATGATCCATCCTGACGCTTACTCGTCTTCCACTTCGACAGGGCGTTTTGCGTTGGCCAGAATCTTTTCGGCCACCGGCTGCGGCACGATGTCGTAGTGGTTCATCTCCATGCGGTAGCTGCCCTTGCCCTGCGTCATCGAGGTCAGGTGCGTGCCATAGGTCAGCATCTCGGCCATCGGCACTTCTGCATGGATGATGGTGGTGCGCCCGCGCGTCTCCATGCCTTGCACGCGCCCGCGGCGGCTGTTCAAGTCGCCCATCAGCGTGCCGGCGAACTCGTCGGGCGATTCGATCTCGACCTTCATGATCGGTTCCAGCAGGCAGGGCTTGGCCTGCTCCATGCACTTGCGAAAGGCCAGGCGCCCGGCCATCTTGAACGACATTTCATTCGAATCCACGTCGTGATAGCTGCCGTCGTAGACCGTCACTTTGAAGTCCACGACCGGATAGCCCGCGAGATAACCGCGCGCCGCCGACTCGACGATGCCCTTCTCCACCGCGGGAACAAACTGCCGCGGAATCGCGCCGCCGAAGATCTCGTTGGCGAACTCGAAGCCGCCGCCGCGCGGCAAGGGCTCCATCTTGATCTTGCAGTCGCCGAACTGGCCGTGGCCGCCGGTCTGCTTCTTGTGGCGTCCCTGCGCGTCCGCGCGACCTCGAATGGTCTCACGGTAGGGCACCTTCGGCGCCTTCAGCGTGACCTCGGCGTGATAGCGCTTTTTGAGGCGGCTCACAATGGCTTCGATGTGCGGCTGGCCCGCACCGGCAATCAAAAACTCGTTGGTCTGCGGATCGCGGAAGAAGCGAATCAGCAAGTCCTCTTCCATGAGCTTGTGAATCGCGGGCGCGAGTTTGTCTTCATCGGCGCGCGTCTTGGGCTCGATGGCATAGGTCATGGCCGGCTCCGGCATCGCCGTCAGCTCAAGCTGAATCTCCGCGCCCTTGCTTCCCAGCGTGTCGCCGGTCAGCGTGTCGCGCAACTTGGCCACTGCGCCCAGGTCGCCGGCGTGCAACTCAGCCACCTCCACCGCCTTGCGCCCCTGCATCACGCTCAGGTGCGCCAGACGCTCCTGCCCGCGCCGCGTGTAGTTTTCCACCGTGGCATCGTTTTTGACCACGCCGCTCGCCACCTTGAAGAAGCTGATGCGCCCGGCAAAGGGATCGGTCATGGTCTTGAAGACCACCAGCGCCGCCGGCTCCGCGTCGTCCACACGGCGCAGAGCGAGCTTCGCGTCGCTCGTGCTGCCGCTCTCCTCAGCGGCCTGCGCGGCGGGAGCCTTCACCGCAAACGGCGGCCGCTCGAGGGGCGATGGTGCATAGACCTTGATGAAATCCAGCAGATGATCGGCAGCCATGTTGGCCAGGCCACTGGTAAAGAGCACCGGAAAGATGCGGTCCTCGCGAATCGCCTCATGCAGCGCAGCAATCAGATGTTCCTCGGGAATCGTGCCCACGGCGAAGAACTCTTCCATCAGCTCATCTTTGCCCTCAGCCACAAGCTCCACCAGCGCCTCATGCGCAGCCTTGGCCTGCGCCGCCAGGTTTGCGGGAATTTCGCCGGTCACTTTGCCATGGCCGTCTCCGCCGGGCGTGTAGTGATACGCCTCCATCGTCACCAGATCCACCACACCGTGAAAGCCCTGCGCGTCCGAGATGGGCAGTTGCACCGGCACGCAGTTGCGGCCCCAGCGCTCGTGCAGATCGTCAATCAGCGCGCTCAATCCGCCGCCGCCACCGGCCTTGGGGTGGTCCATCTGGTTCACCACAACGACGCGGGGAATGTTGGCCTCTTCGGCATACTTCCAGACCCGCTCGGTCACGGCCTCTACGCCGTTCTGCGCATTCACAATGACGAAAGCCGCCTCAACGGGCAGCAGCGCGGCGCGGGCCTCATGAGAAAACATATGAAAGCCCGGAGTATCCACGAAATTGATCTTCACGCCCTGCCACTCGGCAAAGGCGACGGCGTTCTGCATCGTTGTGCCGCGCGCTACCTCTTCTTCGTCGTAGGCGGTTACGGCAGATCCATCCTCGACTCTTCCCTGCACCGGCGTCATCTTGGCGGCATGCAGCAGAGCGGCAATCAAGGTGGTCTTGCCGCTGTGCGCATGCCCCACTACAGCTACGTTGCGGATCTCACTTCCCTGATACGTTTTCATGGCATTTCTCCTTGGCGTGCAAAGCGTGGACGCGCGAAGCATGCGGACCGGTGGATGAAGAAAATCCGCAATGGCGCGTTGAAGTGGAGGATAGGAATTGGGGATGGCGCAGGGAACCCATTGAGGCGTCCGCGAGGGCGTCAGCGGGTCCGAATTGCCGGGCGACGGGTCCCGGTCTGCCGTCTTCCTCGTCCATCAGGAGGCTCTCCGGCAGGCGCCCGGCAGCGGTAGACAGGCCGCTGCCAGGCGTCTTCCTCTAAGAAAGACGGATGCTATCACACGCGGAGCGGGAGCGTCTTGTGACACCGAGCACGAGCCACGGAAACACACCTTGCGCGCACGGCAGCGAATCGTCCTCTCGTCCCGGCAGATAACAGGGCGCGAAGCTCTATTGCGCGTCCGGCATCCAGCACCCCGGCGTCGACCGGGAGATGGCAATTTCCTCCTGCGTCATCTCTACGGAGACATCGGCAAAGAGCGGCGTGCTCAGGTAGCGCTCGCCGGTGTCTGGCAACATGCACAGAATTGTCGCTCCCTTCGGCGCCTTCGCAGCCACCTGGAGGCTTCCGGCAAAGGTGGCACCTGCGGTGATGCCCACGAAAATGCCTTCCTTGCGGGCCAGTTGCTGGCTGCAGCGCAGTGCATCTGCGTTGGAGATGCGCAGCACCTCGCTGATTGCGCCCGAGGCGGCGGCATCCCCTGCCAGCTTGGCCACAAAGTCCGGGCTCCAGCCCTGCAGCGGATGGGGCTTCCAGGAAGGATGCGCTGCCGCAGGGGTCCCGTCCGCATTCCGCTGCTGGTCAATTCCGCTGGAGAGCATCGGAGCATCTTCCGGCTCGCACACGACGATCTTGGTTGCGGGTCTCTCCGCCGCAAGCACGCGAGCCACGCCTTTCAGGGTACCGCCCGTTCCGAAGCCTGTGACCCAGTAGTCGAGCGCATCACCTTCGAAGTCGCGGAGAATCTCTTGCGCGGTTGTGCGCGAGTGCATATCGGCATTGGCTTCGTTTTCAAACTGCCGCGTGAAATACCAGCCATGCTTCTCGGCCAGCTCAACGGTCTTCTGCACCATGCCGACGGCGCGCGCAGACGCGGGCGTAATGATGACCTTGGCGCCGAGAAAGCGCATCAGCTTGCGCCGCTCGATGCTGAACGTCTCCGCCATCGTCACGACCAGCGGATAGCCCTTGGCAGCGCAGACCATCGCCAGGCCGATTCCTGTATTGCCGCTGGTGGCTTCAATCACGGTCTGGCCGGGCTTCAGCTTGCCGGTGCGCTCCGCTTCCTCAATCACACCCAGCGCCAGGCGGTCCTTCACCGAGCCCAGTGGATTGAAGGCTTCCACCTTCACGTAGAGATTGACGCCGGGTGGCGCAAGGCGGTTGATTTTTACGACCGGCGTATTCCCGATCGTCTCCAGAATACTCGCATACTTTCTCTTCATTCCCTGACCTCCGCAGGCCGAAATTCTATACGGAAAAAACGCCGTTTGGGAGAGAAAGAAATCGAGAAAATTTGCGGGACTTGCAGCGCAGGGAGAGAATTTTGCCGCTAAACACTTGCGGCCGCAGGCAGAATGTCGTCCACATCCACCCACTGCGTGGGGTACTGACCCGTATAGCAGGCTGTACAAAAGCCTTGCGGCTTTTCGCCGTTGCAGCACTTCAGCAGACCATCGAGCGAGAGGTAGGCCAGCGAATCGGCCTCGATGAAGCGGCGAATCTCTTCGATAGACTGATTGGCCGCGATCAGATCGCGCTTGCTCGGCGTGTCCACGCCGTAGAAGCATGGGGAGATGGTGGGCGGGCAACTGATGCGCAGGTGCACCTCTTTGGCGCCGGCGCCGCGCACCATGCGCACAATTTTGCGCGAGGTGGTGCCGCGAATAATCGAGTCGTCGATGAGCACGACGCGCTTGCCTTCAAGCAGATTGCGCACAGGGTTCAGCTTGAGGCGCACGCCGAAATCGCGCACGCGCTGCTCCGGCTCAATGAAGGTGCGGCCTACGTAGTGATTGCGGATCAGGCCGAGGCGGAAAGGAATGCCTGCCTCCTCCGCGTAGCCAAGCGCCGCCGTGACGCCCGAGTCCGGCACAGGCACGATGACGTCGGCGGGCACGCCGGATTCACGCGCAAGCTGGCGGCCCATCTGGTCGCGGCTCTCCTGCACCCAGCGGCCAAAGATGCGGCTGTCGGGCCGCGCAAAGTACACATGCTCAAAGATGCAGCTCGACTGCGGCACGCCCGTTGCATAATAGCGGCTGGTCACGCCGTCTTCGGTGACCATGACAAGCTCGCCCGGCAGCACGTCGCGCTCGTATTCGGCGCGTAGCAGATCGAAGGCGCAGGTCTCAGAGGCGAAGACGATC
>JAJXWA010000039.1 GCA_021781795.1 Acidobacteriota bacterium
GATCCACGGAGGCCACTTCCTCGTCAACCCGCCGGCAGTCGAAGCTTCGTCAACGCGCGCGCACCGGACCGACGCAACGCATACCGCGCCTGCTCAGCTTGCCGCTGCACTCCCGGCCCGCAGGATGCAGACGCCATGAGCCCCGTTCGCCGCTTCATCAGCTTTCGCGACTTCGACTGGGCCCTCCTCGGCATGGTTCTGCTGCTGTGCGCCCTCTCCGTCTTCGAGATCTATTCCGCTACCCTGCACACTCGGTACACGGGCTTCCACACCAAGCAGGTCTTCTGGATTCTTGGCGGTCTCGTCGGCATGTTCGTGTTCGCCAAGATTGACTACCACAAGCTCATCGATCTCACGCCATGGATCTACGGGTTCTTTCTCTTTCTGCTGGGCATCGTGCTCATTCCCGGCATCGGCCACAAGGCGCTCGGCGCGCGTCGCTGGATTAAGGCCGGTCCCATCCTCTTCCAGCCCTCGGAGTGGGTCAAGCTGGTCCTCATCCTCGTGGTAGCCCGCTACTTCGCCAACCTCGGCGGCCGCTCGCTCACCTGGCGCGACATTTTCAAGGCCTTTGCGCTGGTTGGCGTTCCCATGCTGCTGGTTCTCAAGCAGCCCGACCTGGGAACGACTCTGACCTTTACGCCGATTCTGGTTGCAGGGCTGTTTCTCGGTGGCATCAACCTGCGCCAGTCGCTTGTACTTCTGGCCGCCGGGCTGCTGCTCGTCGCAGGCGCATGGACGAGCGGCAAGGTGCTGAAGCCCTACCAGAAGGCGCGGCTCACCAGCTTCATCAATCCCGACAACGACCCGCGCGGGAGCGGCTACCAGATTCGCCAATCGCTGATCGCCGTCGGGTCCGGCGGAATCTGGGGCCAGGGCTCCGAAAAAGGCACCCAGACGCAGGGCGACTTCCTGCCCATCCCCCACGCCGACTTCATCTTTGCCGCCTTCAGCGAAGAGCATGGCTTTATCGGCGCGTCTCTCGTGCTGCTGCTATACTTCTTCATATTGATGCGTTTGATTCAGAACGCTCAAACAGCCGCCGACCTGCCCGGGTCCCTCATTATCATGGGAATCGTGGCTGTGTTGACCTTCCAGATTGCGGTCAACGTTGGCATGGTCATCGGGTTTATGCCCGTCACCGGAATCCCTTTACCTTTAATGAGTTATGGCGGATCTTCGGTGCTGTTTACCTTCCTGGCGCTCGGCGTCGCTATGAACGTGCGCATGCGCCGGTTTGTAAACTAGGCGTCTCTGCCCTCCTCTTGAGGATGGGACGCGAATAGAAGATGTGATCCCCTTGCGATCTTCGGAAGGGTCCGAAGCGCAGGAGGCTGAATTTTTGATGGTTCAAAGCCGGCCAGGTCCCGATGGACCGCGATGCCCGGCAGGATTGGGTTCATGAGCTCGCAAAGACGGGAAACCCGTTGGCAGCGTTTAACTTGCGCGGAGCGTGAGGGGGTGTGGAGCAAATCGCTCCTCGTCACCGCCTCAAGGGTTGCCCGCTCGGCCGCCAACGGTGTAACGGCCCCGCCGGAGTCTCCGGCACGCTGGGTCACAAACTCTTTGCACACGGATTACCGCTTGAAACAGTGCGCCGGGCAGGACGCCCGGTATGGCACGCCACCCTTCGGGGCAGGCAGCCTGGCCGCATCCGGCCCACCGGCATCGCGCAGGTCATCCCTTCCGCACATCCCCACCCCTCCCGGTCTCGCGTCCTTCCATCTCGCCTTGCCGCAGGCCCCGGCCGCTTTAAGCCGCCGGGCAGAAAGGTACGATGGCAAAGGAAATTTGTATCTCCTCCACGCCGCATGAAACGCGGCTCGCGATTCTTGAAGACGATCAACTCGCGGAAATCTATTATGAGCGCGAAAATGAGTACACACTCGCAGGCTCCATTTACAACGGTCGCGTCACCCGCGTCCTCCCCGGCATGCAGTCGGCCTTCGTGGATATTGGCCTCGAACGCGATGCCTTCCTCTATGTAACCGACTTCCTCGAGCTCGAAGACCAGGAAGAGAGCGACGAGCTTGAAAAGGCCGCAACGACCGGCAGTCAAGCACCTCGTGAGGTCCGCTCCGGCGGGGAACGCGGCCAGCGACCGCGCGGGGAGCGCCGGGAGCGCCGCACGGAAACCGAGACAGCACCCGAAGTCGAAGAGGTGGAACTCGCGGCCCCCGAGGCCCATTCCCCCAGTGAATCCTCCGAACCGTCTCACGATGCTGCAGACGACCAGGGCGCGCGCCGCTGGCGTGGCCGCCGCCGCCGCCGCGGTGGACGCAGCCACTCCGAAACGACGCCCGAAAGCGGCATTTCTCAAGAAGGCCCGGCAGAAGCCGCGGAGGCAAGTGTACCGAGATTGCTCACGGTCGAAGCCAACGAGATTCACGCCGCCGCTGCTCCGCGCGCCGAACGCGCCCCGGAGCCATTCGTTCTGCCCGGCGAATCGCTCTCGAGGTATGGCGGCACCGCCGCGGAAGACCGCAAAGCTCCGGAGCCCGCGCAGCAAGCGCGCCCTGCCTCTACCTTCAGGCCGTCCACGCTGATTGAAGCGCCCCTCTCGTGGGACGGCAGCGGCCTGCTCCCCGGCGAATCCCTGGCCCGCCATCGCGATCGCGCCCCGGAGCCGGCAGCTCGGGTCGACGCCGAGCCCCAGGGCACCTTTGCCGACGCGGAAGAGTGGCGAGTGAGCGCGGAAACCTTCTCGCCCTCAGCCACCGAGGCAACCGCCGGACAAGAAGGCGAATTCGTCGAGGAAGAGTTGACCGAGGAAGCCTCGGAGGCTCCGCTTGAATCGTCGGTGATTGAAGCCTCTGCCGAATCGGAAGACGAAACCCCAGATGCCGAGCCTGAACCGGACGCCTCGGCTTCGCACCACGTCGACCCGCTTCCGCCCTCAACCTTCCGTCTCTTCGGCCTTGGCGGCAAGAAGAAGAAGGGCGAAGAAGCTACGGACGATCCTGCAGCTGCGCCACCAGCGGCGCGAACGGCCGCGACCGCCTCCGCTTTTGCTCCGGGCACCGGCCTTGTCGAGGAAGAGACAATCGAGGGCGGCGAATACGAGATGCCCGGCCAGCCGATGCGCCATAAGGCCGCGGAGCATGACCTCGATGAGTACGAGGAAGAGACCCTGCAGACGCAGATTCGCTCCGGCGCCATCGGCGAGATGCTGCAAGAGGCCCACCTCGACCATCGCATCGACATGAACCTCGACACGCGCAATGGCGAAGAGGCAGAGGAAGAGGCGTACGAGCTCGAAGACGAGGACGCCGAAGCAACTGCTGAAGGGCAACCCGCAGCAGAAGGCCAGCAGCCGCAGCGCCGCGACCGCGAACGTGGCGGACGCGGCCGTCGCGGACGCAGCCAGACAAGCCGCCCCGGCGATCGCCGCGGGCCTTCGCGCCGCTCCGCGCAGACCACCGACCTGCCCATCATCTCCGACCTGCTCAAGCCCGGCCAGGAGATCCTGGTTCAGATTGCCAAGGAACCCATCGCCAAGAAGGGCGCGCGCATTACATCGCACATCGCCCTGCCCGGCCGCTTCCTGGTCTTCATGCCCACCGTCTCGCACGTCGGCGTGAGCCGTAAGATTGCCTCCGACGAGGAGCGCCAGCGCCTGAAGCGAATTCTCATCAGCGAGCGCGGCGAGGCCTCTGGTGGCTTCATTGTGCGCACCGCGGCCGAAGGCGCCTCGGAAGAGGAACTCCGCGCCGATCTCCGCTTCCTGATTCACCTCTGGAACGAGATTAAGCAGCGTTCCGAAGCCTCCAAATCGCCCGCGCTCATCTACCACGACCTCTCGCTCATTGAGCGCATTCTGCGCGACCAGGTCAGCGCGAACTTCTCCTCTATCTGGGTCGACTCGCAGGAAGACTACGAGCGCATCGTGCGCTTCCTCAACCGCTTCTCGCCCACCCTGGTGCGCCGCGTCAAGCTCTACACCAAGGAAACACCGCTCTTCGAGCACTTCGGCATTCAGGACGAGATCTCGAAGGCCCTCCGCTCCAAAGTCTGGCTCAAATCCGGCGGCTCCATCGTCATCAACCAGACCGAAGCACTGGTCGCGATCGACATCAACACCGGTAAGTATGTCGGTAAGACGGCGCGTCTGGAAGACACCATCGTCAAGACCAACCTCGACGCCATCCCGGAGATTGTGCGCCAGATTCGCCTGCGCGACCTCGGCGGCATCATCATCATCGACTTCATCGATATGGATGAGCGCAAGAACCGCTTCAAGGTGATGGCCGCACTCGAGGAAGCCCTCAAGAATGACCGAGCGCCGACTAAGGTCCTGCAGTTCAACGACTTCGGCCTCGTTGCTATCACCCGCAAGCGCGTCAAGCAGTCGCTTGAACGCACCCTGAGCGTGCCCTGCCCCACCTGCCAGGCCACCGGCATGGTCAAGAGCCCGGCCACCGTCTGCAACGAAATCTACGTCGAGCTGCGCAAGATGCGCCGACACTTTGAAAGCGCCGACGTGCTGCTCCGCGTGAATCCCGAGACGGTCAAGGTGCTCAAGTCCAACAATGCCCGCTGGCTGACCGAATTCGAGGAACTGGTCGGCAAGAACATTCTCGTCAAGAGCGACCCTGCGCTGCACCCCGAGCAGTTCGACATCCAGGGCTGAGAAGTCAGAAACTCAACCACATATCGTATTGCACCTGTCACGGGCCGGAGCACTCCTCCGGCCCGCGTGATTTTCACCTACTCACAGCCCTGTGCCTTCCGGCACGCTTTCTCTTCATGCCCGCGCAACCCTCTGCCTGAAACCTGTGTCTAAGTCCCTAGCTGAAACTGCGTGGGATTCGCGCAGGCAAGAAAATTTCGCCCCACGAGGTACAGACATGCCATCGCAAAGTCCGATGTCGCTGCTCAAGTATGTTCTTCCGGTTTCCGCCGCGGTGATCTTTGCCGCCGGATCTTTGAGCGCCCAGTCCGACCGCTTCTCCGCGCCGTCCATCGCGTCGGCGAGTTCTTCTGAATCCAGTTCTGCTGCACCCACCCTCCTCGCAACGAACTCGTTTGCGGAAGCCGCGTTGCCACCCGCGCCGGGCAACGGGTCGGCTGCGCCGGCGGAAGGCGCTGCCCAGAGCGGCGGCTATGGCGGCCACGGCTACCACGAGCACAGTCTCTGGAGCCACCTGGTCTATGAGGCGGGCGGCGGCTTCAACGGACCGACCAGCAACTCGTCGAACTACATTACCTGGGGCGGCCAGTTCGCGCTGGGAGCCGGATACCAGTTCAACCCGCGCTTCAGCACTCTGCTTGAATACCAGTTCATTGACGACAAGCTGCCCGGCAAGCTCATCGCGGAAGCGGGCGCACAGGGCGGCCACGCGCACATCTGGTCCTTCACTCTGGCGCCCGTCTACGATTTCTTCCCCAAGAGCACGAATGACCTCTATGCCACGGGCGGCTATGGCTTCTATCGCAAGGTCTCAAGCTTCACCAATCCCCAGGCGACGCAATACTGCTATTTTTACTGCGGCTACGGCGTCACCAATGTGGTGGTGGGCCACTTCTCCAGCAACCAGGGCGGGTGGAACATCGGCGGCGGCTACACGCACCGGCTGGGCGGCATGTATGGCGACAGCAAGGTCAAGCTCTTCGCCGAGTTTCGCTACCTTGATGTGCTGAGCCCGGCCATTACGACGCAGCCCAACGGGCTTGGCACCACTACCGTTGGCAAAGATACAAAACTTATGCCGGTAACATTCGGCGTACGCTGGTAGCGGTTTTCCCTGCCAGACCGGCCCCGCGTGTGCGCTCCTGTTGATTGAACGCCACGCCGGGGCTTTTCGTTTGCCCTGATCTCAGAGAATCCCGAGCAACCTCAGGCGCAGCAACCCACCCGCTAGCACGCCCAGCGGCGTAAGCGCCACCTGCGCCAGCTGGTACCAGACGGGTTGCTTGTCCCGCATCTGCAGCGCGCTGAGCCCCGCCAGCGCCAGCAGGATAATGCCCAGCGCCAGCACATGCACCATGGGATTGGCCGAAGCCACCCAGGCCGTCGTGCATCCGCCTGCAGCACCAGCCAGAAAGGACCCGCCAAAGTTGACGGTGGCGTAGCTGAACCCCGGATGCGCCTCTACGGCCACCAGGCTCGGCGCGACCCGTTGCAGAAGCCCGCGCAGAGCCAGCACGAACAGCAGCGCCACAGCAAAGCCCGCGGCCAGCGCGACGAAAGCATGGACCATTACCATGGACGGCTTTCCGCCTGCGTCGGAGCGCCCACATCGCCCCGCTCAATCCGCGCCAGGAATTCCCTTGCCAGCCGCGGCTCGCCGGGATGGCTCTCGCCATGCATGGTGCAAAGATCCAGAAACTCGTCGCACAGCGCGTTTGGCTCCTCGGCCTGATGCGAGATCGCCTGCAGTGCCACCGCCAGTTCGCGCAGTCGCGCCCCCTCCAGCCAGGCCGCGCGCTCGTCCTCCAGCGACACATCGCCGAACAGGCCGCGCCGGCCGCGCGCGCACTCCGCAAGACAGGCCAGCAACTGCTCGGCAAAGACCCTGCCCAGCATTTCCAGCTGTTCAGGCTCGAGTCTGTCCTCTGCGTCCATGCCCTCGGTTCACTTCCCCCGCATCGCGGCTTCCACTTCATCGGCTGTGTGCGGCAGCGCTGCATCCAGGTCGATCAGCTTGCCGTCTGCGCCGACCAGAAAATCGCACTCAATGCGCACGCCAATCTTCTCCTCGGGTATGTACACGCCCGGCTCAATCGTGAAGACCATGCCCGGTTTCAGCACCGCGGGATAGACCGCCGGATCATGCACATCGATGCCCACCATATGCCCCAGCCCGTGCATCCAGTATTTGCCGAGCGGCTGCCCATGCAGATCCTTGCCGTGCGTGTTGATGTAGTTGTAGGCCGCCACATCCAGCGAGTCCGGGTCCTTATGGTAGTAGTCGTTGATCTTCGATTTGCCCGCGACAAATGCATCGATCGCGGCCTGCTGCGCGCCCAGTACGATCTCGTAGATCTCCCTCTGCCGCGCGGTGAAATGCCCATTCGCCGGCACCGTCCGCGTAATGTCCGAGGCGTACATCGAGAACTCGCATGCAGCATCCACCACCACCACATCACCGTCTTCGATGGTGCGCGAGTTATTCGAGTAGTGCAGCGTCGTCGAATTAATGCCCGAGCCCACAATCGGCGCATACGCTGGCCGCTCGCAGCCATGCTCCATCCACACCGCGGTCATCTTTCCGGCGATAGCCCGCTCTGTCACGCCCGGCTTCACCGCGCGAAACATCTCCCTCTGTGCCGCAATCGAAGCGTCGCTCGCCTTTCGAATCAGATCGACTTCGCCCTCGTCCTTCACCTCGCGCAGCGGCATCGTCATTGTGGTCACGTCATGCGCGGGCGGGGGCTGATCCACACCAAACGTCGCCGCCGTAAAACTCATCAGCGCTCGCGCCGGAGCGGAATCAAGCTGCGTCCACAGGTTCCCCGCCAGCCGACGGTCGGCATCGATCATCCGGTTCAGTTCCACGGGCAGCATCGCCATCGGTTCCACGGCATCCACCCCGGTCGCCGTCGTCACCCCCGGAGACTCGGCATCGAGCTTCGGTCCGGTATAGGTCTCGGTGCGCAGGTTGCGCGTCGGCAGAAACAAAATCTCGCGGTAGCCGCGCTCGTGTTCGTTCGCAGCAACCACCAGTAGGGCCGCGCCCGGCTCGTTCCATCCTGTCAGGTAATAGAAATCCTCGTTCTGCCGGTAGGGCATGAAGTCCAGCACCGGCTCCTCGGCGGCAAACAGAATAGCCGCGCCGCCTTTGAGCTCCGCAGCCAGCGCCATGCGCCGCGCGTGATACACACTCGCAGGCTGCTTTGTCAGCGCCTGCCCCATGCATGCAGCAGCCAAACCCGCCAGCAACAGACCCGCAGCCCATCCCTTTACGCTCCCCATCTCGGTCCCCCCTTTCGCGCAGCCTGAATCATGGCCTTCACGCTGCACTCCACATCTTCTGCGGTCGTCACCCACGAGGACACGCTGATCCGCATCGCCGTCCGCCCCTGCCAGACCGTCGATCCGCACCAGCACGTCCCGTCCTCCTGGATCCGCGCGACCGTCTCAAGAGTCTTCTCCGCGGAGCCGAACGAGACCAGCACCTGGTTGATGACCACATCGTTCAGAATCTCAAAACCTGCCGCACGCAGCGCTTCGGCAAAGCGCCGCGCATGGGCCGACGTCCGCTCCACGAGCTCCGCCATGCCTTGACGGCCGAGTTGCCGCAGCGCCGCCCATAGCTCCACGCCGCGCGCGCGCCGCGAAAATTCCGGCGTATAGTCAGCCGGCTCTCGGCGTCCGTCCATCACAAGATAGGGCGCGTCAATGGACATGGCGGCACGCAGCGCCTGCGCCTCCCGCACCAGAGCGATGCCGCAGTCGTAGCCGCTGTTCGGCCACTTGTGGCCGTCCGTCGCCCAGGAGTCCGCCTGCTCAAAGCCCTCGGTCAGATGCCGGTAGCGCGGTGATGCCGCCGCCCACAAGCCAAACGCTCCGTCCACATGCACCCAGGCTCCAGCCTTCCGCGCCACGGGCAGAATCTCCGCCGCCGGATCAAAGGCGCCGGTGTTCACGTTGCCGGCCTGCAGGCACAGGATCGTCCGCTCGTCGAGCGGCGGCAGCGCATCGGCGCGTATCCGTCCTTGCTCATCCACCGGCGCGCGAAGCACGCGGGTGCGTCCTAACCCCAGCAGGCCCAGCGCCTTGGTCACCGCAGGATGCGCTTCTTCTCCGGTGACGACGCGCAGTTCCGGTGCGCCCATCAGGCCACTCGCCTCCACATCCCATCCCAGCCGCTCATAGAGATGGTGACGGGCTGCCGCAAGCGCGGAGAAGTTTGCCATCGTGGCCCCGGTCACCAGAGCGCCGCCCGTCCCGGCGGGCAATCCAAGCAGCTCCCGCGTCCACTCCAACGCCGTCTCTTCCAGCACGGCCGCGGTGGGCGATTGCACACGAAACGATGCATTCTGATCCCACGCGCTCACCATCCAGGCCGCGCCCATCGCTGCCGGCAGGCATCCGCCATTGACAAAGCCGAAGTAGCGTCCGCTGTTCTTGGCGACCGTTGCGGGAGAACCGAGCCGATCCAGTTCTTCCAAAACGACTTCCGGGCTTTCTGGCAGCTCAGGCAGGGGTCCGCGCAACGCCTCTACCCCCGCCACCGCAGCCCCATCCGGACGGACCGGCCGCTCTTCCATGCCCTGCAGATATTCCACTGAGGCTGTCAGCGCCTGCTTCAGAACTGGCTCGTATTTGTCGTAGAGAGTTTGCTTCAAGCGGGACACGGGACAGACACCGGACGACATGGCTGAGTGTAGCATTGCCGTTGAATTTCCCGGCGATTCGCCGTATTCTGGTTATGCAGACGAGTTTGTCCGCCTGAGTTGCCGTGACCGCACCGGCTGGCGGAGAGATGAGTGGGCTAACAGCCCACTTTTTATTTGGGCTGAATTTTCCTGTCTGAACACGGTTAACCGCCATGGATTCAGGCGCAAGGAACGTAAGCAGTGAAGCTGGACGCAATCCGATCGGCGGCTGAGCGTGTCGCCGCCTCCCATGGCCTGGACGTGGTGGACATCGAGTTCATCGGCCCGGTGAAGGAGCGCATCCTGCGGGTGTTTCTGGAGAAGAACGCCGAGGGCCGCGCTCGGATCAAAGTCGCCGTCGAAGCCGGCGCAGAGGGCGAGGAACTCCCCGAGCGGCTGCGCGAGGGTCGGCTCAGCATCGAGCAGCTCTCCGGCGTCACGCACGAGGATTGCTCCGCGTTTAGCCGCGACTTTGGCGTGCTGCTCGACGTGGAGGACCTGGTTCCCGGCAGCGAGTACACGCTGGAGGCCAGCTCTCCTGGCTTGGATCG
Source organism: Acidobacteriota bacterium (assembly GCA_021781795.1). Taxonomy (GTDB): domain Bacteria; phylum Acidobacteriota; class Terriglobia; order Terriglobales; family Acidobacteriaceae; genus Telmatobacter. Next base: position 9,873 of record JAJXWA010000039.1, read on the forward strand.
CAAGCTGACCCGGCCTGAAGATTTTCAACGTTTTAGCGGATGCCTCATCAAGGTGCAGACCTTCGAGCCTATCCGCAACAACCGACACTGGCAGGGCCGTCTGCAGGCAGGCGCGGGCACAGGCATCACGCTCGACCTCAGCGCCCTCCACCAGAACAGCAAGAGTCGTAAGACCGGAGTCAGCATCGTGGAAATTGCCTTCAGCAACATCGAGAAGGCGCAGTTGATTCCGGAGATTTAGGGACAAGGAACCAAGGACCAGAGGCGAAGAACCAGCCGGCAGAAACTCAAGAATGTCTGTACCGGCAAACCGATGAATTCGTCTCGAACCCCACGTTCCTCCAACAACAGAAGAGAGCACGCATCGTATGGCCAGCGCTTTGTATCAGAGCATCGAACTCCTCAGCCACGAGAAGGGCATCGAGCCCGAAATCGTCGTAGGAGCCGTAGAAGAGGCAATCGCCCTCGCCACGCGCAAGTACTACAAGACCCAGGAAAACATGCGCGGGGAGCTGAACAAGGAGACAGGCGAGATTACCGCCTACGTCTACAAGACTGTCGTGGCCGACGAGAACGAGATTGAAGACCCGGTCAATCAGATTACCCTCGCCGAAGCGAGCGAGCTCGCCCCCGGCGTCGAGGTCGGCAGCGAGATTCGACTGTATCGCGACACCAGCCCGCTCGGCCGCATCGCCGCTCAGCTTGCCAAGCAGGTTATCTTCCAGAAGGTCCGCGAAGCCGAGCGCGACACGGTCTTTCAGGAGTACGCGCACCGCGAGAAGGAAGTGCTCAACGCCACCGTCAAGCGCATCGAGGGCCAGGACATCATCTTCGACCTCGGCAAGGCAGAAGCCCGTTGTCCGCGGCGTGAGCAGTCGCGCCTTGAGCAGTTCACCGTGGGCGAGCGCGTCCGCGTGGTGCTCATCAAGGTGGATCGCGCCGCTAAAGGACCGCAAGTCATCGTTTCGCGCGCCGCGCCGGAGCTCGTGCAGAACCTCTTCCAGTCGGAAGTTCCCGAGATCTACGACAACACGGTGACGATCCGCGCCATCGCCCGCGAGGCCGGCGAACGCACCAAGATTGCAGTTCAGTCGCGCGACAAGGACGTGGACCCGGTCGGAGCGTGCGTCGGCATGAAGGGCATGCGCGTGCAGTCCATCATTCGTGAGCTGCGCGGCGAGAAGATCGACATCATCGAGTTTTCGGATGAAATCACGACCTTCGCCGAAAAGGCTCTGCAGCCAGCCAAGGTGAGTCGCGTCTCCATTACCGATCTCGGCGAAAAGCAGCTTGAAGTCATCGTGGACGATACGCAGCTCTCGCTCGCCATCGGCAAGAAGGGCCAGAACGTGCGCCTCGCTGCCAAGCTCCTGGGCTGGAAGATCGACATCAAGAGCGAAGAAGAAAAGCGCCAGGAAGTGGAACAGCAGATGCAGGCCATGACGGGCGGGCCCACCACGCCCATCGAGCAGGTCACAGAACTGGGCGAGGGCATCATCCAGAAGCTCGTCGCCGCAGGCATTACCACGGTCGAAGCCCTGGCCGACATGACCCCCGAACAGCTCGAAGAGATCCCGGGCATCGGCGAAAAGACGCTGGAGAAGATCAGCGTTGCAGTGCGCCACTACTTTGGGCATTTTGAAGAGACCGAGGCCGGTGCAACGGAAGCAGAACCAGCAGAACCAGCCGCACCAGCAGAACCAGCAGAGGAAGGGTCCGCGCCGGAAGCAGCCGAAGCCACCGAAACCGCTGAGGCGGAAACTCCGGTTCCCGAGGACGAAGCGACCGAAGCGAGCGAGAAAGAAAAGGCGGCAGAGGACGAGGATGCGTAACAAGCATCTCTCGTTCACCTGCCATTCAGGCAATAATAGTAGTGTGAAACGCAGCCACTGCCACGGGGTAGCTATGAGCGACTAAGGGCTTTGGGATGCAACAGTCGAAAAGAGGCGGATGAGTAAGGTTCGAATCAACGATCTCGCACGCGAGATGGAGGTCAAGAGCAAACAGGTTCTTGACGTACTCGCAGAACTGGGCCTGGGCGCCGGCAAAACCCACTCCAGCTCGATAGAGGAACATGAAGCCGAAAAGGTGCGCGCCCACTTTGATCGGGGCCGCACTGGGTCGACGGGCGGAGGTGCGTCCCGCACCGGCCAGCCTGCGATGGCCCCGAAGATTGACCTGTCCCATGTCTCCAAGCCAGGCGACGTGATGAAGGCCATCCTCGCCAAGAAGCAGCAGGAGGAAGAGGCGGCGCGCAGGAGCCATGCGCCCGCTAAGCCCGCGGCCGTGGTGGCCGCACCCAAGGCAGCTCCTGCCAAGCCCGCAGCGACAGCCGTCACCAAGCCTGCAGAGGCAGCGCCCGCCAAGCCTGAGCCGCGTAAGATTGTTCCCCCTGTTCGCCCTGCTCCTCCCATCGTTTCCGCACCGGCCATCGCCAGCCGTCCGCCTGCCGGCCCTGTCGTCGCCAAGGCGCCCGCTGGCGCTGCAGTGCATCGTCCCGCCGTCGCCGTAGCGCCGCCGGCAGTGGCCGTTGTGGTCAAGCCTCCGGCAGCGCCCCAGCCACCGCGCGAAACCGCGCCCGCTGCGGTTGAAGCAGCGCCAACAGCCAGACATGCGGCTCACGGTCCTGAGCCCGCCGCAGCCGCACTGGCACACGAAGCCGCTGCCGCTGCCCCGCCGGTTCCCGTTCACGAGGCACCCGCGCTTGTCGCCGAGACAGCCCCCGAAGCCGCACCGAAAGCGGAGAGCACCATCTCGGTCGCTGCCTCCAGCGCACCTGTCCCTCCGGCGCCGGAGACTCCCGCGGCTACCGCAGGAGCGTCTGCGTCCGCCGAAGCGCCGCTGCCACCAGCCCCCGTGCGCCGTGTGGTGATGCCGCAGACTGGTCCGCGCCCCGTGTACAAGGCACCACCTGTGGCCCCCGGCGCCGTACCGCCCGCAGCCCAGGCGGGCGGCCTCCAGCGTGGCCGCCCCATCTTCGATCGCCGTCCCGCTGGTGCTCCCGGTGGCTTCAGCCAGCGCCCGCAAGGCGCGCCTGGGCAGTTCCCCGGCGGCCCACGGCCCAAGCATCCCACGCGCACCGCTCCCGGCGGATTCGCAGGCCCCGGTGCTCCCGGCGGCCGCCCCGGCTTTGGCCAGCGCCCTGGTTTTGGTGGTCCCCGCCCCGGTGGATTCGGTGGACCGCGCCCAGGCGGCTTTGGCCCCGGCGGAGCGCCGCCTCCGGGTGAAGCGCCGCGCCCACAGCGGGCTCCCTCCAAGGGCCGTGGCGGACGCCAGCAGTACCCCAAGACGAAGGAAGGCCCGATGAAGGGCTTTGTGCCGCCCCCGCGCTTCGGCGGAGCCGCACAATACAGCAACGAGCCGCTGCCCATCACGCGCGAAATCACGGTCACCGAGGGCATCAGCGTCAAGGACCTGGCCGAAAAGCTCGATGTCCGCGCCAAGGACCTGATCGCCACGCTCCTCATGCGCGGCGTCTTCGTCACCGTCAATCAGTCCCTCGACGCCGAGATGGTCAAGGATCTCGCCGCCAAATTCGGCGCCGCAGCCAACGTCATCAGCTACGAAGAGGAGCTCGAAAACCAGGCCATCGAAGAGGTGCTCGACACTGAAAAGTACGATGTCGTCGAAGTTCCGCGCGCGCCCGTGGTCACCGTCATGGGTCATGTCGATCACGGCAAGACCAGCCTGCTCGACGCCATCCGCGAAACCGATGTTGCCGCAGGCGAGGCCGGCGGCATCACCCAGCACATCGGCGCCTACAAGGTGAAGTTTGCCAAGGAAGGCTCGCCCGCATCAGGCCGCGAGATTGTCTTCCTCGATACGCCGGGCCACGAAGCCTTCACCCGCATGCGCGCCCGCGGCGCCAAAGTCACGGACATCGTCGTGATCGTCGTGGCCGCAGACGACGGCGTCATGCCGCAGACCCTCGAAGCCATCGACCACGCCAAGGCCGCCGAAGTGCCCATCATCGTGGCCGTCAACAAGATCGATAAGCCCGAGGCCAACCCCGATCGCGTGAAGAAGCAACTCGCCGATCGCGGCCTCATCCCCGAGGAGTGGGCCGGTGGCGGCGAAAGCTCTACCGTCTTCGTCGAGGTCTCTGCCAAGAAGCGCCTCAACCTTGACCTGCTGCTCGAGATGATCTGCCTCGTCAGCGACATCAAGGCGCCCAAGGCCACGCCGGGGCGCAAGGCAGTCGGCTCGGTCCTCGAGGCCAAGCTCGACCGCGGCCGCGGCGCTGTGGCCACCGTGCTCGTGCAGGACGGCACGCTGCGCCTCAACGACAGCTACATCGTCGGCAACACCTTCGGAAAGGTCCGCGCCATGTTTGATGACCGCGGCCGCCCGCTGGAAGAAGCCGGTCCATCCACTCCGGTCGAAGTGCTCGGCCTCGAGGCGATGCCCGACTCCGGCGATACCTTCCTCGTCGTTGCCGACCGCGACAAGGCCAAGGGCATCGCGCAGTACCGCAAGATGAAGGAGCGCGAAGCGCAGCTTGCCAAAAGCTCCCGCGTCACGCTCGAAGGCCTCTCCGAGCAGATTCGTCAGGCCGGCGTCAAAGACCTCGCCCTCATTATCAAGGGCGATGTCACCGGCTCGGTCGAAGTGCTGGCCGATTCGCTCATCAAGATGTCCACCGAAAAGGTGCGCGTCAAGGTCATCCACTCCGGCGTCGGATCCATCACGGAGAGCGACGTTCTTCTCGCCACCGCCTCCAATGCCATCATCATCGGCTTCAACGTGCGCCCCGAGCGCAAGGCCGCCGAACTGGCCCAGCAGGAGAGCGTCGATATCCGCCTGCACTCCATCATTTACGAGTTGCAGGATGAGATGCGCCTGGCCATGATGGGCCTGCTCGAACCCACCTTCAAGGAGAACTACGTGGGCCGCGCCGAGGTGCTCAACATCTTCAAGATTCCCAAGGTCGGCACTATTGCCGGTTGTCGCGTGCTGGATGGCGTCATCCGCCGCGATGCGGAGATCAAGGTGATGCGAGGCGGTGAACAGGTCTTCAAGGGCAAGATCGGCTCTCTCAAACGATTCAAAGACGACGCCCGCGAAGTCACCAACGGTATGGAGTGTGGCATCGGCATCGCCGGATTCGGCGACCTGAAGGAAGGCGACATCCTTGAAGCCTTCTCGACGGAGAAGATGGCCGCCGACCTCGGCGCTCTCACTTCGGCCAAGGCATAACTCTCCTCCAAAACCAGCAGAAAAGCCCGCGGCTCCCAACGAGTCGCGGGCTTTTTCTTTGCCTCAGTGAAAGAAATCAGAACAGCAGACACCCTGCCGCCGTCTATGCGAGTAGAACGGCTGGCTACCCGGAAGGCCACTGCCCGTTTGGAGACCGCACGCCTTGACCACAGATGCACGCGCGGAGTTCGAGGCGTTTGTCCAGCGCCATGCGCGCTTCGTCTTTCAGGTGGCCTATGCGGTCCTGCTCAACGCGCACGACGCCGAGGATGCCGTGCAGGAGACCTTCTTGAAGCTCTATCGCAATCACGGATGGCAACAGGCGCAAAACGAGCGCGCGTTCCTTGCGCGCTCGGCATGGCGTGTCGCCGTCGATCTCCGAGCGCAGGCGCGGCGGCCCGCAAGCGACGCGATCGACGCAGCCGATGAGGCCGATCACATCAGTTCGCCTGACCCCGGACCCGAACGGCTGACCCTCATTGCCGACGAGCACGCTCGCATCCACGCGCTCATCAATGCCCTGCCGGAGAATCTCAGATTGCCCTTGGTCCTCGCATCGGCTGAGGAGCTCACTTCGCGCGAAATCGCTGCCATCCTCGGCACCCCCGAAGGCACGGTCCGCACACGCCTGCAGCGCGCCCGCAGCGTGCTCCGCGAGAAGCTGGCACGGCTCCAAGCTCGCGAAGCGGAGGTGCGTCATGGCTGAACGCGACGATCTCGACCGCATGCTTGACGCGGCACTGTCGACCTACGCCGATCCCGGCCCCGATCTTGAAGCGCGCATCCTCGCGCGCCTGGCATGTTTGAACCCGTCTCGCACAATTCGGCCGCGTCACTCATTGCCGTGGCTTATCGCGGTCCCCGCACTCGCATGTGCGCTCGTCGTTTTCCTGATCTGGTCCGGACCATCGCACCCATCGACAAACCGCGTCGCGGCGCCCTCGATCGTAACCTCTTCGCTGGGTGATCGAACCGCTGCGGCTCCGCCTCGTCAGCGATCCCAGCGCAGCCGCAGTCGCGCCCTCCCACGCATGCGTGGAAGAGTTGTGCTCACCTCGGTTGATCGCCCCAAACTCGACATATTTCCTACTCCTCAGCCACTCACGGTGGAGGAGAAGGGAATCATCCGCATTGTGACCCAAACCCCCACGGCACTTCGCCAGGCGCTGGTGGCCTCCCAGCGAGAGTCCGGTGCCCCGATTCACATCTCCGAAATTCAAATTCCACCCTTCAAGCCGCTTTCCGCGGGCAATGACTAAGGAGAACCGATGCGTAAGCCACTCTTGTTTGTCTGCCTCCTAATCCTGGCCACAGCCTCGCCTCGCGCGATGTTTGCACAGGATGCGTCGAAATCACCTGAGCTCCCAAAAGCCTCTGAGCCGCCAGTCCACTACTACCATTTGGAATTTCTGCTTCAGGAAGTGGGCAATGACGGCAAGCCTGTGAATAGCCGGGCCTACTCCACCACGGTTTGCACGGACCGCAACCAGCAATTCGGCGCAATCCGCACGGGCTCGCGCGTTCCCATTGTCACAGGCGGTCGTTTCGCAGCCCAGGGTGACAATAAAATGGATTACCAATATCAGTATCTCGACGTCGGTGTGAACATCGATGCGAACCAGGTCCGGGAAGTCGGCCACCAACTGGGAATGTTTATCAAAGCGGAGGTCAGTAGTCTGGCTGAATCCTCAGCCCCGTCCAGTTCCGCCCTTCTCAGCGATCCAGTGATACGCCAGAATTCTTGGCAGGCACCCGTCCTCATCCCCCTCAACAAGCCCACAGTCGTCTTCAAATCCGACTCGCTCGACAGCAAGGGCAGCTTGCAGGTCACCGTCACAGCCACGCCGATCGGGTAGACCCAGCGCTTCAAAAAATGAACGGTCCGCTTCGTCTTCGAAGCGGACCATCACCTTCCTGCTGACTTGTTGCTTGCAGCTCCGCTCCGGCACAGACCGTCGTCAGAAGCTCCACACCAGCCCGGTCGAGAATCGCCCAAAGTTCGTTGGCAGGTTGGTATTGTAGACAGGCGTCAGTGTCGCAAGGCTCTGAATGAGCTGGAAATAGGAGTACTGGTAGCCACCCTCCACGCGCCAGGCAAATCGTTTCGAGATCGGCGTATCCACACCCCCTCCCATGAAAGCCGCAAAGGATGCCGTCTGGGCCGGCGTCTGGTTGGCACCCCAGTAACGGTTCGCGCCGCCCGTGCCGCCGAGTCCCTCAACGAACACGCTCTCGCGCCCCAGCCTGTGGCTATACTCCCCACCGCCCATGATGAAAAACAGATGTTGCGGCGCATTCAGGTTTGTTCCCCTGTAGCCGGTCGTATCCACCTTGAAGCGCAGACCGTGCCAGGGAACGAACGCAAACGACGCATCCCATCCATTCAGCGGCTGGTGCGAGCCCGCTACGCCATTCAATGAGTTGGACAGAAGGCTATAGCCGGCAAAGGCCTGATACCGCGCCGGGGCCGCGGCTTCCCCGCGAGCGGCGATGGAAAGGCACGCCATCGCGAGAAGCAAACTGCACAATTTGCTGAACATTCAGACCTTCATCCTCCCACTCTGTCTCGCATTCCCATCCTATCGCGTCCGGCCTTTTTGACGGCGCCGTCCGCAACGCCCCAACAATCCTGCGCAGCCGGCCAGCCGCGGTGGAATGCTGGCCGCACTCGACAGGCGCGTTCGCCTATCCCCAATCCGCCTCACAGCGCGTAAAGAAGCGCACATGGGCATCCTTGAAGAAGCAGCCGGCGCATTCGCGGCCGTTGAAGGCGTAAATAAACTCGCCCCCAACGCAGGTATCCTCACCGAGGGCGTGGCCGCCATCGCGGGGTTCGAAGGAACAAAAGAAATCACCCAGTTGATCGACAAGAAGGAAGAAGAGAAGTCAGACTCCAACGGATAAGTTCCCGCTGAGCCTTTCGGTTCTTCAGGCGAAAACAAAAGCGGCTCGCGCCGGTAATTCCGGAGCAAGCCGCTTTTTTTGCTTGAATGGACAGGTGCTTCCCGGTCTAACGGGCCCTCTTGAAGCAGCGCCGCAACGAACCTGCCGCCTCAGTTCCTCTCGCGCATCTTTGAGAGTAGCCGCAGAATCTCCAAATAGAGCCACACCAGTGTGACCATGATGCCGAAGGCTCCGTACCACTCCATGTAGCGCGGCGCGCCATAGGCCACGCCCTGCTCGATGAAGTCGAAGTCCAGCACCAGGTTCAGTGCGGCAATCGCCACAATCACCAGGCTGATGCCAATGCCCAGGGTGCCCGAGCCGTTCACCGCATTGAAGTGCACACCGAAGAAACCCAGCAGCATCTGGATCAGGTAGAAGACCATGATGCCGCCCGTCGCCGCCACCACTCCAAGCCGGAACTTCTGCGTGACGCGGATGATGCGCGAGCTATACGCCAACAGCAGCACAAACAACGTCCCAAAGGTCAGCCCTACTGCCTGAATGGCAATGCCTGGGTACCGCACATCGAAGACCGCCGATGCTCCGCCCAGAAACAGTCCCTCCAGCAGCGCGTAGATGGGCGCGCTCACCGGCGACCACTCC
>JAJXWA010000040.1 GCA_021781795.1 Acidobacteriota bacterium
CGAAGCAAATGACGGCTGAGGAATTTTTCCTTAAGAATCAACTGTTTGGTGGAGGCAGCCTTCCTACTTCTCGTGGATGAGCCACGGAGCAAGTGGGAGGGGAAATTGGCCAGGCGAGTGGAGGGCGGAGATGGGCAATGGATTGTACATAGCATATACAAACTAACGACGTATCATCGCGTATTGTTATATACATATTAGCCATACAGCATCGAGAAGGCAGCGCCTTGGCGAGGCTTGCGGGGGTAAAGATGTCAGACCATCTGCCAAGTAAATCGCTTTATATAGTGCAGTTAGGCGAGAATTGATTTCATTGTGGATGCGCAAGCACCGGGCGGGTGCGATTGGGTAAAGGTTTTCTTTGATTGCCATACGAATTGCTATGGTTCTGGCGAAAGATTTTCTAGTTTTTGACGTTGACAGCGGTAGCTGCACTTCTATATTGTTTCGATTTGTTCTGGAGAAAGCCCTTTTTGCTCCCATGAGCCTTTGTGTCACTGGGGGGCAGCTTGCCCGGAGGTATTTCGCTCTTCCGCCGCTGTGGCGGGGGAGCCTGTTTAGCGCCTGTATCTGTATGGGGATGGGCGCACTAGCCCAAATAAGTCAATAGAACAAAAGAGAGCAAGACCTTTTCAGGAGACCGCATCATGAATAGATTGCGCACAGCATGGGTGCTGGCGTTGTTTGCCTGCACGCTCATGCTCACGAGTACTGTGGCCAAGGCGCAGTCGGTCTACGGATCGATCTTCGGCACGGTAACCGATTCGACGGGCGCTGCAATTCCGGGCGCGACGATCACGGTTACGGACGTGGCGAAGGGGACCGTGGTGACCGCGACCTCGAACGCCTCTGGCGACTACAGTGTTCCTCACCTGATTTCCGACACCTACAACCTGAAGGTGGTTGCCAAGGGTTTCAAGATATTTGAAGCCAAGGGCATCGCCGTTCTGGCTGATACGGCGCCGCGCATCGATCCCACGCTTGAGATCGGCGCCGCGGACACGACCGTGACGGTGAACGCGGAACAGCAACCGGAACTGAAGACCGACCGAGCGGACGTTTCGACGGTTTTCGACCAGCAGCAGGTATCGAGCCTGCCGGTCGGCGACCAGAACTTTACCAACCTTCAGCTTCTGCTTCCGGGCGCCCAGGTTCTTGGGTGGTCGCACGCAGCCGATGAGAACCCGCAGGGTTCGCGTCAGATTCAGGTGGACGGCCAGGCCTTTGGCGGCACGGCGTTCGAACTGGACGGCACCGACAACCAGGACCCGATTCTGGGCATTATCGTCATCAATCCCGCGATGGACGCGGTGACGGAAACGAAGATCACGACGCAGAACTTCGACGCTGAGCTGGGCAAGGCGGTGTCGGCTGTGGTGACGGCGCAGACGCGCTCGGGCACGAACAACTTCCACGGCGATGTGTACGACTTCCGTACCGGCAATGCGAACCTGGCGCGCGATCCCTTCACGGAAGCGCCCGGCTCGATTCCTCCCGGCCTGAAGAACCGCATGGGTGCAACCATAGGCGGTCCGATCAAGAGGGACAAGGCGTTCTTCCTGTTCAACTATGAAGGCCAGCGGCAGAAGGTGGGCACCGCGGCGACGGATACGCTGCCGACGAGCCTGTTGACTGAAACTGCACTGGGCAACACGACCGGCCCCAGCGGCATTCCGGGCGCGGACTTCAGTGAATATCTGAAGCAGCTTGGTCCGGGCTCAGGCCAGATCTACGACAACTCGAGCGGCACACCTGTGGCGTTCGCGGGCAACGTGATTCCGACCGGTAAGCTTTCGAGCCAGGCGCTGGCACTGTTGAAGTACCTCGAGCCTTACACGAAGGGCATTACTCTCAACTCGACCGGCTCGGTGGGCAACCTGGACTCGAACTATCACGCTTCCGGCACCGGACTGTTCAACAGCAACCAGTGGACGGAGCGCGTGGATTATTCGCTGAGCCAGACGATGCATGCCTTCGAGCGCTTCTCGCGCTTCACGGATGTGCTCTCGGGCGGCGTGATGTTTGGTGCAGCCGGCGGCCCCGGATTCGGTATCGGGAACTACGGCGGCAACTCGAACGGCGCGAACGACAGTCTTGCGTCGGGCATGGACATCGCCATCAACCCGCAACTGCTGACGGACTTCCGTCTGGCGTACTATCGGTACAACGTCATCGACTCCAAGCACGACCAGAGCGCGACGTTTGCCAACACGCTGGGGATTCCGGGCATCAATATGGGCACGTATTTCACGGGCGGCGCGCCGGGCTTCTTTATCGGCACGGTTCCCGGCGGCAACCAGCAGCCTCTGTACGGCGACGGTTTGAACGTGAACCGTTGTAACTGCCCGCTGACCGAGCGCGAAGATCAGTTCCAGCTGGTGAACAACTGGACGAAGATCATTGGCAACCACAGCTTCAAGGTGGGCGCCGACCTGCGCTATGCCCGCAACCTGCGCGTTCCTTCCGACAACGACCGCGACGGCCTGCTGAACTTCAGCAACGGTCCGACGTCGAACCAGAACCTCACGACCGGCCAGGGCGGACTCGGCTTTGCCACCTACCTGCTGGGCGACGTGACGAGCTACAACCGTTACGTTTCAACGAACACCAACGCCAAGGAGTTTCAGAAGCGCACCTTCTTCTACGCGCAGGATACCTGGCGCGCAAGTCATAACCTGACCCTGAACCTGGGTCTGCGCTATGAGATCTACTTCCCAGAGTCTGTGAACGCGCCGGGCAACGGCTCGCTCATGAACCTCAATGACGGCTATCTGCACGTTGCCGGCATCGGCAGCATCCCAACCGATATGGGCTGGAACTGGCAGGCGTCCAAGATGTTTGCGCCGCGCATTGGCGCCGCGTACCAGCTTGGCGAAAAGACGGTCATCCGCGCAGGCTATGGGCGGAGCTTCGACATCGGCGTGTTCGGTTCGATCTTCGGCCACGTCGTGACGCAGAACCTGCCGGTGCTTGCCAACCAGCAACTGAACCAGCTGAATACGACGGCCGCGGCCTTTACGCTGACGCAGGGCCCGACTGCCTATGTTCCGCTGGCTGTGCCTTCCAACGGCCTGCTGCCGAACCCCGGCTCACAGGTTTCGACGAAGGCTCGTCCGAACCCGCTCAACTTCCCGACGATCGACGCGTGGAACCTGAGCGTGCAGCGCGCGCTGACCCCGACCCTGACGCTGACTGTAGCCTATGTCGGCAACAAGGGAACGCACACGCTGGGTGACGGCGACAGCAACAACACCAACCCGAACGAAGCGGCGATCACCCTGCCGGGCAGCTACGGCATTGGCGGTCAGACGCTGCACTACGACCCGACGGTGGCGGCGAACACGATTTCAGCCAACGGCGGCGTAAGCACGCAGAACTTCCTGCAGCGCTACTATGCGTACTCGCTGCCTGCCTGCAAAGACCCCAACTACGCAACCCCGAATGAGCCGTTTGTGACAGCCGGAATGTGCGGCTGGGCAAACAGCATCCAGTACTACGGCAACAACCAGAACACCGAGTTCGACGCGATGCAGGTGACCCTGGCTCAGCAGATGACCCACGGACTCAACTACACGGCGAACTACCAGTGGGCGGGCAGCTTCGACGAGCAGTCGGGCTACTACACCTGGGACCACAACATCACCCACGGCCGCGACACGAACGTGCGCGACCAGCAACTGACGCTGTATGGCAGCTACGATCTGCCGTTTGGCAAGGGCCAGCAGTTTGCGCCCGGAGTCAACCGGTTGACGGATCTGCTGATCGGCGGGTATCAGTTGAGCACGGTGATGAACTGGTCGGGCGGTCTGCCCTTCACGCTCGGATACAACGAGCAGGGCACGAACGTCCCGGGCAGCGCACCGAACTGGCCGTCGTATGCAGCCTCTGGTGCGCATATGAAGACGAACCTGACCGGCTTTGTGCCCGGCTCAGGCGGAACAGGTACGCGTACCTTCTACCAGCCGCAGACCACGAACCTGCTGACGGATCCGGGCACGGGAGTCTTCAAGAACCCCGGTCTGGACACGATCGGCAACGTGGGCCGCAACACGTACTTTGGACCGCACTTCTTCAATACGGACCTTGCGATTACGAAGGCCTTCACGATTCGTGAGAGCCTCGTCGCCAAGTTCCGCATGGATGCGTTCAACGCCTTCAACCACATCAACCCCGGCAACCCCGGAGGCAACATCGAGTCGACAGGAACGATCACCGGCGAAGCGCCGGGCGGCGTGCCGCGTCAGCTTGAATTCTCCGCGCGTATCCAGTTCTAGAACGGTTCCACAGTACGTGTAGCCGTTTCTGGAGCCCATTGAGGGTGGCTCTTTCTTGAGGAAAGAGCCACTTCACATCGAGACGCTGGAATGCAGCAACTGTGGAACCGCTGTATACCGCGCGAGGAGCCGCAACACAACTGCGAGGGGAGCTTCGGCTCCCCTCAACTTTTTTGTGCATAAAGATGGCAGCGCGGGAGGAGCGAGCGTAACGTTGCGTGCGGGGAAGTGTGCGCGAAGAGAGGATCGACAGCAGTACACTGGCAGGAGCAGGGCAATCATGGTTCGAAGAGCAGTGGGGATTTTTCTGGTCGCATCTGCGACGTGGATGGCTGGCGCGCAGAGTGCGCCCCAGGCCGCACCGGATGCGCCGGCGCAGGCCGTCACCGTAGAAAGCGCGCGCTCTCTGGCCGGGCACGGGCGGCTGGATCAGGCGATGGCGCAGTTGAATCAACTGGCGGCGCAGACGCCGGAGCCGGCAGGCGTGGAGCGGCTGCGGGGCATCATCTTCTATCAACGCGAGCAATTCACGGAAGCAATTGACGCCTTCACCAAGGCGGTGGCGCAGGACCCCGGCGATCGCGAGTCGATGGAGATGCACGGAGTGAGCCTGTTCCGTCTGGGGCGGATTCCGCAGGCGATTCCGTTTCTTGAGCAGGCGAAGGCGACGGTACAGAGCGCAAATATCGATCCGGATTACGTGCTGGCGCTGTGCTATGCGGATGTGCAACGGTATGACGACTCGCGCCACGCGTTTGCGCGGCAGTTTGGATTTGCGCCGGACTCCGCAGAGGCGCACCTGCTGGCGGGGCGGATGTTTCTGCGGCGCGAGCTGAGGGACCCGGCGGGGGCAGAGGCGCAGAAGGCGCTGGACCTTGAGCCGGGGATTCCGTTGGCGCATGAGCTGCTGGGCGAGGTGGCGCTGTCGCAGGGCGATATGGCGACAGCGGTGAAGGAGTTCGAGGCCGAGCGGAAGGTGAATCCACTGAATCCGGATCTTTACAGCAGGCTGGGCGATGCGTATCTGCGCGCGGGGCAGTATGACCATGCGCAGCAGATGCTGAACCGCGCGGTGCTGCTGATGCCGTATGCAACGGAGCCGTTTATTCTGCTGGGCGAGACATTTCTGAAGCTGCAGCAGCCGATTCAGGCGCTGCACTATCTGGATCATGCAGAGCGGATGGACCCCTCGAACTACATTACGCATAATCTGCTGGGACAGGCGTACAAGGCAGTGGGGCAGAAGGAAGCGGCAAACCGGGAGTTCAAGATGGTGGTGGAGCTGCAGCACCAGAACGATCCGAAGCCGGCGGGGAAGTAATCGATGCGAAGGGTGCGCGGAGCGCTGATGCTGGCGTCGCTGATGGCAGCGTGCGGAGCGGCGAGGGCGCAGAGTCCAAAGCAGGCGCAGCAACTGAAGCAGGCGACGGCGGCGTTTCGCGAGGGGGTGGCAGCGCGGACGCGCGGCGACCTGAAGCAGGCGCAAAAGAAGTTTGCCGAGGTGGTGCGGCTGGCACCGCAAATTGCCGAGGGGCACGAGGCGCTGGGCACGGTACTGCTGGAGCAGGGCCAGGCGCAGCAGGCAATCGCCGAGCTGACCGCAGCTGAAAAACTGAAGCCGAATGACATGGGCACCGAGTCGCGACTGGCGCAGGCGTACACGCAGGCAGGCGCGACGACGGCGGCCCTGCCGCACTACGCGGCTGCGCTGAAGCTGGCTGCGGAGCCGGGACAGGCGGCGCTCGACGCCAGCTTCTACGAAGGGTATGGTCGTGCGCTGGCCGCGTCGGACAGGCCGGACGAGGCGATCAGCCAATTTATGGCAGAGGAGGCGCTGACGGGCCGCAGCGCGGCGCTGGATGATGCGATTGGGTCGCTGTATGCGCAGAGCAAGCAATGGGACAACGCTCGGGGACGCTTTGAGCACGCCCTGACGCTGGACGCGAACTATCTGCCGGCGCGGATTCATCTGGGTGTGCTGGAGCGCGAGCAGCACGAGTTACCCGAGGCGCTGGCGACGCTGAAGGCGGCGGCAGAGGCGACGCCGGTGAATGCGACGGCGCTGATGGAGTATGGCAGGACGCTGGCGGCAGCGGGCGAAGACGATGCAGCGATTGAGGTCTATCAACAGGCGCTGAAGGCAAGTCCGGCGGATGCGACGGCGGCGCTGGAACTAGGCATGGCGCTGCAGCGCGAAGGACGGCAGGCCGATGCGATTCCGTGGTTTGAGCAGGCGCTGAAGGGCGATCCGAAGAGCGTAACGGCGCTGACGAATCTGGGCCTGGCGCAAACGATGACAGGCAAGGCGAAGGACGCGCTGGAGACGCTTGCACAGGCGCAGGCGCTGGCTCCGCAGGACGCAACGATCTGGAAGGACCTCGGCGTGACGCATGTGCAGCTCTCGGCGTTCGACGAGGCGATTGGGGATTTTCAACATGCGGCGGCGCTGGAGCCGAACGATCCGGAGACGCACTACGACCTGGGACTGGCGTACAAGTTCAAAGACCGCTACGAGGAAGCGATTGCGGAGCTGACGAAGGCCGGCGAGATGGACCCGGCGCTGCAGGACCCGCCCTATACGCTGGGGATTCTGCTGATGCAGATGGGGCGGCTGGATGGGGCGGTGACGGAGCTGCGCAAGGCGGTGGCGCTGCGGCCGGAGAACGGCGATGCGTGGGCGATTCTGGGGAGTACTCTGAAGCAGGCGTCGCGATTGCCCGAAGCGGCAGAGGCGCTGGAGAAGGCGATTCCGCTGCTGCCGGGACAGCCGGGACCGCGGGTGACGCTGGCAGGCGTGTATGCCGAAGAGGCTGCGAATCTGAAGACGGATGCGGATGCCGCCGAGAGCGCGGGCGACGCGGCGAAGGCAACGCAACTGCGCGCGCAGATGCAGGAACTGCGCGGCAAGGCCACGGCACTGCGGCGCGAGAGCGCCGAGCTGGCGCGGGGCGCGGTGAACCGGCAGCGCGCAAACTTTGAGATGAACGCAGGCAACCAGGAGATACTGCGCGGACAAATTGCCGCGGCGGTGAGCCGCTACCAGCAGGCAATTGCGGCAGACCCGACGTTCTCTGCTCCGCATGAGCAGCTTGCGATTGCGTATGAGCGGCAGGGCCGCGCGGACGATGCGGCGACAGAAAGAGAGAAGGCTGCAGAGTTGGAGAAGGCGAAATAGAGAACGCGTAGCGCGAGGGAGGCGGAAAAGATGAGCGGAGGTACGATGCGACGGATGGCGCGTGCGGTGTGCGGACTGATCGTGCTGGCGATGATGCTGACGGGTGCGGCGCAGGCGCAGCAGCGGTGGACGGAGGCCGAAGCGAATGCATGGTATGCGCGGCAGCCGTGGCCGGTGGGCGCGGACTTTCTGCCTTCTACGGCGATCAACGAGTTGGAGATGTGGCAGGCGGAGACGTTTGACCCGACGACGCTTGATCGCGAGCTGGGGTGGGCCGAGGGCGTGGGCATGAACACGATGCGCGTGTTTCTGCACAACCTGGTGTGGGAGCAGGACCCGAAGGGCTTCACGGAGCGGATGAACACGTTCCTGACAATTGCGGCGCGGCATCATATCCGGCCGGTGTTTGTGCTGTTCGATTCGTGCTGGGACCCGTACCCGAAGCTGGGGCCGCAGCATCCGCCGATTCCGGGCGTGCATAACTCGGGGTGGGTGCAGGCGCCGGGCGCGGAGATGCTGAGCGATGCGGCGCAGTATCCGCGGCTGGAGAAGTATGTGAAGGGCGTGGTCGGCGCATTTGCCAAGGACGACCGCGTTCTGGCGTGGGATGTGTGGAACGAGCCGGACAACACGAATGAGGGATCCTACAACGCTCACGAGCCGAAGAACAAGGTAGCACTGGTGCTGGCGCTCCTGCCGCAGGTCTTTGCATGGGCGCGCGAAGAGCACCCCACGCAGCCGCTGACGAGCGGCGTGTGGCACGGCGACTGGAGCGCGCTGGAGAAGATGCCGCCGATGGCGCGGGTGCAGATTGAGCAGTCGGATGTGATCAGCTTTCACAATTACGGATGGCCAGAGGATTTTGAAGCGCATGTGAAGCTGTTGGAGCAGTTTCACCGGCCTCTGATTGCAACGGAGTATATGGCGCGCGGGGCGGGCAGCACGTTTGACACGGTGCTGCCGGTGGCGAAGAAGTACCACGTGGGCGCGATCAACTGGGGACTGGTGGCGGGCAAGAGTCAGACGTACCTGCCGTGGGACTCATGGCAGCGGCCATATGTGCTGCAACAGCCGCCCATCTGGTTTCATGACGTGTTCTATGCGGATGGACGGCCGTATCGCGAGCGCGAGGCGGAGATTCTGCGGGAGCTGACGGGGCGGGGGAAGTGAGAGGGAATACGGGTGGGCGCGTCGAGCTGTGTGTCCCACCCATGGCGCTTGCACCCGGCGGTCATCGAATCACAGTACTGACGTGTAGGCCGATATAGTACGGCCACAGGAAGATGGCGAGGGCACCTCGCCAAAATCCCAGGTGGAGGTATCCGATGGTGAAAAGCCACGCAGCACACCAGAGTCCGCCGAAGAAGGTGTGCTGGACGATCTGAACCTTTGTCGACTTGCTGCGTTGCTCCTCAGTGCTCATTTTCATCTCCGCCTAGAGCATTTCTCCAAATGCTCTAGGCACCGTGTTGTGATGCCGATCTGCGAGGGTGTTACCTCCGAAGGTATTTAGTATCCAAAAGGAACTTAGTCTTCAGGAGTAGTTTAGTTCCCGATTGCGGTTACCAGATGCGGACGCGTTGGTCGGGGGCGAGATAGAGCTTCTGCCCGGGCTGAATGTTGAAGGCCTTGTACCAAGCATCGGCGTTGCGGACGGTGAGGGCGCGATACTCGCCGGGCGCATGGGGGTCGAGTACGACCTCACTGCGCAGGGCGGCTTCGCGGATCTTGGTGGCCCAGTTCTGTGCGAAGGCGATGTAGAACTGCTGGTCGCCGTTGAAGCCATCCTGCATCGGCGCATCCTTGCCATTGAGTGAGGCGCGATAGCCATCGTAAGCCGCGGCGATCCCGCCCAGGTCGGCGATGTTTTCATCGATGGTCTGCTTGCCGTTGACGTGGACACCGGGGAAGACCTCGTAGGCGTCGAACTGCGCTTCGAGGGCATGGGCTTCGGTGTCGAAGTGGGCGTGGTCTTCGGGGGTCCACCAGTTGCGAACGCGGCCCTTGTCGTCGAAGGCGGAGCCCTCGGCGTCAAAAGTGTGGCTGATCTCGTGTCCTATGACGGAGCCGATGGCGCCGTAATTGAAGGCGGCGGGAGCGGCGGGGTCAAAGAACGGCGGCTGCAGGATGGCGGCGGGGAAGTTGAGCGCATTCTGCAGGGGCATGTTGACGGCGTTGACGGTCTGAGGGGTCATGCACCACTCATGGCGATCGACGGGCGTGGCGAGGCGAGCGATCCAGCGCTGCGTGTTGAAGGTGCTGGCGCGCCAGGCATTGCCGAAGGCGTCGCCGGAGCGGACGTCGTAGGCGGAGTAGTCAATCCACTTTTCGGGGTAGCCGATGCCGACATAGAGGGTGTCAAGCTTGGCGTGGGCTTCGGCGCGGGTGGAGGGCGCGAGCCAGGTGAGGGCGTCAATACGCTTGTGGAAGGCGGCAATAATATTGGCGACCATGGCCTGAGCTTCAGCTTTTGCCTGGGGCGGGAAGTACTTCTGCGCGTAGATCTGGCCGACGGCGTCGCCCAGGTATCCGTTGACGACCGAGACGCCGCGCTGCCAGCGGGGGCGCTGTTGCTGCACGCCGGAGAGGGTCTTGCCGTAGAAATTGAACTGCTCATCGGCAAAGGCGGCGGGGAGCACGCCGGAGTACGTATCGATGAGGTGGTAGGCGAGCCAGTCCTTCCATACCTCGAGAGGGGTGGAAGCGACGAGCGCGGCTTCGGCGGTGATGGCAGTGGGCGTCCAGACGATGAACTGTTGCTGATGCGCGAGGTCGGCGCCTTCAAAGTAGGCGGACCAGTCGAGACCCGGAGCTTTACGGGAGAAGTCGGCGCGGGACCAGGGGTTGTTGGCCTTCTGGATGTCCTCGATTTCGGCGATGCTGAGGTGAGTTTTGGCGATGGCGGTCTCAAGGTTGATGACGGCAGTGGCGCGGGTCTCGGGGTGGTCGAAGCTGGCGAGACGAAGGAGCGTGGCGACGTGCTCGGCGTAGCGAGCGCGAATCTTCTTCATCGCGTCGGTGTCCTGCAGATAGTAGCTCTCATTGGGCAAAGCGAGGCCACCCTGGAGCATGTAGGGCACGTAGTGGTCGGAGTCGTTAAATCCGGGCGCGACCCAGAGGCCGAAGAGATTGGGCGTGGTGAGGCTGGTGTTGTTGAGCATGTCGACATCGACGCGGAGGGTCTTGCCGAGGGCGATGGCGAGCTCGCGGCGGTCGCGGATGGCGGCGATCTCTTTTAGGTGGGGTTGGAGCGGCGCGAGGCCGAGGGTCTCAATTCCTTTCTCATCCATGTAGGCGTTGAAGAGGTCGGCGATCTTGCTGGCGTTCGTGCCGGCGGGCGAGTTGGATTTGGCTGCATCTTCAATGAGCTCATTGGTGCGCTTGGTGCTGAGGTCGCTGAGGACGGTGAAAACGCCATAGCCAGCGCGGTCGGCGGGGATCTGGGTGCGATTCACCCAGGCGCCGTTGGCGTAGAGGTAGAAGTTGTCGCCGGGCTGGACGGCCGTATCCATGTTGGCCAGGGCGATGCCGTGGGTGGGAGTGGCTGTAGCCGGCGTGGTGGGTGTTGCGTTCTGAGCGCGTGCGGAGAGTGCGGCGGCGATGAGCAGGCTGGCAACGAGGGCGCAGGCGATGCGGCCCGAGCGCGGAGAAAGAGTGAGATTAAGCGGCATGAAGAGCGGGTCTCCTTGTGTGAAGCGGTCCGCGGGTATTGTACTGCGCGGAAGCGGGGGTGCGCAGCGGCGGAAGCGGGGCGTTGCGCTATGCTGAACGCGGATTTTTATTGAAGGAGGATGGGGATGGGGACCGAGAGCCGCGAGGTGAGGTTGGCAAGCCGGCCGCAGGGCGCGCCGCGAGCGGAGAACTTTGAGTTGGTCACGGTGGAGGCACCGGAGCCGGGACCGGACGAGGTGCTGGTGCGAAACCTGTGGATGTCGGTGGATCCCTACATGCGGGGTCGGATGAATGAGGGCCGGTCCTACGTGCCGCCGTTTGAGATTGGGAAGGCGCTGGAAGGCTCGGCGGTGGGGCGCGTAGAGGCGTCGCGCGCTGCCGCGCTGCCGGTCGGCACGTATGTGATGAGCTTTCTGGGATGGCGCGAGGCGTTTGTGGCGCCTGCGTCACGGCTGCAGGTGGTGGATGTGAGTGAGGTTCCGGCCGCGGCGTATCTGGGTGTGCTGGGAATTCCGGGGCTGACGGCCTGGTTGGGGTTGTTCAAGATTGCCGGCCTGAAGGCGGGGGAGACGGTGTTTGTGTCGGGCGGGGCGGGCGCGGTGGGCAGCGTGGCGTGCCAACTGGCGCGGCTGCACGGGTGCCGCGTGGTGGCCAGCGCGAGTTCGGCGGAGAAGTTGGAGTATCTGCGCGATGAGCTGAAGGTGGACTACGCCTTCAGCTATCTGGACGGCGAGCCGCTGGAGCATCTGAAGAAGGCCGCGCCGGCTGGAATCCATGTGTACTTTGACAACACGGGCGGGCCGCAACTTGAGGCGGCGCTTTATGCGCTGCGGGATTTTGGGCGGGTGGCGCTGTGCGGAGGGATTTCGAACTACAACACGCCGGGGCCGGGGCCGCGCAATCTGACGGTTGCGATTGGCAAGAGGCTGCGGCTTGAGGGTTTCATTGTGTCGGATCATCTGAAGGAGCTGCCTGCGTTTCTGGCGGAGGCGGTACCGGCGCTGAAGGCAGGCAAACTGGTAAGCCGGGTTACGGTGGTGGAAGGACTGGATGCGGCTCCGGGGGCGCTGATGGACCTGCTGCATACGGGCGCGGGCAATATCGGGAAGATGGTGGTGAAGCTGGGGGAGTGAGTGCGGCTGTATACGCCTTGGTGGCGGTAGAGCGGCATTGCCTGAAAGATGCAGAGATACGTGCCCGAAAGGGCTACGTGTGACAGCGGACGAAAACTGGAAACGCGGTAGACTGAAAGTGGCAGGAGGACCGGGCGGTCGCTGCCGGTATGGGTGATCCTATGCCGGGGGAGGAAAGTCCGAACTCCGCAGGGCAGTGTGCCGGATAACGTCCGGGACGCGGGCGTAAAGGCCCGTGGACGGCTAGTGCCACAGAGAATATACCGCCGGGTGCCTGAGCTTAGGCGAGGGCAAGCCGGCCGAAGGGGCAACCGCCCTGACGGCTGGTCCGGTAAGGGTGAAAAGGTGCGGTAAGAGCGCACCGCCGCTGCAGTGATGGAGCGGGCAGGGTAAACCCCACACGGAGCAAGACCAAATAGGGAGGGAAGCCGCGCGTCAAGAGTCAGGCGTGGGCTACGCACCGGCCCGGTGCGGTAAGGCGGCTCGAGGAATTGCCGAAACCTCCGGGTAGGTCGCTGATGAGCGCTCGCGGTAACGCGGCGCCTAGAGGAATGACCGTACAAATACAGAATTCGGCTTATAGGTCCACTGCCTTTCCATCAGAGATGTCAGCCCCGTTGGCGATAAGCTGCCGGGGCTGATGTTTTTTGCGGCGGGATTGGGTGGCGTAGTCGCCAGTTGCCGGAGAGCGGGCGCTGGTAGCATCGGGACATGCTGCGAGTGAGAAAGCTGGAGGCGGGAGCGCGTGCGCCGGAGGTGGCGCATGCAGGCGAGGATCTTGGCTACGACGTGTTTGCGCTGGAGGGCGCTGTGCTGGAGCCACGGGCGACGGTACGGGTGCGCACGGGGATTGCGGTAGAGGCACGCGACCCGCGGACGGACGAGGCGCTGGGGCTGCTGGTGCGGGACCGGTCGTCAATGGCGGCGCGGGGCGTGGCGACGACGGGCGGCGTGATTGATGCGGGGTATCGCGGGGAGATCCTGGTGCTGATGACGAACCTGGGCTCGGCGGCGGTGGAGCTGAAGGCGGGCGAGAAGATTGCGCAGATGATTCCGGTGCCGGTGCGGACGGGCGCGGTGGAAGTGGTGGAGTCCCTGGAGGAGTCGGCGCGGGCGGCGAAGGGGTTTGGCAGCTCGGGGCGGTGACGAGTGCGGCGGCCGGACATGGGCTGCGCTTGCGCATGGGCGGGGATTCTGCTGAACTGTTCCTGCCTCGAGTGCGGGAGATTCGGATGCGATCCACTCAACTTGTCCTGGTGGTGCTGTGCGGAGTGATCAGCGCGCCGCCGGGCGCTGCGCAAGTGATGGGCGAGGCAGTGCAGATCGATAAGACGTCTGTGCAGACGCTGGGGTCGAAAGACAAGGGCGCTACGCCGCTCACGACGAAGGGCATGAACGAGGCGGCGCCTGCATCGGAAGCGGTTGAGATCGCGGATGCGCCACGCGCACTTCCAGACTGCCGGTGTGCGGGTCAGCCGGTCATCTCGATTCGTTCTGGAGATGCGTTGGCTGGATTTGAGGTGAGCATCGCGGGTGCGACCAGCGATGCGGTGATTTATTACACAACGGATGGTTGGACACCGACGGAGGATTCGACCTGGTACACGGGGCCGATTCACGTGGGCGCCAGCATGCGTTTGCAGGCGATTGCGGAAGAGCCGCAGAAGCTGCCGAGCCCGATTGCGGAGGCAAGCTATGTTGTGACCGGAGCGGCGGCGCCGACGCAGAGCGTAGCCGCGCCGGATGGGGTGTTGCGGCGGGGGACGGAGCTGCGGCTGGTGACGCATGAGGATGTCAGCTCGGACGAAGCGCAGGCAGGGGATGCGGTGGCGCTGCAACTGGACGAGGATGTGATGGCCGGGGACGCGGTGATCGTGCCAAAAGGGAGCGCGGCGAGGGCGGTGTTGACGCGCGTGGCGCGTGCCGGGGCGAATGGCAAGCCGGGTGAACTGGTGTTTCAGGTGCAGTCGCTGACGGCGGGCGAGGTGACGGTTCCACTGGCGGCGACACTGACGCTGGCCGCGCCGGACCCGGGCGCGCAGCAGAGGGTTGCGAATGCGTCGCTGGTGCATGTGTCGGGCGCGCTGGGGCGGGGCGAAGATGTGGAGATTACGCCCGGCATGCGACTGACGGCGCGGGTGACAGCCGATACGGCACTGAAGCGCTAAGGCGCAGGGCGGCGAGGACTGGTTCAGATCAGGGTTTGCGCAGACAGAGGAAGTTGGCGATCTTGTAGATTTCGAGGTCCGATGTGTACTCGTGGATGGGGGCGAGGCCGTGGCGCAGGATGCGGTGCAGGGTGTACCGCGGCGAGAGTAACTCCCAAAGGTCGATGAAGTGGTAAGGGGTACGCAGGAAGGTGTCGCCGAACTCGAATTGGATGGCGGCGATGCTGCCGCTGGCAATCATGCGGGATGCGCCGCGCAAGACATCCAACTCATAGCCTTCAGTCTCGATTTTGAGCAGGTCGATCCGCTTGATGGCGGCCTCTTCGCAAACCTTGTCGATGGTGGTGATCCGGACTGATTCTGAGTGATTTTGGCCGGATTGGGCGCCTCGGTTGAATGAGGCTTTCGAGTCTCCTTCGAGGCCGAAGTGGAGATCGAGTGAGCCGGGCGCACTGCCGAGGGCAATCTTGAAGAGATGGACGCGAGCGTGATTGCCGAAGCGCCGGTGGAGGGTCTGGAAGGCAGTGGTCTGTGGCTCAAACGCGTAGGCCGTGAGCAGCTTGCCGAACATCTCGAGGGCAAGGGCGACGTAGTCTCCGTCATTGGCGCCGATGTCAAAGAGGATAAAGGGCAGTTCGGCTAAGCGTCTTTTTGCAATCAAGCGAAGAGCCTGAATCTCGCCGCTGGATGAGACGGACTGGCCGCCGCCGTAGTTGAGCCCGGCATGGCAGAGCTTGAGCAGGCGAAGCAGAAGCGGCTGCGCGGCGGGCCGTGCAAGGAGATTGCGGATGGCCTCTTTCAAGATGGCTCCTGCGAGCGGGAGTGATCTCCACTGTGTCTGATTGTATGGTGTTGCATGGCGCTGGGCGGTCTGCAAACAAAGCGATGATGATCGAGTCCGGAATGAGGATGGCAGGTGGGCGTAGCGGCTGGAACCGGCGAAGGCGCGGGGGCGTATCGAAAAGAATGGGTCGCGGGGTGGATGTGCGGCCTTTGACAGGGCAGGAACGTCGAAGAAGGCAGAGTCATCGGGATTGGGAGCGGCGCCGGAGCCGGCGAAAGATGCCGGGGGGCGGTGGGAGTGTGCGTACTACACTGGGTGAACCAGCCGGTGGGTGAGGCAGACCCGCGGCTCGGACAGGAAAGCCTGACGTTATGGAACTGATCGAAGGCGTAAAGCTGGCGCTGCAGGCGCTGTGGGCCAACAAGATGCGGAGCATCCTGACGCTGATCGGGGTGGTGATCGGCGTGGCCTCCGTGATTACGGTGGTGACGCTGACGAACGGCGCGAAGGCGTTTGTGACGTCGAAGATCAACACCTATGGCGCGAGCGTGGTGACGGTGTCGAAGATGCCGCAGACGTTCATGACGGTAGAGGAGTGGCTCGATTTCCAGAAGCGCAAGGATGTGACCTTCGACGACTACCGCGCCATTCTGTCGAACTGCAATCTGTGCGTATCCGTGGGCGCGCAGCGGACGAAGACGGGCAGCGTGGTGTATGGGAAGCAATCGACGACCGATTCGGACATTCGCGGGTGGACATGGACGATGCCGGCAATTTCGAATCTGAATATCGCGGAGGGACGAGGCTTTACCGAGACGGAAGATGAGCACAGCACGCGAGTGGCAGTGGTGGGCTCGGACATTGTGGACAATACGCTAGGCCCAGGCGACCCGCTGGGGAAAGAGATTCGCGTGGATGGCGTACCCTACCGGGTGATCGGGGTAGGCGAGCCGCAGGGCAAGATGTTCGGGCGGAGCATGGATAACTGGGTTGCGGTGCCGCTGACGGCATACCTGGCGGAGTATGGAGCGCATGACTCACTGGACATTTACGCGGACTCCGGCGGGGGCGGCGCCGTGATGGAGGCCGTGCAGGACGAGCTGCGGACGATTATGCGGGTGCGGCGGCACCTGGCGCCAGGCACGCCGGACACCTTTACGGTGGACACGAGCGCGACCTTCCAGAACCTGCTGGGCAATATCCTGAACAACTTTGGCGCGGTGGTGGTGGCGATTGCGGGCATCTCGCTGGTGGTGGGCGGGATCGTGATTATGAACATCATGCTGGTGAGTGTGACGGAGCGGACGCGGGAGATTGGCGTGCGCAAGGCACTGGGAGCGCGGCGGAAGGATATTCTGCTGCAGTTTCTGGTGGAATCGGCGACGATGTCGCTGATTGGCGGGGTGATTGGGGTTATCGGCGGGATTGCGGTGGCGAAGGTGATTACGCTGATCGTGGCGTTCCCATCGGTGGTGCAGATCTGGTCGATTCTGGTGAGCCTGTTTGTGGCGACAGCGGTGGGCTTGTTCTTTGGCGTGTATCCGGCACATAAGGCGGCGCAGCTTGATCCGATTGTGGCGCTGCGGGCGGAGCTATAACGATGCGGCTGAGCGACTCAAAGGAATCGGTGAAGCTGGCGCTGGACACGCTGCGCAAGAACAAGCTGCGCTCGGCGCTGACGATCCTAGGCATCTCGATCGGCATCTCGACGGTGATTCTGATCTCGTCGGCGATCAACGGGCTGAACACGAACATTGCGCAGTTTGTGAATTCGCTGGGGACGAACGATTTGTGGGTCTTCCGGTTTGAGCCGTTCGGCAAGCGGCCGACGACCGAGGAACTGAATCGCAAGCAGCTCACCTACGACGACGGCATTGCGATGCGTGCTCTGCCCCATGTGCTGGCGGTGGACCCGGAGCTGACTTCGCAGAATTTTCAGACCGGCCTGGGCGATGTGTCGCTGAAGCGGGGCAAGTACCAGGTTCACAACACCATTCTGAACGGCACCACCTCGCAGGTGAAAGACACGGTTGACATCGAGATGAAGGAAGGACGGATGTGGACCGATGACGAAGAGAGGCGGGCGGCAGACGTGGTGGTGCTGGGAAACGACTCGGCGGAGGATCTGTTTCCAAACGAGTCGCCTCTGGGCAAGGATGTGGAGTGCCGCGGCGACATCTTTACTGTGATTGGCGTGCTGGACAAGCAGCCGCAACCCTTCGGGAGCGGGCGGAACACGCAGGACAACTCCGCGTATTTTCCGCTATCGACGTTTCACAAGATTCATCCGGAGATCAAGGACTATTGGATCGTGGTGAGGTATGACGACCAGGCAAACAAAGGTCTTGTAGTCGAGGAGATTCGAGAGCTGATGCGGGTGCGGCGCGGGCTGCATGCCAACCAGGACGACAATTTTGCGATCTTCGGCCCGGATTCGCTGACGCGGTTGTGGAATCAACTGACGGGCGGGCTCTTTCTGTTCATGGTGGCGGTGTCGTCGGTGGGCCTGATGGTGGGCGGAGTGGGCGTGATGAACATCATGCTGGTGAGCGTGACGGAGCGGACGCGGGAGATTGGTGTGCGCAAAGCCATCGGCGCGACAAAAAAGAATATCCTGCTGCAGTTCACGCTGGAGGCGGTGACGCTGTGCATGGTGGGCGGGCTGGTGGGGATTCTGGCGGGGTCGGTGTTTACGCTGATCCTGCACTACGCGGTGTCGTTCCTTCATGCGGCGCTTTCGGCGACGTGGGTGATTGTGGCGTTTGCGGTGGCGTGCCTTGTAGGGCTGATCTTCGGGATCTATCCGGCGTGGAAGGCGGCGTCGATGGATCCGATTGAGGCGCTGCGATACGAGTAGACACCGTTGGACTTGAGGGGTAGCGGGAAGGTTTGTTAGGAATGGAGGGTTGACGAAGGAGCTCTCCACGGATGACGAACCGAATCAGCCGCCGCAATTTCCTGCAGAGTGCAGCCTTTGCCGCAGGGGCAAGCGGCCTGTCTGCACTGAATGCACAGCCACACAGCGAGAGCGGGGGAACGCCGCCGATCCGGTTGGGGCTGGCCAGCTACACCTTTCGCGAGTTCATGCGCTCGCAACTGATCGCCAATCTGCGCGAGCTGCGCATCACCGGGCTGAACGCGAAGGACGTGAAGGATCATCTGCCGATGGAAGCGGACGACGAGGCCCGTGCGCTCTACGACTACCAGACCAACGGAATCAAAGTCCATGCGGTGGGCGCGGTGTACTTCCCGAAGAATGAGGATGCGGATATCCACGCGAAGTTTGAGTATGCGCGGAGGGCGGGAGCGAAGACGATAGTGGCGGGTGATCCGCTGCCGGAGGCGCTGCCGCGGATTGAGAAGTTTGTGCGTGA
>JAJXWA010000041.1 GCA_021781795.1 Acidobacteriota bacterium
CGCCCTTGGACCTCGCCGCAACCCTCGGCTCCCGCCTGCTCGTCGTCTACGACGGCTATTGCGGCCTCTGCCATCACACCGTCCAGTGGCTCCTCGCCCGCGACCGCCACGACCGCCTCCGCTTCGCGCCATCCAGCTCACCCGCCGTCGCCGCCCTGCTCGCCCGCCACGGCTTCCCGCCCGCCCTGCCAGACGCACCACCCGGCGAAGGCCCCGGCACCATCCTCGTCCTGCGCGCCGCCGCCACCCCCGCCGAGCAGCTCTTCACCCGCTCCACCGCCGTCGCCTTCGTGCTCGCCGAGCTGCCCCGTCCCTGGCCCATCGTCGCCCGCCTGCTGCGCCTTGTCCCCTGCCCGCTCCGCGACCTCGGCTACCGCCTCATCGCCCGCAGCCGCTACCGCATCTGGGGCCGCCTCACCACCTGCCCGCTGCCCACCCCCGAGCAGCGCTCCCGTTTCCTCTAGTCCCTAGTCCCTCATCCCTCATCCCTCGTCCCTGGTCCCTAGTCCATGCTCTTTGACCTCTGAGCACGGACCTCTGAGCACTGACCTCTGAGCACTGACCTCTGACCGCTGGCCACGGACCGCTGCCCCCTATCTTTTGCCCCTCGCGCACCGCGCCATCAGCACCAGCGCCAGGATCTCCAGTCCAATCCCCACGCCCACCATCAGGCCGCGCTCAAAGTCGCTCCCCGCCGCCTTATGCACCAGCCGCGGCCCCACTCCCCCCGCCAGCCCCAGCATCAACCCCGCCACCAGCAGCATCATCGCCACCGGCGCCGTCTTCGCCGCTCTCTGCTCCATCTGCCTCGTTCCCTCCTCCGTACACCGGCCGGGCCTCACGGTCCGCCGCCCAAAATCCTGCTAAAATCGTACTTTCTTAGCCTAGCCCCCGAGGAGCATCCCGCCCTGGGGTCCTGCCCGGCTGCTCCTGCCGCCCGGGGGGAGAAAGTCCGCACCGTGCCTGACGCATCCAAGCCCAAATCCGTCACCTACGCCTCGGCAGGCGTTGACATCTCCGCCGGCGACCGCGCCAAAGAGCGCATCAAGTACCTCGCCCAGAAGACCTTCAACCGCAATGTCCTCGGCGGCATCGGCGGCTTCGGAGCCCTCTTCCGCCTCGACCTCCAGCGCTTCAAAAACCCCATCCTCGTCAGCTCCGCAGACGGCGTCGGCACCAAGCTCAAGGTCGCCTTCGAGCTCGGCCTCCACCAGACCGTCGGCGCCGACCTCGTCAACCACTGCGTCAACGACATCGCCGTCCAGGGCGCCACGCCGCTCTTCTTCCTCGACTACCTCGCCACCGGCCGCCTCGACCCCGAGGTCACCGAGGCCGTCGTCACCGGCCTCGCCGAAGCCTGCAAGGCCAACGCCTGCGCCCTCATCGGCGGAGAAACCGCCCAGATGCCCGGCTTCTACACCGACGGCGAGTACGATCTCGCCGGCTTCATCGTCGGCGCCGTCGACCGCGACAAAATGATCACCGGCGCAGGCATCAAGCCCGGCGACGTCCTCATCGGCCTACCCTCCACCGGCCTCCACACAAACGGCTACTCGCTCGCCCGCAAACTCCTCTTCGAGGTCGCCGGCTACAAGCCCACCCAGTACGTCACCGCCATCAAAGAGAAAGCCGGCGCGGCCCTCATGAAGACCCACCGCAGCTATCTCCACGTCATCCAGAAGCTCGTCTCCGGCGGTTTCACCACCGGCATGGCTCACATCACCGGCGGCGGCATCACGGAAAACCTGCCCCGCATCCTGCCCAAAGGCACCGCCGCGCAGATCGAAATCGGCACCTGGCCGGTCCTGCCCATCTTCGACCACCTCCGCGACCTCGGCCAGGTCCCGCAGGAAGAGATGATGCGCACCTTCAACATGGGCATCGGCCTCATCGCCGCCATCCCTGCTGCAAAGTTCACGCGCGCCAAAACTCTCCTCGACCGCGCCGAAGAAAAGTTCTACGTCATCGGCCGCGTCGTCAAAGGTGAGCGCCGTGTCCAGTACACCTAGTGTTCAGCTTTTCACTCACCTCGACCATGGGTGCCCAAGGTCTCGCATTTGAGACCTGGGAAAGCGAGACACTTCAAGCAATCGCTCCTCGAGAAGGACCTTACTCTTGACGGAAGATACTCCCGCAACTCGCTCGCCTCTCAAGCTCGGCATACTCATCTCCGGCCGCGGCTCCAACATGATCGCCATCCACAACAGCATCCGCGAAGGCCGTCTGCCCGGCGTCGAGATTGCCATCGTCATCTCCAACACCGCCTCTGCCTGCGGCCTCGCTGTCTGCCGTGAACTCGGCCTGCCCACTGAGGTCTTCCTCTCCAAAGGCCGCCCGCGCGCCGAACACGACGCCGACGTCGCCGCCTGCCTCCGCCGCCACAACGTCGATCTCGTCGTCCTCGCCGGCTATATGCGCCTGCTCTCGCCGGAGTTCATCCACGCCTTCCACAACCGCATCGTCAACATCCACCCGTCGCTCCTGCCGGCCTTCCCCGGCCTTGACGCGCAGCACCAGGCCTTCGACTACGGCGTCAAAGTCGCCGGCTGCACCGTCCACTTCGTCGACGAGCACCTCGACCACGGCCCCATCATCCTCCAGCGCGCCATCCCCATCCTCGACACCGACGACGCCGATTCCCTCTCCGCGCGCATCCTCAAGGAAGAGCACATCGCCTACTCCGAAGCCATCGCCCGCATCGCCAGCGGCAATTACGAGTTCCTGGGCCGTCGCTACGTCCGCCGCGCCTCCTGAAGTGCCCGCATCCTGCGCGCCCTCAAGTGACCCCAATCACCGCCGATTTGCCACGGCTTTCGTCAAAATTGCAATAGTTGCAGGCGGTTGGGTTGCGGGGGCTGTATGGTCAGTGCGGAGCGCACCCGCGCGGACGAGGCGGAGCAAGTTGTCTTCCACGTCCACTCTGTCTCCAAGACCTACCTCACCGGTGCCGTCCCCGTCCTCGCGCTCCGCTCCATCCAGCTTGACCTCACCGCCGGCGAGTTCGTCGTCTTCCTCGGTCCCTCCGGCAGCGGCAAATCCACACTCCTCAACATCCTCGGCGGTCTTGACACACCCACCTCCGGCGACGTCCGCTTCCGCGACCACTGGCTCTCCGAGGCCGACGACGCCGGCCTCACCCGCTTCCGCCGCGAGCACGTCGGCTTCGTCTTCCAGTTCTACAACCTCATTCCCAGCCTCACCGCGCTGGAAAACGTCGCCCTCGTCACTGAAATTGCCGAGCGCCCCATGAATCCCCGGGAGGCCCTGCGCCTTGTCGGGCTCACCGAGCGTGAAAATCACTTCCCCTCGCAGCTCTCCGGCGGCGAACAGCAGCGCGTCGCCATCGCCCGCGCCATCGCCAAGCAGCCTGACATTCTGCTCTGCGACGAGCCCACCGGCGCGCTCGATTACCCCACCGGCAAGCTCGTTCTCGACGTCCTTGCCAGCATCAATGCCGAGCTGCACACTCTCGTCGCTGTCATCACCCACAACACCGCCATTGCCGCCATGGCCGATCGTGTCATCCGCCTGCGCAGCGGTGAAATCGTCGGGATTACGCGCAATACCCGTCGCGCGCGTCCCGAGGAACTGGTGTGGTGAGTCATGACCGCTCTCCACCGCAAGCTCTTTCGCGATCTCTTCCACATGAAAGGGCAGGTCGCCGCGATCGCGCTCGTCATCGCCTGCGGCGTTGCTTCCTTCGTCACCATGCGCGCCATGTATCGCTCGCTCCTGCGCACCCAGCAGAGTTACTACGCTGGCTATCGCTTCGCCGATCTCTTCGCAGAGCTCAAGCGTGCGCCCGATTCCGTCGCTGCGCGCCTGCGTGAAATCCCCGGCGTCCGCCAGGTGCAGTCCCGCGTCGTCATGGATGTCACCCTCAACGTTCCCGGCCTGAGTGAGCCCGCCGTCGGCCGCCTCCTCTCGCTCGCGCCTCAACAGACGGGCTCGCTCAACGCGCTCTTCCTGCGCCGCGGCCGCTTTGCCGACCCCACATCCAGCAGCGAAATCGTCGCCAGTGAAGCCTTCGCAACCGCCAACCACCTCGCACTCGGCAGCCGCGTTGAAGCCGTCATTCAGGGCCGCTGGCAGCCGCTCACCATCGTCGGCATCGCACTCTCGCCCGAGTACATCTACGAGATTCGCGGCAGCGGCTCCATCTTTCCTGATAACAAACGCTTCGGCGTTCTCTGGATGCCCACCCACGCCCTCGAAGCCGCGCTCGACATGGACGGCGCCTTCAACTCCGTCGCCATCGCCCTGGAGCCCCGCGCCGATGAGGCCGACGTCATTGCCCGCGTCGACCGCATCCTCGACCCCTACGGCGGCCTCGGCGCCTACGGCCGCGCTGACCAGATCTCCCACCGCTTCATCTCCGACGAAATCGCGCAGAATCGCGTCAGCGCCACCATCATCCCTGCAATCTTCCTCGCCGTCGCCGCGCTTCTCGTCCATTTCGCCTTTAGCCGGCTCGTTACCATGCAGCGCCCTGAAATTGCTGTCCTCAAGGCCTTCGGCTACTCCAACTCCCAGCTCGCTATCCACTATCTCCAGTTCAGCCTGCTCGCCGCCCTTGGCGGCTATCTCCTCGGTTGCGCTGTCGGCTGGTATTACGGCATTCGCATTGCCGCCATCTACGCCGACTTCTATCGCTTCCCGATCCTCATTTATCAGGCCGAGCCTCACATCCTGCTCTGGGCCGGAATCCTCACCATCGCCACCGCCGCCACAGGCGCCCTCGGCGCAGCGCGCAGCGCCGCCACTCTGCCTCCCGCTGAAGCCATGCGCCCTGAGATGCCTCCCGACTTCCGACCGCGCCTCATGGACCGGTTCAAAGTCCAGTGGATGCACCCCGCCGTCCGCATGACCCTGCGCAATATCGAACGCCGTCCCTGGCGCGCGCTGGCCTCCGCCTTCGCCATCTGCGCGTCCATCATGATCGTTGTCGTCGAATTCGGCATGTTCGATGCACTCAATCGCATCATGACCCTCCAGTTCCGCGACGCCCAGCGCGAAGACGTCGCCGTCACCCTCATCGAAGCCCGCTCTGCCACGGCCCGACTTGAGCTTGCGCGCCTGCCCGGCGTCATTCGCTCGGAACCTTTCCGCATCGTGCCCGTCCGCCTGCGCCACGAGCACCGCTGGCGCAAAACTGCTCTGCTCGGTCTTGCCCCCAACAGCGAAATGCGCACCATGATCGATCAGCACGGCCGTCGCCAGCTCCTGCCCGGCGACGGCATCGTCCTCAGCACCGCCCTCGCCGATATCCTCCACATCACCCCTGGCGAAACTCTCCGCGTGGAACTCCTCGATGGTCGCCGCTCCAGCTTCTCGGTCACCGTCTCCGGCACCGTCGACGAAATCCTCGGCACCAACGCCTACATGGACCTCCATGCGCTCAACCGCCTTCTGCAGGAAGATCGCTCTATCTCCGGCGCGCTTCTCCAGGTTGACGCCGCTCAGCAGCAAAAGCTCTATCAGACCATCAAGGGCCTGCCCGCAATCGCCGCCGTCTCCATCAAAGAGGCTGAGCTGCGCAGCTTCACTGACACCATCCATCGCAGCATGACGCTCTCCATCGGCACGCTCCTGGTCTTCGCCATCATCATCGCCGTCGGCATGATCTACAACGGAGCCCGCATCGCCCTCTCCGAGCGCGCGCGCGAACTCTCGACTCTGCGCGTCCTCGGCTTCACACGCCGCGAAATCACCTTCATCCTCCTCGCCGAGCAGGGCCTCATCACCCTCTTCGCCCTACCCTTCGGCTTCCTCGCCGGCTACGCGCTCTGCGCCGCCCTCGCCGCCGTCATGCGCACGGAGCTCTACCGCATTCCGCTCGTCGTTCAGCCCTCCAGCTACGCCTGGGGATTTCTCATCGTCCTGCTCTCAGCCATCGTATCCGGCATCTTTATCAGCCGCCGCATCGCGCACCTCGATATCGTCTCCGTCCTCAAGGCCCGTGAGTAAGATGAAACGCCGCTCCCAACTCGTCCTCATCGCCTCTGCGCTCGTCCTCGCCGCCGCCATCGCTTTCGTCCTTCGTCCCTCCCGCATCCCCGTCCAGACCGTCGCCATTCAGAGCGGCCCCCTCCAGGAGATCGTCGAAGAAGAAGGCAAGACCCGCATGCACGATCACTTCGTCGTTGCATCCACCGTCAACGGCCGCCTCCGTCGTGTCATGCTCGACGCCGGTGACACCGTCCACACCGGCGAAATCCTTGCCTGGATTGATCCCGCGCCCATCGATCCTCGCCAGACCGCGGTCCTCGAGGCGCGCCTCAATTCCGCACGCGCCGCTGAAGATCAGGCACAGGCGCTCGCCGCCCGCGCCCGCGCTGACGCCGCGCAGGCCAAGCAGGATCTCGCCCGCAGCCGCAGCCTCGTCCAGCAGGGCATCATCTCCCGCGAAGCATTCGATAAAGCCGGCACTGCCAGCGAACTCGCCGGCAAGCAGCTCCAGGCCGCCGAATCCGCCGCGCTATCCGCCGCCTATCAGGTCGAAGAAGCCAAAGCCGCGCTCCTCGTCCAGCAGAGCGACAATGCACAACTGCCCACCGCCCTCATCGCGCCTGCCGACGGCCGCATCCTCCGCCTCATCGAGCAGAGCGAACACATCGTCGCCCCCGGCACGCCCATCCTTGAAATCGGCTACACCCCGCGTCTCGAAATTGTCACTGACTTCCTCACCCGCGACGCCGTCCGCATCCGTCCCGGCATGTCCGCCGTCCTCACCGACTGGGGCGGCGACACACCCATCCCCGCCATCGTCCGAACCATTGAACCCGGCGCCTTCACCAAAATCTCCGCCCTCGGCGTTGAAGAGCAGCGCGTCAACGTCATCTGCGACTTCACCGGCGCCACGCACGGCATGGAAGACGGCTATCACGTCGAAACCCGCGTCATCGTCTGGCAGGGCCAGGATGTGCTCCGCGTTCCTTCCAGCGCCGTCTTCCGCTCTGCCGCAAACTGGGCTGTCTTTGTTGTGAACAACGGAAAGGCGCACAAGGTCGCCGTGCAGATTGGGCATCGCGGCGAGATTGACTGGGAGGTCGTCGACGGCCTGCAGCCCGGCGATCACGTCATCGTCCATCCCGGCGCGGAAGTCGACGAGGCAATCCGTGTGCAGGAGTCCCTCAATCGCGATTGACTATCGCTCTCCACCCGCCCACACACCATCCTTATGGTCGCCTTGATACGTTGAAACCATGAAGGCTCATCTCGACCGCGCGCACCAGGCGCTTCCCCTGTTGCTCGCCGTGCTCACTTTGGTTTCGGTCTTCGTTCTGCTCGTCTGGGATGCCGCGCCCGCGCTCTTCCCGCCACATGCGCATGACTGGCTCGGCGCCGCGCCGCTTGCGCTCATCGCCGTTGCCTATCTCGTCTATCAGTCCATCCGCCGCCCCGGCCCGCAGGAGCTCTTCAAGGCCGTTCTCCTCGCCATCGCCTTCCTGCTCTGGGCCGCCAACCAGCTCTGGCCCGCATCTCCCCGTGCCAACCTCTACAACGACCTCGCCATCGCCCTCTTCGTTCTCGACGTCTTCTTCGTCATCGCCGGCTGGCCCGCCACCTCACCCGACGAATCCTTCGCCGAAAGCTACGTCGAGCCACCGCGCAGCGGCCAATAGGACACATCGCGGCTGCCCCATCCATGGCGGCCGCTTCAGCAGGCGACATGAATGAGAAAGCACGAGCCTGAATCACGCCGGAAAACGAAAAAAAGTCCGGGAGCGTCAGCTCCCGGACTTTACTGATCCCCGCCCAGAATCGACCCCACAATCCCTCCCAGCAGCGCGCCGCCCGCACCCGCGCCCATCGTCTGCTGGACCTGCTGCTGCGGCAGATACTCGCTGATCTGGTGCGCCAGCCGCGAGATCGGCAGCGTCTGCAACCACACCGTCCCCGGCCCCTGCAGCACCGCCAGAAAAATCCCATCGCCGCCAAAGATCATGTTCTTGATCCCCGGCACCGTCATAATCTGGAAACCCACCGACGCCTGAAATGCGCCCACGTGTCCCGGATGCACGCGCAGCACCTCGCCCGGCGCCAGGTCCTTCCGGATCAGCTCGCCGGAAAGCTCCAGCCAAGCCGTGCCCATGCCACCCACGCGCTGCAGCAGAAAGCCGTTCCCGCCAAAGATCCCCGCGCCCAGCGACTGCTGAAAGCCAAGGCCGATCGTCACCTGCGGCGTCGCACATAGGAAGCCGTGCCGGTGCACCAGGTACTCCTGCCCCGGGCCCACCTCCACCGGCACAATGTGTCCTGGCACCTTTGTCGCAAACGACACCACACCCGGATACTGCAGCGCGCGATACTCGGTCATGAAGATGCTGCCGCCGCCGGCCACGCGCTTCAACACGCCAAACAGGCCTCCGCCGCCGCCCATCTGCGTGTGCGTCGCCATCTGGATCGACGCCGTCATCCACGACAGCTCGCCGCTCTCTGAAAATACGCTCTCATTCG
Source organism: Acidobacteriota bacterium (assembly GCA_021781795.1). Lineage (GTDB taxonomy): Bacteria > Acidobacteriota > Terriglobia > Terriglobales > Acidobacteriaceae > Telmatobacter. The sequence goes on from JAJXWA010000041.1 coordinate 8,461, forward strand.
GATCAAGCTGCACATTGAGCACCGGCATCGTCGTGCCCTGAATCTGTACCTGCATCGGTCAACCTCCGTACCTGTGCAGTGTATACGCACGCCCACTCCGGCCCGGTTCCTTTCACCGTCGCAACCAAGTCTCCACTGCCACCTCAATCACCGCAAACACCACGCTCACCGCCGCCAGCACGCCCTTCGCGCGCTGCCAGTTCTGCTTGTGCCGCTCCATGCGCCGCTCCAGCTCGGCAATCCGTCCACCGTTCCCATCGCCCATCAGCCCATTCATCTGCGTCTTCAGCACGCAGAGATCACTCAGCACCTGCGCCTCAAATTCATTCATCATCCGCATGCTCGCCACTCCACTCTCATCTCATCTCATCCTGCCGAGCGCCCGACTCGTCACGACCCGAGGGTGCCCATCCAAGGCGTGTGCGCAGCATGCGCCTTGGGTGGGAAGGCACGACCTCAACCCGCCTGAAAAAACCGGGTGCCCCACCTTCGGCGCTGCGCGTTCTCTGCGCAGCGTCTAAGGTGGGATTTCTCACTCCCGCCCATGACTCCACCAGCCCCTCCAACCCCGCTACGCCAACGGCAAATTAAAAAACAGCGCCGCAGAAAACTCCGAGTAGTTCGGCGGCGTCGCCCCGTCATACATGCGAATGTAGTAGCGATCACTCGCCGCCACCCGCGTAAACGTCATCGTAGGAACCGACGCCCGCATCACCAGGTCCGTATCCTCGCCCGGCTGGAAGCACCAGTCCCTGCGCCGGATCTCAAACCCTCCGCCCGCCGGCGCCGTCGCGCCCGTCGCCAGCGTCACCGTCGCGCCGCTCATCGCCGTGACCGCCAACCCGCTCAGGTTCTCCGCGAACACGCGATTCACCAGCGCCGGTAACCGGGTCTCTATCGGTATCTTGGTATCCATTTTGATGGCAAGATCCTCCTGGAGTGCCCGGCAACGTCTGTACCAGTGGGAGTGAGACAAACTGGTATGGTGATGGGCCCGGACAGCCTTGCGCGGTTGTGCCGTTCTGTGAGCGGATCGATTCCCGAACAGCTCCGCACCGGAGCTGCGATCCGTTCGTACACCTTCGATGCTCTTCTCGGCGGCACAAGGACCGCGGCCGGCGTCCGAAAAGAATGGGGAGGAGCGACACGTGCTCTTCGATGTTCTGCTTCTTCTGCTCGATTATTTTCAGGATAGCGATTTCGGAGAATTAACATGCAAATCGCAGAGAAGTTTTTTGCGCAGCGTTTTCAAGGGTTTGAGTGGGTTTGGTGGAGTGCGGGAACTTGACAGCTTGGCGGGGTGGGGCCGCGTCGGTGAGAATTCCATCGATTCATGCATTGAAAAGTTGATTGCGGCAAGAGGAGCGTGGATGCATTCGGTGTGGTTGGGCGAGATGATGGGCACGCTGGTGCTGGTGCTGCTGGGCAACGGCGTGTGCGCGGGCGTGGCGCTGCGGAAGTCGTATGCAGCGGACGCGGGGTGGATGGTGGTGACGACGGGCTGGGCGCTGGCGGTGCTGTGCGGCGTGCTGGTGGCGCAGGCATTTGGAAGCCCGGGCGCGAATCTGAATCCTGCGATTACGCTGGCGAGCGCGGTGACGAGCGGGAACTATGCGCAACTGGTGTGGCTGTGGAGCGCGCAACTGGTGGGCGCGATGGGCGGCGCGGCGCTGACGGTGGTGCACTATGGACCGCACTGGAAGCTGACGCCGGACCCGGCGGCGAAGCTGGGCATCTTTTGCACGAATGGCGCGGTGCCGAGCCCGCTGTTCAATTTTCTGGGTGAAGTGATTGGGACGATGGTGCTGGTGGTGGTGGCCGGCGCGATTGGATCGCATGGCGTGTCGGCTACGGGACCGGCGGCGGGCGTGGGGCAGTGGCTGGTGGCGAGCCTGGTGTGGGGCATCGGACTTTCACTCGGTGGCACGACGGGGTATGCGATTAATCCGGCGCGTGACCTGGGACCGCGGCTGGTGCATGCGCTGGCGCCGATTCCCGGCAAGGGCGGATCGAACTGGAGCTATGCGGCGATTCCGGTGGCGGGGCCGCTGGTGGGCGGCGCACTGGCGGGCCTGCTGCTGCGGCTGGCGCATGTGTAGAGATGTTGGCGGGGATGGGGGCGTTGCCATCCCATCCATGACGCCTGCTACGCAGACGCCAAGGGGCACCCGAAGCTTGTGGCAGCGTGAGGTTGTGATTTCCCGGTCTCAGAAGCGAGACCGGGGGGCACCCCGGAGATCCCGGTTTGTGCTCTCCCACCCAATGTCTCCACTTGCGTGAAGACCTTGGATGGGGCACCCAGATCGATGGCTCGTGAGGTCCGTTAACTGACGTCGATCATGATTTTGGTGAAGCGGGCGGGGTCGCTGTCCCATGCGGCGAAGATGGACGGCGCTTCTTCGATGGGGACGGTGTGGGTGACGGCTTCTTCGACGGGAAAGCGGCGCTCTTCCAGCATGCGGATGACGGAGCGGAAGTCCTCAGGCTGCGCGTTGCGCGAGCCGAGGATGTCGAGCTCCTTCTGGACAAAGAGGCGCGTCTCGTAAGCAACCTGCTCTTTGGCGTAGCCGATGTAGACGACGCGGCCGGTGAAGGCGACTTCTTCAACGGCGGCGCGGAAGGTGTGCGGAAGTCCGATGGCCTCAATGATGACATCGGGGCCGCGGCCACTGGTGAGTTCGGCGAGGCGGGCGCGGAGGTCTTCGCGGGCGGTGTTGATGAGGTAGACGGCGCCGGCCTTCTGCGCGGTGGCGAGCTTGGCGTCGTCGAGATCGACGCCGATGACGGTGGCTCCGCGGAAGGCTGCGCCGGCGACGGCGCCGAGGCCGACGCCACCGCAGCCGATGATGGCGACAGTGTCCTGCGGCGCGACACGGCCGCGGGCGGCGGCGTGGAAGCCGACGGTGAGCGGCTCGACGAGGCAGAGCTCCTTGAGGGTGAGGCTGGCGCTGTAGAGGCGCGATGCGGGAACGGTGATGTATTCGGTGAGAGCTCCGTCGCGCTGCACGCCGAGAGTCTGGTTGAACTGGCAGGCATTGGCGCGACCGCGCAGGCAGGCGGGACACTGGCCGCAGTTGGAGTAGGGCGAGAGCGTGACCTCCATGCCGGCGGTCCATTGCGGATGGGCGGGATTGGCTGCAACAACGGTGGCGGCGACTTCATGGCCCGGAATGCGCGGGAAGGCGATGAGAGGATTGCGGCCGCGGTAGGAGTTGAGATCGCTGCCGCAGAGGCCGACCTTGTGGACGCGGAGAAGGATTTCGTCCGCGCCGGGGGAAGCGGGTTCTGGAACAGAACGAATAGCGGCATGACCGGGAGCTTCAAGAACGACGGCTTTCATGAGGGCGTCTCCTGCGGAATGAAGGGAATGAAAGAGCAATGAAAGATTGATGATACGGCGCTGGATGCTGAGCGTGCGAGGCTGCCGGTCGAGTGGTGGCTATCGCGCGTTGTATGCTGGGCAGTGGTGGTTAGACCACCGAAGATGTTGTTGCAAAGGAGTGGCATGGCGGAGAGCGTGCTGCAGATTGATCCGCGGGATAACGTGGTGGTGGCGCTGACGCCGCTGACTGCGGGCAGTGAAGTGGAGTGCGGCAAGTCAACCTTGCGCGTGGCGGAGGCGGTTCCCGCGAAGCACAAGATGGCGCTCAAGGATCTGGCGCCGGGCGACGTGATTCGCCTGTACGGCATGGTGGTAGGCGAAGCGACGGCGGCGATTCCCCGGGGCGGGCGGCTGACGCAGCGGAACGTACGGCATCGCGCGGAGACGTACACGGCCACGCGGCAGCCGGTGACGTATCACCTGCCGGATGCGTCGGCCTGGGCGGGGCGGACCTTTATGGGCTACCACCGTGCGGATGGGCAGGTGGGCACACGGAACTACTGGCTGGTGCTGCCGCTGGTCTTCTGCGAAAACCGCAACGTGGAACAGATGAAAGAGGCGCTCGAAGAAGAGCTTGGGTATGGCAGCGCGCGGAGCGGGTATCGGAAACATGTTCGCGAGCTGGTGGCGCAGCATGCCGGCGCGAGCGCCGAGGAGATGAAGCAGGCACGGGCGGAGCGCGTGTTTCCGCATCTGGATGGGATACGGTTTTTGACACACCAGGGTGGATGCGGCGGAACGCGCGAAGATGCGCGGGCGCTGTGCGGGCTGCTGGCGGGGTACATTCATCATCCCAATGTGGCGGGCGCGACGGTGCTGAGCCTGGGATGCCAGAACGCGCAGGCGTCGATGCTGATGGAGGAACTGGAGAAGCGCGATGCGAAGCGGACGAAGCCAGTTCTGGTCTTCGATCAGCAGAAGACGGGGCGTGAGAGCGCGCTCATGACGCGCGCGCTGGACGAGACGTTTGCCGCTTTGGAAAAGGCGAATGGAGCGCAGCGCGCGGCCGCGCCGCTAAGTGCGCTGACGGTGGGATTGAAATGCGGCGGGTCGGATGGGTTCAGCGGGATCTCGGCGAATCCGATGATTGGGTATTTGTCGGACGTGCTGGGCGAGCTGGGCGGCACGACGCTGCTGAGCGAGTTTCCGGAACTGCACGGGGTGGAGCAGGAGCTGATTAACCGCTGCGCGACGGATGCGCTGGCGCAGAGATTCTACGACCTGATGCAGGCGTATGCGGCGCGGGCGCGGGCGGTGCATTCGGGGTTTGAGATGAATCCTTCACCGGGCAACATTGAGGACGGTCTGATTACGGACGCGATCAAGTCGGCGGGCGCGGCGCGGAAGGGCGGCGTGGCGCCGGTGAAGGACGTGCTGGATTTTCCGGAGTATGCGACGACGCCGGGACTGAACCTGCTGTGTACGCCGGGCAACGATGTGGAAGCGGTAACGGCGCAGACGGGCGCGGGCGCGAGCCTTGTGCTGTTTACGACGGGACTGGGAACGCCGACGGGCAATCCGATTGCGCCGGTGGTGAAGATCGCGACAAACTCGGCGCTGGCGGCGCGGATGGACGACATCATCGACTTTGACGCGGGCGGAATTGTGACAGGGGAGACGACGATTCCGGAGTGCGCGGGCAAGCTGATGGAGTTGTGCGTTGAGGTGGCGAGCGGCGAGCGGCAGACGAAGGCGGAGCTGCTGGGACAGAATGACTTCATTCCGTGGAAGCGCGGCGTGTCGCTGTAGGTTGAAGGCGATTGCGGTCAGCGTGCTATTCCAAAAATGAGGCGAGGATGGACAGGGCTGCGATGGCTGCGGTTTCTGCGCGGAGGATGCGCGGGCCAAGCGAGACGGCGCGCCAGCCGTTGTCGTCGAAGAGGGCTTCTTCATTAGGGGCCCATCCACCTTCAGGACCGATGGCGATGTGGAAGTCGGGCAGCTCGGACTGCTCGGATTGGAGCGCGGACGCGATGGCGTTGCGCAGCGTGGTGGAGCGCTCCTGCTCGGCGAGGACGAGGCGCACGGCATCGGAGGGAGCGGCGACGACGGCGTTGAGCGGCTGCGGATCGTGGATGACGGGAACGTCCGAGCGGCGGCACTGCTGCGCGGATTCTTTTGCGATGCGACGCCAGCGCTCGACGCGCTTTGCAGCGGCGTAGGCGAGATGCTTTTCCGTTCGGCGTGCGATGACGGGAGCGATGGCGAAGACGCCAAGCTCTGTGGCTTTTTCGATGGCCCACTCCATGGAATCGAACTTGTAGACGGCCATGACCAAAGTTACGGGCAATGCCGGGTCGGCTTCGAGTTCCGCGATGAGATTGAAGCGGACCTCCTGCGGAGAGACGGCTGCGACCTCGGCGTGAAAGACGTGACCGCCGGCGACGACATCGGCTTCAACGCCGGGCTGAGCGCGCAGGACGCGGGCGAGATGTTCGGCCTGCGTTCCGGTGAGAGTGGCGGTTGCATCATCCCAGTGTTCGGCAATCCAGCGGCGGCGTGTCATGGCGGGCAATCCTTCACGAGCAACTGATGTTCAGTTTACCCGCATGGATAGAGGGTTTGCGGTGCTGCCGGATACAGGACGCAAAAACACTTCGGGGGACGCTGGAAGCGTCCCCCGAAGTGCTGCCTTTTGGTTGGTTGACCCGTTACTTCTTCTTCGCGGTTTTCTTCGCGGCCTTCTTCGCGGGTGCCTTCTTGGCTGCTTTCTTGGTTGCCATTTGCCTATTCTCCCTTTTCGATGGGTTGCATCGATCCTGCAATTGGAATTGCAGTTGAGGAATGTATAGATTCACGAATGCTCAGTGTCAAGAAAAAAACGAATGAAGAGTGGAAAAAGTGGCAACAATTTCTCCGGCGATACGAAGCGCGCGGAGAAAAGAGTCACGCAAGATGATGCAGCCTGAGGAGACCGAGTGCGAGTCCTGCAACGAGATCGTGCCAACTGTGCGCGAAGATGCAGGGGCGCAGGCTGCGGCGAAAGAGCGAGAGCGCGCTGAATAATGCTCCGAAGACGACGAGCAGAAACATGCTGCGCAGGCCCTGATAGCCATGGGCTGCGCCAAAGAGCACCGCAGAGGAGACAACGCCGAAGACGACATTGCCGCGCGCCCATGCGGTGAACTGACCCTGAAAGTAGCCGCGGAAGACGGACTCTTCCACGATGCCGACGACGAGGCAGAGCAGCGCCCAGACAGCGGCCTCGCGCAGGTTGGAAGGCGCAACCTGCAGCACGGCGCGCGCGGCCTCAGTGCGCACGGGCGCGAATGGGGCGGCTGCTCCATGCCATGGAGCGATGCCGTGGGTCACGAGCGCTTCGATGCCGGTCCACATCATGCCGACGGTGCCGAGGACCATCAAGGCGCCGAGCCAGAAGACGAGTGCGGCGATGAAGTCCGCGAAAAATGCGCGCGGCCCGGAAGCGAGATGTCCGAAGAGCGTGCGCAGCGGAACACGACGCAGGCGCAGGCCGAAGGCGACCCATGCGAGCATCAGCAGTTCCATGACGCCGGTGGCGGCATAGGTGGCGAGACGATTGTGCACGACCTGCGACTGTGCGGCTCGAAGCGAGCCGGCAAAGGACAACGCGGCGATGAAGAGGATGAAGAGGACGGTATGCCATGCCGGCGCAAGCGACGCGGGCGCAGAGGGCGCCGGAGGCAGAGCTGCGTCCATGGGCGACTGAAGGTTTGGCTGCGGCTGCGTCGCGTCGGGCGTGGTTTCCATGGTCGTCCTCAGAAGGGGATGGGTGCGGCGTCCGGCTGCGCGGTCAACAGGCGATGACGTTGAGGGCGAGGCCGGCCAGGCTTGTCTCTTTATATCGCGATTGCATGTCGAGGCCCGTGAGATACATGGTGCGGATGACCTGGTCGAGCGAGACTTTGTGCTCTTCGGATTCGCTGAGGGCGATGCGCGCGGCGTGAACGGCCTTGGCTGCGCCCATGGCGTTGCGCTCGATGCAGGGAATCTGGACGAGGCCGCCGATGGGATCGCAGGTCATGCCGAGGTTGTGCTCCATGGCGATTTCGGCGGCGTGTTCAATCTGGCCGTTGGTGCCGTCGAGCGCGGCGACGAGTCCACCGGCGGCCATGGAGCAGGCGACGCCGACCTCGCCCTGGCAGCCGACCTCCGCGCCGCTGATGGAGGCGTTCTCTTTGTAGAGGATTCCGATGGCGGCGGAGGTGAGGAAGAAGCGGACGATGCCTTCATGGTCGGCGTCGGGGATGAAGCGGTCGTAGTAGTGGAGCACGGCGGGAACGACGCCGGCGGCGCCGTTGGTGGGCGCGGTGACGACGCGGCCTCCGGCGGCGTTCTCTTCGTTAGCGGCCATGGCGTAAACGGTGACCCAGTCGAGCGGGGCGAGCGGATCGCCGCGCAGGCCAGTGGCTTCTTTCTCGCGGAGGCGCTCGGCGAGGCGATGAGCGCGGCGGCGGACATTGAGGCCGCCGGGGAGAATGCCTTCGGTGGCGATGCCGCGCTGCACGCACTCCTGCATGGCCTGCCAGATGCGATCGATGCCGGCACGGACCTGCTCGGCGGGCGACTGAGGCTGATCGCGGGGAACGAGCGCGCACTCGTTTTCCAGCATGAGCTGGCTGATGGAGAGCTCGTTGGCGTGGGCGGTGGCGAGGAGTTCCGCCGCGGTGTGAAACGGGAATGGGACGTATGCAGGCGGTTTCTCTTTGGATGCGTCGACGCCGTCCTCGGTAATGAAGCCGCCGCCGATGGAGAAGTAGGTGCGCGTGTCCAGGATGGCGTGGCTGGCGTCGTAGGCGGTGAGGCGGAGTCCGTTGGGATGTTGCATGGCTGCACCGGGTGGGTACATCGTTTCGCGCTCAAAGATGAGGTCGGTGTCTTCGATGAACGGAATCGAGTGGATGCCGGCGAGGGGCAATGCGCGCGCGGAGCGAATGGCGAGGACAGTGGATTCGATGACAGCGGGATCGATGGTGGCGGGCTCATGGCCGGCGAGGCCGAGGAGGACGGCGCGATCGGTGGCGTGGCCTTTGCCGGTGAGGGCGAGCGAACCGTAGAGCTCAGCGCGGACATGAGCAACGCGCGGGAGCAGGCCGCGGTCCTGGAGCAGATGCGCGAAGCGGCAGGCGGCGCGCATGGGGCCCATGGTGTGGGAGCTGGATGGGCCGACGCCGAGTTTGTAGAGATCGAAGAGGCTCGTCATACCGTCTGCGATTGTAGACGCGGCGAGGGGGAAGTGGACACTGGCGCGGTGCGGATAGACGCAAAGTCAGTGTGCATGTGACCAAAGGGTGCTGTCACGGGTCGAGCATCACCGGTGGATGACGTACGGGTCTGTTCGACTCGCAGCAAATATTCATCATGCTCTTTAAAGCTTTCAGCGCAGCCGTTTACGGCATTGACGCCAACCTCATTGAAGTGGAAGTGGACTATAGCGGCGTCGTCACGGACAAGGATCAGTTTCATACCGTGGGGTTGCCGGATGCGGCAGTGCGGGAGAGCCTTGACCGGGTGCGTGCGGCAATCAAGAACTCCGGCTACCTGATTCCACCGACGCATATCACGATCAACCTGGCGCCCGCAGACCTGAAGAAAGAAGGCTCGGGGTTTGACCTGCCGATTGCGGTGGGGATTCTGGGCGCGTATGGCGCGCTGCAGACGAGCGACGTGAGCCGATGCCTGATGGTAGGCGAGCTGGGACTGGATGGCAGCTTGCGGGCGGTGCCGGGGATGCTGCCGGTGGCGATTCTGGCGCGGGAGCGCGGGATTCCGAATTTGATTGTGCCGGCAGCGAATGCGGCCGAGGCGGCGGTGGTGGTGGGCGTGAACGTCTATCCGGTCTCATCGCTGCTGGATTTGATTGAGCTGCTGAACACGATGGTGCTGGGCGTGATTCAGCGCGAGCCTTTCCGGGTTTCAACAGAGACGCTGCTGGGCGCGCTGGAGCAGTTCTCCGTGGACTTCAAGGACGTGCGCGGGCAGCAGACGGCGAAGCGCGCGCTGGAGGTGGCGGCGGCGGGAAGCCACAACATCCTGATGATCGGGCCGCCGGGCTCAGGCAAGACGATGCTGGCGAAGAGACTGCCATCGATTCTGGCGCCGGTTACGTTTGACGAGGCGCTGGAGACGACGAAGATTCACTCGGTGGCGGGCGTGCTGGATGCGGCGGGATTGTGCCGCGGCCGGGCGAGGTGTCGCTGGCGCGCAACGGGCTGCTGTTTCTGGACGAGTTGCCGGAGTTTCCGCGGAACGTGCTGGAGGTAATGCGGCAGCCGCTGGGGGATCACACGGTGACGATTGTGCGAGCGTCAATGTCGCTGAGTTTTCCGGCGCGGTTCATGCTGGCGGCGGCGATGAATCCCTGCCCCTGTGGGGATTTCAACGACAAGGCGCGGGAGTGCCTGTGCACGCCGCCGATGATTCAGCGGTATATTGCAAAGATCTCCGATCCGCTGCAGGACCGCATCGATATACATATCGAAGTGCCGGCC
>JAJXWA010000042.1 GCA_021781795.1 Acidobacteriota bacterium
CATGCTCCTTGGTCTGCGGCATCGGTCCGTCCGTCGCCGCCACCACCAGGATCGCGCCGTCCATCTGCGCCGCACCCGTAATCATGTTCTTGATGTAGTCCGCGTGGCCGGGGCAGTCCACGTGCGCATAGTGACGGTTCGGCGTCTCGTACTCCACGTGCGCCGTCGCAATCGTAATGCCGCGCTCACGCTCTTCCGGCGCGTTGTCAATCGAGTCAAACGAACGGAACGCAATCTTCGGATTGTGCTTCGACAGCACCTTCGTGATCGCCGCCGTCAACGTCGTCTTGCCGTGATCAATGTGCCCGATCGTGCCCACATTACAGTGCGGCTTCGAACGATCAAATTTTTCCTTCGCCATTTTTCTCTTCCCCTCGTTACCGCTATGCCATTTCCAAACCAGGGGCGCCGGCGTTCCGGCTCCAGCCCCACAAAACTTGCTGCCTTACTTGCCCTGCGCCCTGCCGATAATCTCATCGGCAATCATGCGCGGCGCCTCTTCGTAGCGCGCAAACTGCATTGAGTACGAAGCGCGGCCCTGCGTGGACGAGCGAATGTCGTTCACGTAGCCGAACATTTCCTTCAGCGGCACAATCGCCTTGATGACCTGCGAGCCGGCGGCGTGCTCCATGCCCTCGATCCGCCCGCGGCGCGAGTTGATGTCGCCGATAATCGTGCCCATGAACTCCTCAGGCACGGTCACTTCTACCGCCATCACAGGCTCCAGCAGTACAGGCGAAGCCTTCCGGGCGGCTTCCTTGAACGCAATCGAGCCTGCGAACTTGAAGGCCATTTCGTTCGAGTCCACTTCATGATAGCTGCCGTCGAAGAGCGTCACCTTCACGTCCACCACGGGATAGCCGGCAAGGATGCCCAGCTCCAGCGCGCCCTGCACACCCTGGTCAATCGGCTTGATGTATTCCTTCGGCACCACGCCGCCCTTGATTCCGTTGACGAACTCGTAGCCCTTGCCCGGCTCGTTCGGCTCAATCCGCAGCCAGCAATGCCCGTAGTTGCCCGATCCGCCAGTCTGGCGAATGTACTTACCCTCAGCCTCGGAGGCCTTGCGAATCGTCTCGCGGAAGGCTACCTTGGGCTCGCCCACATTGGCTTCAACCTTGTGTTCGCGCTTCATGCGGTCCACAAGGATCTCGAGGTGCAGTTCGCCCATGCCGCTGATAATCGTCTGCCCCGAATCCTCGTCGGTCCGCACCTTAAATGTGGGGTCCTCGTCAGCCAGCTTCGAGAGGGCAATGCCCATCTTCTCCTGGTCAGCCTTCGTCTTCGGCTCAATCGCCACCGAAATGACCGGCTCAGGGAAGGTAATTGCACCCAGCGCGATCGGGTGGTTCGGCGTGCACAGCGTATCGCCCGTCTTCAGATCCTTCAAGCCCACGCACGCGCAGATGTCACCCGCATAAATCTCGGTGATGTCTTCGCGCTTGTTGGCGTGCATCTTCACCAGGCGACCCACGCGCTCCGTCTTACCCGTGCGCGGATTCAGTACTGTGTCGCCCGTCTTGAGCGAGCCCGAATAGATGCGAATGAACGACAGCTTCCCAAACGGATCGTTGATCAGCTTAAAGGCCAGCGCCGAAAACGGCTCGGCGTCTTCCGCCTTGCGCACCAGCACTTCGGCGTGATGCGCCGGATTGATGCCCTCCACCGGAGGCTTGTCCAGCGGGCTCGGCAGATAATCCACTACCGCGTCGAGCAGCGTCTGCACGCCCTTGTTCTTAAAAGCCGAACCGCAGATGACCGGGAAGACCTTGAGATCAATCGTCGCCTGACGGATACCCCGCTTCAGCTCCTCAATCGTCGGCGTCTCGCCTTCGAGGAACTTCTCAAGCAGCACATCGTCGGTCTCGGCAATCACTTCGATCAGCTGCAGCCGAAAAGCCTCTGCCTTCTTGAGCAGATCGGCGGGAATCTCTTCGACCGAGTATTTGGCGCCCATCGTCTCGTCGTGCCACAGGATCGCCTTCATCTCGATCAGGTCCACGACGCCCTTGAAGTTCGCCTCGGCGCCAATCGGAATCTGCAGCGCCACCGGCCGCGCGCCCAGCCGCTTGCGGATGGTCTCCAGCACGAACTCGAAGTCCGCGCCGTTCTTGTCCATCTTATTCACAAAGCAGATGCGCGGCACTTTGTACTTGTCGCCCTGGCGCCACACCGTCTCGGTCTGCGGTTGCACGCCGCTCACCGAGTCAAACACCGCCACCGCGCCATCCAGCACGCGCAGCGAACGCTCCACCTCGGCCGTGAAGTCCACGTGGCCCGGCGTATCAATGATGTTAATCCGGATATCGCGCCACATGCAGGTCGTCGCCGCCGACGTAATCGTGATGCCGCGCTCCTGCTCCTGCTCCATGTAGTCCATCGTCGCCGTGCCTTCATGCACTTCGCCGATGCGATGCGTAATGCCCGTATAGAACAGGATGCGCTCTGTCGCCGTCGTCTTTCCGGCGTCGATGTGCGCCATGATTCCGATGTTCCGGCAACGGTTCAGAGGGATACTGCGAGCCACGATTCCATCTTCCTTGCGGGCACCTGCCCGCGGTTATTGCGTTCAATCTGCGTTGGCTGCCCGGCACAACCACACCAGGCCCATCTCTTTCATTCGCCCCAACTACCAGCGATAGTGCGCGAAGGCCTTGTTTGCCTCGGCCATGCGGTGCACGTCTTCCTTCTTCTTCATGGCCGCGCCGCGTCCGTTGGCCGCATCCAGCAGCTCGTTCGTCAGCTTGTCCACCATGCCCTTTTCCCCGCGGCCCCGGCCGTAGGTAATTAGCCAGCGAATCGCCAGCGAGGTGCGACGGTCCGCATTGACTTCCACCGGCACCTGATAGTTCGCGCCGCCCACGCGACGGGTCTTGACTTCCAGCAGCGGCTTGCAGTTCTCCACAGCCTTCTTGAAGAGCTTGATCGCCTCTTCGCCGCCACCCTTGGCCTCGAGATTCTGCATCGCCTTATAGAAGATGCCCTGCGCGGTCGACTTCTTGCCGCCCCACATCATCGAGTTCACAAACTTGGTGACCAGCGTTGACCCGTACACCGGATCCGCTACCGTTTCCCGCTTCGCAATGTGCCCTTTTCTCGGCATTTTCTTCTTAACCTTTCAGCATCCTCACCGGACGCCGCTTGACTTCCCCAGTCCGGGCCCCGTACTCCGTCCCGGAACCGTATGTCCAAAATCAGGCCGGAACGAACTCTACTTCTTGCCCGTCGCCGCGCCGCCCTTGGCGCGCTTCGCTCCATACTTCGAACGGCTCTGCTTCCGGTTGGCCACACCCACCGAATCCAGCGTGCCGCGCACGACGTGATAGCGAACGCCCGGCAGATCCTTCACACGGCCGCCGCGAATGAGCACAATCGAGTGCTCCTGCAGGTTGTGACCGATGCCCGGAATGTACGTCGTCACCTCGATGCCGTTGGTCAGGCGCACACGCGCCACCTTGCGCAAAGCCGAGTTCGGCTTCTTGGGTGTCTGCGTATACACGCGAGTGCACACACCGCGACGCTGCGGCGAAGCCTGCAGCGCAGGCGATGCCGTCTTGTACCGCGGGGCCGTACGCCCCTTACGAACGAGCTGATTAAAAGTAGGCAAACCAAAACTCCTTACCGCTCAAAAACCGTCAACTTCCACCGGCCGCCGCGCGCACGCATCGCGGGCTCTCCTGCCGCGCTCAACTTCTCAACACGCGCACAGAAACCCGCACTCTGCTGCTTCGCGTCTGCCTTCGTTCCACTCCCAGACGAGAACCAGGACGGTGGCGGGTCGCTTCCGCTCAGGAAAGGCCCACTCCGTTTCGCCGGTTCCGGCTTGCATAGCCCTCCAAGGTGGAGAACGCGCAAGCACCGATGCGATGTTGCCCCTGCCCTTCGCAAGATAAGAGCGATCAAGCCTTTCGGGGCTCGCGGCTGGCTTCAACTCATCCAGCCTTTGGGCACTCTCCCGGAACTCAGCTGCCCGCCGGGCTGCCCTTCCACTTCCGCCGTTCAGACACACGTACGGAGGCGTTCTTGCGGAACCTTCTAACAATAACAAGAACGAGGGAAGAGGTCAATTTTTTCTTGTCGCCGCACCGTCCTGCCCGACGTTCCCAGCCCTCAGTCGCCGGATTAGCCCGGGCTAATCCTTCACGGCTCGTTGTATCCACCCTCATTCAGCACTGACGGTACCGTCGAGTTGGGCTGTGCCGGTTGCATATACCCGTTACTATCCTGGAAGATCTTAGCAACCCAGGTCACCTGAGTTCCCGAGCCCGGAGGAGACAGAAACCCTTGCAATCCTGAAAGATCCGGGACCGTCAGACTTGTTGCCCCGCGCAGATAATTCGCCGAGGCTGAGATGCTCACGCTGTAGTTGTCCAATCCCGCCCCGGTGGTCCAGGTTAACGTTCCGGTGTCGTAAACTCCCGACTGACCAGCAAATCCCGTGTAGCCGCTGAAGTCGAAGGTCGGCCAGGTAGCAGGCGTCGGCCCGGCGTAGATCCACGGCGCGGGCAGGTTGAATGTCATCGGCCCGCCGCTGGTTGAATTCACCGTGACCGCGACCTCCGCGATGGGCGGAGTCTGCGGGGCTCCGTTGGCAGGCAGGGCACGTATCGCATCGCCAGTCAAGGTGTAATAGTCCCCGCTCACCATCGCGGTCGCCGGCAGCGCGTCATACTGCGTCGTTGCGTCTTCCAGCAGATAAGACGTGGGGCCCATGTTCAGCGAGACGAAGGCTGCTCCCGGCTGAAACCCCGTCGGGATATTCTGATAAGTAATAGGCTCGGGCGTCGCCTCATCCGCACTTCCCAGCGCCACCGCGGCTCCGCCATTCAGCGAACCGGGCACGGTCTGGTTCGGGAAGGCCCGCGCCGCCAGCACCTTCCCAAAGAATCCGCTCGACGACGTCGATGCGAAGACCTCCACCCGGTCGTTGCCCGCCGGAGCCGCAAAGCTCCCGCTGGCATTCGCCGTGGTGGAGGGCCAGCCCGAGGCGTTGCTTCCATTCTCGGCAACAAAATATAGATTGGACGCACCGGGGATGCCACTCGCGTTCACGTTCACCGCAAGCGTCCCCGTTTGCCCCGGCGAGGATCCCGGAATTCCCAGGCTGCACGGCAACTGGAACGAAGTGCCGTCCTCAGTGCTCGCCTCCACTACATACTCATTCGGCTGCACCACCGGCTGGCTGCCCGATGTCGCCGCAGGAGGATTGCAGACGTAAGCCACCGCAAAGGTTGTCGTGCCGCTGGGCAAAGAGAGACTCAGCCCACTGGAACTCGCCGTCTGCATCGTGAAGGCGCCCGACCCAATCTGAGCCGTCACCACCGTCGGTGTAGCAGGCGCAAATGTGATGTTGACCGCGGCGGGACCGCCTCCCGACGAACTCGAACCGCTGGAACCGCCGCACCCGGAAACCAGCAGAAACATCAAGGCAGGAGAAAACACACGCAATGAGCTTGAAGACATGATCTCCCCACTCAATCAACAGCGCTCAAAATCAAAGGCCGCTTCCGCGGCGCACATCTACGTTGCGCTGCGGCCATCGGTCTCTCTTACTGCTCCTGACCGGCGTTCACTCATCGCCGAGCGCAGAGGTCCACTTCTGGGATGCGGCGATTCATTCACCCGGATGTCCGCATCGGCTTAAGCCTCGTGCAAAAATCGTCTGCGTCTTGCTAAAAAACAACCCGGAGCAGTCTGGCCATTCAGGCCAGACTTACCCCGGGCTTGTTGTCTCTCATTTGCTTTCGTTCCGCTGGCCCGCTAAACGATCCCGTGCAGCACCCAGGCACCGTTCTCCAGTGAGAAGTCCGCGTGCCGCTTGCTCGAGAGCTTGTTGCCGGGGTTGTGCGCAAGATCCTGCAGCCCCTGCGGAACCCCCGTCAGATCAACACCTTCGGTAAAGTCGGCACCCTTGGCTGTCGACACGCCCGGCAGCGTCTCATCCGCCACCTGCTGCAGATCGCGGGCTTTCAGGTGGTTCGCAGCTGTCGTCTGCACGGTAATCGAGTAGGTCGCATCGGTCATACTCTGCGGCCGCCACTGGATCGTGTCGCCGCCACCGGTCAGCTTCACCGCCTTCTTGCCATCGTCCGTCAGCGTGTAGTCGGCCCAGAACTTGTTGGGATACACCTTGGTCAGCTTCCAGTAGCCCGCCGTGATGCCCTGCCCCATGCCGTCCTTGCTCAGGCTGATCGTGATGCTGTCCGCCGGCGTGCTGTCATACTTGGCCTGGATCAGCGTCAGCGCCTGATCCTGCGTCAGCTCCGGGGCAGACTTGCACCCGGCCAGCGCGAGGCCTGCCACCATCAATCCCACAGCTCCCAAAGCCTTCCATTGCATCGCGTTTCTCACTTTCCCTCCATTCACCGTTCAAATCGGTCAAAAACCTTCGACCCGAATTTTTCTCCTACTTTCGCCCGCTGTCAATCTGCTTGCCTGTGACCGGGCGCACATTGCGCAATGCGCCCTGTGGAAACCTACTGGCCTGGCGCAAGCTTTGTCCCCGTCGAGCGCCCTGCCAGCCGCTTCCCCAGCACCGCCAGAAACCCCGCCTCGTCCGACATCATACAGACTTCCGCGTTCGGCTTCCCCGCCGTCCGGCGCGTGTACCCCTTCGCGTCCACCTCAAGATGCATCGGCGTCGCCGGGCACAGTTCTGGCCGAAAGCTGTACGTCACCGCCACCGGGTCAAACAGCGTCGGCGTTGGCGAATGGCTCCAATTGTCCATCTTCCACTGGTGATACAGCAGCGTGATCTGGTCCGTCACCGGCGATCCATGCGCAAAAATCGCATCCCGCTCCGGCTCCTCCAGGTGGACCTGCGTCGAGTCCAGCGGCATCATAAACACCGGCACCCCCGAGGTCAGCAGCGCCTGCGCGCCCTTCGGGTCCTGCAGAATGTTCCACTCCGCGTCCGGCGGCCGGTGCGCACCCGTCTTCGGGTCGTCATAGCCACGCGCGATACTGCCGCCCATCATCACCACTCGCTTCAGCTTGCGAAAGGTCGCCGGATCTCTTTGAATCGCCGCCTGCACATTGAACAGCGGCCCAATCGCAATCAGCGTCACCTCGCCCGGATGCGCCCGAATCTGGTCCAGCAGAAACGTCACCCCATCGGGATACGACTTCTCCGGTCCGCGCCGCGCATAGGCCGCCTGCGTCATGGGGTTTGTCGTCTCCGTGTGTATGCCCGCCGCCACCGGAATCTCCCCGCGCCCCGCCGCCTCCAGATACCGTTCCGCCAGTTGCGCCCGCAGCTCCGTATTTCCAAACGCCGTCGTCACCCCCAGCACTTTCAGCTCCGGGCTCTTGAGCGCCAGCCCGATGGCGAACGCATCGTCAATGTCATCGCCAATGTCGGTGTCAATCACCACCAGCTCAGGCTTAGCCAGCGCAGAACCAGCACTTTTTTCAGGCTGTCCGCTCACGCCATATGCCTTCGAGCCGAACGTCCACAGAATCACAAGCACTGAAAGCACCGCCGGAATCCAGACACTTCGAAGAATCTTCATGCAAGGTACTGTATAGCGTTCGCAACCCCACAGTCTCCCCCAGCTCTGAAAAGCAGACGTCCACGCAACCGGGGCAGCGCACTAACAGGATGGTGCCTGTACCCACTCTCGTTGATTACCCTGTGACTGGCACCGTGCTTGGAGGTTCCGATGTCGTCTCCTGTTTCCACTTCGACAACCCGTCGCCGCTTCCTCCAGCAATCAGGCTATGCTGGACTCGCCTGTGCCTTGCCCGCTCCGGCACTGCTCGCCTCGCCTGACGCACCCGGTACAGCGATCCACAAGAACCGCACACCCTTGGCGCCCAGCGCCTTCTACCTGCTTCCACTCGGCTCCATCCGCCCCACTGGATGGTTGCGCAACCAGCTTGAGATTCAGGCCAACGGTCTCAGCGGCCATCTGGACGAGACCTGGGCCGACGTGGGCCCCAATAGCGGCTGGCTCGGCGGCACGGGCGAAAGCTGGGAGCGCGGCCCCTACTTTCTCGACGGGCTTCTCCCACTTGCCTGGCTGCTCGATGACCCGCGCCTCAAGGCCAAGGCTCAGCTGCGCATCGACTGGACGCTCACCCATCAGGCTCCCAGCGGCATGTTCGGCCCCGCCTCCAATGACGACTGGTGGCCTCGCATCGTCATGCTCAAGGCCCTCACGCAATACCAGGAGTGCACCGCAGACCCGCGCGTCATCCCGCTCATGGACCGCTACTTCCGGCATCAGCTCAGCGCGCTGCCCGCGCGGCCGCTCCGCGACTGGGGCAAGTTCCGCTGGCAGGACAATCTCCTCAGCGTCGTCTGGCTCTACAACCGCACCGGCTCCGCCTATCTGCTCGATCTCGCGCGCCTTCTGCACGCCCAGGGCTACGACTGGATGGCCCAGTACGCCGACTTCAAGTACACGCAGAAGATCACCGCCGAATTCATCAAGCTCAATGAGGGCGGCGGCCTTAAGGATCTCGCGCTCGCCACGCACGGCGTCAACAACGCGCAGGCCATCAAGACCGGTCCCGTCTGGTCCCTCGTCTCGGGCGCGCAAGCCGATCGCGCCGCCGCGAGCCGGATGCTGGCCGAGCTCGACCAATATCACGGCCTGCCCAACGGCATGTTCTCCTGCGACGAGCACCTCTCCGGCCGGGACCCCTCGCAGGGCTCCGAACTCTGCTCCGTCGTGGAATCCATGTTCTCGCTGGAGCAGGCGCTTGCCATCACCGGCGATCCCGCATTCGGCGACCGGCTCGAGCGGCTTGCCTTCAACGCCCTGCCCGGCACCTTCACTGACGACATGTGGGCGCACCAATATAACCAGGAGCCGAACCAGGTGGAATGCAGCCTGCACAACAAGCCTTGGGTGACCGACGGGCCGGAATCCAATCTCTACGGTCTTGAGCCCAACTTCGGCTGCTGCACCGCCAACTTCCATCAGGGCTGGCCCAAATTCGCCGCCAGCCTCTTCCTGCTCTCCGGCGACCAGGGCTCAGATGCCAGCGATGGCCTCGTCGCCGCCGTCTACGCGCCCTGCGAGCTCCGCATCCCCTTCCGCGGCACGTCCCTCCACATCGTCGAAGAGACCAGCTACCCATTCCGTGGCGAAATCCGCCTCACCATCAACCCCGGCAAGCCGCTCCGCTTTCCGCTCGCTCTGCGCATCCCTGCCTGGGCCGCCGGCGCTACCCTCACCGTCAACGGCCGCCCCGAGCCCGCACCCACGCCCGGCGCCTTCGCCCACATCCAGCGCACCTGGAGCCCCGGCGACCGCGTCGAGCTGCGCTTCCCCATGAGTCTGAGAACCTCGCGCTGGTTCCACGAGTCCGTCGCCATCGAGCGCGGCCCTGTCGTCTTCTCCTACGGCATCGGCGAGAGCTGGGTAAAGCTGCGCGACCGCGGCATGACAGCCGATTGGCAGGTCTTTCCTTCCACCCCGTGGAACTACGCGCTGCACCTCGGCCCATCATCACCTGCCGGCGCCATCGCCGTCACCGAAACCGAGAGCAGCGAAGCCATCTTCACGCACAAGCATGCCCCCGTCCGGCTCAGCGTCAAGGCAAGCAAGCTGGATGCCTGGCGAGCCATCGACGGCGCCGCCGATCCTGTCCCGCAGAGCCCCGTAGCCGCCACGCGGCCCGAAGAGACCATCGAGATGATTCCCTACGCGGCAGCCAAGCTGCGCATCACGGCATTTCCGCTGGTCAAGAGTTAGCTTCCGTTCTCCAGCCGCGCCGCAATCCGGTCCACGTCATACACGCAGCCGCCCCACACGCCGCCGCTCGCCGACACGAGCAGCGCCCACAGCCGCGTATCCGCCGGCAAATCCGGATGCGGCTTTAGATCCGCACGCGGCCCGCGCCCCGCCAGCCGTCGCGCACCCTCGGCCGCATCAAAGCTCCCCGCCGCGTCGCCCACCAGGTCCACGCTCCCGGTCAGCTTCGCGCGGTCAATCACCAGCTCAATCACGTCGCCGTCCAGCACTTTGCCCAGCGGTCCGCCCGCCAGCGCCTCCGGAGAGATATGCCCCACACACGCGCCCGTCGACACCCCGCTGAACCGCGCATCCGTCAGCACCGCCACATGTTTGCAGTGCGGCAGCGCCTTCAGCGCCGACGTCACCTGATACGTCTCCTGCATCCCTGCGCCGCGCGGCCCGCCACACATCAGCACCATCACGTCGCCATGCCCGATGGCGCCACTCTTGATCGCCGCAATCGCCGCCTCTTCCGTCGTGAACACCCGCGCCGACCCGCGATGCCGGTACACGCCATCCTCGCCAATCAGCGACGGATCAATCGCCGTGCTCTTGATCACCGCACCCTCCGGCGCCAGATTGCCCTTCGGGAAACACACCGTCGCCGTCAGCCCGTTCCGCCGCGCCGCGTCGCGCGTCAGAATCACCTCGCTCGCGTCCACGCCGTCCAGCTTCTTCAGGCGCGCCTTCATCGCCTGCCGCCGCTCGCTTTGTTCCCACCAGTCGAGGCACGCACCCAGCGTCTCGCCGCTCACCGTCTTCACGCTTGTATCCAGGAGCCCCGCCGCGCGCAGCTCGAGCATCACCTCCGGCACGCCCCCGGCGAGAAAGACCTGCACCGTCGCAAAGCCCCGCGGCCCATTCGGCAACGCATCCACCAGCCGCGGCACTTCGCGATTCACTGCCGTCCAGTCCTCCACCGTGGGCCGCTTGAGCCCCGCGTGGAACGCCACCGCCGGCACATGCAGCAGCAGATTTGTCGATCCGCCAAAGGCCGCATGGACCACCATCGCATTCCGCACGCTCGCCTCGGTCAGGACATCGCGCATGCCCATGCCCAGCTCCTGCATCCGCTTGAGCGCCCGCGCACTGCGCCGCGCCATATCCAGCCAGACTGGTTGGCCGGAAGGCGCCAGCGCCGCATGGGGCAGGGCCATCCCCAGCGCCTCGCCCACCACCTGTGAGGTCGCCGCCGTCCCCAGAAACTGGCAGCCGCCGCCTGGCGATGCGCACGCCCGGCATCCCACCTCCGCCGCGTAGTCCAGCGAGATCTGCCCTTGCGCAAACCGCGCGCCGATGGTCTGCACCTTGCCCGCGTCCTCGCCCTGCTCGGGCAGCAGCGTCACCCCGCCCGGCACCAGCACCGCCGGCAGCCGCCCCGCGCTCGCCAGCGCCATCATCATCGCCGGCAACCCCTTGTCGCACGTGGCCACGCCCAGCACACCCCGGCCCGTCGGCAACGACCGCATCAGCCGCCGCAGCACCGTCGCCGCATCATTTCTATACGGCAGCGAGTCCATCATCCCCGCCGTGCCCTGCGTCCGCCCGTCGCACGGGTCCGTCACCGCGCCGGCAAACGGCACCGCCCGCAGCAACTTCAACTCCCGCGCCGCCTCGGCCACCAGCAGCCCCACCTCCCAGTGCCCCGTGTGAAAGCCCAGCGCAATCGGCGTCCCATCCTCCGCCCGCAGCCCGCCATGCGTGCTCAAGATCAAGAACTCAGGGTCCAGCAGCCGTCCCGGCTCCCAACCCATCCCCGCATTCTGGCTCAGGCCAAATAAATTGCCAGACGGCTCCGTCCGCAGCATCTCGGCCGTCAGCGGCAGCGCACCCACCGGTCCC
Source organism: Acidobacteriota bacterium (assembly GCA_021781795.1). Lineage (GTDB taxonomy): Bacteria > Acidobacteriota > Terriglobia > Terriglobales > Acidobacteriaceae > Telmatobacter. The sequence continues at coordinate 11,589 of JAJXWA010000042.1, forward strand.
GCCGCGTGCGTCGCCACGCCGCTCAACACACCCTCGCCCGGCTCCAGCACATCCGCCAGCTTCACCGTTCCCTGTCTCTCCATCACTCCCTCACTGCACCCCGCCAGTATAGTGGTGCAGCGATTTACCCCGCCCGCGTCCGCATGACATACTCCCTGTGACCCACGCGCCGCTCATGACACCGCTCTATCGCCGCATCGCTCTGCGCCTCATCCCCCTGCTCATGCTGCTCTACTTCGTCGCGTTCCTCGATCGCGTCAACATCAGCTTTGCCGCGCTCACCATGAACCGCGACATCGGCATCAGCGCCAGCCTCTTCGGCGTCGCCGCAGGCATGTTCTTCTTCGGCTACTTCCTCTTTGAAGTGCCCAGCAACCTCATCCTCGTCCGCGTCGGCGCGCGCCGCTGGATTGCCGCCATCATGTTCGTCTGGGGCGTCGTCTCCGTCTCCACCGCGCTCGTCCACGGCCCAGTCGAGTACATCGCGCTACGCTTCCTGCTCGGCGCGGCAGAGGCCGGATTCTTCCCCGGCATCATTCTCTATCTCACCTTCTGGCTGCCGCCCGCCGTCCGCTCCAGCATCATCGCCGTCTTCGTCGCGGCCATTCCGCTCTCCAACCTCATCGGCGCGCCCATCTCCGCGCACATTCTGCTCATGAACAACCAGCTCGGCATCAAAGGCTGGCAATGGCTCTTTCTGCTGGAAGGCGCTCCGGCCGTCGTCATCAGCCTCTTCGTCCCTGCGCTCCTGCCCAGCCGGCCGGAAGAGGTCCACTGGCTCAGCGCCGAAGAGAAGCAGCAGATCGCCCGCGACCTGCGCGAAGCCGAGCCACCCCACGCCGCCGCATCCCACTCGTTTCTGCAGATGTTCGCCGCACAACCGGCCATCTACGCCTGGAGCTTCATCTACTTCTGCCTCACCATCGGCATCTACGGCCTCGGCTTCTGGATTCCCACCGTGCTCGTCTCCCACGGCATGACCCTCCGCCAGCTAAGCTGGGCCGCCGCGCTGCCGTACCTGGTCGCCATCCTCGGCGCGCTCTGGTGGAACCGCCGCTCGGACCGCCTTGGCGAGCGACGCCTCCACCTAGCCGGCGCCTATGTCGCCGCAACCGCGGGATTCCTGCTCGCCGCCCTCGCGCCCAACGCCGCCGTCGCCATCACGGGATTCTCGGTCGCGGCCGCCGGAGTCATCGCCGCCATGCCCGTCTTCTGGAGCGCCTCCACCCTCGAACTGGCCGGCCCGCTCCTCGCCGCCCACATCGCCGTCATCAACTCCCTCGGCAACCTCGGCGGCTTCGTCGGCCCCGCCCTCATGGGATGGCTCCACCAGACCACTCACAGCTACCTCGCCGGCCTCATCGCACTCGCCCTCGCCCTGCTCCTCGGCGCCCTCACCTCCGCCCGCCTCTGCAAAGCCTAGGGCGGCAACCCATCGACCTTCTCGAACTCACCAGGTACCCCACCCAACGGGTGCCCCGCCTTCGCCGATGCGTGTCTTTTGCGCAGCGGCTAAGGTGGGATTCCTCAACTCATCTCAGCCCCGCGGTTCCTACTCCCCCGCCGCCGTAGCCACCGCCACCAGCGAATCCGCGCAGCCGTAGTACAAAAACCACCGCTTGTGGAACCACACCAGCCCCTCGGCAAAGGTCGTTCCCGCCGCGTACTGGCCCGTCTTCTCATACGGCAGCTCGGGTTTCAGCACCGGCTGCTGCCTCTGGTTTAGAAGCAGCGCAGGATTGCTCGCGCCGAACAGCGCTTCACCCGCGGCATACGCGCCCGGCCCCAACTGCGGGTCGCCGCCTGTCGCCGCATTCTTGCCGTTGTAGAGCATCACGATGCCCGCCTCGGTCAGCACAGGAGGCGGGCCCGTCTCAGGAAACGAGCTGTCAAAGTGCCCCGCCCGTGGCCGCAGCAGCTCCACCGGGTCGCCGCGCTGGTCCTCCACCGGCTCCCAGTGAATCAGGTCCTTCGACGTCGCCAGGTGAATCGCGCCCTCGCCCCAGTACATCCAGTAGAGCCCGCTGATCTGCGCCGCCACCAGCCGCCCTTTTTCGAGCCGCGTCACAATCCCCGCTGACTTGTACTGCAGGTGCGCATACTTGCCGCCCTTCGCCGTCAGAAACGCCGGCCCGTACTTCGTCCAGTGCAGCAGGTCGCGCGAGGTCGCAATCCCCACCGAATACGTCTCGCGATTCCACTGCGTATACGTCAGCACATACATCCCGTCCGGCGACTCCACAATGCGCGGATCCTCCACGCCGCCCGGCCACTCGCGCGCCTTCTGCCCATCCTCCGCCGGATAGAACACCGGCTCGCCCCTGCGCTTGAAGTGAATGCCGTCCTTGCTCTCCGCCAGCCCCAGCCGCGAGGTGTGCCCGCCAATCGCCATCGCGCCCGTGTTGTCCTCCGCGCGATACAGCAAGTACACCTTGCCGCCGCGCACCACCGCCGCCGGGTTGAACGTGTGCAGCGCCTCCCACTGAATCGGCTTCTTCGCGATCGGATCCATGAACGTCGAAGCCGCATTCGGCGTAATCACCGGATTCCCTTCCGCCGGCCGCGTCCACGGCCCAATCCCCCACGACGCGCTCGTCTGTCCAAAACCCATCGCGGCCCATCCCAGCGCTGCGCACGCCATCCACTTCACCCTGTTCTTCACGGCATCCTCTCCATCGCTACAGGCCAGCTTCGGCCTCAAAGAAACTCAGCGCCGCATCGCCCTGCTCCAGCAGCCGCACGCGTCGCAACACGCCATATCCATCTTCCAACTTCGTCTTTCTTCGATGCTCGGCAATCACCACCGCGCCCTCAGCCAGCAGACCCGCCGCCACGCCGCCCAGCGCACCCAGCGTGCGATCGTACTCCTCGACTGCTTCATACGGCGGATCGAGAAACACAATGTCCCACGGTCCCTGCGCTCGCTTCAGCCACGCCGGCACACTCGCAGCTTCCACGCGCAGGCCTTCCGTCACGCCAAGCCGCGCCAGATTCCCGCGCAGCGCCTTCAGCGCCGCTGGCCCGCGCTCCACACACACCACGCGCGCCGCGCCGCGGCTCAGCGCCTCCAGACCCACTGCGCCCGAGCCCGCATACAAATCCGCAAACGCGCATCCCTCCATCCTCGGCGTCAGCACATTGAAAAGCGTCTCCCGCAGCCGGTCGCTCGTCGGCCGCGTCGCCATGCCCGCCGGCGCCTCCAAAACCCGCGACCGGTACTGCCCTGCAATAATGCGCATCGCGAACCAGCATAAATGACCGTCGCCTCTCAGCCCCGACCCTCTACAATTGCCGTATGCGAGGCTGGTCACTCCCGATGGGCCGCTGGATGGGTGTTGAACTCCGCATCCATGCCTTCTTTCCGCTGCTCGCCGCCGTCTGCCTGCTGCTCAGCGGCAATAGCGGCGTTCTGCGCGGCCTCGGTCTCTTCCTCGTACTCGCTTTCGCAGTGGTCGTGCGGGAAGCCGCGCGCCTCATCACCGCCGCGTGGCTCGGCCTGCGCCTGCGCGCCGTGCTTCTGCTGCCCATCGGCGGCCTCTTCGCCTACGCCAATCCTGAGAGTCAGGAGGGCTCCAACAAAGGCATCGGCCAGTTTGCTCTCGCCTTTGTTGGTCCGCTCGCCAACGCCCTCACCGCCGTGGTTCTCGCTGTGGCTCTGCTCGGCGCGGCCGGGCCGGACCTTCGTCTCTTTGAACAGCCATGGATCAGCGCGGCGTGGCTGCTGCGCTCGCTCATCTGGATGCAGCTCGGAATGGCTGCGCTGCATCTGCTGCCTGCCTACCCGCTGGACGGCGGCCGCCTCTTGCGCGGCAACTTTGCCCGCGCGCATGGACTCGCACCTGCCGGACGCGCCGCCAGCGGCGTGGGCCAGTTGCTCGCTCTCGCCGCCATGATCGGCGGCATGCTGCTGCAAAGCCCATGGCTCATCATCGCCGGCTTCTTCATCATGGTGGGCGCGCAGATTGAGGACCAGGGCGTCTTCTTCCAGTCCGTCGTGGATACCGTACACATGCGCGAAGTCATGCTCACCGACTTCGCCACGCTCTCCCCATCGGACACCCTCGCCGACGCGCTCACCCGCTGCATCCATTCCCTCCAGGACGACTTTCCCGTGGTGCGCGGCCCGCAGCTCGTCGGCATCGTCTCACGCCAGCGCATCGTCGATGCGCTTCGCAGCGACGGCAACGGCTACATTCAGTCCGTCATGTCCCGCGCCTTCCAGGTCGCCCGGCCAGAGGACACGCTCGGCGCTACCATCCGCCGCCTCAACGCCGGCCATGGACTCACGCTCATTCCAGTCACAGAGAGCGGCCGCGTCGTCGGCATCGTCAGCGTGCAGAACCTCATGAGCTCCATGTCCCTGCTCGCCGAGCAGCGCCGCATCGAGCGTGAAGACGCCAGCGAATAGCATCCTCATGTCCGGCGAAGAATCAGCCCCGCTCGCTCCCGGCCTCTATCTCGTCGCCACGCCCATCGGCAACCTCGGCGACATCACCCTCCGCGCTCTCGACGTCCTCCGCCGCGCCAGCCGCATCGCCTGCGAAGACACGCGCCAGACCCAGAAACTCCTCAACCACTACGGCATCGCCACGCCCACCGTCAGTTGCCATGAGCACAACGAGCGCGCCCGCGCCGCCGAGTTCATCGCCGAGATTCAGCGCGGCAACGCCATCGCCGTCGTCTCCGACGCAGGCATGCCCGGCATCAGCGACCCCGGCGTACTCCTCGCAGCAGAAGCCATCGCCGCCGGCGTCCCCGTCATCCCCATCCCCGGCGCCAACGCCGCACTCACCGCGCTCATCGCCTCCGGCCTGCCCACTGCGGAGTTCACCTTCCTCGGCTTCCTGCCGGAAAAGGCCGGCGCCCGCCGGACGCGCCTCGAAGCCCTCGCCGCCGCACCGCACGACACCGCGCAGACCCTCATCTTCTATGAAGCGCCGCATCGCATCGCCGACACCCTCGCCGATCTTGAATCCGTCTTCGGACCTGCGCTCCGCATCATCCTCGCGCGCGAACTGACCAAGCTCCACGAAGAATTCCTCCGCGGCAGCGTCGCCGAACTCCGCCACGCGCTCGCCGATCGCGAACGCATCCGTGGTGAATTCGTCCTGCTCGTCGAAGCCCCTGTCCGCTCCGCCGGCGCTCCCATCCAAAACCAGGAAACAATCGCCGCGCGCATCGCGAGCCTGCAGTCCGAATTCGGCCTCGACGAAAAGGAAGCCCTCAAGCGCCTCGCCCGTGAAACCGGCCAGTCCAAGAGCGAGTTGTATCGCGAACTCCAGCGCGAACGCGCCAGGCGCAAATAGCCGCGCACGATCATCGCACGAAGTTACGGCAGATTCGTCACCAGGCTGTTGCCGCTGTTCTCGGCCACTACATGCACGCGGTCCTTGCCCGTCAGTTCCGCCACGCGCAGAAGGTCGGTGTCATAGGCCAGCAGATAGTAGCGCGCGCCGCTTGTCCATAGCCGCTGGAACTCCGCGTCGCCGATGAAGACCTTCGGCGCATACGGCGCATACGAACCGTACTCCAGGTTGTCCTTGCGTCCATTCCACAAGAGCGCCGTCCGGTTTGTGTAGAAGA
>JAJXWA010000043.1 GCA_021781795.1 Acidobacteriota bacterium
AGGCGCCAATGAGGCTCGTGCCGTTCCAGGTCCTGAGGGCGGGATCGTCGAGGACGGTGAAGCTTTCGGGCAGGATGCGGGTGTGGAGGCTGGATGCGTAGGGGCCGTTGGTGCGGGCTTGGGTGCCGAGCGGGGGACGGGTTGCGGCGATGCCCGGTGCGAGCAGGGCGCGGAAGGTGTCGGCTGCGGCATCGCCGGTGAGCAGGACGGGCCCGTGATATTCGTCCTCGACGATGGGCGCGCGGCGCAAGTCTCCGAGGGAAGCGATGAGAGAGATGGCGTGCTGGTCAAAGACGCCGGGGGAGTCGATGCCGGCGAGGGTGGGGCTGGTGGAGGCGTAGGAGCGGTCGAGGTGCATGCCGTCGCCGGCCTGCATGCCGACGGCGATGCCTTCCTGAAAGCTGGTACTGGATGTGCGGACGATGGAGCCCTCACTGTTGACGATCCATGTGCTGACAGCGCGGGCGTGAAAGACGGCGCTGGAGTATTGAACGTCGTGCTGGAGCGCGGCGATGGAGGCGGTGGTGCGATAGAGGCCGCTGGCGCGGACGATGCGATCGCTCCAGGCGTTCTCATCGAGATCGAGGCGGGCAGGCTCGTTCATGGCGAGGGTGGGTTGCTCGCGGCTGAAGTCATCGGCCTGAGGGGGCGTCTGCACCTGCCTGAGCGCGGCCTGCTTCTGGGCGTAGGCATCGAGCGCGTTTTTGTAAGCGACGTCTGTGGCTGCCCAAAGAGCGGAGCGAAGAGCGATGGGGTCGGCGCCGAGGGCGGCGAGCTGGATGGCTCCATCGCCGCGTGGGGTGGAGCTGTCGGTCTTGTAGTCGCCGATGCGGACGGTGACGCGCGCGACGCGGGCGTGGTTGCGTTCGCTGCCCGTGGTCGCCCCGAAGGAGGCAGCGGTCTGGAAGTCTTCGACATCTTCCACGCGGTACTGGATGAAGAAAGGCTTCTGAAAGCCGGGGATCTGAAGCTGGCTGACGCTGCGGTCGAGCTCGGCGAGCATGGCGGAGAGGATGGGGTCTTTTTCCGCGGCGGCGCGGCTGGGTTGAGACGCAGCGAAAGTGGGAACGGAGAGGCAGAGACTGAGCGCGGCGGCGGCCAGACTGGCGAGGCGGTTCATTGGGCCTCCTTGAGGGCCGGTGCTGCGGCGGGCGCGCCGGGGATGGGGAGGATGGGCGGACGTGCGGTGCCCTGCGGCTGGCGCTGGGTTTCAATCTCGCTGACGAGCATGGCGGGCGCTACGGCGCTGACGGGGACGGTGCCGGATTCAGCACCGCACTCACCGTTGAAGACTTCGCTGTGATCGCCGGTGGCGAGGATGCGCTTTAATGCGGCGAGGGGCGTGCCGACGATGCTGACGCCGCGGACGAGCTCGTCGGGGCGGCCATCGACGTAGACGCGATAGACGACGAGCGGAATGACCTGGAAGGCCTGCGGCGAGTTGCGCGTCGTGACTGCGAAGCCGGAGGAGATGTCTTCAAAGTAGAGTCCGTAGGGCTTGCCCTGGCGGCGGGCTTCGTCAATGAGCTGCTTGCGGAGCTGGGCCTCGGACTCGGTTTTGGTGGAAGTGACGATGAGGTTGCCTTGACGTCCGGTGGGGACGCGGCCTGCTTCCGCGCGGCCGTGACCATTGGAGGCCGAGAAGCTGGCGATGGGTAGGCGCGACATCAGGAAGGTCTTGAGCACGCCGTCCTGAATGAGCTCGACGCGCTGGGCCTTCTGGCCTTCGTCGTCGTAGGCATAGCTGCCGCTGAGCCAGGTGTGCTGGAAGGTGGTGCGGGTGGGGTCGTCGGCGACGGAGAGGAAGCTGGGGAGGATGTCTTTGCCGATGTCTTTGGTGAAGGTCTGTCCTTCCTGATCGCCACGCTGGCGCTGGCCCTCGAGGCGGTGGCCGAGGACTTCATGGAAGAAGACGGCGGCGGCGCGACCGGAGAGGATGGCGGGTCCGTCGAAGGGCTGCGTGACGGGGGCAGTGCGGAGCGCCTCAAGACTCTGGCCGAGAGTGCGGGCGGCGGCTTCGAGTTCGGCCTGGCTGGGAAGGCCGTCGGGGGTTTCGGCCTCGAAGGTCTGGTCGCGAAAGAGATCCATGCCGTCGTCGGCGCGGGTGAGGGCGAGGATTACGATGCGGGCCTGGAGGTGGGGCTCGACGATGCGCGAACCCTCAGAGGAGACGAAGTAGTCGGTCTCGTTCTGAACTGAGAACGAGACGAGATTCTGGTAGACGTGGGGAAACTGGCGGAAGACACGGGAGAGCGCGGCCATGCGCTGTTCCCACGCGGCACGGTCGATGACGACGGGCGGCGCGGGCTTGCCGATGGCGACCTGTGGAGCCTGCCGGCTGAAGTCGGGCGAGGTGTCTTCTTCTTTGGCGCGGACCTGAGCTTCCGTCTTGACGCGGAGGTAGTTGTCGATGGCGTTGCCGTAGCCGCTGTTGGTGGCGAGCCAGAGGGAGCGGGCAATGGCCTCGCGGTCGTCGGTGAGGGGCAGCTGAATGCTGTTGACGGTGGAGTCGCGGTGATCGCCGTGGGCATTGTCGAGCGCGGGGGAGCCGACGCGGACCTGAATGTCTGCGGTGCGGATGCGATTGACATTGCTGCCGACGAGGGCGCCGAACTGGGCGCGGATGGAGACGGCGCTGGCGTCGGCGATGGAGTAGCTGAGGAAGTAAGGGGGTGGCAGCTTGTCGTCGCCCTGCCTGCCGAGCGAGGTGAAGGCGCGATGGAGCTCATCGCTGCTGGCGTCGAGGAGGACGGAGGCCTGCTGGGCGTGGGTGCGCAGCGCGCAGCTGGCGAGCAGAAGGAGTGCGAGAGCGGGCTTTGCGAAGTGAGAGCGCCGGAGCGTGCGAGCGATGCGGAGTGGCATAGGTGTTGGGTAGAATCGGGCACGTGTGCGAACCGGCGCGATGGATACAGCATCGCCTGTCACGGAGGGGAATGTCCAATGGGGCGCGTCGGCAAGGGATGGCTTCTGGTGCTGGGGATGATGCTGGCGATCGTTGTCGCGTGCGGAACGGCGATTGGACAGACGCGCGCGAAGAGCCTGACAGGGGCCGCGCAGACCGCTGCCGGAGCGACGCAGGAGCAAACGGGGACAACTCGCGAGGCGCACAAAGCGTACACGCTTCCCCCGGAGAAACTGGCGAAGGCGATTGCGCTGGGCAGGATCCGCGACATTCTGAGCATCGTGGGGTCGGTGTGGGGGCTGGCGGTGCTTGGGCTGCTGCTGGCGACAGGGCTGGTGGCGCGCGGAGAGAGGTGGTCGGAGCGGCTCCACGGTCGGCGACTGGTGCAGGGACTGGCGTTCTTTGCCGGACTGCTGGCGGTGACCGCGGTGGCGGACCTGCCGCTGGAAATGGCGGCCCATGCGGCGAGTGTTCACTTCGGCATCAGTGTCCAGAGGTGGCCGGGCTGGATGGGCGACTGGGCGAAGGCGCTGGGGCTTTCGCTGCTAATGGGGTCGCCGGTGCTGCTGCTGTTTCAGGGGATTGTGCGGCGGTGGCCGCGGCGCTGCTGGCTGGTCGCATGGATGGCGGCTGTGCCACTGATGGCGCTGGGGGTGTTTGTGGGTCCGCTGCTGGAGCCTGTGTTTAGCAAATTTGTGCCGCTGGAGCAGGCGAATCCGGCGCTGGTGGCGGAGCTGGAGAAAGTGGTGGCGCGGACGGGGACGGAGATTCCGCCGGAGCGGATGTATCTGATGAAAGCCAGCGCCAAGACGAATGGGCTGAACGCGTGGGTGAGCGGATGGGGTGCGACCAAGCGCGTGGTGGTGTGGGATACGATGGTGGACCGCGTGCCGAAGGACGAGGTGCTGTTTATCTTTGCGCACGAGACGGGGCACTATGTACTGCACCACATTGCGAAGATGATGGCGGTGGCAAGCGTGCTGATGCTGTTCGGCTTCTGGGCATGCGCGCGTCTGGCGGAGTGGATGGTGCGGCGGTTTGGAGCGCGATGGGGAGCGGATGGGCTTGGGAGCAGGACTGGATTTGTGGTGCTGCTGCTGGCGGCGTCGGTGGGCGGGTTCGTGGCGGAGCCGGTCTCGAATGGGCTGAGCCGCTATGTGGAGCACCAGGCGGATGTGTACGGGCAGGAGGCGGTGCACGGGATTGTGGCGGACCCGCAGAAGACGGCCGTGGCGGCGTTTGACGATCTGGGCGAGGCCTGGCTGGAGGACCCGCAGCCGAACCCGGTGATTGAGTTCTGGCTCTATAACCATCCTTCGACGCAGAAGCGCGCGGAGTTCGCGGCGCACTATAACCCGTGGGCGAACGGTGGGCATGGGGAGTTCTTTGCGAAGTAAGACAGAGGCTTCGAAGTTTTTGGGAGAATGGGAACATGCAGATTCTGACAGTGTCACGGCGGCGAATGGAACAGTTTCCGCCCGAGGCGTTTGCGGGTGAGTTGGCGGTGCGGGAGAGCCGGCGCGTGAAAGAGTTGTATGCGGCAGGGATCCTGCGGCAGATCTGGAAGCGCGGCGACCTGCCGGGCGCGGCGATTCTGTGGGAGGCGGCGAGTGAGGCTGAGGTCAAGGCCGCACTCGAAAGCCTGCCGATGTTTGCGGCAGGGATGCTGGAGCTTGTGGTGCTTGCCCCGCTGGAGCCGTACCCAGGGTTTGGACCGGGAAAGTAGCGCGGCGGACGGAGTTGGATGCCGTAAAAGCGGCGATTTTTCCTCACAGTGTGCTGGCGGGCGCAAGTCGTACACTAGGATTTCGCACTTTTGCAGTTTGAGGAGAAGACCGCATCATGGCGTATCCGAGCAATTATCGCTACACGAAAGAGCATGAATGGATTGTGCTGGAGGGCAAGACCGGCACGATTGGGATTACCGATTACGCGCAGAATTCGCTGGGCGACATTGTGTATGTGGACGCGCCGAAGGTGGGCGATCCGGTGACGGCGAATCAGACTTTTGGATCGGTGGAGAGCGTGAAGGCAGTGAGCGATCTCTACTCGCCCGTGAGCGGAACGGTGACGGCGGTGAATGAGTCGCTGAAAGCGACGCCGGACAAGATCAATGAGGCTCCGCACGAGACGTGGATTATCAAGGTGGAGCTGAGCGACCCATCGGAGTGGGACAAGCTGCTGGACGCGGCGGCGTACGAAAAGTTTGTGAGCGAAGAGACGGGAAGCTAGCTCCGAGCTTAAGCATGCAGTTGGTCCGCGCCAATCTGCAGTTCGATTCTGAATCTTATCCCGGTAGCTGTGAACGAAATGCAGCCACCGAAGCCTTTTGGAGAGACGCAAGAGGCGAGGAGCTGAAAGCGATCCATGCGTTATTTACCGAAGTCCGATGCAGAGCGCGAGCAGATGCTCGCGGAGATCGGCGCGAAGTCGATTGATGATTTGTTCAGAGTGATTCCTGAAGAGTACCGGCTGGAGCGGGACCTGGATGTGCCGCGGCAGCACGCGGAGAGCGAGATCATCGACTACTTCCGCGCTGCTGGCGCACGGTACCCGGCGAAGCATACGAGTTTTCTTGGCGCCGGAGCCTATCGCCACTACCGGCCGATTCTGATTGACGCCATGGTACAGCGCGGCGAGTTCCTGACGAGCTACACGCCGTACCAGGCAGAGATCACGCAAGGGACGCTGCAGGCGATCTTCGAGTTCCAGACGATGATTGCCGAGCTGACGGGCATGGATGTGGCGAACGCGAGCATGTACGACGGCTCGACGGGCGCGGCGGAGGCGGTTCTGATGGCGATGCGCGTCACGGGCCGGCACAAGGCGGTAGTGGCGCGTACCGTGCATCCGGAGTATCGCGAGGTGCTGCATACCTATCTGCGCTATCGCGAGATGCCGACGACTGAGGTTGGGTACGAGGCGCGGACGGGCAGGGTGGATCTGGCAGCGCTGGAAGCGGATGTGACCGAAGAGACGGCGGCGGTGCTGGTGCAGAGTCCCAATTTCTTTGGCGTGATTGAAGACATTCCGGCGATTGCAGAGATTGCGCACAGAAGGGGTGCGCTGCTGATTGTGTCGATTGCCGAGGCGGTGAGCCTGGGCGTGGTGCGGCCGCCGGTGGAGGCCGATATTGTGAGCATGGAGGCGCAGTCATTCGGCGTGCCGCTTTGCTATGGCGGCCCGTATTGCGGCGTGATTGCGGCCAAGGAGCAGTACTTGCGGCAGATGCCAGGCCGGCTGGTGGGCCAGACGGTGGACCGCGATGGTTACAGAGGATTCGTGCTTACGCTTTCGACGCGCGAGCAGCACATTCGCAGGGAAAAGGCGACCTCAAATATCTGCACCAATCAGGCGCTGGTGGCGTTGATGGCGACGATCTTTCTGACCATCTATGGCAAGGAAGGAATGCGCGAGCTGGCGGAACACAACCTGGCCAAGGCGCACTATGCCATGCAGACGCTGAGTGCGCAGCCCGGCGTGAAGCCGCTGTTTCAGGGCGCGCCTTTCTTCAATGAGTATGTGCTGCAGACCGAAGAGGCGCCATCGGCGTGGGCGCAGCGGCTGCGCAGCGACAAAATTGTGGGCGGCATCGACCTGAGCCGCTGGTATCCGGAACTCAAACACTCCACGCTGTGGTGCGTCACCGAAATCATGCCGAAGGAGCGCATTGACACGACGGCGCACCTTATGGCGGCGGCACCTGTGGTTGCGTGATCGGCGCACAGGGGCTGCATGTCCGTTGTGGGATGGAACAGGAAGCGAAGAGGCACGAGAAATGGCATTGTCGGAAGACTCACACTGCAAACCGCTTGGTAAAGTCCGCCCCCACCAGACGCAGAATGAAGCGCTGGTCTTCGAGAAGTCGTCGCCGGGCAAGCGTGGTTACAAGCTGCCGCCGCTCGATGTGCCGGCGGCTGACGCCGGCGAGGTGCTGGGTGCGGCTCATCGCGCGAAGAAGGCCGGTCTGCCGGAGCTGAGCGAGATCGAGATTGTGCGACATTTCACGCGCCTATCTACGTGGAACTATGCGATTGATCTCGGCATGTATCCGCTGGGCTCCTGCACGATGAAGTACAACCCGCGCGTGAATGAATGGGTGGCCCGGATTGAAGGACTGGCGGAGGCGCATCCGTATCGTCCCGACCATCTTGCGCAGGGTCAGCTTCAGGTGATTGACCTGCTGCAGCGCTGCCTGACGGAGATTACGGGCATGGAGGCGATTACGCTGCAGCCTGCGGCGGGCGCGCATGGGGAGTTTACCGGGATTCTGCTGGTGCGGGCGTGGCACGAGTCGCAGGGCAACGCGCGGAAGAAGATCATCATTCCTGATTCTGCGCATGGGACGAACCCGGCTACCGCGGCAATCTGCGGCTATACGGTGGAGAACCTGAAGTCGAATGCCGAGGGCGGGATTGACCTGGAGGCGCTGGAGCGGCAGGTGGATGGAGAGACTGCGGCGCTGATGCTGACGAATCCTTCGACGATTGGAGTCTTCGAGAGCCGTATACACCGGATCGCGGAGATTCTGCACGCGAAGGGCGCGCTGCTCTATATGGATGGCGCCAACATGAATGCGCTGGTAGGCAAGGTGCGGCCCGGTGACTTTGGCGTGGACGTAATGCACCTGAACCTGCACAAGACGTTCTCAACACCGCATGGCGGCGGTGGGCCGGGCTCGGGGCCGGTGGCATGCAAGAAGTTTCTGGAACCGTTTTTGCCGACGCCGGTGATGGTGAAAAACGAGAAGGGCGAGATGCGCTGGGAGTATGACCGGCCGCAGAGCGTGGGACGGGTGCGGGCATTCTTCGGCAACACAGGGATGTTCATCCGGGCGCTGGCGTACATTCTGGCGAATGGTCCGGACGGATTGCGCCAGACGACCGAGGATGCCGTGCTGAATGCGAACTATATACGGGCGAAGCTGGAGGATGTGTTCGAGCTGCCGTACAAGACCGCGTCGATGCATGAGGTGGTCTTCAGCGACAAGCGGCAGGCGGCGAGAGGCGTGAAGACGGGCGACATCGCGAAGCGGCTGATTGATTATGGTTTCCATCCATATACGGTGAGCTTTCCTCTGATTGTGCCGGGGGCTCTGATGATTGAGCCGACGGAGAGCGAATCGAAGGAAGAGCTGGACCTCTTTATTGAGGCGATGCGGTCGATTGCGCGCGAGGTGGAGGAGACGCCAGAGGTGGTGAAGACGGCGCCGCATTCGACGCGTGTAAGCCGGCTGGATGAGGTGCAGGCGGCGCGCAAGCCGGTGCTGCGCTGGCGGCCGTAGGCGCTGCCGTGCGTTTCATGGGATGCCAGGCTGGTGGGATGTTGCATCCTGCACATTACCCTAGTAATGCCAATGGGACGGCGCAGGGCGATATTTGACGCCGTGAATGAATCGAGCCGGTATAGTGTGAGGGCGGTTCTCCGTTCACGATGTGAAGAGGGCTGTGCTGTGCGACGCCTTCTGTATGGCGCGGTACCTTACAAAATCTTTTTTACCAAAGGGTTAGGGGGCCTCGCGCATTGATGAGCCCCTGGGGCTTAAGGACGCGCTTGAGGCTGCGCGGGCTGTGTCCGCACGGTGGAAGTGAAGTGGGATGGTGGCGGCGGCTCTGGAACACCAAAGTGGAATTGTCAAAAGCGGGGATGCGCGATATTAGTAACGGAACAGGCCCCTGGGGAAAGCCGAAGTCCAGTGATGCATCCTGGATATTTGTTCGCGAGGTCGGGCTGCGGACAGCAAGGAGCAAGGGATGAGAATCATGCGCGAAGAAGACGGTCAGATGATCGTGATCACGGCATTGAGTATGACGCTTCTGTTGGGCTTTATGGCTGTAGCGCTGGATGTGAGTGTGCTGTTCCGGGCGAAGCGGAATGCGCAGATCGCGGCGGACACAGCGGCGACCGCGGCGGCACTGAACTACTACTATAACCAGTCGGTGAGCACGGCACAGGCGGCGGGAAAGGCCGCATCGTCGAACAACGGCATCACAAATGGAACGAATGGCGCGACCGTGGTTGTGAACATGCCGCCGAAAAACGGCCCGAATACGGCGTACACGAGCTTTGCCGAGGCGATTGTCACGCAGCCGAATGCAACGTATTTCGCCAAGGTGTTTGGGATTGGATCTGTCAACGTGGTGGCGAGAGCTGTGGCGGGAGATCCCGCTGGGGGCAAAGCCTGCAACTTTGTCACGAACCCGACGGCGCCGGATGCTCTCGATCTTCAGGGCGCGTATACGATCTCAGCCGGCACAGTGAACGGAGTGATGCAGCCGGCATGCGGGACGTATGTCGCCTCCACCAGCGGCAGCGCGATCAAGGTCACCGGCAACGGCGGGACGGTGGATGCGAGTTTCATCGCGACAGCAGGCGGGGCATCCGGCAACACAAATCCGACGGGCGTCACAACCGGCGTGGTCGGAATCCAGAGCGATCCGTTTGCGACGCAGGTTCTGTCTGCTCCGACCGCGGCCAGCTGTTCTGGAGGCAACACGGTGACGGTGTCCACGGTCACTTCCACCACGAAGATTCCTACGCCGGTGAATGGAGTTGTCTGCTTTAGTGCGACCAATGTCACGCTTGGCAACGGTCTGATTCTTTCGGGATCGTCGAGCGGGACTGTTTATGTGTTTGAGAATGGAGTTACGGTAGGGACGGGCGCGACCGTGAATGTCGGCACGGCCACATGGGATCCCACCACCAGCCAATTTACGGGCACACTTGGCGCGACGATGGAGATCCTGCAGGGAACCCTGAACCAGGCATCGAATTCGCTGCTCAATATTTTTGCGCCAACGGCGGGGTCCACCAATGGCATCGCGATTATGGAACCGGCATCGAACAGCACAACATTGCAGGTTCAGTTTGGCAGTAACAATGAATGGTTCGACGGATTCATCTATGCTCCGAGCGCGCTGGTGTACGCGCAGGATAACGGAGGCGGCGTGACCGCAACCGGGATCGTTGCGAATACGGAAAAGCTCAAAGCGTCAAGCCTGACGCTGCCGAATTACAGCTCCGCGAATCCGTACACGACGCCGCTTCGCGAGATTATTCTGGTCGAGTAATAAGGAGATCGGTCATGGCAATCAAACGAGAGGGACGAATCCATCGTCTTTTGAGCATTGGGAGGAGCGAGACGGGACAGGCGCTGACCGAGCTTGGACTGATCCTGCCGGTATTTGTGCTGATGCTTCTGGGGTCGGTTGAGCTGGCGCGCGTTGCTTATGCGGCGATTGAGGTGTCGAATGCGGCTCATGCCGGGGCACAGTATGGCGCGCAGAGTTTCATCTACATGAACGATACAACAGGGATTCAAAACGCAGCGACCAACGATGCAGCGAATATCACGCTGGCGAGCACGACGCCTACGCTGACCTACACGTGCTCCGACGGCACAACGCCCACTGGTTCCCCGCTGGTTTGCGCTAGCTCGACGGCGACGGTGGAAGCGATCCTGACGGTCGTGTCAACGACGAATTTCGACCCGTTCTTTCACATTGCGGGTTTGGGAACGACGTTTGCACTGAAGGGCAGGGATCAGCAGATGGTGCTGGTTCAATGACGATGAGGATCCCAATGCCAGCAAGAAGGTATTGTTTGCCGTCGCGAACCTGGCGGAGGATGGGCCACGCCGCGGGCCGTGATGAGGATGGAAACACGCTAGTCGAGACGGCGATTGGCATCTCCCTCTTCCTGATGGTGTTGATCGCGATTATTGAGGTTGGACTGGCGCTCTATACCTACAACTACATCTCGGATGCGGCGCGTGAAGGGTCGAGGTGGGCGATTGTGCGGGGCGCGAGCTGCAGCATCAACACGCCGGGACTGGACCACTGCAATGCCTTACCGACCGACATCAGCAATTATGTGCAGTCGATTGCGTACCCCGGGATTGTTTCGAGCAACATGACGGTGACTACGAAGTGGTTCCAGCCGAGCTCTACACGGCCGACCTCCTGGTCCGCGTGCACGGCGACGCCCTCCAACCCGTGCAACCAGCAGGGGTACCAGGTACAGGTGACGGTGACCTATCCATTCTCGCTCAACATTCCGTTCTGGCAGAATGCGTCCGTGACGGTGGGGAGCACGTCGGCGATGGTGATTTCGCAATAAGGGGGGCTCTGTCCGGGGCGGAATGACGCCCCGGATTCCCACAAAGAACCGCGGAGATTCACACGCTGCGCAGCGAAGCCATTCGGCCTACACTCGAATGTATGGCCACGATTCCTAACCTTACAATGGATGCCGGACTTCCGGCAAATATCGACGCCGAGAGGACGATTCTCGGCGCGATCCTGCTGGACAATGCAGCGCACGCGGAGGCTGCCGAGCGGCTGGAGTCCGAAGACTTCTCTCTGGACTCGCACCAGCGGATCTACCTGCGGATGACGGAGCTGCTGACTTCGCAGCGCGCGGTGGATATCGTCACGCTTTCAGAAGAGCTGGCTCGTAACAAAGAGATCGAGTCGGTGGGCGGGGTGGCGTATCTGGCGTCGCTGACCGAGGGATTGCCCCTGCGTCCGGTGATTGAAGAGTACATCCGGATTGTGAAGGACAAGAGCCTGCTGCGGCGGCTGATGGCGATCTGCTCGGCGGCGATTGCGCGGGCGGCGGATCAGAGCGAGCCGGCGCTGGATGTGCTGGGCGCGGCGGAGAGCCAACTGCTGGAGGTTAGCGACAAGGGGATTGTTCGCGGGCTGCAGCCGCTGGACCAGATTGTCGCGAACTCGTTCGGGTCGATTGACAACCTGTATAAGCAAAGCCGCGAGGTGACGGGGCTGGCGACGGATTTTGTTGAGCTGGACCGGCTGACGAGCGGACTGCAGAAGGGCGAGCTGATCATCATTGCGGCGCGACCGTCGATGGGCAAGACGGCGTTCGCGATCAACATGGCGCAGAACTCGGCCGTCAATCACGAGGCGATTGTGGCGATCTTCAGCCTGGAAATGAGCAAGGAATCGCTGCTGCGAAGGATGCTGGCCTCGCAGGCGAGTGTCGACCAGCGCAGACTGCAGACCGGATTTGTGGGCCGCGAGGAGCAAGACAAACTCCAACATGCTCTGGGGCAATTGGTGGAGACGCGGCTCTTCATCGACGACACGGCGGGGATTTCACTGTCGGAGATGCGGGCCAAGGCGCGGCGGCTGAAGCAGAATGCAGGCGGGCTGGATCTGATTGTGGTGGATTATCTGCAACTGATGTCGGCGACGCTGCCCTCGGCGGGCGGCAAGCGGTATGAGAACCGGACGCAGGAAGTCTCCGCGATTTCGCGAGGGCTGAAGGCGCTGGCGAAGGAACTGGATGTGCCGGTGGTGGCGCTGTCGCAGCTTTCGCGCGCGAGCGAGCGGCGCGGAGACGACAAGCGGCCGATGCTGAGCGACCTGCGCGAGTCAGGCTCGATTGAGCAGGATGCGGACGTAGTGGCGTTTATTCACCGCGAGGCGTACTACAACCGGACGGAAGAGATGTCCGAGTCCGAGAAGGCAAAGTCGGAAATTATTATCGCGAAGCAGCGCAATGGCCCGACCGAGACGGTGTATCTGAACTTCATTTCGAAGTACACGCGGTTTTCGAATCCCTCGGACCAGGAGCCCGGGGTCTGACGGGAACGCCTGGTCAGGTGGCGTTGGGGATCAGGACGACGCGGCCGGCGATGTAGTCGTTGGGTGCGGCCTGGTCCTCAATCTCGACGAGATCGATGGGGAAGGCGAGATTGTGGGGCCGCAGGACGAGGCGCGTTGCAATGAAGTCGGCATAGCGCAGGGTGAGGTGCGCGCCCTTGCGGATGGCGTAGAGGGTTGGGCGGTCGGAGGCGTACTGGGCGAGCGAGTTGTAGTGGCGGTCCACGATGGCGAGGGCGTCGGGCAGGACGAGGGGGTCCATGGGCTGCGCGTCGACGGCGGCGATGCGAATGGCGACGAAGCGCTGCCAGTGACGGCGGGAGGCATTGGCGCGCGTGCGCAGGGAGTGGAGTGCCGCATCGGGTAACTGAAAGATGGACTGCACAGCGGCAGGGCGAATATAGGGCTCGAAGAGAGCCATGCCGTGCGAAACGATTGGGACGGCGGATTGGTCCTGGACACTGAGGGGCGCGAAGCGGCGGCCGCCGGAGGGAAGCAGATCGGCGGTGGTCAACTCCTGCGCGGCGAGGATGCGATCCATCGCCTCCAGAGAAAGCTGTCGTCGCGCGTGCAGGAAGTTGGACAGGTGCGACTGTCCGAAGCCGGTTTGTCTTGCGAGGAGCGATAAGGTGAGGGTTCCGCGCTGGATTCTGCGGACAATCTCCACGCGAAGCCGCTCTTGCATCTGGGTAAAGTACATCTGTGGAAATTCCGCCGCCAGTCACGGAGACAAAATGGTCTCCATTTTCTATGAGCAAAGTGATTTGCATGTATCCGCCTTCTTTTTGCGAAGGTCTGAGGATGCTCGAGTGTGACCGGGGACGAAAGCGAGCAGGATTCATTGACGCGAGAGAAGCGTGCTTTTAGAGTGACCCTACTTTAATTCGCACGCGTCTGCGGGAATTTTCGAGGAGAAGCGTTCGGCACACCCGTCATGGAACCGGTGAAGGTCCTAAGGCGGGATGGGTCGAGCCTCTGCCCGGAAACAGGATGCAAAGTCGCGACGCCTCGCCCCATACGAGGTCGCCTGCACGAAGCGTCCGGGCAGACATGCGCGAGAATTCCACGATCTGCGCGCTATGAGCATGACATACAACATGAAAGCGACGGCGGCAATCCCCCATCGGGACCAGAGAAGCCTGAGTTGCCGCACTTCGCTTTTGATACCCCGACCGGAAAGGAGCGAGAACAAGAGCCGGTGGGAGATGCAGTACGGGAGAATTCGTCATGGAATTGCGCGTGCAAATGAAGGTTTGCGAGAGTTGCGGTTGTCTTTGGTTTCGAACGCAATCAGAAGAAAACGTGTACTGCCGGAAGTGCGAAGTCACACTGCGGGATTTTCCGCTACCGGAGAGCCGGAAACGCCCTGGACGCCAGATGAGCGCGCCGCTTGCCGGCGTGTGGGTCGTGGCTGAAGCGGCTGGAGGTGCGAATTGAGCGCAGCACTCCAGTTACCGATGGTATGGGCGGCGACCACGCCAAAGATGGCGCTGGTGAAGACGCTGCCCAAGAAACCTCAACCAACGCCAGAGGAGAGTTCACAGGGCGACCAACCGGAAGTTGCGGAGCCAACGGCTCCTCAGCCAAGTCTTGGTTTCTACCGGAAGCATACAGAGAGCATGCTCAGGCGCTACTTGTACGCTTCCATGCAGGTGGGGCGTGCGCCGTCGATCCTGGGCGAGCCGGTGGGAAGGGGATGGGTTTCGAGCAGGCCGGTGCGGACGTTTGAAGATGCGGTGATTTTTGTGCTGGACGTGGAGCGCTGACTGAAAAAGCTCAGCGTGCTGGACCGGTATCTTCTGGGGCGCGTTGTGCTGCAGGAGTACACGCAGGTGGAGACGGCGGCGATGCTGGGGATGAGTCCGCGCGCGGTGTCGTACAAGGTTCCGCAGGCGCTGGATCGACTTACCGAGAAGTTGCTTGAAAGCGGGCTACTGATTCTTCCGCATTCATAGATTTCCGGGCCAGATGACGAAGGGGGAGTGCGGCGCCGCACTCCCTTTTTGCTGCAGGCGCAGGAGAGCCGGGCCGAGCAGGCGGCGGCCTTCTTCACTGATGCGATCGGCGGACCAGGCGGGTTCCCAGACGAGGCTGACGTCGATACGGCTGATGTCGGGGATGCCGGCGAGGCGGTTGCGCACCTGCTCGACGATGAGGCCGCTGGCGGGCGAGTCGGCAGTGACGAGCGTCATGGAGATGCGGACCCACTGGCGGGGCCAGGCGGGCGTGGAGTCGGGATCGGGGCCGGTGGCGAGATCGTAGATGAGGCCGAGATCGACGACGTTGAGCTTGAGCTCGGGGTCGAAGCAGTCGCGGAGGGCGGTGAGGATGGCGGATTCAGAGAGCATGTCTTGGTTGGAGGGGGTTTGCTCTTTCCCAGGTCTCAGAATCGAGACCTGGGGCACCCACGATTTGTGAGTGCTCAATGCTTGCGTTCGACGAGGTAGCGGGCGACGGACTTGAGGCCGTCGGCGCGGCTGCCGTAGGGCGCGAGCGCGGCGAAGGCTTCCTCAATGAGCGTAGCGGCGTCGCGCTGGCTCTGTTCGATGCCGAAGACGGCGGGCCAGGTGACTTTTTCGGTTGCCAGATCTTTGCCTGCGGTTTTGCCGAGGTGAGTTGAGTCCTGGGTCATGTCGAGCACGTCGTCGGCAATCTGGAAGGCGAGCCCTGCCTTGCGGCCAAAGGTGTCGAGGCGGGCGATGTCGTCGTCCTTGGCTCCGGCGAAGATGCCGCCGGTGACGACGCTGACGCGGATGAGCGCGCCGGTTTTGGCGCGGTGGATGGCGTCGACGAGCTCGGGCGTGGGCTTGCGATGCTCGCTTTCGATGTCGAGGACCTGGCCGCCAATCATGCCTTCGACGGTGCCGACGGCGTTGGCGATGAGGCCGATGATTTTGACGACGGCGGCGGGCGGCGCGTGGAGCGAGGCGAGGACTTCAAAGGCGCGAGTCTGCAGGGCGTCGCCGGCGAGGATGGCGATGGCTTCACCGAAGGCTTTGTGGCAGGTGGGCTTGCCGCGGCGGAGATCGTCGTTGTCGAGTGCCGGGAGGTCGTCGTGGATGAGCGAGTAGGTGTGGAGCATCTCGAGGGCAGCGCCGAGCTGCTCAATGCCGGGCGGGATCGCTCCGGCGATGGCGACGGCGGCCTGCATGGCGAGAACGGGGCGCAGGCGCTTGCCGCCGGCGAAGGTGGAGTGACGCATGGCGCCGTGAATCGAGGCTGGGATGGTGCTGGCGCTGGGAATGAGTTCTTCGAGAGCGCGATCGGTGAGCTCGGCACCTTCCTGAATGATGGTTTTTACATCCGTAGGCATCGTCTTCATGATACCTGAGGCGCGGTTCGGCGGTGCTCGATGAACCAGAGACCGGCGAGGAGCATGAACGCGATGGCGCTGAGGATCCGGCCGGCGAGGATATCGCGCGTGTCTGTCCAGTCGATGGCGAGATCGACGGGGCCCGGCGGGACTGGAACCGCGATGAGGCCGTCGTCACGCTGGGGAAGATTGTGCTGGAAGACACCGTTCATGCGGATCTGCCATGCAGGATAGCGGCGCAGGCGTAGGATGAGGAATCCGGCGTGGGGCGTGGTGGCGTGGATACGCAGATGCTGGCTGGGCTCGCCCGTGGAGTGGTCGAAGTCATAGGTGACATCGCAGGCGTGCTGAACTGGGTCCCAGGCTGGTGGTTCTCCTTCGTCTGCCTTGCCGAGCACCGTGAATGGAGAAGCAGTAAGGCAGACCGGAGGCAGGTTGACGGTCGCGAGGGAGCTGTCGACGCCGGGCGGTGCGTATTCTTCCGCGCCCTCGAAGCCGGAGCCTGCGGCGTAGGTGGACAGCATGGCGGGCACGGAGTCTTCGTCATCGCAGACCTGGTAGAAGAGCCAACCTGAGACGGATGCTGCGGAGAGAACGAGCGCGAACAAGACCCATGCGCCGATAGTGAGTGTGCGCCGCACGCGCTGGAGGTTCCAGACGGCAGCGGCAAAGAGGATTGCCATAGGCGCTTCGAGAGCGACGAGCCAGCGCCAGGGGAACTGGAGATAGCGGAGCTCGGGCAGAAGATTCCAGATGGGCCGGGAAAGCGGGAGTTGCAGGAACAGAACGGCGATGGGGATGAGGGCAATGGGAATCCACCCGAGGCGGCGTGCGGCGGGAGTGGCGCGGCGGAGAATGAACGCCGTGCCGAGCAGCGCAAGGGCGATCATGCTGGCGCCGATGATGGAGACCTTGCGCAGTTCTGCGTCGTGTTCCTGCAGGCCGGCGGCGGAGTGGCGCGCGAAGAGCCAGTTGTTTTCTATGAGGTAGCCGGGATCATCGGTGGCCTGATGGATGGCGGCCCAAGGCTCTTCGTGATCCGCGGGAACAAGATAGACGGCGGCGAGTCCGAGGCCGAGGGCAACGGCCACGGCGGCGCGCTGGATGG
>JAJXWA010000084.1 GCA_021781795.1 Acidobacteriota bacterium
GCCATGCCTGGTAAAACGTACGCATCTGCTTGAGATTTGTTTGCCCGAATCCTCTTCCAAATTGGCGGGTCAAATCCGTAGCAAGCTGTTCGATGAGCTGCTCACCGTATCCGGCTCTGCGCTCACCGCCTTGCTCAAGCTTCACGATGCGGCGGCCAATCTCCCAATACGTCGCCGTCATGATGGAGTTCACGTTGCGGGCCGCCGTGGAACGCGCCGTCTTGAGCAGTTCGACGATTTCGGTGCGGATGTTGTCGTAGTTCTCAGGCATGGCTGTCAGGTCGGTCATCGTGGTTCCTCCGCTGTTTGAGGCCGCGCGGCGAGCACGACCAGTGGAGGCCAGCAACGCCTCCATTCTATCGGTTGCGTCCGTCAGATTCCCATTCCAATTCCTTGAGCAACGGACGGAGTATGGTTAATTTCCAGCGCAGAGGTCTTGGAGACATCCGCGCTGAGCTGCGGGTTGAGTTTGGCGAGGTTGTCGGTGAAGAGCGTTGCCTCGTGGCTGGCGCGGGAGATGGAAACATATCCGAAGCGAGAGTTGAGCAGGTCCGGGTGGACGGATGTGTCGGCGTTGACGAGGACGCGCTCGGCGGTGAGGCCCTGGGCGCTGTGGCTGGTGACGGCGTAACCGTGGTCGAAGTGGCGTTGTTCGGTGGGGTCGAAGCTGATCTCGCGTCCTGATTCGAGGCGGGCCATAACTCGGCCTTCAGGAGCGATGGATTCGATAACCGCAAGGTCACGGTTGGCAACGCCGAGCGGCTTGTCGGGAGCGGTGAACTGGATGCGGTCGCCGACGGAAAACTCACGATCTATCTCCCGGTAGACACTGACACCGGTCAGGCGGCGCGGAGCGTAGGTGGCGATCTCACCAGTAGCCTTTTCAACGGAAAGCAGGTTGGCGGCGGGATTGATGGCGACAACGGTTCCATAGCTCCCAGCCTCGATGCCTGTGGCCTTGCTGCCGCGTGCGAAGCGGACGATGTCGCCGACCTCGTAGTGACTTGCCCAGGTGCGCTCGGCTCCGGTCATGTCCTGGCGCTGCACGAGCACTCGGAAGCTGCGGTCATCTGGTGCAACGGTTCCGTGAGCCTTCAATTCTTCGCGGACGGCAAGGTTCAACTCGCGGCGTGAGGCGTTGTCGGGTGAAACGATCAATGTTTTCTCAGGCGACTCTGCGTAGGCTTTGGCGATGGTGCTAATGCGGTCCTCCGCGTTCGGAATTTCCTTGATTCTGCCCTGCTGCTGGAGAGATTCGAGCGCGGCGGAGACCTGGCCTTTGGCCAGCAATTCGACGGCAGACTTCAGCGCTGGGTCTTTCTGGCGCACGATCTCGTCGAGCTTGGCTGTGTGCATTCCGGCCTCTTGCAACTGCTCGAAGGGACGGCCTGCTTCGACCCCCTGATGCTGGCGCGTGTCGCCAATCAAGAGCACACGGTCATTGGGGCCGAGCCGGGCAAGGAACCCGTGCATCTGGTTGGTGCTGGCGAGGCTCGATTCATCGACGAAGTAGAAATGCTTCTGCTCAGGCGCATCCGGCTTCACGGATCGAGCGAGGAATCCTTGCAAGGTTACCGATTCGATGCCAGCTTGGCCAAGCTGGCGGGCGGCGCGGGATGTCGGGGCGAATCCTTCCACCGTGTAGCCTTGCGCCTCAGCCGCATTACGGATGACGGAAAGCGTGGTCGTTTTGCCCGCGCCTGCGTAGCCCTGAATCGCCTGAATGCGGTCTGCCGAACTGAGTACATCTTCGACGACACGTTGCTGTGCGCGATTCAGATGGGAATGCTGGTCGGCGACAGCAATAGCCTGTTGCCGCGCCAGAACTGGAGCAATCTGATTGCGCCCTTCTTCGACCCGACGCAGGATTTCATGCTCCGCTGCGATGGCCTTGGCCGTCGTGAACTGCCGCGCTGGCGTGTTCTGCCCGCGCTCGACGATCTGAAACTCTCCAACAGCGAGTCGCGCATCGAGATTGCAGCGCACCTGAGCGTAAGTGACTTCGCCCATGCCGCGACGAAGGCCGTCGCGGATCAATGCGCGCTCGTCTACGACGGCTTCGCGCTCGAAGTTCTTGTCGCGGGAGAAGGTCAGCGAGTCCCGCACTCGGTCGATTGCTTGTGACGGTTGCTGCTGATGCTGGAGCCGTTCCTGCGCAGCGCGGACGACGGCATCAGCCTGGTGACCGAAGTCGGCGGCGAGCTTACGATGCGCCGCCATGACTTCGCGCGGTGAGTGGATTTCCTTCCTGTCGCGGGTCGAGTGCGCGGCGATCTCCGCAGCCTCCGAACCCGCGCGTCCGGTGCGCTCAAGATATGCCCGAATCTGCTGACTGCGTGGACTCGATGCGTCAAGATACTCCTGCGAGTAGCCCTTGATCTCCGGCGCTCCGCTGCGGCCAACAGTGATTTCGTAACCGAGCTGGCGAAGCCGGTAGGTCAACTCGGACTGATAGACGGCGGTGGCGAACTGCTGCGACGCGAAGAGACTCTGCGGCTGAATGGCACGCGGCTGGCCGTTGTCGCGCTCAGTGACGTTGAAGACGACGGCGTGCGTGTGCAACTGCGGCGCAACGTAACCATCCACGGGGCGGGCGGTATCATGCTCGAACTTTGCCGTGATGAACTTGCCTGTCGTCTCCGCTGGATGATTGCCGCCGATCCGCGCCTGCGTATAGTGCTCGAGTTGTTCAAGGGCGACCTGGACGCTCTCACGATGGGCCAGCCGAACATTTTGATCACCGCCCACGAGGGCGGTGAGCGAAACGGACTTGGGCGCGGAGAAGGTTGCATCCCAACCGGCGCGGTGTTCCATGGTCTTGATGGTCTTGCCATCTGCGTCTTGGTATTCGTAGGATGCGCGTTGGCGGACAAGCTGCTCTCCCGTCGCCGGATGCTGCCCCTGACTCAACCGCGCGAAGTCTTCGGCAGAGACCGCTCCTGCAAGGCCGAATTGTGAAGCTAGACGGCCTTGCCATTCGCCAGCGATCACGCCGCGCTCCGACCAGTAGTTCTGCTCTTTGGCGGTGAACTCCTTGGCGTGATAGCTCTGCGCCTGGCCTGCGGAGAGCGGTTTAGAGATGGTAAGCATAGCCTAAAACCTTGGGCCGAAGGTGAACTCCGTCTGCCTTTCTTCCCGCGTCTCAGTGACGGGCTTGGTCTCTGGCGTTGTGGGTACTTGCGGTGTTGTGTGTATCTGCGACGCTTCGGTAGGCTTCGATGCGGTGCGCGGCGGAGCCACCGACGGCGGCTCGATCTTCGCCAGTGTCGGCACTCCCTGACGCGGCTCCCGGACGATGAAGTCATCCTCCAGACGCTCAATGAACTTCGGCTTGGTTGCCGGAACATCCAGCACGGAAAAGGAGAAGCGGGCAACGTAGTTGCCATGCTTCAGGTAGGCATGCAAGTTCTCCAGGCCGCTGATCTCGGAGTCGAGAACCAGCGGTTCCGTCTGCCGGTCGAGCGAGAAGTTTCTGCCTGCGCGGCTGCCGTCGAAGTGCGTCTCCTTCATGCGCTCGATCTCCACCTTGCCGATAGCGCGGCTCACCCATTCGGCGGCATTCGGTTCCGTCGTCTTGAGAAATA
>JAJXWA010000044.1 GCA_021781795.1 Acidobacteriota bacterium
GGATGCGGCGGTCCGCCCGGCGTGGCGGTTCGTATCTCAATCGCCCTTGCCGAGTAGGGGCCGCGCTGGAAGTCGAGCCAGTCTCCGTAGACCAGCGCGTTGTAAGCAAACCATACGATGGGAGAGGCAACGACAACGGCGCTCGCCGTCCAGAAGGTGCGCGACCTAAGAGCCCGATGGCGCAGAAGAATCAAGCCGACGGCAGTCCACGCCAGCAGCGTAAGAACCCACCCGTCGTAGCGCGTGTAGACCGCCGCCACCAGCAGACCTGCAAGGGGCCATAGAATCCTTGACGCACGCTCTGCGTGCTCATTCATTCGCGCGTGCCACTCCACCAGAAGCGCCACGATCCAAATGAACTCGCAGAGAAACAACGGCTCGGTCATCGCGGTTGTCTGCAGATACAACAGATTCGGATTCAGCGCAAAGAATGCAAGCCCCAGCGCTGCACCCCATGGCTTTACCCAATAGCGAGTGAGGCGATAGAGTCCCATGCAGCTCGCGATGTAAGCCGCCATCGATGGAATCGCCCCGGCAATTCCATCGGCCCACCAGCGATAGACGGCAACGAAGGGAAGCAGAAGCAGGTGCGGCAGCGGCAGCCATACAGAGCCGAGCTGGGTCAGCCCCGGCCGATGCGAGTCGATGACCCGCCGTGCGATGTGGAGGTGAGCCACAGCATCGCCGTAGTTCAGCAACGCATGGTTCTGCCAGCTCCAGGCAAAGGCCGCAAGCGACAACGCAGTGCAAGCGCCCAACACGGTCAGCAGCTCGCTGCCGGTACAGCCGTCCTGGGGGCTCGCGTCAGTCAAGGTGGGTCAACTCGCGGAACAGGTTGAAGCGCTCGTCAATCTCTTCCCGCGTGAGCTGCTGCAGGCGCTCAGTTCCAAAGCGCTCCACGGTAAAGGAACCCATGGTGCTCCCATAAAACATCGCGCGGCGAAATGTTGCCGAGGTGAGATCCGGCTGCGATGCCAGATAACCAAAGAAGCCTCCGGCAAAGCTGTCTCCTGCGCCGGTCGGGTCCACCACGTGCTCCAACGGCAGAGCGGGAGCGCGAAATGTCTTCGCGCCGAGAACGCCTTCCGTCGCCCGATGAAATGCAGTCGCGCCGTATTCGCCGTGCTTTACCACCAGCATGCGCGGCCCCAAGCCCAGAACGGCGCGCGCCGCCTGGACAAGGTTGCTGTTCTGCGCCAGCATGCGCGTCTCGGTATCGTTGATGAGCAGGATGTCCAGACCCTTCAAAACTTCAAGCAGCGCCGGCTTGTGGTCCTTGATCCAGTAATTCATCGTGTCGCCTGCGACGAGCTTCACCTGTGGCATGGCTTCGCGCACGCGCCGCTGCAGTACCGGATCGATGTTGGCAAGAAAGAGAAATTCGGAGTCGCGATATGAGTCGGGAATCTTCGGTTCAAAGGCGCCAAAGACGTTCAGCTCGGTGGCATGTGTCTTCGCCTCGTTCAGACTCTCCAGGTAGGAGCCCTCCCAGAAGAAGCTCTTGCCTGCGGCCCGCTCGATGCCCTTCATGTCAATTCCGCGCGATTTGAAGACCTGCTCTTCCTTGTCTCCAAAATCCTCGCCCACCACGGCAATGACCCGCACATCGGTGAAGTAACTCGCCGCCAGCGAGAAGTACGTCGCCGCGCCGCCAAGGCAGCGATCGCGCCGGCCCGCCGGCGTCTCAACGGAGTCAAACGCAACGCTGCCTACAACTGTGATTGCCATATCGTTCCTTTGATGGATAGAAGTAGAAGTGATTCGTCGTTCTCTACCAGTTGTGATATTTGCCGAAGAGCAGCTTGAGGCGGTTCTTTGTTTCCGCGGGGATCGTGTCTGCCTGCGTCAGCACGGCAAATTTTGCCGCCGCTGCGCACGCGCACGCGCGCTCTTTCGGCATGGCCGCAACAGCCGCCTTCACAACCCTGGCTGCGTTGTCCGCATTCTTGTGCAGTACCGCCACGATCTCTTCAATCGTCACCGCATCATGGCCCTCGCGCCAGCAGTCATAATCGGTCACCATCGCCACGGTCGCATAGCAAATCTCAGCCTCGCGCGCCAGCTTGGCCTCCTGCAGGTTGGTCATGCCAATCACATCAGCGCCCCAGCTTCGATACAGATTGGACTCGGCCTTGGTTGAGAACTGCGGGCCTTCCATGCACACGTACGTGCCGCCCAGCTTGCCCACGACACCTGCTTGCGCGCACGCTGCAGCCGCGGTTTTGGCCACAGTGGAGCAGACGGGATCGCCAAACGCCACGTGCCCCACGATTCCATCGCCAAAGAAGGTAGAGACGCGGTGAAAGGTTCGGTCGATGAACTGGTCCGGTACGACAAAGTCTGTTGGCTTGTGCTCTTCCTTGAGCGAACCTACGGCAGAGACAGACAGAATCCGTTCCACGCCCAACGCCTTGAATGCGTAGATGTTCGCGCGAAAGTTCAGCTCGGAGGGAAGAATCCGGTGCCCGCGTCCATGCCTGGCCAGAAAGGCAACCTTGCGCCCTTCCAGTTCGCCCAGAACAAACGGATCCGAGGGGTCCCCGAATGGAGTGCTGATCCGCTCTTCGCGAACGTTGGTGAAGCCCGGCATGGAGTACAGCCCGCTGCCGCCAATGATGCCAATCTCTGCCTGAGACAATGTTTTCTCCTCGTCTTTGGATCCGCAAGGCAACACGCCGCTTTAGCGATGCAAACACTCCAGTATAAAGGGCGCATACCGGACGCCAGTATTGCTCGTCTGCGCCTATACCTTGGGGATGACGAGCAGTGTCACGGACTGCGCAGGAAACGTTGTTGAAAGCGTGCTGGTCGTGCTCCCGGATGCGGGTGCGGTGACGGTCACATCGGGGGCTGCGACAATCGCCGCGAGGTTCGCATTGCTATACAGCCAGGCTTTGGCGTTGCCGTTCGGTGTCAGGTGATTCAGCGCGAGGGTTGTCGTCAGGTCGCCATAAGTCTTGTTGAGCACAATAACCGTCAGCATGTTGTCGCTCGTGCGCAGGGCGCCATACACGGAGATCTTGCCCTGATCGCTGCTGCTTGATACCAGCGCGGTATCGCCAAAGGCGCTGCCCGCTCCGTCATAATTGCGGTAGATCTCGAATGCCATCAATCCTGGAACCTGCTTGACTGGATCTGGAGGCCCCCAAAGCGTACCAAGGTCCAGACCCTCTCGGCCGAAGATTCCGAGAATATCTGCCTGTGCCAGCGCGCCGTTGATCGACTCCTGTCCACCCCAGTTGTATTCGGTGATTGCGAGCTTAGTGCCCGGATAATCCGCGTTGACCCACTTGTGCATCATGGGAATGACTTCAGGCGCCTGCAGTGGTACAGAGCAGTTGGCAGTGTAGTTCGAATCGGTCAGATAGTTAGGCTGCGGATAGTTTGAGTCGGTATAGGTCGGGTCCCAGAAGACTCGAGTAGAGTTGAGCCGTGCCTGCTGCGCGGTTGTATTGCCGGCGAGCGCAAATCCCAGATTGTCCGCTGCGAAGTAGGTATGCAGGTCGAGATAGTCCAACAGGCGTACGTTGTTCTTTGTCTGGTATGCGGAAAACTGCTGAAGGTAATACTCGATGAAAGGAACGCCGCCGTGCGCGTTCCGGTCTACAGGATTGTCCCACGGCTGATAGCACGGTCCAGAACTCCAACCGGACTCCACATCCTTCTTTGAATAGAAATAATCCCACCAGTAATCCATTACCGGCCCGCTGACTTCCGCCGTTGGGTCGGCAGTCTTGACTGCGCCTGCGGTCGCGATGCCGTTATTCGTAACTTCGTCATAAGTGAAAGGGGCGGGATGCACATCCCGGTGAACCGCATCCCACCAGCTTGGTTCATTGTCGAGATCGTAGATCGCCACACCGCCCTGCGCCGCAGTCCCGAACTTACTCACGAGATACGAAACCCAGTTACCGGCCCAGGATGCCTGGACCGCTGCACTCGTTGTCGTTGGATCGACTCCTGAAATGTCACAGCCCTGCGCGCTGGCGCAGCCGTTCACTCCCTGCGGGTATACTCCGTTGCCGCAATTCCGGTAGCCGTCCACATGCTGCTGATTGGGATACACCGATACCGGATAGCTGCACGATGTTCCATCCTTGGCAACCCATCCATTCACGGGAACGGTGCCCAGCGTCTTCGCTCCGACGTTCGCATCGCTCGTGACCTGAGCGTTGAATGCGCTGGTCGCCTCCGTGCCAGTCGCTCCAACCTGATTTTCAAAGTACCAGTCGCTTGCTGAGTTGGTGACATCGAGCAGATAGTTGTAGCGCGAGGTGCCATCGCCTCCCCAGCGATCCACTGAGATTCTCGCTGCCTTGGCGGTGGTTGTGGTCAATGTGTACGAGTTCATTCCATAGATGTACGGGCTGATTGCGTGGGTCTGGTTGCCTGCATCCACGCTCAGAGTTGGCCCAGTTGCGGCAGCGGGTGTGTTCAATGCGACAGTCACATTGCCAGATACCGTTGGATCCTGCACGCTTGTGGCGGTTATCGTCACCGTTGCAGGCGCAGGATATGGCGTGGTGTAGAGGCCACCGGAATCAATATCGCCGGGGCTGAGCGAACTGCCTGCGGGTGCGCTCACTGTCCAGGTCACCGCGCTGGAGAAGGTCCCATTCCCCAAAACAGAAGCGCCAAACTGCAGCGTCGTGCCTATAACTGCTGCTGCGGGATTCGGCGTCACGGTGACGGATGTGATCACCGGCGGAACATACGTCGCAGTGACGGCCGCGTTCCCGTTCACGGTCACAGTGCAGGTTGCGCCGCTGGTGGAAGTGCAGCCAGACCACGAAGAGAACTTGTTGCTGCCTGCCGTCGCCGTTGCAGTCAAAGTGACAGATGTCCCGCCATTGTAGGTACGGCTGAAGCTGGTAGTGCCGTTGGAGGCTCCGGTAGCATCGGCCGGGCTCACGGAGATTGAAGCGCCGGATTGAGGATTCGACGAGTTCACAGTCAGCGTGTAGGTCGCCGGCGGCGGTGGCGTCGAACTGGTCCCCCCGCCGCACGCTGCCGCGAAGAGGCATATCCAGAGTGAGACGGTTGCTGTTGCGAACCGTGCGACGGCTCGGCAACTTGCGCCAGATGGCATCATAGGTCTCCGGGAGTTGAAACGCTGGAGGTTGGATCTGAGTGTCTACAGATTGCATGCTTGTGGCGCGCCCATCTTACGTGGCAGGATGATGCATGCGTCAAGCCTGCTCGCTCACCAGCTTCTGAGCCGACCGCGCTGCTCCTGCCTCTTCCACCGCCCATCCAGCAATCAGCAGACTCGGCGCCGTCGCCGCTTCCAGCGAGCCGAGTTTGTCGAGTGTCGTGTACTGAACCTGCTCATCGGGCTGAGCGGCCCGCGATACCACGGCGCACGGCAGCTCAGCAGGAAGTCCGCCCTGCATCCACTCGAGCGCCAGCAGGCTCAGGTCGCGCCCCGGCATATAGACCACGCGGGTTGCGTCCTCAATCTCCGGCAGGGGCGCATGGTTATGGGACTGGGCATGGTGCCCGGTCGAAAAGATGACGCTGGAGGACGTCTCCCGGCTTGTCAGCGAGCAGCCGACGGACGCCGCCGCCGCAAAGGCAGCCGTGATGCCCGGAACAATCTCGAACGGGATATCCGCGGCATGCAACGCCTCCATTTCTTCCGCGGCTCGGCCAAACAGCAGCGGATCGCCGCTCTTGAGCCGCACCACGCTCCGGCCTGCCTCGGCATGGAGCACCATCAGCTTATGAATCTGCTCCTGCGTAATGCTCTTCAGTCCGCAGCGCTTGCCTACGTTGACGATCTCCGCCTCGGGCGAAGCCAGATCGAGAATCGCCTGCGGCACCAGATCGTCATGCAGCACCACATGAGCGCGCTGGATTCTGCGCGTGGCCTTCACCGTCAGCAACTCGGGGTCGCCAGGACCCGCTCCGACCAGATACACCATGCCCTTCGCGTCCACGTGCGGCGCCTGCAGCGGCGCAACTGCAAGTCGGCGCGTCGTGCAAGCCGGAGAATCGCAGATCTGCCGCTGGGCAAGCTCATGCAAAAGCAGTTTTCGCTCGTCACCGCGTGGATGCGTCGTCAACACTTCGCGTCGCAGCGAGCCCAACTCGCGCAACCACGGGCCCAGATCCTGCGGAACCTGCTCGTCAATCTCGCGGCGCAAACGCTGTGCAAGAGCCGGACTCTCCCCAGCCGTTGAAATCGCGATCTGCAGGTCGCCGCGCCGCACTACGGACCCAAAGTAGAAATCGCAGTTCGGAATATCATCCACGCTGTTGCAGGGGATATTCTTCTCCAGCGCCGCGCGATAGACCGAAGCGTTGATCTCCGCTCGATCCGTCGCAGCGATGACAAGAAAGTTGCCGTCGAGATCCTCTGGACTGAACTCTTTTGCCGTCCACTCCAGCTGGCCCTCGGCTGCCAGCCCCTGCACCTCAGGCCGCGCCTCCGGAGCCACCACACGCAGCTTCACGCCTGTCCTGAGGAGGCTGCCGATCTTCTCCAGCGCAACGTTGCCCGCGCCCACCAGCAGCGCCGGGCGGCCTTCCAGTCTCAAAAAAATCGGCAAGAGCTGCAAGAATCCTCCTTAATCCGCTACTGCCAGCGGCACACGGCCCGTAGGCGGCAGATCGCGCTCTACCGCGGTCATCTCTTCCCCTGCGAGATAGCCGCGCAACTCATCATTTGAGTGGCGCTGGAACCAGGCGCGAAGATTATCCCCGCGCTCTCGGTTCGCCAGATATTGGCGCAGAAGCCGCTCAATCGACTCCGGCACCTGCGGCGCGCGGCACCTGTATCCTACCGGCCGCGAAACCGCTGCGTGCCTGCCGACAGCTCCGCCCACGCAGAAGTAATACGCATCGACCATCTTGCCGTCGTGCTTGATCTTCTTGCCTTCCATGCCAATGTCCGCAATCCAGTGCTGGCCGCATCCATTCGAGCAGCCTGTCACGTGCAGGCGTAGCAACTCATCGAACTCGGGAAGCCGATCCTCCAACTCCTCCACCAGCCAGCGCGTAAAGCCCTTGGTCTCCGTGATGGCCAGCTTGCAGAACTCCGTGCCCGTGCAGGCCACCGCTCCGCGCCAGAAGACCGAGCCCTCGACATGCAGCCCAATCTTGCCCAGTTCGCGCACCAGCTCAGGTGTCTTCTCGGTGGGAATGTCGATGAAGATTAGATTCTGCGAAGCGGTGGCGCGCAGTTGCCCGCTGCCGTACCGTTCTGCCAATTCTGCAGCGGCCGCAAGCTGATCGCCCGTCATACGGCCGCGCAGCACGGACGCGCCCACGTAGCTCAGCCCAGCCTGCTTCTGTGGATGAACCCCCACATGGTCGCGCAAGGTCTCGTCCGGAATCTGCTCGGGCGCCCCCGGCAGCAGCTTGAAGTCAAGCCGCGACTGCAACTCGGCAAGAAACGTCTCCGGCGTCCAGCCGTCTTTCAGGAACAGGTACTTCAGCCGCGCGCGATCGCGGCTCTCGCGCAGGCCCTGCTGGTCGCGGAAGATCTCGGCGATGGTGCGAACCACGCGCAGCGCCTGGTCCGGCAGGATGAACGCATCGATACGAATCGCAAGATGCGGCTCCTTGGAGAGCCCGCCCCCCACGCGCAGCGAATAGCCAACCTGGTCGTTCTGCACCGCCGGCGTCAGCGCCACATCGTTAATCTCCGGATAATTGCACCACGTGGGGCAGCCGCCGATCGAAATCTTGAACTTTCTCGGCAGATTTACAAACTCCGGATTCGCCGTCAGCAGATGAGCCACCTCCACCGCCAGCGCAGAAGAGTCGATGATTTCGTCCGCGGCAATGCCGCTCAGCGGGCATCCGGTCACGTTGCGCACTACATCGCCACAGGCGCCCTTCGGCGAAAGCCCGATTGCGCTGAGGGCGTCCACCACTTCCGGCAGCGACTCGATCGTGAGCCAGTGCAACTGGATGTTCTGCCGCACGGTGATGTCGGCGAGGTTCCGCGCATGCTTCTGCGTGAGCTCTGCAATCACGCGAAGCTGCTGCGACGTGAGGATGCCATTGGGAATGCCCACGCGCATCATGAAGTAGTCCGTCGTAACGCCTTCGCCGCCTTTGCCTCCGGTCGCGCCCACGCCGTCTCCCTGCGTGTACACGCCCCACCACTTGAAGTAGAGCGACGCCCATTCCGGAACCACGCTGGTTCGGCCCGCTCGCGCAAAGGCTCGCACCTCGTCGAATGCCTCCCACGGATTCTTGGCAAGCTTCAGCCGCTCCGTGCGCTGGGCTTTTGTTTCTTTCACAACGACAGATTCGCTCATGATTCCTCTTTACCGTGATGGGTCCAAAGACCGTATAAGTTTGCGGGGAAATAAAAATCCCGCGGCAGATGGGTCTGCAACGCGGGCTTCAGAAACCTTGAAGTTGGTAAAAACTCTCAGACTCAGGTCACCTGTGCGCGCGTAGCGGCGTACAAGGGCGACAACAAGTCGAAGTCTGCATGTCAAAATCTTCGCAGGACGAGCCGTAAATTGCAATACAAAACTTGAACGCACCGTGAACAGCTCCGAGGCGGAATCCGGCAAGGCAACCGCCATCCCCTTTCAATGCAATCAAATAAACGCAAGTCTCATGGCGTGTCGCTTGCAGTCATGCGGCGCAGACAACATGCCTTGCCTGTGCCCTCGGTCACTGATACGGTGCAGAGTTCCGCGTCACCATAATGCGGGTGCGCTGCAGGCGGGTGGTCTGTTCGCACGCGGGCCAGGAACCGCCGTGTGACCTCGCAGAGATGCCTCCAGCAGACAGCGAACTCCACGGGAGGTGCGTGATGGGTACCATCTCTACCTTGCGCCGGCCGGCTCGGTCCTCCTCAATGAGCAGCGCCAGATTCCAACCCCAGGCATCCGCATCGGCGCTAGAGCCGCAGGCACTTGCACCCGCGTCCGCAGCCGAGTCCACTGCGGTGGCGGACCTGCAGCAGGAATTCATCACAGAGGCTCGCTTCTATAAGAAACTTCCAGAAGGCAAAGTGCGGTGTCTGCTATGTCCACGCGAGTGCAGCCTTCGCGAAGGGGCGCGTGGCTATTGCCGTGTCCGCGAAAACCGCCACGGGAGCCTGTTCACGCTCGTCTATGGAAGGGTCTGCGCAGCCCACATCGATCCAGTCGAGAAGAAGCCCTTCTTCCACTACATGCCGGGCTCGCTTGCGTTCTCGGTCGCCACTGCCGGCTGCAATGTGAACTGCAAATTCTGCCAGAACTGGGAACTCTCTCAGGCCAGACCCGAAGATGCTCCCGGTGAATCCATGCCGCCCGCGCGCGTCGTTGAACTGGCCCGGCAATACAACTGCTCGACCATCGCCTTCACCTATACAGAGCCCATCGTTTGTAGCGAATTTGTGATGGACACCGCAGACCGCGCCCACGAGCAAGGCTTGCGCGCAATTGAAGTGTCCAACGGCTATATCCACAAGGACGCGCTGGAATCGGTCTACGGCCGCATGGACGCCGTCAAGATTGATCTCAAGGCCTTCTCCGATTCTTATTACCGCAAGGTCGTCGTTGGCGAACTCAAGCCCGTACTCGACACTCTTGTTGCGCTGGTCAAGCTTGGCAAGTGGACAGAGATCGTCTATCTGCTGGTTCCCACACAAAACGACGGCGACGAAGAACTGACCGCTCTCGCGCGATGGATCAAGGCCCATCTCGGCGTCAATGTGCCGCTCCATTTCTCGCAATTCCATCCCGACTACAAGATGCTGGATCTCCCCACCACCTCCGTAGCATCCCTGGAGCGAGCCCGCCGCATTGCTCAGGCAGAAGGGCTTCAGTTTGTCTATATCGGCAATGTCCCTGGCCATCCTGCGGAAAGCACCTACTGTCCGCATTGCAGCCGCTTGCTTGTCCATCGCAGTGGCTACGACATTCGCCAGATGCTGCTATGCGACGGCGCCTGTCCCTACTGCAGGCTGGCCATTCCCGGCGTCTGGAACACCTGAACACGCTGGGGCGCTGCCGCACCGGCATTGGCGGCGGCGAGAAAGGAGCCGGAAGATGCCTGGATCGCGATTCGGCATCGGACGTCATGCGGCACTGGCGCAAGACCACACGGCCATTGCGCCCCATGTGCACACTCCCGCTGTCGCCGGCAGTTTCTACCCATCGGACCCTGCCCGCCTTCGAGGGATGATCGAGGTGATGCTGGCGGAAGTTGATTGCCGCCCGCATGAGGGAGATGTCCTCGCACTTGTCGCTCCCCATGCAGGCTATCTCTACTCCGGCTCTGTCGCGGCGACTGCTTACGCAGCAGTGCAAGGCCGCAACGTCGCGCGAGTCGTGGTCATTGCGCCGTCTCACTTCGAAGCCTTCACCTTCACATCGGTCTACGACGGAGATGCCTATGAAACGCCGCTGGGCTCCATCGCTATCGATAAGGAATTCGCGCTTCGACTTACCGAATCCGACGCAATCTCCCGCTTCTCGCATCGCGGTCATGATCCATCCGAGCAGGGAAGTGAGCATGCGATTGAAGTCCAGCTTCCGTGGCTGCAGCACGTTCTCGGCGCGTTTCGTCTTGTGCCCGTCGTGATGGGCAATCAATCCTACGAAGCCAGCCGCGGCCTCGGCAGTGCTCTCGCAACACTGATTACGGCTGAGCACGAATCTGCATCGCAATGCGGCGGCACGCTCATCGTCGCAAGTTCCGACCTCTCGCACTACTTCACCGCGGAAAGCGCCGAAGCAATGGATCGCAGGACCCTCCACGCTCTTGAGTCGTGGGACTACTTCAACATGGCGCAGAACTTTGCAGCGCAGCGGTGGGAAGCTTGTGGCGGCGGTCCCATCCTTGCCGCCATGATTGCATCGGAACACCTAGGGGCCAACATCGCTCAGGTTCTCAAGTACGCGCACTCCGGTCATGTCACTGGAGATCAGTCGCGTGTCGTTGGTTACAGCGCAGTCGCCTTTCTTCGGAGCGGAGATGCCGCGCCGGTTCACCAGGCATTTCAATTAAGCCGCGAGGAGAAGGACGAGCTGCTCTCAATCGCTCGCCGTTCGGTCGAGGTCACCGTGCGCGGAGAGCGTAGCTTCAAGCCGGAAAAGCCAGCCTCGGACGCCTTGTGTCATGAACGCGGAGCCTTTGTCACGCTGCAGTCCAACGGGCATTTGCGCGGCTGCATCGGATACACATCTGCCGTCACGCCGCTGTATCTCTCCGTGTGGGAGACTGCCGCTCTCGCAGCAACACATGATCCTCGCTTCCGTCCGATCGCGGAAGAGGAATTGCCCGACCTGCAGTATGAAATATCGGTGCTTTCTTCCCTGCGACGCATCCAGAATGTGCGCGAAATTCACATAGGCCAGGATGGATTGGTCATTCGCAACGGCAATCATGAGGGCCTGCTTCTACCTCAGGTTGCCATTGAGCACGGCTGGGACTGCTTTCGTTTTCTTGAGCAGACCTGCATCAAAGCCGGTCTGCCCCAGGATTCCTGGACGAGCGAAGAAACCGATATCTTTGCGTTCACTGCAATTGTCTTCAGCACAGGCAAGAGCGCGCCACAGGCAACGGAATAGATCGATGATCGCTCCCGGTGACCTTCGGCGCGCCCCCACTGCTCTGCGTGTGAGAGAGGCGGTAAATTCCGTCTCCACCGCCGTCTGACTTACATGCCGTTGTCGCTGTTCTGCGCTGGATGCACCACGCGATAGCTCGCGCCGCCGTGCGACCACACCAGCAGCAGAATATCCTTGCCTTCGGGCAGGGCATGCACCTCATTCGCAAAGCTGTCGGCACTCTGCACCGGCTTGCGGTCCACTTCCAGAATCACATCCCCCGGTGCCAGACCTGCATCGTCCGCCGGGCTCGCCGGCTTGACCTTCTCAATCGCCGCACCGTGTACCTGCTCGGGTAGGTTCAGTTGCTGGCGCACATCCGGCGTCAGGTCCGCAACCGCGAGTCCCAGCCGTGCGCGATGATCCTTGGCCGGGCCCGCATTGTCCGCGAGTTCTGTCTTCGCGTGGTACTCGCCTACCTGCACATTCACCGTCTCCGGCTTGCCGTTGCGAAGGATGCCAAGCTGGATCGCGTTGCCGGGCGCGATCTGTGAAACCGCCACCTGCAGCGCACTGCCGTTCACCATCGGCCTGCCATTGAGCGAGCGCAACACGTCGCCGGTCTTCAGGCCGGCACGACTTGCGGGCGAGTCGGGCGTGACCTGGCTGATAATGGCGCCGCTCGCATCCGGAAGATTGAAGAAGCTGGCGTTGTCTGGCGTCACATCGTTCATGCTGATGCCCAGATAGCCATGGTGCACCGCGCCGGTCTTGATAATTTGTTCGGCCGACGCGCGCGCAATCTCAGATGGGATTGCGAAGCCTGCACCCGCGAACGAACCGCTATTGGTGATGATGAACGTGTTGATGCCAATCACCTCTCCATGCGCATCCACCAGCGGGCCGCCGGAGTTGCCGGGATTGATCGCAGCATCGGTCTGAATGAAGTCTCCCGGCTTCCGCGGATCGTCCGTGTACGGATTGGGCCGATTCAGTGCGCTGATGATGCCCCGCGTCACAGAGAACTGGAAGTAGCCGAACGGGCTGCCGAAGGCCAGAACGCTCTGTCCAGGGCGCAGCGCGTTGGAGTCGCCCCACGGAATGCTCGGCAGATCCTTCGCGTCGATCTTGATCACAGCCAGATCATTCAGCTTGTCCACGCCGATCAGTCGCGCAGGAAAGACGCGCCGGTCATGCATCGACACACGGATCTGCGTCGCGTCGTTGACGACGTGATCGTTGGTCACAATGTAGCCATCGGGTGATACGATCACGCCGCTGCCCACTCCATGCTCAACCTGCGGCTGCTGCGGCATGCCCTGGCCCTGGAACGGTGAGCCAAAGCCAAAGAAGTACTGCTGCATACCCGGTGGAATCTGGCCCTGCGCCGGCATCCCATCGTCGCCCGGCCCATTCGGGTTCACCTTGGCCGTGACGGAGACACTCACCACCGCAGGTGTCACGCGCGAGGCAACCGCTTCCACGGCATCATCAAGCGCAACCAGAGACGAAACCCGGCTGTCGTCGAGCGGGGCCGCTGCAGCGCTGCTGGCGGCCTCCGCCGTTCGATGGCCTGCAAAGAATGTCAGGCAGAGCAGTGCCGCCGCTGCGCCTCCTGCAGGGATAGCAAATCGCCGTGCCGTTGCCACTAATGAATTAGTTGTTGCAGTCATATCGACCCCTCCATTGGGTGCGTTTGAAATGGTTAGAGTTGGAGCGTTAGCCAGCCGTCGCGCACAGCAGGCTGTGCTGCTGGCGTGGCAACCTTGGGAACTATGCGGAAGATCAGTCGCGTTACCGTGAAGTGCTCCACGGCGGGCATTGCAGCGGCGTCGGCTTGTGGCTCAGTCGCGTCATAGTCAGTCCAGACATGCGGCGCGGGCTCCACAACCTCCATCTGCTCCCACGCAGCAACCACCACGAACTGCGCTTGCCCCGAAAGGTTCGGCCCAGCTCCTGCAGTAGGCGGCATCTCTACGCGCGTGGCCACGGCACGTGGCTCCTGCATTGCTTGTGTCGCGCGGGCCGGCAACGCAATCGCCTCGTGCGCACTTATTGCCGCTACGGTGGAGGCAGCGTGCGTGCGGCGGGTCCTCGCGGACGAGAGCGTAGGCGTGCGTAGAGTTGCATTCAGTATCAAAGGCTGTTGAGTCGCTCCGGGCTTCCATTCCGCGATTGGGCTGGACGTACGTACCGCATCAAACGCGACCAATTGCGGACACCGCGCCAGCTCCGCGGAGCCTGCCACGAGGGTGCAGAACACCACGGCGAGAAAGCCCCCCGTTGCGACAGGACTCATCTTCGGGCTACGCGCGAGGATGCGATGGACGCGATCCGCCAGCTCCGGCCGCCGCTGCCATGCCCCCAGCGTCAGAGCCTCGGTCCGGCGCTGCAGCCCCCGTTCTGCAAGGCTTGCCAGGCAGGCGGCATAGGCGCGCGGAGCGCGCGTCCGCTGCACTACACCCTCATCGCAGGCCATCTCGCGCTCCCGGCACAACCTGTGCTCGATCCACCACAGCCCCGGATTCAGCGGAAACAGAACCAGGCCAATTTTCTGCAGAAGGTTCGTCCAGTCGTCGCCGCGCCGCAGATGCTCGGCCTCGTGTAAGACCACCTGTTCCAGTTCGCCCGGCGTCAGCCGCTCCAGCAGCCACGCAGGCAGAAGAATCCGCGGCGCAAAAAATCCAATCACTCCCGGCCGGTCCAGTTCCGTGCTTGCGCAGATCTGCATCTTTCGCGCATTGTGCAGTCCAGTCTTCGTTCCATCCACGGCAAGCGGCAGGTCTATCGGGACGGCGTTCTTCCACATCCTGCGCAACCGAACGACATGAACGCCAAGGTCCACGGCGCGCAGCAGGGAAGCGGCCACCCACACCAGCGCAATCCCTGCACTCCAGGCCGGCGCAAGCTCCAGCCAGGGCCGGTACGCAACAAGCGCCGACGAAGCAACTGGGCCCTGCGTTTCGAAGACGCGCCCGAGGAGCTGCATAAGAGGCAGCGCCGCAACCGCAGCGAATCCTGCAGCCCACGCGGCAAACCGCTGCGCAGCCGATGTACAGCGAACCAGCTTCAGAGTCGCGGTCAAAGCCATCGCGATGGCCAATCCCTGCCATGCTGCCGTCACTGCCACAGGCGCTGCAGCGTGAGCAAGCGCCGTTGCCACAGCCGCTGCGCTCATCGAGGCACCTCGTTGCTCGCGCGTTCCTCTGCGTCAGGCTCCGCACTCTCAATGGCCTGCTTCAGCCGCTGCAGTTCTTCCTGCGAAATCTCCTCGTCGCCCAGCAGCGACAGCAGCAGTCGCTCACGCGAGTTGCCGAAGAAGCGGCCCAGCACATGGCGAATCTCCGAACGGCTCGCCTCTGCTTCCGCGACGCAGGGCCTGTAGACAAACGCGCGGCCCTCCTGCCGGTGCTCGACGTAACCCTTCTGTTCCAGAATCCGGATCGTCGTCAGCACAGAGTTGTAGGCCAGTTCCTCACCCGCTGGCATCGCAACCACCAGATCGTTGACTGAGGACTCACCGCGCCGCCACAGGATCTTCATCAGCCTCAGTTCGGCCTCGGTCAACGTGTTGGATTTTTTGGGCGGCATGTAAATCCTTTGATTTCAATAGATATTTCTGCGCAGAAGCCGATCTTGCAATCCTATAGACCCACAACTAAAGGATTAGTTAGCTCTTGGCAAGAAAAATTTTTAGCCGGATATGGGTCAGATGGACGGGAAGTCAGGATCGCCTCAGGCGTGGTGCAAAGCGCGCGGCCTTCGCGCCGGAGCCAGCAGCCCCATCGTGAGGATTCCCGCCGGGATGAGGTAAGCCAGCGATCCCAGCACCCACATCACCGCAGCGCCCAGCACCTGATCCGGCAGCGGCTGAATCTGGAACGGATTCGGGTGCTCCACATAGTAGGCATACACTGGCCGGTTGCAGAACGCGAGAAATGCCGACAGGCCTGTGTTCACAAAGTCCGCCGTGAGCAGATAGAGCAGCATACCCCAGCGATAGGGCTTACCCGTCGACGGCCAAGGCTGGATTACGCACCACCAGAAGAGCATCGCTCCAGCCAGAAAGCAGAGGTGCTCGATGTCGTGGATCGTCTCGTTTTCAAGAGCGGCATCGTAGGCGCCGGGCACATGCCATGCCAGCAGCGTCACATTCATGGCCAGCCACGCCACCGGCGGATGCACCAGCCCATGGAAAAACCGGCGCAGCGGCCTCATCCGCAGAAGCGGCCCCGCAACGCCTACGCGCAGAAAGCGCGGCAGCCCGCGCAGCATGGGCACCACCGGTTGCCCCAGCAGCACCAGCGGCGGCACAACCATCATCAGGATGAGGTGCTCAATCATGTGCGCGCTCAGCAGCACATCGGCAAAGGCGTCGAGCGGCGAGCCGATGGAGATCCACAGGCTCGCCATGCCGGCGAGAAAAAACAGCAGCCGCGTCGAGTCAAACTGCTGCGGCCGCGTCTTGCGTAGCGCCAGCCACCCGCGCAGGTAGATGACAGCGGTGAGCACAGTTGCAGCAGTCAGCCAGACCGGCAACTCCCAGTCGTCCATCACGGACTGCATCGCCGTCGTCATCGCGCTACCTGGTGTTCGCTCCGCTTTCCACCTGAGGCGCGCTGCTGTTGGTGGCCTGTGTCAGCGTGCGCGAGAAGTCCACCGCCGGGGGCAGGTCCTTGCCGCGCAGCGTCATCAGAAAGCTGACCAGCGCGCGCGTCTCCGCCGGGCTCAGCGCCTTGCCGTAGGCGGGCATATTGCCGCCGCCCTGCAGCACCTGGCGAATCATCTGGTCCTCCGTCATGCGCGCCGCGATGTTGTCGAGCGCCGGCCCGCGCATGCCGCCTTCGCCCCCCAGCGCGTGGCAGTCGCGGCACTGCTTGTTCTGCAGTACCAGCGCGCCCTCCCGCTCCAGCGGCGACCGGCCTTCCAGATACTGCGTCGGTACCGCTTCGCCGGACCACGCCTCCATCTGCGGGCTCCACGGCGTGTACGTGCCCAGCCGAGTGAACGTCCCCAGCGTCACGGCGATTACAGCCAGCATCAGAACCGCAATCGGACGCCGCGACCAGTGCTTCTCACCCTCGCCGGCCACCAGCGGCAGCAGCAGCATACCGCCAATCACCACAATCGGAGCGATGAACAGGAACGGCGTCTCAAGGTCAGCCGGCAGATACGCAAGCACAGCGTAGATCCAAAGAAAAGCGAAGTCCGGCTTCGGCGCGGTCTGGATGATCGTCGGATCAGGCTGCCCAGTGGGCCCGATCGGTCCC
>JAJXWA010000045.1 GCA_021781795.1 Acidobacteriota bacterium
ATCCTCCACGCGGCGTTGCTGCGTCAGGGTTTCCCCCATTGCGCAAAATTCCCCACTGCTGCCTCCCGTAGGAGTCTGGACCGTGTTTCAGTTCCAGTGTGTCCGTGCGCCCTCTCAGGCCGGATACCGATCATCGTCTTGGTGGGCCATTACCCCGCCAACTAACTAATCGGCCGCGACCCCCTCCTCGAGCGAATTGCTCCTTTGACCCGTAGGTATTATGCGGTATTAGCTAAGGTTTCCCTCAGTTATCCCCCACTCAAGGGTAGGTTAGTCACGTGTTACTCACCCGTGCGCCACTTTACTCATGGATTGCTCCACTTTCTCGTTCGACTTGCATGTGTTAGGCACGCCGCCAGCGTTGATTCTGAGCCAGGATCAAACTCTCGTTTGAAACCTGTTGCCTCACCCACTCGACGGAGGTCGTTGGGTTCGGCCGCGTCACGAGCTCGAAAGCCCGGACGCCTTACCTTGTGAGAAGGATCAAGCCAAACTCGATCGCATCTCACGACTGGCACGTTCAACCATTTTGTCAAAGATCCGTAAGAGCGCTCCGCCTGAGCGGTGCCCTTTGGATCGAGGCCCGGACCATTCGGTCAGGGTGTCCTCGAACTTGTTACGCTGGCTACATCTGCATATCGCAGCAGTCTGCAGCGTTTTTGCGCGAACTTTTTAAGACTATCGAAACATTCGAGCTTTGTCAATGCATCTTTCGCATTTTTTGCTCGTCTGACGTTTCCGTCTTCGCGCAGCGTAAATTCTCAAAGATCAACCGGCGACACATCGCCCGAGCCGATAAGGCTCGCGGGAGCGAACTCCCGGGTCATGCAATGGCTTGTTCTCTGCGGTATTCCCTACAGGGGTCTAGGGGCTCTTGCCTCACCTGACCCAACGAACCAGCCTTCCAAGTCCCACATCGGGCAGGCCCTACGGCCACTGGAAAGCTCCACTGCTTCCTTTGCAACTCCCTAAGAGTACCATGAGGCAGTCTTAGTTGCAAGCGGCTCCCTTTCAGGTGCGCCGCCCGGTTGCGACTTTCTGAGAATATCAACGGACCCGGTTCTTGGCAAGCGCACTGCCCTGTGGAAAGCTCCCTAAAACTGTGGGAAACCCACTTTTGAGCGCTTTAATCATCAGGGCTTTACGATAATTCCCAAATCCGTCAGCCCGTTCACAAAGAACTGCATCGCCAGCGCCACCAGCAGCAACCCCATGATTCTCACCAGGATGCGGATGCCCGTCTCGCCCATGAAGGCGCGCACGCGCCCCGCACCGGCCAGCACCCAGTAGCTCACCAGGCAC
This sequence comes from Acidobacteriota bacterium, assembly GCA_021781795.1. Taxonomy (GTDB): domain Bacteria; phylum Acidobacteriota; class Terriglobia; order Terriglobales; family Acidobacteriaceae; genus Telmatobacter. Next base: position 1,303 of record JAJXWA010000045.1, read on the forward strand.
GTGAAGGCAATCGCGCCAAGAATCGCCCCCATCTGCCAATGCCACAGCGCCGGCACGGGCCCCACCAGCACCATCACCGACGAGATCGCGCCTGGTCCTGCCAGCATCGGCACGCCCAGCGGCACAATCCCTGCGTCTTCCTTGGCCGCCGCCTCTTCGGTGTCGCCCGTGGCTTCCTGCGTGGGTGAGCGCCGCGCTTCCAGCATGTCCAGCCCAATCAGCAGCAGAATCAGACCCCCGGCAATCTCAAACGCCGGCAGCGTAATGCCGAAGAGCCGGAAGATGACCTGCCCGGCCAGCGCAAAACTCGCCAGCACCACAAAACATGTCAGCGCAGCCTTGCGCGCCATGCGCCTGCGCCGCGCCGCGTCGCAGTGGTTCGTGATCGCAAGAAACGATGGAATCGCCGCAAACGGATCCACCAGAAAGAAGATCGAGCTCAGCGCCAGCACGCTGAAGCGCACAATCGGCGCCGTGCGAATCTGCTCCAGCGCGGTCGCCGCCGGGTTGGTCCAGTCCATCATGGGTTGCAGGCAGTGTACCAACCGCCGCTTCCGAGCATCCCACCCTTATACTGGCTTGTCCTGCGGGAGTCCATCATGCGTAGCGGGTTTCTTTGCCGGGTTTTGCTGATCGCTTCGACTCTTTTGCTTCTTCGCAGTGCATACACGCAAATCAGCACGTCCCCCACGACATCTCAGCCGCCCACCTTCCAGGCCCAGGCGCACGCTGTCCTCATTGATGTCGTGGTCACCAAAGGCAAGCAGCCTGCGCTTCATCTCCAGCAGCAGGATTTTCGGGTCTTCGACAATGGCGCGCCTCAGACCATCGACTTCTTTCAGGAGAACGTCCCGCCCCCTGCCGCCTCCACGCCCACGACGCCTCAGCTGCCGCCGCGGGAATTCACCAATCAGCCCGCAACGCCGCCCGGCGATCAGGTCACTGTGCTTCTTCTTGACAGGCTCAATACCCACGCCGCAGACCAGGCCGCCTTTATCGACGGAGTTCGTACCTTTGTGCGCGGGCTTCGCCAGGGCACGCCCATCGCAGTCTTTACGCTGTCCTCCCAGCTTCGTCTCGTGCAGGGCTTCACCGGCGATCCCGCAAAGCTGCAAGCCGCGATGAGTGGAAAAGGCGCACCCGCTCCCGGAACCACCGCAATCGCTCACACCGCGCAGGACGACGCGATGGACCAGATGCAGGCCGCAAGTCTGGCAGAGAGCCTCGGCATGCGCGACAACAGCATCGCACCCATGAATCAGCTCCGCGCCAATGAGCGTTCGACGCTCACGCTGCAAGCCCTCAATGCGCTCTCCCGCTATCTGGCCGGAATTCCCGGCCGCAAGAATCTCATCTGGTACGCGAGCGATTTTCCGTTCGCCATCTTTCCCGATGACCGCATCGGGCAAACGCTCGCGCAGAACCAGGCCTTCAGTTCCGAAGTACGCACGACCACCAGCCTGCTGGCTGCGGCGCGCGTCGCCGTCTATCCTGTCAGCGCTGCGGGCATCTCCAATGACAGTTGGACGCAGGCCTCCAACACCGCGGAAAACTCCAGCATCGATGGCATGACCCAGCAGAGTGCTCGCGACCAGAACGCGCGCGCCGCCAACATCGCCGCGATGGAGCAGATCGCGACAGACACCGGCGGGCGAGCGATGTACACGACCAACGACCTGGGCAAAGCCGCGGCCGACGCGATGCAGAACGGTGCGCACTACTACACGCTGGCCTACACGCCCTCGACCCTGCAGCCCAATGGCAGCTACCACCGCATCGAAGTCAAGCTCACAGGACACAGCGAAAAGCTCGAATATCGCCGCGGTTACTTCGCTGACAGCGGCGCTGCGCTTTCCGCCAGTGGTGACCCGCTCATTCCTCTGCTGAGAGATGGCTTACCCAGTGCAACGCAGATTGTCTATCTCGTCAGAGCCGTTCCGGCGCTGCCGCAACCCGTCGCAGGCGCCCCGGTCTCCGGCGGCAACCGCACTCTCTCCGGTCCAAGCACTCGTTACCTCGTCGATTTGACCGTTCCCACCGATGGCCTCGATCTGGTCTTCAAGCCCGATGGCGCGCGCAGTGGCAACATCGAGCTCGCGCTCGTCGCATATGACCTCAGCGGCAAGGCCGTCAACTGGACCGGCGGCGCCACCGCCATCGACCTTACCCCTGCATCCTTTGCCGCCGCACAAAAATCCGGCATCCCGCTGCGGCTGCAACTCGACTTGCCCGATCAGCCATTGCGGCTCGCCACTGGCGTCTACGATCTCAGGAGCAACAAAGCCGGCACACTCGAGATTCCCTTCGAGGCAAAAGCTCAGCCGTGACCTCGCACCGGCGGCTCGGCCTCCGCTCTACAATCAGTTCTTGCTCACCGCTGCCCAACGCGACCACATCCAAGTCGTCCTCGTCCGTCCGCGCAACCCGCTCAACATTGGCGCCGTCGCGCGCGCCATGGCCAACTTCGGCTTCGCGCATCTCACCGTTGTCGCGCCCTATGAGCCGCACTGGCGCGAGGCCAGGTCCGCAATCCAGGCCGAAAGTCTTCTCCAAAACGCCAACCGTGCGGAGCACCTCGCCGCAGCTGTCGCAGACTGCACCCTTGTCCTCGGCACCGGCACGCTCACCCATCGCAAGCCCGATCAGCGTGTTGTCCCGCTTCCCGCGCTTACACCAGAGTTAGACCGCGCGCTTGCGGCGAATGGACACATCGCTCTCGTCCTCGGCCCGGAAAAGCACGGCCTCACCCGCGAAGATCTCTCCTTGTGCCATGCGCTTGTCGAGATCCCCACCGACGCGCGCCAGCCCTCGATGAACCTTGGCCAGGCCGCCGCCGTCTGTCTCTACGAACTGGCTACGCGCTGTGGCGATCCCTCCGCCGCCGGCGCTGCGGCAGCGTCGGTTCCAGCCGCGCCAGCGCCTGCGCCCTCGTCCACGCTCGACCGCCTCGGCGCCCTCATCGAGCAAACGATGGCCGCCGCCGGTTACTCGCCCCGCGCCATGCAGCCCGCCAATCGCCACGACCTTCGCGTGCTGCTGCGCCGCCTCGCGCCCACTCCCCTCGACGCGCGCCGCATGATGGGCCTGTTTCGCCGGATCCTATTCCGATTAAACCGCAACGCCGGGTTCCGCTCGTAGATGTAGTTCCTCGACGCCTCTCTTTTCCGGCCTTCTCAACGCAATCCTGCTACCATCTGGATGAAGGAATCCAGACCAGTCCGGTCCTGCTTGATTCTGCGTACGGTTTCACATCGATTCCAGGCGCGCCGATGCATTATTCAGAAATTGCAGTCGCGACAGAGTCCGAAACAGAAGTCCTGCTCAGGCCATCCAACATGAGTCGCTCATGAACCAGAACTATCTGCGTCTCATCCGCTCCGGCGCAACCGCAGAGATGGCCGACGCCGTCCATGCCGACCCCGCACTCGCCTCTTGGCGCGACGCTCAAGATGTCTCCGCGCTGATGTGGTCCATCTATTCCGGCCAGACCATGGTCCGCGATTTCCTGCACGCCGCTCTTCGCGAGCAGGCCATTCCACTCGACATCTTTGAGGCCGCGGCCATCGGGGACGACGCCCGCCTCACCGCGCTCCTTCTCAAACATCCTGAGCAGACTAACGCCCGCTCCGGCGACGGCTGGACCCCGCTCCACCTTGCGGCTGCTTTCGGAACGCCCGCCTGCGTTGCCGTTCTCCTGTACGCCGGAGCAGACGTTGCCGCCATCTCCGCCAATGCGCAGAGGAACCAGCCCCTTCACGCCGCTCTTGCGCTCGGCCGTGATCCGGAAACCATCCGCCTACTTCTCGACCACAACGCCGACGCAAACGCCACGCAAGCCGGAGGATTTACTCCACTGTTCTCCGCCGCGACCATCAACCGCCGCGACTTGGCCAAGCTCCTTCTAGCCCACGGCGCACGCGCGCATCACCACTGCGAAACCGGCAAGTCCCCGGCCGACTTCGCCCGCGAACGAGGCCACACCGAGCTCGCCGACTGGCTCGAAGCATATCCCGGTTGAATGGCGGCGCGCAGACCGCAAGGGAACATTGCGTAAGACATCGCACACCTCGTCCTGCTGGGACAGAGCAAGCCTGCTCACGGAGTAAGACACACCGCTCCCACGTCTTCCATTGCTGCCTCAAGTCCCCCTACTTCGTAAGACAACGGACGATTTCGGTATGACAAGATGCCCAAAATCTGTGAGACACCCGTCTCGCGTTGGACCCGTGCAAGACCCACGAAAGATGCCGTAAGACAACCGTCGCCTCGCGTCTTACGCGCCGCGCTTCACTCGCCGTCGCGCATCATCTGCTCCAGCTTCGGCTTGTGCTTCGCCTGCCGCCCCGTCCTCGGCTCGCTCTCCACCACACGCGCCGGCTTCGGCTGACCCACGCGCTCCCGCGCCAGCGCCTTCACCGCCTTCTCTGCACTGAACTTGCCCGGCTTGCGTTTCCTCATGGCAAGGTCGAGTATGGAATAGAGGACTCGGGGGGCGAAAGTCCCCAGTCGTGCGGACCATCCGCGAGCGTCCCTCAGGAGTTACCGGAATCATGGAAGAGCGAGAGTTTTTCAACGAAACCACGGAGATGCGCACCCACACCCTCACCTGCCCCAAATGCGGCCAGGCCGCCGAGTACAAGGTCACCTGGGTCGTCCGCCGCAAGCGCGCGCAGCTCCCGCGCCACGCCGACGAGCGCGACCGCGCCCGCTTTGCCAAGGCCCAGTCCTACATGGTGCGCCGCGACGACAAACTGGCCTGCTCCAACATCCGCTGCCGCAAGCCCTTCGAAATCACCTCTCTCCAGTCGCTCGCCTTCCTCATGGACTGAATCGGCTCACCTCGCGCGCGTGTATCCACCGCGATGCTGTCCCGGATTCCCTCCGCTTACCAATGAGTTTTTTCGCGGCGCACCCGCTGGCGCGTCGCCCTCCGCATGTGATTGAATCAAGAGTGCAGTCTGCAGTGGGTTCCGAGATCGCTAGCGAGCCCGCCCAGTACCAGGAGAATTCGGATGGCAAACGCCCTTCTTCCCCCCGAAGAACGCAATCTCACCCCTGACCAGGTAGAAGCCCTCGACAACCGCCGCGAGCTCGGTCACACTCTGCTCGTGATTGCCTGCCAGTTCACCGCGATCGCCACGGTCCTGCTGCTCTGGGTCGGCCAGGATCTCACCTACTCGCCAGGCTGGGCGCACCCCATGGCGTACTATTTCGCGCTCGCCGTCTGCATCGTCATCGGATGCGGCGTCACCGGCCTCATTCTGCGCCGCGGCACCCCGCGCATCGACTAGCGGATCCGCCCACCTGTTGCGCCTGCATCTGCCCGGCCCGCGCCGGGGAGTTCCCGTCGATTCTGCAAAACAGGCCGCAACGGTATAGCCTGATAGGTGCCGATGGCCGCAGCTTCCTCCAGCCCGTCGCCCGCAGTCACCGCTGCCACACGGCTCATGGACAGCCATGGCCGCGTCATCCATGATCTGCGCGTCTCCATCACCGATCGCTGCAACTACAAGTGTGTCTACTGCCGCACCGGTGAGCACGGAGCGCAGTACCCCGAACTCGGCATCGAAGAATACCTTCGCCTGATCCGCCTCTTCGTCAGTCTGGGCATTGAGAAAGTCCGCCTCACCGGCGGCGAGCCGCTCCTGCGCCATGGCCTCCTCGATCTCATCCGCGAGCTCGCGCAGCTTCGCACCCTCCGCGGCGAACCGCTCGACCTGGCCCTCACTACCAACGGCCACCTGCTCGACTCGCTCGCCATGCCCCTGAAACAAGCCGGCCTCAACCGCATCACCGTCAGCATGGACGCCGTCGATGCGCCCACCTTCGAGCGCATCACCCGCATCCCCGGGAGCTTTCAAAAGGTTCTCGGCGGCATCCGCGCCGCGCGTGGCGCCGGCCTCACTCCGCTCAAGATCAACTGCGTCCTGCTGCGCGGCTTCAATGACGCGGAGATCGAAGGCTTCGCCCGTTTTGCCCGCGAAGAAGACGTCATCGTCCGCTTCATCGAGTTCATGCCTCTCGAAGAGGGCCGCCTGTGGACACCCGACATCGTTGTCCCGCTCAACGAAATCGTCGAGCGCATCAGCCGCATTCTGCCCCTGCGCCCGCTGCCCCCGCGGGAGGCCAGTGAAACCGCCCGCCGCTACACCTTCCCTGACGGCATCGGCGAAATCGGCATCATCGCTCCTGTTACCCAGGCCTTCTGCGGAGCGTGCAGCCGCGTCCGCCTCACCTCCGACGGCAAGATTCGCACCTGCCTCTTTTCGCAGGTCGAGCATGACCTCTACGGCCGGATGCGCGCTGGAGAAAACGACGCCGAGCTTTCTGCCTACATCACGCAGACCGTCTACGGCAAAGAAGCCCGTCACCACATCGGTGAGCCCGGCTTCCTCAAGCCCTCCCGCTCCATGGTCCACATCGGGGGATAATCCATGCCGCGCGAAAGGCCTGGCTCCGATGCGGACTCGGCATCCAATTGCGTCTGGATGTGCAGCCTTCTCTCCAATTCCAGTGAAGAGTGGGAACTTCTCTCGCGCTCAGGAGCTATGGAGCAGGTGCAACCTCTGCCTGGGTCACGGCTTGGGAGTCCTGCGACTGCTTCTCCTCGTGATACTCCATCTCAGTGTTGATCGCCCAGATATTGTCCTTCGACCGGATGCCGTTCAGGATGTTATCCACCGCCGTCATCGCCGTCAGCATGGAGTGGTCCTGATTGTTGTATTTGTGCATCCCGTTGCGCCCGATCAGAAACAGGTTTTCAAATCGGTCTAAATACTCGCGGATGACTCCGAACCTGTCGTAGGTTCCAAAATACGCAGGATAGGTCTTGGGCACCTTCACAACGTGCGCATCCTCGACGTCCTCGGCTCGCAGGATACCGATCTTTTCAACCTCGGCAATCGCCAGCGCCTTCATGTCCTCTTCAGAAAGCTGCCACAACTCATCCGACTCGTTGCAGAAGTATTCGAGCCCAATCCAGACCTTGCTTGCATCGGCAACAAGCCACGGACTCCAGTTATTGAATACTTGCAGTCTGCCAACCTTCACGTCCGGTTCCTGGATGTATATCCAGTTATCTTTGAGTGGGCTTCCATCCTTCTCGGTCACGGCAAGCCGCCTGGCGAGCAGGCCCACCGTAATAAAGTCGCGGTACATCAGCCCCTCGCTGACCTCTCTTACCTCCTGGGGCACGGGCGAGGAGAGAGCGCGAATCAAATCCCGCACGGGCATCGTGGAGAAGAAGGAATCGCCCTCAAAGCGCATGCGCTCTCCCTCGCGATTGGCGCCTTCGACCGCAACAATCTTTTCGCCTTGGACGTACACACGATCAATCGCAACTCCGAGATGAATCTCGCCGCCACCGGCCCGAACGAGCTCCGCTGCATATTCCCAGAGCTGGCCCGGCCCGAACTTGGGATAAAGGAATCGCTCGATCAGAGAAGTCTCGGTATCCTTTTGAGCCAGACCTCGGCCATGGTCCCCACGACGCAGCACTTTCCTCAGAAAATGGACCGCCACTCCCCTTAGCGATAGTCCTTTGATGCGTTGCGCGCCCCACTCCGCGCTGATCTGGTTGCAGGGTACTCCCCACACCTTCTCCGTATAGGATTTGAAGAACGTGAGATAAAGCTGCTTCCCAAATCGATTGATGAGGAAGTCTTCTAAAGTGCGCTCTTCCCGCTGGGGCAGCAACGCGGCGCGCATGTAGCTCAGACCGGAGCGCAAGGTTCGTACTAGCCCCAGCTTCCTCAGCGTGTCTGCGCTCAGACGGATCGGATAATCAAAAAACTGGCGCAGAAAGTAGATGCGGCTTTTTCGCTGCCGAACCAGCATCACCCGGTCCGCAACCGCCGGATCGGGCCCTTGATGCGAAGGTTCGAATTCTCGCTTCTGCCCCTGGTAGTGGAGCTGAACCTCACCGTCATCGATCTTCTGCACCGGCATCATGTCCAGCCACCACTGCATCACGCGATCAGATTTGGAAAAGAACCGGTGCCCTCCTATGTCCATCCGGTTGCCCTTGTAGCGGACCGTGCGCGAGATGCCGCCAATCTCCATGCCGGCTTCAATCACCACTGGCTGAATCCCGGAGCGGCGCAGCAACTCCACCGCAGCCGTCAGGCCCGCTGGTCCCGCACCGATAAGGATCGCCTTGCCGTCTTTCATCAACTAAGCCCGTCCTGCCTGGAAACTCTGCTTCACATCCAGCCGCTTGACTGGACAGATCCGTGAGCTCAACTTCGAACTCGCTTTGGCAACTATGCTTCGATCACGAAACCGATCCGCCCGTGACGGCGCACATTTTCAGGCCCATCGGCAAAGAACCGCGAACCAAACTCAAGCACATGCTCGCCCGTTCTTCGCCACCAGTCACTGTCGTTCAACCCCTGCAACACTTCCCGCACCTTTTAGAGTGGATTCCACCACTCTCGGACTTGACCTTGCAGCGCTTGTGTAAGGCGCAAGACCGACCGGAGCCTGATCCGGATCCACTATCCAGACCTCTCGGTTCGCGTATGCGTGGATTAAGTCCAAATTGTCTGCCGGTCCCATGTCGTGCGCCCAGATCACTTTCGAAGTGTCGATGTCAGCAGAGTTATACACCCACTCATTCAACGGCAAGTGGGATTTAGCGTAATGCACAAGAACGAGTTGCTTTCCAGGCAACTCTCCCAGCCTCCGCTCCATATCCGCTCTCTCAGTACCAAAATGGTCAGGGCCATACCAAGTAAAGTTCCAATCCGATGATTGGGGGCCACGGACAGGCATCCCAAGAAACTTGTCGAAGGGGCGAAGGATAGCGATGACCGCGCAAATCAAGATCGACATTCTCAACAGACTGAGCCCAGGTGCTCCCCCATCCCTTCGCCAAACTCGAAGATGCCTCATGCCTTGGATGCCAATCCCGTACATGACTGCAGTGAAGGGGGCAAGATAATGCGGTATCACATAGCCGGCCGGCACAAATCCGAGCAACAGAATCAGAAGCAATACGGAGAGAACTCGAATTCGGCGATCCAGCACAGCCAGCGGCAGCCCCAGCAGTACCGGCAGCAACGCGAGTCCGCAGAAGAATCTAACCTCACCAACAGCCATCAAGAGGCGTCCTTTTAAGAACACTCCTGCGCTGGATGCAGGATAAAATTGGCGGGCCTCGTCCTCGTAAAACTCCCGGATCGACTCATGACGATAATGCGGCTCAGGTCGCGGCTTCTGCCAGATGAAGTATGGGGCAATCGCATACGTCGCCCGATCCACGGTGTACGGCAGCGTGGTCGGGTTGCCGAAGTTCCGGTAGTCATAGTAGCCAAGCCAGTAGACTGCTCCCACAACAAGAGCCAGAGGCAGGGCAGAGGTTCGTAACAGCACGCCGCGCGATGGAACGTCTCGGCCTTGCTTTAGCCAAACGACCAACCGCGCCAGTACGGGAACGCACAGCAGCGTTCCCTCATAAGGCCGCGTGAAACCAACCAGAATGATGCCGGTCGCCATGAGCATCAAATGTTGAACACGAATTACCCGTAGCATCCGCGGTAAGGCTCCCAGAATCAATGCGCCGCCCAGCGCTGCGATCGAGCCACCTCCCGTATAGGAGTTGACCCAATAACTGAAAACTCCCAGATGCACCACCGCGAGCAATCCGCCTAGCAGTGCCCACTGTGGCGGAACCCATGCCTGCAGCATCCAGCAGATCGCCGCGCACATCAAAGCTGCTACGCCAAGCAGACCGAACCACGGATGCCCGAACACAATCTTGCTTGCGGCAAGCAACAGGCCCACGGCTGGAAAGTACATGGAATTGTAAGTCGGCAGCATCGTGACATGAATCGTCTCGAAGTGCATCCATAGAGCAGGCGTTGGGTTGGTCAGCCGTCCATGGAGAAACGTATCCGCGGACAGAAGAAAGCTGAAGTCGTTTGGCGTAAACGGCAGCGGGGCTGGCAGCAGCGGAAGCAACGCAACGCGCAGCACGATCGCCGAGAGACCCACCAGCAGAATCGACATACGCCGTCTGAGCGCTATCGCCGCAAAGAATCGCTCAATCGCTTGAAACTGGGCTGCGCCTGTACGCGGAAACGCTAATGCCAGCAGGATGCCGGCCATCGTCAGGCTGCCCTCCAGGAACTCCAGGCTCAAGCCTGTCTGTCCACTCCCTGATTCCATCAACATCGAGATTCACGGTACGTACTGGCTTCGCATTCAGGCAGCATCCAAGGCAAGATAATCTTACAGAAACTTCTTCGCGGCTCGCCCGCCTCATCCGCCGGTTGATCTTTGCGCCTGAAAAGAAAAAGTCCTGCGCCTTGGCAGGACTTCTGGTCCGGGCTAACCTGCGAGAGCTGCTCGACACATATGCAACTCAGTCTGAAGTCACCCTCGTTAATTGCCCAGCGAACCTATGATCGTGCTGCTGATCGCTGAGTAAATCATGCTGATATCGGTCGAAACTGACGCCAGACCGGCCAACGTTCCAAATGCAATCAAACCGATGACCAGCCCATACTCCACCATGTCCTGGCCGTCCTCGTGCCGCAGACATGCGGCGATATTTTTAAGGTCAAGCTGTAGTCTTGTCCACTCCATAGCCACCCCTCTACCATGCACCCCGACCTGCCACGCCCGCCTGTACTCCATCGACCGGAAGAAAAACGAGCGATTCCAGCCAACTGCGCTCTCCGAGTCACACGCCCTACCCGGATACCGCTCAGCTTGCTGTCGTGCCCAACAAGCACGGCCGACTACGGCGTTTGCCTGGAATCTCCATCGTTCGGAGCCGGAATCAAAGGGATTCCATGCTCTTTGCAAAGACATGCGCCTCGCACACATCTCCACGCGATTTCGATTCCAGGCAAGAGACCGACCCAGTTACGTGTTGGTTCCCTCCGCCGGGAGAGGAAGTTGTCGTTTTCCCGCTTCACAGCGGGCACACATGAACTAGACCGCGCTGGCCAGCGTGCTGCTGATGTCGCTGAACACCGTGCTGATTTCGGTGCCGAGGGCCTTCATCGCCGCAACGGCGCCAAAGGCGATAAGGGCCACAACCAGGCCGTATTCCACCAGATCCTGGCCTTCTTCGTTGTTCAGCAGATTCTGAACGTTGACGAGCGCATTAATCATAAGCTTATTCATTCTTCTCTCTCCAAGGTGATTTAGTGCCAGCTTTCAGCCGGTGTCCTACGTAATGCAAGCGCCTTGCCAACCCACTCTGCGCGTACATTCCAATAAAATCAACAAGTTACCAGCATCCCCCGATCGGCGCTTGTATACAACTGTTTACACTTCATCGGTTCCCGAGATTGCCCTTCGTATACATGCCACCTAAGTGGCACTTGTTCGCAACGGGCTTCGATGGCAATGCTTAGCGACTGCACACGCACCTTCATGCAACCGAATACTGGACTGCAAGTTGTTCAAAAACCTTCACTTGTGCGTCTACCCACGCCTCATCTCGGCCAAGCTCCTTCGCCAGCAGCCTCGCCACAGGCTCCGCCATCGACCTCGCCGCGCGCGCATTCAAAAACAGCGCCCGCGTCCGCCGCGCCAGCACATCTTCCACCGTCCGCGCCATCTCCGTCCGCGCTGCCCACACCACCTCGGCGCCGATATACGGCAGCTCCGAATTGAGCGGCTTCCCCAGCTCCAGATGATCTCTCGCCAGCCATCGGATTGCCTCCGCATCGGCTCCATACACCGCCAGGCTTCCCTCCGGCTCTGAATTCTCTAAGTACCCGTGAATCCGCAGGTTACGTGTCGTGCACGGCTCTTCGCGCAGCTTGCCCAATGTGATCGCATGGTCCACACAGTCTTCCGCCATGTGCCGGTAGGTCGTCCACTTACCGCCGGTAATGGTCAGCAACCCGGACCCATCCACGTGGATCGTGTGATCGCGCGACAGCGCCGATGTCTTACCCTCGCCCCGCACCAGCGGCCGCAGTCCCACATAGACCGCGAGCACGTCGGCCCGGCTCGGCGGCCGTGTCAGGTAGCGCCCCGCCGTTTCCAGAATGAAATCAATCTCTTCCTCTAAAGGTCGCGGCTCCAGGCTCGGTCCATCCACCGGCGTGTCCGTCGTGCCGGCCACCGCGTGCCCATGCCACGGAATCACAAACAGCACCCGGCCATCGCTCGTCCTCGGCACCATCAGCGCGGTCTCACCCTTCAAAAACGACCGGTCAAAGACCAGGTGAATCCCCTGGCTCGTCACCATCAGCGGCTCGGCCTCCGGGTCGGCCAGCCGCCGCACCTCGTCCGTAAAGACCCCTGTGGCATTCACCACCATCCGCGCCGCAATCGGTAATTCTTCGCCCGTCTCCGCATCCCGCGCCACCAGGCCATTGGCATAGCCCTCAGCATCCTTTGTCACCTGCACCGCCGGGCAATAGTTTACCAGCGTCGCGCCGTGGTCCGTCGCCGTCATTGCCAGGTGAATCAACAACCGCGCGTCGTCAAACTGGCCGTCATAATAGATGACGCCTCCGCGCAGCTCCTCCGGCTCCAGCCCCGGCAGCAGCGCCAGCGTCTCTTCCTTGCTCAGCACCTTCGACGCGCCAAATCCATACTTCCCCGCCAGCAAGTCGTACAGCTTGAGCCCAATCCCGTAAAACGGCGCCTCCCACCACGAGTAGTTGGGCACCACAAACGCCAGATCATGCACCAGGTGCGGCGCGTTCTGCCGCAGCAGCCCACGCTCCTTCAGCGCAGACATCACCAGCGACACATTTCCCTGCTCCAGGTAGCGCACGCCCCCATGCACCAGCTTCGTCGACCGGCTGCTCGTGCCTTTGCCAAAGTCGTGCGCCTCCACGAGCACCACGTCCAGCCCGCGGGCTGCCGCATCCACCGCCACGCCCATGCCCGTCGCGCCGCCGCCAATCACGGCAATGTCCCACGGCCGTCCCTCCGCCGCCCGCGCGCGAATCTTCGCAATCATCTCGTCTCTTCGCATCACTCGCTCCAGCCTTTCGTCCGTTCCACGGCCCGCTGCCACTGCTTCCGCCGCGCCGTGCGTTTCTCTTTACTCATTCGCGGCTCAAAGCGCACATCCCCAGTGCGCCGCGCCTGCAACTCCGCATCGCTGCCCCACACGCCCGTCGCCAATCCTGCCAGATACGCCGCGCCCAGCGCCGTTGTCTCCGTCACACGCGGCCGCACCACCGGCACACCCAGCACATCCGCCTGGAACTGCATCAGCAGATTGTTCACCGCCGCGCCGCCGTCCACGCGCAGCGCCTCCAGCGGAGTGCCCGTCTCGCTCTCCACCGCCTCCAGCACGTCCGCCACCTGCAGCGCAATGCTCTCCAGCGCCGCCCGCGCAATATGCCCCGGCCGCGTCTCCCGCCGCAGCCCAATCAGCATCCCCGCGGCATGGGGATCCCAGTGCGGAGCCCCCAGCCCCACAAACGCCGGCACAAACACCACCCCGCCCGTGTCCGGCTCACTCGCCGCCAACGCCTCCACATCCGCTGACGAGCCAATCAGCCGCAGATTGTCCCTGAGCCACTGCACCACCGCGCCACCAATAAAGATGCTGCCCTCCAACGCGTACTCCAGCCGCCGGTGCGCGCTCGCCGCCAGCGTCGTAATCAGCCTGTGCCGCGAACGTCGAAACTCCGTCCCCACATGCTGCAGCAGAAAGCAGCCCGTCCCATACGTGTTCTTCGCCTGACCCGGCTGCCAGCACGTCTGCCCAAACAGCGCCGCCTGCTGGTCGCCGGCCATCCCCGCAATCGCAATCCCGCCCAGCCCCAGCGTCGTCGTCACCTCGCCCACGCGCTCGCTCGACCACGCCACCTCCGGCAGCATGCTCGCGGGAATTCCGAACAGCCGCAGCAGCTCCTCGTCCCACGCGCCCTTGCGAATATCGAAGAGCAGCGTCCGCGAGGCGTTCGTCACGTCCGTCACATGCCTTTGCCCGCTCGTCAGGTGCCACACCAGCCAACTATCCACCGTGCCAAAGGCCAGCTCACCGCGCTCGGCCCGCGCCCGCGCTCCCGGCACGTGATCCAGAATCCATTTCACCTTGGTCGCGGAGAAATACGGGTCCAGCACCAGCCCGGTACGGTCGGAAACGTTTTCACCAGCGCCCGCAGCCTCCAGCGCCGCGCACTCCGCCGCCGTCCGCCGGTCCTGCCACACAATCGCCCGATGAATCGGCTTGCCCGTCGCGCGCTCCCAGACCACCACCGTCTCGCGCTGGTTTGTAATCCCGATCGCCGCTACATCCCGCGGTCGCGCGCCCACGCTCGCCAGCGCCTCCACCGCGCAGCTCATCTGGCTCGTCCAGATCTCCTCCGCGTCGTGCTCCACCCAGCCCGGCTGCGGATAATGCTGCGCAAACTCATGCTGCGCCACCGCCGCAATCGCGCCCGCCTCGTCAAACAGGATCGCCCGCGAACTCGTCGTCCCCTGGTCCAGCGCCAAGATATACGCCATTCTCACCTCCGCACTCCGCTACACCCGATACATCTCCACATACTCCGGCACCGGCATCGACTCCAGCCGCTTCGCATCCAGCGACGCCCCCAGAATCCGCGCCTGCTGCGCCGCGTCCAACCGCCGCGCCAGATTCCGCCGGAACTTCTCCACCAGCAGCGGCATCCCCTCCGCGCGCCGCCGCTTGTGCCCAATCGGATACTCCACCGTCTCTTCGAGCTCTGTCCCGTCCTTCAGCACCAGCCGCAGCGAGTTCGCAATCGACCGCATCGCCGGGTCATGATAATCCGCCGTAAACTGCGGCACCTCGCTCGTCTCCGTCATCGCTCGCAGCGCGTCGATGCGCTTGCCCCAGACCGGGTCCAGCGCCATCGCATCCTCGTAGTCCGCCGCCGTCAGCCGCCCAAACAACAGCGGCACCGCAATCATGTACTGCACGCAGTGGTCGCGGTCCGCCGGGTTCGCCAGCGGTCCCTTCTTGTCGATGATCCGCATGCACGCCTCGTGCGTCCGCAGCTCGATCCGCTCAATCGCCGCCGCCGTCACCCCCCGCTTCGCCAGTTGCCCGTGCAGCGTCACCGCCGCCTCCACCGCGGTCTGCGCGTGAAATTCCGCCGGGTAGCTGATCTTGAACAGTACGTTCTCCATCACGTAGCTGCCATACGGCCGCTGAAACCTGAACTCCTGCCCGCCGAAGGACACGTCATAAAAGCCCCACGTCTTCGCCGTCAGCGCCGTGGGGTATCCCATCTCGCCGGCCCGCGCCATCAGCGCCAGCCGCACCCCGCGACTCGTCGCGTCGCCCGCCGCCCAGCTCTTACGCGATCCCGTGTTCGGCGCATGACGATACGTCCGCAGACTCTGCCCATCTACCCACGCCAGGCTGATCGCGTTCACCGTCTCGTCTTCCGTCATCCCCAACAGCCCGCACACCACCGCCGTCGTGGCCACCTTCACCAGCACCACGTGGTCCAGCCCGACTTTGTTGAAGGAGTTCTCCAGCGCAATGCACCCCTGAATCTCATGCGCCTTGATC
>JAJXWA010000085.1 GCA_021781795.1 Acidobacteriota bacterium
TCCCCGCGCTCCAGAAAGCCGATCGTCTGGTAGTTCACCCCCACCGCATCCGCCAGCTCCTGCCGGCTCACGCCACGCTCGGCGCGCAGCACCGCAATGCGGTTATAGAGGCCACTCTCCCCGGATGCAGCCGTCTTTGTGTTTTCAGACACGAAAACATATTTCGTTTTCACAACAATCTTGTCAAAAGAAACAATTCAAGACCGCTCCTCGGCCTCGTCCGCGCCTCAAAGCCATCCCCAAACAAACTTGGTTCCTCAGCGCCCGCATTCCACCATCGAGGCAGCGCTTTCAGTGCATCCCTGTGGTACAACCGCCTCATCAGGAGAATGCCGCTTTGCAAACAACCACCGGCGCCCGGCACGAGTATCAGTTCAAAGCTTCGCTGCGCACGCTCTACTTCGTGCTCGGCCTGTTCTTCATCATCGTCTGCGGCGTCGTCGCCTGGAATATCTCCGTCCACATCGATCCCTTCCTGGTCTTCATGCTCGTCTCCTTCGTCGCTCTCGGCTGCTACCTCGCCGGAACCGCCATCGTCTCCCGTCTCGTCCTCGATGGCGACCAGATCCAAGTCCAGACTCTCCTGAAGACTCGCTCAGCCACCCTCGACGAGATTGAAGGCTATCGCACCATCTCCACCCGCAATGGCTCCTATCTCCAGATCCAGCTCACGCAGGGGCGCGGCACTCTTACGATCTCGCATGCTTTCGACACCGATGAGGATTTCAACGCCTGGCTCCATCGCCTCACCGACCTCGACGAGCAGGGCCGTAAAGCTATCCTTGACCGGATCGAGCAGAACCCGGAACTCGGTTCCACCCCAGATGAGCGTCTCGCCGGCCTCAGCACCGCCCGCACCTGGAACATCGCTCTCTCTGTCGCAGCCGGTGCAGCGCTCGCGCTGCTCTTGTTCGGTGGCCCAGAACTGCATGCGGTCTGCTCAGTGCTGCTGATTTTCGTGCCCGTTCTGGCTATCCTCTTGGCGCACCAGCAGCCTTTGCTCTATACGCTCTTCAAGCCGCGCCGCGACCCACGCACCGACATCACTTTCGCCGTCGCCATCGGCAGCTTCGGCCTGCTCTTAGCCGGCAATAACAACCACTTCGTCACGCTGCGTCCCCTGCTTCCCTGGATGGCTCTCCTCGCGGTGCTCGTCCTGTTAGCCTGCGCGCGTTTCCTGCACGGCAACCCGCAGATCTTTGGCGCAGCCTTTGCGCTGCTGCTGCTCTCCGGGCTCTACGGTTTTGGCGTCATTACTCAGCTGGACACCCTGCCCGATCAGGCGCCCTCTTCATCCTTCACCGCGCAAGTCAACGGCGAGCACGCCTCCCATGGCCGCTCCACCACTTACTATCTCGACCTCGGCCCATGGGGTCCCATCGAAACCAACAATTCCATCTCGGTTCCATGGAGCGTCTATAGCTCCACTCAGCCGGGCGACACGATCTGCCTCGCGCTCCATCCCGGTGCGCTCCACGTTCCCTGGTATCAACGCGTCTCCTGCAACTCCTGAGCGATCTCAGACGCCGCCGCGCTCTCGCCCCCATCGCGGCCATCCTTGGAGACAGTCATCTCATAAAAATGGCGTTTTGATTTTAGCCAAATGGCGTATACTCAGGCTGGAGGCAAACCATGGCCACTCGTTCGGTTCTCGATGTCCTCGGCGGCGATGTGGTTCTTGGCAGGCAGACGAGAAAAAGCGGCGCGCTGGCCGAACTGGTGCGTGAGGGAATTCCGGCAAAGTCCCTCTTCCTGCTCGCCGAGCGGCTCCATCTGCGCCAGGCAGAGATCTCCGAAAAAATTGGCATCCCCCAGCGCACCCTGACCCGGCGGCTGGCGCAGCATTCCCGGTTGACGGCGGCAGAGTCCGACCGCGCCGTTCGTCTCGCCCAGGTCTTCTCCACCGCCGCGGAGACCCTCGGGGACGAGGAAAAGGCTGCCGCATGGCTCAAGACACCCAATCGCGCCCTGCGTGGCGGCCGCCCGCTGGACCAGCTCGACACCGACCCCGGCGTCCGTGAAGTCGAAAATATCCTGGGCCGCATCGCCTACGGCGTCTACAGCTGATGCGCATCTGGCGCATCTGCAAAGCGCGCTATGCCGACGAGGCCTTCACCGGCCACGGCGCCCGGCGCTTCGGTGGCCGCTGGAACACGCCCGGCGTATCGATGGTCTATGCGTCGTCCTCGCTCGCCCTGGCGGCCATCGAGTTGTTTGTGCATCTGGAGCCAAACCAGCAGCCCGATGATCTGGTTTCAATTGCGGCGCTGTTGCCGGCGGGCGAACCGGCTCTGCAGCTTAATTCGGACCAGTTACCGCCGAATTGGTGGACAGACGACTTCGACCCGCTCCGCGAACTGGGCGACCGATGGATTCGCGAGAATTCCTCGCTCGCCATCCGGGTTCCCTCCGCCGCGTTGCGCATGGAGTGGAATGTGCTCGTGAATCCAGCGCACTCCGCCATCGCATCCATCCAGATCGAGCCGCCCGCGCCTTTCCATTTCGACGCGCGCATGTTCAAGTAGAACCGTCCGCGTCAGATTTTCCTCACGCCCCCATCGCAAACGCCCGTCCCGCCTCCAGCAGCTTCGCCACCGCTTCCTTCGACGTCGACTCCGTATAGATCCGCAGCAGCGGCTCTGTTCCGCTCGCGCGAAACAGAATCCACGTCTCCGCAGCGTTCGGCTTGGTCTTCGCCTCGGGGTTCTCCAAATAGAACTTCACCCCGTCCAGCGTCTCCTGCCGCAGCACTGGCATTCCCGCAATCGCCGGGTCGCCCGCCTTCAGCGCCAGTGCCCGCGCAATCGCCGCCTTCTTCACCTCCTCGGGAATATGCAAATCGATGCGCCCGTACTGGTGCTCGCCATACTCGGCCTGCAGGTCCGCCACCAGCTCGCCCAGCGTCTTGCCTTCCTCGGCCATCACATTCGCCAGCAGCAGCGCATTCAGCAACCCGTCGCGCTCCGGCAGGTGCCGCTGAAAGCCGATGCCGCCCGACTCCTCGCCGCCCATCACAATCTCGCGCTCCAGCATGTAGTCGCACACAAACTTGAAGCCAATCCCGTGCTCAATCAGCTCGCGCCCATGCTTCGCGCAGATGCGGTCCAGCATCTTCGTCGTGTTGAAGGCCCGCGTCACCGCGCCCGGCCATCCCTTGCGCTTCAGCACCCAGCTCAGCAGCACGCTGAAAATCTTGTGCGGATCGACAAAGTTCCCATCCTCATCCGTCGCGCCAATCCGGTCCGCGTCGCCGTCCGTGCACAGGCCCGCGTCGCATCCATGCGCCACCACCGCCTCGCCCAGCGCGCGAATGTGCGGCTCAATCGGCTCGGGATTGATCCCCGGAAACAGCGGGTCCACATGCCCTCGAATCTGCACATGCTCCACGCCCAGCCGCGTAAATATGTTCGACAAGATC
>JAJXWA010000046.1 GCA_021781795.1 Acidobacteriota bacterium
TCGCCGATGGTGCTGAAGGCAGGCAGCGCGACGATGCCGGTGCGAAGAATCTGCGCGACCGACATGGACTCGAGCGGGTCCACACCGTACTCGCGGCTGAGGTGGTGACCGCGGCGGCTGATGCGTTCGGTGAGGATGGATCGCTTTTGCAGCAGTACAGTACACGCATGTGCAGTCACCGAAGCGGCAAGCAGAGGCAGCAGCAATCCGTAATTGTGCGTCAGCTCCATGCTGAGCACGACAGCGGTGAGCGGGCAGCCGATCGAGCCAGAGAGCACGGCGGCCATGGCGATGAGTGGCCATGCGCCGGGTTGCAGAGCAGGCAGTACGGGCGCAAACAGCGCGCCGAGCGCGCCGCCGATCATGAGCAGCGGCGCGAGGATGCCGCCGGATGTGCCGGATCCGAGCGAGAACGACCAGATGAGGCTCTTGACGATGAGCACGCCAAGGATGAGACTCCACGCGGAGTTGCCGTTGATGAGTGAGTCGATGACGTCGTATCCAGTGCCGAGTGCGCGGGGAAAAATGAGCCCGCCGATGCCGATGACGATGCCGCCAACAGCAGGCCACCACATCCAGTGCAGGGGCAGGCGATGCTCGAAGAGATCTTCACTGGCATAGACCGCACGGCTGAGCAGCAGTGCGAGAATACCGCTGATGACTCCGAGAGCGAGCGCGGCCAGCAGTGCGGAAGGCTGCACCGTATGCGCCAGCGTGGGCATGGGAAAAAGCGGCTCCGCGCCGAGAAAGTAGCGTCGTGCCACGCCCGCGACGGTAGCGGCGACCGCGACGGGCACGAAGGAACGAGGCCGCCACTCGAAGAGCAGCAGCTCGACAGCAAGCAGAACGGCTGCGAGTGGCGTGGAAAAGACGCCGGTCATGCCGGCAGCGGCGCCTGCAACCAGCATCGTGGTGCGCTCTGCGTCGGTGAGGCGAAAGAGCTGGCCGAGGAGCGAGCCGACCGAGCCGGCGGTCATGATGATGGGGCCCTCTGCGCCGAAAGGTCCACCGGAGCCGATGGCGACTGCGGCGGAGAGCGGCTTGAAGATTGCGACGCGCGGATGAATGCGCGCACCCTGCATGAGGATGGATTCAATGGCCTCGGGCATGCCGTGGCCACGAATCTTCTCGGAGCCGAAGCGGGCCATCACGCCGATGATGAGTCCGCCGATGATCGGGACCAGTGCCGCGGCCCATCCCATGTGGTTCTGCGAAGGCGAGATGAAGTTCCAGCCGAAACGCTGGTAATAGAAGAGATTTGTAGCAGCGTAGATGAGATGGAGCAGCAGCCAGGCCAGCGCAGCGCCGGCGATGCCGAGCACAGTGCTAAGACCGCTGAGGAGCATCATGCGCGGAGTAGCAACGAAGTCGCGCAGGTTGGAACGAGGGGCAGAGTTGGCGGGGTTCACTTGCGGTTCTTTCTACGTGATTGGAGTGTGGGTTTCTTTGTGACAGGTGTGTTGGAGCGCAGCACATGACGCAGCGCGCGTACCAGATCAGGCCCGGACTGCTGCAGCTCTTGCATGTGATGAAAAGCGAGTGAGGCGAGAAGCGCTTCGCCCCGTTCCGTCACCCTGAGGAGAATGCGGCGATGGTCAAGCTCGTCCGCGTGGCGCACAAGAAGACCCTGCCGAATCGTGCGGTCCACCAGTTCGACAGCGCTGTTGTGGCGGAGTAGCATGCGGGCAGCAACGTTGGCGATGGTCGGTTCCATTCCGGAGGGGATGCCGCGCACGCACTGCAGAAGCTGATATTGCTGATGCGGGATTCCGGCCTGCTCGGAAGCCACTTGGCTGAAGTGCAGGAAGCGGCGCAGCTGATAGCGGAACTCGGCGAGACGGCGGAGCAGCGCCTCATCGACGGGCGCAGAAGCAACTGAACGCCTAGGGGAGGAAGTTGTAGCCTGGCGCGGAACGGTCCGCGGCGAGTGGGGAAGCCTCATGAAATCTATCGTATCACGATAGGATTTCAGGGCTGAGGAGCGAGGTCGATGAAGGCTGAGTTGCCGCGCAGCATAGTAAGCGCAATGTTCAGGCCGAAGACCAGGACGCCGCTGAGTTCAAGCACGCCGGAGATGGGCAGCGTCTTCCATGCGAAAGCCGCGACGCCTTCATACGCGAGCGGCTCGGAGCTGACGCGCAGGGTGCAGCCGGTTTGCAGCAGTAGCAGGCTCAGCAGCATCAGTTGCCTGCTGTAGAGCTCACGAATTCCGGTGAAGTGCGGCAGAATGCGCGGGCCGATAGCGAAGACCATGGTCGCGGCAAATCCTACGGTGAGCGCGTGGCGCGAGGCGCCCCAGATGCCGCCATGGACGTCCGCGCTGGCAGCCAAGACACCAAGCAAAGCCGCAAGGACCAGCCAGAGGTACGCGGCGCGAATAAAGACGGGAAAGCTGGGATGGATGCCGAGCACTTTGGCCGGGCCGAGGGGCTTCTGCGCGAGGTGCAGCGCGGCGACGACGAAGATGGCAGATGTGGCGATCACCGGGGTGGCGAGGCGCGGCCATCCGCCGACGCCGAGGAGAACGCCGGTGATGTCGAGCAGCATCCCGAGTCGCAGCAGCCGCTCACTGGGCCGCGGCAGATAGAGAAACGTGGGCAGCCAGCGCGCAGAAAAGCCCCATACGACGGGCGCGAGAAAGCCCCAGCCAAGCAGGACGAGATAGCGCTGATCAAGCGCGCGCGGAAAGGCCGGATCGACGCCGCTGCGCGCGAGGATGAGGCACTCAACGAAGTTGAAGAGGACGGATGCGGCGAGGCCGGCCGTGCTGAGCAGTACGAGAATCATCCACTCTTCCATGCGCGGTCTTGCTTTCGGTTGTCCATCCGGCGTGGGCAGCTTGTGGCGCGATGCGGCGCGCAGAAAGAGCACAACGGCGATGAGTTCGAGTGTTGCGGAGAGCGGCACAAGCACGCGCCAGTGCCAGAGATAGACATTCGCGAACCAACGCAGGAGCACGCCGGGTGTCCACAGGAGAAAGCAGGCGAGCGGCAGGCGCAGCGGCGAGCGGTTGCCGATGGGTTGCGAGTAGAAGCCGATGCCGAGGATGAAGCTGCCGATCCAGCCAAACATCTGTGCATGGCCGTGCCCCTGCATCCATGCGGCGGGCAGCGCGTCGAGGCTGTGATGCGTGCTGATCGACATGAGGCTGGAGAAGCCGAGTAGCGTGCCGGGCAGCGCCATGAAGAAGAGCCCCGAGGCAATCCATGCGCGGAGCATGTAACTCTTCTGGCGTTCGCGGCCCAGCGTGCGCGCGCGATCGGGGTCGCGAGCAAAAGCAAAGGGTGATGGCTGTGAAGGAATAGTGCTCATGCCTCACTCCTTTCCGGCAGGCTGGCCTGCAGCGCCAGCGCCCGCGGGAAGAGAATGTTGTCTTCCAACTGCAGGTGGCTGCGCAGGTCGCGGTCGAATGCATCGAGCCCGCTCAAGAGGGCACGGTGCGTGGCGCAGGCAGTTGGTGGCGGCGTAAAGCCCTTGGTCTCGGCGCGGAGTTCGTCCATCGTATCCACTGCGCTATCGTGATCCTGCTGCATCTGGAGCATGTTTCTCTTGAGAGGCGTGGTCGTCGCAAAGGGTTCCGCGTCTGCCTCCCCGAGGCGAGCAATTACCGGAAAGAGGCTCTGTTCTTCAGCGTCGATGTGACGCAGAAGGCCAGCGTGCAGGGTTTCGATCTTACGGCGCAACGACGGTGCGAGATCCCGGTGCACAACAAGGCGGTCTGCCAGGCGAAGCAGGCCGGGCAAGTCCTGGCGCACGCTGCGATGATGCACGCGCACAATGCGCTGGATGAGCTGGAGCAGCGGCAGCGAAGAGGGATCGCCTGCGCCGGATTCGGCGGGCAGGATGGCGGCGAGTTTCTCTTCCACCTGTTCGAGAGAGAGACTACGCGCCGCGCAGGCCGCGGCGAGGGACATTTCGCCCAGGTCGCAGAGATCAATCTGGAAGCGCTCAAAGACTGCGATGGAGGCGGGGTGCTCGGCGACAAGCTGGCGAATCGGGGTTTGGGTGATGTACATGGGAATCGCTCCATTCGAAGGCTAGCCCGGAGCGAACCTGCACACAGCGACTTATGTCACGAAGTGAAGAAATCTTCAGGAAGAGGCTTCGAGCAGGGCATTGAGGCCGCGCATGTCTTTGACGACGATGTGGCGCGCGTCCACCTCGATGAGACCTTCCGCCTGCAGGCGCATGAGGTTGCGCGAGATCAGTTCGCGGACGGTGCCGAGCTGGTTTGCGATCTCCTGATGGCTGTCGGGCAGGCGGAACTCGAGGCCGCGAGGTGTCTGCTTGCCCTCGGCCTGTGCGAGCTTGACGAGCGTGGCGACGAGGCGCTGGCGAATGGTGGTGAAGGAGAGCTCTTCGATAATGCCGACAAGGCGGCGCAGGCGCGCACCGACGACGGCGAGGACCTTGAGGGCGACGTCGGGGTGCTCCATGCAGTAGGCGTGAAAGTCGCGGCGGGAGATGAAGGCAATCTCGGAGTCTTCCAGCGCGACGACGGACGCGGGATACGGCCCGCCATCAAAGACTGGCAATTCTGCCACTGAGCTGCCGGGGCCCTCGACGGCGAGTACCTGTTCGCGGCCGCTCATGGAGGTCTTGAAGATGCGGACCTTGCCGCGCGAGACGATGTGGAGGCCGGTGCAGGGCTCGCCCTCGGAGAAGAGCAACTCACCCGAGCTGAAAAGCTTGCGCACGGTGCGCGCGGCGAGTAACTGCAGCTCAGACGGAGTGAGGTTTGAGAAGAGGCCGGTTTTCTGCAAGGCTGCGGCCAGGTTCGGGGATTCGTGGCTCACGGGAAAATTGTAGCAGCGCGACTTTAGTCACTGCCCGTACGCGGCGGACGGGCGTTCCATGGAGTCATGAACCCGCAGATCAACACCGTGAATTTTGATGAGCGACCCTTCCTCGCGATATGGGAGGTGACGCAGGCGTGTGACCTGGCCTGTGTGCATTGCCGCGCCTCGGCGCAGCCGGAGCGGCACCCCGAAGAGCTGAGCACAGCCGAAGGCATGCAGCTGATCGATGAGATTGCAGCGCTGCATGTGCCAGTGTTTGTGCTCACGGGCGGCGACCCCATCAAGCGGCCCGACCTGTTCGAGCTGATCGAGTATGCGCGGCAGCGAGGCGTTCGCGTCTCCCTGACGCCGAGTGCGACGCCGCTGCTGACGCGCGAGGTGGTCTTCCGGTTGAAGGATGCCGGACTGGCGCGGCTGGCGGTGAGCCTGGACGGGGCGCGCGCGGAGACGCATGATGGCTTCAGGGGTCTGCACGGCTCGTTTGCGCGCACACTGAATGCAGTACGGTGGGCAAATGAGGCAGGGCTGCCGGTGCAGATCAACACGACCTTCAGCCGCCGCAACATTGGCGAGATGGATGAGATTCTCGCATTGATCGCGGGACTGAACATCACGCTGTGGAGTGTGTTTTTCCTGGTTCCAACGGGACGCGGCAAGCTGAATGACCTGTTGAGCGCCGATGAATTCGAACAGGTGTTTGCGCGGCTCCACGAGTTGGCGCTCATCGCACCCTTCGACATCAAGACGACCGAGGCGCAGCATTATCGCCGCTATCTGCTGCAGCATCGCAAGGATGGGCACACAACTGTGGCGCAGAAGGTGGCCGACACGGTGGGACGCGCGCCGCGAGGGCTGAATGACGGCAAGGGCTTTGTCTTCATCTCGCACAGGGGCGAGGTCTATCCGAGCGGCTTTCTGCCCGTGTCCGGCGGAAACGTGCGCCGGCAGCCGCTGGCGACGATCTATCGCGACTCGCCGCTGTTCAGGGATCTGCGCAACCCCGACCGGCTGGAGGGCAAGTGCGGCGCGTGCGAATTCCGGCACATCTGCGGCGGGTCACGAGCGCGCGCCTATGCGCTCACGGGCAACGTGTTTGGCGAAGAACCCTGCTGCAGCTATGTTCCGCGGGGATATGTACAATCCCACAAGGAACTGAAGCGTGCAACGTCGCTTCATGTGTTGCAGGGCGCATAAGGGGGACGGAGCCGATGCCAGTGCAGATTGGTGCGAAGCCCGATAGCGGGTTCAGCGATCCTCTTGGAATGTTGCAGGACTGCCACCGGCGTATTCAGTTCTTTGTGCGCGTGCTGGGAGAGGTGGCGCGCCGCGCGCAGGGGCGAGCGCTGACGTGGGAGGAATGGTCCGCTGTGGAAGGTGCGGTGCGCTACTTTCGCGAGTCAGGGCCGCGGCACAACCGGGACGAAGAAGAGTCGGTGTTTCCGCGGCTGCGGAAGCTGGCCTCAGGCTTGCTGCATGCGGAGATGGAGCGGCTGGAGAGCGAGCACGAAGAAGCCGAGGCGCTGCACGAAGAGACGGTGCGCCTGTATGCGATGTGGCACGCGGGCCACGGGTTGCCGCAGGACGAAGAGGCGCGACTGCTGGAGGTGACCGAGCGGCTGCGGAAGCTGTATGAAGAGCACATCCGGATCGAAGAGGAGCAGGTGTTTCCGCGAGCCGCGCGGTCGCTGGATGCGGCGACGATTGCGACAATCGGCGCGGAGTTCAAGGCAAGACGGGCGTAGGAGTAGCCGGGCAAAATGCGCGATGCCCGCATCGCGGGCTTTGGATGAGTGCGAACTGGCTTCGCATGTGCGTGGCCACGCGACACGAGAGCAGTGAAGGCCCGGTCTCCAATGGTAGGGCGCTGTATCCCCATGAAGTGACCGGGTGTTGCACTCACACCGGAGTGGAGACTTGAGCCGCAGGTTCTCCCTGGCCATTCTCCAAGGACACGGCACTTGATCCTGCGTGTCGAAACGGAAGATACAGCAGCAGGAACAAGGCAAGGCCCACCGCTTCCAGGCTCAGAATGTACCAGGGCCATGGTCCCAGAAGATCGAGCAGCGAGACGGTCGATGGCTTGGCGCGCAGGAACATGTAGTCCGTCTTAAAGAAAGCATCGAAGGAACCGACGGTGACGGCCAGGACGTTCAAGGCGACCAGCGCGCGAACGACCGACCCCTGGCGCGGCCGGGCCTGCCCGGACCACACGAGGTAGAGAGTCGCAGCGACGATGAGGCCATGATCGGCGAAAAACTGGATGGCAAGGAAGAGAGAGGGATGCGACATGTTCGGGGTGAGCAGGGACATCGAGGCCCCCGCCAGCGCCCAGTAATAGGCAAGATCGAAGATTGCGGGTCGCAGCGTCAGCAACGCGGCGATGACGAGCCACAGGGAAGAGTCGCAGAGTTCCAGCGGCAGATGATTGGGAATCATCGGCACGCCGTGCGCGGCGTAACTCCCATAGTACGAAGCAAAGGATACGAAGAGCAGGACGGACAGCGCCACTCGAATGCGCCTGCCCGCGGACGGGAAGCTGCGATGCACGAGCGCAAGAAGGGCCGCAAACGCGGGAACCGCTGCCAGAATGGCAAGGTGCACGGGGCCGAAGATGGATATGCCTGTGGGCATGGCTGCAGGGACCGATGATTCGACCCGCTTAGAGCACGGTCACACACCGTCGCGGGTTCTATGGTGGCATCTGCGGCTCAGAAGCGGCAAGAGGCGCCGGAATGGAAGGTTTTTTGGCCGCGTGCCTGATGTTGCCTCGCGCCCCTCACAGGCCGGACTCGGTGCGTCTTCGCAGTGCTTCGACGCGCGGGTTGGGGTGCTTCGTGGGTCGGCCTGAAAGGGATTGCGGAGACGAAATGTTGTGGAATGCGTAAATGGTCGGGACGGGCAGATTTGAACTGCCGACCCCTCGCACCCCAAGCGAGTGCTCTACCAGGCTGAGCCACGTCCCGACACAATGGAGCCGGCTCGGGTGAGCCGGCCTCTGGGGTCTGAATCAGTTTACACCAGCGGGGCGTTGCGTGCCCGGCGCGGCGCGGGCGTTACTGCGCGGGTGGGACGTATTCCTGCGGAAGCGCAGAGCCCTCGCCGAAGAAGAACTGGTCCATCTGCTCGACGAGGAACTGCTGGGCCTGCGGGGTCCAGGGCTGGAGGCGGTATTCATTCAAGAGCATCTTCTGCCGGTCCACCCACTCGGACCAGGCGGCCTTGGAGACGTTCTTGTAGATCTTCTGACCGAACTCGGAATCGAAGGGCGGCTCGTCGAGGCCCTCCATCTCTTTCTTGTTGCGAACACAAAAAACCATATGCGCCATGCAATCTGCTCCCATTGTTATTGTATTGGATGGTCGAGCGGAAGTGCCGGATGCACTTGACAGGGCAGACGCCGGGAGGTTCTCTTGTTGGCAAGCCCCCGCACGGGCTGCCGGACCGCGGGGCGATGGACGAGCCGCGAGGAGGAGCCATGAGCGAGCAAAGTGTCTCCAGAGGGAACCGGCAACGCGCCTCGGACCGCGCGGCGGCGGGGCTGGCGTACTTCACGGCGATCCCGGCGGTTGTTTTGCTGATGATGGAACCGTATCGCAGGCGTCCGTATATCCGCTTTCATGCGTGGCAGGCGATTTATTTTCTGTTTGCCTGCATCCTGATCAGCGTGGCGCTGTTTGTGGTGACGGATTCGGTGCCGTTTCTGAGCTTTCTGGAGTTCGATCACTTTCCGCTGGTTTCGCTGCTGCTGGTGATTGTGTGGGTGGTGGTGGTGCTGAAGGCGTTGAATGGCGAGCACTACCGGCTGCCGGTGATTGGGACGCTGGCGGAGAGGCGCGCACGGCGCATGCCGGAGTGAGCGCAACGGCCAGCTGCAGGTTTAGCGGCGGCGCTTCTTGCTGAATTTCTTCTTCCGGGCCGGTGCGGCGGCAGCTTCGCGTTTCTTTTTGCTTTTGGGAGGTCGCGGCGGCTTCTTGCCGGCGAGAGGAATGCCTTCTTCCACGAGGGAGAACTGAAGCTTGCGCTCTTGTGCGAGGATGCGATCGAGGATGACCTGGACGCGGTCGCCGGCGCGGAAGCGCCGACCCCAGCGCTCGCCTACGATTTCGTGAGTGTGTTCGCGCCAGACGTAGCGGTCGTCGCGCAGGGTGTCGATGGGGATGAGGCCTTCAACGAAGAGATCGGTGAGCTCCACGAAGAGGCCGAATTTGGCGGGGTTGAGGACGAGCGCAGCGAATTCTTCCCCGACGCGGTCCTGCATGAAGCGGACTTTTTTCCACTCGACGAGTTCGCGTTCGGCCTCGGCGGCACGGCGTTCGGCCTGGCTGGTTTCGTCGGCGATCTGGGTGAGCTCGTACTCGGGAATGGGTGGATCTATGGTTGAACTGAGATTGGTCCCGGGTCCCCAAGCGCGAGGGACCTGGGGCACCCGGCTTTCGCTTGGGTGCGTCCATGGCGAGGCGTGGCGGCCTTCGGGGACGTTGCCGTGGCCTGCGACGCCGGCGTGGAGCAGGGCTTTGGTAATGCGGTGGACGATGAGGTCGGGGTAGCGGCGGATGGGCGAGGTGAAATGAGTATAGGTGGGCGCGGCGAGAGCGAAGTGGCCTTCGTTGTTCTCAGAGTAGCGGGCCTGTGAGAGCGAGCGCAGCATTAAATAGCTGAGGATGCGCTCTTCGGGCTTGCCTTCGATGCGCGCGGCGAGCTTCTGATACATCTTTGGCGTGACGGCGATGTCTTCCGCGACTTCATGGGTGCGGGCGGAGCGTCCGCTGCGCTGGGCTTCGCGGCGGTCGCCGCGGGTCTGCACGCGCTTGACGGGAAGCGGGCCGAGGCCGAGCGAGTAACCGAAGCTGGCGGCGAGCTCTTCAAACTGCACGACGCGGCGCGGGTCGGGCTTTTCGTGGATGCGGTAGAGCGAGGGCACGTCGAGGTCTTCAAGCCAGGTGGCGACGCACTCGTTGGCGGCGAGCATGAATTCTTCGATGAGGCGGTTGGCCCAGGTGCGCTCGGCGCGGGTAACGCCGCTCATCTGGCCGTTGTCGTCGAACTGAATGACGGGCTCGGGGAGATCGAAGTCGATGCTGCCGCGCTCTTCGCGGCGCTTATTCATCTTAAGGGCGAGCTGGTGCATGCGTTCGAAGGCGGGGACGAGCGCGGCGTAGCGGGCGCGCGTGGCCTCGTGGCCTTCAAGGATGGCGTGAACGTCGGTGTAGGTCATGCGCGCGGCGGAGCGGATGACGCCTTCGACGATTTTGTAACTCTGGATGCGCGCGTCGCGATCGAGCTGGATGAGGCAACTGAGGACGAGGCGGTCCTCGCCGGGGCGCAGGCTGCAGATGTTGGTGGAGAGCTCCTGCGGGAGCATGGGAATGGCGCGGTCAGGGAAGTAGACGCTGGTGCCGCGGAGACGCGCTTCGAGGTCGAGGTCGCTGGCGGGACGGACGTAGTGGGCGACGTCGGCGATGTGAACCTGCAGCTCGTAGCCCTGCGCGGATTCGCGGACGAGGACGGCGTCGTCGAAGTCCTTTGCGGTTTCGCCGTCGATGGTGACGATGGGGAGATCGCGAAAGTCATGGCGGCGCGCGACTTCTGCTGCGTCGAGATGCGCGACGCTGCGCGCCTCGGTGAGGACGTTGTCGGGAAAGATGCGCGGGAGCTGATGCTTGCGGATCATCATTTCGACATCGACGCCGAAGTCGTCGGGGTGGCCGAGGACCTCGATGACGCGGCCGGTGGCGGGGCGCGTGGGCGAGGGCCAGCGGGTGATTTCGACATCGACGATGAGGCCGTCGATGTCTTCGGTGCCTTCGGGCTGTGGATGAGCGGATGCGACGGCGCCGAGAACGCGATGCGGCGTAGCGGTGGGCGCGGCGTTTGGGATTTCATCGCCGGGCGGGATGAGGATGGGCTGCGTCATGCGCTCGTCAAAGGGCAGGACGACGTTGTCTTGGGAGCGACCGGCGCGCGCGGAACCTCCCCCCAATGACGAAGACCTGTCATTGGGGGCCCCGTAGCGAAAAGTGCCGACGACGGTGGAGTTGCGGCGCTCGAGGATGCGGGCGATGCGACCGCTGCGGCGGCCATCGGCGCGGGGCGGGTCGAGCTCGACGAGGACCTGGTCACCCTGCATGGCGCCGGCGAGTTCGCCGGGCGGGATAAAGATGTCGTCGGTTGTGAGCTGGCGCGGATTGGGACGGACGAAGCCGTAGCCGTCGCGGTGGAGATCGAGGCGTCCGGCGATGAGGTTGTCGCGCGCGCCGGAGGCGGGACGTGGGATGCTCCACTGCTCGCGGTCGAGTTTGGCGAGCTGGCCACGCGCGGTGAGGCGGGCGAGCTGCTCGAGAAGGAGACGGCGCTCGCGGCCGCCGCCGAGGCCAAGCTCGCGGACGAGCTGCTTGTAGCTGGCTTTGCCGCCGGGCGACCGGGCGATGCGCGCGACGATGTCCTTATCCGTCATAGGTCAAGAGTAGGCCATGGAGCAGTGGGCGGCGAGAAAAGCAAAGAAAAGCGAAAACCTGCTCGGCGAAAACACGCAAGGAAAATGTGGAAAAGTGCAAATAAATTTTGGGGGTGGGGGGTATTTTTCGGTGGTACGGAGTGGACGCAAAGACGGAGAGAGCGCGACATCCGGGTGACGATGGGTTCGTGCGTGAAGGCGAAGCGGGTTGGCATGGCGCGGGACTCCGGAAATGAAAATGCCTGAGAGGCGGGCTGTGGGCGCGGATCTCAGGCTGATGCAGTGAGTATGCGCGTTTGGTGGAATTAACCTGCAAAACGGCGAAAGTTTTTTGCGCAGTGGAATGAGTGGGTTAGAGGAAAAGTTTGGGCGTGGCTTGACGGAAAGGCAGCCGGTTCAGCGCTGGCCGAAATTGTCGGGAATCTGGACGGCGACGACTTTGCCGGTGACGGTGGCGATGCCTTCGGCGTAGACGGTAGATTCGACGACGACCTTGCGGTCTTTGATTTCCGTGACGCGGGCGCGGATGGTGAGTGGGACGCCCAGCGGGGTGGGCTTGAGGTAGTTGACCTGGAGCGAGGCGGTGACAAAGCGGAGGGCGGGCTCGGAGCCGGGCGCGCGACGGGCAGCGCGGTAGGCTGCGGCTGCGGCAGTGCCGGTGGAGTGGCAATCGACGAGCGAGGCGAGAACGCCGCCGTAGACAAAGCCGGGCACGGCGATGTGCCAGGGCTCCGGCGTGAAGATGGCGACGGTTTCGTCGCCATCCCAGACGGTGCGGATGTGGTGGCCGCGTTCATTGAGGCGTCCGCAGCCGTAGCACCAGGCGAGGCTCTCGGGATAGGTGTCCTGAATGGCTCGGGTCATCGCGTCTAAAAGAATCGCACGGAAGTAGCCGGAGCGGTAGTGAATTGCAGAGCCGCGGGCGGAATACAGTTACGAAGACGCGCGCGTGGCGGTGCGACAGGCGAGCCCGGGAGTGGGCCGGGACGCCTGCCGCGTGAGGGAGGGCTGCATCGATCGAAGTGCGACGGCGCGCAGAGTGCTAGACCTTGACGAGAGCCTCCTGCGCGACGCGGACGTGGAAGCGCGTGTCGAGGGCGGCGAGCTTTTCCGCGATGCCGGTGTATTCAAGCTCGGACATGGGCAGCATGGCTGTACCGAAGAAGCCCTGACGGCGCATCTCCATGGTCTTTTCAGCGACGCGATGGCGGACGGTATCCCAGAAGGGATGCGCGAAGTTGTCGACGGGCTCGGTGAGCTTGCCCTGACGGACGCAGTAGCCGGCGCAACTGACGATGGGAGGGCCATCGAAGTAGCTGATGCCGCTGTTGAGCTTGACGGGCATCAGCGGCACCTGGTGGGAGCCGCGCATGCCGCCGCCGACGAAGTGGCCGTGAGCAAAGGGTGCGAGGATTTCGCCGGTGGCCGGGAAGTTCATCTGCGCGCGGACGAGCATGACGGGATCGTCTTTGCCGGTGTACTTGCCCGCGATGTTGTGGAGGCGCGAGGTGGCGACGGAGACGGCCTGCTCGCCGGTAGCGCGGGACCAGACGGACTCGACGACGTAGCGTTCGGGATCACGGAGGAGCGCGGCGATGTCATAGAGGTCTTCGGGCGCATTGAGTTCGATGATGCGATCGCCCTCGGTGTAGCTGACGTCCATGATGATGAAGCGGTAGCCTTTGGCGATTTTGGGCGAGAGGATGAGTCCCGGCGTGTTCATGGGATCGATGAAGGCAAGATAGAGCGGCAGGTTGTAGGCGCCGGGGTCAGTCTTGTCAGCGGCGAAGAAGAGGAAGGGCTCGGCGGCGCGCTCGTCGAATTCCATCTCGGCGACCGCGGGGCCCATGCCTTTGACGTTGCCGGAGAAGGCGTCTTTGAGCAGGTCCTGTCCGGCGCCGTAGAGGCCCTGTGCGCGCGCGGTGTCTGTGCCGGCGCGAAAGGCATCCCACGCGAGCTGATGAATCTGCGGATCGTCTTCTCCGCGCGTGTGGGTCATGAGGATGGCGATGTCATCGCCGGTGTGACTGATGGAGTAGTCCAGCAGCAGCCTGGGAGCGCGTTCGGCGATGTACGCCTTGACCGTGGCCAGGAGGAGCTGGGATGGAGCGACGTGTCCCCCGATGGAGCCGATGTCTGCCTTGATGACGCTAAGGGTTGTTTTCATGGCTCACCCCCTGTCTCTAGTAGACGTAGCGCCGTTCGGATTGTGGGGCAGTGATGGATGTCACCCGCGAGGGAAGCGGGTGGACAAGAATTTGGACAGTGGCGAGGGGAAGCGGAGTGCAGAGAGTTGCTTGCCGCCGACGGGTTGCGGGGTGTGCGGTGAGCGAATATTCTGGGCGCGATTGCGCAAGGCGATGGAGAGACGAAGAAGGGAGTTGCGATGACGGGGTTGCGAGGGGCGTTGGTTCCTGGATGTGCGGCGGTGGCGATGGGGGTGTGGCTGTGCGGCCTGCACGGGAGTGCGCAGAGTGCTGCGACGAAGCTGGCAGCGCCGGCGAGCCAAACGATGGCGAAGGAGTCGACGATTCGAGCGGCTTCAGAGCGAGACCGGGCGGAGATGCTGGAGGCGCTGGGGATTCCGGCGTCGGCGATGCGGGCCGCGCCCTCGGGGGATGCGCGGGCGAAGAACGCGACGAATTATGACGAGGCGAAGGCGGATGTGTATCCGAATCTGCCGGACCCGCTGCGGCTGAACGATGGGCAAAAGGTGACGACGGCGGCGGTGTGGTGGAAGGAGCGCAGGCCGGAGATTGTGGCGGCGTTCAATCAGGCGGTGCTGGGCGAGGCGCCGGCGCATCTGCCGAGGGTGACGTGGGAGGTGGTGAGCCAGCGGCGCGAGAGCTATGAGGGGATTCCGGTGGTGACGAAACGGCTGCGCGGGCATGTGGACAATTCGTCGTATCCGAAGATTACGGTGAACATCGAGATGGAGCTATCGACGCCGGCCGATGCGAAAGGGCCGGTGCCGGTGCTGATGGAGCTGGCGTTTGCGCCGGACTATGCGCGGGCGGTGGCGCGGCCGGTGGAGGAGGCTCCGGTAGGCGCTCCAGGAAGCTATGGAGTGACGGGCAAGCCGGTGCTGGAGCGGGGATGGGGCTTTGCGGTGCTGCTGCCGACGAGCTGGCAGGCGGACAATGGCGCGGGGCTGACCTCGGGGATTATCGGGCTGATGAACAAGGGACAGCCGCGCAAGCCGGACGACTGGGGCGCGCTGCGGGCGTGGGCGTGGGGTGCGAGCCGGGCGCTGGATTATCTGGCGACGGACAAGGATGTGGACGCGAAGCAGGCGGGGCTGGTGGGGCACTCGCGGTTTGGCAAGGCGGCGCTGGTGGCGATGGCGTATGACCCGCGATTTGCGATTGCGTATATCAGCTCGTCGGGTGAAGGCGGCGCGAAGCTGTACCGGCACATCTTTGGCGAGCAGATCACGAACCTGGCCTCGGTGACGGAGTATCACTGGATGGCGGGGAATTTTCTGAAGTATGCGGGACCGCTAACGCCGGGGGAGCTGCCGGTGGACAACCACGAGCTGATTGCGCTGTGCGCGCCGCGGCCGGTGTTTGTTGGCGGGGGTTCGAACGTGGGGGATGGGTACGCCAATCCCAAGGGCGATGCGTGGGCGGATGCAAAGGGGATGTTTCTGGCGGAGGTGGCGGCGAGCCCGGTGTACCGGCTGCTGGGGCATGAGGGAGTGGGGACGCCGGCGTTTCCGCCGATGGGGACGGCGTTGACGACGGGGGATCTGGCGTTTCGGCAACACGCGAATGGGCATACGCCGATGCCGAACTGGCCGGTGTTCCTGGAGTATGCGAGCCGGTACCTGCATGCGCCGAGAACTCGGTGAGTGGCGGGGTGGGGATCGTGCATTCCCACCCATGACGTTCGCTTCGCGCTCCCCATGGATGATTGCATGACAGCGCCGGCTCCTTCGGCTGAGTAGACTGGTTGCTGCCAGACGACCATGTAGCTCGGGAGAAGGAGCCGGGCATGATGATTATAGGCTGTGATTTTCATCCCAGTTTCCAGCAGATCGCGTACGTGGATGAGGAGACCGGGGAGTACGGTGAGCGGCGGTTGGGCCATCGGGAAGATGCGTTGGCATTTTACCGTTCGTTGGCGGGCAGGCAGGTGCGGGTAGGAGTGGAGGCAACAGGGAACGATCGTTGGTTTCGCAAGCTGCTCAGCGAGCTTGGCCATGAGTTGCTGATCGGAGACGCCAGTGCGATTCACGCTTCTCAACCGCGGGAGCAGCGGACCGACAAGCGGGATGCGCGGCACATCCTGAAGCTGCTGGTGGAGAACCGGTTTCCAGCGGTCTGGCAGCCATCTGCGGGCAACGAGGCGCAGCGGCAGTTGCTGATGCATCGCTGCCGACTGGTGCGGATGCGGACCAGGATCAAAAACCAGTTGGATTCTATCGCCAAGAGCGAAGGGCTGACGGGTTCGCGGAGCTGGTCGAGCAAGCGCCGTCAGCAGATCGAGGGATTGCCGCTGACGGGCTGGTATGCGGAGCGGAGGGCAGATCTACTCCTGTTGCTGGATGGGCTGGAGCAGCGGATTCAGCCGTTGGACAAGGCGGTGGAGGCCGCAGCCAGGCAAGATGCCGCATCGCGTCTTCTGATGACTCATCCCGGCGTGGGCCCGGTCATCTCGC
>JAJXWA010000047.1 GCA_021781795.1 Acidobacteriota bacterium
GCGCGGAGCGCGGGGCCGAAGAGGGAGGAAGGCGGCCACATGGCGGCGTAGGCGTATCCGCCGAGGGTGAGGCCGGCGGTGGTAAGCGCGCCGAGGCCGGTGACCAGGCCGGTTTGAAGAGGCGAGAGCATGTGTGCCTTCAGTGTGCGGTGCGGAGGGATGGGTTCGCAAGGGCGGCGAGGCAGTGCAGGCAGGCGGGCAGGGCGGGCATCTGCTCGCCCCGAGAAAATCGAATTGGCAACGAGTCCGGCGAAAAAAATAAATTGCGCCGGAGTCTGGCGCTTGTGCTGAAAGAGGAAGACAATCTGTGGCATGCAGTTTGGCATGAGGAGAACGCGAACATGAGAGACGTAGAAGAATTGGTTCCCTCGGCCCTTCCATTTCGGCTGACGCCAGCCAGGCAAGCGTGGATCGAGCTGTGCGCGGGGGTGCATGAGCTTGTCGCGCAGACAAATCGCGAGGCGCGAGAGATGGTGCTCTTGGACAACTGGAAGACCTCGTCCACTGAGCTTTCGGTGCTTTTACAAGATGGGCACGGCTTCAAGCTGGCATTCGATCCGCTGCGCAGCCGTGTGGAGTGCCGGTTTCCTCATACGGCGAATTTCAATCGTGCGCTTGAGTTCTCTGCGTCGGGAGAGACGAAGAGAGGTAGAGCCGTCTGGATGGATCTGCGCGCGGGGGCAAGCATGGGCTGTGACGAGCTTGCGGGCGAGTTGGTGCGGAATCTGCTGATCATGACGAGCGATTCCTGAGGGCGACGGATCGCGAAGGAGAAGAGGCAGGCGTATACTCACAGGTGTTCGGGTCGCATCCTGCGAAAACGGAGCGGCACTGGAGACGACGATGAGCCTGACAAGCTTCCCCGGCGGTGGAGCGCCTTCCACCGGAACTCCTCTAACAAAAGTGACGATGCCTGCGCTGGCCGAGATGAAACGGCAGGGCAGGGCGATCAGCGCGCTGACGGCGTATGACTATGCGACCTCGCGGCTGGTGGACGAAGCGGGAATCGACGTGATTCTCGTGGGCGATTCGCTGGCGATGGTGGTGATGGGCCAGGAGAACACGCTGGCGGTGACGGTGGACGAGATGCTGCACCATACGCGAGCGGTGCGTCGTGCGGTGCGCCGTGCGCTGGTGGTGGCAGATATGCCGTTTGGTAGCTACCACGGCACGGTGGCCGAGGGCGTGGCGAACGCGGTGCGATTCATCAAGGAAGCCGGCGCGGAGGCGGTGAAGATTGAAGGGCCGCGCGTGGAGCTGGTGCGGGCGCTGACGGCGGCGGAGATTCCCGTGATGGGGCATCTGGGACTGACGCCGCAGAGCGTGCACCGGATGGGCGGCTACCGCGTGCAGGCGCGGACGGAGGAGACGGTGAAGCAACTGCGCGCGGATGCGCAGGCGCTGGCCGAGGCGGGCGCGGGCGCACTGGTGCTGGAAGGCGTGCCGCGCGAGGTGGCCGCGGCGATTACGGCGGAGCTGACGATTCCCTCGATTGGGATTGGCGCGGGGCCGGAGTGCGATGGACAGATTCTGGTCTTTCACGACATGGTGAACCTGACGTTTGCGCCGGCGGCAAAGTTTGTGCGGCGGTATGCGGATGCGGCGGCGCTGCTGCGCGAAGCGGTGGAGCACTACAAGGACGACGTGGAGCGGCGGGCGTTTCCTTCCGATGAGGAGAGCTATCACCTGCCGAAGCCGGCGCGGGGCGCGCTGGAAGAGAAGCCGGACGCGAAGCCGCGCGCGGCGAAGGTGCATGCGCTGAGGAAGGCGTGATGGAGATTGTGCGCACGGTGGAGGCGCTGCGGGGGTGGTCGCGAGCGATCCGGATGCAGGATGAGACGGTGGGGCTGGTGCCGACGATGGGCGCGCTGCACGCGGGGCATGCGTCGCTGATGCGCGCGGCGGCAGAGCAGTGCGGGCATGTGGCGGTGACGATCTTTGTGAACCCGACGCAGTTTGGGCCGCAGGAGGATTTCGACCGCTATCCACGGACCTTTGAGGCGGACTGCATGCTGGCGGAGCGCGAGGGCGCGCGGGTGGTGTTTGCGCCGCCGGTGGAGGAGATGTATCCGGCCGGCGCGGCGACGTTTGTGGATGTGGAAGGGCTGAGCGGGCGGCTGGATGGCGCGTCGAGGCCGGGACACTTTCGCGGCGTGGCAACGGTGGTGGCGAAGCTGCTGATCGCGGCGGAGGCGGATCGCGCGTACTTTGGGCAGAAGGATGCGGCGCAGGTGGCGGTGCTGCGGCGGATGGTGCGCGACCTGCGGATCGGGACGGAGTTGGTGGTGTGCCCGATTGTGCGCGAGGCGGATGGGCTGGCGCTGAGCTCGCGCAATGTGTATCTGAGTACGGATGAGCGGCGGCAGGCGCTGGCGCTGAGCCGGGCGGTCAAGCGCGTCGAGGCGATGGCGGCAGGCGGCGAACGGCGGGCGGCGCTGCTGACGGAGGCGGCGCGGCAGACGCTGGCGAGCGAGCCGGCGGTGCGTGTGGACTATGCCGAGCTGGTGGAGTGGGCGACGCTGGAGCCGGTGGAGATAGCGACGGCGGGCACGCTGTTTGCAGTGGCGGCGTGGGTGGGCGCGACGCGGCTGATTGATAACGCGGTGATGGGGTGAATCCTGGTTGGTGTACGCGACGGTTTCCCATCCTCAACGCATAAGACGCGTTGAGGATGGGGCACCTGGCAACATGGCGGAACCTTCGACCGTGAAGAGGCTGGTGTGCCGTGTAGGTTTCCCACCCATGCCGTCCGCTTCGCGCACGTCAGAAGTGGGGCACCCAGAATCCTTCAGGCACCGAGATCCCAAGTGCACCGGGCATGAGCGACGCTGCTACTCGCCTTCAATAGGTGCTGTGGAATTGCTTTCCGGCTTGCGTAACGAGTACGGCTGCGGCACTCTGGAGCGATGCCGGAGCTGCCTGATATTTCCGCTTATATTACGGCGCTAGAGGCGCGCGTGCTGGGGCAGCGGCTCGAGCATGTGCGGCTGGGCAGTGTGTTTCTGCTGCGGACGGCGGAGCCGCCCCTGAGTGCGGCCGAGGGCCGGAGGGTGGCGGCGCTGCGGCGCGTGGGCAAGCGGATTGCAATTGGGGTGGAAGAGAACATCTGGCTGGTGCTGCACCTGATGATTGCGGGGCGGCTGCACTGGAAGGATGCGGGCGCGAAGCCGCCGGGGCGGAGCGCGCTGGTGGCGTTTGAGTTCACGAGCGGCACGCTGACGCTGACGGAGGCGGGATCGAAGCATCGGGCGAGCCTGCATGTGGTGCGGGGCGAGGATGGGCTGGCGGCGATGGACCCCGGCGGGATTGAGATTTTTTCTTCGGACCTGGACGGTTTTCGCAGGGCGCTGACGTTGGAGAATCACACGCTGAAGCGGGCGCTGACGGATCCGCGCACGGTGGGCGGCGTGGGCAATGCGTACTCGGATGAGATTCTGCACGCGGCGGGGCTGTCTCCGCTGGCGCAGACGCAGAAGCTGAAGGATGCGGAGTGGGAGCGGCTGTTTGCGGCGGTGCGGGAGGTCTTGGGCGAGTGGGTGGCACGGCTCCAGTCCGAGGCCAGGAAGAAATTTCCGGAGGGGGTGACGGCGTTCCGGCCGGAGTTTGCGGTGCATGGCAAGTATGGGCAAGCGTGCCCGCGGTGCGGCGCGGTGGTGCAGCGGATTCGCTATGCGGATAACGAGACGAACTATTGCGCGGAGTGTCAGACGGGCGGCAAAGTGCTGGCGGACAGAGGGTTGTCACGCCTGCTTGGGGCGGACTGGCCGCGGACGCTGGAGGAGCTGGAGGCGCTGAAACGGAAATAGGGAGCGTGGGGTGTGCGGGATGCATCCCGAGGGGTATCGAAAGAGTCAAATAGAGTGTGAAAGTTTGGCGGAGTGGGATTGACGCCACGGGCTGCCGGCGCTACTCTCTCCCCAGATAAAGGATTTGGTCGCCCTCTCCAATCCGATCTTGTCCGGGACCCGCGGGATGCGTTGTGGTTTTGCGTTGCCAGCGGTGGGCGGACAAAATGTCTGTACTTCCTGTTGCACACCCACAACAATTCAACCGGCACGGTGTTCTGCCTATGTGGCAGCGATGGAGGCACTCTGAAAACAACTCTGGAGATCACGCCGAACCTTGAGCCCCTGTTTGGGACCCGCGATGAGAATGTGAGGCTGATGGAAGACGCGCTGGGAGTGCGGATCGATCTGCGCTCGGATGCGGTGCACGTGGAAGGGCCGGAGGCAGCGGTGGCGCGCGTGCAGAGGATTTTTCAGGACTTTGAGGCACTGCGGCGGCAGGGTGTGCATCCGCACAACGGCGAACTGAACGGGATGCTGCGGCTGGTGGTGGCGGACCCGGCGACGACGCTGCGCGCGGTGGCGGATGCGGGCAAGCAGAGGTCGGCGGGCGTGAAGCGGACGGTGCAGCCGCGCAGCGTGAATCAGCGGAAGTATATTGAAGCGATTGAAAAGAACGACATGGTCTTTGGCGTGGGACCGGCGGGCACGGGCAAGACGTACCTGGCGGTGGCGATGGCCGTGGCCGCGATGAACGCGAAGAAGATCAGCCGGATTGTGCTGGTGAGGCCGGCGGTGGAAGCGGGCGAGCGGCTGGGGTTTTTGCCGGGCACGCTGCAGGAGAAGGTGGACCCGTATCTGCGGCCGCTGTATGACGCGCTGTTTGACCTGCTGGAGCCGGAGCGCGTGGAGAAGATGCTGGAGAAGAACGTGATTGAAGTGGCGCCGCTGGCGTTTATGCGCGGGCGCACGCTGAATGACGCGTTCATCATCATGGACGAGGCGCAGAACACGACCGTCGAACAGATGAAGATGTTCCTGACGCGCATGGGGAACAACTCAAAGGCCGTGATTACGGGCGACATTACGCAGATCGACTTGCCGAATCCGCGGAAGTCGGGGCTGGTGGACGCGATCAACATTCTGGATGGCGTGGAAGGGATCGAGTTCTGCCACTTTGAGGATGGGGACGTGGTGCGCCATGCGCTGGTGCAGAGGATTGTGCGCGCCTATGAGAGCGTGAAGCCGCAGCAGCAGGAGCTGCCGCTGGAGATGGGCGAGAGCCTGCCGGTGGAGGCGGGGACACGCGAGACGCGCGTGCAGGCTGCGGCGCAGGTGGCGGCGAAGCCGCAGTAAATCTTTAAGTCACGTAGAATAGAAGTGAAGCGGGGCCGCGCACGCAGCGGCCCGCGCGCACGATGATCCTTTTCGATCCAGACCTGGAACCCGACGCCGCACCGCAGCCGAAGAAGCGGATGCCGAGGGTGGGCGCGCAGGAATCCCGAATACAAGAATCCCGAGCCAACGAGCGGAAAGACCGGCTGCCGACAGCGCGGACGCTGGAGAGATTTTTGCGCGCGGCGCAGGCGGCGGTGCGGTTGCGCGGCGCGGTGACGGTGCTGCTGACGACGGATACCGGGATTCGGCGGCTGAACCGGGAGTTTCGCGGGAAGGATAAGGCGACGGACGTGCTGTCGTTTCCCGTGCCCGAGATGGCGGGTGGCGAAGCAGGGGACCTGGCGATCAGCGTGGTGACGGCGCGAAAACAAGCGGCTGCACGCGGACATGCGCTGCGTGTGGAGCTGAAGGTTCTGATGCTGCATGGACTGCTGCACCTGGCGGGCTATGACCACGAGACGGACACGGGGCAGATGGCGAAGCGCGAACGCGCGCTGCGCGCGAAGCTGCGGCTGCCGCTGGGATTGATTGAGCGCGTGGAAGGCGAGACGAACAAGCCCGCGAAGAAGATGGCGAGAGGCGGGCGGCGATGAGCGCGTGGGGAATTGCGCTGGTGGCAGCGCTGGCTCTGGTGTGCGTGCTGGCGTCGTACATCAATCGGGTGTATGCGGAGTACGGCAAGATCCTTTCGCACGAAGTGCAGGACAACCTTGATGCGTGGGCGGAGCGCGTCGAGCCCGTGCTGGGATTGAGCCGCGAACATGCGGCGCTGTCGGCGGCGGTGCTGCAACAGTTGTCAGTGGGTGCGATTGCGCTGGAGTTTGGTGCGGTGCTGTTTGACCGCGCGGCACAGGCGGCGCGTCCGGAGTGGGATGAGATTGCGCAGGCGGTGGTGGGCGTTGTGCTGGTGGTGCTGGTGTGCACCCAGATTTTACCGTCGCTGCTGTTTGATCACACGCGCGGGCGGTGGGCGGCGCGGCTGGTGTGGCCGATTCGGCTGCTGCTGTGGCTGATGACGCCGCTGACGGTGTTTGTGCGGTTCTTTCACTCGGTGGCGTCGTTGACGGAGGCGCCGGCGACACCGGAAGAAGAAGCGGCGGTGAACGTGGAGGCGCTGCTGGAGGCCGGCGAAGAAGAAGGGATTCTGGAGGAGACGGACCGCGAACTGGTGCGCTCGGCGGTGGAGTTTGGCGACAAGCTGGTACGCGAGGTGATGACGCCGCGGCCGCGGGTGTTTGCCGTGCCGGAGACGACGACGCTGGAGGAGTTTCTGGAGCTGCTGAAGGAGCATAACTTCTCTCGCGTGCCGGTGTATGAGGGAACGCTGGACCACATTACGGGGATTGCGTTTGCGCATGATCTGCTGCAGATTTCCGACGCGGAGGCGCGGACGCGCACGGTGAAGGATATCGAGCGCGAGGCGGAGTTTGTGCCGGAGACGAAGCGCGGCTATGAGCTGCTGCGCGAGATGCAGCGCGAGAAGCAGCACATGCGCGTGGTGATTGATGAGTACGGCGGCGTGGCAGGGCTGGTTACGATTGAGGACCTGCTGGAGGAGATTGTCGGCGATATTCGCGACGAGCATGATACAGACGTGCCGGTGGAAGAGCCGCAGCGCGAGGCGAGCGGCGCGTGGGTGGTGCCGGGGCGCTTTCCGGTGGACAAGCTGGGCGATCTATTTGGCGAGTCGCTGGATGTGGGAAACGGACATGAGGCAACGACGCTGGGCGGGCTGGTGAGCGAGGTGGAAGGACGGATTCCTCATGCGGGCGAAGTGGTGATGCTGGAGCCTGGCGGTGTGCGCGCGGAGATTGTGGCTTCGACGGACCGGCGCGTGGACCGGGTGCGGGTGTTTCCGCCGGCGCGGGATGATGAGGCTGCGGATTAGGCGGTTGGTGATGGGTTCGCTGGGGCCGAGTTACTGCGCTGCGCGTGCCACTCGTCCGCGGTGAGTTCCCAGATTTCAGCAGTCATGCGGCCGCCGACGTAGTCGCGCATTTCGGTGCCGATGAGGCGCATGCCTTGCTTCTCTGAGATGCGGCGCGAGGGCAGGTTATCGGCGGCCTTGGGGATGCGCATCACGGAGAAGCCGAGGCGATCGAACCAGAAGTCGTTGGCCCAGGAACTGGCTTCCATCATGTAGCCATGGCCCTGCCAGGGCAGTCCGAGCCAGAAGCCGCGATTGTCGCTCGTTCCGCGGACGAGGCCGATGACGCCGATGAGTTGATCGGGCTGGTTGGCGAGACGCAGGCTCCAGTGCCAGGCTTCGCCGCGTTCGATTTGCGGAAGGGCGACGTCGCGCAGGTATTGGAGAGCGCCGTCGGGCGGATAGGGCCAGGGGACGCGATTGAGCAGGTAGCGGACGATCTCCCAGTGGGGGAAGTGCTGCTGCATCTGAGGCGCGTCAGCGAGCGAGAGTGGACGCAGGATGAGACGCGCGGTGCGGCCGGCGGGAATCATGGGCCATGATAGCAACCAGTAGGGGCAGGATACACAGGCAAGCCCGCACATCCGGCAAGATTAAACTGATTGCGTGAAAAACCTGGTGGCACAGACGGTGCTGGGCCTTGTGGGCCTCACGCTGTTCATGGCTCTGGCCCTCTTTGGCCCTGCTGGCACGCTCGGCTACTGGCAGGCATGGCTCTACCTGCTCGTCTTCGGCACAGCCACACTCGTCATCACGATGGATCTATGGCGAAGAGACCCGGCGCTTCTGGCGCGTCGCGTGAAAGGCGGCCCCATTGCCGAAACGAGGAAGAGCCAGCAGAGGATCCAGGCCTTTTCTTCTGTCGCGTTTCTTGCTCTTCTTGTTGTGCCCTCGCTCGATCACCGGTTTGCGTGGTCCCGCGTGCCGCTTTCGATCATCCTCGCAGGAGACCTGCTGGTCGCGCTTGGTTTCTGCATCGTGCTCCTGGTCTTTCGCGTCAACACGTTCACGGCATCCACGGTGGAAGTGGCTAAAGAGCAGACCGTCGTCGCGGCAGGTCCTTATGCCATCGTCCGTCACCCCATGTATGCAGGCGCATTGCTCATCCTGCTTGCGACGCCGCTGGCTCTGGGCTCGTGGTGGGGGCTCCTGGCTTTCCCGCTGATGCTGGTCTCGATTGCTGGTCGGCTTCTGGATGAGGAACGGTTGCTTTGCAGGAGCTTGCCTGGTTATGCGGAGTATGCCGCGAGGGTGCGATATCGCTTGCTGCCCTTTGTCTGGTAGGTGCTGGATCAGGGAGGCGGTTAGGCATGATTTCTGCCATACACCTTCATCCGTAATAATGGACCAGGGAGTATTACACCTTTGAGATCTGGATTCGTTGCAATTCTGGGAAGGCCGAATGCGGGCAAAAGCACGCTGCTGAATGCGCTGACGGGCGAGAAGGTGGCGATTGTTACGCCGAAGCCGCAGACGACGCGGAACCGCATTATCGGCGTGGTGGAAGTGGCCGCGGCGAAGAAGGGTGCGCGGCACAGTGCGCAGCCGGCGGCGCAGATTGTGTTTGTCGATACGCCGGGCGTGCACAAGCCGACCTCACATCTGGACCGGCGGATGCTGCAGGAGGTGCAGGAGGCGCTGGAGACGCGCGACGTGGTGCTGGTCCTGATGGATGCGACGCGGCGCGTGCAACTGGAAGAGGCGCAGGCTGCGGATGCGGAGCGGGACAGCAGCACGAAGAAGACGGGGCGCGCAGCGGCGTGGGCGAGCGAGGATGAGTTTCTGTTCAGCCTGATTCGCGGGCTGGATTGCCCGGTGTTTCTGGTGCTGACGAAAATTGACCTGGTGGCAAAGGACAAGCTGCTTCCCCTGATTGAATCGCTGACGCGGCAGTACAACTTTGCCGAGGTGATTCCGGTGAGCGCGAAGAAGCGCGATGGGCTGGACGCGCTGCTGCGCGCGATTGTGGCGAAGCTGCCGGCGGGTGAGCGGTACTTCCCGAAGGATCAGTACACGGACCAGCCGCAGCGTTTTATGGTGGCGGAGTTGATTCGAGAGCGGATTCTGGTAGAGACGGGCGAAGAGGTTCCATATGCGGCGGCGGTAGTGATTGAGCGCTATGAGGAGCCTGCGGAGACGACGCGCGCGAAGGGCGGTAAGCTGCCACTGACGCGGATTGCGGCGGCGATCTACTGCGAACGCGAAGGGCAGAAGGCGATTCTAATCGGCAAGGGTGGAGCGAAGCTGAAGGAGATTGGGACGGGCGCGCGGAAGCAGATTGAGTCGCTGCTGGGCACGCGGGTGTTTCTGCAGCTGCATGTGATCGTGGAGCCGGGATGGCGCGAGTCACGGAGCTTTGTGGAGGGGCTGGACTGGCGGAATCAGTTGGAGAAGCTGGCGGCGGAGCAGGGAAGCGAAAGGGCGGAAGACGAAGAATAAAGGCCGTGGATC
Source organism: Acidobacteriota bacterium (assembly GCA_021781795.1). Lineage (GTDB taxonomy): Bacteria > Acidobacteriota > Terriglobia > Terriglobales > Acidobacteriaceae > Telmatobacter. Next base: position 9,562 of record JAJXWA010000047.1, read on the forward strand.
GGCATGCGTTGACCCCGCAGCACATGGTTGATAGACTGTGAATGCGGGGTGGAGCAGCCCGGTAGCTCGTTGGGCTCATAACCCAAAGGTCGCTGGTTCAAATCCAGCCCCCGCAACCAATCAAATCAATCAGTTGCGGAAGATCTGAGCTTCAGGGCTGGGGTCCAATAGGATCCAATCAGAATCTATGCCTACTGATTTCGAAAAAGGCTGCTGCGAGCAGCCTTTTTCGTTGCTCTATAAAAGGCCAATGCGGCTTCATACTCTTCCGCATCGTTGCGCAGCGTGATGTGCGATCGCCCTGACACTGGAATGACGCCAGATGGTACCTCGAACGTTCTGCGGCACCAGATAGCTATTTAGCGTCGAGTGTCGCAGCCAGCGGGCTCTTACTGAAAGTGTCCATTGCGGGCTCGATCTATTTTTCCCCTAGTCATCCCTGGTATGGAAGTCCACCACGGGGCGGGCTCCGCAATCCCGGAGAAGTGGCGAGTCATTGGTGGGGTTGGCCTCTTGTTTCATTCCTGTCAACGGGGCTGAGTGAAATGGCAGCTTTGACCAGTCATGTGCCTGCCAATCTCCACGGGATTCCACAGGTGGCAGACGAAGCAGTCCAACATGCCGGAAAAAGTCTGACTTTTTGGTTGACTTTAACCGGGACCAGTGACGACACTTAGATGGCTTCTCCCCCTCCCCTACTTGTTCGAGTAAATTGTTCGCAAATCAAAACACTGTTTTTGACCCCGTTTTCCGAGCCGCTCGTTCTTCGTGAAGGCATGTTCGGCGGGGCACCAGTTCCCCTTGACGAGGAGGTCGTCGAAGCTATGAATCGCTGTTCCCATGTATGCATCCCTGTTCTGCTTTGTTGCCTGAGCGCCGCAGCACCAGAAGTCTTTGCCCAAGCCGCTCCTGCGATCCGGTTGTACAGCCCAGTCGATGTTCGGCTCTCTCAAAGCTCGGCATCTTACACCGCGCCTGTTGTGTTTAACTCCAACACGCTGACATTGAGCTGCCCGAGCGCACCGGTCGCCACGATATCCGGGACCCCGGACGGCACGGGAAATGTGCTGGTGGACAATAACATTTTTGTGACGTCGAACACCAAAGCCACGACGAATATCTGCCAGGGAGGAAAGACGGATCACTACAAAGGGACGGCGTTCCCTGACTGCTTCACTTCGAGTTATCAAAAGCCGGCTTCCAATGGACTGCTGAATGGGCTTGACGTCGATACTGCGGATTATCCCGGCACGAGCACGGTGATTGTGACGACGGGCGGCGTTCCGCCGATCGATGTCAGCTCATTTCTCACATCCGGGCAGCAGCAACTGACGATTGCCCTGGAGGATCAGGGCGGGTATGTTGCAAGTTCCAGCGTGTATCTGAACACGAACTGCAGTTTGCTCGGGATACAAAGCGGTGGATCCATCTCCGGGAACCCGATCGCTCCGAGTACGCAGACGAGCCAGGACTTCAGTTTCAATCCCATCACCAATCAGCAAATCGGGTTTGGGTATGACTTGAGCCAAGCCTATGGCAACAACACGGTCATAGCCAATTCGAACGGGGCGATTCCGCAGGTGGCGGACGCGGGAGTGCCGCCGGGTCAGTTCTCTTCTCTTGTGACTGGAACGCCGTTTGCGACTTCGAGCTGCCTTGTGCATAGCGGCGAGCTCGTCAATGGTGTCCCGGCCTGCAAGCTCTACACGCTCGTGTGCACATCCGGCACCAGCAGTTCGGCCGCGGGAGCGAATTGCCCGGTGTCGAATCAGGCAAACGAGGTGCTGAACGACTCGTTTGATGGGCCGTCGTTCACCTTGACGGATATTCCAGTACCGAATGGGCCGACCTTCCACGAGGGCATCGGATTGCTGATGGCGAGTGAAGGGTGGACAGGAGGCGCCTGCCAGTTTGACCCGGCCTCAGGCCTGCAGGACGTGGTGTGCCCGCAGAATCTGCTGACGAATTTCAGCGGGCCGGGCAGCTTCACGAGCAGCGGAACAACGACGCATCCGAATTCGACCTTTATCACGGTCGTTGGGGTACCAGAACCCCTGACGACGGTGATCCCCACGGATACGAGCGGCAAGCCTGTGAGCCTGGGGCCTGAGAACTGGACGAACAATCCCAATCCGAACGTTGTGTTTTCAAGTCAGCCACCTTATCTGACGAACACAGGTTTGCCGAATGCGAGCGGATTTGTTGCGGCTCCCATACGGAGCATCACTTACGGAATTGCGCCCGCAACGCAGCTCCCTCTACCGGGTAGCGCTGGGGCCTCCAGTCAGTCCTACCCGAATCCAAGCGGCTGCCCGGCGCAATTGACGCCCTCTACGAAGTCGCTGCCGGCTTTCCAGACGCCGACGGAGCAATTGAGTGGACTGACCGATGGCAACTACCTGATCTACTACATGTCGCAGGACTGCGCCGGCACGGAGGAGCTGAAGTTTGTGCAGGACAGTGGGGGAAGCTGGTCGACCAACTACTACACCTTCCCAATCAATATCGACACGGGTGCGCCTGACGTGAACAATCTTACGCTTTCACCCGCTAGCCCCTACTACCAGGGCCAGGTCGTGACGGCTACCTACAGTTGCTCGGATCCGCCACTGCAATCGGGGGACCCGGCGTCTGGGGTTGTGCTTTGCGGCAGCCAGACCTATGGGAGCGGGGTCGCATCGACAGTTTCGTTCACAGTTCCGGTGAGTACATCGACAGGAGGCACGCAGACCTTCACCGTGCCGGTTGCTGACGCTGCGGGCAACACGAATCCGGCTTCGGTGAGCTATGCGGTGAATATTGACAGTCAGATCCAGTTCACGCTTTCGTCCAACACGGTCACCTACCCGGGTGGCCCTCAGGTGAATGTGAAGGTGCTGAATCTGAACGGCAAGGTGCCGACGGGGACGGTCGTGATCATTGACAATGGCAACCCGGTGGCCACGCTGACGCTGAGTAATGGCTACGCGTTGTACTATCTGGGCAAACTCTCCGCGGGCAAGCATTCGCTGAACGCCGAGTATCTGGGCGATGCAGCCAATCCCAGCGGATACTCCGCGGCGGTGCAGCTTACGGTGCTGCCGGCTCCGGTGCATCTTGCGGCATCGTGCTCACCTTCGCTGTTGACGTCTGGACAGAACTACCAGTGCAACGTTGAGGCGGAGATAGGAGACGATGATGGAGCGCCGAAGGGAGTGATTACGTACAGCTTGGATGGCGGGGCGCTCGTGAGTGTGCCTCTGGTCTACGACGACGCCACGATCCTGATCAACAGCCCGCTCGTGGGCACGCACACACTGGTGATCAGCTATCCGGCACAGACCAACTATGCCGCGGCCGGGCCGATCACCGAGAGCTTCAGCGTGAATCCGGCACCCTGATCAGAACGCAGATGCAAGACGCCCAGGGTGCATTCGAGGAGGTCCGCGATCCAGTCGCGGGCCTTCTTTTCTGCAAGCGGGGTGTGGTTCAGTCCCTGGGAGATTTCGGGCGTGCGATTCGGGGGATTGAACTAGATCGCTCTCGCGAGTCCCGGCGTCACCATCTCAGTGGTCGATTCCTCACCGGCTGCAAGGCGCGTAAGGGTGAGCACGGTAATGTCATCATCCTGACCGAAGCGGATGGCGGCTTCACTGGCCTGCTGCGCTGTGGGCCGGTCGGCAAAAAGATGATGCAGGCGATCGAAGCCGAAGAGCTCGCCGCTTTGATTGCGGGCCTCCAGAAGGCCGTCTGTGTAGAGACAAAGCAAATCGCCTATGTTCATGCGCACGGAGATCTCGCTGTAGCTTGCCTGGTTGAGAAGGCCGAGGGGAAGAGATGGCTCCAGCTCGAGTTCGCTTCCATTCAGGTAAGGCGGCAGATGGCCGGCGTTGGCAAAGGTGACAGTTCCATCCGGATCGAGGCGGAATACGATGCCTGTGGCGAAGCCGCCGTGCATGCGCCCCACTAGGCACTGGTTCAGAGCCGTCAGGATCTTTACGGGGCTTGTTGTTGTGGCAACTTCAGCACGCATTGCGCCCACAATCATCGATACATTCATAGCGGCCTTTAGGCCTTTGCCGCTTACGTCTCCGAGCGCAACGATTGTGGAGCCATCGGGATGGACCAGGAATTGAAAGAAGTCGCCCCCCACCTCTTCTGCCGGAGTGTAGGCGCTGGTGACGGCATAGCCGGTGAGCGAAGGCAGGGTTTCCGGGATGAGCACCTGCTGGATCTCCCTCGCGCTCTGCATCTCCTGTTCGAGGACGGCCCGGCGAGCCTGGGTCTCGAGCACGTACCTGTAGACGGCATAGAGGATGGCTGCGAACAGGGCCAGCGAAGTGATTTTCTCCGGGCCGAAGATGACGCCTTGAATCTGGACGCTGTTGTTGTCGATGAGATTCGCGTAGAGAGTCCAATGGGTAAATCTCTGGCCGAGCGCGCTGGAGTCAGCAACGGTGCGGATGAGCTGCACCAGGAACGCAGTGAGGGCAACGGTCCAGCGGGAAGCGTCGAGACGCCTGCGCAGGCCGAGAGCGATGAGCACGAACGGGAAGAGCTCAGATAGCAGAATACATCCTGCCAGAATGCCATCCGCCCACTGCATCCAGAGCGTAGCGTCGCCCCAGAAGAGAGCCACCATGCCGTCCAGCAGCCCAACGATCATGGTCGACCGGGCAACAATGCCAGTCCAGTACATTATGCGGGGATTCTCATTGAGCCGCAGCAGCCAGACCAGCAGATACCAGAGCGAGAGGTTGGAGAGGACATAGAGCGGCTGATTGATGCATCGCGCCAGCTCATATGAAAAGGGAACGAAGAACAGGTTCTGCAGAATTCCGAGGCCCACGGGCGTGATGGTGAAGACGCCGACCCACAGGAAGAGCTGTTCCGTGCGGCTGCGGGTCCAGAGCACCACGCAGAGCAGGGCGATGAAAGTCCGGAGCAGAACCAGGGAATAATCAAACAGGTCTTCGCGGACATGGGCCCATAGGATGGCTCGTTCATTCAGATCGATGGAATCCGGATCGCCAAGCACGGGTGTCTCGTAGATGCCGCCGGACTCGGCAAGGGAAAAGATGTCGAGCGGAGCCTTCCACACACGGATAGCCAGCACGCCGCCCGAGCCGCCATCAATTGGAAAGGAGCGGGGAAAGACGTTGTAATACCAATAAGCATGGGGAGGAAATTTGCCGTAGCGCCCGACGAGCTTGCCGTTCCAGTAGACCTCGTAGGCATCCTGCGCGTTCGGAATGAGCAGGCGAAACTGCCCGGAGGCGCCGGGTTCGGGAATGATGTCGATATGCCGGCGGTACCAGGCGATCCCCGCATAGCTGGGATGGCTTTGCGCACCCCAAGGCGAGTCGACCAGCAGCGACTCCCACTTTGAGTCGTCGTAGCTTGGCCGCGCCCACTGCGGATCGTCCCCCAGATGAAACTGCCAGAGCCCCCCCAGATCGGCAGTGCCCTTTCCCATCCCGTCGAGGACGAGAGGCTTGGATGTCTGGTTGGATGCAGTGGGCAACTTCTCGGAGTGACCGAGGGTCGTGCATCCCACAAAGAGGATGAGAATGTCCAGGATTTTGAAGCGCCCCCGCCGGCAAAGCATGACGCCAGAATACTCCGATTACGATGAGGCTAAATGAAAGAAATTGCGGAAAATGGACAAGTCTCAATCCGATTTTCGAACAGCGGGGAGTGGTGAAGCAATCTGGGCTGCTTCTCCCAATAAGGCGAAACTCCGAGCCGGCGCGGAGAAAGCAATGACGGACAGAGTCGAGCTTCTGAACCGGGCAAGGCCGCTCCCGGTTTCAAGGACTTCTGGAGCTGATAGGCACGGATGATTTCAATGCAATCGATGCATTCAAGCGGCAATGCGAAGCGACTGGCAGGGGCTTGCATATGATCGCCAATGCTCTATCTCCTGCCAAGATTGTGTTGGCAGGCGACATCACGGTCAGTCGGGAGGTGGCGGTTCCCATCATTCAGGAATCGATGTTCGAACTCTTGGCAATTCATGCGCCCGGATTTCGTCCTGCGAAGGATGGCACGACAGAGAGACTTCGCAGTGCGGTGGCTCTTGTGATGGAAGACAAGCACCGATAGCGGCGACCTGCACATCTCCGCGTGGAGCTATGAAGTGACGCCGCGCCTGTTCCGTAAATCCTGAGCGGGGTGTACTTGATGGAACCTGCAAAGCGATTGCCCGGAAAGTTCAAACGGTAATGTGCGCAGTTTCATTGATGCCAAACGGGCGTATAGAAAAGGGACTGCTTACGAATCTTTGCGGGTTCCGTGTGATTGGAAAAGGCGTTGCATTTCTGGTGGAGACGGTGAGCGCACAGGCGGGATTGCCCTATGCTGGCG
>JAJXWA010000012.1 GCA_021781795.1 Acidobacteriota bacterium
ACATCTTCAAGGGAGAGCCCGCTCGTCACGGACGCGCGCAGGCTCCACTTTCCATGCACCTCCGTTGCGCGAAAGCCGGGCCGGTCCGTTTCCACCAGGAAGCCGCGCACGCGGTTATCCTCGTCCTCCACCTTCGCCCAGATGACCGCCACATCGGCCACATTGCCTGACGTGATCCACATCTTCTCGCCGTTGAGGATATACTCATCACCGGCCTTGTGCGCCGTGGTCGTCATGCCGCCGGGGTTCGATCCAAACCCCGGCTCCGTCAGGCCAAAGCACCCAATCTTCTTCCCCGCCGCCAGCCCCGGCAGCCACTGCTCCTTCTGTGCTTCCGTGCCAAATGTGTAGATGGGATACATCACCAGCGCCGACTGCACGCTCACAAAGCTGCGCAGCCCACTGTCGCCGCGTTCCAGCTCCTGCATCACCAGCCCATACTCCACATTCGACATCCCTGCGCAGCCATAGCCTTCCAGGTTCGCGCCAAAAAAGCCCAGCTCGCCCATCATCGGCACCAGTTCGCGAGGAAACCGCTCCGTGCGAAAGCACTCCTCAACAATTGGCATCAGGTTGTCATCCACAAACTCGCGCGCCGTGCGCCGCACCAGCAGCTCGTCCTCGGTAAACGTCGCGTCCAGATTCAAAAAATCAAAGCCCTGAAACTTGAATGCCATGATGAATCCTTCTTTCTGCCTCGCAATCCAAACTCGCAAGCCTAGCAGAGACCCCAAGGCCCAGGCCAGTGCGCCCGCGCACAATGCTCGCTCTGTTGTCGTGTGAGTCCCGGCCGCGCAGCTCGCAGCTACTCGTCTTCTTCAATGCTGTCCGCGTATGTCGGATACGGCTCCGGCGCCCGGCTCGTCTGCATCGTCGCCAGCGTCTTCAGGTCGGTTTGCACCTGCGCCCACTGCTTTGCATCCCGCTTCGTCGTGATCGGCGCATTGGGATTCGCATAATACGCCTCGATGTCTTCCTTGATCCCGGGCGGAATTGGTTGCGTGGGTCTACGCGCCAGCCGCCGCAGCAGGTCAGCATACGTCGCATCCGTCAGCGGATAGCCGCCCGGCTGCACCACGTAGCCCGTATCCAGATCCCGATTCGGCAGTGGATGCCGCGGGTCCATCGACTGAAGCAGAACCACATCACGCATTGCCGGGTCCTCCAGCATGTGCGCCAGCAGCCGTCGCGAAAATGCCTTCGGAGCCGCCTCAGCTGCAATTGGCTTGCGCGACTCCGGCGGGGTAAACCGCGCGAGCATCTCGCGAAGCACAGCCAGCGAAACTGTCAGGCTGTGGATGTAGTCCGCCTCGGTCGCCGTACTTGGGTCCTTCACCGCCACCAGCTTCAACGGTCCCACCTTGGGTAACACCGTCAGCACGCTTGCCAGAGCATACGTTTCAAAGCCCGGCTTCTCACGATATGCGCCCCAGTCATTCGCCGCAGATACGCCATCAATCTCCTGCAGCAGCTCCTGAAACTCCGGACTGTTCGGCTCGGTGGGTTCGTGCCGGCGATGCAGCATCGTCACCGCATACGCAATCCGCGGAATGAAGGTCCGCGTCGCAAACCGGTAACCGGGCATGTTGAAGCGATGCCCCTTCACCACTGAAAAGTCTTCCGTCAACCCATACGTCTGGTAGTAAGCCAGCGCCAGTTGGCGCACCGGCACCTTTAATCCAACATGCCGCAGAAAGCGCAGCGGCGCCATGCGATGATGCGCCACCTCGTTGATGTCGAAGCCAAACTCGGTCTGCACGTGCTGGTGCCGCCCTTCGGCATAGCTCACCACCAGGCCATACTTCCTGCGCAGACGCGGAAAATCCTGCGGCACCGCCAGGTTCGTCGCCGTCGCGTGTCCTATCGAGTCGCCGATGTAGTGCGACAGCGCGCCAATCGCAAACGCCAGCTCGTCGGCGTTCTGCGCGTTCCGCAGCAGGTTCACGACAAAATCGCCGGACCGCACATAGTGCGTCAGATTCGAAAAGCGCGGATCGCCAAACGGATAGTAGCCAATATCCTGAATGACGCAGCCGCCGTAGGCATACGCGCGCGCTTCTTGCAGCTGCGCCGCCGTCAGCCCCGGATACCGGCTCACGAGCAGCGGCACAATCGAGTTCTGCCACGTCAGGTCAATCAGTTGTTCATGCGTCAGCAGAGAATAGGCAGTCGCGTGCGTCCCCGTCAGCAACAGCATCAGCACCGTCACTGCCGCCAGCAGCCCGCGTCGCTTCATCGCTCGATTCACTCTGCTGTGCTCTCCGTGTCTATGCCAGAAACTCGCGCACAAACGGATCCTGGCTGCGCACCAACTCTTCCAGCGAACCGTCAAAGATGAGCCGGCCCTCTGAAAGCATCAGAAAGCTCGTCTTCTCGTCCACCTTGCCCTCTGGCAGCGGCGTCATGGCATTTTGCTCCGCGTCGAACCGGTGCGTGCACATCACAAACGCATCCTGCAACCGGTGCGTCACCAGCAGAGACGGCGTGTGGTACACATCGCGCTGCTTCACAATCAGCTCGATGATTGTCGTCGATGTCACCGGGTCCAGTCCGCCCGTCGGCGAATCGTAGAGCAGCAACTCCGGCCTGTGAATCAGCGCCCGCGCAATCGCCACCCGTCTCCGCATCCCGCCCGACAGGCTGCTCGGATACATCCGAAACGTCTCTTCCAGTCCGACAAAGCGCAGCGCCTCCAGTACTCGAGCGTCGATCTCCTCGTCCGCCACCTGCTCCTGAATCAATTGGTATGCAACGTTGTCGCGTACCGTCAGCGAGTCAAACAGCGCGCCCTCCTGAAAAACCATTCCCGTCCGCGTCCGTAGTGAGAACAGATCTTCCTCGCGCATCTGCGAGATCTCTTCGCCAAACAGGCGAATGCTGCCTTCATCCGGCCGCAACAGTCCGTTGGCCAGCTTCAGCATCACGCTCTTGCCCACACCCACCGGCCCCAGCACGATCCGCGTCTCGCCCGGCGCAACGCGAAAACTGATCTTCTCCAGCACCGGCGGCCCGTCGAAGCTCAGCGTCACATCGCAGAAGCACAACACCGGCTCAGCTTCCGGAAGGGAAGCCGCACTCTGCGCAGTCTGTGCCATCGATGCCGTCACATCCAGCCCGCAAACAACGTCAGAATCAAACGGCTGATCAGGAAGTCCACAAAGATAATCAGCACCGACGCATTCACCACGGCCGAAATCGTGGACCGTCCCACGCCCTGCGTACCGCCCGTCGTCCGGATGCCATAGAAGCAGCCGATCGACGACAGAATGTAGCCGAAGAACAGCGGCTTCACCAGTCCCTGCACAATATCCGGCAGGCGCAGATGCTCCCATGCCATGTTGAGATATTGCGTTCCGTTCTGATGATTCATGAAGACCGTCACCATGCCTCCGCCCATAATTCCGCAGGCATCCGCCACGATCGTCAGAAAAAACAGCATCAGCACGCTCGCAAAGATGCGCGGCGTCACCAGCTTGCGCAGCGGGTCCACGCCCAGCGCGCGCATGGCGTCAATCTGCTCCGTCACCACCATCGACCCCAGCTCGCTCGCCATGGATGACGCATTCCGTCCTGAGACCATCACGCCTGTCAGCACCGGTCCCAGCTCGCGAATCATCGTCAGGCTCACAAACTGTCCTGTCACAGCCGTAGCGCCAAACGCTGAAAGCGTCGCCGCCGACTGCAGCGCCAGCACGCCTCCGGTCGATAGTCCAGACAGCACCACAATCGAAAGCGACCCCACGCCGATAATGTCCGACTGCATCAAAAAATCGGCCCAGTAAATCGGCGGACGGAAAAGATTCAAAAACGCGTCATACGCAAACAGGGAGTAGTCCTGGACCGTGAGAAGGATGCGCTTGGCTGCATTGCCGATCGGGTCTATCGCCATTCTCTCGCCTTGTCCATCGCCTGCAGGATCTGGAGCCCGCAACTCTTCTGCTCAGAATAGCGCATCGCAGCCCCTCACGCCGCCGCTGCGCCGCTCATCGCATCTTCGCTTCTTCTGCGCCTTTGCCCGGTCTCGCAAGCCATCGAAGCGTGGAACCTCATCGCTCTATGCGTATGAATTATCGTTGCTTACCGATCCGTGCCTGCAACTGTGCAATCAATCGAGCACCGCATGCATCTAAGATTACAAATCAGTGCAGAAGGAGAAACGACATGCACCACTTCCGCCTGCGCCTGATTCTGGCGCTTGTGGCAAGCGTCACGCTCGTCTCGCTCGCCTCCACTTATTTCGATGTGCTTGCACACAAGCACATCCTCCGCCAGGAGCTCGTGCGTCGTACCCGCTGGATGGGCCTTTCCATCCAGCCAGCCATCGAGCAGGACCTCATTGCAGGCCGCGGTGAAGCGATTGCTCCGCTCCTCGCCCGGTCCATGCAGCCCACCGCCGCACTTGCCATCGCCGTCTATGACGCGCATGGCGTGCTGCTGGCCGCCACAGGTTCTACAGGCCTCGTCCAGTCCCTTTCTTTCGCACCCTTGCAGCGCGCCCTGCGCAAGGGCGCCGTTATCGAAGCATTCGGCCACGATGATCGCAGCCAGTGGCTCGAGGAAGTCTTTCCCCTGCACAACGGCGATCAGCTCACCGGCGCGCTGGTGCTGCTCACCGATGCGGACTACATCCGCAGCGAAGCCAATGCCACTTGGGCGCGCAGCTTCTGGCGCGTCGTCGCTCTCGTCGTCCTCATCGCTCTCATCACCTTCGGCATGGTGCGCTGGTTCCTCTTGCAGCCCATGACGCGCGCCGTCGAGCGCCTGCGCAAGCTGCGCGCCGGTCATCCTGTTCGTCCTGCGCAGGTCGCAGCAAAAGATCTCAGCCTCTTTTCGCCACTGGCTCGCGAAATGGAAACCATGGCTGAGAGCCTTCGCCGCGCGCGCGCCGCCGCAGAGGCCGAGGCGCGTCTGCGCGAAGCAGGCGAAAGCCTCTGGACCGCCGAGCGCCTCGCCGTGCACATGCGCGACACCACAGGCTCCGGACGCATCTTCGTCGTCTCCAATCGCGAGCCCTACGTCCACATGCGTCAGGGCAAAGACATCGTCTGCCACGTTCCGCCCAGCGGCCTCGTCACCGCCATCGAGCCTGTGTTGCGCGCCTGCGATGGCGTCTGGGTCGCCAGCGGCAGCGGCACCGCAGACGCCGACACCGTCGATGAATTTGACCGCCTGCGTGTGCCGCCTGACGACCCGCACTACACCCTGCGTCGCGTCTGGCTCTCCAACGAAGAAGAGTCCAGCTACTACGACGGATTTGCCAATGAAGGTCTCTGGCCGCTCTGCCACATCGCGCACACCCGCCCCATCTTCCGCTCCGGCGACTGGGCCTGCTATCAGCGCGTCAACGAACGATTCGCTCAGGCCCTGCTCGACGAGATCAAAGACTGCTCCGAGCCCATCGTCTTCGTGCAGGACTACCACTTCGCCCTCCTGCCGCGCCTCGTCAAAAATGCACGCCCCGACGCGCGCGTCGCCATCTTCTGGCACATTCCCTGGCCTAATCCGGAGGCCTTTGGCATCTGTCCCTGGCAGGCCGAGCTCCTCGATGGACTGCTCGGCGCGGACCTCATCGGCTTCCACATTCCGCTGCACTGCAACAACTTTCTGGCGACCGTCGACCGCACCATTGAAGCGCGCACCAGCCCCGAGCAGATGACTGTCCGCCGCCATGGCCACGTCACCGCAGTGCGTCCATTTCCCATCAGCGTCGCCTTCGACAGCGTCCCCCCCGCCGCCATCGAGACCGCGCATAACGCTGAAGCCGCCCGCGCCGCGCTCCGCCGCCATCTCCTCGCAGGCCACGGCGTGCGTGCGGAAGTCATCGCCCTCGGCGTCGATCGCATGGATTACACCAAGGGCATTGAAGAGCGCATGCTCGCCCTCGAAGAGTTGCTCGAACAGCATCCGTGGCATCGCGAGCGCCTCACTCTCGTGCAGATCGCCGCGCCCAGCCGCACCCGCATTCCCAGCTACGCCGATCTCAAGCGTCGCGTGGATGAAACCGCCGCGCGCATCAATCAGCGCTATCAAACCGCGCACTGGCGGCCCATCGTGCTCGTTGAGCGCCAATGCAGCCACGAAGAGGTCTCCAGCTGGTATCGCATCGCCGACCTCTGTCTCGTCACCTCGCTTCACGACGGCATGAACCTCGTTGCAAAGGAATACGTCGCCGCGCGCGACGACGAGGACGGCGTGCTCATCCTCAGCCGCTTCACCGGCGCATCTGTCGAGCTGCGCGACGCTCTCCTCGTTAACCCCTATGACATCGCCGGAGTAGCCGAAGCCATGCATCGAGGCCTCGAGATGCCGCGCGAAGAGCGCCGCCAGCGCATGCAGCTCATGCGCACCCACGTGCTCGAATTCAACATCTACCGCTGGGCCGCCAGCGTGCTTCGCGCCCTGCGTGAAGTACGCATCGAAGCCGACACCGCTGCCTCCATTCCTCCCGAGTCGGAGTCGCCGGCCATAACTGAAACGCAACGTAAACTCGCATAGAAAGCAGATGACCAACACACTCGCAGATCCGCCCGCTCGCAGCACCGAGCCAATACACAACACTGAAGCCATCTCCCCCAGCGCCGCAGCAACGCTCGATCGCTTCTTTCATCAGCTCGCGCGCTCTCCCCACCGTCCACTTCTCCTGCTCGACTACGACGGCACCCTCGCCGCCTTCCGCGTTGACCGCTTTCAAGCGCGCCCCTGGGCCGGAGTGCGCCGGCGCCTTCAGCGCATCCAGCGCCACGGCCGCACCCGTATCGCCGTCATCACCGGCCGTCCTGCCGCGGAGATCGCGCCCATGCTCGCGCTCGACGATCCCATCGAGGTCTGGGGCCTCCACGGCGCAGAACGGCTCCATCTCAACGGCCATCGCGAACTCGAAGAAGTTCCGCCTGCCGCGCGCGCGCGCCTCGACGAGTTGCGCGCTTTCCTGCGCATCAACTCACTCGGCGGGCTCTACGAAGACAAGCCCAACGCCGCCGTCATGCACTGGCGCGGTCACGCCCCGTCGCGTGCTCGCCAGATCGAGCAGCGTGTCCGCGCGCTCTTCGCGCCGCTCGCGCAATTCGAAGGCATCGCTCTCCTGGAGTTTGAAGCCGGCGTCGAACTCCGCGTCGGCCGCGACAAAGGCGGCGCCGTCCGTCAGATCCTCGCAGAGTCCGGCGAAGACTCCCCTGTCGCTTATCTCGGCGACGACTTCTCCGACGAAGCCGCCTTTCGCGCCGTCAACCAGGCCCGCGGGCCTCACCTCAGCGTGCTCATGCGCCGTGCCTTTCGCGGCACCGCTGCCGAGCTTTGGCTCCGTCCTCCCGCGGCGTTACGAATGTTTCTCGCTCGCTGGGAAACGGTAGCTGCTTCAACAACGTGAGTGTATGATGAGGGTCGAGAGCGCCCGATCCTTCGTTCTGCTCCGTTCGCGCTCCAGAGGCAACCCGACCGGCAAGGCAGCCAGATTGCCGGCGTCATCCCCACGGGCGTACACGCGCTCCGATTGAACTAAGAGGAATCCCACAATGTTAAAAATGATCGCTTCCAGGCCTGCACCGGTCCTCGCCGCCGCGTTGGCATTCGCGCTCGCCACGTCCTTTGCGGGCTGCAAAAAGACCTCCACCCCCGATACCACTGCGCAGAACGCCGCCCAGCCCGGCGCTCCCGGCGCTCAGCCCGGCGCACCCGGCTCAGCCCAGGGTGGTCCCGGCGCACCCGCTGGACCCGGCCAATACGCGGGTGGCCCCGGTGCTCCGGGAGGACAGGGCCAATACGCAGGCGGCCAGGCTCCGGCTCCCGCGCCTCAGCCCATCACGCTCACCATTCCGCCCGGAACTGACATCAACGTCCGCATCAACGAGAGCCTCAGCTCCCGTACATCGAACGTCGGTGATCCCTTCTCCGGAGAGCTCTCCTCCGCGCTCACCACGCCCAACGGCGACATCGTATTCCAGCGCGGCACCCCCGTCTCCGGCGCTGTTGTCTCCTCCAAGAATCAAGGTCGCTTCGCCGGCCGCGGCGTCCTCGCCATCGAGCTTCAGCAGGTCGCCGGCCGCCCCGTCAGCGCATCCGAATATGTCGTCAGTGAGAAGGGCAAAGGAAAGCGCTCCGCGTTGCTCATCGGCGGCGGTGCAGGAGCAGGCGCGCTGATCGGCGCGCTGGCCGGCGGCGGCAAGGGCGCGCTGATCGGCGGTCTGCTCGGCGGCGGCGCGGGCACGGCAGGCTCTGCCTTCACCGGCAACCACCCCCTCGTCATCCGCTCCGAGTCCATCGTGGTCTTCGGTCTCGAGCAGCCGCTCTCCGTCACCGTGCAGCGCTGATTCGAATACACACACAAACGCCGCACTCGGCGCCGGTCCTCCGGCTCCCGCGTGCGGCGTTCTATTTCCCGGCCTATTCCCGGCTCTTCTTGCGAATCTCGACGTTCAACCGCTTGATCTTCTGGTTCAGTGTCGAAAGCGGAATCCGGAACTGCTCCGCGGCGTCAGTCTGGTTCCAGTTGCAGCGCTCCAGCTTCTCCACAATGATCCGCCGCTCGATGTCTTCCATAATGTCGAAGAGCGACGCATTCGGATTGTGCTCCAGCAGCGCGTCCTGAAAGCTGCGTCCCGTGATGTGTCCCGGCAGCAGGTCCGATCCGATGATCGGCCCCGACGACAGCACCACGCCGCGCTCGATGGAGTTCTCCAGCTCGCGCACATTCCCCGGCCACTCATAGTCGATCAGCGCCCGCATCGCGTCGGAGGACAGCTTCCGCTCGGGCAGGTTGTTCTCCTTCGAGTAGAAGTCCAGAAAATGCTGTGCCAGCAGCGGAATATCTTCGCGACGCGCACGCAAGGGCGGCAGGTCGATCATGATCACGTTCAGCCGGTAGAACAGGTCTTCGCGAAACCGCCCATCCCGCACCGCCTGCCGCAGGTCCACATTCGTTGCCGCAAGAATACGGACATCCACCTGCATCTCCTGAATTCCGCCCAGTTGCATGAAGCGCCGGTCCTGCAGCACGCGCAGAATCTTGGCCTGCGTGTCCATCCCCATCGTGGCAATTTCATCCAGGAACAGCGTGCCGCCGTTCGCGACTTCAAACAGACCCTTCTTCGAGGCAATCGCCGAGGTGAACGCGCCCTTCACATGCCCAAAGAGCGTGGACTCCAGCAGCTCCGACGGCATCGCGCCCGTGTTGATCGGCACAAACGGCTTGTCCTTGCGCGGCGAGTTCGCATGAATCGCCTTTGCGATGAGCTCCTTGCCCGTTCCGCTTTCGCCCTGGATCAGCACCGTCGACCGGCTCGGCGCCACTTGCGCCACCAGGTCGAACACCCGCAGCATCACGTCGCTCTTGCCCACGATGTTGGTGAAGTTGTACCGCTGTTTCAGCGTCCGCTTCAGTTGCAGGTTCTCTTCTTCGGCCCTGCGTCGCGCCACCGCCGAGCGGATGTCGGCCATCAGCTTCTCGTTGTCCCAGGGCTTCTGCACAAAGTTCTCAGCCCCGGCGCGGATCGCCTCCACCACGTTCTCCACCGTGCCATACGCGGTGATCATGATGACCGGCGTCTCCGGCTGCCGCTCCTTGATCTGCGGCAGCAGTTCCAGTCCGCTCTGCCCCGGCAGCGCCAGGTCCAGCAGCACCAGATCAAAATTCTCCAGCTCCAGAATGCGTAGTCCCTGCTCGCCGTCGCTGGCCATCTTCACCGTGTAGCCTTCCAGCGTCAGCAGCACTTCCAGCGATTCGCGGATCCCCGCCTCATCGTCGATCACCAGGATGCTTGCGCTTCCGGTAAATCCCAGTCCTCCCTGCGCAGCGGCTGCAGCATTCAGAGGTTCATCAATTTCAGGCATGGACAGACTTCCTCATCAGGGGAAATTCAAGGTGAAAGGTGGTTCCGGCGCCGACCGCGCTCTCAACTTCGATCTTGCCCGCATGCTCCTGAATGATTCCGTAAGAAACCGACAAGCCCAATCCCGTGCCGCGTCTCTCGCCCGGCTTCGGCATCGTCTTGGTTGTGAAAAATGGATCGTAGATGCGCTTCAGATGTTCCGGCGAAATCCCCGACCCCGAATCCGACACCCGCGCCTCCACATGCCCATTCACAGTCGTCGCGATGCGCAGCGTCCCGCCTCCCGGCATCGCCTCCTTCGCGTTCAACATCAGGTTCAGGAACACCTGCTGCAGCTTGCCCGCGTTGCCGTGGATCGGCGGCAGCCCCTCGGCCAGCTCCGCCTCCACATGAATCTGTGCCGTCTTGAACTGATGCTCCAGCAGCGACAGCGTGTCGCGAATTACCTGGTTCAGATCCGTCTCGCGAAACTCCGTCGTCGATGTCCGCGAAAAATTCAGCAGCCCGTTTGCAATCTCGGATGCGCGAAAGCTCTGCTGCGTGATCTTTTCCAGCACCGGCCCCAGCCGCGCATCGCCCCGCAATTGCTTGCCCAGCATCTGCGCATAGCTTGAAATCACCGCCAGAGGCGTGTTGATTTCGTGCGCCACACCCGCCGCCAGCAGCCCAATCGAGCTCAGCTTGTCCGCCTGAGACAGTTGCGCCTCCAGGCTCACCCGCTCCGTAATATCGTCCACCAGGATGATCCGCCCTACCGCCACAAACTCGCGCGACATCAGCGGCGCTATCGCAATATTCACCGTGCGCTGCTCGCCCGCCCGCGTCGTCAGTTGGAACTTGTAGAGGTTGTGCACGCCCGGCTCATTGCGCACCTGCTCCAGCGCCTCCATGAACTCAGCAGGAAACACCTGCGCCGCCGCCTGCCCAATCGCCTCAGCGCGGCTCAGCGCATACATCGCCTCCATCTGCGCATTCCAGCTCTCGATCCGGTCCTCCAGGTCCAGCGCCAGAATGCCCACGTTGATCGACTCGACGATGTTCTCGTTGAACTCCTTCAGTCGCTCAAACTCCGTGATCTTCGTCTCCAGCCGCGCATACAGGCTTGCGTTCTGCAGCGCTATCCCGATGTAGCTTGCCAGCGACTCCAGCAGCTCCACATCCTCGCTCGAAAGAAAATCACCGCCCAGCGTGCGTCCCAGCCCGATCACCGCAATCGTCCGCGTTGCCAGCCCGTCCTGCACGCGGCAGGGCAGATAGTAGTTCAAGTCCAGCGCCGCAGCCGTCTGCCGCTCCGCTTCGGTCAGGTGCAATGCCTGCTGCGCATTCTCGAGAAAGATGTGCGTATGGTCCTTCGTCCGGTCAAAGTCCAGAAAGCCCAGAGCCAGCCGCGACTCCGTCTGCCGGATCTCCGCCTGCAGCCCATGCGAAGCCGCCAGTCGCAGCCGCCCATCCTCGCTTCGCAGAAACACCGCCACCCGCGCCACCAGCAGCGTCCGCGGCAGTCGCTCCACAATTGAGTCCAGCAGAGCCTTCAGGTCCGTCTCCGAACTCAGTCCGCGCCCAAACTCGACCAGCGCTCGCCGGTAGTCATACCGCTTCCGGTCAAACGCCCGGTCCACCCAGTCCTGAATTCGCCGCTTCAGCGGGTCGAAGATCGCCGCCGTCAGCAGAATCGCCACCACCAGCGCGCCTTCGCGCATCGCCTCCGGCAGCCGCTGGTGCACCAGGTCCGCAATGATCGCGATAATCCCGAAGTAGCCGCCTAGAATCAGACCCGTCGCCAGCGTGTACGCCACGCCCCGCTTGAAGATCAGGTCCGTGTCCATCAGCCGGTAGCGCACAATCGCCCACGCGAATGTCAGCGGCAGAAACACCAGCGACAGCCCCGCCACCTTCGTCAGCAATCCCGGCATCCGCACGTCAAACAGGAACGGCGCAGCATACAGCAGCGTGAACGGAACCACCGCCAGCAGCGATCCGCGCCACAGCCACTTCAGTTGCTGGCGCTCCAGCGGCGTATTCGCCCGCCGGTAACTGGTGTAGAACATCGCCGTCGCCAGCACATAAAACACGGCGTCGTACGCAGTCCCCGCCTGGTCCAGCCGGTGCTTCAGCAGCTCCGTCGCCTCCCAGCGGTTGATCGCCGTCAGCCACAGTCCCAGCATCGCCGCGCCCGGCGCATACACCAGCGGCAGCAGCAGCCTGCGCCGCACATTCTTCAGCCGCTCTTCTGGGAAGCTCAGCGCGAAATGCAGAAACAGCGCCGGCTGCAGGCTCTCCGCCGCCACATTCAGCCAGAAGACCGTCCAGTCCAGCGCGTCCAGCTTGCCCGTATACTTCAGCGCGTTCAGCGCAAACGACACCAGGCAGAACAGGTAGAAGTGCGTCGCCCGCGGCGCCGTCCACCGCCGGAACAGCACATACATCCCAATCGCCAGATAGATCAGCCCAATCAGTCGCAGCGCCTGCTGCACGCTCCGGTCCGGCGGCTCCGGAATCACCACCACCGGCGTATCCAGCGGGATATTGTCGCGCGTAATCGTGTAATTCGCCTTGCCGTAGACCTCGGTCCGGTAGAGCTCACGGTCCAGGTCCGCAAGATGGGTCGTCGCGTCGTCGTTCACCGCCGTCAGAAGGTCGTTCGGCTGGATGCCCGCCCGCTGACCTGGGCTCTCCGGCAGCACCTTCTCAGCCACCAGCCCGCCCTGGCCCTCCACCCACCACACACCGTCGTACGGCTGCTGAAAGCTGCTCTCCTGCCGGAAATTCATCACCGCAAGCGCCACCACGCCGACCGTCAGTATGGCCAGCAGCGTCGCCTGCACGCGATTCAACAGGTGGGGCTCCATGGGAAAGTGACCTGCGCTCAAAGAATCAGTTTGCACGTCGCGTGCCATGCCTTGACATTGCCATCACTTTCGCTATGACAATCGCCAAATCACGCATTCCAAATACGTTAAGGTCTTTGCTTTTGCGGAGGCTGCGCCGCAATGCCCACTCTCTAAGACGCCGCCTGCAGAATTCTGTAAGCCGCCTACATAGTTTAGGACCAGCTATGAAAATCCGTATTCAACATTAGCGGCACGCGCGCCCACGCGCAACTCCTTATTTTACGCCTCTTCTGCTTCCGCAGTTCCTTTTCACTCTGGAAATCGCAGCCCCGGCGCCGCAGCCGTCCGCCCGCCTTTACTTCTGTCCGTAGGTCGCCTTTGGCCCATGCTTCCGCTGGTAGTGGTGCTCGCCCACATACACCGGAATCCCGCTCACAGCCGGATTCAGCAGCATCGTCCGCCACGCCAGCCGCGCCACATACTCCAGCACGTCCGCATGTTCCACCGCCGCAGCCGCCGTCTGGCCCCATGCAAACGGAGCGTGCCCCGCCACCAGCACCCCCGGCACCGCCGCCGGATCCAGCCCCTCCGCGCGAAACCGCCGCACAATCACTGCCCCGGTATTCCGTACGTAGGCCTCGGCCACTTCCTCGGCCGTCAGCGCCTCCGTCACCGGCACCGGCCCGTGAAAGTAGTCCGCATGGGTCGTCCCAAGGCAGGGAATCGCCCGCCCCGCCTGCGCCCAAGAGGTCGCAAACTCCGAGTGCGTGTGCACAATCCCGCCAATCTCCTTGAACTCGCGGTACAGCAGCGTGTGCGTGTCCAGATCGCTCGATGGCCTCAGCCGTCCCTCCACAATCTTGCCCTGCAGGTCCGTCACCACCAGGTCCTCCGGCGTCAGCTCGTCATAGCCCACCCCGCTCGGCTTAATCACCACCAGCGGCTCCCGCCCCGTCCGGTCAATCCCGCTCGCATTCCCAAAGGTGTGCGGCGCCAGCCCCCGCCGCGCAATCTCCCGGTTCGCGTGCAACACCTCTTCCCGCAGTGCCTCCAGCAACATCGCCCCATCCTCCATCGTTCAACGCCTGTTTTCAGTAAGCGTTTTCTAGACTCCCCAGTCTACCAGCATTCTCCTGCCATTCTCACCAGCAACATCCCCTCGGGTGCCCCCTCACGCTTCTGAGACCGGCGAAACCACCAGCCCACCCCCGCCACCTGACAACCTGAAAGCTGACGGCTGAGCGCTGAATGCTGCTTTGGACTGCTTCGTCAAGCCCTGCCACCCAAAATAATCTCTATCTCCCTCATTCCAAACAATTCTCCCCGCCCCGTTTTGCATATTAATTCCCGCAAAAGCTCACAATGGAAGTAGTCATGAAAAACCGCGCACTCCAACCCATCGCCCAGATCGCTTCGTTGGGGAAAGCTCTGTCATTCAACAGCCCGGTCCGTACCCCCACCGGAAAATACCCCCCTAAATTTATTTGCAGTTTTCAACATTTTCCTTGCGTGTTTTTGCTTCGTCGTTTTCGCCCCGGCTTCGCTTTTCACTCCAGCCTCCGGGTGCCGCACCTCGGGCGCTCCGTGCTTTTCGCGCAGCGGCCCCAGCGGTTCCACAGTTGCTGTATCCCAAAGTTGCAATGCCAAGTGGCTTTTCCTTAAGAAAAAGCCACCTTCACAAAACGCCAGAAACGGCTACACGTACTGTGGAACCGCTCGAATGGGTGAAGCCACCACGTCATCCCCGCACATCCTGCGCATTCGCAATCGCCGCCCAACCCGCAACCCACATGTGGTTTATCCTGCTAGTACCGCATGACCACTGAAGCCATTCCCAACCTGTCGGCCTTTAGCGAGGCCGCTCTCAATCAGGCATTTGCCGCGCTCGAGCAGCAGGCGCGCGCCGCTGCCGCCGCGCTCGCCACGCCCGAGGCCGTTGAAGCCTTCCGCCTCGACTGGCTCGGCCGCAAGCAGGGCCGCCTCAACGAGGTCTCCTCGCGCTGGCTCAAGTCCGCGCCCCCCGAGGCCAAAAAAGCCCTCGGCCAGCGCTTCAACGCCCTCAAGACCGTCGTCGAATCCCTCCTCGACGCCGCCTCTGGTGCCGGACCGACGGACGCCGCTCTCGCCGCCGAGGCCATCGACATCACCCTGCCCGGCTCCCACCGCCTCACCGGCGCCGAGCACCCCATCACGAAAACGCTCAACGAAATCGTCCGAGTCTTCGCGGCGCTCGGCTACTCCGTCGGCGTCGGCCCCGAGGTCGAAACCGACTACTACAACTTCGAGTGCATGAACTTCCCGCCCGGCCATCCCGCGCGCGACACGCAAGATACGCTGGTCGTTTCCAATCAGGAGCGCCGCCCGCAGCGCGATCGCCTCCTCCTGCGCACCCACACCTCGCCCGTGCAGATGCGCACCATGGAGCAGCAGCCGCCGCCCGTCCGCATCGTCATTCCGGGCAAGGTGCACCGCAACGACGCGCAGGACGCCACGCACTCGCCCATCTTCCATCAAGTCGAAGGCCTCTGCGTTGACCGCAACATCACATTCAGCGACCTCAAAGGCACGCTCGATCACGCCATGAAGGCGCTCTTCGGCTCGTCCGTCAAGACGCGCTTCTTCCCGTCGTTCTTCCCGTTCACTGAGCCCAGCGCAGACGTGCAGATCAGCTGCATCTTCTGCGGCGGCAAAGGCTGCCGCAAGTGCAAGCACTCCGGCTGGATTGAGCTGCTCGGCTGCGGCATGGTCGACCCCGCCGTCTTCGCTTTCGCGCAGGAGAAGCAACCCGCCTACGACCCGAAGAAAATCTCCGGCTTCGCCTTCGGCATGGGCGTCGAACGCATCGCCATGATGAAGTACGGCATCAGCGAAATCGGCCAGTTCTACGCGGGCGATATGCGCTTCCTGGGGCAATTCGCATGAAGATACTCACTAAATGGCTCCGCGCCTACCTGCCTGAACTCCCCGTCGACGACGCACAGCTCGCCGAAGACCTCACCCTGCGCGGCATCGCCGTCGAGGGCATCTTCTCGCTCGGCGAAGGCGACGGCTCCCTCTTCGAGATGGACATCACCACCAATCGCGTCGACGCAATGAACCACTACGGCATCGCGCGCGAGGCCGCCGCCGTCTACGGCGTGCCGCTGCTCCCGCTCAGCGCGGAACTTCCAAAGCACGCGCCGTCCGCGAAGGACTTCTCGGTGCGCATCGAAGCCGAAGACGCCTGCGGCCGTTTCACCGCGCGCGTCCTCCGCGGCATCACTGTTACCGATTCGCGCGACTGGTTCCCCGGCGCTGAAGTCGATACGTACTTCCGTCTCCTCGAGCAGAAGAAAATCTCCAGCGCCGTCGACGCCACCAACTTCGTCTGGCTCGCCATGGGCCAGCCCACGCACGCCTTCGACCTCGACAAAATCGAAGGCGGCATCCTCGTTCGCCGCGCCCGCAAAGGCGAAAAGCTCAAGACCCTCGACGGCATCGAGCGCACCCTCGACCCCGAAGATCTCGTCGTCGCTGACCACGTCAAGCCGCTCGCCCTCGCCGGTGTCATGGGCGGCTGGGACACGATGATTACGCCCGCGACGAAAAACGTCCTCGTTGAAGCCGCGTGGTTCGAGCCTATGGCCGTCCGCCGCACCGCGCGCCGCCACGGCCTCCATACCGACGCGAGCCACCGCTTCGAACGCGGCGCCGACTTCAACGCCGCGCCGGTTGCCTCGGCGCTCGTCAGCCGCATCCTGCTCGCCGCCGGCGGCTCCATTGAGGGCGGTCTCGTCGATGTCCGCGTGCCCGCGCTCGAGGCTCGTACCGCCGCGCGCAAGCCCATCGCGCTCGCGCTCAGTGAGGTCCAGCGCATCCTCGGCACCACCGTCGACGCCGACGGCATTACCGCCGCCACTGTCGAAGGCGTGCTGAAGGCGCTCGGCTGTGAACTGGTTGTGCAGCACGAGGCCGGGTCTGAAGGAAAAAGGGTGTGGAACACCCCTTCCTGGCGTCTCGACATCGAGCGCGACATCGACCTCATCGAAGAGGTCGCGCGCGTCTACGGCTACAACCGCTTCGCGAACACACTTCCGGCCTTCGGCGGCGGCGTCACCGCGCTGCCCTCGGCGCAGGCCGAGTCCGCGGTGCGTGACACCCTGCGCGCCGCCGGCTTCCACGAAGCCATCGCCAGCACCTTCTGCTCCGCGGCAGACGCAGCACTCACCGCGGCGCAACCCGGCCTGGTCGTGCCGCTCGGCAACCCGCTCAGTGAAGAAGCGGGCGTGCTGCGCCCCTCGCTCATTCCCGGCATGCTCGCCATGGTCGCCGGCAATCTTCATCGCGACCTCAGCGACGTACGCCTCTTCGAGCTCGGCACGGTCTTCAGCGGGGCGACAGAGAAAAGCGGGTCGACAGAAAAAGTCGACGAGCGCCCCGCGCTGGCTTTCGCTGCCGCCGGCCTGCTCCCCGAGCAGAGCCCGCTCCATCCCGCGCGCGCCATCGAATTCCACGACCTCAAGGGCGTCGTCGAGCAGGTTCTCGCCCTCTTCCAGACGCGCACCATTTACTTCGACCGCTTCCCGCCCGAGGCCGGCCTCACGCCCGCCTGGCTCCATCCCTACCGCTCGGCGCGCATCGTGGCGGAAGGCACAACCGTCGGCTGGTTCGGCCAGCTCCATCCGCGCGAGGCCTCCGCGCGCAAGCTCAAAGACGCAGTCCTTCTCGGCGAGCTCTACCTCGACCGCCTCTACAAGCTGCCCCTGCGCAAGCCCGCCGCGCGCGAGCTCTCGCGCTTCCAGCCCGTGCGTCGCGATTTTTCTCTCATTCTCGACCAGAGCATCCCGTGGGAAACCATCGACGCCGCACTGGCCGCGCTCAACCTCCCCGAGATTGTTGACTGGCGCGTGCGCGAGGTCTTCCGCGATGCGAAACTCGGCGCGCGCGACTACTCGCTCCTCCTCGGCGTCACCTTCCAGGCCGCCGACCGTACCCTGCGCGATGAAGAGCTGCAGAGCTATCACGCGCAGGTCGTCGCCGCTGTGAACCAGGCTGGTGCGCGCCTGCGCAGTTAGCCGCGCAACAAGCAAAAATGGCGCTATACTTGCACGGAAAGGGAGCGCCGCGGAGGTCACGACCATGACGCAGACATTCTGGAGTACTGAGGTCGCCGAAGAGCCCCAGCAGGATCTTGCGCCCGCGACGGAGCAGGCTGAAGCAGCTGCCGAGCCCGCAACGCTCGCTCTCAGTGCCGACGATTTCGCCGCGCTCGAAGAGCGCATCGTGCGCGCCGTTGAACTGGTCAAGCGCGAGCGCCAGGCCCGCGCGGAAGCAGAAGAACGCGCCGCCAGAGCCGAGGCCGGGCTCGCCGCGCAGGTGCCGCTCACCGCTCAGCTCAAGCAGGAACTCCGATCTCTTCGCACCGAGCGCGATCAGGTTCGCCAGCGCGTTGAACGTCTGCTCTCCCAATTGGATGCCTTGGAGTTATGAGGATTTGATGGCGAAGAAGAATTCCCCGCAGCAGCAGCAACCACAATCCGCATACACCACTGTCTCCATCTACGACCAGACCTATCACCTCACCGGCCAGGACTCCGAGCACATTCGCCGTCTTGCTTCGCAGGTCGATGCCAAGATGCGCGCCGTCGCCGCGCAGGGCCGCACCGTCGACTCCCTCCGCGTTGCCGTGCTCGCTGCGATGAACCTCGCCGATGAGCTGTCGCAGGCCACGCACGCAGACCCGCGCAAGGGACACACCCGCGCCGTCAGCCTTCGCGGACTGCTCGATGAAGTCCTCGAAGCAGACCTCAAGACCGGTTCGTAAACGATCATTCCCGATTCGATTTCACGCGCCCGAAATAAAACCGCCGCGCACACTACCACACCGCGCCAAGCCAGCACAAGACTTGCAATTCCGCGCGACTGCACCTACTATCCGCTTAAGAAGACCGGCCTGCAAAGCAGGTGAGGCGATCAACGCTGGTTGAACCAACATTCAATGAACAGGAGCTCGACTCGACAATCGGTTCTGTGTGCCGTGTCCGCCAGTCCGGAATGCCTAATGAACCGCGGAGAGCTCCACCGTCTTAGGACGGGTTCACCAGCGCGTCGCCCACGGCCCAGTGGGCCGGATTTCTTTTCCTTCCCCGCCTGAGCCTATATCCTTGCTTCAGTGCATCCAGTCCTCCTCCACTTCGGTCCCGTCTTCATTCCTGCCTATGGCGTCATGACGGCTCTCGGCCTCCTGCTCGCGCTTGGCCTCATCCTGCGCACGGCACGCATCGCACGCGTTGCGGTCAATGACCTCTGGAACCTCTGCATCCTCGCTCTCTTCGTTGCGCTCATCGGTTCGCGCCTGGTGCTGATCCTCGTCAACTGGACCGTCCTGCGCAGTCACCCCGCCTGGCTGCTGGGCCTCGCCATGGTGCACCATCCTCTGCTGGCAGGCGTTGCTTCGCTCCTCGCGCTCGCTGCTGCATTGCCATACGCGCTCCATCGCCGCATGCCCCTCGCCTCCACCGCAGACGCAATCGCCGCGCCGCTGGCTCTCGGTCTTGCATTCGAGCAGTTCGGTGCGCTCCTCGCCGGCTCCGGCTTCGGCACAGAGACCAGCGCGCGTCTGGGCATCGTCTACACCAGTCCGCTTGCCGCCCGCTGGAGCGGCACCCCCCTTGGCGTGCCGTTGCAGCCCGTGCAGCTCTACACGGCGCTCGCCTGGCTCACCCTTTCGCTTGCATTGCTCGTCTGGCTGCCCTCGCGCCGCCAGCAGGGTGATGTGGCAGGCCTCTGCCTGGTAAGCGCAGGCGCGCTCGTCTTCTTCACAGAGTTTCTCCGTGACACCGAAGGCCGCGGCGCGGTCTTCGGCGGCGCCATCGACGGACCGCAGATCGCCGCAATTGCGCTTGTGCTCGCCGGTGCCATCCTGCTCCGCGCGCGTCCCGCGGCAACGCCTCAACCGGCGATGCAGGACTCCGAGGCTCTCCATGATTGACACACAAACGCTGATCGTGCCCGCGGAGGCAGCCGGTCAGCGTCTCGATCACTTCCTCGCCACACAACTCCAGGGCGTCAGCCGCAGCCGCGTCCAGTTGCTCCTTGAACAGGGGGACGTGCTCCTCGACGGCGCGCATCCCAAGCCCTCGCACAAGCTGCGCGGCGGCGAGCAGATTGCCGTCACCGGCCAGCCGCATCCCGCGCCGCTCAAGGCAGAGGCCGAAGACATCCCGCTGCACATCGTCTACGAAGATGACGATCTCGCCGTCATCGACAAGCCCGCCGGCATGATGGTGCACGCTGGGGCAGGGCATACAGACGAAGCCCGCAGCCGCGGCACGCTCGTCAATGCGTTGCTCTTTCACCTCCGTGCGCTTTCCTCCACCGGCGGCGACCTGCGCCCCGGCATCGTCCACCGCCTCGACAAAGAAACCAGCGGCCTCATCATCGTCGCCAAAAACGACCGCGCCCACACGAAGCTGGCAAGCCAGTTCTCCGGGCGCGAGGTCCACAAAACCTACATCGCCCTCGTGCAGGGCGCAGTCGAGCGCGACAAAGGCACCATCACCGCGGCCATTGCGCGCGACCCCGTTCGACGCACCCGCATGACCACGCGCCCCAGCGAGAATGCCCGCTCCGCCGTCTCTCACTACGAGGTGGTCAAGCGGCTCACCACGCGCTTCGGTAAATTCACGCTCATTCGCGTTCGCATTGAAACCGGTCGCACGCACCAGATTCGCGTGCACATGGCTTCGCTCGGCCATCCCGTTGTAGGCGACACACTCTACGGCGCTGCCGGCCAGCTTTCCGAGCAGCAACCTGCGGGCGTCCCAGCCGCGCGCCGCAAGACCGCTCCCGAGCGCCTTCGCCTCGGCCGCAACTTCCTCCACGCAGCGCGCCTTGAGTTTGCGCACCCCATCACCGGCAAGTCCATTCAGTTGGAGTCGCCGCTCCCCGCAGAGCTCGCGGATTTCCTTTCTCGCCTCGATCCGGTCTCACAACCTGACCCGGTCTCACATCCGGGCCCAGCCTCGGTCCCGTCCTCGGCGGATTCGGCTGCCGCGGAGCCGCCCGGCCTGCAAAACATCACGAAAGTTACGCGCACCCCCCGGCCCGGCAAGAAGCGATTGATAAAATGAGGCAAGTATGATCCGTAAGCAATCGAGCCTTTCCCTCGTGGCGCTTCTTTGTGCCGCCACGCTCCAGGCGCAACAATCGCCGGTCACTCCCGCAGCTTCGTCGCCCGCTCCGCAGCCCTCTGCCGCGCAAGCTGCCGCTCCCGCCCAGCCGCCGGCCAACCAGTCCCAACCCAGTCAGACGCCGGCCGGTCAGGCCGCGCCCGGTCAGGCTCAGGCTCCGCAAGACCAGTCCGCGGACAACGCGCCCGTCATCCGGGTCGGCGTCAACGAAGTCAACCTCATCTTCACCGTCACGGATAAGCACGGCCACTACATTCCCAATCTCAAGCAGAGCGACTTTGCGCTGCTCGATGACCAGAAGGCCCCGGCTCGCGTCACCTCCTTCCGCCAGCAGATTAATCTGCCGCTCCGCGTCGGCATCGTCATTGACGCCAGTACGTCCATCCGCACCCGCTTTCAGTTTGAGCAGCAGTCGGCCATCGAATTCCTGCTCCAGGTGCTGAAGTCGCGCAGTGACCGCGCCTTTGTCATGGGCTTCGATGTTACGCCCACCGTTACGCAGGACTGGACCAACAACCTCGACGGCCTCGAGACCGGCATCAATCGCCTGCGTCCCGGCGGCGGCACCGCGCTCTTCGACGCGGTCTACTCGGCCTGCCGCGACAAGCTCCTCGACGTTGCCCGCGGTCAGGAGCCCGTTCGCAAGGCCATGATCCTGCTCTCCGACGGCGACGACAACCAGAGCCACGTCTACCCCGACGAAGCCATCAAGATGTGCCAGCGCGCCGAGACCATCATCTACGCCATCAGCACCAACTGGACGCCTAGCCGCGGCAAGGGCGATCAGGTGCTCGCGCGCATGGCCGAGGAAACCGGCGGCCGCGTCTTCTTCCCGCCTTCGGTTGAAGAGGTCTCCAACAGCTTCAAAGGCATCGAGGAAGAATTGCGCAGCCAGTACGCCCTCACCTACGAGCCCGCTGACTTCAAGTACGACGGCGCCTTCCGCACCATCTACCTCTACTGCAACGATCGCCGTTACGTGGCGCGCGCCCGCAAAGGCTACTTCGCTCCGCGACAGTAACACTCCGCTCGCGGAACCACGCACAGAGCCGGCCTCCACGCCGGCTCTCTCTTTTTGCGCGACGATCTTGCGCGGACTGTTTCAATTCGGGCCAGCCGGATTCGGCGATTCCCATTTCCGCCCGCGTGCAACTTTCTTCTTCGTGCGCGCTGCTCCACAAGCCCCATCCTGCGATGAAATAGACAGAGCGCGATTCCGTTTTCGGAGGCATTCCAGTGATCCGGCAGGCTATCTCATGCGACATCTGCGGCGCTGAAATGCAGCGCGCCAATCACTGGTTCGTAGCCTGCAGCCACGCTGGAGAACTGCGGGTCAGCGGTTGGAGCGCCGGCAAGCGGCTGCGCGCCGGGGCCAAACACCTGTGCGGGCAAACCTGCCTGCACAAGCTCGTCGATGAGTTCCTGGCGCGCACCCTTGCTGCACCTTCGCAGCCTGCCTCCAATGATTCCATTGCGGCGGCCGCGTTCGCAGCGCACAAGGCTCTACCTTCCCGCGCTCTTCTCCCCGCAGCGCCCCGTGAGAATCGCGATTCAAGCAAGCAGCCCAACACCAGCATCGACGAGTTCGAATCCTCCGCGCGCCTCATTCCCACACCCGGCCCGCTTACGCAATCCAATGACGCTGCTGCGCCGGAGCCGCCCGCCTTCGCCACGCGCAACTGGCGCGCCGAGGCCTGGAAGCGCGAGCGCGAGCGCGTTCTGCGCGGCGATACGCGAGCCTCATCGATCGCGCACCACCGCAACATCGCCTGAACCCGCAGGCTACTTCGCGCCTTCCAGCAGATTCAGCAGCCCCTCTTCATCCAGCACTGGCACGCCCAGCGCCTGCGCCTTGTCCAGCTTCGACCCCGCTTCGCTGCCCGCCACCACGTAGCTCGTCTTTTTGCTCACCGAGCCCACGGCCTTTCCGCCCGCGGCCACAATCCGCGCCTCGGCCTCATCGCGCGTCATGTTGGGCAGAGTTCCTGTCAGCACAAAAGTCAGCCCCGCCAGTTGCGTCGAGCGCTGCTTCTTCTCGGCGGTCATCTCCACGCCCGCCGCGCGCAGATGCTCCACCAGCGCTCGATTCTTTTCCTGCGTAAAGAATTCCCGGATGGCCTCTGCGATCCGCGGACCCACTTCTTCCACGCGCTCCAGATCCTCCGCGCTCGCATCCATCAGCGCGTCGATCGATCCAAACTCCTCTGCCAGCAGCTCCGCCGTGCGCTCGCCCACAAACCGAATGCCGAGGCCCATCAGCACGCGTGCCAGGCCGGCCTTCTTCGATCGCTCAATCTCGGCCAGCAGCCGCTCCACTTCAATCGGTCCCAGCAGTCGCTCCAGCTTCGTTTCCTCGCTGCCGTCTTTCTTTTTGCGTCTCACTTCCTTTTGCAACAGTGCCAACTGCTCCGGACTCAGCGTGTAAATATCCGCGACGCTCTTCGCGAGGCTCTTTTCAAGCAGTTGCTGAACGACTGCGTCTCCAAATCCTTCAATGTTCATCACCTCGCGCCGTCCAAAGTGCAGCAGGCTCTCGCGCAGCTTCGCCGGGCAGTCGGCGTTCACACAGCGAAAATCCACCTCGCCTTCCGCGCGCACCACTTCACTTGCGCACTCGGGACATTGCACGGGAAAAACGAAGCGAAGCTTCCCGCGCGGGTGCTCGGCATCGTGCACCACCTCCACCACCTTGGGAATCACATCGCCGCCGCGCTCCACCTTCACCCAATCGCCCAGCCTCAGCCCCAGCCGCTCGATGAAGTCCGCATTGTGCAGCGTCGCCCGGCTCACCGTGGTCCCTCCAATGAAGATTGGCTCCAGCTCCGCCACCGGCGTGAGCTTGCCCGTTCGCCCCACCTGTACGGTGATGTGATGCACCCTGGTGATGCCCGCCCGCGCGGTGAACTTGTACGCAATCGCCCAGCGCGGCGCGCGGCCTGTGTAGCCCAGCCGCTGCTGCGTCGCCTGCGCGTCCACCTTCAGCACCACGCCGTCAATCTCGTAGCCCAGCGTCTCGCGCTTCGCCTCCGCATCGTCGATGAAGGCCGACATCTCTTCCACAGTCTTCACCAGCCTCCGCTGCGGATTCACGCGAAAGCCCAATGCCGCCAGCGCATCCAGCGTGGCCTGCTGCCCCTGCGGCCAGTACTCGCCCTCCACCAGCAGAAAGTAGGCGTACACATCCAGCCGCCGCGTTGCCACAATGCTCGGCTCCAGCGTGCGCAGTGTGCCTGCCGCCGCATTCCGCGGATTCACCGCCGGCGTCAATCCCTGCTGCTCGCGCTCTTCATTCAATCGCGCAAAGGCCGCGGCCGACATCACCACCTCGCCGCGCACCTCAAATCCCTGCGGCAGATCCAGCTTCTTCAGCACGGCCGCGGGAATCGTCAACGGCACGCTGCGAATCGTGCGAATGTTCGTCGTCACATCCTCGCCCGTCTGCCCATCGCCCCGCGTCAGGCCCATCTCCAGCCGAGCAGCGCCGCCGCTCGCCGCACCGTAGCGCAGCGCCACGCTCAGCCCATCCATCTTCAGTTCGGCCACATACGCTACCGGCAGCCCGTCGGCCAGCTCATGCACCCGCCGGTCCCAGTCCGCCAGTTCTTCGGGTGAGTAGGCATTGTCCAGGCTCAACATCGGCCGCGAGTGCAGCGCCTTCTTAAAACCCTCCGCCGGTTTTCCTCCCACTCGTTGGGAGGGGGAATCCGCTGATTGCAATTCCGGGTGCGCGGCCTCCAGCTTCTTCAGCTCATTCATCCGCGCATCGTATTCCGCATCGCTGATCTCCGGCGCATCGAGTACGTAATACAGGTGCTCATGCCGGCGCAGATCCTCGCGCAGCGCCTCCACCCGGTCACGAATCGCCGCAGTCGTTCGCGTCTCGCTCATGGGCTGGATTATAGGGCGCGCGCCCGTCAGGATAGTATGGTCAGCAGACAGCATGGAGCCCGTCACGCACTTCCTTACCGGCGCCTGCATTGGCCGCGCCGGGCTGAACCGCAAGACCGCCTACGCCACGCTCGCCGCCGTCCTCGCAGCCGAGGCCGCCGACCTCGACGTCCTCTGGAGCTTCGCCGGACCCGTCCAGGGCCTCAAGCACCATCGCGGCATCACCCACACCTTTCTCTTTGTCCCGGTCGTTGCTGCTGCGGCCTGCGGCGCCGTCTGGCTCATCCATCGCTGGCATCAGCACCGGCTCGCCCGCCGTCCGCATCCGGCCCCCGATTCCGAATCCTCCCTGCCTGCACCGCAGCCCGTGCGCTGGGCCTGGGTCTACCTCGCCGCATTCCTCTCCGCGCTCAGCCACATCCTCCTCGACTGGACCAATAACTACGGCGTTCGCCCGTTCTATCCCTTCAATCCTCGCTGGTATGAGGGCAGCATCGTCTTCATTGCCGAGCCGATATTGTGGGCGCTCCTTTTCTCCGCCATGCTCTTCCCTTGGATCTTCGGTCTTGCCGACCGCGAGATGGGCGTACGCCGCCAGCCCTTTCGCGGACGCGGCTGGGCCATCTTTGCGCTCTGCGGCATGGTCGCGCTCTGGGGCTGGCGGTGGTTCGAGCAAGACGAAGCCCGCACGCTTTTAAGCCAGCAGCAGGTCGCCGCCGATCCCGTCACGCGCGTCGCACTTGAGCCGTATCCCATCAATCCCTTCCACTGGCATGCCATCCTTGAAACCGAAAGCTACTACCAGACTGCCGAGATCAACACCCGCACCGGCCTCATCGACAGCGAGGCCCCCCGCGACGTGCTCTACAAGCCCGCGGACACGCCCGCGGTTGCAGCAGCCAAACGCTCATTCCTCGGACAGGTTTATCTCGACTGGGGACGCTGGGCCGTGGTGCGCGATGTCGGCCAGATGACCATTCCCGGCACCGATCCGCCCCAGCTGCCGCCCGGCCGCACCTGGACCACCGTGCAGTTCTCCGATCTCCGTTTCGACTACGCCTTTCGCGGCACCGGCCGCTCAGCCGGCTCTGCCCCGCTCAGCGGATGGGTCTACATCCTCGACGGCCGGGAGGACGGCGGAGAGTTTCTGAACGGCCGCGAGCAGAAATAGCCACGCCCGGCGCAAACCCGCTTCTCTGCGTTGCCCGCATGAAAATTTTTGTTCACTTCGTATGCAGCCGCGTGCTGCAGGGTTGACCCACAGACCATTGCCCCTCAGAATAAGGAGAAGCTCCATCGTCCAGGTCCCAGTCTTCCGGCTTATCTCGCACGTGAGGTTTCCATGCCCGCATATCTGCTGATTCTGATCGCCGTTCTCAGCCGTCTTCTGCCTCACCCTGAGTGGCTGAACTTCACCGCCGTCGGCGGCGCGCTGCTCTACTTTGGCGCTCGGCGTTCCTGGCGCGAGATGCTGGCCCCGCTTGCCGCCCTCATGGTCACGGACTACTGCCTCACGGTCTTCACCTACCACTACTCATTCGTCTGGTCTGACTACGCGACCACGTGGGGCTGGTATCTGGCCGCTATGGCGCTCGGCCACATCCTGCTCCACGCGCGCACCACATTGGTTCGCGTAGGCGCAGGCGTGGTCCTCGGTCCTACCTCGTTTTTCATCCTCTCCAACTACGCCGTGTGGGCGGGCAGCGCCATGTATCCGCGTTCGTGGTCGGGTCTGGCCGCCTGCTATGCCGCTGCCATTCCGTTCTACCGCAATGACCTCGCCTCCACCGCCGTCGTCTGCGCGCTGGCATTCGGCATACCCGTGCTCGTTCGTCGCTATTCTGCCGCGCACGCGGCGCAGGCCAGCGCATAAGCGCAAATCCGCTTGAGTCTTCGGCCCGCAAGGCCTCAGCCGGAGATTCAGGCCAAGGTGTTCTGAAATGAAGATGCGCGTCCTGCTACGGGCGCGCTTCTGTTTTTTCCTGCCGCTTCTTCAGCCACCAGCCCAGAATGGCCAGCGCCACCAGCACGGCCACCAGAGCCAGCGCCGTTACTGCATGATGCGCCACCAGGTTCACCGCGCCCGGTCCAAGCTTCAGCACCAGCAGTGCCAGCAGCAGCCAGCGCACCAGCCGCCCGGCGAAGACAGCCACCATGTAAGGCCCCACGCGCATCTCGAAGACGCCCGCGGCAAACACGAAGATCTTCCACGGTGTCGGCGGCGGCAGCATGGAGGGGATCATCACCGCCAGAAACTCCTGCCGCTCGAACCGGTCCCGTAGCTCCTCGAATCGCTTGCGGTTCACCCGCTTCAGCAGAAACAGCTCGCCGCCCGCGCGACCCAGCCCGTAGGGCAGCAGGCCGCCGATCGCCGAACCGGCCGCGGCCAGCAGGCAGTAGAGCCAGAAATGGCTCTTGTTCTGCCACACAAAGACCGCCAGGATGGCGTCCATCGGTACCGGGATGCTGGACGAATCCAGCAGCGCCACTGCGCCTGCGCCCCAGAAGCCCAGCTTTAGAATTGCCGGCAGAGCCGCCAGCTTCCACCACGCCAGGAGTTTTAAAAAAACCTGCTTCAAACCCGTTCCTTTCCGCCGTCCAATCCGTCCATTCCAAAAGATTGATTGTACGTTCCGCCTGTCAGTCGGGGACGATTTGCCTCCTGCGCCGGGAATGAGAAAATAGGGAGGAAGGATTCGTGAGGGAAGCTGCGCCTAGGCGCCGCCCGTTCCCGCCGGAAGCATGCCCACCACCCAACCACCCACTGCAGCCAACGAGCCGAACGAGTCGAACGGCGCGAACGAGCGCCCTGAGGCCTCGTCCCTGACCGCGTCTCCGGCCACCGAAGAGCCGCGCTCGGATGAACCGCGTGGCTCCGGCCGCGCGACGTCCCGGTGGGTTGACTACGACACGCACGAACTGCTGGAGATGATCAGCGAGCTTGAGGATGAGCGCCGCTGGTCGCGGCTGCGCGAGGGCATCTGGCTCGCCATTCTCATCCATATTCTGCTGCTCTCGGCCATTACGTGGATTCCGAAGTATGTCTTCCGTGTGCCCCCGGTTGTCGATCCCTTTGACGCCATTAAGCAGCGCAAGGATCTCAGCTATCTCGACCTGCCACCCGACGCGCTGCGCCAGCTCCAGCCCAAGGTGAAGGTCAAGCCGTTGCCGGAGAAGAAGCCCCTCATCGACAAGCAGACGCTCGAGGAGATGAACAAGCCGGAGGCTGCGCCGCCTCCACCGCCGCCTCCCACCGAGCAGCCCAAGGCTGAAACCCCGCAACCAGCTCCGCCCATTCCGCCCAGTGCGCAGTCGCAGTCGCAGATCAGCGCGCCCCGTCCGCAGGCCGTACCGGCGCGGCCCAACTTCGCCATGCAGTCTGAGAACCCCGCCGACCAGCTGCGCGAGGCCATGCGCGGAGCCGCGCAGAATCGCGGCTCCAGCGGCAACAATTTGCCCTCCGGCGGCGGCTTGTCGATGCACCCCGGCGCGGGCACCGGTGGCGTGGAAGTCCTCTCGGACACGCAGGGGGTGGACTTCAACTCCTGGCTCATGCGCTGGCACCGTGAGACCGAACGCACCTGGGACCCGCTCATTCCCGACGAGGTCAATCCGCCGATCCTCAAGTCCGGTGCCGTCATCATTCGCTTCAAGGTGTTGCCCAATGGCCGCGTCATGGATGGCAGCATGGTGCTCGAAGGCCGCTCCGGCGATACCGGCCTGGATCGCGCCGCATGGGGCGCCATCACCGGCTCAAATTATCCGCCGCTGCCGCGCGAGTTCCACGGGCCGTATCTTGAACTCAGGGCAGTCTTTCTCTACAACATGCAGCCGCCTCAGTAGGATGGGTCATCTCATCGCTCCGAGACGGGCGAGTATCATTCACTCATAGGCTTCCCGCCCGTCATCTTTCAGGGGCATCATGGCGACCCGGTCCTACAGGCTTGATTCTTCGCGACTTCTACGGCGTGAACCCGTAGCCCTGGCCGTGTTGACCCTCGCCGCAATCCTGGCTTTCCTCTTCGTTACGGGACTCTCGCGGATGTTTCATGCGCAGCAGGATGCGCTCGCCCAGCGATGGTCTTCGCGCGGACTCACGGACCTGCAGGCCGGCCGGTATGCAGACGCCATCCCTGAGTTTCGCGCCGCACTGCTCTACTCCCGCGACGACTTCGACTTCCGGCTCGGCCTGGCGCAGGCGCTCATCGGGCTTCACCGCAACGCCGAGGCCTATACCTACCTCATCAATCTCTGGGGACGCCGTCCCGAGAACGGCGTCGTCAACCTTGAACTGGCCCGCATCGCCGCAGAGCAGGGGCAGACCGAGCAGGCCCTCCGCTCCTATCACAACGCCATCTACGCCAACTGGCCCGCAGGGCAGGAAAGCCGGGCAACCGAAACGCGCTTTGAACTCGTCGAATACCTTCTCAAGCTTCAGGCCAGGACCCAGGCGGAGTCCGAGCTGATCTCGCTTGCGGCCTCCGTGGGCGATGATGCCGCGCAGCAAACACGTCTTGGCGCTCTATTTCAGCGCATTCCAGACTACGAGCACGCACTCGCGGCCTTTCGTCGCGCACTCGCCGCCGACTCTCACGATCCTGCAGCCCTTACCGGCGCAGGAACCGCTGCCTACGATCTGGGTCGCTACTCCATCGCAGAACGCTACCTGCAGGATGCGGTCAGCCGCAACCCCGGCGACTACATCAGCAACGACCGCCTCAGGATTGCCCGGCTTGTCCTGCAACTCGATCCCCTTCGGCCCCGCATCCGTGCCGCGGAGCGCGATCGTAATGTCATGACAGCCTTTGCCGCCGCAGGCGACCGGCTCAAGGCCTGCCCCGTCGCCGCAACGTATGCTGCCGCCGGCACATCGAAACAGGATCTTGCCGCGCAGTGGGCAAAACTGAAGCCTCAGATCACCCCGAGCGGCCTGCGCCGCGATCCCGACCTCACGACCACCGCGATGGATCTGGTCTTTACCGTTGAGCGCCAGGCAAGCGAGTGGTGCGGTACGCCGACCACCACCGACTCAGCACTTCTGTTGATTGCAAAACTACACGAGGGGAACTGACTTGGGCTCGATCCGGAACTCGCACGCATCGGCGCAAACATCGTCCGGTGCCCCGGCGCTCGCCGAGAAGAACGCGCCGGCTCAGGCTGCGTCTGCCGCGGGCTTGTCTCCGGCAGGTGTAATTTGGTCGGTCTTCCGCGAAGACCGTTTCTTCCTTGTCCTCTCGGTTTTCATCGGCATCTTCGCTGGTCTTGCCGTGGTCTGCTTCCGCTTCGCCATCGACTGGAGCCGCATTTACTTGCTTGGCACCGGCGCTGAGCTTTCGCCATGGCGGCTCATCCTTGCGCCTGCGCTGGCCGGGCTCGCTATCGCCGTCCTCACGATTCACGTTTTTCCGGCGGCTCGCGGCAGCGGCGTCAACCAGACCAAGGCCGCGCTCTACATCTACGACGGCTATATCCCATTCAAAACGGCAATCGGCAAGTTCATCGCCTCGTCGGTCGCCATTGGCGCGGGCCACTCGCTCGGCCCCGAGGACCCATCGCTGCAGATTGGCGCAACTCTGGCCTCCGCCATCGGCCGACGCATGAAGCTCTCGCGCGACCGCATGCGCCTGCTTGCGCCGGTCGGCGCCGCCGCAGGCCTCGCCGCCGCATTTAACGCCCCCATCTCTGCTGTGCTGTTTGTCATCGAAGAGGTCATCGGCCGCTGGACCGCAGGCATTCTCGGCTCTGTCGTCCTCTCGGCGGTCTCCAGCGTTGTTGTCATGCGCAGCTTTCTCGGCTCGGAGTCGCTCTTCCGCATTCCGCCGGTCGAATTGCGCCGCCCCTCCGAACTCGTTGCTTACTGCATCCTCGGCATCATCGGGGGCTTTGCGTCGGTGGCGTTTTCCAGCGGCATCGGCGCGCTGCGCCCGCGCTGCCGGAACATGCCGCAATGGACGCAGTACCTGCAGCCCGCCGTAGCCGGTGCGCTCATCGGCCTCATCGCTGTGCTGGGCGCGCCGCAGGTGATGGGCGCCGGCTACGAATACATGGACGAGGCGATGCACGGCCAGTTCACCTGGCAATTCCTCGCTATTCTCGCCGCGCTCAAGATTCTCGCCACCTTGCTCTCGTTCGTCAGCGGCACGCCCGGCGGCATGTTTGCGCCCACGCTCTTCATCGGAGCGATGCTCGGTGCGGCTGTGGGCGGAGCCGAGCACGCCCTGCTGCCCCACTTCCACTACACCGCTGGAACCTACGCGCTCGTCGGGATGGGCGTTCTCTTCGCGGGATTCCTGCGCGCGCCCATGACCTCTGTCTTTATGGTGCTTGAGGTCAGCGGCAATTACACCATCATCGTGCCCGTGATTGTCGCCAACACCTTCGCCTACGTCATCTCCCGCGCGCTGCAGCCGGTACCCATCTTCGACGTGCTTAGCCGCCAGGACGGCCTCGATCTGCCCTCGATGGAAGAACTGCGCGAGGAAGATGTTCTGCGCGTGGAAGATGCAATGCAGCCCTCGCCCGGACCCGTGCTCGAATGCGACGATTCGCTTGACAGAGGCTTTCTCGAGCAGGAGAAGTCTTCGTGCCCCTTTCTGATGGTGCGCCTGCCCGCCAACGGCTGGGCCTGCCTTGAACAGAAGCAGGCCGAGGCATGGATGCGGGAAGGCCGCGGCGGCTATGCCCTCGGCACTCTGCTCACGGATGCCCGCATCCCTTACGTGCACCCGGATCAACCATTGGACACGGTGCTGCGCTACGTGGACCGCTGGCCGGTTGTTCCCGTGGTGAATCGCGCCAACCTGCGCAAACTCGAAGGCGTTATTTCACAGCGCGATGTGCTCGCGCGCTACCGCGATTTTGGTGGCGAATAGTACAAGGCAACGGCAAACTTCGGATTTCCCTTCACCTGTCCTGCGAGATAAAATTCCAGGTAGAGACGATGCGCGGAACCCTTGCCATTTCGTCAATCCCTTCGCTCAAGCGATTCCGTCGCGGCCGGCCTGACCGTGGACGTTGAACCCCCGCGCTGAGTAATCTAATCTCGTCGAAATTCCTGCTTCTGCGCCGTGCTGCGTTCCGGTCGGAGGAGTTCTCACGGGGTAAATCCCAGGTTCTTATCAGTCTCGAAGCCCATCCGCATGCACGCGGATAGAAAGGTCCCCAATGAACAGCTTCAAGAGCCGTGCCACTCTGCAATCGGGCAATAAGTCGTACACCATTTTCCGGCTGCCGGCGCTCGGCGAGCGTGGCTTCAACCTCAGCCGCCTGCCGTTCAGCCTCAAAATTCTTCTGGAAAACCTGCTCCGGCGCGAGGATGGCGTGAATGTTACCGCCTCGGACATCGAGTTCCTCGCCAGGTGGGATGCCAAGGCTGAGCCCAGCCGCGAGATCGCCTATATGCCGGCTCGCGTGCTCATGCAGGACTTCACCGGCGTGCCCGCCGTGGTGGACCTCGGCGCGATGCGCGACGCCATCAAGACGCTGGGCGGCGACCCGGAGCGCGTCAATCCGCTGGTGCCCGCCGAGCTGGTCATCGACCATTCTGTGCAGGTGGACGAGTTTGGCACGCCGATGGCCTACGAGGCGAACTCGCTGCTCGAATTCCAGCGCAACCGCGAACGCTACGCCTTTCTCAAATGGGGCCAGACAGCCTTCCGCAACTTCAGCGCCGTGCCGCCGGGCATGGGCATCTGCCACCAGGTCAACCTCGAATACCTCGCCCGCGTCGTCTTCACCGCCGGGGCGAACGGCGAGAGCGTCGCCTATCCAGACACGCTGGTCGGCACCGACTCCCACACTACGATGATTAACGGCTTGGGCGTGCTGGGCTGGGGCGTCGGCGGCATTGAGGCCGAGGCCGCCATGCTCGGCCAGCCCGTCTCGATGCTGGTGCCGCAGGTCGTGGGCTACAAGCTCACCGGCAAACTCCGCGAAGGCGCAACCGCCACCGATTTGGTGCTCACCGTAACGCAGGCGCTGCGCAAGCTGGGTGTTGTGGGCAAATTTGTAGAGTTTTATGGCGAGGGCATAACGCAGTTACCGCTGGCGGACCGTGCCACCATCAGCAATATGGCTCCCGAGTACGGTGCGACCTGCGGCATCTTCCCAGTGGACGCAGAGACGCTGCGCTACCTCCGCCTGACCGGACGCAGCGATGAGCAGATTGCCCTCGTCGAGGCGTATTACAAGGAGCAGGGCCTCTTCCACACGGCCAGCTCACCCGAGGCCGAATACTCGCAGACTCTGGAACTGGACCTCGCCACCGTCGAGCCCAGCGTGGCCGGACCAAAGCGTCCGCAGGACCGCGTGCTGCTGAAGAACGCGGCGTCGAGCTTTGCCGAGCAGCTCCCAGGCCTGCTCGCTCCCACGGCTAAGCCGCTGGGTACGCGCACGGCCGCCGCGTGGGAGCGCAAGGCCGTAGCCGACGCGGGCATCGCGGAAAAGACTCCGCTGCACGTGACCACCACGGTAAAGGAGCGCTTCGGCGTGGATCCCGACCCGTACCTGGACCACGGCTCCGTGGTCATCGCCGCGATTACAAGCTGCACCAACACGTCGAACCCTTCGGTGATGATGGCTGCCGGACTGCTTGCCAAGAAAGCTGTCGAAAAGGGCCTCACCGTTCCGCCGTGGGTGAAGACTTCGCTGGCGCCGGGATCACGCGTGGTGACCGACTACTACGAAAAAGCCGGTCTGCTGCCCTATCTCGAAAAGTTGCGCTTCAACGTCGTGGGCTATGGCTGCACCACGTGCATCGGCAACTCCGGCCCGCTGCCCAGTGATGTCTCGAAGAGCATCGATGAGCACGGCCTCGTCGCAGTGAGCGTGCTCAGCGGCAACCGCAACTTCGAGGGCCGCGTGAATGTGGATGTGCGCGCCAACTACCTGATGAGTCCGCCGCTCGTCGTGGCCTATGCGCTGGCCGGAAAGATCGGCCACAACTTCGACACCGATCCGCTCGGCACGGATAAGAGCGGCCAGCCCGTCTACCTCAAGGACATCTGGCCGACGCAGAAGGAAGTGGCCGACGCGATTGAGAAGGGCGTCAGCAGCGCGGGCTTCCGCAAGGAGTACGCCACCGTCTCGCAGGGCGATGCGAGTTGGCAGAGCCTGAGCTTCCCTACCGGCGATGTCTACCAGTGGGAGGCCGACTCGACCTACATCCGCAAAGCGCCGTACTTTGACGGCATGGGCAAGACGCCCGCCCCCGTCAGCGACATTGCCGGCGCGCGCGTGCTGGCTGTCCTCGGCGACTCCGTGACGACGGACCACATCTCGCCCGCGGGCAACATCAAGGCCAACGGCCCGGCAGGCAAGTACCTGGCCGAGCACGGCGTCAAGCAGGCGGACTTCAACAGCTACGGCTCGCGCCGCGGTAACCACGAGGTGATGGTGCGCGGCACCTTCGCCAACGTACGCCTGCGCAACAAACTGGCTCCCGGAACAGAAGGCGGCGTGACCCGGCTGCTGCCCGAGGGCGAGCAGATGTCCATCTTCGACGCCAGTGTGAAATACGCCGAGCGCAATGTGCCGCTCATCATCCTCGCCGGCAAGGAGTACGGCTCCGGCTCGTCGCGCGACTGGGCGGCCAAGGGACCGAAGCTCCTGGGCGTGCGCGCCGTCATTGCCGAGAGCTTCGAGCGTATCCACCGCTCGAATCTTGTGGGCATGGGCATTCTTCCGCTGCAGTTTGAAGATGGGCAGAATGTCGAGTCGCTGGGCCTGACCGGTGAAGAGGTCTTTGATTTTCCCGGCCTGACCGCAATGCTGAAGGCGAAGTTCGCCAACGGCAGGACGCTCGACGTGACAGCCACCGCAGCCGGCGGCAAGAAGAAGACCTTCAAGGCGCGCGTGCGCATCGACACGCCGCAGGAGATCGAGTACTACGAGCACGGCGGCATTCTGCTCTACGTGCTGCGCCAGCTTGCGACAAAATAGGAGAGCACGTAAAGGCTCCACAACAACGAAGGCCGCTTCCCAGTGGGAGGCGGCCTTCTTGTCTCGGCAGGCTTCTGCGCTACTTGCGGCGCGCGGGCGTCTTTGCAGGCTTGGCGGCGGGACGCTTTGCCGCGGGTGCAGCCGCAGCAGCGGGCGCCATGGTTGCAGGAGCGACGACAGGCTTTGCGGGTTCCTCGTGCGTCGCCAGAAAGCGCGCACCCTCCAGGCTCTGCTCGCCCAGCACGTGGAGGCGCAGGAAGTTCGTCGAGCCGGACTTGGTGCGTGTGCCTGCAACAATCGCAATCACCTCGCGTGCGCGCACGTAGCCTTGCTGCTCCAGCAGGCTCTCCGCGACCTCCACCAGTGCCTCGGTCGTCGTGACCTTGGGGCAGCGGATGGGCGTAGTGCCCCAGAGCAGATTGAGGCGATTCACTGTGACCTCA
The DNA here is from genome assembly GCA_021781795.1 of Acidobacteriota bacterium. Taxonomy (GTDB): domain Bacteria; phylum Acidobacteriota; class Terriglobia; order Terriglobales; family Acidobacteriaceae; genus Telmatobacter. The sequence continues at coordinate 35,097 of JAJXWA010000012.1, forward strand.
ATCGGGCTGAGAGCAAAGATCGGCGCTGCAGGATGATACTTCGAGAGCTGGCGTGCCGTCGTTCCCGACTCCGTAAAGAGGGCGATACCGCGAAGATCCAGATCTTCGGCCGCGTGCGCGGTGGCCTCGCAGATGGTCTCCGCGATAGAGAGATGGCTGGCACGCGAGCGATGTTCCTTGCGAGTGTCCTTCATGTGGCGCTCGGCCTCTGAGACAATGCGCGCCATCATGGCCACGGCTTCCACCGGATACTTGCCCACTGCAGACTCGCCGGAGAGCATCACCGCATCCGTGCCGTCATAGACCGCATTCGCCACGTCGGAAACTTCCGCGCGCGTGGGCCGCGGATTCTCAATCATCGACTCGAGCATCTGCGTTGCCGTGATCACCGGCTTGCGATATTCCGCTGCACGGCGAATGATGTGCTTCTGAATCGCTGGAACCTTTTCCGGCGGTACTTCCACACCCAGATCGCCACGGGCCACCATGATGCCGTCGGCCACCTGCAGAATGTCGTCGAGGTGGCGGATCGCCTGCGGCTTTTCGAGCTTGGCAATAATCCAGGTCTCGCCGCCATACGCAGCTACGCGGTTGCGCACCAGGCGTACATCTTCCGCAGTCCGGACAAACGATACCGCGATCGCATCTACGCCGTTCATGATGGCGAACTCGAGATCCTCGGCGTCCTTTTCTGTAAGTGACGGAACGCGCACCGGAATACCGGGAAGATTGATGCCCTTGTTTTCGCCGAGCATGCCGCCGTTAATGATCTCGCAGATTACATCCGCGCCGTCGACTTCATGCACGCGCAGCTCAATCAGTCCATCCGACAGCAGAATGCGCGAGCCCTGCTCAACGTTTTCCGCGAGCGTCTTGAATGTCGTGCCCACGACCGCCGCAGTGCCAGGGACCTCACGTGGCGTGATGGTAAGCCGTGCGCCGGCCTTGAGTAGTACGGGCTGATGGTCCTTCAGCTTGGATGTGCGAATCTTCGGTCCTTGCAGGTCGCCGAGGATGCAGAGGGGCTTGCGCTCCTCGCGGCTCACCTTGCGAATCATGCGAATGAGGGCCAGCTTTTCCTCGTGCGTTCCGTGCGAAAAATTCAAACGGACAACATCGATGCCTGCGCGGACCAGATCGCGGAAGGCAGACTCAGTGTTGGAAGCCGGGCCGAGGGTGGCTACTATTTTTGCACGGCGCTGGATAGGGGATTCGGTCAGGCTTGTTTCTGCAAACGACATGAAATGGACTCCAGAAAGGGCTAAATCGAACAGGAATTTGTACGAATTGCGGCCAGATTTATTGTACACGCGGTGCTTGGCCACAACGTGACACGACGCTTCTGTTGCAGGTTGTAACGAGGCGCAAAGTGAGGCGTGCGCGGTCAGATCTGGCTTTCCGTTTGCACGGGAGCCTCCTCTGGTACTCCCTGGCGTTCACGGAAGAGCACTCCATTCAACTCCGCGCCGAGCAGCGCGCTGAAGAGCGTGATATAGAGCCAGACCAGAGTCGCGATGCCCGCGCCAAATGAGCCATAAAACATCGAGTAATCGGCGATGCGCGTCACGTAGATTCCGAACGCAAGCGTCGCCGGAAACCAGATGACCGTGGCAGCGATGGCGCCAGGCATCACCCACACCCAGTGTTCGCCGCGCTTGGTGCCGAAGTGATAGAGCGCCGCGAGAACCGTGACGCTGGTCGTCAGCGCGATAGCCCATCGCGCCAGCCGCCATCCCACCAGCACGATGTGGCGCAACTCATGGCTGGATCCGCTGATCATCCAGCCTTCAATCTGCCGACCGAAAACAAGCACCAAGGAGGCCAGAGCCAGCGGAACGAGGACAATCGGCACCAGCATCAGTGCGCGCATTCTTCGCTGCCAGAAGCCCCAGTCGCCACGCGGCAGACGGTAAGCGCGGCGAAAGCCTTCCATCAGCGAGAGCATCAGACCGAGCCCGGCAAAGACCGATAAGCTTGCCGCTGAAAGGATGAGTTGCACCGAGCGCAGATGCTGTGCCTGCATATACGTCTGCAGCATGTCCAGGGAGCCGGTTGGCACCAGCGGCTCAAAGGCAGACCGCATCTCGACGATGAGCCGGCTCCCCTCAGGCACCATGGCCAGTATGGTTGCCGTCACAATCAAGGCAGGGAAGAGCATGAGCATGCCGCTGTACGCCGCGGCTTTCGCCGTGTCGAGCACATCGTGCTCGAGCGCGAGCCAAAGAGCCTTGCGAAACTGTGCAGCCAATCCAGCCATTGTCTTCTCTTTGAGAGTAGAGCACGGCCGCTGGGTTCTGCGAGCTGTTGCGTTTGTAAAAGGGGCTCAGGATTGCAACCGTCCGATCGACGCCCGCCGCGTGTGCTCGGAGCGGATCGCGTCAGACCGGCCGCGTTGACTCGCGCACGATCAGTTCAGGCGCAACGACCACATCTTGCGTCGCCGCGTCCTGCTTCTGAATGAGCTGCAGGAGCAGCCGTCCGGCCAGCTCTCCCATGGCGCGCACGGGCTGGCGTAGCGTTGTCAATCCGGGCAGGTGGTAGGCCGCGGAAGGGATATCGTCAAACCCCACAACGGATACATCGCCGGGCACGCTGAGGCCGGCCTCATGAAACGCACGCATTGCGCCCAGAGCCGTGAGGTCGTTGAAGGTGAGCAGTGCGGTGAAAGGCAGCCCAGTCTGCAGCAAGACTCTGGCGGCCCGATAGCCCTCCTCGGGCGCAAGCGCCACCTGTCTTTTTCCGGGCGACTGAAGAGAGCGGACAAGCTGTGTCCTGATCTCGATGCCGTGTGCACGCAGCGTGCCGGCAATCCCCTGCCAGCGCTCTTCGGTGGCCGGGCGCCAGTCATGGCCTTTGATCACGGCAAATTGCCGGTGGCCGAGCGCAAGGAGGTGCTCGACCGCCATCTGCGCACCAAGACGATTGTCGAGCAGCACGCGGCTCATCGCGCCTACCGCCGGGAATCCTCCGATGGAGACGACGGGGCCGTCCAGCGGCTCGTCCACCGGAGTGTTCAGCAGGATGAAACCTTCCACCGCACGCTGCGCCAGTCGCCGCGGATACTCCCGGATCAGCTTCCTGTCGCCGTGATGAACGGCCAGGAAAAATGCGTAGTTCTCCGCATACAGGGCCTGATCGATGCCGCCGAGCACCGCGGCTGAGTAGCTTTCATCAATTGCAGGCAGCAGGATGGCAACGGTGAAGCTGCGCTGTGAGGCTAAATATTTTGCGTAGATGTTTGGCTGGTAATTGAGATCACGCGCCGCGCGCAGAATTCGTTCCCGCGTCTGTTTGGGAATGCCGGCGGCCAGCGGCGCATTGTTCAGCACGAGCGACACCGTGCTCGGATGCAGGCCCAGATGCTGCGCAAGCGCCTTCTGCGTCATCCGGGGGCGAGTTCTGCCGTGCGTGTGCATCGGATCGAATCTCTCGTCGTAGGATTCAGGCCGCGATACAAAGGAATGCCGGTGTCATGCTTCAGTAACGCGAGGCTCAGAGATTCCGCGCGGATGACGCCGACCGTGCAACTTGATGCCGCTCATCCGCGCAGAGGTAGATCAGCGGCAGCTTGCGTTACCGGCTTTGGGTATTGCAAAGAAGCTGATGCTGGCCGGCAGCAGCTCAATCGTACCCGCGGCAACAGGCACTCCAGCCATTGCAGGCAGATCGCCGCTGGCGGTGAGAGCAAGTTCCTTGCCATTCAGTTGTGCCGACGTGCTCATAAGATCCGGCGAGGTGAGCTGGTAGCGCACCGCGCCCGCGGGCAGGTGAATGGCTTCGGGGGCAGTGCGATCCGTATTCATCGCCAGCAGCGCCACGCCTCCCCGCTGGTTGCGCAGGCAGTGTGCATACAGATAAAGGTTCTGCCCGGCGGCGTCTCCTGCATCGAGCACCGTGGTGCCCATGAGCCTGCGCCACAGCACGGCAGCCCAGTAGTTGGGCCGCGGCTGCAGCGTGGCTTCATCCAGCAGACCGTAATCGCTGGCGTCCAGTGTGTTGTGAATCACGACCTTGACGCCCTGCTTCGCAAGGATGCCAAGCTGATTGAGATAGCGGAAGCTGTCAACAAAGTCGGAAGCCCAGGGGTCGCCGCCGCACGCCGTCTCTGCCGTCTCCGTGTTCCAGATTGGCGTCCCCGGCGCGAACCGGTCCCGAAGCTTTGCGTAGAACTCCTCTTCCTTTGCCGTGGACATCAGCCATTCGCGCGTCAGCGCGCGGTCGGGCGAGGTCTTTGCGACTCCTCCCATGGCCGCGCAGCGCTGCGACACGCCGCCGTAAAAGTGGTACGCGAAAACATCGAGGCCGGGCCCTTCTGCGGCGAGCATGTCTTCGGTGCGGACGAGCTGCATCGATGCGGGCTGCTGCCCCAGAGACCCGCCTTCCCCAACGGAGTCCGGCCCGATGATCTTCGTCTCTGGAGATGCCTTCCTGATAAATGCTTCAAAGACCTTGAAGTCGCGTCCGTATTGCGCGGCGTCGTAGCCTTTGGGCGCTCCGCCCATCGTGGCAAAAGTGGGCTCGTTAAAGTACTCGATTCCGTCGATGTGGCCGCCGGCGCTGTGCGTGTAGTCCAGCACCTTCTTGAGTTCGACCGGTGTCCATACGCCCGCGGCGTCGCGCACGCCGGGGCTGATGGCAAAAGATGTGACGAGGCCATCATCGACGGCGCGGGTAAAGTCCAGCACGCCCTGCCACTCCTGGCGCGTGAGAACGCTGCGGAAGCCGTCCGGAGGAGTTGCAGGCGCCGGGCCATTGGAGTCATCGAAGTAGGTCGAGTTGGCCCAGGTTCCGCTCACGCGCACATACGCAGGGCTCAGAGCCGATGCCAGCTTGCGCAGTTGTGGATTCGCGAGGTCAATTGGCTTGCGGTAGCGATACATTGAGGCGTTCATGCCCGCCGGAGTGGAGCTCGGAGCAGTATCCGCCACAGCCGCTGGGCCCGAAGTCGCCTTCTTGTAGGGAGCCCAGAAGCGGCCGCCAGTCACCTCAACCATCTCGATGTTATAGGACTGGTAGCGCTCACTCACCGTGCCGATCCTGGGCAGCTTGGAGGGTGCAATCGCCACCGGCTTCGGCGCCTGGGCAAACAGAAGAGATTGGGCCGCGACGACCACCGCCGCTGCTGAAAAGTTCCGGAATTGCATCATGTCCGCCTTGTAGCGGCGCGTTCAGGAGTCGCCGCTTATCCTTATTCAATCGGTTGAATAAGTCTAAGCCATGGTTGAGCCATGCGCTCCTTCTTGTCAAGAAGATTGTGATTGCGAACGGAAGAAATTTCGCAATCTACAACGAAGAAATCGCGCCGCACATGAGCTGACGGGTGGGATAAGAAGAGAACATATCAATGAGAGAGCCGCTGCACGATGCGAAGGGAGCGTCGCGCAAGCCGCTTTGCATCAATGCGATAATGAGTGAGAGCAGTCGAGTGTCCGAAGGCGCGCAAGAGGGGCGGCGAGGGGTCACGGCATCGGCATGCTTGATCGGCAGGCGCGGATTCGGGCGGTCCCCGTGCAGTCCCGCACCCCATTCAATGTCTGCCTGGATGCCAGTAAACCCATGAGCAAAGACATCGGCAGCACACTCGGCAAGATACTTGAACAACGCATCGCCATCCTCGACGGCGCGATGGGAACGACCATTCGCACCTACGGGATGAAAGAAGCGGATATGCGTGGCACGCGCTTTAAGGATGCGCCGAAGGAGCTGCTGAATAACGGCGATCTGTTTGTGCTCACACAGCCTGGCATGATTGGCGATATTCACCGGCGCTTTCTTGAGGCGGGCGCGGACATCATTGAGACGAACACGTTTGGCGCGACGAGCATTGCGCAGAGCGAGTTCTTCGTCGAGGATCCGCGCGAGCATGGAGGCCGCAAGGATCCAGCGTTCTATCAGAAGGTCATTGACGACTCGTTCCTGAAGAATCTTGCATGGGAGGTGAACGAGACCTCCGCGCGGCAGTGCCGGGAGTGGGCCGATCGTGTGGCCAATGCAACCGGACGCCCGCGCTTTGTCGCCGGGTCCATCGGACCGCTCACGGTTTCGCTCTCCAACTCGCCCGATGCCGACGATCCGGGATTTCGCGTCGTCACGTTCGACCAGGTGCGCACGGCCTACAAGGAGCAGGTGCGCGCGCTTATCGCAGGCGGATCGGATCTGCTGCTTGTGGAGACGATCTTCGACTCACTGAATGCGAAGGCCGCGCTGGTCGCCATTCGCGAGGTCTTTGATGAGGACGGGCTGACGGCAGCGCAGCGCGAACTGCCCATCATGATCTCGGCTGCAGTCGGGCGCGGCGGCGAAACGATGATCTCCGCGCAGACGGTCGAGGCCTTCTGGAATGCCGTCGAACACGTGAAGCCGTTTTCGGTGGGGCTCAACTGCTCGCTTGGCCCTGACCTGATGTATCCGTTTCTTGAGGAACTGGCGCAGAAATCGAACACCGCCATTTCGTGCTATCCCAATGCAGGATTGCCCAATCCGCTCTCGCCGACAGGCTTCGACCTGGAACCTGCAGACATGGCGCAGCGGTTCAGCGAGTTTGCGCGCGGCGGGCTGATCAACATTGCCGGAGGCTGCTGCGGCAACACGCCGGAGCACATCGCGGCGATTGCGAAGGCGCTTGAAGGCAAGCCGGCGCGCGAGCGTCGAGCAATCTCCACTGGCACGGCGGAACCTGTCGCGGCGCGGCCTGCGTTTCGCCCGCTGCGCCTCTCGGGTTCGCAGCCGTTCACGCAGCAGGCTGGCGTCTTCATCATGATTGGCGAGCGCACCAACGTGGCCGGCTCGCCGAAGTTCGCGAAGCTCATCAAGGAGGGCAAATACGAAGAGGCCGTAAGCATTGCGCGGCAACAGGTGGAGAACGGCGCCAACGTCATCGACATCTGCATGGACGAGGGCATGATTGATGGCGTGGCGGCGATGTCGCGCTTTGTACAACTGCTTGCGAGCGAGCCCGAGGTCGCCAAAGTTCCCTTCATGATCGATTCGTCGAAGTGGGAGGTCATTGAGGCTGGACTGAAGTGCCTGCAGGGCAAAGGCATCGTCAACTCCATCTCGCTCAAAGAAGGCGAAGATAAGTTCCGCCAGAACGCGGCTACAGTGCTCAAATTCGGCGCGGCCGTCGTCGTGATGGCGTTTGACGAACAGGGGCAGGCCGCGAGCTACGAAGATCGCATCCGCATCTGCGAGCGCGCCTATCGCATCCTCGTCGATGAGGTTGGCCTCGCGCCGGAAGACATCATCTTCGATCCCAATATCCTCACCGTGGCCACCGGCATGGAAGAGCACAACAACTATGCCGTGGATTTCATCCGGGCGACGAAGTGGATCAAGGAAAACCTGCCTCACGCTAAAGTGAGCGGCGGCGTCTCCAACATTTCGTTCAGCTTTCGCGGAAACAACAAGGTCCGCGAGGCGATGCACGCGGCGTTCCTCTATCGCGCCATTGCCGCCGGCATGGACATGGGCATTGTGAACGCAGGCATGCTCGAGGTCTATGAAGAGATTGATCCAGTTCTGAAGACGCTTGTAGAGGATGTGCTTTTGAACCGCCGCGCTGATGCGACCGAGCGGTTGATTGAATTCGGCGAGAAGCTGAAGGCTGAGGGCCCAGGCACTGCCGCGACCGAGAAAAAGGCCGAAGAGTGGCGCAACGGGACAGTGGAGGAGCGCCTGTCGTACGCCCTCGTCAAGGGCATTGACGCGTACATCGACGCGGACACCGAAGAAGCGCGCGCGAAGCTGGGACGACCGCTTGCTGTGATTGAGGGCCCATTGATGGATGGCATGGGCGTGGTCGGTGATCTCTTCGGCGCGGGCAAGATGTTTCTCCCTCAGGTTGTGAAGTCGGCTCGTGTGATGAAGAAAGCGGTTGCCTACCTTACGCCGTTTATGGAAGCCGAGAAGGCCGCGATGGCTGCTGCGGGCCAGGAGGTGCGCACGCAGGGCAAGATCGTGCTCGCCACGGTGAAGGGCGACGTGCACGACATCGGCAAGAATATTGTGGGCGTCGTGCTTGCCTGCAATAACTACGAAGTCATCGACATGGGCGTGATGGTACCCGCGGAGAAGATTCTGGAGCGCGCCCGGCAGGAGAAGGCCGACGTCGTGGGCCTGAGCGGTCTCATTACGCCGTCGCTCGACGAGATGGTGCATGTGGCTCGCGAGATGGAGCGGACGGGGCTCAAGCTGCCGCTTCTCATCGGCGGCGCGACCACAAGCCGCGCGCATACTGCCATCAAGATTGCGCCGCACTACAGCCAGCCTGTGGTTCACGTTCTGGACGCAAGCCGTGCCGTTCCGGTGACGACCAGCCTACTCAGCCAGGATGGAAGGACGGAATTTGTTGCGCAGTTGCGCGCCGAGTATGAAGCCGTGCGCAAGGCCCATGCGGCTCCGCGCTTGCAGACGGTCCCCCTTGAGACAGCGCGCAGGCGACGCACTCCGATTCAATGGCGCGCGGAGGATCTTGCTGTGCCAGCGTTCACGGGCATTCGCATTCTGGAGGACTTTCCGCTCGCCACTCTGCGCGAGTTCATAGACTGGACTCCGTTCTTCCACACGTGGGAACTGAAGGGCGTCTATCCGCGCATTCTGGACGATCCGGAAAAGGGCACACAGGCACGCCAACTCTTTGAGGAAGCCAACGCGCTGCTCGATCGCATCATCGAAGAAAAGCTGCTGCGCGCGCGCGGCGTCTACGGATTCTTTGCTGCCAACGCGATTGGCGACGATGTGGAACTGTACACGGATGAGACGCGCACGCAGGTGCTGCAGCGGTTCCATTTCCTGCGCCAGCAGTCGGACCGCGAGGGCAGTGAGCCGTGCCGTTCGCTGGCGGACTTTATCGCGCCGCGCGAGACCGGGCTGCGCGATTCTCTCGGCGCCTTTGCGGTCACCAGCGGAGTGGGCCTGCAGGAACTGCGCGAAAGTTTCCGCGCGCAGCACGATGATTACAACGCGATCATGGCGGAAGCTCTCGCCGACCGGCTCGCCGAGGCCTTTGCAGAATGTCTGCACAAGCAGGCGCGGGAGGACTGGGGCTACGGACACGCAGAGAGCTTCACCAGCGGTGAGCTCATTCAGGAGAAGTATCGCGGCATCCGCCCTGCGCCCGGATATCCCGCATGCCCGGATCACACGGAGAAGGGCGCACTGTGGCAGCTCCTCGACGTGGAAAAGAATGCTGGCATTCAACTCACGGAGTCCTTCGCAATGTGGCCGGGGTCGAGCGTCAGCGGTCTCTACTTCGCGCATCCTGAGTCGCGGTATTTCAGCCTGGGCAAGATCGAGCGCGATCAGGTGGAGGATTATCACCTGCGCAAGGGCATGAGTCTGGAAGAAGTGGAGCGGTGGCTCGGACCCAATCTGAACTATGCGCCATCCGCGCTCCAGACCGCGGACTGATTTGCCGCGGTGCGCACATCGCCTTCCTCGTATAATCAGGCTCATGAGCGATGTGCCATTGGTCGGCGTGGTCATGGGCAGCAAAAGCGACTACGAGACGCTTTCTGCTGCCGTGGAGATTCTGCGCGAGCTGAAAATTCCATATGAGACGCGTGTCGTCAGCGCGCACCGCACTCCCGATCTTCTCTACAAATATGCCGAAACGGCGCGAGACCGCGGCCTGCATGTAATCATCGCCGGCGCGGGCGGCGCCGCCCATTTGCCTGGCATGCTTGCGGCGAAAACACTTGTGCCCGTTCTCGGAGTGCCGGTTCCGGCAACGCAGTTGAATGGATTGGATGCGCTGCTGTCCATCGTGCAGATGCCGAAGGGCGTGCCGGTGGGCACGCTGGCCATCGGCAAAGCCGGCGCGGCCAATGCTGCATTGCTTGCTGCAGAGATCCTCGCCAGCCACGATGCTGCGCTTTACGAGCGCCTGACGGGCTGGCGCACCGCCCGCATGGAAGAAGTGCTGAAGCAGGAGCTTCCTGCGTGACGGAAACAGCTTCTTTAGTGGGCGTCAAGGAACACAGAGTGGTCCTGCCCGGTGGCCTCATCGCGATTCTGGGCGGCGGTCAGCTTGGACGCATGACTGCGATAGCCGCGCGCACCATGGGATACCGCGTGCGCGTCATGGATCCGGAAGCCACGTGCCCCGCAAGTTTTGTAGTGGACGAAACGATCGTCGGTCGATGGGACGATGAAGAAGCCGCGAGGCGGCTTGCCAGCGGAGCCGATGCGGTCACTCTCGAGATCGAGCAGATTGGCGTGGATGCTCTGCGTCGTGTGGCGCAACTTGCTCCACTCCGTCCCGGCGTGGAGCCGGTTCGCATCATTCAGGACAAGACTCTCCAGAAGACGTGGCTGGCGGAGCACGGCTTTCCCGTGGGTGCTTTTCGCGTCGTGCGCAGTGAAGCCGAGTTGCAGGAGGCCGTTCCGCAACTGGGGGCTCGCGTCTTTCTCAAGATCGGTCGCGGCGGCTACGATGGCCGTGGGCAGGCTCGCATCGGCATGGGTGCGTCCGCAACGGAAGAGGCTATCCACGCGGCCTGGAAGTCAATTGGCGAAATGCCGGCTGTTGCAGAAAAGGCGCTGGACCTTGATTTTGAGATCAGCGTGATGGCAGCGCGGAATTCCGCAGGCGAAGTACGGAGCTACCCGGCGGCGCGCAATCATCACGAGAACCAGATTCTGGCCTGGAGCGTGCTGCCTGCTGATGTACCCGCCGAACTGGAGCGCCGCGCGGAAGAGCTTGCGTCTTCCATCTGCGCTGCGCTCGGCATCGAAGGGCTGCTCTGTGTGGAGATGTTTGTCACGCGGGATGGCGAGTTGTTTGTGAACGAACTCGCTCCGCGACCCCACAACAGCTATCACCAGAGCGAACGCGGCTGCGTGACCAGCCAGTTTGAGCAGCTCGTGCGGACGACGTGCAATCTTCCGCTGGGCGATACGGCGCTGCTGACGCCCGCGGCCATCGTGAATCTGCTTGGAGAAGTGTGGCTGGATGGTGCGCCGGACTTTGCCGCCGCGCTCGCGGTTCCGGGCGTGCGCCTGCATCTCTACGAGAAGCACACGCCGCGCAAGGGGCGCAAAATGGGTCATCTCTCCGCTGTTGGATCTACAGCTGACGAAGCTCTCGAACGCGTTCTTGAGGCGAAGCGACGGTTGTAGCTCCAGCCGGCTCGCTCCGTACGCCGGACCATACATCGGAAGCTGTATTCACAACATCGTATTCATTAAAATTCTGTTCCATCCAATGCGAAGCAAGAATGCCCCTTTCTGACTTGCTTCCCAACTTCGCTGCGCTACTATGGTAACGAGCAAGAACACCTTGCTCGCAAGCCAACGCTGAACGGCATTCCCTGGCGCACCCGGTCGAGACCCCTTTCTCCTCCGATTTGTGCCGCTGTGAACGGTGGCGGGATAGGTGTGTCTTTCCGCTGCTTCATCGTGAGTCGATTTCCGTATGGGTGGACACGTCTGCGTCCGGCCCGCGGAGCAGGTGAGTTATGCGAAGAGTTGTTCAGATTTTTGCTGTCTTTTTATTGATTGCGGTTCTCCAAACCGCTCACGCAGTTCCAAGTTTCGCGCGGCAGACCGGATTGTCCTGCAATGTCTGTCATAGCAATCCTCCGGAGCTTACGGCGTTCGGCCGAAACTTCAAGCTGCGCGGCTACCTGCTGACCGATACCAGCCGCAAGGACAAGATTGGCAATGTCAAGGATCTGTTTTTGACGCGGTCCATTCCTATATCCGTCATGGTCCTTCTTTCCAACACGTCCTACCAGGCCAATCAGCCGGCCAGCCAGAACAACTCGGCGGGCTTTCCGCAGCAGTTGAGCTTCTTCTTCGCCGGTGCGTTCGCTACGCACTTCGGCGGACTCGCGCAGGTGACCTATACCCATGCCGATGACCACTTCGGCATGGATAACACGGACCTGCGCTATGCCAATGATGCGAAGCTCGGGGGCAAGGATCTCGAATACGGCGTGACACTCAACAACAACCCCACTGTTGAAGATGTCTGGAACAGCACGCCGGCGTGGGGTTTCCCGTGGATTCAGACCGCCTCGGGCGTGAGTCCGATTGCGTCTCCCATCATCAACGGAACGCTGGGTTCCGATGTGGCCGGCGTAGGTGGTTACGGCTTGTGGAACAACCATCTCTATGCCGATGTGACCGTATATCGATCCGAACACGCCGGTGCGTCTTCGCCTGTGAACGGGGCGGGTCAGTCTTACAACATCAGCGGGGTCGCGCCCTACTGGCGCGCGGCCTGGCAGCAGACCTTTGGCAGCAACTATCTCGAAGTCGGCACCTACGGCATCTACATGAACTCGTTCCCCGGCGGTATCTCCGGACCCGAGGATCGCTACGTGGATCCATCCTTTGACTTCCAGTATGAGCGGCCGCTTGGCGCGAATCTTTTGGATGTGCATGGAACCTACATCCACGAGAAGTCGAATCTTGGCGCGACCTTTGCATCTGGGGGCGCCACCACCGCGCAGAACCATCTGAACACGCTGAAGCTCGACAGCACCTATCACTGGCGTAACAAATACAGCGCCACGGGTGCACTGTTCTCCACTACAGGCAACAGCGACCCGCTGCTCTATGCCCCGGCTGCACTCACGGGCAGCAACAACGGCAATCCGGCGACGAAGGGATACATCGCACAGTTTGGCTGGTGGCCATCGCAGAACATCGACATCGACTTCAACTACTCGGGCTACTTCAAATTCAATGGCGCCAGCACCAACTATGACGGTGCGCTGCGCAACGCCTCAGACAACAACACCGTGTACATGGCTTTGTGGCTCAACTTCTAGGAGTGGTCGTGGAACAGCAAATTGAAAAAGTGAATGCGGCAGGTCAGAAGGATGTCATCATCATCAATCGCCGATCGTTTTTTGGCGCGTTGATGGCGGTTGGGTCGCTGGGCATGGGGGCGATTCTTTCAGTCCCTGTGCTGCGGTATGTGCTGTACCCGCTCTACGCAAAGGCATCGGGCACGGAGTGGTCCGACGTAGGCGAGATGAGCGAATTCGCCAACGCAACCGGACCGGTGCGCAAGACCATCACCTTTGCCCAGCGCGACGGCTGGCGTGAGGTTGTCTCCGCGCAGTCCGTATACGTGAGCCGCAATGCAGACGGGCAACTGGAAGTGCTTTCGGCCATCTGCCCGCACCTTGGCTGCAGCGTGAGCTGGCAGCAGGCGCAGTCGGAGTTTGTGTGCCCCTGCCACGGCGGGCGATTCCAGGCCGACGGGCAGCACGTCTTCGGTCCACCGCCTCGGGCGATGGACAAGCTGACCACGCGCGTGCAGGACAACAAGCTGCAGGTGCGTTTCCAGTATTTCCGGTCGAACGTGCCCAACCAGGAAAAGCTGAGCTAATCCGGAAGAGAGTGGAACCGTGGAGAAAAAAGAAAAGTCAGCCTCTGCCGAGCCTGTGAGCGGCAGCCCTGCCAAGCGCCTCTTTCATTGGATGGATAGACGCGCCGGCGTTGACAAATTGATGAAGGAGTCGCTGGACGAGCCGATTCCGGGTGGGGCGCGCTTCGCCTATGTCTTCGGCTCGGGCCTGCTGTTCATCTTCATCTCGCAGATCATTACCGGCCTTTGCCTTGCTTTGTATTACGTTCCGTCTGCCGAGACTGCACACACCAGCGTCGCCTACATCACCAAGCAGGTGGCGGCGGGCGCGTTTCTCCGTAGCCTGCATTACTACGGCTCCAGCGCGATGATCATCGTGCTCGTGCTCCACTTCCTGCAGACGTTTCTTTTCGGCTCCTATAAGGGCCGGCGGGAACTGCTGTGGATGTCTGGGGCGACGCTCTCGCTTTTTGTGCTGGGCATGGGCTTCACCGGCTATCTGCTTCCGTGGGACCAGAAGGCCTACTTTGCCACTGCAGTCGGCACCAACATCGTCGGCGAGGTGCCGCTCATTGGCGAGTGGATGACGCGCCTGCTGCGCGGCGGCGACACCATCGGCACGCTCACGCTTTCGCGCTTCTATGTGGCGCACGTGTTCCTGATTCCGGGCATCATCATCGGATTCATCGCGATTCACGTCTTTCTGTTTCGCAAGGCTGGTGCAGCCGGTCCGATTGATGAAGACCCCATCGATCCGAAGATGGCACCCGAGGGCTTTTATCCAAAGCAGGTGCTGATGGATATGGCTTTCGCGCTGCTCCTGATGATTGGGCTTGGATTCCTGGCGTACTTCCATCCCGTCGGACTGGGCCCGATTGCCAATCCAGCGGACACGCACTTCCTGCCTCGGCCGGAGTGGTACTACCTGCCGATGTTTGAGTGGCTCAAGTTCTGGGAAGGCCCCAAGGTGGTCTTCGCCGTGGTCGTGGTGCCGGGCCTGCTGGCGGCGCTCTTCTTCCTGCTGCCCTTTCTTGACCGCAGCCTGGAGCGCAGACCATGGCGCAGGCCGATTCCAGTTCTCGCGGTGGCAATCGTGCTCATGGGCACAATCTATCTGGGTGAGCGCAGCCACATGGATGACGAGAGCGATCCCACGACCGCCGCGCAGCTTGCGCTGCAGGCTCAGCAGGAAGAGGAATACACGCACGCGCCCTTTGAGCCTTATATGGAATCGCCCGGTGGCACAGGCCCGCTGGCTCTGCCGGTCGGCCCGGTCAATCCTCTGGTGGCGCAGGGGCGCGGCGTCTTTCAGGCGCATGGATGCTCAGGCTGTCACGGCGATGTGGGGCTCGGAACCACGGTTGCTCCCAGTCTGAAGGGCATCACCACCAAGTATCCTGAAGCGCAGCTCATCGCGCTTCTGCACAACCCCAACGCGCAGATGCGCGCCGGACACATGCCGGCGGTGGACGCCTCGCAGTCCGACATGTCGGCGCTTCTTGCTTATCTTGGCGTCATCGGAACTCCGATGGCGAACGTACAGGCCTCCTCCGGTGCATCTCTGACGACAGCGGCCAGCCACATGGGTGAGGCGCCCGCAGGCAGCGAAGCAGGCGCAGAAACTGGTGCCGCGCCTCTGTCCAGTGCGGCCACTGAAGGCGAGCAACTCTTCCAGCAGCGCGGCTGCTTTGCCTGCCATGGACAGGCCGGGGCAGGAGGTCGGGCGCCGGCGATGGCGCCGATGATTGCGCACTTGAGCGATGCGCAGATTGCGCAGTTGCTCACGCATCCCAATGCGAAGATGCAGGCCGGCGGTATGCCTCCCTTCTTTGGGACCGATGAACAGAAGAGCGCGGTGATTGCCTATCTGCGCACACTGCGCGCCCCGCCTGCGCCGCAGCCGGCGCAGGCTGCAGCGGCTCCCGCGACGGAGCAGGGGGGCAGCGTGCCCTATCCGGAGATGCCACCTGCGACCGCGGCTGCTGCTCCCAGCTCGGCTGCACCCTCTGCGATGAGTTCAGCCCAGGCGACAATGATTGCGACGCCGCCCAGCCCCGGACGCGCGCTGTTCCTTTCGCAGGGCTGCGCTGCCTGTCATGGGCCCACGGCGCACGGCACGCAGTTTGCGCCTTCGCTGATCAACATCAGCAAGAAATTTCCCGGCGACAAGCTGCCGTATCTGCTGCATCATCCGACCGCAAAGATGAAGGCCGGCGGCATGCCCACGGTTGCACTCCCTGACCAGCAGTTTTCTCAATTGATCGCGTATCTCGATAGCCTCACACCCGAATCCGCGCCGCCACCGGCGCCAGCTCCTGCTGCGCAGGCTGGCATGAGTTCCTCAGGCGGCAGCGCCCCTGCAACAGCCAGCGGCAATGCCGGCGTCCCAGCCGCAGCGCCTGCGGCCGCGCCAGCGCAGTTGAGTCCGCTGGAACTGCGGGGGCAGAAGATCTTCCAGAGCATGACGTGCGAAACCTGTCACGGTGTAGGCGGATTGCATGGAACCGTAGCCGCGCCGCCGTTGGCAGGCACCGCATCGCTGCTGCCCCCGGACGTGCTCGAGAACCTGCTGCGCCACCACTCGAGGCGCATGCAGCAGGGTGGCATGCCGCTTACCAATCTGAATGCGCCGGACATGAAGGCGCTGGTTGCCTACATTCGTTCCATGCCTTCACAGCCGAACTGAGACCGGCCGCGAACAATTCAGTTCGCGTCGTGTTCCAAAAACGCCCACGACAGTCACAGCGAAAGAGCTGTGGCTCTCGTGGGTTCTTTCTTATACCGTTCGTGCTGCGACGCTTTTGCTGCCACTCCTGTGCGCATCCTCGCGAGCTTCTGCCGCTAAGAGTGGCTTTAGCTTCGAGCGACTTCGTCAGAATCGCCACAGTGACTATCGTGCCGTGCACACCCTCGAGCTGCCCTCCCTTTGCGCTTTCTCCGAGTGTGATTTAAATCACGCTTTTCCTGTGATTTCAGTCACTGACGCAGCCATATGGCGCAAGAGAGACTCGTTGGCATGCAAGCAGGTGGCATGGCGATCCGGGGCGATTTGCTTCGGTCAGCCTGCAAGGTTTTGGCGGAGTGACCATGCGTTCTTGCTTCCCCCTCGAGGAGACACGTATGACCACTCAACGCACTCATAATTCGTTGCGCGCACTCCTTTGCCTTGCCGCAATTGCAATCACGACCTTGCTCGCGACCACTCTCAGCGCCTGCGGCGGCGCCGGTACTGCGGCAACCACCGGGACCAATCCCACGCCAATGCCGGTCACGACCACTCCGGTCCAGGTCAACATCGGCGACTCGCCCGCCGACTGGATGCTGGCGTTTTCGATGAATATCAACTCCATGACGCTGACAGGCAGCAATGGCAATGCAACGGTGGTCTCCACTTCGACGCCGATGGAGATGATGCACCTGATGGGCACCATGCAGCCATTGGCCATGGTGAATGCGCCACAAGGCACCTACACCGGCGCAACCGTGACCATCGGCGCGGCGACGGTGACTTATATGGATCCGACCACGAAGACTGTCACGCAGCAGACAATGCAGGGACCCATGACCGGCAGTGTGACGTTCTCGACGCCCATTAGCGTAGGATCCGCGCCGATGGCGATGGGATTCGACCTCGACCTCGCAAGCTCCGTAACCCAGAGCTCAAATGGCAGCCTGATGATGAACCCCGTCTTTCATGTGACCAGCGGTGCGCAGGGTTCGGGCAATCCGATGGATTACACCGACGGCGGAATCGGCGAGATGATGGGCTCGATCTCAGGTGTCTCCGGCAGCTCGTTCACGATGACTTCGATGCAGGCGTTTGGCAACTTCACCTTCGCCACCAATTCCTCCACGGTGTTCGAAGGCACGACGATGGGCACGATGGGCAGCGGCATGCTGGTGATGGTCGATGCCACTCTTCAATCGGATGGATCGCTGCTTGCAACCAGAGTGCAGTCGATGATCGGTTCAGGCGGCATGATGGGCGGCGGCATCGTCACGGCAGAGACGGGCCAGCCTCCGACATCGCTGACGCTGGTGATGCAGAATGGCGTGGGCTCCGGCATGATGGCGTCGTTCCTCGCTGAGGGCGTGACAGTAAACCTGGCCACCAGCACAACGTATGAGATGAACGGGGACAACATCGACATGTCCGGGCTGCCGTTTACGCCGGTGTTTGATGGAAGCCACATCTTCGTGGGCCAGAGCGTGATGCCGATCAGTACCGGCGGCATGATGAGCGGATCGGGCGGAATGGGCGGCGGCATGATGGGCGGCACATCGATGGCAGGCTCCCTTACCGCGTCGGAACTGATGCTGATGCCGCAGGGCGTCACCGGAACGGCAGGCACCGCACTGACCAGTGGAAGCGCAACGAGCTTCACAATGACGATGTCCTCGGACTCGGCGTTCACGACCCTGACCGGCGCGACCAGCGTGATGGTCTTCCAGCAGAAAGGGACGATCATGGAGGGCGGAACCACCATTGCGAGTGGCGCTTCCATGCACGCCTTCGGGCTGCTCTTTTATGACGGAGGGCAGTGGAAGATGGTGGCGCTGCGCATGGGCGCAAATTAGCCGTTCAGCAACGTAGATGTGCGGGCTTCAGCTTCGAACGAAACTGGAGCCCGTCTTCATTTTGTGCGGATCGACTCGCCGCGGCGCAGTGCCCATTCCGCGCGCTGATAAAATTGAAGCTGCATGATGCTGAAAAATTGGTATGCGCGGTGGATGTATGCATGGGAGACGCGCCTCACCACGCGCGACGAGAACCGCGTGGTCCGTCCGCTGGAATGGGGCTTTGAGTGGATCGCCCCGTTTCTCGAGGAGCACGGCTTCGGCGCGCTGCTGCCTGGCCGTGCGGGACTGAGCGAGGATTCCGCGGCAGAAGTTGCGATGGTGCGAATCAACGATCTGCTGATTCGCCACAGCGACAAGTTTTTCGGCTACGAGCGCCCAACAGATTTTCGCCTCGAAGTGCGGCACGCGGAGTTGTTTCCAACCAACGTCCGCCCGGAGACCCTCGCCAAAGATGCGGAGATCAAGCGGCAGGCAGCGGAGGGCCGGACCAAGCCTGCGCAATTTCTCCGCTTCACCTCGCCGGAACGCACGCCTTATCCGGAGAATGATCTCGTCAATGCGCGCTGGTATCCCGCGCCCATCAACAAAGGCGATGCGCGCCCGCGTCAGGCCATTATCGTGCTGCCGCAGTGGAATGCCGACGCCTTCAGCCACAATGCGCTCTGCGCCATATTCAATCGAATGGGCATCTCGGCGCTGCGCCTGTCCAAGCCTTACCACGACATTCGCCGCCCCGCGGAGCTGGAGCGTTCCGATTACGCCGTAAGCGCGAATATCGGGCGCACGCTCTCGGCCTGCAGGCAGGCAGTCGTCGATATCCGCTGCTGCGTGGACTGGCTTGAGGAGCAGGGTTACGAACACTTCGGCGTACTGGGCACGAGTCTCGGCTCCTGCTATGCCTTTCTGGCCAGCATGCACGACCCGCGGCTCCGCGTGAATGCCTTTAATCATGCATCCACTTCATTCGGTGATGTCGTGTGGGCAGGCCAGAGCACACGCCATATTCGCGAGGCGCTGGAGCAGGCAGGGCTGACGCAGGAGCGGCTGCGCGCGCTGTGGGCGGCCATCAGCCCGGTCAGCTACTTTGACCGCATCATGACGGAAGAGTCTGGCGGTCGAGACAAGCGCGCGCTGCTCGTCTATGCCGACTACGACCTCACCTTTCCAAGAGAGTATTCGCTCAAAGTCGTCGAGGCGTTCCAGCGCGTAGGTCTCAACTTCGATCTGCGCGTTCTGCCCTGCGGGCACTATACGACCGGCGAAACGCCCTTCCAGTACATGGACGGATGGCACATGGGTTCGTTCGTGTATCGCGCCTTCAAGGCGCTGCGCGAGGAGAAGCCCGTGCCGGCTCTCGCGAAGGATGCGCTGGAGGCTGCGGAAGAGGAAGTGAGCGCGCGTTAACGGCTGGTGAGCGAGGGTGTGACGCTCACGCCGGATTGCCGATACGCGAAGTGAAGCAGCCATGTCCGTGCAGATCCATTCGCCGCAGGGTCAAAGCGCCATTGCTGCGCCGCCTCCTGAGAGATTCTGGCGAAGTAGCGGCTGGGGCCGGGCGACTCCAATTCCGTGCTGGTCACGTCGCCCGATGAACCCGCAGTGACGCGGACTATCACGTTCACCTTGCCTTGAATCGAAGCTTGCGCCGAAGGCAGCACCTTCGGCATGACCTGCTTCACAACCCCATTTCCCACCGATGCTGCGGGTACAACCACGTTCGGCGATGCTTCGACGGAAGGGGAGTCGGCAGACGCGCGATGTTCCGGCCGGGGTTTGGCTTTGGGCGTGGCAGTCGCTCTGTGTGACCTGGGCACAACGCTGCTCGCTTGTGGAACGGCCGCGGAGGCATCGGGCGGCGTGGCTTGCCGCGACGAGCGCAACTCCCATACTGCAAAGAACACGGCCACTGCGGCAGCAGCGGACAGAATTGCGGCGCGGAGGCGACGTCTGGGTCTGGCTGCGCCCTCGGTGCTGCCCCAGCCATCGGTAGACAGGCTCCTCGAGTGGCGCTGGGAGCCTCCATCAGCTGTGCCGCTTGCGCTTAGACTCTGGCCCGCAAGCATCGAACGCACATCGCTGATCGAACAGCGCAGCGATGGCTGCGGCTGCAGGCATGCGCGGGCAATCGAGGCAAAGGGCTCTGGCACTTCAGGCGGAACCTTGGGCACAGCTTCGATGGCCCGGTTCCAGTCCAGCGGGTGCTGCGTGAGCGTCTCCACAATGGTCATGCCCAGCGACCACATGTCGGTAGCAGCAGAGAATGGAAGGGAGCCAATTTCGGGGGCATCGTAAATCGAATGCGCACTGCCGGAACGTCCCAGGGAGCCCGCGAAACAGATTCCGTCCATTGCAATCTGTAATCGATCCTTGGAGACCAGCAGATTCGAGGGCTTCAGGTGCGCATGGACCAGGCCGTTTTCGTGCAGGTAGGAAAGCGCATCGAGGACAGGATCGAGCATCTCGCGGGTTTCGCGTGCTGTGAGCGCTCTCTGGGGCAGTAACGACGCAAGAACCTCATCGGCATAGTCCATTACAACGTAGAAGATGTCGATGCCATTCAGCATGCAGGCGCCGACGTACAACATCGGCATCAGGTGAGGATGGACGATTTCTCGGTCCTGCGGCTTTCCCAGGATGCTGGCTTCGAGGTCGATGGAGCCGGCCGGTATCAGCTTGATGACAACCTTGCGCGCGGGGTCCTCGGGCAGCACGGTCAGATAGACGCCGCTGTGCGCAGAGCCGCCCAGCCAATCACGCAGGGGGAAGAGTCCATCGACGACTTGACCGGCCCAATCGCTTCGGACCACTGCTTTCATGCCACAAATCATACTCTCGTCACGCTGGATGACCAAAACCTTATGCGTTACGGAAGGGCCGTAAGATTCAGTGTCAGCAGCTTCGCCGGGTCGAGATACGCGCCCTGCCAGCGCACGGCCCAGTGCAGATGCGGGCCCGTGACGCGGCCGGTAGCTCCGCTCAGGCCCAGCAGTTGGCCCTTCGCTACGCGCTGACCCTCGCGCACACGAATGCGGCTCAGATGCATGTCCATGGTGAAGAGGCCAAGCCCATGATCGAGGATGACGCAGTTGCCTTCGTAGTAGAGCGGGCGCGCCAGCACAACAATGCCCGCATTGTCCGCGACGACCGGCGTACCCGTACGTGCTCTGAAATCCATGCCCTTGTGAATGCTGGACAGTTCGCCATTAAAGACGCGGCGCGTGCCGAAGCTGTCTGTAGGCTCCGCGCGAACCGGAGCGCGAAAACCTCCATGCCAGAGGCGCTCTGGAATGCTCGCAGCAAAGACGGCCGCCTTGATCTTCTTCTCGTCGTCGATCTGCCGGAGTTCCTCCCCGCTGGGCGCTATAAAGCGCGGTGCAACGCTGAGCGTGCTGGTGCGGTAGTGAGCCGGATAGATGAGGATGGTCTGGATGAGGTTCTGAGTGACGGAACCCGCGGTGACCGAAATATCGAGTTGCGAAGGACCGGAGGGCGCTTCGACATCCACTCCGGCCAGCGCATACCAGACGTCGCCTGTGTCCGCCCGGAAGAAATCGAGCTTGCGGCCGAGCCACTCGCCTTCGGGCTTTGCCTCAGCGGGCGCCGCAACGCGAATGATCTCCGGCGAGCCCGCTTCCACATTGGAGGGCGTGAGCGTGACGACCGGAGCGGAAGCTGTCTGCGCCGATGCGGAGAGCGATCCGCAGCCAGAGATAAGCATCAGGGCACAAAAAAAGCGAGAGCCGGCCATGCGTTCAGCATACCGGCTCGCACAGTTGGATTGCGTACTCGCAGTTAGCGGGCCTGATGTGCGCCGTTGTGCTTCTGGCGATAAATCTGCCGGCTGGTGCTGTTCTGGCGCTGATTGATATTCTGGCGCTCCTGCTGCGTGAGATGGCCGCCATTGGCCGCGCGGTCTGCCGCGATGCTGCGGTTGATGTTCTGCTCACGGCCCTCGGTGCGTGCCGCTTCACCCGCCGTCATCTGTCCGCTGCGGATGCCCTGCGCGATGCGATCCTGCTGGTTCTCGCGGCGCTGGCCCACTGCGTTGTTGCCATAGTGCGCCTGGGCGGCGTTGTGCTTGTCCTGGTAGATGGAGCGGCTGATGTTATTTTGCCGGTTGTTGATCTGCTGCCGCTCCTGCGGTGTCAGCTTGCCGCCATTGGCCGTGCGATCCGCGTGAATCTGCTGATTCAGGTTGGCTTCACGGCTTTCGAGATTCTTGGTTTCGCCGGCGGTTAACTGGCCGGATTGCACGCCATTGGCAATGCGGTCCTGCTGGTTCTCGCGGTGCCCGTTGACAGAGTTCGGCGCGGGACTGGGCTGTGCGGCAGGCTGCGGCGCCGGCTGTGACTGCTGCGCGAAGGTCGGGGCCGATACGGCGAGGGCTGCGGCGAGCATCAAAGACACTTTCGACATACTGATCCTCCAAAAGATGTTCAACTGGAATTCTTGCGGGATTTCGGCCCACGGCCATCTTAACCCCGGGTTTCCAAGGAAAGTTGCGAACGAACGAAAACTTTAGTTGCAGGATGCTCGCCTGCGGACAACAAAGATCGAATTCTCGTAACGCAAACTGGCTCGGGATCATCCTATGAACCATATGCCTCTGACTGTCATCGATCGGGCTGCTTTTGCGAGGGGCGCGCTGTGGCTTTTGATGGGCGCAGTGCTGACCACGCTACTGGTCTTCGGACAAGCCGTGCCTCCGGCAGCGCGAACGCCGGTCCTGGTGGAGTTGTTCACCTCAGAGGGCTGCTCCGATTGCCCGCCAGCAGACGAATTGCTGGCCCGCCTTGACCAGGAGCAGTTCGTTCCCGGCGCGGAGGTCATCGTTCTAAGTGAGCATGTAACCTACTGGAACCATGACGGATGGCACGATCCGTTTTCGATGCAGGAGATGGACGAGCGGCAACGCGACTACGTCTATCGCTTTGGGCTGCAGGACAGCTACACGCCGCAAGCGGTCGTCGATGGAGCGCAACAGCTCGTTGGCAATGCCCCCAATGCGATGGTGCAGGCCATCGAGAGGGCGGCTGGCGTGCCGAAGCAATCTCTGACGATCGAGAGTGCTCACTGGGACAACGGCGGCGTGGATTTTTCCGTGCATGCCTCAGCAAACAGCAGCGCCCGACTGGAAGCAGCCGTGGCTGAAGATGCGACGCAGAGCGAGGTGAAGAGCGGTGAGAACGCAGGGCGCACCTTGCACCATGTCGCGGTCGTACGCGCGCTCAAGGACTTTGGTTCAAAGGGCCTCAATGGACAGCCTCTGCACCTTGCCGCCCCAGACCCGATGCACGGTGCGGATGCGAAGATGCGGGTACGCCTGGTGGTGTTTGTGGCTGACCGCAAGACCGGCCACGTGCTGGCCGTGGCAGAGCAGACGCTGGCCCGCTGAACAGGCGTGAGTCGTAACAAATAAAAGGGCTTGCCGCGCCGGATATCTTCGTGCTCCGTTGCCGGACTGAAATGCCCTATCATCAACATATGACCGACCGCATGGCTCTTTCCCTTGCCCAGGCCGACCCCGAGGTCGCCGCTGCTATTGACCACGAAACCCTGCGCCAGCACGATGGGCTGGAGATGATCGCGAGCGAGAACTTCGTCTCCGAGGCCGTGCTGGAGGCCGCAGGTTCGGTCTTTACCAATAAATATGCAGAAGGCTATCCCGGACGCCGCTACTATGGCGGATGCGAGTATGCCGATGTGGTGGAAAATCTTGCACGCGATCGGGCCAAGCAGATCTTCGGCGCGGAGCATGCCAACGTGCAGCCGCACTCCGGTTCACAGGCCAACGCTTCGGCCTACATGGCAGTGCTGCAGGCGGGCGACACGATTCTCGGCCTGGACCTGGCCCACGGCGGTCACCTGACCCACGGACACAAGCTCAGCTTCAGCGGCAAGCTCTACAAGACGGCCTTCTACCATGTGAATCGCGAGACTGAGGTCATCGACTACGACGAGCTTGAGGCGATCGCCCTGCGGGAGAAGCCGAAGGCCATCATCGGCGGCGCCAGCGCCTATCCGCGGCTGTGGGACTTTGCCCGCATGCGCCAGATTGCCGACAAGGTTGGCGCAGTCTACATCTTCGATATGGCGCATATCGCCGGTCTCGTGGCAGGTGGCGCGCATTCCTCGCCTGTGCCGCACGCACACATCACCACAACCACCACGCACAAGACGCTGCGTGGGCCGCGCGCCGGGCTGATTCTCTGCGGGCAGGATCTTGCCGCAGCCGTGGATAAGGCCGTTTTTCCCGGCCAGCAGGGCGGGCCGCTCGTGCATATCGTCGCCGCCAAGGCCGTTGCTTTCGGCGAGGTGTTGCGTCCGGACTTCAAAACCTACGCCGCGCAGATTGTCGCCAACGCCAAGGCGCTGGCCGCGGGCTTGCAGGAGGCCGGCTATCGACTCGTTTCGGGCGGCACGGACAACCACCTCATGCTCGTGGATGTGTTTGAAAAAGGCATCCTCGGCTCCGAGGCGGAACTGGCTCTGGGCAAGGCCGGCATCACCGTGAACAAGAACGCCATTCCCTACGATACGAATCCTCCGCTGAAGCCATCGGGTATTCGCATCGGCACTCCGGCGCTGACCACGCGGGGTATGAAGGAAGGCGAGATGCGCCAGATCGCCCGCTGGATTGACCAGGCGCTGGTCGAGCGCAACAACGATGCCGCTCTTGCGCGCATCCGCGGCGAGGTGGCGGAACTGGCCAATCATTTTCCGCTCTATGCGTGGCGTCGCGCGCCGGTGGCGGTGGGCGCCTGAGTCGTCCGCTAGCCGTCGAACCCCGCGCAACTTCCAGTCGCGCGCGGGGTTTCCCTATCCAAAGTTGGATGAGAAAAATTCGCTGTTCGCGTTGAAGTGAGTCATTGCCCTGGAAGCACGTAGGAGGAAAGAATGCGCCTCGCGCACGGAATCGTCGCTGTGGCTCTCTTGATCACCATGCCGGTGTTTGCCTCGAACGGCGAGCATGGAAACAAGGACAACCAGGGATGGAATGGACAGGGCGCGCCGGAGCACGGCCCCGGGCGCTTTCACGGCAATCCGCATCGCTATGACCAGGGTTACAACTACAGCGATGGTGAGGGGCATCCCTTCTACCCGCATGTGGACGGCGACCGCTGGATTGGCCACGACACCGGCGAGTACGACGATCACTATCACCTCGACCGCCCGTGGGAATACGGACGCTTTGACGGCGGCTTTGGACGAGGCCATTGGTGGCGCATCGAAGGCGGCGGGCCCGGTAGATTCTGGTTCCGGGGTTGGAACTGGTCCGTTGCGCCCTACGATGTTGGATTCTGCAACGGCTGGAACTGGGATGATGACGACGTATCCATCTATCCCGATCCGGACCACATCGGCTGGTATCTGGCGTACAACATGCGTCTCGGCACCTACGTCCACGTGATGTACATGGGGCGATAGCCGTACCCGCGCCAGCCTGCTTGCATCTGGGCCAGCCTCGCGGCTTAGGATGGAGTGGTTCGTTGCGCCTGCTGCAATAAGGGCGTAAAGGAGGACGACAATGCGTGCATCACGATTGGCCATGACGGCGCTGCTTGCAGTCGGTCTGCCGCTTTGGGCGCAAAACGATAACGGTCACGGCAACCCGCACGGAGCGCCCCCGGGACAGATGAAACCCCACGGCAACCCGCACGGAGCGCCCCCGGGGCAGATGAAGCCCCATGGCAACCCGCATGGAGCGCCTCCGGGGCAGATGAAGCCCCATGGCAACCCGCATGGAGCGCCTCCGGGGCAGATGAAGCCCCACGGCAACCCGCACGATCAATAGGCGGTAAGCCCTTCGGTGCAATCCCTGAGGGTGCGAAGATGCTGGCAGATTCAAAGGACAGGCTTTGGCCTGTCCTTTTCGTTGGTGTGCTGGGAGCTCTCTCGCTCTGAAGACTAAGCGGACAGCGAGACCAGAGTGGACGATGCCTGCTCGTGCGCATGATAGCTGGAGCGAACCAGCGGGCCCGACTCGACGTGACGAAAGCCCATGCGCAACGCTTCAGCCTTTAGCTCGGCAAACTCGCGTGGAGTGTAGAGTCGCGCCATAGGCAGATGATCGCGAGAGGGTCGCAGATACTGGCCGATGGTCAGGATGTCGCAATGGACGCCGGCCAGATCGCGGAAGACATCCAGCAGCTCGGGCGTCTCTTCGCCCAGGCCGACCATCACGCCGGACTTCGTGACGCCCGCCGGATTCAGCTCTTTGGCATAGCGCAGCAGCTCCAGCGTGCGCTCATAGCGCGCACCGGAGCGCACCGCGCGGTAGAGCCGCGGCACGGACTCGGTATTGTGGTTCAACACCTCAGGCCGGGCCTCGACCACGATTTGAATGGCTTCGCGGTTGCCCTGAAAATCGGGGATAAGCACCTCGACGCGGCATCGCGGCGCCTGGCGGCGAATCTCTTCGATGACCATGGCAAATGCCCGTGCACCGCCCATGAGGTCATCGTCGCGATTGACGCTGGTGATGACAGCGTGCTCCAGACCCAGCACAGCCACGGCCTCCGCCACCCGGCGGGGCTCATCAAAATCAATGGGTTCCGGACGGCCTTTGGGCACGGCGCAGAAGCCGCAGCGGCGCGTGCAGAGATTGCCGAGCATCATGAAGGTGGCTGTCTTGTGGTGCCAGCACTCGCCAATGTTGGGGCACTGCGCGCTCTCGCACACGGTGTTCAGTCCGAGCGAGCGCGCCAGACGCTTGAGCCCGTGGTAGTTCTCGCCCACAGGGGCGCGCGCCTTCAGCCACTCCGGCTTGGGAGCAGGCATCTTCCGCGCGGGCTCAATCTGCACCAGGTCCATGCATCTTCATTGTAGCGGGCTGGAAACCAGCCTGTTCCGGCGGGCGCTCCGGAGCGCAGACCATGCGACAATGGAAGTACCCGCGATGATTACCGAAGCCTTGCCGTCCTCCGTTCCTGAACCGTGCACGGTTACACCCGAGTTGCTGGCGCAGCACAGCATCACAGCAGAAGAGTACGAGCGGATTCTGGCCGCGCTGGGCCGTGTGCCCTCGCTTACGGAGCTTGGTATTTACTCCGTGATGTGGAGTGAGCACTGCTCGTATAAATCGAGCCGCGTCCACCTGAAGCGCCTGCCCACCAAAAGCGAGCGCGTGGTGCAGGGACCGGGCGAGAACGCAGGCATCATCGACGTGGGCGACGACTGGGCCTGCGCATTCAAGATTGAGAGCCACAACCACCCCAGCTACATTGAGCCGTTTCAGGGCGCGGCCACCGGCGTAGGCGGCATCCTGCGCGACATCTTCACCATGGGCGCGCGGCCGCTGGCGGTGATGGATTCACTGCGCTTCGGACCCATCCGCAAAGAGGATGCGCCCGAGCCGGAGTTCGTCGCGAAGAATCACTCCATCGTGGAGGGTGTGGTGAGCGGCATCGCCGGCTACGGCAACTGCTTTGGCGTGCCCAATCTCGGTGGTGAAACGAAATTCGAGCCCTGCTACAGCGGCAATCCTCTGGTGAACGCCTTCGCGCTGGGCCTCGTGCGCAAGAGTGAGATCTTCTATGGCAAGGCCACAGGCACCGGCAACCCGGTGATCTATGTGGGTGCGAAGACTGGCCGCGACGGCATTCACGGCGCAACGATGGCCAGCGAAGAGTTCAAGGAAGGCTCGGAACAGAAGCGGCCCAACGTGCAGGTGGGTGATCCCTTCATGGAGAAGCTGCTGCTCGAGGCCTGCCTTGAGGCGATGAAGACCGGCGCGATCGTCGGCATTCAGGACATGGGGGCAGCGGGCCTCACCTGCTCCACCTGCGAGATGGGCGCGCGCGGCGGCGTGGGCCTCGATGTGGAACTCGACAACGTGCCTCAGCGCGAGACTGGTATGACTGCTTACGAGATCATGCTGTCTGAGAGCCAGGAGCGCATGCTGCTGGTGGCCGAGCGTGGGCGCGAAGACGATGTGCTGAAGGTCTTTGCGAAGTGGGGACTCGACGCGGTCATCGTGGGCACGGTGATTCCCGAGCCGCGGCTGCGCATTCGGCATCACGGCGTGCTCATGGCCGACATTCCCAACCAGTCGCTCACCGACGATGCACCGCTCTATCACCGGCCGGTCGGTACATGGAAGTCGCCGCTCCCGCTGGACCCGCCGGAGCAAGCGCAGACTGAACTCGAAAAGGACCGCGACTTCACCGCCGATCTCAAGCAGTTGCTCGGCAGCGCCAACGTTTGCTCCAAGCGCTGGGTGCATGAGCAGTACGACACCATGGTGCAGACCAACACCGTGCAGGGGCCCGGCGGCGAGGCAGGCGTGATGCGCATCAAGGGCACGGGCACGCCTGGCCACGAGCGAGGGCTGGCCATGGCGCTGGACGGCAACGGGCGCTGGTGCTATCTCGATCCCAAGCTGGGCGCGATGCACGCCGTGGCGGAGGC
This sequence comes from Acidobacteriota bacterium, assembly GCA_021781795.1. Lineage (GTDB taxonomy): Bacteria > Acidobacteriota > Terriglobia > Terriglobales > Acidobacteriaceae > Telmatobacter. Next base: position 63,409 of record JAJXWA010000012.1, read on the forward strand.
AGCGCGCAAGGTGGCCTGTACCGGAGCAACGCCTGTCGCGGCGACGAATTGCCTCAACTTCGGCAACCCCGAGAAGCCTGAGATTATGGCACAGCTTTCGGCGGCGATTGACGGCATCGCCGAGGCCTGCACGGAGCTGGGCACGCCTATCACCGGTGGCAATGTCTCGCTCTACAACGAAACGCGCGGCGAAGGCATCTATCCCACCCCCGTGCTGGGAATCGTAGGCATTCTGGACGATGTGACCACGGCTGTGCCCGCTGGTTTTCAACGCGAGGGAGACGCCATCGTACTCATCTGGCCGATTCCCACAGGGCAGGATCCGGATCCAACGCTGAAGGTTCCGTTTGCGGAGGAGCAGATCAGCCACAACATCGTGGGGCACAGCGAGCCCATCGCCGCTGAAGGCGACGCGGAGATTAGCGCAGCCTCGCCCACGGAGTTGCAGGTCTTCGGCTCATCGGAATACGCAAAGGTTGTGCTGGGCGGCATCTGGGGCCAGCCGCCGCCGCTCGATCTGCACGCGGAGGCGGATTTACAGACGCTGCTGGGCGAGCTTGCCAAGTGCGAACTGATTCACTCGGCGCGCGATCTGGCCGATGGAGGCATTGCCGTCGCGCTCGCCGAGTCCTGCTTCGACCAAAGCATTGGGGCCACCGTCTCGCAGGAAGAGTCGCTGATGGTGCATCCGCTCTTCGGCCTCTTTGCCGAGCAGCCTTCTACGGTGCTCGTCACCGCTGAGCCGAACCAGGTGAAGAAAATTGACGAGCTCGCCGATCACTATGGCTTCTATGCGGTGCGCATCGGCGCCACGGGCGGCGACCGGCTGCAGATCAGCGTCTATGGCGACACCTTCGTCGACGCACCGGTGAGTGAACTGCGCGCCGGGTGGGCCGGCTCTCTGAGTGCTACTCTGCATGACGAGGTCACGGCATGATCCGGCTGCTGCATCAGGGCGTCGCGGGTGTTGCGGATGGCTCGGCAGAGCTGGCGCAGGATGCCGCGAACAGCTACGCCTCTCGTCCCGCGCGGCAGGCTCCGCAGTGGGACAAGCTGCGCGAAGAGTGCGGCGTCGTTGCCGTACATGGCCATCCCGAGGCTGCGCGCCAGGCCTATCTCGGCCTCTACGCGCTGCAGCATCGCGGGCAGGAGTCGGCCGGTATCGCCACGGCGGATGGGCATCACCTCGCCAACATCAAAGGTATGGGCCTCGTCAGCGAGATCTTTACCGACGACGTGCTGCAGAAGCTGCCCGGCCAGATGGCCATCGGTCATACGCGCTACTCCACCACCGGCGACTCGGCGCTACTGAACGCGCAGCCGATTCGCGTCGATTCCACCAAGGGTCTCATCGCCATTGCGCACAACGGCAACCTGGTGAATCTCGGCAATCTGCGTGCGCGGCTGGAGCGCGATGGCG
>JAJXWA010000086.1 GCA_021781795.1 Acidobacteriota bacterium
CGGATTGAGCACGATGTCGCCGCGGCTCTCATCGTAAAACCGCTCGATGAACTCGCAGGCCGGGTCGTAGAGAATCGCCGAGTGACGGCGCGCCTGAATCTGGCGGAGCATCTGCATGATGATCGTCGTCTTGCCGCTGCCGGTGTCGCCGATGATCTCGAAGTGCTGGTCCTCGGCGCGCAACGGCACGCGAAGCAACTCGCGGCTTTGATCCACGCGGAGGCCAATGCCCGTCCCCTGAATGGCCTTGTTGAACTCCTTCGGCGTGACCAGAACCGGGCCTTTGAGACGCCGCCCGTACTTCATCTCCTTGCGGCGGCGAATGTCCTTCGGGATAGAAAAAGGAAGCTGCAAGAGTAACGCGAGTGCGCCGAATGACAATGGCCATTTGAAGATGTCGATGAGGCCCTGGCCGTCATAGACCTGATGCTGGAGGTAGCCATTGAGTGCAGTGTTCTGGAAGACGGTTGGAGCACTCCGGTAGAGGTATTCCATGCCACGCCGACGTGCGGCATCGGAAAGCGCGAGCGGAATTGGTTTGGCGTTCGACTGCAACGTGGACCCATCTTGAACATCCTCTTCACGGGCGTAGCTGGCGCGTCTCTCCTCGTTCGCGATCAAAAGGACCTGGTACTTTCCAGTCGAGCGAATGGTCGGCACAATAGAGGTCTTGATGTACGTCGGAAGGTAGAACCGCTCCAGCGGCGAGAGCGCAAAGGCGAAGCGCAGATACACGAAGAGTCCCGCCGCAATCACTGCAAGACAGACTGCGCCAAGGGTGTAGATCGGCTGATGCGGCGGCCAGACGATCGTCTCTTTTCTTCCCCACTTTGAGTCAGGCATGGTCGTCCTCCTTGCGTTCTGCAACATACTGCGCGATGACCTCACGCGCGGCGCGGTGCTTATTGGCCTTCACGTTCTGGAGCAACTCCTCGTACTGTTTGGAGTTGATCCGTTCGCCGCAGAGAACCGGCGTCAGCGCATTGGTCAGAAACAGTTGCAGTCCGACAATCTCGGTCATCACATGCCTGAGCGAGATTGCCTCCGAAGGCGATCTTGCCTCGCGCAGCAACACGTCGCGGACCCACTCACCAAGCCGGACACCGCGCGATGCGGCGGCACGTTCCAGTTCGCGGAGTTCCGGTTCCGTCACCTTTGTGCTCGCCGTGACGGTGCGACACTCGCGGCTCAGGCTTTGGTTGGCATCAGCAATGCTTGGTGTCATCCAGACCTCATTTCGTCTGTTTACTCAAAGCGCTCTGGAGCGCCCCGCAAATCGCAAATCGTTCGCATCAAACAAGTAGCTCTGGAGCGCCCCAGAGCGCTCGGCAGCGCCCTCCAAGGGGTGGAGTGTCGAGATAAAACCGGTGCGCAGCACCGAACGGGCTTCTGTTCGCTCCACCCTAGCTCCGTGGGCGCAATTCACTGACAGTCTCCGCGGCTCTTACGGTCTTAGCAGGGTTCGCGACAGGCTCCGCAGCAGCACCGTTCTGAGGCGCACGGCGGATACGCAGGCTCTGCGTGGCACGCGCGGATTCGGGAGTGCGGAGAAACTCTTGGAACTCACGGTCCTTGGCGAAGACATAAGCTAGCGCCTTGTCGACCACCTCATCGGCAGAGGCATGAAGAAAACTGGCATATTGATCGATCTGCTCGGCAGTGCTCTCGTCGAGGCGGATCGAAGCCGTAATCTGACGGGTTTGAACTATCTCAAGCAATGGCATAATCGGTGTCCTTTCCGGTTGGATTGTGGTGGGAATGCTAGAGTGGATTCGCTTCGTACACCGTCTCGCAATGGAAGCTCTCTTTGGCCCGGTTGTAGCCGTTCAAACGGAGCACTTCGCGGATGATGCGGCGGCCTGGCTGCCGCTCGACATGAACGACGAAATCGACAGCCTCGCCGATCTCCGCTTCCACATCGGAGAATGCAGTTTGTGCGTGGGAGCGCATGACAAGATTGGCGAAGCGGGAGAGAGCCTTTGCCGCTGAGTTGGCATGGATGGTTGCCAGCGAACCGGCATGGCCGGTGTTGAAGGAATCAAGGAGCGTGCGCGCCTCGATTCCGCGCACTTCGCCGAGGATGATCCGGTCTGGCCTCCAACGCAGAGCGGACTTGAGAAGATCGTCGAAGGTGATGCTCGCCTTGAAGGTATCCATCTGGCATTCGACGGCAAGAATGTTCGGCTTTTGAATGTGCAGCTCGGAGGTATCTTCGATGACCACGATGCGCTGTTCTTCGGGAATGGCATCGGCAAGGATGCGCAGCAGCGTGGTCTTTCCAGTGCCAGTGCCGCCGCTGATAAGCAGCGTCATCCCGCTCCGAATCTGCTCCGCCAGAAACTCCGCAAGCGGTCGCGTCAGCGTGTTGCGAGCGATCAGGTCATCAACGGTGTAATGGCGGCTGGTGAACTTGCGGATGGTGACGGCGGGCGTTGACTTGACGACCGGCGGAATGACCGCCGCAAGGCGGCTTCCGTCCGGGAGTTGCGCATGGAGAACCGGGTTGTTCTCGTCCAGCTTCTTGCCAAGCTGATTGGCAATCACTTCGAGGCCGGTGCGCAACTTGCCGGCGTCGAAGCAGACGGACTCATCACGGCACAATATCCCGTCCCGCTCGTACCACCACGAGGCATCGGGATTGCCCATGATCTCGCTGATGCCGTCGTCGAGCAGCAGTGGCTCGATGGGGCGGAGAAACGGAAGGATCAGGTCAAAGCTCATAATCAAAACTCTCAGCGGGTCTCACAGCGATGGAAGCCCAGCGTCTGCCAGGCTTCTGGGGTAGCGAGGAAGAGGCGTCAAGCCGCCTCTTCCTCGGGGTTGAAGTCGGTGTTGTCCGTTTCTTCCGGGGCGGCCTTCTCGGCGCGGTCGAGCTTCAGGATCGAAGCCACGCGCACCTCCCATACGCGCTGCTTTGCGCCGGTCTTCGTGTCCACGCGCTCGCGGCTGCGCAACTCGCCGTCAATGGCCAGATGTGCGCCCTTCGTGAGCGTCTTCGCGTACTCGGCGAGCTTGCCCCAGACGATGCAGCGATGCCACTCGGTCTGGCCCTTGTACTCGCCGGTCTTCTTGTCCTTGTACGAGCTTTTGGTGGCGAGCGAGAGCACGGTGAAGCTAGCGTTATTGGCGGTGTGGGTGGTGGCGTTTTGGCCGAGGAAGCCGATGAGTGAAATGCGGTTCTGATACATGGTGAAGTCTCCTGAGTTGAATT
>JAJXWA010000048.1 GCA_021781795.1 Acidobacteriota bacterium
CAAACAAACAGTATTTCCAGTGGAACGCGATTGCTGCGCTGGCCGCGGCATCCGATGTGCTGAAAGGCTGGGACGATGCTCTGGCCAAAGACTGCCTCGACACTGCGATCAAAGCGTGGAACGACGAGAAGGCCCACCCAACTCCCTGGCCGACGACTCCGGGCTTCGGCGGAGCGGCCCCAGCGGGCGTGCTGGCCGCGTCCCAGGGTGTGGTGTCTGGTGCGCAAGGCGCTCATCAACCACGGAGCGCCACCACCGCACCGGCAGGTTCCGCGACCACCACGGCAGCCGCAGCCCCTCCGGCCGCTTTGGGGCGTGGCAGGTTTGGCGCGGGCGTCGACTGGCCCGCGGCGCTGGAATTGACGATCGCAACACATGGCGCCGAGCCCTACAGGTCGCGACTCAAGGAGCTCTTTCCGCAGATGATTACCCCCGAGCAGATGGAACTCCATGGCTGGACGGCGGTGCGGGCGCTGCCTTATCTGGCCCCCAGCGCGAGAGGTCAGATGCGAGAAGCGGTGAAGACCTACATGGCGGACCTGGACAAGAAGTTGGACGCTACGCCGTTCGGCGTGCCCCCGAGCCTGGGCACCTGGGGAGGATCAGGCGCCGTAGTCGACATGGCGATCCGCATGTACTTCCTGCACAAGGCATTTCCTGATCTCGTAGGCCCTCAATACACACTGCGCGCCGTCAACTACATTCTCGGGACGCACCCGGTCTCCAGCACTTCTTATGTCGCTGGCGTAGGAACCGTATCCAAGACACAGACGTACAGCAACAACCGGGCCGATCATTCTTATATTCCGGGCGCTGTGATTCCCGGGTACATCGTTATCAAGCCGGATTTTCCGGAGTGCATCGATGACTTCGGATTCCTGTGGTTCGAAGATGAAGCCGTGGTCGCCGGGTCGGCGAGCTGGGTCGTAGCCGGCAACGCTGCCGAGGCGATCGTCAAGGAATCGCAATAGGCCACGAATGAGAATCACCGCTGCGCGCTGCGCGGTGGAGCCGATGCGGCGCCACATTCGATCGCACTTGGAGAAGTCGAGCTTTCAGATAGAGACCGATGTTGCAGCCAAGCAAACACCCAATCACCGAGTCACTCGCCGAGGACAAACGGAATCTGCTGACAGGGAAGAAAACAATCTGACATTCCGGTGCCGGTTATGGTGGCGGTTTGATTTGCAAAATGCTCCGTGTGCGTGCAGAACGCCGCAGTGTCGAAGCGAAACGCAAGGCATGGACTCAATAGTGATTTTTGCGGGGAATCGCGTCCGGGTAAGCTTTCGTTCTGAGTGATTCAAAATCGATCATTTAAGAATAGGAATCCCTTGCTCTGACCGTTGAGCTGCAGGCTCATTGGAATCGCAGACTTCAGGTGCAATCCACCGCATGCCCAGGGGAATGCCGCCGTAACTCAAGTCTGTCCTGGTGCCGCTCCTGCGTCACGAATTCGACGGTGGCCAGCAGGTAGAGCGACTCAAGGCAAGTGAGCAAGTGGGCTCTCAAGGGAAAATTCACGGATGATGGCGCAGTGCCCGTCAGACTGGCTCGCTTCGCATTGCAGCATATCCTCCGCGAGCAGATTCCAGCCCACAAAGCCTGCGAACTTGCCGCCGGGAGATTGCGCGGGCGTCGGCGCCAACCCTGCTCCGGTTTCTGCGTTGTAGTCCTCGTGCATCGAACCCCACTGGGCAATGTCGCGATGCAGCATGGCGGCCAGCGTCACCGCCAGCCAGCGAGACTGTGCGCGATAGCCGTATCGGCGGAGAGCCAGCCAGTCCATAAAATTGGCGTTGATCCAGATAGGGCCGCGCCAGTTGGAGTAGGGATTGATGATTGCCTGATTGTTATAGGCCGGATCGTTCTTTGCGAGGCTGCGAAAACCAGAGTCGGAACGCATCTCATCTCGGTTGAGCAAGTGCAATCGAATCATCCTTCGCGCATCTGTGGGCGAGAGCAGCCCATCCGCTAGAGGCAGTAAGCTGGACCAGCTGATCACGCGTATCCACGCGCCGGTGTCGCGGCGGCGGTTGAGGAAGATGGCCTCGCGCGGCAGCCACAAGTTCTTGAGAATTGCTCTTCGTGTCGCCGCTGCTTTTCTGCGGTAGGTCTGCGCTTCTGCAGGGTGGCCGAGTCTGCTCGCGAGCGCGCCCATCGCAAGATATTCACGCATGGCCCAAAACGAGGCATCCACAGCAAGAATCGCGCTTCGGTCGTTGGGGTCGTTGGTCAAGGCGGCGTTGTTGTCTGCGCCGGACTGCATCGCGTTGTCCCAGAACCAAAGCCCCCACCTTGCGTCCAATTGAGTGCGTTCTCGATACGCAACGATGCGCTGCAGGGCAGGCCAGAGAGGCCTGATCCATGAGTCGCCGTGCAATTGCTCGGCGGCTACTAATGCGCCCTGCGCAAGGAAAGGCTTCATCGCAAACTTGCCGAACAGCGGACGAGGGCCGTCGGGCGTGATGCAGCCGGCGACGTAGCCCTCCGCATCGGCGGAGTTGGCAAAGCTGATCGCCCAGTCGCGCAGATACTTTGCGTCCGCTGCATTTTGGTTCCCCCAGTGCAGGCCGATGAAAAATCCGTCCCAATCCCACATCTGCGCGTAGTAGCCCGCAGGAATGAGGAAAGGGAATCGGATATACCCTTGCGCGGGGCGAACCGTTTGTGGTGCGAGGCGGTCAAAGTCCGCGGTCAATGCGACGAGGAGCTTCGCGTCTGCTGAAGTCGCGGCGTCCGATTCGCTCAACGCAACGTGGCCGCACCCGAACCAGACGAGAAGGACCGCCAGCAGCGTTTTGCGGGAAGAATAGGAGCGCAAATTCAGCACAGAGTCATCCTATCTCGCAGGGATGCTTGCTCGGCGAAGCGGCACAATTGCTTCGTCCCTACGGCAGGCTTCCCGCGGGCAGAAGTTCAATATAGTCCAGCGCGGCTGTGTCCGAGCCATTCGGCATTCCCTGCACACGAATCACGTCGCCGGGCTTCAACTCCACGCCGCGCACGGTGTGGCGCGTTGAGTTGTCCCCGTGAGGCTGGCGCGTAGGCAACAGAGCATCCGCCTGCCACGTCGAGTCTGTGCCTGAGGGCTGGCCGTTGATCGTCAGCGCGAACCTCGCGACGCCTTCCTGCAGGTCGAAGTACTGCGCGGCGATGTTGTATTCACCAGCGCGCCCTGCGTACGTCCACTCCGCCGTGCAACTCTGTGGTCCGGCGCACGCGATGGCCTTGCCTCGCGATGCATCCTCCCACGGCGTGACATCGATGATCTTGTAGCCGCTCAGTCGCGCATCCTCCGCCTCAAGCCTGCGCGGGTAGTGGCCTGCGCGCCCGCGCTCATCGGGGATGCCGCTCAGCTTGAGGAAATACTGTGTCACGGCGTCGCGCCACACGATGGCATGACCGGCCTGATATTCGAGCCGATGCAGCACATCCTCGTATAGACCCTCATCGATGCGGCCCTTCAATGACGCCCACTCGCGCACAAACTCCGCCGCGTGTGCCGCGCCCTCGAAGTGGCTGTCATAGAGATACTGAATCACCGTCGAGCCATTCTGCAGCTTGTAGGTATACGGGACATGATGGAAGAAGAGCAGCAGATTGTCGGGCGTAGTCGCGGCAGATTCATACACGCGCGCCACCTCGGCCGGATACTGCCCCACGAAGCCCGTTCCCGTGGCGACGGTGCGGTCCATGCCTACACCTTCACGGTCGGCGCGATGCCATTGTCCCCAACCGTTGCGCTCGCTGGATTCGATATTGGGCCCGTAGTGGCTGCCGGTGATGTCGGTGAGTGTCTGAAGACCGAGCGGCCCCGTGTAGTCCTCATATGCAGGCCATGACTGCATGAGCATCTTTCCCACCACTCCGACGACATTGGGATTGGTACTGATGGTCTGGCGCGCCCACTCGACGGCGATCTGCTCCGCTGTCAGATTCGGATCCCAGGCGAGCCGGCCGAAGGCGTAGAGGTTCGCCATCGCAAGCGGCGAGCCGAGCCACGCATCGCGGCCCACGCTGGCCACCGCGACCATGCCGCCGAGCGGTCGCTGGAATGACTTGCCCTCGATGACCTCCTTCACCGGTGTCGCCGCGCCGCCCACGCGCATGTCAAAGTCGAGCACCCACTTCCACATCGGCGCAAGATAGACAAGATGCCGCTGCTGGCCGGTGTACTCCTGCGTGACTTCGATCTCCATCGCCTGGTTCGAGTGCGTGAGTCCGCCAAAGAGCGGCGAGACGGGCTCGCGCGCCTGAAAGTCGATGGGACCTTCTTTCGTCTGCACGATCACGTTCGACGCAAATTCGCCATCCAGCGGATGGAAGATGTCGTACGCTGCGCGGGCGCGGTCGGCTTTGGGGTCGCGCCAGTCGAGGTGATGGTTGTAAACAAACGCGCGGTAGAGCACCACGCCTCCGTGCGGAGCCAGCGCCTTCGCCAGCGTGTTGGCCGCGTCCGCCGGTGTGCGGCCAAAACTCGCCGGGCCCGGCTGGCCTTCGGAGTCGGCCTTTACCGTGAAGCCGGCAAAATCAGGAATGAGCGCATAGATTGCCTTCACCTTCGCGTTCCACCACGCCTGAACGGAGGGGTCCAGCGGATCGTAGGTCTTCAATCCGCCGATGGTCTGCGGGCTTGCGATGGCTACGCTCATCGCCACGCGCACGCCCCATGGCCGCATCGCGTCGGCAACGCGCGCCATCTCCTTAAGGTGTTCGTCGTCGAGCAGTTCCGGAGCGGCGTTCACGTTGTTCACGTTGCATCCATTCACGCCCACGGATGCAAGCAGCCGCGCATACTCAGCGACAGGTCCCAAATTCTGGCGCACATGGCCGCCTTCAAAAAAGATGCTGCGTCCCGCGTAGCCGCGCTCAACCGAGCCGTCCGGATTATCCCACTCGTCCACCCAGCGAATCGGCATGGCGGGGCGTTCGCGCAGGTTGACGTAGCTCAGGCTCGCGCCCTGATCCAGGTTGCGCAGCAGTGCGAAGACGCCGTAAAGCACTCCGCGTGGACTGCCCCCGACGATGTCCAACTCGCGGATCAATGGTTGATTGCTCCACGAGATCAGGAACTCTTCGGGTTGGAGAGTCAGGTTGGAGTTCTTGCGCTTTCGCGAGCGGAACTCCTGTGCCGTGCCGAGGACAATGGAGTTGACGCCAGCGTCCGCCTGTTTGCCGCCGCTCAACGCGAAGAGGCTGCGTTGCAGTTCGGCGGCGGCATTCATCTCGACCGGGTCCTGGCCGAGAACGGTGACGCGCGCAGGCACGCTCAGCGGCCGATCGAGCGAACGGGTTTTCAACCATGCTTCATCGGCGGTCTGCGCCTGCAGGCTCGCGATGGGCAGTGCCAGCGCAAGCAGCGCCGCAATCTTCAAAAAATCGGTTTTCTTCGGCATGGCACGCGCTCTCTGACGGATCGTTCGCCTTCCACGTTCTACCATCCGGGCCGTGTTTGGCAACAGGTTGGTACACTGTCTGTTTGTTGCCTACAGGAGGGTCTGCTTGATTCCAAGGACGATGCATGCAGTGGTGAAGGCGCAGGCAGCGCCCGGCGTGGAGATTCGAGAGGTTCCGGTTCCGGAGCCGGGCCCGGGCGAAGTGCTGGTGCGCGTCTCGGCTGCAAGCGTTTGCGGCACCGATCTGCACATCTACAACTGGGACCCGTGGGCACAGGGGCGCATTCATCCACCTCTGATTCCGGGCCATGAGTTTGCAGGCGCGGTGGCGGCAACCGGGCGCGGGGTGACAACCGTGAAGGAAGGCGATTTCGTCAGCGCCGAGATGCACGTGGCCTGCGGAAAGTGCCTGCAGTGCCGCACGGGCCTCGCGCACGTCTGCCAGCATGTACGCATCCTCGGTGTCGATGCCAACGGCGCCTTCGCCAGCTATGCCATCATTCCCGAAAGCAACATCTGGAAGCTCTCGCCGGCGATTCCGCAGGAATATGCGTCGCTGCTCGATCCGCTTGGCAACGCCGTACACACGGTTCTCGCCGGGCCCATTGCCGCGCGGACTGTGGCCGTCACGGGCTGCGGCGCTATCGGTCTCTTTTCAATTGCCGTAGCGAAAGCATGCGGCGCAGCGCGCGTCTATGCGGTCGAGGTGAATGCGCACCGGCGCAGTGTGGCCACGCAGATGGGCGCGGACCTGTCCCTGGATCCCGCGGCCGACCACGTCGAAGAGCAGATTATGGAGGCGACCGGAGGCACGGGCGTCGATGTACTGCTGGAGATGTCCGGTCATCCCAAGGCCATGGCGCAGGGCTTCGCGCTGCTGCGCACCGGAGGCCGCGCGTCCCTGCTGGGCATTCCGTCGCGTCCAGTGGAACTGGACTTTGCCCGCGACATCATCTTTAAGGGAGCGACGGTGCAGGGGATCAACGGCCGCAAGATGTTCGAGACGTGGTTCCAGATGGAAGCCCTGCTCGCAGCCAACAAGCTGCACCTGGAGCCCGTTATCACGCATCGGCTGAAGCTGGCCGAGTTCGCTCAGGCGATGCAGTTGCTGCAGTCCGGCGAAGCAATCAAAGTGATTCTCAAGCCGGAGTAATCCGGCTGCGCTTCGATCGGAGTTGCGCAGGCCGGAATCCCGGGCGGATATGCAGCGCCTCGTCTGGGATTCTTCGCAGCGTGCTACTTAACTGTCAGCGCCAACGGGGTAGAGTTGGTAATGGCCGTGACGCCATTGCTTGACTGCGCCGTGACGCTCACCTGATAGGTGCCCGACGGTGTTGGCAGATTGTGCGGCGGTCCGTGGTGGTAATAATCGTACTGCGGGGAACACGCCGTCGCTCCGAGTACGGAAACAAAGCCGACCAGCGCGAGCAGAAACAGGCGCTGCATCCAGCGACGCCGGCGCGCCCCAAACGCCAGTCCTGCAAAACCAAACACCCCCGGCAGCAGAACAGCCCAGGCGATCGGCTGATGGACGGGCCGTCCGGGCTGGCTCTGCGGTTTCAGCCCTGCGGTTGCCGCAATTCCCGCCGACGTCGCAAGCACCATCGTGCTATTGATGGGCGCAGTTTCATTGGGAAGAATCTCGATGTTCTCAGGTGTGAAGGTGCAGGCGGACTGATCCGGCAGACCGGAGCACGAGAGCGTCACAAACATCGGCGCAGTCAGCGAGGACGCATTCACCGGAGTCACTGAAGCGGTCACGGTTCCCGATTGACCGGCTGTCAACGACAAGCTGGCCGGACTGACCGAAACGGTGAAGTTGAATGCTGCCCCTGTCACCGCCCTTACTGGAGTCACCTGTGAGATCGATGTCAGATGTGTGCTGTCGCCGGAGTAGGTCGCAGTAATCGTATGATCGCCGGGCGCGAGCGTGAGCGTTGCAGAGGCATGGCCGGTCGCGTCCACGGCGACGCCGGCGATCTCTTTGCCGTCATCCTGCAGAATCGCGGCACCGGTTGCAGGCTGCCCATCGTTGCCCATGACGGAAACGGAGATCGTCGCTTGCGTGCCGCCGGCGGTGTCGTGGGTTTCGGCAGTCAAACTGGTCTCTGTGGCCAGCTTCTGTGAAATCGCGGCCGAAAAACCAAAGGTGGGGAGCGCCAGCGCCACACACAGTCCTGCTACCCATTCAAGCCGCAGTCCGCGGCCCATCAAACGTCTCACGTGCACCTGCTCCAACTCTGAAGAATCCCGGTTCCCTTTAGACGGCAACGTAGCTCAATTGTATCTGGCGGGACCATAGGGAAGCCAATTCGGGCGCTGCTCATCCTGCAGACTCTGCCGAGGCCGCTCTCACACCATTCGGCACACCGCTTGCGGTTCTTCTCCGGTCATCTTTTCGGGCTTACCAGGAGAGCTCGACCTCGGCAGTCTGCCATCCGGTTCCCGATGGAAAATGCACGCTCAAGTCCTGCGCGCTGAAGTCGGAAGATGGTCTGTGGTCGGGCTCCGGCGCCGCAAGCTCTGCGCCAGTTGCATGCAGTTTGAGGCCTGGCTCCTGCACGAGGATTTTGAGGTTCATCTCCGTGCCGGCCATTCCTTCGAGCGTGAGCTGGAGCTTTCGGGCACCGTATTCCTCGCGCACTACGCGGGCAATCTGTGTGCGGTCGCCGGACTGGGGGTGTCCTTCCGGCGTGGCCACCTGCACGGCAGGCAGTGGAATCAGCAGGCGATTCGCGGCAACCGGTCGCGCACCCGGCGCTGCGCTGCGCAGATGAATCGTGGCCGCCCCCGTAGACTCGAGGGCCACAGTCAGCTCGTGCCCGACCTTCGCGAACGTAACATCCACAACCTGATCGCCCACGTTCACATTGCGGACGGCAGCGTGGTCCCACTCCGCAGGCAGATGCGGATCGACGGTGATCGTCTTTGCAATTGCATCGACCGTTATTCCGAAGAGCCCGCGCAGCGCAGGCGTCACAACCATGGCCGAGGACCAGAGCTGATGGCTCGTGCTGCGGCCCATGGGCACATAGAAATCGCCGGAGAGCAGTTCCGTGTCTGCGCCGAGGTCCTCAAGCCGGGTCATGCGCGCATTCTGTGTGAGCATGCGGTAGCCGGCCAACGGCTGGTTGCCGCGGTATTCCGCCAGTGCAGCCCAGCCAGTAAAGAGCGGCCAAACGGAGCCCTGGTGGTAGCTCATTCCATCGTAGATGGGCTCGTCGTTGGCCACATCGCGCAGGCCCCAGTCGGTGTCGAGTGTGGCAGCGGCAAACTGGCGCAGGCACTCGCCTGTGTGCGCCAGCACCGGCTGGCCGCCTGCGGGGTCCCACCATGCAACGGCGGGGTAAACGGTCCGCGTGTGGTCGAGTGTTCCGTCCATATTGCGGCTGAATGCGTAACAGGATTTTTGTGCATCGAGATATTCGGCGTTGATCGTTTTCGCGACGGCCTCCGCCCTCTGCGCGGCCGCCTTCGCTATTGCATCGTCTTGCAGCAGGTTTTCGAGGAACGCCATCGCTGAGGATGCCTGCTGATCGAGCAGCGCCAGATAAATCTCCTGGTGCGGCATTCCAGTCGGCCAGCTCTCCACCCAGCCCGTACCCTGCGAGTTGTCATAGATGCCGTCGTGATCGGTGTCATGCGCCGGGTCGGTCTCAAATGCCCATGCCTTCTCGACGGCGTCGCGATGCCGCATCAGGAAGCTTGTATCGCCGCTGGCGCGCACGTAATCCGCCACCGCGAGAAGAAACAGCGGTGTGGCATCGGCGGCGGCATACATATAGGGAAACGCAAGCCAGTTCACATCCGGAGCCGTCTGGGAGTACTCGTGCATGATCTTGCCGTCCGCGCGCTGGCGGCGGATCAGGAACTCAAGCTCATCGCGCGACAGCGAGAAGTTTCCGTAGCCGTTCACTGCATAGAGCGTGTAAAGCGCATCGCGGCCAAAAAACCACCCAAAGCCGGGACGGGCGGAGTCGCCGGAGACGTAATAGCCAGCCACGAGCGCCGTCTCTTCTGTGGGTTGCGCCAGCGCCTTCAATTGCTCAATGGAGACGACGCCCCATTGGAATGCCTCGTTCAGATGCTTGTCCGGCGTTTCAATCCGCGTAGAACGCTCGATCAGCTCGTGGTAACTCTGTGCATGGCGTGCATAGAGAGCCGGAATCGCTGCATTGAGTCTCTCCAGCGTCTCGCCCAGCGCGGTGTCCGTTGCCGTGGAGGCGCTCGCGCCCATCGCCATCAGCAGGGGATACATGCGATCGCGATCGTGCGTTGGGTCGATGTGCAGCTTGAATTCGACGGGATGAATCTGCGGACGTTCCTGATAAGGAGCAAGAATTCCGGGCGTGGCTCCAGGGATGGCGACCGCCGCGCCGAAGTCGGGATAGTCCGAATGCAGCACGTAGAATCCGCCGCGCTCCACCCATTCGACGCCGGGAGTTCCTGCATTGCGTTCGGGCCACATCCAGCGCAGCTCGGGGGTAAAGCGAAGGGTGAAGTCGGTGGGATGCAGACAATCGAACTCGAAGAGCACCACCGGCCCCGTGCCCGCAGGGGCATCGTTCGGCGAGAACATAATCTGCCGGACGGTGAACGCAATATGCGTGTATGTCAGGACGGTGCGATCCGGACGGACCTCAATCTGCGCCGCCTGTGCGTTCACGTCAATCGGCACGGGATAGCCCTGCACATTCGCTTCGATGCGCAGGTTGGAGAGCAGCTTGACCGGCAGCACCCACGCCTCAAAGGTGCCGTCCTGCTGGCCGAGCAGAACGCCGCGCTCCCCGGCAACGGTGAACGGCTTCTGCGGCTGCGCACTCTCGCGCAGCATCGGGCCGGCAGTGTACAGCGCAACATTTGCAACAGGGGCCAGGCTGGGCGCCTCGCCAGCAGGATTGGTTTCGGCGGCGAGAGGCATGAGCAGCAGTACGGCTGAAAAGAAAATGGTGAGGCCGGGTCGGAATGGTCTGAGGCGAAGGGGCTGGCGGATCATGGATTGACTGGTCCTTTGTGAACGGCTCAAAGGACCAAGTCTATTCCATTGCTTCCCGTTCCTGCAGTTTGTGCGCAGTCGGGCTGGGCATCCTTTACTGCAGAGGAGGTGTCAGGAAGTCCAGGGCTCGGATAAGGTAGCCCTTCAACTCGCGCCGATGGACCACAGCGTCGAGGAAGCCTTTTTCGAGCAGGAACTCGGAGCGCTGAAAGCCCTCGGGAAGCTTCTGGCGGATAGTCTGTTCAATCACACGCGGGCCAGCGAAGCCGATGAGAGCGCCGGGCTCTGCGATATTGAGGTCTCCGAGCATCGCAAAGCTGGCGGTTACGCCGCCTGTCGTCGGATCCGTCAGCACGCAGATGTAAGGAACCCTTTCGTCGTCCATTTGCGCCAGAGCCGTGGAGATCTTCGCCATCTGCATCAGGCTCACCACGCCTTCCATCATGCGCGCGCCACCGGAGGCGGCTACGACGATCAAGGGAATGCGTCCTGCGCGGGCGCGATCCGCGGCTCGGGCAATCGTCTCGCCCACCACGGCTCCCATGGAGCCGCCGATGAAGCTGTACTCCATGGCGCTCACGACCACCGCATGATGCCCCAGCTTGCCCACGGCGTTCAGAATCGCGTCGTCGAGGCCCGTCTGCTGCTGGGCGGCGCGAAGGCGGGACTTATACGGCTTGCTGTCCACAAAGTTCAGCGGATCGGTCGAGCGGAGGCCCTGGTCCACAATCTGGTAGCCGGGCTCGAGCAGCAGATCCAGCCGCTCGCGCGCCCCCATCTTGAAATGGTGCTGGCACTTGGGGCAGACGTTCAGATTCGCTTCGACATCGGCCTTGAACAGCGCCTGCCGGCAGCCAGGGCACTTGCTCCAGAGGCCCTCTGTGCGCACGCGTCGTTCGCCGTCGCTGCTTGAATCGGGCGCGGAATCAAATTCGGCATTTTCGCGTTTGAACCAGGACATTCGACTCACTCTCGCATGCGCACGGCTTCAGCAACGCCAACCGGCCGCGGCTATTCCTCTAATACTCTATACCGCGCTGTGCCAGAATGCCCTTCTGGTAGGCGTGCTTCACGTCCCGCATTTCCGTCACTGTGTCGGCCAGTTCCACAAGCGAAGGATGCGCGTTCCGTCCGGTCAGAATGATGTGCACCATCTCCGGCCGGTTGCGCAGGGTCTCAACCACCTGCGCGGGGTCCAGCATTCCGTAGCTGATTACGTAGTTGATCTCGTCCAGCACGACCATGTCCCATTCGCCGGATAGAATCGCCTGACGCGCTTCCTCCCATGCTTCATGCGCCATGCGAATATCTTCGGGATCGGTCTCCGCGCCGCCGACTTTTACGAATCCGCGGCCCATCTGCCGGATCACGAAGTTGTCGCCGAACGGCTCCACCGCATCCAACTCGCCGTAATGCCATGAGCCTTTCAGAAACTGCAGCACCAGCACCCTCATGCCATTGCCCACGGCACGAAGCGCCGTGCCCAGAGCGGCGGTGGTCTTGCCTTTGCCTGGTCCGGTGTTGATGAGAAGAAGTCCGCGGCGGGAATCGGTCATAGTCGGGAAAGATTGGAGAACGGCGAAAGTTCGTCAGGCGTGGCCCGTGTGGTACGGGTGCCCTGCCAGAATTGTAAATGCGCGATACAGCTGCTCGGCGAGTACGACGCGGGCAAGACCGTGAGCCAGTGTCATTGGGCCAAGGGAGAGCAGCAGCGCCGCCCGCTTCCGCGCTTCGGGGGACCAGCCATCGGCAGGGCCCACAGCAAGGACAATCTGTTGCGCGCCCTCATCGCGGTGCTTCCCCAGCCACGCCGCAAAGGCCTCGGAACTCATCTGCTTGCCGCGGGAGTCCAGTAGAACCGCGAGGACCGGAGTGCGGCCCTGCCTGCGAGCAACCCACTCCCACAGATCTGACTCACTGCGGAATCCGTGGGATTCGCACGGCGCATACGAAGAGCAGCGTTTCAGGTAAGCCTGCGTCAGCGCCTCCAGGCCGTCCTTCGAGCCGGCGCGCGCCCCGATATGTGCCAAGGTGATTTGCATAGCAAATACGGTTATGACCGTAACCGGACCGAGGTTTCGGCGCAAGTCTCCCAAAATCCGGACCGGATTATCTATTTTTGGAATAGTTTCCAAACATTCTTCTGATTTTCATATTTGAAACAGGTCGATGCACATAAGGAGGTGCCGCTAAGGAATCTATTTCCAACGGAATCCAGAATTTACGCCCCGTTTGAGAGATTGGCCCTTGTCATGCAAGAGAGGGATGAAAGATGCGTTGCCGATGGCTTCCGCAAGGGGATCATCAGCAACGGCAGCTGGGGGCAAGAATCTCTGTTCGCTTCCAGCCTGCATCCTAAGTGGTTTCATTTTTGATGCAAGATGCTTGAAAGCGACAGACTGCGAACGCCCCGGCGAGGCTGCCGGGCCGGGAACGCGAAAGAACAATGACGGGCAAGGGACCTCGAATGACAGACTCCCGCTCTGGAAAAACTCGGAGGAGTTCAATGCGATTTATACGCTTGCACTGCGTATCTCTGGCGATTGCCTTGGCGATCGCTTTAGGGTTCAATGTGTCCTTCATGCTGCAGCCTGCCTCTGCGCAGGAGACGACAGGTGGCATGCAGGGCACGGTGACTGATCCTTCGGGCGCCGTGGTGTCCAAGGCCTCAGTGACTGCGACTGCACCGACCCTGGTTGGCTCCAAGGTGGTACTCACGGACGCCGCCGGCTATTATCGCTTTGCCAATCTTCCGCCGGGCACCTACACACTCACCGTGAAGTCGGCGGGTTTCGAGACGCTCCGTCGCCAGGGAATCGTCCTCGCGGTAGGCCATTTGCCGACGATTGATCTTCAGGTGAAAATCGGCCAGGCGAGCACAGTGGTCGAAGTCAAGACCGAGGGCCCGCTCATCGACGCGACCACCAATACAACACTCACCAACATTCCCGAGCAGGCGCTGAACGATCTGCCACATGGCACGACCTATCAGTCTGTGATTCAGTTTGCTCCGGCAGCGCGCAATGAGCCTCTCCAGGGCAGCGCCATGTTGAGCAACGGCACGGGCGGCTCATCGCCGGGCAATGGCAGCAACGGCGGCCAGTTCGGTTACTCAATTGCGGGCGGCGCGGATTCCGAGAACTCCTACCTGATTGAGGGTCAGGAGACGGCCAACATCATCGGCGGCTACTCCAAGACAACGGTTCCGATGGACTTCATCCAAGAAGTTCAGATGAAGACCTCCGGTGTTGATGCCGAATACGGCGGCGCGCTGGGCGGCGTCGTGAACGTCATCATGGACAAGGGCACCAACCAGTGGCATGGCGGGGTGTTCACGCAGTTTACGCACAACGCCCTGAACGGCGGCCTGAATGCCAACTCGCGCTACGATCCCAGTTCAGGCGGATCCTTCCCAACCTGGGGATTTATCGACCCAACGTATCAGAACTATCAGCCGATTCGTCCGCACGCTGTGGATTTCTTCCCCGGCGCTTCCGTAGGCGGTCCCCTGCTTGCTCTGTTCTCTAGGCACCCCTCGAAAGCTTTGTCGGACCGGCTCTTCATGTTCGCGGCCTTCAATCCCGACTTCAACAACTACGAAGAGTGGGTCAATTACGGCCCGACAAACGGCGGCAGGACGCCGTTCAGCCAGAACACCCAGACCTACTACACCTACGCACGTATCGATGCGGAAGTGACGCAGAAGATCCGTGTGTACGGTTCATGGCTGTATCAGCTCCAGCGGCAAGCCGGCGAGGCTCTGCCGGGCGCTGATTCGACGCAGGGCTACTTCAACACGTATACGGGCTGCTATGGATCGGCGACCAGCGCGAGCAATCCATGCCTGTCCTCGGGCATTCCAAGCTTTGCATTTGCGCATAACCTCGGCTATGTCGCACCGAACATCACCCTGAACACCGGCGCCGACATCACGATTAACAACAGCACGGTCGCAACCACTCGCTTCGGATACTACTTTGAGAATTACCACGATGCGGGCTATCCGACGACGGGCACCATTTACAACTTCCAGGACAACGGAATCGGCAACACCGACACGAATGGGAACCCGCTGTCGAGTTCTGCTCCTCAGTTGAACCAGGCGGCCGGCTACTTCAACATTGCACAAAACGCAAACTACACCCACTACAACGCGAACAAGGCCATCCAGTTTGATCAGGATATGGCGTGGTTCCATTCGGGCGGATTCGGCACCCATAACCTCAAGTTCGGTTACCAGCTGAACCGCAACTCGAACACCATTCTCCAGAAGTTCAACACACCTTACATCCAGGTGTGGCCGGGCACATCGAACCCCTATAGCCCGCAAGGCTCGGTGGGCGCGGCAAACTGCGCCACTGTTGAGGCTCAAACTGGTGACCCAAGCTGCGTGGGCACCTACGGAACGGTTGATGTCTACGACTTCGGCACCAACGGAAGCGCCACCAGCTACAACCACGGCTTCTACGCGCAGGATGCATGGACGGTGGGCAAGGGTATTACCCTCAACTACGGACTT
>JAJXWA010000087.1 GCA_021781795.1 Acidobacteriota bacterium
TGGGCGAAGTGGCGCATGATGATCTCGCCCGCCTGGCGGGCGATGGCGGAAATCTCGGCAAGCATCTCGATCGATTGCATGCCGCAGATGGTTGTGCGCCCACATCGGGTTCACGAACCAATTCCGCGGTTCAGCGTGGGGCCAACTCGATCAAAAGAAAAACGGAGCGCGACCGGCCTGAGGTCGATCCGCTCCGTCGTGTGGGACACTAGAGCTGTGCGAGAGAGACCTTCAGCCCACCCGTGTGAAGGTGGCGGGCTCGAGACCGGCCAGCTGGCGGTGGTGGCTGTATTCGACGTAGAAGCCTTTTCCGGAACCGACTTGTATCGTGCCGGACCAGACGGAGTTGAATTCGCTGGGTGGAATCGTTGCCTGGATGATGAAGTTCCCGTTGCCATCCTCGGCCCAGATGCCGGGGTAAATGGTCTCTCCGCCGACAGGTTGGACCTGGACGGTGGAGTTGGTGCTCGAGAAGGTCATTTTCGTTTGCACGCCCTGGCGAGGGAGGGCTGCGATCCAGGTGCCTGAGAAGACTGCGGACATGGCTATTCCTTGTGTTGTGGGTTGGGGTTGCTGGTAACAGGGCACCAGTCCGCCTGATCTTTCGTGTCGCAACTTGTTGCGGTAAAATATGCAGCGATATTAGCTGATTTGATGCAAAATAGGTGCATTATTCCGGTTTCCGATGGCGACAAGGGTCGGTGCGGCCGGGAAAGGGAGAGGGCGCGCAGGACCGACACCACTGGGCAACCGGTTGGTGTCGTGGACGGGGGGGAGCGCCTCCCTAGTATCTACCTAATTAAGTTAGAGTATTTACTCTGGGGCGTCTTTTGCGTGACGCGCACCTTGGTCCAGACAAACGGAGTCGCGTTCTGGTTGTAAGCGTGGATGAAGGCGTCGATGGCGGCGGTGAGCTGCGCGACGCTGGTGAAGCTGGCCCCGCGCAGTGCTTGGGCCGAGAGGATGGAGAACCAGACCTCGATTTGGTTGAGCCAGGAAGCGTGGGTGGGGGTGAAGTGGAAGTGAACCTGCGGGTGACGCCGCCGCCAGGGATGTTCCGGAGGGAGCAGATGCGTGCTGAGGTTATCGAGGATGAGGTGCAGGATTTGGCCGGGATGCGCAGCGACCAGCCAGTCCAGAAAATCGAGAAACTCGTCTCGGCGTTTGCGGCGATAGTGGCCGCCGTGCACGCGGCCCGTCGCCGTTTCCAGGGCGGCGAACAGCGTCGTCGTGCCGTGGCGCTTGTACTCGTGGGCAAAGCCGGTCAGCGCGCGGCCATTGGGCAGGCGCAGCCAGCCTTGGGCCCGTTCGAGGGCTTGGATGCCAGGTTTCTCGTCGATGCTCAAGACGACGGCGTTGCACGGCGGCGTCAAGTAGAGGCCCACGATGTCGGCGGCCTTCGCCGCGAACTGCGGATCGGTGGACACGCACCAACTGCGCCGCCGCTCCAGGCTGATGCCGAGCGCGCGCAACTGGGCCCAGACTTGGTCGGCGGTTGCATCGCCCAGTGCCTGCGCCAGCAGCGGTCCGTTCCAGCGGGCAAAGCCCGCGGGCGGCGGCTCGTCCAGCTTGGCCAGCACGCGCATGCGCAGCGTCGCCTCCGGGTCGCGCGGCGGCCGGCCCAGCCGCGGCGCGTCGTGCAACCCGCCCAGCCCCTCGCGCTCGAAGCGCGTGCGCCACCGGCTGACTCGGGCCTCGCGCGTCGCCAGTCGCTGCGCGATCACCTGGTTGCTCTGGCCCTCGGCGGCCCACAGTACGATGCGCGCTCGCTCCACGTAGCGCATCTGCGCCTTCGGCCGCGCGATCATGCCTTCGAGCTGGCGGCGTTCTTCTGCGGTGAGGGTGATCGGTGTCGGTGGGCGGCCCATCCCGGCATCATGGTTATTACGCTAACTTAATCAAGTAGATACTAGCCCGACTTCGCCAACTGGAGGATAAAAGAAGCGCAAGTCATTGATGTTTCGTTCGAGAATGGCAAAAGTCGGGCCTACATCGATGCCGAGGCAGTTGGTTGAGGGGAAACTAGGGACAGGCCGATTTCCCGGGACTCACTGCTTCGTTGGCTGCGGTTTCCTCATTCCTGCCGTCGGGCGAAAGTTGCGCCCCCCGATTCGACTCTTTTCACCCCATTCGCCCGTCGTTTGCGGGCCAATCCCTGGCGCAGAACACAGCTCCGCCCTGCTCCCTGTCGCATCCTGCCGTTTTACCCCCACAGGTTGCTTCGCATTCGCGAGAGCACATGCAGACCGCCCCACTCCGTGATCGGCGCCAGGGGCTGTGCCTGCCGTTTCCCGGCGATCCGTGAGCCCGTCCGTTCCACGTACTCTTTGCTCCCCAGAATCACTCCGTCGGTAAAGTAGCGTATCCGGCACTTGAGCACCTCAGACAAGGACAACTTGCCTCCGGTCCTCAGCACTTCCTCGAACAGTTCCGGCGTCGCCTGGGCCTTGCCCTCCCGGGCCTCACTGAGCACCCCGATCACCAGACACCGGTAACCTGCCAATACCTCCGACCAGTTCCCTCCCGTCGCCTGCTGCAGGCCACGGCGGGCCTTCTGATTGCCTGCAACCGCTTCCGCATATCCACAGAATCGGTAGTCCTTCGGATCTTCCACTATCGCTGCCCTCACCGCGTTGCCGTCGATGTACGCAGCCATATTCATCAGCGCATCCCCGCTTTGCACGAGCATGCTCTTGAACCGTTCCGACCACATAGTCCCGTACCGCTTGTTGGTCTTGTTGTACCATATGCTGAATCGCATCTTCAGCAGCTTGTTGAACTGCGACACGTCAAACATCTGCCGCAGTTGCTTCTGCCTCCACGCTCGCGCCAGGTCTCCGTCCTTCGCCATGTCCACTTCCACCGCTTTCAAGGCGATCTCCTGAACCGCTTTGAGCCGCGGATACAGCGCCCGGTACCGGGTAAGTAATTCCTGATCCGACACCTCCCGGCACTGCGGCACCTTCACGAGCACATGGTAGTGGTTCGCCATCACCGCATACGTGACGATTTCCAAACCGCAGTACTCCGCCAGCTTCCAGATCTGCGTCCTGAGCACCTCCTTCTCCCTCTCTCCCAA
>JAJXWA010000013.1 GCA_021781795.1 Acidobacteriota bacterium
ATGAGGTAGCCGGGATCATCGGTGGCCTGATGGATGGCGGCCCAAGGCTCTTCGTGATCCGCGGGAACAAGATAGACGGCGGCGAGTCCGAGGCCGAGGGCAACGGCCACGGCGGCGCGCTGGATGGGGGCCCACGAGCGGCGCAGCAGGGCAGTGACGAGGGCAAGGCCGGCGAGGCTGTAGCTGGCGATGACGCCGAGCGGCGCATCGGAGAGCCAGGCCCCTGCGACAACGAGAGCGAGCAAGGTGGCGGAGCCGTCGAAGGCACGCCGCCAGCCAGAGGAATCTGGATGATTGTCGCGAAGCAGGAACAGGAAGAGCAGCGGCATCCAGAAGCTGCCGGTGAGCTCGCCGAAGGCCGAGCGTTCAAAAGCGGTGAAGAGGGTGTAGCCGGAAAAGATAACGACGCAGCCGGCGAACGTGGCTGGGGCTTCATCGAGCAGCTGGCGGGCGAGGGCGCGAGTGGAGAGACCGGCAGCGAAGAAGATAAGCAGGGTGAAGGCTGCGGGAACGGCTCGCCAGGGCATGAGGAGGCGGAGCAAAGCGCCGAGCATCCAGGTGACGGGTGGGTAGAAGATGAAGCGCGGCTCGCCTGCGCCGTAGTTGGGACTGGGAGCCCAGCGGGGATAGAGGATGCCTTGCCGCCAACTGTGAAGGGCGTCGAGCCAACTGACGAGGTGGAAGTCGAAGTCGTGCCCGCAGGAGGCGCCGTGGACGAAGAGCGGCATCGATGCAACGAGAGCCGTGAGCAGAATGAGCGCGGGGCCAGTGAAGGCTCGCGCACGGGCCAACGGTGCTGCGGTCATGGGAGGAGACGCAGGGTGTGCTGCGTCTGGGCAGAGACAGCGGCGGGCGTGAAGGGCAGCGCGAAGGCGGTTCCGGCTGAGTAGGCGGGCCACTGATCGCGAAAATAAGTGCTGTAAGGATTGCCGCTCTCGCCGAGGACGATGTTCTGGGTGGAGCCGTCGATGGAACTCCAGTCCATGGTGAAGCGCTGCGAGGGGCCGACAGAGCCCGAAGCTTGCTTGACGGTGGTGGGGTCTCCGCTGAGCGGCTGCGGCCCGGTGCCGGCGAAGCTCCCGGGGAGATGCAGCAATTTTGCCAAAGGGTGCTCGAGATCGAGGATGTGCCAGGAGCCGTAAGTCCAGAGGGAGACGTTGGCGGGCGCTTTGCCGTCGTCCATTCCTTTGCGGACCGCAGCGGCGAGAAAGTTGTCCCAGGTCTTGTAGCCGGGCGGGAGCCAATCGGGATAGGCATGCATCACGATCTCTTCCAGCGCGAAGTTGGACTCTTCCCAGTGATAGAGAGCGGCGTCCTTGCCCAGCTTCGGTTCGAGGAGCATCGGGCGCAGGGCGCGGCGGGTCTGCGTGACGATGGAGGCTGCGGGTGAGTCGGGCGTGAGGCGGCCGTCCCAGGTGCGCAAGAGGTCGGCGGCGGCGCGGAGGCGGTTATCGACCTGATCGGCGTGGTCGATGGCGTAAGCGAAGCGCTGGCCGAGCTCCTGATCGACCTCGCTGTAGACATCGGTCTGGAGAGCGAGCATGTCGGCAGGCTTGAGCTGGTCGCGGCCCTGGAGGACCTTGTAGATGCGCTCGATGCGATAGGGGTCTGCCCATTCGAGCGAGAGCGGGACGGGTGATTTTTCAGTGGTGACGCGGGCGTTGGCCGTGGCGAGGAAGCCGGCGGGCGGATCGACGGCGCTGGGCAGGCTGTCGAAGGGGATGTAGCTCTGCCACTCATGGTGCGCGTCTGCGATGGGAACAGGTTGCAGGCCGGCGGGGCGCAGCGGGATGCGGCCGATGGCGTGGTAGGCGATGTGGCCCTGATCGTCGGCGTAGACGAGATTCTGGGTGGGCCAGCTCCACTGGGTGAGCGCGGCCGAGAAGCCGGTCCATTCGGCGGCGGTGTTCATGGCGTAGAGGGGCAGGGTGTTGAGGCTGGAGTCATACAGCGTCCAGCGAAGGGCGATGGGACGGGTTTCGCCCTTGAGGATGGGATTGAGCAAGGGGCCGTGTGCAGTGACCTGCACGTTGAGCGTGACATCGTGGCCGCCGCGGACACGGATGGTTTCTCGATCGATGCCGATGGGCTGCCAGGAGCCATCGGCGGCGAGGGAATGGCCCTGGCCGTCGAGCTTTTCGATGTAGAGATCCTGCACGTCGGCAAGGAGCGCGGTGAAGCCCCACGCGACGTGCTCGTTGTGTCCCTCGACGATGTAGGGCAGGCCGGGCAGAGTGACGCCTGCGGCGTGGTAGCCGGGCGCGGCGAGATCGGCCATGTACCAGATGTCGGGCACACCGAGCGAGAGGTGCATGTCATTCGAGAGCAGCGGCTTGCCGCTGGCGGTGTGGGCTCCTGAAATGACCCAGTTGTTGGAGCCGGAGGCGCAGGCGGAGCAGGTGGGCAGGCCGAGGAGTGTGCGGAGACCGCTAAGGTCGGTCTGCGGCGCGAGGCTGGCCTGGCTGCTGTCGTCGTCCTCGTCGTCGTCGGTGGCGGGCGCGGGCTCAGGATGAGGCTTGCTGAGGTCGAGCACTTCGCCGGTGGGAGGATGGTCGCGCCATGAGCCGACGGGGTAGAGTTGGGACTCGAGCCGGGAGTTGTGGAGGCGCGCGGCAATTTGCTCGCGGGAGAGCTTGACGTCCCAATGTGTATCGAGGGTCTGCACCATCATGAGGCCGACGGCGATGGAGTCAGTGCCGGTCCACGGAGCAGGCTTGTAGTGAAGGAGGCGGAACTCGGGAGACAGGTTGTCCTGGTGCTGCTGGATGTAGCGGTTGACGCCGGCTGCATAGGCGTCGAGGCGCGCGCGCTCTTCGGGGTCGAGATGGCTGTAGACGCGGGCTGCGACGTTGCGCAGCTCAAGGACGCGTTGGGCAACATCGTGCGCGACGAGCGTGGGGCCGAGGACTTCCGCGAGTGTGCCGCTGGAGTTGCGACGGAACATGTCCATCTGCCAGAGGCGATCCTGTGCGGTGACGTAGCCCTGGGCGAAGAAGAGATCGGCCTGTGAAGTGGCCTGGATGTGGGGGACGCCATGGGTGTCACGCCGAACCGTAACCGGCGCGGCGAGGCCGGAGAGGTGGAGATCTCCGTCTAGATTGGGCAAGGCCGCGTGGGCGGCTGTGCGGAGCCAGAGCACGCCGATTGCGCTGCTGAGAACGAGCAGAGCCACGATGCAGATTGCCGACCAAAGCAGCCGGCGCAGCCAGCGGTGCTTTCTGCGGCGTGCGAGGCGAAGGGATCTGGATTGGGCGGTGCCGGGATGAGCCATCGGTTAGAGACAGGATACCGCCCGTCACTGTGAAGCGAGAATCGTCCAGGCGCACGTTAGGAGACAGGCTCAACGGCGACGGGCGGGACGAGCGCAGACTTGCGGGATCGGCCATAGAGGAGTGCGAGGGCGACGAGCAACACGAGAATGACGCCGAGCACGAGGACGCTGCCCTCGGGGCCGTCTGCGCCGCCGCTCCAGAAGACGCTGCCCGCGGGCGCGGTGGTAAGCAAGTGGCCCTTGGCGGGCAGGCCGCTGTCGGCGGTGCCGTAGAAGAAGGTCTCTGACCAGTCCCACGCGGCATGGCAGCCGATGGCCCACCAGGCGGAGCCGGTGAAGTAGATGCTAGCGCAGAAGACGAAGCCGATGGCGGCGGCGGCAAAGATGCCAATCCAGTTTTCGCCGTTGTTGCCAGTGTGGATGAAGCCGAAGAGCGTGGAGGAGACCCACGCGGCAATCCAGAAGCCGGCGCTGGCGGACTTGCGCTGGTGAAGGAGGTAGCAGGGGACGAGACCGAGGAGCACGATGAGGTAGACGCCCCAGACGCCATTACCTTTGGCGCGGATGAGGAGTTCGACGCAGATTGCGCCGAGGATGACGACAGCAGGCCAGAAGCGGATGCTGCGCGTGAGGGTGAATTGCAGATAACAGCGGAAGAGGCCTTCTTCGACGCAGCCGACGAGCAGGAAGGCTGCGCCCCAGAGGGCGGCAAAGTGGAGGATCGCCGTGCCGGAGAGCGCGACAGGACCGAAGTGAAGCCAGCCACCTGCGGCGAGCGCACCGATGAGAGCAGAGAGGGCGAGGAAGCCGGCGGCGAGGCCGGAAAAGAAATGCCGGACGCCGGAGGCATCGACGAGGTTGTAGTCAAGGATGCGGCGGCGCTCAATGGCGGCGACGATGGCGGCGGCGCCGAGCATGGCAATGAAGGGAGCCAGCTCGCTGAGAAACGCTGCAAACGGGGTGAAGCCCTGCTTGTGGTCGAGGTGGCTCGCGCGGGAGAGAATGGAGCCGGTGATGAAGGTGAAGAGGACCATCAGCACGGAAAAGACGAGAATTGACCAGCCGGGGCGAAGGCCCTGCGGACCGAGGAAGACGCGCACGAAGCGGCTTGGTATTGGCGCGGCGGCATAATCAGGAGCGACCAATGGTTGCGCGTCAGGAGTTTGCACCTGAGGCGCATGGATAGGATCGGGGGTAGAGGAGGAACTCTTGGGTTCCATGCAACTCCTTTGAATTCGTGCGAAGGGTCGAGAGAATTGTACTGGAGTCTGGTACGCTTCCGGCGTGCAATCGGTTCAGAGGATGGCGCTGCGCGAGAGGCAGACGCATCTTGACACATTGGGCTTCGCCCTTGATTCTTAACTTTCCGGCTTTTTGAGGGAAATCGCTGCAGGGAGCGGGGCACGTTGCGGGTTCGCGTTTTTTATCACGACAAATGTTTCGATGGAGCCTGCTCGGCTTCGCTGTTTACGCGCTTCCATCGGGAGCGCATCGCGAAGGACGCGACGTATGAGTATCACGGGCTGGTGCACCGGGCTGGTGCTCTGTTCGATGAGGCGGAGTTCACAGGCGACGAGAACGCGATCGTGGACTTCAAGTATTCGGCCTCACCACGGATTACATGGTGGTTCGATCATCATCTGTCGGCTTTCCTGACGCCGCAGGACCACGAGCACTTTCTGGCCTGCCAGCGCAATCCCCAATGTGCGGCGCGCAAATTCTTCGATCCGGATTACACCTCGTGCACGAGCTTTCTGGCGGATATCGCATCGGCGCGCTTTGGATTCAATACGGAGCCGGTGAAGGATTTGATTCACTGGGCGAATATTGTGGACGGCGCGCTGTATGAGAGCCCCGAGGCGGCGGTGGAGATGGCCGCGCCAGCGATGAAGCTGACGCTGATTATCGAATCGACGCAGGACCCGGAGTTCATTCCGCGGCTGATTCCGCTGCTGACAGAGATGCCGCTGGCAGAGGTGCTGGCGCAGCCTTTTGTTGCGCCGCTGCTACCGCCGCTGTTGGACCGGCACGCGCAGGCGATTGAGCTGATTCGCGAGCGGAGCGAGGAGCGCGACGGAACGATCTTCTTCGACATTTCGGACCATCTGATGGAAGGCTTCAACAAGTTCATTCCGTACTATCTGCACCCGCAGGCGACGTATTCGATTGGGCTGTCGAAGTCGAGTTTCCGGACGAAGGTGGCGGTGGGGTCGAATCCGTGGACGAAGGCGGACCCGGCGAAGCTGGTGAACCTGGCGCAGGTATGCGAACGCTATGGCGGCGGCGGCCATGCGCGGGTAGGCGCGATCAGCTTTCCGCCTGACCAGGCGGACCGCGCGCGGGCGGCTGCGGCGGAGATTGTGGCCGAGCTGCGGGCGAAGAATCCGCTGGCTTAAGGTTGGCTACGTTCTGATGCGCTGGCTGGGCCAGTCGGCCCGGCGGCGTTGGAGAAAGGCGCGGATGCCTTCCTGAAAATCCTCTGAGGCGCATTGTTGCGCGTTGGCGTCGATGGCGTCGGCGATCTCTTCGTCGAGGCGGCGCGCGGCGTGGCGGGCGAGCAGGCGCTTGACAGACTGCATGGCCAGGGGGCTGTTGAGCAGCAGGGATTGAGCGAGGGCGCGGGCAGTTTTGAGCAACTCGTCGGCGGTGACGATCTCGGTGACGAGTCCGAGCTGAAGGGCCTCTTGCGCTTTGAGCATGCGGCCGGTGAGGAGCAGGTCGCGGGTGCGTTTCTCGCCGATCTGGCGGAGCAGGAAGGAAGCGACGATGGCAGGGACAAAGCCGAAGCGGACCTCAGTGAATCCGAATTTTGATTCGGGCGTTGCGAGGGTGAAGTCTGCAATGGTGGCCAGAGCCATACCCCCAGCGATGGCGGGGCCGTTGACTGCGGCGATGACGGGCTTGGGAAAGTCATAAAGCGCGCGCAAGACGTGGGCCATCTGTTCGGCGGCGCGGCGATTGTCTTCTGGAGTGCTGGTGGTGGCGGCGAGTTCCTCGATATCGAGACCGGAACAGAAGGCCGGGCCCACTCCGGCGAGGATCACGACTCCACAGTCGCATGTGGCGGCCTCATGCAGGGCCAGGGTTAGTTCCTCGATGAGCGCGGGGTTGAGGGCATTGCGCTTGTCGGGGCGGTTCAGCGTTAGAGCTCTGACACCGTTGGAGGACTCGGCGAGGATGTGGGTGAAGTGCGTCATCGTGGCCTCATCGGAACCGCTCCCCCGAGCGAGCGGAGCGTTCTTTGTGGTAATCGTAGCGCACATGTCCTAGGAACTCGGTGGGCTCAGCTGCAGGTAAGATTTTTCCAACTAGGATCTGCCTGTTGGTTCCTCGTGAGCTTGGGATGGCGCATTCGCAAAGGTATGACACACTGGAGACATATTCTGGATTATGCCGGAAGAAGGGACGGGAATACACCCATGCGGTCCGAAGAGAATTGCGGATTCGTCATTCCCGCAGAGACAGAACGACGAGAAGGTAAAGGGCGGGGGTATGGAGTTCTGGTTCTTTTCATAGTGAGCAGCGTGATCGCGGCGGGGATGGGCTGCTTTATTCTGCGGGACAGGCCAGGCGGAATTGATTACATGATGATTCACGCCGCCCTGCGATCGATGATCGAGCATCGGGATCCCTATCGAACGAGTGTGATGGATGCGGAATGGATGCGGGATGGCGGGCGCTTGCCCATCAATCAAGAAACGGGAAAGATGGAGCACATTCCACCTTTCCCCTACCCGCCGACGCTTGCCATATTAATGCCATTCTCGGAGCTTTCGTGGAAAGCGTCTCATATCATTTGGATGGGTACGCTGATCTTAGTCCTGTCGATCGCCAGCTATCTGCTCTGGCGAATGTGTGTCCAGTTTGCGCCGAATCTGAGCTTTCTTCTTCTTGCTCTGTCGCTGGGAACAGGCTCTGTGTTTTTTGCCAGTGGGAATCCTGCTGGTATGGCGATTGGACTTTGTTTGATCGGATGCTGGTGCATCATCAACGAGCAGGTGCCCTGGCTTGGCGTGGTGTGTCTCGCAGCGGGCCTTCTGATCAAGCCCCACGATGTGCTGCTGGTGTGGGTATGCTTTCTGGCGGCGGGCGGGCTACTGCGGCGTCGAGCTTTGCAAACTCTCGTCGTGACGATGCTTCTTGCCTTGCCGGGAATCTGGAGGATAACCCAGATTTCTCCAGGATGGCCATCCGAATTGCGTGCAAATCTTGCGGCGCTGTCGGCACGGGGCGAAATCGATGATCCGCGACCGGAGGCGTACAGCGATCACACGGCTGGCGTGATGATCAATCTGCAAGCTGGGGTCAGTCTATTTGACGATAACGAGCGTGTTTACAACGGAATGACATTTCTGGTCTGCGGTGCGATGATCCTCGTTTGGCTCAGAGAGATCGTCCGAGATCGCCAGGCGGAGCGGCATATCTGGTATTCGCTTGCGGTAGCTGCTCCCATTACGATGCTCATCAGTTACCACCGCTCTTACGATGCGAAGCTCCTGCTTATCTGTCTACCTGCTCTCTTGCAACTTTGGTCCAGGCGCGGAGTGAACGGCAGGATTGCATTTCTCCTGTTGGCAACTTCAATTGGGTTGATTAATGAAGTCACGATATCGTTTCTCAATTCGCTGACTCAAGGGCTTCCTGTGCATCGTTCCGGGCTGAGCCGGTACACCCCACTCGTAGTACTCGCGCATCCCATTTCTTTCACTCTGCTTGCTATGAGCCTGTTCACTTTACGGCTGTATATATTGGCGGTGCGAGACTCAACCGACGAATTTGTACTGGAGTCTACTCGACAGACTATGGCAGCAGTGTAGGGAGACGGCGCGATAGGTCCTTGTTCATTCCTCATTGCGGTTCAACAACGATCCAAATCTGCACGATCATAGCTCGAGTACGTCGGACCGTTTCTTCATTGCCTCAAGGCAGAAGGCGATGTGGGCATCGAGTTCGACGCCGAGTTCGGCCGCGCCTTGCACTACGTCTTCGCGGTTGACGCCACGGGCGAATGCCTTGTCCTTGAGCTTTTTGCGTACACCGGCGACTTCTACGTCGGCGATGGCTTTGGTGGGCTTGACGAGAGCGCAGGCAGTGAGGAAGCCGGCGAGTTCGTCGCAGGCGAAGAGGGCTTTCGCAAGGTGGGTCTGGCGGGGTACGCCGGAGTATTGCGCATGGCCGAGGATGGCGGTGCGAAGCGACTCGGGCCAGCCGAGGCGCTCGAGCTCGCGAACGCCGACAAAAGGATGTTCTTCGCTGGTGGGATGACGTTCGTAGTCGAAGTCGTGGAGCAGGGCGGTGGTGCTGTACAGGTTGATGAGCGCGTCGCGGCCGCTGCCGTCGAGAGCGAGCCGGTCGGCTTCCGCCTCTGCCATGGCGACAAGGCAGGCCTCCACCGCGAGCGCGTGCTTGCGCAGGCTTTCACTCTGGGTCCATTCGGTGAGGAGCTGCCATGCCTGGTCGCGGTGGTAGGGGGCGGTGGAACTTGAGTGGACCGTCATGCTGTAGGCCTCCATGTTGCTGCATTTGGTTCGTGTTTTTCCGGCAATTGTCGGGTATGATGGGGAAAGCTTCGGGTTGACACTAACTTTCTACTTGACAATTATGGTTCATTCCCCTCACAGTAGCACGTATCGTGGTGCAAAAAAGCACCCCGGAGGCCCTGCTCTGGCACTCCGCCGACAAGATATGGCCACTACCCTAGTGAGCGTGGAAGCGCGCGAGGTAGTCCGCTGCGATTTCTGCAGCCTGGTGCAATACCGGACCCGTGACTCCCTTTGCAGGAAATGCCACCGGCCCCTGGACATAGAGGAGCCCGCGGTTCTAACCCCGCAATTGGTGAAGTCAACTGCCGTCGGCGACACCGAAGAGGCAGGGCAGCAGGTTGCAGCGCAGGTGCGGGAGATTCGCCGGGCGCGGCACATGAGCCAGCGGCAGCTTGCCAGCCGGATGCAGGTTCCGCGAACCTATATCTCGAAGATCGAAAATGGCAAGGCAATTCCCACTCTTGGGTCGCTGGGGCGGCTGGCGGATGCGCTGGAGGTGGGTATGCACCAACTGGTGCGTGACTCCCGCAGCGCGCGCGAAGAAGAGGTGAATGCCATTCTGGCAGATCCTTTCCTCGCAGAGATTGCCTCGCTGCTGCCGTGTCTGGATTCCCTGCACCGGACGCTGGTGTATGGCGCAGTACGCGATGCTGCAACGGGTCGACGCCGCACGGCCTGAGGGCTGGATACCGCTTCAACTTCAGCGCGGAGCGCATGCCGCCCGGCCACGTGTGCAGGCACGCAAAGGCTTTGCGTGCTGCAGGGCCGTGTGCTAGGGTCGATGGTGTCGAGCGGTAAGACGCGCGGGCAGATTGTCTTGCACCCAGGCAGAGCACAGAGCCGCGCGAGATCCCGGCGTCTGAGCCGGGATAGAAGCTGGAACCTCCCCTTGATGGCGGGAGAGCGATAGACTTCGGAAGAGGCCCATCCTTGTACGCACCTGACATGCCGCGCATTCATGAGCTATCGCAGGAGGAGCGCGATCTCTACGCGCGATTGAAGCCGGAGAGCCTGCCGAAGCATGTGGCCATCATCATGGATGGGAACGGACGCTGGGCGGGACGAAGATCGCTGAAGCGGTTCCTGGGGCATCAGCAGGGCGCCAAGAGCGTGCAACTAGTGACGGAGACGGCTTCTCGGATTGGCCTGGAGTGGCTGACGCTCTACGCGTTTTCGCTCGAAAACAATCTCCGGCGGCCGCGCGCCGAGGTGAACTTCCTGATGCGCCTGCTGAAGTCCTACCTTGAGAGCAATGTGCAGCGAATGATGGATAACAACGTGCGTATGCGCTACATTGGGCGCACGCATGAATTGCCCTCGGAGGTGCAGGAAAAAATGCGCTGGGCCGAGGAGACGACGGCGCGCAATACCGGGACAACGCTGACGCTGGCTCTGAATTACGGCGCGCGGTCGGAGCTGGTGGATGCGTTTCGTGGGCTGGCGACAGAGATGGAGCGTCGGCGGATCAGCCCCGACAGGATTACGGAAGAGGATATTCACCGGCATCTCTACACGGCGCATATGCCGGATCCGGATTTGCTGATTCGGACCTCGGGCGAGATGCGGATCTCCAATTTTCTGTTGTGGCAGATTGCCTATGCGGAGATCTTTGTGACGGAGCGGCTTTGGCCGGATTTCCGCGGGATTCACCTGCTGGAGGCGATCGCTGCATTTCAGCGCAGAGAGCGGCGGTTTGGCGGCATCGGCGAGAGCTGCGGCGAGGTGGAACAGGATCCGGAACGGATGAAGATCGCGGCAGGATAGGCGCTTGCCGAGCGGCGGTGGCGGCCTGCCTGGACCGGTCGGGCAAGGACACGCTCCCGCGGGTTACCCGCACAGTGTATTCTCAACGCTGAATGAAACGAGTGCTGACAGCTTTTCTGCTGGCGCCGCTGGTGCTGGCTCTGGTGATTTTCGGGCCCAAATGGCTGATCTTTGCGGTCGTGGCGGCAGTGTCGATGCTGGCAGGCTGGGAGTTTGCTGGCCTGGCGGAAAAGTGCGGGGCGAATCCACCGCGAGTCGCCTTACTAGTGGGCCTGGCCGCTTTATTTGTCGGCAACTATGAATGGCCAGACCAGACGGTGGTCCTGCTGGGCGGAATCTCGGTGGCACTGCTCATCTATTGCACGTTCCGGTCACCTGTGGAGCGGATGCTTGCGGATGCAACCTCGGTGGTCTTTGGGCTGTTTTATACGGGGCTAACCTTGCTGGGGCTGACGACGCTGCGCGATGAATCGAACGGCGCATCGCTCTTGGTGTTTCTGCTGTGTGCGGTGTGGGCAGGCGATATCGTAGCGCTTTACGTGGGGCGCATGTGGGGACGGCGCAAGTTGGCGCCATCGCTGAGCCCGAACAAAACGTGGGCGGGCGCGATTGGCTCGGTGGCCGGTAGCGTCGCGGTCACGGGGCTGTTACTTGCACTGAGTAATCTGCTGGCGCAGTGGAACTTTGCGCGGGTGTCCTTTGCGGATGAGACGTGGTGGTACTGGCTGGTGCTGGCGGCAGTGGTGAACGTGGCAGCGCAGGTGGGAGATCTGGCGGAGTCGGCGTTGAAGCGCTCGGCGGGCGTGAAAGATTCAGGCAGCCTACTGCCGGGCCACGGCGGTGTGCTGGACCGCATCGATGCGCTGCTTCTGGCGGCTCCGGTGCTGTGGTACGCTCAGGTTATTCGCTAGCGCTTCCGGCTCGCCTTCGCAGGCTGAGAGGGACGCATAAATCACTGCAGGACAGGGTGTTAGAGAAGCCTTGAAACGACTTGCCATTCTCGGTTCGACGGGTTCAATCGGACAAAGCACACTTTCGATTGTGGAGCAGTTTCCGGAGCGTTACAGCGTGGCCTCGCTGGCGGCCGGACGCAACGTGGACGAGGCGTTTGCGCAGGCGGTGCGCTGGCGGCCCAGACTGGTGTCGATGGCAACCGAAGAGTTGGCGACGGAGCTCGCGGGGCGGCTGCGGCAGGCGGGTGTGACGGGCGTGGACGTGGTCCATGGCTCCGCCGGGACAGTGGCGTGCTCGACGCTGGCGGAGGCGGACTTTGTGGTGTCGGCGATTGTGGGTGTGGCGGGGCTGGAGGCGACCCATGCGGCCATTCTGGCGGGCAAGCCAGTGGGTCTCGCGAACAAGGAGTGCATGGTGGCGGCGGGCGAGATTCTGACGGCTGCAGCCCGCGAGCGGAGAGTACCGATTCTGCCGATCGACAGCGAGCACAATGCCGTGCACCAGTGCCTGCGCGTGGGCGCGCACAGCGAGGTGAAGACCATCTGGCTGACCGCGTCGGGTGGACCGTTCCGACAGTATCCACTGGAAATGTTTGATTCGATTACGCCGGAGCAGGCGCTGAAGCACCCGACGTGGGTGATGGGACGGCGGATCACAATTGATTCGGCGACGATGCTGAACAAGGGGCTGGAGATTATCGAGGCGTGCCGGCTGTTTGACGTGGCGCCAGGCCAGGTGAGGGTGACGGTGCATCCGCAATCCACGGTGCACTCGCTGGTGGAGTTTGTGGATGGGTCGATTCTGGCGCAGATATCGGTGACGGATATGCGGTTGCCAATTCTGTATGCACTGGCCTATCCCGAGCGCCCGGCGTCGAGCCTGACGTTTGACCTTGCAGCGCTGAAGCATCTGGACTTTGAGCAGCCGGACTTTCAGAGATTTCCCTGCCTGCGGCTGGCCTATGAGGCGGCAGCAAAGGGCGGGGCGCACTGCATCGCGCTGAATGCGGCGGACGAGGTGGCGGTGGAGGCATTCCTCCAAGGTGCCATCCCGTTTATGGGCATCCCGCGTACAATTGAAGCAGTGCTTGCATCCACCCCCGAGGCGCACCCGGAGACGCTTGCCGGGGTGCTTGCTGCGGACGGAGAGGCGCGCGAGCGGGCCCGGGCACTGGTGGCCTGAGCGCACTGAATCTGTTCTGCACGGATGCAGGGCTGAGGGATCGATCTATCTTTATGCATGATTTTCTGGTTTCCGCCGCTGCATTCATCGTTCTGATTGGAATCATGGTGGTGGTTCATGAGTTTGGCCATTTTGCGGTGGCCAAGCTATGTGGCGTGCGCGTCGAGGCGTTCTCGGTGGGCTTTGGCCCGCGGCTGTTCGGCATCAAGCGCGGCGATACGGACTACAAGGTTTGCCTGCTGCCGCTGGGCGGCTACGTGAAGATGACCGGTGAAAACCCCAGCGAGGAGGTGCAAGCCGCTGAGGGTGGCGGGACGAGCCTTCTGGAGGATCCCGGATCATTTATCGCCCACCCGCGATGGCAGCGGATGCTGATCGGCCTTGCGGGGCCGGCGGCGAATTTTGTGCTGGCGTTTGTGGCGATGGCGTTTTACTTCGGCTGGATCAACGAGGTTCCGGCACACGACGTGAAGACGACCACGGTGGAGTGGGTGGTGCCTGGATCTGCCGCTGCCCAGGCGGGGATTCAGTCAGCGGACGTGATTACGCAGTTCGATTCAGTTGCCAATCCGGAGTGGGACCAGATCTTCGGGCGCATGTCAGTGGATGGCAACCAGACGGTGCCTGTGAAGGTGGAACGGGGCGGGCAGGAGGTTGCGCTCCAGATGCATCTGCCTGCGGAGGTGACGGGCGACGATCTGGCCGGCATGCTGCCGCAATATCTGCGGGGACCCATCGGGATTCAGTCGATTTCTCCGGATTCTCCTGCAGACCGCGCGGGCCTGAAGGGAGGCGACGCGATCGTTTCGGTGGATGGTCACGACTTCCATACGGTGACGACGCTGCTGGCCTACATGCAGGCGGGGCAGGGCAAGCCGATGGCGCTGATGGTCGAGCGTAACGGAGCGATGGTCGGGCCGATCATGGCCACGCCGGCCAAGTTGGATACGGGCTGGAAGCTTGGATTTCTGGCGGTGCCGCCTCGGATTCGCAACGCGCCGATGCCTCTGGGAGACGCGGTGCGGAAGTCCAGGCAGTTCTGCGCAGACGGCTCGATGCTGATTGTGCAGATGCTGGAACGGATTGTGACGCACAAGGTTCCTGCGAACCAACTCGCTGGTCCGGTGGGCATTGCGCGGATGGCCGGAGACGTGGCGGAGACGAAGGGCTGGTACTCGAAGTTCTATCTGGCCGGGGAGATCAGCCTGAATCTTGGCATCGTGAACCTGATGCCATTTCCAATTCTGGACGGCGGGTTGATTCTGCTGCTGCTGATTGAAAGCGGATTGCGCCACGACATCAGTATCAACGTGAAGGAACGCATCTATCAGGCGGCCTTTGTCGTGCTGGTGATGTTCTTCGCGTTTATCATCTTCAACGACGTGACGAAGCTGCCCATCTTTGCGCGGGTCAAACCCTGAGTGGTGTCAAGGACGAGTCGCCAATGCCGGTGAATACGCATCAGGTGCGCGTGCGCTATGCCGAGACGGACCAGATGGGCATCGTGTACTACGCCAACTACCTGGTGTGGTTTGAGCTTGGCCGCGTGGAACTGCTGCGCTCGCTGGGGCTGGCCTACAGCCAACTGGAAAAGGAGCATGAGTGCATCCTGCCGGTGGTGGAAGCGACCTGCCGCTACAAGTCGCCTGCGCGCTACGATGACGAGATCCTGATTGAGACGCGGCCTTCGCTGCTGCGTGGCTCCGTAATCAAGTTTGCCTACCGGATCTTACGGCAGGGAAGCGATGGCGAGGAGCCGACGCTGTTAGCCGAGGGTGAGACGGTGCACGTGGTGTGCGACGACCAATTGCGCAAGAAGCCTCTGCCGGAGCACTATGCCGAGGCGCTGCGGGCGATGATGGCGCTGTAAAACGGAGCAGTTCTCTACGGCAAGACGACGGCGAGCGCGATGCCGTCATAGCCTTTGTCACCGACCGTTTGCAGCACGGTGGCGCTGAGGCGGGGATGGGCTGCGATCTGCTCCGTCATGCGGCGGGTGCCGATGACGTCCGGATCTCTGGACTTTCCATTCACAATTGCGCCATTGCGAACGACGTTATCGACGGCGATGACCGTGCCGGGCCGGGAGAGCCGCAGCGCCCAGTCGAGGTAGTCGGGATTGCTGCGCTTGTCGGCATCGATGAAGACGAGGTCGAAGGGTGCGGCTCCGGACTCTGCGAGTGTGGGCAGGAGATCGAGTGCACGGCCGATGCGCAGATCCACGCGATCGAGAAGACCGGCGCGAAGCAGGTTGGCGCGGGCGACGTCAGCGTGCGTTGGGCTGTACTCGAGCGTGACGATGCGGCCATCGGGTGGCAGAGCGCGAGCCATCCACATGGTGCTGTAGCCGCCGAGGGTGCCAATTTCCAGCACGCGGCGTGCATGCGTGATCTGCACGAGAAGCTGGAGAAACTTGCCCTGTAAGGGCGAGACGTCGATGGCGGGCAGGCCGGCTGTGTTGTTGGCTTCAAGGGCGGCGCGCAGAAGAGCATCTTCCGGAGCAAGCAGGCTGGCAAAGTAGTTGTCGACCGCTGTCCATTTTTTGGATCCGGAGCCGCGCGGAGCCATGCTACTTTTCTCGGGCGACGACGAAATCCGGCACCCAGAGCAGGGCACGCTTGAAGTCGGAGTCAGGGAAGTGTGCGAGGGCCTGGCGGGCTTGCTCGGCGTAGCGGTCGGCGAGGCCCATGGCGTAGGCGACTGAGCCGTTGCGCTTGAGAATCTCCTGCAACTCGCCGCGGCTGACGTGCTCGAAGCTGCGGTCGTCGAGGATGCGCTGGATGGATTGGCGGTCACGGACGGTGCCGTGGTCAAGCGAGTGAATGACGGCGAGGGTGGCTTTGCCCTCGCGCAGGTCGCTGGCGACGGGCTTACCGAGGACTTCCTCGGTGGCAGTGAGGTCGAGAACGTCATCGACGATCTGGAAGGCGAGACCGACAGAGCGGCCATAAGTGAAGAGACAGGTTTCATCCGTCTCAGAGGCGCCGGCCAGCACTGCGCCGAGACGCATGGAGACGGAGAACAGGCAAGCGGTCTTGCGATAGATGAGGTCGTAGTACTCCGCCTCGGAGACGGCCTTGCCGAGTTTCTGGATCTGCAGCAACTCGCCCTCGACCATCTGCTGGGTGAGGCCGATGAGCAGGTCGAGCACGCGCAAGTTGCGCTCTTCGAGTGCGACCCGGAAGGCCTGCATGTAGAGCCAATCGCCGGCGAGGACGCACTTTTCGTTGCCCCAGGTGGTATTGGGCGAGGGGCGGCCACGGCGAGTGTCTGCGCCGTCGATAATGTCGTCGTGGACGAGCGTGGCGGTGTGCAGCATTTCAACCACCGCGCCGAGGCGGATGGCGCCGGGGCCCGAGTAGCCGAGCAAGTGCGACGCGAGGAGCAGGAGCGATGGGCGAATTCGCTTGCCGCCGCCCTCGCGGAGATATTCGGCAATCTCTGTGATGGTGCTGACGCTGGAGGCGGCGTCGCGGCCCAACTCCTGCTCGACCGCTACGAGGTCTTCCCGCAGAAGATCAAAAACTTCTCTCGCCGTCGCTATCGCCAAGGTACTCAAGGTTGTTCGGGTCTCACACTTTCTGATTCATTTGCGTCGCGCATCTTGCTGTGACGCATGTTGGATGCTTCAGCTCGCGGCCTGCAACCGTTTAATTAGTCCGGTAGTTCGTAAACTGCAAATCGACGCCCAAATCTTTGGCCCGGAGCAAAGCGATGATGGACTGCAAATCGTCGCGGTCCTTGCCGGATACTCTCACAGTATCGCCCTGAATGCTGGCTTGCACCTTCTTTTTTGAGTCTTTGACGAGGCGGACGATCTCTTTGGCCTTGTCGCCGGGGATGCCCTGCTGGAGGGTAATCTTCTGGCGGACGCTCTGGCCGGCGGCGGGCTCGAGCTTGCCGTAGGTGAGGTTCTTGAGCGAAACGCCGCGCTTGACGAGCTTCTGGCCGAGGATTTCCTTGACGGCTTCGAGGGAGTACTCGCTGCCGGAGGCAAGTTGAATGGTGTCATTGCCTTCCAGCGTTACCTCGGAGTGGGAGTTTTTCAGATCGAAGCGCTGGCGGATTTCCTTGATTGCCTGATCGATTGCGTTCCGGACTTCCTGAATGTCCACTTTGCTGACGATGTCGAATGAATTGTCTTGCGCCATACGGTCCTCGAAACGGGCGGCCTGCGGGCTGCCCCAACATTTCTAGTTTCCCATGCCGGACGGCAGGTGAAACAGCCGGGCGAAGTTTTTCGTGGTGGCGGAGGCGATTTCTTCCGGGGTGACGTTGAGGAGGCCGGCGAGCGTCTCGGCAGTGCGGGTGACGAAGGCTGGCTCATTGCGCTTGCCGCGGTCTGGCGCGGGAGTGAGCCAGGGGGCGTCGGTTTCGACGAGCACGCCGTCGAGGGGGAGCTGCGCGGCGACGTCACGAAGCGGCTGCGCCTTGGGATAGGTAAGGTTGCCGGCGAAGGAGACGAGGAAGCCCATGTCGAGCGCTCGACGGGCCTGCTCGTAGCCCGCGCCGAAGCAGTGCATGATGCCGCCTAGACTGGTATGACGCCAGTAGGTGTCAAGGGTGAGGAAGAGATGGTTCCATGCGTCGGTGCCTTCGTTGGTGCCGCGGCAATGGATGGCGATGGGGCGCTTGCGGGCAGCGGCGACTTCAAGCTGGCGCACGAGGCCGGTGCGCTGGACGTCATGCGGCGAGCCTTCGTGGTAGTAGTCGAGGCCGATCTCGCCGCAGGCGATGACTTCTGGCTCGGCGAGCAGCGAGTCGAGGCGAGCGAGGACTGCGTCGTCGATTTCTGGCGTGTTGTGCGGATAGACTCCGGCGCTGGCGTAGAGGCGCGGCAGGCCGACCCCCTGACTGCGTTGCCCGTTGAACTGGCGGCAGAGGTCGAGTGCATGGTGCATCTCGGAGGGGCCTTCACCGATGCCGATGGCGAGGACGGCGCTGACGCCTGCGTCGTGTGCGCGGCGGAGCATGGCTTCGCGGTCGTCTGCATAGCGCGGGCTGTCGAGGTGGGCGTGGGAATCGATGAGCAACTGTGAATCTCCGACCTACGCGGGGCGCCTGGGAGGGGTCTGCACAGCTACTTCAGCCGCGCGCCCAAGGGGACGTCTTCGAGGAATCCCGCGAGGACGGGTGCGCCGTCGGGCGGGAGCGAAGCGGCGAGCAACATGCCGTTCGACTCGAGGCCGCGCATCTTGCGCGGGGCGAGGTTGGCGACGATGACGATCTTGCGGCCAATGAGTTTTTCAGGCTCGTAGTACTGCGCGATGCCAGCGAGGATCTGGCGCTTTTCATAGCCGAGGTCGACTTCGAGGCGGAGGAGCTTGTCGGCCTTGGGAATGCGCTCGGCGACGAGGACCTGCGCGACGCGGAGCTCGACCTTAGCGAAGTCGTCAATGGTAATCACCTGCGGTGAGGCGGTCTGCGCCTCTGGCGCGGGCGCGGGAGATGAAGGTGCGGCCTGAGGCGCTGTAGTGGCAGCTGCGGGTGCAGCGGCAGGCGTGGCCGAGGTTGCTGCGGGCACGGAGTATGCAGGTGCGGCTTCCGGTGCGGGTGTGGGCTTGGTCTCTTCCATCGGTTTCTTCTCTGCCTTCTTCTTTGGTTCCTGTATAGGGGCTGGAGCCGCTGCGAGCTGGGCCTGCGCTGCAAATGGGCCGCCGGCGGCTTCAATCACGGACTTGCTGTTCTCTTCTTCCATCGCCACCATGCGCTCGACGGCATCTTTCTCCGCGCGAGGAAAGAGCGGCGCGGGATCGGCAAAGCGGGTGCCGGGCTTGAGGCCTCCCCATGCGAGCTGGGTGAGGAAGGATGCTTTGGCGGCGTCGGCGATTTCGCCCTGGCCGAGCTGACGCCAGACTTTGGCTGCGGCGTCGGGCAGAACGGGATAAACGAGCGCGGTGATGATGCGGATGGCTTCGGCGGCGGTGGCGAGGACGCGGGCCTGCAGTGCAACGTGGTCGGCATCGCTGCGGTCGGCGGGCTTCTTCCAGGGCGCGTTGGCGGTGAGGTAGCCGTCGGTTTCAGCGACGAGGGCCCAGAGCGTCTTCAGCGCATCGGAGAAGTTCAGGTCGTCGAATTGAGTAGCGAACTCGGAGAGGGTGCGCTGCGCGCTCTGGCGCAACGCGGTCTCTGCGGCGGACTCCCCGCCAGGCTCCTGCACAACGCCACCGAAGTATTTGTGCACCATGTTGACGACGCGGCTGACAAGGTTGCCGTAGCCGTTGGCGAGGTCGCCGTTGTAACGCTGCACGAGGGCGTCGAAGCTAAAGTTGCCATCCTGGCCGAAGGGGATTTCGCGCAGGAGGAAGTAGCGCAGTGCGTCGGAGCCGAGGACAGCATGCACGGTCTCAGCGCGGACGATGTTGCCGCGCGACTTGGACATCTTGCCCTGGTCGAAGAGGAGCCAGCCGTTAGCGCGCACGGAGCGCGGTGGCTCGATGCCAGCGGCCATAAGGAACGCAGGCCAGTAGACGCAGTGGAAGCGGCTAATCTCTTTGCCGATGAGGTGAATGTCGGCGGGCCAGTACTTCTTGAACTTCTCGTCGTTTTCGGTGCCGTAACCGAGGGCCGTGATGTAGTTGGCGAGGGCGTCAAGCCAGACGTAGATGACGTGCTTCTCGTCGCCGGGAACGGGGATGCCCCACGAGAAGCTGGTGCGGCTGACGGAGAGGTCTTTGAGCCCGCCGCGGACAAACGAGATGACTTCGCGGCGCGTTGACTCGGGCTGCATGAAGGCGGGGTTGGCCTCGTAGAACTCGAGGAGACGGTGCTCGAAGGCGGAGAGCTTGAAGAAGTAGTTTTCTTCGCTGACGGTCTCGGTGATGCGTCCGCAGTCGGGGCAGGGCGTGCCGGGAGGGCCATCGACGTAGAGCTCGTCGAAGACGCAGTACTGGCCGGTGTAGGAGCCCTTGTAGATGTAGCCGCGATCGCGCAAAGTGGCGAAGAGGTGCTGGACGCTGCGCTTATGGCGGTCTTCAGTGGTGCGGATGAAATCGTCGTAGGTGAGGCCGAGCTGGTCCCAGAGGGCGCGGAACTCGCCGGAGATGGCAGTGGCGAACTCGTGGGGCGTGCGGCCGGCAAGCTTGGCGGAGCGCTCGATTTTCTGGCCGTGCTCGTCGGTGCCGGTGAGGAACCAGGTGTCGATGCCGAGGGCGCGCTTGCGGCGGGCGATGGCGTCGCAGACGATGGTCGAGTAGGCGTGGCCGAGGTGCGGCCGCGCGTTCACGTAGTAGATGGGCGTGGTGAGGTAGAAACGCTCAGTGCCCTGCGAATTCTTGTCTTGTGCCTGGGCCATGAATGGGGGTCGTGCTG
Organism: Acidobacteriota bacterium; assembly: GCA_021781795.1. Classification (GTDB taxonomy): domain Bacteria; phylum Acidobacteriota; class Terriglobia; order Terriglobales; family Acidobacteriaceae; genus Telmatobacter. The sequence continues at coordinate 20,026 of JAJXWA010000013.1, forward strand.
CCGATGGGAACCGTTCCGAAGGAAACGGAGAAACCTGCGGCAACGTACCTCTTCATCTTACGGCATCGAGTCTGTTTCGCCTTGCGCGGAGACGGGTTTCGTGCGCTGGAGGATGTAGTCCATGGCAAGGTGATGATCCACGCCGTGCTGCCGGACAAGTGTGGCAAGCTGGGCGTAATGCCGGATGGAGTGGGTGAGCAGATGGACGAGGACGGTGCGGCGCGATGTGCGCAGCGGGCCAGCCGAGCGGGTCTTGAATTCGAGCACTTCTTCCCAGAACGCCGCATCCCTGTCCAGGAGCGGACGCAGCAAGACCATGGCGCGGTCGTGCGTGGCGTAGATGGTGTCGGGAGAGTCGCAGGGGATGGACTCATACGGAGTTTGAGGAAGGCCGTTCAACTGTTCGGCGTAGCGCAGTTCTGCGGCGACGATGTGCTGCAGCAGCCCGGCGACGGATGTAGTGCCGCGGATGTCGCAGGGGAAAGAAAGGACCTCAGGATGTGCTGTGATGACCTGCTTCCACCCGCGCGACATGTCTTCAACCCACTCCTGCAGTTCTGATCCGGTGATTGCATTCATTCGGTTGGCCTCCGTTCTGGGCAGGGAAGTACGTCCAGCATACGGAGTTGCGCCACGGAGAGCCAATCGCGCGGGAACACCGAAGCGCGCTGCTAGAATAGGCCTTGTAAATCAAGGATTTCTGAGGCTTTGACACTGTGTATCGGGAACTGAAGAAGAGACTGGAAGCGCGCCTGCGTGAGGTGCTGAAGGACAGCTACGGGCTGGAGCTGGAGACGATTCCGGTGGAGATTCCGCCGGAGCTGGATTTCGGCGAACTGGCGACGCCGGTGGCGTTCGAGCTGGCGCGCAAGCTGCGCAAGGCGCCGAAGGTGATTGCGCAGGAGATTGTGGCGGCGCTGGGAATGGTGGAAGGATTTGCCGGATTTGAAGTGGCTGGAGCGGGCTACATCAACGCGCGGCTCGAGCGGGCGACGATGGTGCGCGGCGTAGCGTTGGATGAGGAGAAGCCTCTGGGGGATGTGCGCAACCACGCGCTGGTGGAGCACACGAGCATCAATCCCAACAAGGCGGCACACATCGGGCATCTGCGGAATGCAATTCTGGGCGACACGTTTGTGCGTCTGCTGCGCGCGGCGGGGCACAAGGTCGATGTGCAGAACTACATCGACAATACAGGTGTGCAGGTAGCGGATGTGGTGGTGGGCTTTCTGCACGTGGAAGGCAAGTCGCTGGGCGAGGTGAGGGCGTTCGTGGAGGAACGTGCGCGCGCATTTGCAGCGAGCGGACGATTTGAAGACGCGATCGACTATGCATGCTGGGGCCTGTATGCGCGGACTTCGCAGTGGTACGAGCAGGGAAACGAGAACGAAAAGGCGGCGCGGAAGAAACTGCGCTACGACACACTCCATGCGATTGAGCACGGCGGCAACGAGACGGCCGAGGTGGCCGAGCTGATTTCAACGGCGGTGCTGCGGCGGCATCTGGAGACAATGCAGCGGCTGGGGATTGAGTATGATTTTCTGCCGCGCGAGAGCGAGATTCTGCACCTGAAGTTCTGGGAGTCGGCGTTTGAACTGCTGAAGCAGACGGGCGTGCTGTACTTCGAGGCAGAAGGGAAGAACAAGGGCTGCTGGGTGATGACACGGCCCGGTGCGGAGACCAAGGACGGCGAGACGGATGAGGACGCGAAGGTGATCGTGCGCTCGAACGGCACGGTGACTTACGTGGGCAAGGACATTGCGTATCACCTGTGGAAGTTCGGGCTGCTGGGGCGCGACTTCGGGTACAAGCCGTTCTTCCAGTATCCGGGCCACACGTGCTGGATTTCATGCATCGATGGCGAGGCGGAGCATCCGCATTTTGGCGGGGCGAGTGCGATTTACAACGTGATTGACTCGCGGCAGAGCGATCCGCAGGCGAATGTGATTCAGGCCCTGCGCGGGATGGGCCATACAGCGCAGGCGGACCGCTATACGCACTTCAGCTATGAGATGGTGGCGCTGACGCCGCGCTGCGCGGAGGAACTGGGCTACGAGGTGGCCGAGGAAGACAGGGGCAGACCGTATATCGAGGTAAGCGGGCGCAAGGGCTTTGGCGTGAAGGCCGATGACCTGATCGACAAGCTGATTGCGGCGACGCTGGAAGAAGTGAACAAGCGGCAGACGGGACGCGATGCAGCGGAGCGGCAGACGATTGCCCAGCAGATTGCGATTGGCGCGCTGCGCTACTTCATGCTGAAGGTAACGCGCAATTCGATCATCGCATTTGATTTCAAGGATGCGCTGAGCTTCGAGGGAGAGACGGGACCGTATAGCCAGTACGCCGTGGTGCGCGCGCGGAACATTTTTCGCAAGGCGGGAACGAGCGAGAAAGAGACACTGGAGGCGTTTCAAAAACTGGTGAGCGGGCAGAGCGCGAAGATTGAGGCACTGATGCGGGCACCGGAGGCGAAAGATATCTGGGCGCTCTGGCTGCGCGCGGGACGCAGAACGCTGGTGCTGGAGCAGTGCCTGGCGACCTCAGAGCCCGCGCATCTGGCAAAACATGCCTTTCAACTTGCGCAGGAGTTTAACAACTTCTACCACAAGCACCATATTCTGACCGAAGAAGACGCGGCGCGGAAGCTGTTGCTGCTGGCAACGGCGGCGGTGACGCTACGGGAGCTGGTGACGGTGCTGGCGTGGCTGGGCATTGAGAGTCCGGAGGCGATGTAGCGGTTCCCCGCAGAGAAAAAGGAAACGGCGCGCTGGCTTGGCGCGCCGCTTGTTTTGATGCGAGCGCGTATCAGCGGTGGGATTCGAAGCTGCGGACCCATTCAAGGACGGAGCGCACCGCGATGCCGCTGGGGCCTTTGGCGATGTAGGGCTTTGCTTCTTCCACCCACGCCATGCCTGCGATGTCGAGGTGCAGCCATGGGGTGTCTTCCGCGAAGACGCGCAGGAACTCGGCAGCGGTGATGGCGCCGCCCCAGCGCCCTCCGGTGTTCTTGATGTCGCCGATGTCGGACTTGATCATCTCGGCGTACTCATCGCCGACGGGCAGGCGCCAGAACTTTTCGCCGGAGACGGCGAGGCCGTCGTTGAACCGCTCGTAGGCTGCGTCGTCGTTGGAGAAGACGCCTGCATTGATCATGCCGAGGGCTACGACACAGGCGCCGGTGAGCGTGGCCGCGTCGATGATGTGAGTGGCGCCGAGCTGGCGGGCGTAGGTGATGCCGTCGGCGAGGACGAGGCGGCCTTCGGCGTCGGTGTTGATAATCTCGATTGTCTTGCCGGGCTTGTCGGGAGTGAGCGGCATGGCGGTCTGGATGTCGCCGGGCTTCTGCGCTTTGCCGTCGGGCATGTTTTCAGCCGCGCAGACGATGCCGATGACGCGCACCCTGGGCTTGAGCAGCGCGATGGCTCGCATGGCTCCGATCATGGCCGCGCCACCGGCCATGTCGTACTTCATCTTCTCCATGTTGTCGGCGGGCTTGATGGAAATGCCGCCGGTGTCGAAGGTGATGCCTTTACCGACCAGGCCAAGCACGGGGCCGTCTGTGACGCCGGCGGGTTCATAGCGCAGGACAATCAGCGCGGGCGGCTCGGCTGAGCCCTGCGCCACGCTGAGAAAAGCGCCCATTTTCAGGTCGCGCAGCTTGTCGGTAGAAAAGATCGCGCACTTGAGGCCGAGCTGCTCGGCCATCTGGCCGGCGCGCTGGCCGAGGACGGTCGGGGTGAGCTTGTTGCCAGGTTCATTGACGAGGGAGCGGGCAAAGTTCTGGCTTTCGCCGATGATCACACCCTCGTTGAACTGGTCGCGCACCGAATCCTGATCGACGGCGGAAGGAGCAGCGAGCTGGAAGGACTGGATGCTGCGATCCTGACGGTCGCTGCGGTAGGTGTCGGGATCGAGGTCACCGATGAAGGCTCCCTCCACAGCGGCGCGGGCGCAGGCGTTATACGGCTGAATCGTGAACTCCGGCAGCGCCATGGTGAGTTCGCGGATGCCGCGCGGCTTGGCGAAGCGCACGGCTGTTCCGGCAGCGTTGCGCACGCTATGAACGGTAGCCTTTGCTTTCGGTCCAAGGCCGACAAGGAGCAGGCGTTTCGCAAGGAGGCCGGCGGGCGAGTGAAGCAGAAGCGTCTCGTTGGCTGCGGCTTTGAATTCGCCGCTGGCGAGGACGGCGGAAGTGGCAGCGAACACGGCTTCGTCAGATGTCAGAAGCGTGGGCTCGGGCTTCGCATTCGGTCCCTTGTCGGTTTGCGCGTCGACGGCCATGACGGCGATGAGTTCGGTCTTGATGTCGGAGAGGTTCGCGAAATTCAGTTCAGTGCGCATGGCTCCCATTCTTGCTCACGGGCCTTCCTGTCGCAAACAAGGGACTGGCACAGGCGGGACACGGGAGTAACCTAATCCGCAGGGTGTGCAGGCTGGGCGGGATACCCTCAGCGGCCCATGCGGTGCTTGCTGGCGTTCACGGCGACGCGAGCTTCGCGGTCGGCCTCGCGGCGGCGCTCAGTTTCGCGCTTGTCCCAATCCTGCTTGCCTTTGGCCAGAGCCAGCTCGCACTTGACCCGGCCCTTCCTGAAATAGAGGCGGGTGGGGATGAGCGTATGGCCCTTGATCTGCGTCTTGGACTGTAGCCACCGGACTTCCTCCTTATGCAGGAGCAACTTGCGTGTCCGGGTTTCGTCGTGATTGGCCAGGTTGCCATGGGAGTAGGGGCCGATATGCAGATTGAGGAGAAATGCCTCACCGTCCTTGATAAGTCCATAGGCGTCTTTGAGGTTGGCTTTGCCTTCACGGATGGACTTGACCTCAGTGCCGCGGAGGGCCACGCCAGCCTCGACCTTTTCGAGCAGGAAGTAGTTGTGGCTTGCGGCCCGGTTCTGCGCGGCGTCGCGGTCACCGGCGGCGACGGGATCGCGCGGGCGAGCCGGCTTTTGGGGGCTGGCCTTACCGGGTTGTGCGATGATGTGACTGGTCTGGCGGGCCACCTGGCGATTTCCTCGAACTTTCATCGTAGCACTGGCTGCAATTGGCTCAAATTCACGGATGGAGCTTTGGTAAAATGAAGCATCCACTGCCGGTTGCCAGATGCAGAACAGACCGGGGGAGTCTCTGGGCTTTCCGCAGCTCGGGCGTTTCCATGCCTGATGGGAAGTCGAAGCGAACCGGTCGAAATGGGAGTTCAATGAAGCGCCGCGCTGCCACATGGACTTGCCTAAGTCCAACCGTCCGGGTAAGTATCCTCGTTCTCTTGTCGTTCCTGCCGTTTGCTAGTGTTCAGGCGCGTGCGCAGTCGGCGAGCACGCTCTTCAAGCAGGGCCAGGCAGCCGAGTCGCGCGAGGATTTCGATACGGCGTATCAGGACTTCCAGAAAGCCTGGACGATGGTGCCGAAGGACATCCGATATCGAACGGCAATGGACCGGGTGAGGGTGTCGGCCTCCACTGCGCATGTGACCAAGGGGCGGAAGTTGCTGGCTGCCGGGGACGAGCAGGGTGCGCTGGTCGAGTTGCTGCGCGCAGCTGAGATCGATCCCGGTAATGAGGCGGCGCAGCAGGAGATTTCGCAGATTCGTGCGCGCCACACCGAGGCGCAGCCAGCGGCAAACGGAGACAGCACAGGGATTCCTGAGTCAGCGGAAAGCGTAGATTCGATGGCCGCGCCGACTGAGTTGAAGCCGCTGTCCAATGAACCTCTCTCGCTGCATATGGTGGAGGACTCGAAGACCGTCTACCAGGCGGTGGGCAAGGCAGCCGGCATCAACGTACTCTTCGACCCTGATTACACGGGCAAGCGGATTCAGGTGGATCTCAACAACGTCTCGCTGATGGACGCGCTGCGGATTGTGGGCACGCTTTCCGGGACGTTCTGGCGCGCCGTCACCTCCAACACGATCTTTGTGGCGCAGAACACGCGGGCGAAGCGGACGGAACTGGATGAGCAGGCGGTGCAGACTTTTTATCTGACCAATGCTTGGCAGCAGAACGATTTGAATGACGTGCAGACGGCTTTGCGCAATGTGCTGCCGAATGCGAAGGTGTATGGGGTAGCCAGCCAGAACGCGATTGTGATGCGCGCGACGCCGGACGAGCTGCTGCTGGCGGAGAAGCTCATTAGCGATCTCGACAAGGCGCGGCCGGAGGTCGTGGTCGATATTTCAGTGCTGGAAGTGGCGAAGAATTGGGAGCAGAATCTCGGCATCTCATGGCCGCAGAGCGCGGGCGTGACGCTGCAGCCGCCGACAACGACGACGAGCACGACGACAAATCCCGTGACCGGAGCAACGACCTCAACTTCCCCGACTCTTTACAACCTGGCGCATCTGAACTCGAACGACTTCGCGGTGACGCTGGGAACCGCGACGGCGAATATGCTGCTGACGGATTCGAACACGCGAATCCTGCAAAATCCGCGCATTCGCTGCACGGACGCGCAGAAGGCTACGATGAAGATCGGTTCGCGCATCCCGATCGCAACCGGGTCGTTCAGCTCGGGAGTGGGCGTGGCGGCGGCAATTACGCCGATGGCCGAGACGCAGTTCCAGTACATCGATGTCGGCGTGAACATCGAGATGACGCCCACGGTGCATTATGACCACGACGTGACGCTGAAGCTGAAGATCGAAGTGAGCTCGGAGAGCGGCAGCACGACGATTGAAGGCGTGACGGAGCCGATTATTGCCCAGAAGACGAGTGAGCAGACTATCCGCCTGCGCGAAGGTGAAGCAAGCATTCTTGGCGGCATCCTGAATGAGCAGGACCAGCAGAACTGGACGGGTATACCGGGATTGAGCTCGATTCCGATTCTCAAGTATCTGTTTGGCTCGATGGACCACATCAAGACCGACGACGAGATTGTCTTCCTGCTGGTTCCCCACATCGTTCGCTCGCCGTATCTGACACCAGTGAATTTGCGGTCGATTGATACGGGCGCGGGGCAGAATATCGAGCTGCGGCATGTGAGCCAGAGAAATTCCGGCACCACGACGGCAGCGCCGCAGACAAGCGGGGTCACCGGCGCGAGCGCCGTGATTGGTACGGTTCCGGGGCAGACGGCTCAGGCGGCAGGCAATGCTGCATTGGCGCAGTTGCGCGCGGCGGCAGAGCCTCAGCCAGCATCTACCGGAGCGCCGCCGGCTTCAGGTGCGCCGCCTGCGACCGCCGCGGCAACACAGGCTTCCTCTCCGCCAACAGCAAGCGGTCCTGCGTCGTCGCAGGCTGAGGTCTTGCGCTTCGCCTTTGCGCCTCCGCGTATGCCGGTCGCAGTGGGCACGACCTTTCAGATCCCGATCGTCATCAGCGGAGCGACAAACATCGCATCGACGCCGGTGCAGATTCAATACGATGCCGCCAAGCTGACCCTGGTGAATGTGGATAACGGCGATTTTCTGAGCCGGGATGGCCAGGCGGTTGCGCTTGTCCATCGCGACGACGGACCGGGGACACTGACGGTGAATGCGTCGCGCCCGCCGGGAGCCAAAGGTATCGACGGAGCGGGAGTGGTCTGCGTGCTGAGCTTCCAGGCGAAGACGCCGGGTGAGTCCGCGATCACGATCACCCGTCCCGGCGCAACGAACGGTGCAGGGCAGGTGGTGCAGGCGCAGGGTGGACAGGCCACGATTGTGGCGAAGTAGGACGGCATGATGCCTTGCAGAGTCCAGATTGAGAAGAAGCCGGGAGAATCGGGACTGACGCTGGTTGAGCTGATCGTGACGGTGGCGATCCTAGGGATTCTGGCTGCAGCGGCTGTGCCGGTGGCGCAGTTTCAGGTGAAGCGGCAGAAGGAGCGCGAGCTGCGTCGCGACCTGTGGGCCATGCGAGACGCGATTGACCACTACAAGGATGCAGCGGATAAAGGCGCCTTTCAGACCAAGGTGGACAGCCAGAATTATCCGCCCGACCTGGAGACACTGGTGAACGGCGTGGATGTGCAGGGCAAGAAGGTGAAGTTTCTGCGCAAGATTCCGGTGGATCCGATGACGGGCAATACGGACTGGGGCATGCGCTCGATGCAAGACGATCCGAGTTCGGATTCCTATGGCGGGCAGAGCGTGTTTGACGTGCACTCGAAATCAACAGGGACCGCGCTGGACGGGACAAAATACTCAGACTGGTAGAAGACAGAATGCGCAGGACGGGCCAACACGAAGCAGGCTTCACGCTGATGGAACTGATGATTGTTATGGCGATCATCAGCGTCCTCGCGACCCTTGCTGTGCCCAGTTTCATTGGTGCCATCAAGTCGGCGCGCGAGGCCGTTCTGAAAGAAGATCTCAGCGTGATGCGCGCCGCTATCGACTCCTATACGATGGACAAGCAGAAGGCTCCCCAGACGATGGACGATCTGGTGCAGGAGGGCTATCTGCGGAGCATCCCCGTGGACCCGATGACAAAGAGTTCGGACACTTGGGTGACGGACACGAGCGATGCTCTTCACTCGCTGGATCAAACCGAGCCGGGCATTGACGATGTGCATTCGGGGTCACAGGAGACGGGGTCGGACGGGCAGCCCTATTCATCGTGGTAGGCAGGAGGTCGGATGAGGATTGGCCTTATAGGCGCATTGGTGGTGATGCTTGGCGCGCTTGGCGCGGGTGCAGAACTGCGCGCGCAGCAGAGCGCGACGATCACGGTGCGAATTCTGGATGGAAAGACGGGCACGCAGGCAGACGCCTCGAATGTGCTGATTCAGTTCGATCATCATCACGAGACCACGGGCGACTGGCAGCACCAGAATGACGATGGCAGCATCGAAGTGCGTGTGCCGCCTGGCGCAAAGGTGATATCTGTGCACGCCACCTATCAGAATGCGATGGAGTACTACATCAATTGCGATGTGGCGAAACAGAAGAACTCGTCGGTCGAGTCGTGGTATCCGATCGCAGACATACTCAATGCAGGAATCGTGATGCCGAATGATTGTGTGAAGCAGAAAGACGCAGCGAAGATCAAAATCGATCCTCAGAAGGGCGTATTTGTCGTCTACGTGAGGCAGCACAACTGGCGAGAGCAGGACTGAGAGCGTCTTTCAAGATCTGTTGGCCGCGGGCAGGGGAGTTTGTGATTGACGAACAGCATTGAGTGGTGTCCAGCGGGCAACTCTTTCCTTGCAGAAGTTGAAGGTCGCTATGCAGCTCTGATGGAGACGGCGCGGCGCAGGGAGCCGCAGCCGGAAGCAGCGGAATCGGGATTGGGAGGCCGTCTGCTTTATGCCGGTTTGCTGGACGAAGCGGGCCGCGCTCTCGTGGTCGCCGGCAACATCGCAGGTGCTGCGACTTTGACTGCCACTGCGGATCCGACCTTACAGAAGCAAGCCGTCCGTGATGGTGTGGTGGATTTTCTGGTGACGTCGCTCGATGAAGCCCTGCGCATTTTGAAGAATGAGATTCGCAAGGGTGAGGCGGTTGCCGTCTGCGTTGCTGCTGATCCCAAGGCGATGGAGCGCGAGATGGCGGAGCGAGGAGTCGCACCGGATCTTCTGCGCGATGTGGCTCTGGCTAGCTCAGACGGTTACGCGCCGGGCGTGGTCAGCGTGAGCTGGCGTGTGGCGACGATGCCGGTTCAATGGCTCCCAAAGCTGGATGCGCTTGCGGTGGAGTGCCTGCCTGCGCAGGCCGGAGGTGCGCGCCGCTGGCTGCAACGGGCGCCGCGCTACATGGGGCGCATGGTGAAAGGCGAACGGCTGCTGACGGCCGATGCGGAGTTTGCCGCCTGCTTTGCGGAGCGCGTGCGGCGCAGCGTTGAGGCGGGGGAAATTGCGACGCCCGTGACGGTGCACGTTTGCGGCGCGAAGGGCTGCGAGGAGTCCACCTTCTCGCCAGGCGCCGAAACCATTGCGCGTTAGCGCGGTTCTACGCTAGATCGGGTGGTGCGCGGCCTGTACGTTGTCGATGAGCGTCCAGAGGGCGCGAAGCCCATGGCCGGTTTTGGCCGAGACGGGCAATACTTCTTCCAGTTCCAATGCCTTTTTAATTGCGGCGAGGTTGCGGGTACGCTCGTTGCCGCTGAGCCGATCAATTTTGGTGGCGACGACTGCGAAGGAACGGCCCGCGCTGCGCAGCCAGTCGACGAGTTGGCGGTCGCTGGCCTGCGGGGGAATGTTCGAATCGACGAGGCAGATGCAGAGGCCAAGCGTGGTGCGCTCGGCGAGATAGGGCTCAATGAAGGCAGGCCAGCCGGCGGAGATGGATTTGGAGATCTTGGCGTAGCCGTAGCCGGGCAGGTCGGCGAAAGTCAGGCGCGGGCGCTGCTTCTCGTCTGAGAGCAGGAAAAAATTGATGGCGCGCGTGCGGCCGGGAGTGGAAGAGACCTTCGCGGCTTTGTCGCCGACGAGCGCGTTCAGGAGGCTGGACTTGCCGACGTTGGAGCGGCCGAGGAAGGCGATCTCCGGCATGCCGGGCGCAGGAAACTGTGCGGCGGCCAAGGCCGAGAGCAGGAATCTGGTCGAGTAGCGCATGGAGCGTGAGCCGTGACGCGGCCTACTGCCGCGCCACCGGGCCTGTGACAGACTCTGATGCTGGGACGGAGGCCAGCACCTCAGTCTCTGCGGGGATGGGCGCGGGCAGCGGGCCTTCGAGAGCCAGCGCCAGCACCTCGTCCATGGTGTCCACGAAATGGAGCTTCATGGAGTTCTTGATGTTGTCGGGCAGCTCGGCCACGTCTTTCTCATTGCCCTTGGGCAGGATGGCCTCGAAGATGCCTGCTCGAAGCGCGGCGAGCAGCTTTTCCTTGAGTCCGCCGATGGGCAGGACCTTGCCGCGCAGCGTAATTTCGCCGGTCATGGCGATATCGCGGCGCACGGGAATCCTGGCGAGCGCGCTGGCGAGCGCGGTGGCCATAGTGATGCCCGCGGAGGGCCCGTCCTTGGGAATGGCGCCCTCGGGCACGTGCAGGTGAATGTCGAGGTTGCGATAGAACTCGCGGCTGAGACCGAGCGCCTGCGCCTTGCCGCGGATGTAGCTGAGCGCGGCCTGCGCGGACTCCTGCATGACGTCGCCGAGCTGGCCGGTGATGGTGAGCTTGCCTTTGCCGTCGAGGACCTGGACTTCCGTTGACAGGATGCTGCCGCCGACTTCGGTCCATGCGAGGCCCGTGACGAGGCCGACTTCGCTCTTCTCATGAACCTCGGACTCGCGGAAGCGGGGCACGCCGAGGAACTCTGCGATGTTGGCCGCGGCGAGTTCCTCCTTGTGCTTCGCGCCTTTTTTGACGACGCGACGGGCGACTTTGCGGCATACATTGCCAATCTCGCGCTCGAGGTTGCGCACGCCGGCTTCTCGCGTGTAGCTGCGAATGATTTCGAGGATTGCGTCGTCGCGGAAGGAGATGTTCTTCTCGCTAAGGCCGGTCTGCTCGCGCTGCTTCTTGATGAGGTATTGCCGCGCGATTTCAAGCTTTTCGTGCTCGGTGTAGCCCTGCAGGCGGAGGACTTCCATGCGGTCCTGAAGCGCCGCAGGGATGGTGTGCATCACGTTGGCCGTGGCGACGAAGAGCACCTGCGAGAGATCGTAGTCTACGTCGAGGTAATGATCCTGGAAGGTGGTGTTCTGCTCGGGGTCAAGCACTTCCAGCAGCGCCGAAGCGGGATCGCCGCGGAAATCCGAGGCCATCTTGTCGACTTCGTCGAGGAGGAAGACGGGGTTCTTGGTACCGGCGCGCTTCATGTGCTGAATAATCTGGCCTGGCAGAGCGCCGATGTAGGTGCGACGATGGCCGCGAATCTCTGCTTCGTCGCGCACGCCGCCGAGCGAGAGGCGCACGAATTTGCGACCCGTAGCTTTGGCGATGGACATGCCGAGCGAGGTCTTGCCGACTCCGGGAGGCCCGACGAAGCAAAGGATCGAGCCCTTGGGATTCTTGACGAGCTGGCGCACGGCGAGGAACTCAAGGATGCGCTCCTTGATTTTTTCGAGGCCGTAGTGGTCCTCGTTGAGCACCTTCTCCGCAAAATCGATGGAGCGCGTCTCCTTGGACTTTTTCTTCCACGGCACGGCGAGCAGCCAGTCAATGTAGTTGCGGCTGACGGTGGACTCGGCCGACATGGGCGGCATGGCTTCGAGCTTCCTGAGCTCCTGAACGGCCTTCTCCAAGACTTCTTTGGGCATGCCGGCAGATTCAATTTTCTTGCGCAGTTCATCGAACTCGCTTTTTTCGCCGCGGCCCAGCTCTTTCTGGATGGCCTTAATCTTTTCGTTCAGGTAGTACTCTTTTTGCGCACGCTCCATCTGGCGCTTGACGCGGGACTGGATGTTACGGTCGATGTCGAGCTTTTCAATCTCGATGTCGAGCACATCGGCGATGCGGGCCAGGCGCGAGGCGGGATCGAAGATGGCCAGAAGCTCCTGCTTTTCTTCAATACCAATCTGAAGATTGGCCGCGATCGTGTCGGTCAGCTTGGCGGGCTCGTCCATGCGCACCGAGGCGATGATGGTTTCGTAGTTGAGCGACTGCTGCAGCTTGACGTACTGCTCGAAGAGCGAGGTGACGCGCTGCATGAGCTGCTCAGCAGCTGGCGTCATTTCAAAATCTGCTTTGCCGGTACGAACCGTGGCGACGAAGAATCCGTCGCGATCCGTGACTTCGATCGACTTAGCGCGCTCTACGCCTTCGACGAGTACCTTGATGTTGCCGTCCGGCATTTTGACGCTCTGCACGATGTTGCAGATGGATCCGACCTGATAGATGTCCTTGGCATGGGGTTCGTCGATCGAGGCATCATGCTGCGTCGCGAGGAAGATTTTACGGTCGCCGTTCAGAGCCTCCTCGAGCGCGCGCACGCTGGACTGCCGGCCCACGACAAACGGGGTCATCATGTAGGGGAAGATCACCATGTCCCGGATGGGCATCATGGGAAGCTTATGGGACTCGGTCTTTTCTCGCGCTGAGGTCATTGGGGATCCCTGAAGATTAGACGCGCATCTTTCGTTCTGGCTTCAGGCGAAATCTGCTGGTCTTCTTGGGATTGTACAGCGGATGGTTCGATTGGGCGAGGCATGCAGCCAGAACAACGGCATCGGAGGGCCCATGGCAGAGACGCCCTGCTTACACGGGGCACTGGGCGGTTAAGGGCTGTGTCGCGAAGGCGTTGCGACCCTGTCTGCACACAGAACGACCTGAGCGGCCGTGCGCGCAACTGGCCGTTGCTCGGGGTTGAACTGAGGAGCAGTCTTCAGTGCCGACGAAGTCCCAGCCGGGCGGCGAGGCCTCCAGCCAGGATTCCAGCGCCGAATGCAAGGCCGAGTGCCTCAAAAGGGCGCTGCTTGACCGAATGGCGCACATCCTCGATGAGGTTCTCTGTGGCGTGTCGGCTCCGCTTTATGGCCTGATTGGCGGTGCGGGCACCGTTCTCCACTGCTTCCGACACTTTGGAACGGATTTTAGAGACTTCGCGAAGAGCGTCTTCCACAGACGCTGTCTTTTCAAACACGCTGGCCGGCATTTCTTTGCCCTCCCGCAGTCAGAATGCTCTGAGGCGGACCAGACGACAGTGACCTGAAAGCCAGTTCTGTGTGACTCAGACCACAGAGACACGGAGGCGTGCGGGCCCTCAGGATGGTGTAAAGTAGCAGTCGCAGCAGCGTTATTTTTCTTCAGGAGAGGTTTCGCATGGCAGATCCCGTTATTGTCCAGAAGGGCCCCTATGCAGTGCCAGTGGAAGCTGGGAAGAGCTACCACTGGTGTGCGTGTGGGCAGAGCAAGAACCAGCCGTTTTGCGACGGCAGCCATAAGGGAACCGGCATGACACCGATGAAGTTCGAGGCGACGGAGTCGAAGACCGTTTACCTGTGCGGCTGCAAGCACACGGGCAACCGGCCCTTCTGCGACGGCAGCCACTCGAAGCTCTGAGCAGGTCCAGAGCGGCAGAGAAGTTGAGCTGAGAGCTGTTTGCTCACACACAAGAAAAGAGGGCACGCAGATGCGCGCCCTCTTTGATTCTGATGCCGAGGTACTTCGTCAGCCAGCCTTCTCAAGCAAGCTGAGGGATAGATCGCGGCGCTCGACCATGTCCTTGGTGATTTCGAGGTCGCGGACTTTCTTGTTGCTCGGCAGGTGATACATCAGGTCGAGCATCAGCTCTTCGAGAATCATGCGGAGTCCGCGCGCACCGACCTTGCGGGCAAGGGCTTCACGGGCGATGGCGCCGGTCGCCTCCTGCGTAAAGTGCAGACGGACATTCTCATACTCAAGCAACCGCTGATATTGCTTGAGGATTGCATTGCGCGGCTTGGTTAGGATCTCGACCAGGGCTGGCTCGTCCAGCTCATCGAGCACGCCCATGACCGGCAGCCGGCCAACGAACTCGGGGATCAGCCCATACTTAATCAGGTCCTGCGGTTCGGTCTTGCGAAGCAGTTCCGTGTCGCGGTGCGAACGGACTCCGGCTGCTTCTGTCTCGGCCTCAGGAGTTTTGAAGCCGAGCGCCTTTTTGCCGATGCGGCGGCCGACGACGCGTTCAAGCCCGACGAAGGCTCCACCACAGATGAAAAGAATATTCGTAGTATCGACTGCCGTAAATTCCTGATGAGGGTGCTTGCGGCCGCCCTGCGGAGGAACGTTGGCGACGGTGCCCTCGAGGATCTTGAGCAGGGCCTGCTGCACTCCCTCGCCCGAAACGTCGCGGGTGATGGAGGGGTTCTCGTCCTTGCGGCCGATCTTGTCGATCTCATCGATGTAGATGATGCCCTGCTGGGCGCGGGTGACGTCGCCGTCGGCGGCCTGCAACAGCTTGAGGATGATGTTCTCGACATCCTCGCCGACGTAACCGGCCTCGGTGAGCGTGGTCGCATCCACGATGGCAAAGGGCACGTCGAGCATCTTGGCCAGGGTGTGGGCGAGCAGCGTCTTGCCGGAACCGGTGGGTCCGATGAGCAGGATGTTGGACTTGGCGAGCTCGACTTCGTTGTTCCGCATGCGGTTCATCTGCACGCGCTTGTAATGGTTGTAGACTGCGACGGCGAGCTTTTTCTTGGTCTGGTCCTGGCCGATGACGAAGTCGTCGAGGAAGCTTTTCACTTCCTGCGGCTTGGGCAGATGCCCGGCAGCAGTAGTGGGATGCGCTTCGCCGCGGTCATCCTCGAGGATCGAGTTGCAGACGGCGACGCATTCATCGCAGATATAGGCGCGCGGGTAGTCGCTGGGCGAGGAGATGAGTTTGGCCACGGCATCCTGCGATTTGTGGCAGAACGAGCAGCGTAGCGCTTCTTCCGGTCCCGTGCGCGTCTTCATAGTGAGATGACTCCCTGCGACTATCTTAGTGCAAATCCGCCTGAGGCGGGGCCCTTCCGCAACGTTACGAACGTGGACGGTCTATGATTTCGTCAACAATGCCGTACTCCCGGGCCTGGTGCGCGTTCATGATGAAGTCGCGCTCCACATCGCGCTCGATGCGCTCGAGCGACTGGCCGGTGTGCTTTGCCATGAGGTTGTTGGTAATCTCGCGGATGCGCAGAATCTCGCGCGCATGAATATCGATGTCAGTGGCCTGGCCACTGAGTCCGCCCATCGAGGGCTGATGAATGAGAATCCGCGAGTTGGGCAGCGCAAACCGCTTGCCTTTGGTGCCGGCGAGCAGCAGGAAAGCTCCCATGCTGGCGGCCTGCCCGATGCAGTATGTGACCACATTGTTCTTGATGAACTGCATCGTGTCATAAATGGCGAGCCCCGCGGTGATGGAGCCGCCCGGCGAGTTGATGTAAAGCTGGATGTCCTTCTCCGGATCTTCGCCGGAGAGGAAGAGCATCTGGGCCACGACGAGGTTGGCGATCTGGTCGTCGATGGGGGTGCCGAGAAAGATAATATTGTCGCGCAGCAGGCGGGAATAAATATCGTAGGCGCGCTCGCCCCTGCTCGTCTGCTCAACCACCATGGGAACCAATGCCATAGATCGCTCGTCTCGTCTTTTCTTAGGGAATCGAAGTCCCCCGTGTTGTCGGCCGCGCAAACCTTGAGAGTCGACGCGGCTGCCTGGCTTTGTCTGCCTGCCTAAGCAGGCAGCCTCTGGTAGAGCAAATCCGCAACCTTTTCGCGCTTGAGTTGTTCCCGGATTCTAGCGATGCCGCCATCCTCCGTCAATCGCTTGTGGAGTGCCTCGACAGGTTCCCGGGACTGGATGGCCGCGATTTGAATCTCGCGATCCACCTCTTCGTCGGTCACGGAGATGTTCTCGGCCTCGGCGATGCGGTCCATCAGGATGGTCGCCTTAACCTCGGCGATGGCTCCGTCACGCTGGGCTGTGCGAAGACGGCCGAAGTCGAGTTTGCGCATCTGCTCGGCCTGCATGCCCTGCGCCGCGAGGGCGCGAAGGCCGCGTTCGAGCCGCGCGTCAATGCGATCCTGCACGAGCGACTCGGGAACGGCGAAGGCGAACTTCTCAGACAGCGCGGCGAAGAGCTTGTCTTTTGTCTCGTTCTCGACGCTGTTGCGCTTGCGCTGGGCCATGTGCTCGCGGACGCGCGTCTGCAGGTCTGCGAGGTTCTCATAGCCGCCGAGTTCCTTGGCCAGTTCGTCGTTCAACTCCGGCACAGTGCGCTTCTTGATGCCTTTGACAGCCACGTCGTAGGCGACGGTCTTGCCCGCGATGCGCTTTTCAGGGTACTCGGCGGGGTAGATCACCTCGGCCTTGAGCTCCTGGCCGGGCTTTGCGCCGCGCAAGACCTGCGTGAATGCCTCGACGGTGTCTTTGCCGCCGATCTCGACGAGGGCATCTTCGCCCTTGACGGGATCGCCGTCCGCTTCGTCGGCAATCACTCCGGTGTAGGAGATCTGCGCCCAGTCGCCGTCGACCAGAGCACGGTCCTCTTCCACGGGCTCGATGGTGGCGCGCGATTCGCGCAGCTCCTCCATCTCGCGGTTGAACTCCTCATCTGTAATTTCGACGGAGGGCTTTTCCACGGTGACGGATTGGTAGCCTTCGATGGAGAAATCCGGAATGTACTCGAAGACCGCCTTGACGTGCAGCGGCTTACCATCTTCCACCGTGAGCTCTGTGACCTGCGGCTGACCCACAGGCTTGATCTTCAGGTCGCGCACGCCCTGGTTGAAGCGCTCCGGGAGCAGCGTGTCGATCACTTCCTTCCGAATCTCAGTGGCAAACTTGCGCTGGATGACGGACTCGGGCGTCTTGCCGGGGCGAAAGCCGGGGATGCGTGCGTATTTCTGATAGGCGCGTGTGACCTTGCGGAAGGTCTTCGAGACCTCATCGGCATCAGCCTCGACGGTCAGCTCGCGGGTGCATTCCGGGTTCAGAACCGGACCATGCTGGTGGTCGTGCGTGTGATCGTGGCCTTCGTGGGAGTGGTCGTGAGCCGAGCCGGCGCTTGCCGCATCAGGCTGGGTGTTGCTTTCGAGGGTATCAGTGGGACTCAACGTTTTGCCTTCCAGGCGCGGTTTGGCGCCGAACAAACTGCCGGGCAGGAGCGGAGTCTGAGAGCAGACATCGCTGCGCGGCGGGGGGAATTCCTCACTCAATGGTAAGAGGGTGGATGGGCGGGGGTCAAACCGGCGTCGGCTGGCTGTCTGTGCTGCGGATTGTCCGGGACGAGTTATTGTCGGGAGGCGTCCGGTTTGCGCACATAAGGCAGAAATCGAGGATGTGCGGCGCCGCAGCAGCGATAGTGCTCGCGGGGCTTGGGTGAGGCTGAGCTGGCCGTTGACGGTAAGACGAACCTCGGAGGCGTCGACCTCATCCTGACCATCTTCCTTCCACCAGCAGGTGGGACATAAGCCCATGGCGGCAGGGATTTCGAGAGTCCGGCAGCCACGGCATGGGCAGCGAAAGCGGGAGGCAACAGCCATCTCGTGCAGATGGACGGCTGTTGCTGGCAGCAGGTATACAGGCAGATGGGACCAGAGGCCAAATCGTGCCCCGTCAGAAATGAAAGACGAGGCCGGTGGAGAAGCGGATGTCGGATTCGCCGGGCGGAGAGATCGACGGCGCGTCGATGCGGTCCACGAGGAAGCGCCAGCCAAAGAATGGGGCGATGGGGACATCAAGTCCAGCGCCCAGTGCGTAAGCGAAGGCGTTGCCCGAGATGGGCGTCGGCCCGCCGCTGTTGGCCGAGTGCTCGCCGCCAATGAGTCCGTGTGCGAAGACCTTGACGCCGAGCGCGCCGACGGTGACGCGCGGGCCAAAGAGGAAGGTAGTGGTTCGCGGAACAGTGGAGTTTGCGCCAAGGCCGTAGTGGGCCACGTCTGCATCTGCGCTGATGAAGGGAGCGACTTTGAGACTGCCGGCGCCTTCCCACCCGTTCAGTCCGCCCACGTTGGGATAGAAGACGTTGGAACTGGTGCGGCTGTATCCGAAGAACAGATCGCCTTTGGGCAGTTGTGCTTGTGCAGCAGGCAGGATGGTGAGGATGAGAAGAACAGCCAGAAGAATCGGGTGGATGGAGTTAGGACGATGGGGGATGAGCACGGATGAGGACTCCTTTCGCGGGTTCGGGAGCCGACGATTCGGCATGGATTCAATGATGGCGGATTCGACAATGCGGTTGTATGAAAAGCGGAATGAGATGAGTGTCTGAAAGGGTACTTTCGATTGGCCGCGTAGAATCAGGTGCGGGGAGGAAGTTGCTGAGATGAATTGCTGGCGATCGTGCTGGATGTTCTGTGTAAGCCACGTGTTGGGATGCGCTGTGCTGGCGTTGCCGGGGATGGTTGCTGCGCAAAGTGCCGGAGCGCCGCTCCGTGTTGCGATTGTGGGTCTTGAGCATGGACATGTGGAAGGGTTTCTGGGGCCGCTTTCACAGCATCCCAACGTCGAGTTGGTTGGCATTGCCGAAGCAGACCCGGCGCTGGCGGCGAAGTATGAAAAGAAGTATAGGATCCCGAGCGCGTTGTTCTATAAGGACGTGGCCAGCGTAATCGAGGCGAAGCATCCGCGTGCGGTGCTGGTATACACATCGATCGCCGAGCATCGAAAGGTGATTGAGACAGCGGCGCGCTACGGTGTGTCCGTGATGGTGGAGAAGCCGCTTACAATTTCGCTGGACGATGCGCTGGCGATTCGACAGACGGCGCGGGAGCACCACATTCAGGTGCTGGTGAACTACGAGACGACGTGGTACGCGAGCAACAAGGCGGCCTATGACGCGGTGGCGTCGGGTGAGATTGGACCAATCCGGCGCGTGGTGGTGCATGACGGTCATCAGGGTCCGGCGGAGATTGGCGTACCGCCTGAGTTTCTGCGCTGGCTGACAGACCCCGGGCAGAACGGAGCCGGCGCGCTTTACGACTTTGGATGCTATGGCGTGGACCTGATGACGTGGCTGATGCATGGTGAGACTCCGCTGACGGTGACGGCTGTGGCTAACCAGGACAAGCCACAGGTCTATCCAAGAGTCGATGATGACTCGACCATCGTGCTGACATATCCTCACGCGCAGGCTGTGATCATGGGTTCATGGAACTGGCCGTTCGCACGCAAGGATATGGAGGTCTATGGCGCGAAGGGCTATGCAATCACGGTGGCGGCGGACCAGGTGCGGCTGCGGCTGGAGAAGGACACTACGGAGCGCCTGGTGGCAGCGCCGGCGTTGATGGCGCCTGAAGACAACTCGCTGGATTACCTGGCTGCAGTCCTGGAAGGCAAGCTTGTGCCGCGGGGTGATCTCACGTCGCTGGATACGAACGTGACGGTGATGCAGATTCTGGATGCCGCGCGCGAGTCGGCGAGAACAGGGCGTACTGTGAGGTTGACCAAGCTGGCGGAAGAGTGAGTGCGCAGTGATGTGCAGCTGCGCAGGTGTATGGAATGGATGGATATCCAGCCGGGAGTTGAAGTGCACAGGAAAGATATCCATCCGCGCTGTTCTTACCTGGTTTGCTCTTCGGTGTGCGTAGTGCCGGTCTGGCCCTGATTTTTGAGGCTCGCCTCTTCACGAGAGACATTGACCACAGAAGCGCCAATCTTCGTGCCTGACTCATAGATGCGGGCCAGGAATTCTTTGCCGCCATAGCGGTTAAAGACGAGCTCAGTGTGTTGAGGCAAATGATCGTTGATAGAATCCCGAACCAGAAAATCCGTGGCGATTCGGCCATCTGCGCTGGAAACGCGCATGACCGCCTCGCCTGTCTGTTGAATCATGTGAAATGTGTATTTGCCCGGGGGAAGGGCTGTGTTATTCACGATGAACGAGTGTGAGATGCTCGCAACGATGTTCTCTGTGATTTGAGCCTGTGAGCTGCGGGGTAGCGCAACAAGTACCACAACGGTAGCAAAAGCTGCTGCCAAGCGGAAAAGTCGATACATACAACATCCTCCTCTTCTATGCCTGCGATGCGATGCTGCAGGACATTGTTGCCGGACCTGAAGGAGTCCAGTTTTATTTGTTTTGATGGAAGAGAAAGATTTTATTCCCTGGGAATGGGGGAAGTGGCTGCATTGGATAAAGAGCCGCGCGGAGTAGTGCGAGCCTCGCATTGCGCTGCAGCAATTTGCGGAAGGATGCGAAGCTCGCAGGTTTGAACGTGCTTAAGGAACAAAAACGTGCAGGCGCACGTGCCACTTCGTGCTCTGACCGGGATTGAGCGTCACCATGCCGGTGTTCATGTTTCCCCACTCTTTGCCGAAGGGGTCGGCGAAGTTGAACTGGTCTTCGACGGCGACGAATTTGGCGGCAGGCGGCGCGTAGGCCTGGATGGTCTTGATCTCCGGCGAAATCCCTTCGATATCGACGGCGTAGTGTGCTGCGGGATCGATGACCTGCACGGTGACAGCGCCGTTCTTCCAGTCGAGATGGCTCCAGTTATCGTCATAGAAGTTCTGCGCGAGCGCCTTGCCGCCGGGGGCACGCAGATCGTATTGCCCGCTGACGGGAACGAGTTTGCCGGTGGGGAAGACATTATCGTAGTTATCTACCTGGGCAAGCATGGATGCGGGAACGTGCAGACGGGCCTGCGTGCGATCGCCGGAAGGCAGGTTGAAGTAGGGGTGCCAGCCGATGGCGATGGGTTCCGCTTCGTTGCCGAGGTTCTTTGCCACGATGCTGGCGTCCACCGCTTCGGCGGTGAGCGTGATGGTGAAGTCAAGATCAGTGCTGGAGAGCCAGTGGCCGCCGAAGTTGCCCGCGTGGATGACGCCGGTGACCTGCTCGCCGCCGGGGATTTCTTTGACACGGACATCATCGGTTCTGGCCTTGAGGATGAGGCCGTGCATGGCGTGGCGCTCCGCACCGGGCTTTTGGCCAATATTGTTCGCCGGAAGGGTGATGGTGTGGCCCTGCCACTGTGCCGTAAGGGTCTTGCCATCGGCGGACAGCGGACCGCGGATGCGGTTCGGATAAGGCACGAGGAATGCCGCGCCGAGGCGGTAGCCAAGGTCTCCGTTAGCGTCATCTTTCACATCGAGCATTTCCTTGGCCTGAGCGAGGCTGGGCGAGGCCAGCACATCGACGTTGCCCTTGCCCGGGAAGTTGGCGGTAATCTGCAAAAGCTCCATGCCGCGGCCGGGAGCGAGGGTGATGCTCGTGAACTCCGGCTGCGTCTGACTGGAGACGGCGCGGTGGAGGGTGACGAGCTTCTGGCCGTTGATTCCCATGGCATTCTGCGCGTGCGATGCCAGGGCGGCGGCGAGGCTGAGGGTCATCAGTGCAAAGGTGGTGCGTGCGAGTAGCTTCATCTGCAATCGGTCCTGTACGCCGGGATTTTTCGGGCTCCGGAAAGCGTATACCCGGAAGCCGCTTCATTGTACGTCAGCGGGGCAGGCGAAAGGTGCGTGGCAGGGCGGACGGGGAAGGCGGATTGCGAGTTGGGGTGTGCGCTGCCTCCGGCTTTAGCTGACATATCAGTTCAGAGGCTATCAGCGACACCATTTTTGAGACTGAAAAATAGCGAATCAGGGAAGAGCGACGTTTCCCGTGACCGAATCCGTACGTCTCGATTTCAGTTCGAAAGTTCTCGCGGGTATTCCGTTTGCCGGGGCAATCCATGATGATCCGATGAGATCCGGCGATCCGGGGCGGTGCGTTCGAGGAGATCTCCGTCTCTTCATGGTCTCCGATAACGCACCAGCAGCAGCGTGATGTCGTCTGACTGACTGGCTCCGCGCGTGAATTTCTGCACGGACTGAAGTATGTCCTGCTGCAGCTTGTCCAATGGCATGGCATGGCAGCAGGCTATGGCGTCTTTGAGACCCTCAACTTCAAAGAGATTGCGGTCCGGGTCCTGAGCTTCGGTTACGCCGTCAGTGAAAAGAATCAGCGTATCTTCAGGCTCGAATTGCATCCGTCCGGCTATGTAATCAGCCTGTGGGAGCAGCCCAACGGGAAGCGAGCCGTCCATGTAAAGTTCGCTCACCTGGCCACCGCGCACCAGCAGAGGCGAAGGGTGTCCAGCTTTGATGAACTCGAAGGCGCCATTGGAGTCGAGCAGGCCAACAAACAGGGTCACATGGCGGCCGACCTCACGATGGCGGCAGAGCAGGAGGTTGAGCTGGCGGAAGACGTGCACGGGATCGGCGCCCATGGCGATTCCAGAGAGCGCGCCTTGCAGCATGGTAGTGAGCAGCGCCGCGCCGAGTCCTTTTCCTGCAACGTCCGCGATGAGAAATACCACCCGGTCCTCGCTGACAGGGAAGACGTCGAAGTAGTCGCCTCCCACTTCGGAGCAAGGGAAGTGAACGCCCGTCACGGCCAGATGGGGAAAGTCTCTCAATCCGTGTGGCAGCATGGCCTGCTGAATCTCGCGCGCAATCGTCAGCTCCTGCTCCAGCCGCTGACGCTCGCGTTCCCGAGCTACCAGCCGCGCATTCTCCAGAATACTGGCGGCTTCGGCGGCCAGCGCTTCGAGGATCTGCCGGTCCAATGCGGTAAACGCCGCGATGCGCTGCGAATCCAGATAGAGTACGCCAAGAAGTTCGCGTCGATCGGAAGGAGCAGGCTGTTCCGAATCGACCTGAGGCCGGGTATAAAGAGGAATCGCAACGACCGCACGCAGGTTCTGGACAACGACGCTATCGGCGGCCTTCAAATCGAGTTCAGCGAGGTTCACGTCTTCGGTGATCACCCCGGCCTGACGGCTGATGGCCTGGTTGACTGCCGTTTGGCTGGGGTTGATCGTCTCCGGTGGCAAGCTTTCTGCGCCGATGCTTCGTGCCAGGCGGACACGCATTTTGCCCTCGTTATCCCGCTCCAACAGTAGGCCTCGGTCGGCATGCGTGATGGCGATCGCGTGATCCAGCATGGTGCTTAATACAGAATCGAGAGGGAGCTGCGAGTGGAGCAGAGACGTGGCCTGGAGGAGAAGATTCAGACGGCTCAGACCCGTGCTCGAGATCGATCCGGTAGCGTCGGAGATGGCTCCGAGGCGCGTAAGCAGATCCGCCACGGAGTTGCTGGATTGCCGGAGAGTCGAGGCATCGCAATGGAAGACAATGCGGTAGCAGTCGTCGAAGCCGAAGCCGATGATGTCGCCGTCCTCCAACCGCTTCTGGTCCACCTTGACGCCGTTGACGAAAAGGCCATGCCGGTTGCCGCAGTCTTCGAGCCGATACCCATCTTCGCCCGTCACAATCATGGCGCAGCGGCGTGAGATTCGGGCATCGAACAGTTGCAGGCTGTTGTCGCCAGCGCCGCTGCGGCCAATCAAGTAAGGAGAGTGAGTCAAAGGAGCTCGCTGCCGTGTCTGATCCGGCGCGATTACCTCAAGAACCGGTTCTGTGAGCGATTCGAGATTGTTCATGGCAACGAGTTGGCTCATCATAGCATTCCGCACACTTGAAGCCGAGATGGACCACCGGCCGGCAGATCAACTCATCATTGGGGGAGGGGCTTCTCAGCACGGAGATTGGCTCGATGAATCAAGCACGCTCTCAAGCAGTTCGCATGCCGCTGTCCACTCAATTGCTTGCTGACTCTTGCTCCACCACGAGCAAATCAGGAGGCTTTTCCGTTGGAGTGACCGTGCAGCAAGGTTAGATCTCTGGTCAGCGTCAGGGTGTCGAAACCCGTCGGGCTTTTGGCCTTCTCTGCCACCCAGTCAGTGCTGAGGACGGCATAGACCTCTACTGCGTAGCGTTGGAAGAACTCCCAGCTCATCCTCTTCAGTCGTCCCCAGCTTACGGCATAGAGCGACTGCGGATCGTACCCCACCACAGCCACGCAATGTCCCTGTTTGGGATCGGGGGCGGTGGCGTCGGAAGCGACCGAGGCGGGAATCTCCCATGGAATTTCCGGCCATTTTTGGGGATCGCCGGCGCAGGCAAATGGCGGAAGATCGAGGCCAACGTAGCCGCTGCCAAAGAGATGGACGATGCAGCGCAGATCTGCAGGATTCGACTTCTCTCCATTGACGAATGAGTGGATCTTGTGACCGCCGATGCCCTCGTTGCGCCAGTATTTCAGCGCATCCAGCATGGAAACGCACTCCATCAAGCGGTCGCCGGTCAACTGCGCCTGGGCACGAATGATGTCGGCGTCCGTGAGAAAGATGCCTTGCTGTTTGGCTGCTGTCCAGTGATGAATCATGTGGCCGGCTGCGGCAGAGGTGCAGCAGTTGAACCGGTCGTTCGCGAGCATAGGCCAAGCCGGCGTCGATTCCAGCATCTCTCGCGCCGGAGGAACGGGCAGCGTGCGCACGTCCACATAGCTTCTGAGCCGGAGCGTACGAGGATCCGATTCAGACCGGACTCTACCGAGCAACATGGCGACTCCTGTGGGTTGATGGATGTTTGAGGTTCATCCGTTTCAGCAGTCCATGGTAGCGCGGATCGTCATGCAACTGCCTCAGACTTGGAAGAACGCTGAGGTAGGAGACCAAAATGTCTTTGCGTTCTGCCGCTTTTTCAAGCCAGGTGAAGGCGAGGTCCTTCTCTCCAACAGACGCTGCTGCTACAGCGATGGCGACAGGGAGCGCCGTACCATTCTTTTCATAATCGAGGAGCTGGTTCAGGACAATGCGTGCCTTTTCCTCATCTCCGTTTTGTACGTGCGCGTCTGCGAGCCAACCCATCAGCACCGGCATGCGGCTTTTGGATATCCCATCTTCAAACGTGCGCACTGCCTGAGGCAGACGGCCGCTCTGCACCTGCGCCGTGCCCAGCGCATAATAAAGCTCGAAATAATGAGGTGAAGCCTCCAGGGCGCTTTGCGCCAGCAGGATGCTTGTATCGTGATCGCCCATGTAGGCGCGGAGAATCGCTTCTTCAGCAAGCAGAGGCGCAGAGAGAGGGTCGTATCTCAGCCCGATGCGGACCTGCGCGAGCGCTTCCTCCATCTCGCCATGAATCAGGAGATGCGTAACGTAGATATAGTAGGAGTCTCCGCGCTGGGGCCGCAGCGCGATTGCAGTCTTCAAATGATGCAGAGCATCCTGCCAGTTCCAGTCGTAAAACTGCAGCACGGAGGCCAGTGCGATATGACCTTCCGGAAGCTCAGGGTCGAGCCGAATGGCCTTCAGCGCGGATGTGCGCGCCAGGCCCCAGGCTTCATGCGGCGGCATCAGACCTAGACTCGCCTGAAGGCAGTAATAATCGGCCAAGCCGGCATGGGTTGGAGCTGAGTTCTCGTCGAGTTGCAGTGCCTGTTCGAAATAGCGGCCCGCCTGTTGAATATCCTCGATCGTTTTGCGATTCCAGTGGTAGCGCCCCTTCAGATACGCTTCGTACGCCTCGGAACGCATCGGCGTTGCGGGTTCTGGGCCGGAGAGGCTCAGGTGCTTTGCAACCGTTTCGCCCAAGGCAGAGGCTACAGCGGACGCGATCTCATCCTGCAACGCGAAAACATCCGCGAGCTCCCGGTCAAACCTCGGAGACGACCAAAGATGAAAGCCCGTTCGCGCATCGGTGAGCTGGGTATGGACACGCACACGCGATCCGGAGCGACGCACGCTTCCTTCCAGAATGACCTGGGCATGCAACGCCTGCCCAACTTCGCGAATATCTTTCGTTGTGCCACGGAAAGCAAATGCCGAGGTGCGCGAGACGACTCTCAGCCCGACGACTGTTTCCAGAGCAGCGATAAGCTCTTCTGTCAGTCCGTCGCTGAAGTAGTCACTGTCCGGTTCCGAGCTCAGATTCCGCATCGGCAAGACAGCGATGGATACCCCCGCCTCCACAGGCTTTTCGAAGCCGTTCTGGTGCGCTGCTGTGCTGTGGATGGTGGAGACCCAATCTGTTTGAAGTGGATGGATCCGCACCTGGGATGAAACACCGCCGACGGGCGTGGCAAAGTGCCGCGCAGTCCCCTGCGCGTCATGCGGCATCGCATCCTCGCTGAGAAGGTTCAGCAGGTCGGCTGCCGAGTTGTGGCGCGCATGCGGCTGAACCCGCAGGCACTGCTCTACAGCGCTCAACAGACCCGGTGGCAGATCCGGATGAATCTCGTGCAGGGGAATGTATTCTCCTCGTGAGATCGCGGCGCAGATGGCCGCAGGCGTGGCATGGCGGAATGGCGGATGCCCCGCAGCCATTTCGTAAAGAACCGCTCCCAAAGCCCAGATATCGGCGCGATGGTCGAAAGAGCACCCGGCCAGCTGCTCCGGAGGCATATAGGCCAATGTGCCGATCACCTGGCGCGAGAGGGTCAACTGGGTCTCGTCCGTGATGCGTGAGAGCCCGAAATCCAGAATCTTGACGTTGCCGCCCTGTACGAGAAAAACATTGCCCGGCTTGATGTCTCGGTGCACCACACCGGCCATGTGCGCCGCGTGGAGACCGGACGCAATCTGACGCCCAATCTCCATCGCAATTCCAGGCTCGATTGCGCCGCTCCTGGCCAGTCGTTCCGCGAGCGTCTGGCCGCGATAGCACGCCATCACGAGCAACAGGGCACCTTCCGGGGTTTCTTCGGCGGTATAAATGGTGCAAAGATTCGGATGATCCAGCGCCGACGCGGCGCGTGCTTCTCTCAGAAAGCGGGCGCGCATCTCAGCATTTTCCGAAATCTGACGCTGCAGAACCTTAATGGCCACAGTACGTCCCAGCCGCAGATCCTCAGCTTCAAACACAATTCCCATTCCGCCCGCGCCAAGTTTTCGCACGATGCGGTAATGGAGGATCTCATCTCCGGGACTGATTGCTGGAATCATAGGAAGACCGGTGATCACATCACGACCGCAGCAGCTTTTGCTGCTGGGGCCGTGAAGACTGTGCCGCGCAATGCCGGGCTGACGATGCGCCCGAAATGCTCCACGATATCGGTGAACACCTTCTCAAGATGGCCGATGGTCGCGA
Organism: Acidobacteriota bacterium; assembly: GCA_021781795.1. Taxonomy (GTDB): domain Bacteria; phylum Acidobacteriota; class Terriglobia; order Terriglobales; family Acidobacteriaceae; genus Telmatobacter. Next base: position 47,203 of record JAJXWA010000013.1, read on the forward strand.
TGGCGCTTACCGTGATCAGCTCTTCCTGCTCCCGGCTGAGAGGAAGAGTGTCCAGCAGCGCATCAAACTCCGCAACGTGGTCCGGATCGAGCTCCGCATGATTGAGGTGGCAGGACATCGAAGAGAGCGGGATGCCCGTGCGCTCGTGGACTTCCATCAGAAACGCTGTCTCCGCCGGTTGTTCAAGAACTGCGATATAGCCAAGCAAGGCCACAGGATGAGCATGCTCGATCCAGTAGTACTGCGTGCCTACGAGTGCCGCAACGCTTGGGTAGGGCAGGCGCTGCAAAGCTCGCTCGCGCGGGATGCCGAGGCTCGCGAGGTCATCCAGAAGCCACTCTTCATGCCCCTGCTCTTCTTCGGCGTGCTCGGCGTAATAGTCCCGCAGCCGATCGCGGAGACGGTCATCGTCCAGTTCGCCGGACCGCTCAACGGCCAGGCGCATAACCGGTACCGATGCGCGCATGACGCCCAGCATGGCGAAGAGGAGTTCCGGATAAAGTTCGCCCAGCCGTGGGTGATACCACGCCTCGCGAATCAGCTCCGTCAGGGGTCCTCGCGTCAACGAGAGCGTTGCGCGCAGCCGGTGGCTCCTGCCGCCGTCCTCAGATTGGATTGGCTCACGCACCACCTCATGGATGTCCACGGCCAGTCCTTATATCGCCATGGTTCCCATGCGATGCGAATCGCCGACTTTGACCTTGCGCTGAAAGAAGTCGTCTCCCAACTTGGTGCGCACTGAAATCAGCGCATCCACTTCGGTTGCAGAGAGCTGGTTGATACTGTTGATCTCCTCGGCAGTCAGGGAATGATGTACCTCAATGAGACCCGCCGATTGCAGGCGCTCGAAGTTCGTCATGACTTTGCCTTTCTTTTCTTACAGTTGTCCGTTCGCTGAAGGCTAGGGGGAAATGCGACGTGCTCATCACTCTAACATGCCGTTGGACCCGGCGCAATCCGCTTGCGCAGGGATCAGCAGGAGCGCCCGAAAACAGCTGCAAGCAGACTCGGAACCTGAACTTCATTGAGCCGATCAGGGGTCATTGCGCCAAGTTTTCGCAGTACCGCCTCGGCCGGTGAGCACGATAGAAAACGTGGAGCAAGCGGCAGGCCGGATTTGCCGGCAAGAGTCCGGGAGCCAGCCAGTCCTATGAACCGCGGGACATGCAGGCGCAGCAAAGTCTCCGTCTCCGCCCGCACAACGGGTGGCGGAAGAGATGGATGGCCCCACTCCCGCAATGCGCGCAGCAGTGCTTCCTTACGCGCCGGCGCGGAGTTTAGTGGCCCAGGTTGCAGTGACCGGCTGAGGAGGAGACCATAGGTCAGGGTATTGCGCAGAATGATGCGGGGAGCATGATGCTGCAGCGCCGAGCGCCATGCAGAATCGGGTGCCACGAGACTCTCGCGGCAGCGCATCAAGGCGGTCGCGGCTTCGCGATAGCCGCTCACCAAGAGCGGCAGCACCTCAAGCGGTGAGGCTGGATGCGGCGCGTTGCCCTGATCCAATAGTGCCGCAGGCGCCATCTCGACGCGGCGCGTTCCATCGGGCCGACTTGACCAGCGCGGAATCATGATCTGCGGCACGGACGCGGGCTTCCCGAACAGTCCGGATGTGTCCGGCAGTTCTGATGAGGTTGGCCTGGGCAGAAGCCCAGTATCCAGCAGATCATGCATTGTGGCAGCGAAAGGTACATTTGCCTTTTGCGCCGGCGGAGTTGCGGAAAATGTTTGTGGGGTTCCCAGTGTCTCGGTGTCAAACAACCCCGGACCAGAAGGAGTCGCCATGAGATTCGCCATGTGCAGGTCTGTCATCCGGACATGCTCGGCGAGGCATAGAGTCGCGCCTGCAGCTTCCCAGTATCGGCGCGCTTCGGCAGAGTTTTTGTTCCAATCCTGCAACTTCTCGTGCGGCGGCAACGACATGATCCAGCCATATTGGCCGTCCTTGCCAGCGAGAACTGGTGCTGAAGGAAGCTGGAGGGATGAATGCCCGTTGACCGCATGCACAAGGCGATCCCAGAGCCACTCCCCGGTGACCGGGCGGGGCTTGTAATAGATGCAGCTCCTATCCTGAAAGATAAGGCGCAGCGCTGTGTGTCCGCCGTCATGCAAATCTGCGCTGGACGGCGAAAGCGAGACGAGCTCAGGCAGCTTCTGGTATCCGAGCCAGGTTGCAACGCCCGATGCATCGTTGTGCAGCCTGTGCAGAAAAACGGCGACTGCATCTACCCATTCGGCGATCGCGTCGTTCAGCAGCGCGGATAGCACCGGGAATTGATGTGCAATCTTGCGCTCGGTGAGATCCGGTCGATCTAAGATGATCTGCGTCAGGATGCCCGAGAGCCGGCTCCGCAGCGCATTGAACCACGCGCAGAGATCGATACGCTCCCATCCAGCCCCTGAGTGTTCGACGGAACTGCGGCGATGGAGATCGAGCGAAGCGCTTTCCAGCCAAGGTTCGAGAGAAAGCCCTGAAGTCCATTGAGCATTCTCCGTTTCTGCAGGCGCCGTCGCTGGTAGATCCATGTCCTGCATCAGCGTTCCCTCGTAACCCAATACCAGAAGTTCGCGATGATTGGCCGCATCGGCGAAAAAACCGATCTGTTCCCGAGTGCATCTCATCCTGAACAGTATGGCTCAACTGCGGTGCCCCATTCGAGATGCTTGGGCGCTGGCAAAATGCGTTCGTGGAGAATAATTATCGGATATAGCGTAATGCCGTTCTTTAATTAGGTCGTGTTCACACAACACTAATTGAGTCTGGCGGTGATTTGGGCCTGCTGGAATGGCAAGCTTTAGTCACCTTTCAGTGAATTGCTACTGTCGTCGGTGGACCGACCGGTCGTGCCGCGCTCGCAACGTTTTCCAGCAGTTATGAGCAGCTCAAAGCAACATGACTAAGCGTTGCACCGGTAGGCATGCCGAAGGCGAGATTTCCAGCTTGTTAATCCTGTGTGGCAACGAGAGCCTCCGCCGCACGCTGTTCGGTGATGAGTACGTCGAGCAGGCCGCCTCGCAGCGCGGCCAGGATTGCCGGCACCTTGCGGCTTCCTCCGGCTACGCCGACCACCCGCTTGCATTTGCGGAGTGTGTCCAGATCGATTCCAATCACCCGCTTCATCAATGGTGATTTCACGGGTTGTCCATCGGAATTGTAGTACCGGAAGCAAATGTCGCCCACTGCGCCGATCCGTTGCAGTTCATCGCGTTCCTTACGGGAAAAGATGTTGCCGCTTACAGCAAGAATCTTGGAGGGTTCCATTGAGCCGATGCCCACGAGAGCAATGTCGAGTTGGTCGAAAAGGGCGGTTGCTTCTTTAACAGCGGAGTCGCGCATCAGTACGCGCTGTGCTTCCGGCGATCCGACAACGGCAGGTGATTGCAGCAGGATGGGCTGAGCGCCGATGCTGGCGGCCAGCCGCTGCGCCAGGTGAATTGCCTGGAAGTCGCCGCCGACGTTGCCGATGCCGCCGAGGATCTGCACCACTTTTCCATTGGCACAATACTCGCCAGGATGAAGCGCATCGACCATGGCAAACAGGGACCGGCTCCAGGACGAGATCCCGATCGTCTGACCTGGCTTGAAGGTCGTCTCAAGAAAGTACGCCAGCGCAGCGCCGAGGTCGCGGACCATTGCCTCGCCTTCCGCGGGGCTATCGACAACAACCACATCCTTCAAATCAAAGCGTGCGGCCAGTTGATCTTCGATTTCTGCAAACGTGCCCGGCGGTGTGGTAACGCTGAATCGGACAAGGTTGAGTGCCCGCGCCTTCTTCAGCATCCGGGAGATGGTGGACTGGTGCAGCTGCAGCTTTTCTGTAATCGCCTGCTGATTGAGTTCCTGGATGTAGTACATCCGGGCGACCTTCGCCATCAGCCGGAGTTCATCCACGCGCGCCATGGCATCCATTCTTCCACAGCAGTCTTGTCCGTCAAGTATAAAAACTGCGGCATGCATGAAGATGCATGCCGCACTCGACTGAGCCTGCATGACCGATTCGGGCCTGGCCAGCCTACGTCAGATGGTGCGCGGAATCGCTTGTAATTCTCCGGAGCGATTGTGATGATGTGTGCGCCACCCCTTGTAGCGGCTCAGCGCATCGGCTACCGCGTTGGCACAGAGGCTTCGGCTCATCGCCGCATGGTGCTCAAATCCGTTCTCGCAAATCACATGCATCAGGGCGGGCAGACCGAGAACATCTACGACCGCGCGCGAGCCAAACGTCGTCAGAGGATCATCCGTGAACTGGCCTTCAGCAACGTAAGCAGAAATGGACCCAGCGAGGTCATCGGTGCTGACGCGCGCAATCGTGACCGGTCCGGCGTCGGTCCGCCCGTTCAGCGTTCCGACCGTGTTCTCCTCGCCCAGGGTTGTGCCCAGGATCGGCGCTGTGCCCATCTTCGCGCCGGGCAGGAACTCCGTCGCCCAGTTGCCGCAGTGGAAGAGCACGCACTTGTCCGGATTGCCACCGTAGTTGTTGTTCCAGTCGACAAGCGCGCTGGGCCGCCCGCTGGCCAGTTGCAGTGCATACATGCTGATGACGCCGGCGATGTCTACCTCGCAGGCAGAAGGCATCATGCGCTGGCTCATCATTGACATGATGGTGCAGACGTTGACGCCGAAGTTCTTCTGGAGCGAGCTCCAGCATTGAATGGCGGTGGCCGAAATGCTGAGAGAATCCATCCAGTTGTCGAGGACGATGGCAAACTTGGCCATACGCACGAGCGACTCAGCGGGAGCAGCCGATGTGTCCGCATAAGCGTTGATCTGCTCGATGCGGTTCTTCACGCGCGCATCGCTGTCGGCGATGTGTTGGGCGTCGCCAAAGACCTCGGAAAGATCGATGGTATGGGTGGAGATGCCGTTGTTCTCAAAGAGCTTTTCGCTATAGCGTGTTGTGTTGAAGGCATTCGGCCGCGCGCCTACCGCGCCGATGCGCACGCGATTCAGGCCGCGCACGACCTTGCAGGTCTGGACGAATTGAACAAGGTCTTCGCGAAAACGCGGATTGAGAACAGCGACGGTATGATCGCGCGTGAGAGAGTACTTGAAACCGAACTGGCGCAGGTTGTTGCAGACGGAGATCTTGCCGCAGAATGCGTCGCGGCGGCGATCAAGGCCGAACTGATCGAGATCATCCGGGTAAGCCTGAACAAGAATCGGAACGTTGACGTCCGCGATCCGGATGGAGTCGGCCACGCCCTTCTCGTCTCCGAAGTTCGGGAGGCTGACGAGGATGCCGTCAAGGCGCTCGCGCTCGCGCCGCAGCAGGTCGCCGCATTTGCGGGCATCGGTCCAGGTTTCGACGGCGCCGAGCTTTGAGTCTTCAGGACTGAGCCATACCGGCTCGATCCCAAGCTCGGCGAAGAGCTTCGTCAGATCGCGGCGCGCTTCGGAGATCAGCACGTCCGGAAAAAAGTCGCGATTGCCCACAATTACGCCCAGTGTTGCTGTCTTCGTCATGTGAAACTCCTCTTTCGGCTGGAACCGTTGTTTAAGATTCTCTTGCTCATCACTTTGCATTGCCAGGATGCCGATCGGCAGCATCCCGTAGTTGCACTGCGGCTTCAGAGCCGTGAATACGTAATGAGGACAAGCCCCACCAGGAAGCAAAGAAACATGCCTGCGAGCTGAAGGTTGATCTTGCGCGGTGCGGAGGCGAATTCCTTCCACACCAGAACGCCCCACAAGATTGCAACGACGGGTGCGGCATTGCTGAGAGCATAGGAAACCGCGGGGCCCGCGGCACCGACAGCGATAAAACTTGCGGTGATGCCAAGCGACCAGATGGCGCCCCCAAGGACGCCGGTCAGATGTGTGCCCAGGCTTCCTTTGAAGTAATCAGAGAATGCGACTGGAGTGCCTTCGACGGGCCGGCGCATAAAGATCGGGTTGAAGAGAAATGTCGTCACGAAAGCGCCAAGCGTAAAGAAGAAAGATGCGGTCAGCGGCATCAGCTTGCCTGCGCCACCGGTCACAAAGGCCGGATCGGACGACCGGACGACGAGTCCGTAGAAGAATGCGATGAAGAGGCCCGCGGCGACAGAGAGCAGAATGCCTTTTGCGCCGCCCTGCTTTACCGCATGAGCGAGCTGCTTGTAAGCGATCATGCTCAGAGCGATGGCGACGACAATCACTCCGACACCGATAAAGAGCAGAGTCGAATTTCCGGGGTTGACTCCGCCCTCAGCAATTACGAGCACAAAGTTGACAAGAATGCCAAGCACCCACGCGATTCCACCGCCGATGGGGAAGCCGATGGCCATTCCTGCGACGGCGATGGCGGCCACAAGAAGCAGGTTGCCGGCGTTCCAGACGGCGCCTCCCAGCATCGCCCAGCCGATGCTGGAAGCATCTACCTTCGCGAGGTCAGCGAGAAAGGTGCGTCCCGTCTGGCCGGTTGAGCCAAGAGTCAGCGCGAAGAGGAGCGAGGTCAGCAGCAGGCCCGAGACAAAGTCCCAGTAGAAAAGCTCGAACCGCCAGGTTCGAGCGGCAAGCTTCTGCGTGTTCGCCCAGGAGCCCCAGCAGGTCATCGTCAGGACGCACAATGCGACCGCGATGGGGTAACTGTGAATCGTCAGCATCTCATTCTCCCTGCGCTCAGATTCGTGTGCTCTACCTCGTTGGCTTCTGCAAGCGGGCCCTGGAGACTGCAAGCCGCCATTGCTCCCGCAACAAATGCCGCTCATTCTCGCTCATCGTCGGTTCGAACCAGTCGCCCGCCAATTCCAGTCCGGCTAGTTCATCAAGGTTCTTCCACCATCCAAGCGCCAGTCCGCCGAGCAGCGCTGCGCCACGTGCCGAAAGTTCCTCCTGCGTGGAGCGCCTGACTCTGCGATGAAGGACGTCGGCCTGCTCCTGCATCAGCATCCGGTTGCGAGTAGCACCTCCGTCGGCCAATAGAACCGACGTCTTGACGCCAGATGCGGCTTCCATCGCTTCCAACACATCGGCGACCTGCATCGCAATTGCATCCAGTGCGGCTCGCGCGAGATGCGCTCCGGTGTGCGCACGTTCAAGGTTGGCAATCAGCCCGCGCGCCGCCGAGTCCCAGTACGGAGCGCCCAGCCCCACCATTGCGGGAACGAGGATCACACCGCCAGCATCCGGGACGGTCTCTGCAAGTGCCGCGGCATCGTCCGCAGGATGCGGAAGTCCGAGGAACTCGCCCACCCAGTGGACGGCAGCGCCACTCATTGCGATGTTGCCTTCGAGCGCGTATTGGACCTGTCCCGATAACGACCATGCAATGGTGCGGGCCAGCGAATTCTGCGTGGGTGCGAGTCGAGGCGTCAGCATCATCAGGGATGAGCCCGTGCCGTAGGTCGCCTTCACTGAGCCGGGTTCGTAGCGGCCGTGGCCGACGATCGCAGCGTGCGAGTCGCCGATCAGGGCGATAATCGGCACCCCGGCCAGCTCCGGTACGGCAGTGCATTCGCCGAAGGTTCCGCTCGACATTTGGATGCCCGGCAGCGCCTGTGGCGGAATCTGAAAGAGCGCGAGAAGCTCTTCGTCCCATTCCAAAGTCTCAAGATTGAGCAGCGCGACGCGAGACGCATTCGTGAGGTCGGTTGCATGCACCTGCCCTTGGGTCAGTTTGTAGAGAAGCCAGCTATCGACGGTTCCGAGCAGAACGTCGCCGTGCTCGGCCTGTTGACGAAGAACCGGCTGCTCATCCAGCAGCCACTTCCATTTCGTTGCGGACAAGAGTGGATCCAGCGGGAGGCCGGTTCGATCCTGCAGAAGTGCGGCGAATTCCCGCAGAGCATCACACACGGGCTCAGAACGTCGGCACTGCCAGGAGATGGCATTGCTGACAGGGCTCCCCGTGGTGCCGGGCTCCTTCGCAGGCCGCCATGCAACCGCAGTCTCCCGCTGATTGGAGATGGCAATACCCGCAATCTTTGTGCCTGCTTCGGCTGCATGAGCCGCGCAGGCTCGCATCACGTCCAACGTGGACTGCCAAAGCTCCAGCGGGTCCTGCTCAATATATCCGGCCCGCGGCTGGAGAAGGGAAACACTTGCTCCCGTCTTGAAGATGGCGTCGCCCTTTCGATCGAAGAGCAGGCCTTTTGTATTCGTTGTTCCCTGGTCGATGGCCAGGATGCAGTCGCCCGCCATTTACGCCTCATTCCTTACCAGTTCCAGTGCTGCCTTCGTCATGCCTTCGGCCGAGATGCCGAAGTGGTCCAGCAGAAACTCGGCGGTGCCGGTCGGCGCGAAGGTGTCCGGCAGTCCGATCATGCGCATCCGTGCTGGATACTCGAGGGCTAGTACTTCGGCAACCGCGCCACCCAGACCACCGGCAGCCAGGGCCTCTTCAGCGGTGACGATGCCGCGCGTCTCCCGAGCGGCCTTGACGATACTCTCGCGATCGATGGGCTTGACCGTGCTCATATTCAGAACACGTGCCTGAATGCCCAACTTAGCCAGAGCATCGGCTGCATCGAGCGAGCGCGAAACGACCACGCCATTGGCGATCAGCGTCACGTCGTTGCCTTCTCGAAGCACTACGGCTTTGCCCAGTTCAAACTTGTAGTCGTCGCCGTGGACCTTCCGCACCGGAATCCGGCTGATGCGCAGAAACATCGGGCCCGTATGCTCAAGCGAATAGCGCATCGTCTCCGCTGTCTCGACAGGGTCCGCCGGTACGATGATTGTCATATTTGGAAGCACGCGCATCCAGGCCATGTCTTCAATCGAGTGATGCGTCGGCCCGAGCTGCCCGTAGGCCATCCCCGACGACATCCCGCAGATGCGGACGTTTGCTTTTGAATAGGCCAGATCGACCTTCACCTGCTCCATGGCACGCGCCGTAAGAAAGCACGAAGCCCCGCAAAGATACGGAATCATGCCGCCATTGGCCAGGCCGTTGCCAACGCCCACCATATTCTGCTCGGCGATGCCCACATTCACAAAGCGCTCGGGATACTTCGTCTTGAAGTCCTTCATCTTCGCCGAAGAGAGCGAATCGTTAATCACGACACTCACGCGCGCATCGTTCGCGGCCATGTCTTCGAGCGCCTTAGCATAGGCATCGCGGCAGTCGAATAACTGTTGTTTTTCTGCTTCCTGATTCCCTTGAATTGCCGCGCTCACCACGTCACCTCCACGCCCAGTTCCCGGCTGGCCTGATCGAGTTGTTCCTTCGTCGGCACACCGTGATGCCATGCCGGCTTGTTCTCCGCGAAGGAAACACCTTTGCCTTTGATCGTCTTCGCAATCAGGCAAGTCGGCTTGCCCGTGACCACAGGTAACGAAGCGAAAGTTTGAAGCAAAGCGAGATGGTCGTGCCCATCCACTTCTTTCACCTCAAATCTGAAGGAAGCCCACCGATCCGCAAGCGGCTCCATGCAGATCGTGCTTTCTGTGAAGTCTCCCTGCTGAATGCGGTTGCGATCCACAATGACGATCAGGTTGTCGAGTTCATACTGCTGCGCACACATCGCAGCCTCCCAGTTCGAACCTTCCTGCAACTCGCCATCCCCAACCAGCACAAAGACGCGCCAGGATTCCTTGCGCATCCGCGCCGCCAGCGCCATCCCAACCGCAATTGGCAAGCCGTGCCCGAGCGGCCCCGTGTTGGCCTCGACGCCCGCAAGCTTGTTCCTGTCCGGATGCCCATTCAGCATCGAAAGCGGGTCCATAAAGGTCTTCAACTGGCTCAACGGAAAGAAGCCCCGCAGCGCGAGCGTCGAATAGAAGGCTCCGGAGCAGTGGCCTTTCGACATGACAAAACGATCTCGCTGCGGCCAAAGCGGGCGGCCTGGGTCCACTTTCAGTACCTGCCCCATGTACAGCGTGGCCAGAATGTCGGCGGAAGACAGGTCGCCGCCTGTGTGCCCCAGGCGGGCATGATTCGTCATCGTCATCGCGCTCAGGCGAATCCAGTTCGCCTTGGCGGACAACCATGCAGCATGTTCTTTCGGCCCGTTTAGCTGTTCTTGTGTGGTCTGTTTCATCGCTTCATCAATCTCACTTGTAGAATCACCCCGCACCCGCAAACGTCGAGTCGTCATTTGGAATAGGCCACGAGGATCACCAGCTGCTCCCAGCACCCTATCTGATTCACGTTTCTTCTCATGTTTGCGAATCATGTCCAGCGAAGGACGATTCATCTTCACGATATAGGAAGGCTGGTCGCTTGCAAATCTTTATTTCTTGCATGCATATTTATGCCAAGCTATCTTGCGAGACTGTGTCCTTCTCAGCAGCGAGTGTCCACTGAAAGTGCAAGTAGTCGCCGGGTAGGGCAGTTTCCTTCGCCTGTCGGCACTCTACTCAGCTAAGTCGGTTGACGCCTGATTCAATCAAGGCGCGAAGTTGTTGATAGCCCCGATGAGAAAACCGACTGGTCGACGAAGATCGTATTCGGTTCCACACGAAAAGTTCGGAGTAGGCCCCGCCCCTGAAAAGCCTTCATTCTCCGCGGCATCAAGCCCGCGAACTTCCTGGTGACTGAGGTGGACGGCAAGCCGTTGCCGCGCATCATCGACGTTGGGCTGGCCGTGACCGCAGGGCTGATCGCGATGCTTGTGGCCTTTACTTCACCGCAGCGCGTTCAGTTGCAACGCATGCGTATCGAGCGCGACGGGCGAACCAAGAGCGGGTTCGCGCTACGGGCATCACGGACTACATGACGGAAATGCTCGAGGTGCTGGTTCCAAGAGAACAACGCGCCGACAGCGTTACGGCGCGGGAGATCCGCAACAAGGCATCGAAGGGCATCGAGGCCTCGATCACGAAAGCTCCGAATGCTCAGGCGCAAATGATCCAGGTCATGGGAACGTCTACGCCGACATCCGACCCCACGCCCGTGCTCAACCTGTTTTGGAGGCGTCCTTTGAAATTCGCCGGTTGGCTCTGGCCCCGGATCATCCGGACACACAGAAGTCAATGAAGGATTGGCGAATGATCTGGATCTTACAGCCAGTAGACTGTATTGCTCAATACTCCCTGATTTATCGGTACCCATTTGACATCGAAGTGCGCATCGGCGGTTGGCTAGGAAGTGAGAGTCTATCGGGGCTAGAACTTATGTCTGAATTGCAGCCGGAAGACCTTCATGTGCGCGCTTACTGGTCGGGTCTGCATCTGTGGCTTTCCGCCTTCTGTGCATTTGCCCTGCGACCGTTATCATTAAGCTTGAGTGTTTAGATTCACCGGATGAAGAGGACCGTTGATGTCAGTTTCTGCAAATCGTATTTGGCGACAAATGCCGGAAGAGATCCGAATTGCTGCCAGCAAAGTTTTTTGGGCGGAGCCGAAAGGCGCAAGGAAGCAGATCGTCTTTGCATCTCTCGCTAAGGCAAAAAATCTGAGGGAGGTGACAGTTCGTAAAGCTCCAATTGAGAGACTGGTCAATTGGACGGCAGGAACACTATCGCTTCCTGACCAGATCGTGGATGAACTTTTGAAGGATTACCTCCTCCACGCGCATCGAACCGTGATTGTCAGCTTTCTTGAATTACTTAAGATTCCCCATGACAACGGCATGATCAACGAGTCGTTTGGCCTCGCAACTCTCTCAGACGAGCAAGTTCAGAAGGCTGCTCGCAGCTTGCTTGGGTCGGCTGATCGCATGGGAGCAGTACTCTACCTGAAATATCTCGTACTTCAAGGTGGGCCGTGGTCAGCGGTTGAAGAAGTCCTGGCGGCGGAAGAATAAAGACCGCGGCCAATATGTTCAGGCGCAGATTCTGCAAAAAGAACTGAGCAATTAGTTGAATCTCGGAACACCGCTTCACTACCGTTCGCGTAGTTTTGAGTGCTTGCCCTCGCCCCGTATACCTTTTAGTCAAGTGGGCAGTCGCGAAGCGGTGTACCGTGCATCGTTAAGGCCAAAATGGAAGAGACCATGAAAACGCAATCAACAGGGACGCAGATGCAAGCTCAGGAGTTTATCAACCTTGAAAGCCAGCACGGAGCGCACAATTATCATCCTCTCGACGTAGTGATTGACCGCGCTGAGGGCGTTTGGGTTTACGACGTCGAGGGCAAACGCTATTTGGACTGTCTGGCCGCATACTCTGCGGTAAATCAAGGTCACTGTCACCCGAAGATTCTTCGAACCCTCGAAGAGCAGGCCAGGAAAGTCACCCTAACTTCGCGCGCATTTCGAAACGCCCAACTCCCCCTGCTTTGTAAGGATCTTCACGATCTGACAGGCTTCGACATGATGTTGCCGATGAATTCTGGCACCGAGGCTGTCGAAACTGCCATAAAGGTAGCGCGCAAGTGGGGCTACAAGGTGAAGGGCATCCCACAGGACAAGGCGGAAATCATTGTCTGCGCCAATAACTTCCACGGGCGCACCGTTACGATTGTGGGCTTTTCAACGGACGAGCAGTACCGCGATGGTTTCGGACCCTTCGCGCCCGGGTTCAAGGTCATCCCCTATGGCGACGCTGAGGCAGTGCGCAACGCCATCACCCCGAATACCTGCGCGTTTCTGGTGGAACCGATCCAGGGCGAAGCTGGAATCCTGATCCCGCCGGACGGATTCCTTCGCGAAGCAGCTGAGATCTGCCGCCGCAACCGCGTGCTTCTCATGACGGACGAAATTCAATCCGGCCTGGGGCGTACCGGCAAGCTCTTCGCGTACATGCACGAAGGAATCACACCGGATGTATTGATTGTGGGCAAAGCTCTGGCAGGCGGTTTTTATCCGGTTTCGGCAGTGCTTGCGTCGCGCGAGATTCTGGGTGTCATCACGCCCGGCGATCACGGCAGCACGTTCGGAGGAAACCCGCTTGGCTGCGCCATTGCCAGAACCGCCCTGCGCGTCCTGATCGAAGAGAAGATGGTCGAGCGATCCGCGGAACTGGGAGCTTACTTCCTCACGCGGCTTCAATCGCTCCGCAGTGCTGCCATCAAAGAGGTTCGTGGAAAAGGCCTGTGGATCGGCATTGAACTCCACGGCAAGGCTCGCCCCTATTGCGAGGCTCTGAAGGACGAAGGAATCCTGTGCAAGGAGACGCACGATCATGTCATCCGCATTGGGCCGCCGCTTGTTGTCACACGGGAAGAACTCGATTGGGCATTCGAGCGGATCACGAAGGTGATAGAGGCAAGCCTTTAAGAACTTGTTGAAATAGGCGCTGCCGATACTTGGCTTTTGGGGATCCGGCTTGTTTCCTTGCTCAGATGTGTTCAAAAGTGACTTTCCGTTTGTATTTGTGCGGATTCCGAGCCGAAGGGGTCATGTGTTCAGCGCTTCGCGAGGAGAAGAGCCAACGGCCTTTCGCTTCAGCCTGCCCGCATCTCTCCAGGCAAACTAGAAATGCCTGCCCTCGCTGCTTGTCGGTTCACCATCGATGAGGAGGAGCCTCGGGTCGGGCTCGCCATTCTTTCAGACGACACGGACGAATTGCCATCGGTTGCCAACTCGGCGATACTGTACAAGGTTGACTTGCGAATGACCGTTCACATCGTTCACGTTCTTCGCACTCCCTCGATTTTCGAGATGGCTGATGCTTGACATTATTTAAATAATGACACGTAAGATGATGAGTTACCGCAGTCGCTGAATGTAAAATTATTGCTTTTAAAGCGCGGGAGTAGTTCAGTGGTAGAACGTCAGCTTCCCAAGCTGAATGTCGCCGGTTCGATCCCGGTCTCCCGCTCCAATCTTATTTTCCCCAATCCCCACACAGCCCTCGACTTCAATGGCTCGCAGGCGCATCAGTCTCTTCGACCTTGACGACAAAATAGGTGACCGTCTCTCCGGGAGCGACCTGCATCTGGTGCGGCATTCCTGCGGGAATGTGTACGATGTCGCCGGCGTGGAGTTCCTGGGCGGA
>JAJXWA010000049.1 GCA_021781795.1 Acidobacteriota bacterium
TGCTCGTCGAAGCCCCTGTCCGCTCCGCCGGCGCTCCCATCCAAAACCAGGAAACAATCGCCGCGCGCATCGCGAGCCTGCAGTCCGAATTCGACCTCGACGAAAAGGAAGCCCTCAAGCGCCTCGCCCGTGAAACCGGCCAGTCCAAGAGCGATCTCTACCGCGAACTCCAGCGCGAGCGGGCGAAACGCAAGTAGCGCGTTCTCCTGCTCAGCAACTTACGGCAGATTCGTCACCAGGCTGTTGCCGCTGTTCTCGGCCACTACATGCACGCGGTCCTTGCCCGTCAGTTCCGCCACGCGCGGCAGGTCGGTGTCATAGGCCAGCAGATAGTAGCGCGCGCCGCTTGTCCATCGCCGCTGGAACTCCGCGTCGCCGATGAAGATCTTCGGCGCATTCGGCGCATACGAACCGTACTCCAGGTTGTCCTTGCGTCCATTCCACAAGAGCGCCGTCCGGTTTGTGTAGAAGAAGACCGACGAGAACGCATAGTACGCATCGGCCTCAATCAACTGGCCGGGCGGGCCTTCCATCAGCCGTTCCGTCAGCGGATACGAGCCCAGATAATCGTCAAAGCGCACCAGAGCCAGACGCGCGGCCTGGAAGAAGACAATCATCATCACGGCCAGCACCGCCACCGTCTTCGCCGTGCTGCCCCGCGCCAGCCATAGTCCCGCGCATCCCCCTGCAAAGGCCACCACCGCCACAGCCAGCGGCAGCTTCAGGTACGCAAACGCGGCCAGCGTCAGGTCGCCCATGTGACCCAGCGAGAGCGTGTACATCTCCGGATGCTGCACCAGCGCCTGCGCAATCTCGCCCGTCACATGCACCCGCGCCACCAGAGCCAGCAGCGTGCCCAGCACGACGGCCAGCAGCGCGGACAAGCCCACCAGAATCCGTGAGCCCCAGCGGAAAAACCGGCCCTCCGCCAGCGCCGAACCAATCAGTAGCGCCATCGCCGGATAGATGGGCATCGAGTAGTACTCCTGCGTCGTCGAGAAGGTGAAGAACACCATCACCGCGCCAATCCAGCACAGCGCCAGCAGCCGCACGCGCCCCGCGCGCGACTCCGCCGAATAGCTCAGCCTCGCCGCTCCCGGCAGATACGCCGACCACGGAAACAGCCACACCAGATTCAGCGCCCAGAACAGCACCCGCGGCACCGTGTTGTAATCGCGCGGATAGCGCAGGTTCAGAAAGCGCAGCAGGTGCTCGTTGAAAAAGTAGAACCAGAAGAAGCCGCGATACTCGCCCGGCCCGCTGTGCATCGAGAACGCAAACAGCGGCGGATTGCGCACCATCGCCAGCCAGTGCCAAGGCGCGGCAATCACCAGCGCGGTCAGCATCACGCGGCCCGGCGCCAGCCGCCGCCACGTCTCCCACCGGAACAACTGCCGAGTCACCACCAGATACGCGCCCAGCGCCAGAGCGGGAAAGACCACCGCGATCAGTCCCTTCAGCAACAGCCCGCATCCTAGCGCCGCGCCCAGCGTCACGATCCAAATACCGCGCCGCGGTTCATCGGGCTCCAGCAGCCGCATCGCCGCCCACAGCGCCGCCGTCATCGTCAGCGTCAGCGTGGCGTCGGGAATCAGAATGCGCGTGAAAAGATACAGCCCCGCTGCAGTGGCCAGGCTCACGCCTGCATACACGCCGGCGCGCTCGCCCATCGCCCACCGGCCAAAGCGATACGTCACCCAGCAAAGCAGCACCGCGGCCAGCGCCAGCGGCAGTCGCGCCGCCCAGTCGCGCACGCCCAGCACGCGGTACGATGCAGCCATCATCCAGTAGATGAGCGGCGATTTTTCGAGATACGCCACGCCGTCCAGCCGTGCCGTCACCCAGTCGCCGCTCGCCAGCATCGTGCGCGCAATCTGCGCCTGCACGGCGTCCACATCGTCCATCAGATGCGGCGGGCTTACGATATTTGCGCAGAATACGAGGCAGGCTGACACGGCAACGAGAGCGCCGCCAGAGATTCTTCCGGATCGGCGGTCACGTCCGGCGCCGCTGACGGCGCTTCCACCTTCCACCGCCGCATCCAAAGCATCAGGGTCAGCAAACCCCATAGATGGTACCCCCAGTTCGTCCTCCGCTGCATGTGCTGATCCAGCAGGCACTCCAGCACAGGCCAGTGAAACAGCCCACTCTCATTCACTGCCCTCTCGTGCAGCGTATCCAGCAGCAGAGGACGCAGCGCGCCGCGGAACCAGTCGTGAATGGGGATATCGAAGCCGATCTTCGGCCGCTGCAGAACCTCCGGCGGGAGCACATCCTTCATCAGCCGCCGCAGCACCACCTTACTCTCACGCCCCGAAATCTTGAACTGCATGGGCAGCCGCGCGGCAAACTCGACAATCCGCTCATCCAGAAACGGAGGGCGCACCTCCACCGCATGGGCCATGCTCATCCGGTCTACCTTATAGAGTAGCCCGTCTGGCAGCGAATACCTCTGGTCGAAATCCAGAAACCGCTCATAACTGTTGCCGGGCCGCATCTGGTTCAGCACTTGCCGCATCGGAGCAGCATTGGCATGCGCGAACAGGCCGTGCTTTTCCTGCTCCGAAAACGTGCCGTTCCAGAAGATGTGCGCCGCCTCCGGGCTGAGCATCGAGCCCTGCAGAAACCGCTTCACCTTGTACTCGAAGCCAATCTTCTCGTCCGACGCCGGCAGGCGCCGCGCCACTCCCAATGCCGCCGACAACAAACTCTGCGGCACCTTGGAGAACCCGCGATAGTAGCGGTCCGCCTGATACGTGAGATAGCCGCCGAACAGCTCGTCCGCGCCCTCGCCGCTCAGCGCCACCGTCACCTGCCGCCGGCTCATCGCCGCCAGATACCACACCGGCACTGCGCCTGCGTCCGCGCTCGGCTCATCGGAGTAGTACGGAAACTCAGCGATCACATCGGCAAGGTTGGCTCCGTCGTTCAGATCCAGCTCCGTATGGTCCGTGCCAAAGTGGCGACTCACCGAACGGATGTAATCGCCCTCGTCAAACGACCGCCCCTTGAATGTGATGGAAAATGTCTTCAGCTTGCCCGTGTAAGCCTGCGACGCATAGTGGGTCACCGCCGAGGAATCCAGCCCCCCGCTCAGCCACACGCCCAGAGGCACGTCAGAAACGAGCTGCTCCGCCACGGCCCTCCGCATCAGCCCGTCCAGCTCTTCGGTCGCTTCGGCAAGCGTCGCAGGAGCGGGCTTTGCCTCCCCCGGCTCCGCGTAAGGCCTTTGCTCGGCCACACCGCGATGCCAGGCGAGCAGGTGTCCCGGTGTCAGCTTCCGAATGCCCTCCACCAGTGTCCATGGCCCCGGCACATAATTCAGGCTCAGATAGCAGTTCAGACCGTTCAGATCAATCCGCCGCGGCACCTCCGGATCGGCAAAGATGCACTTCAGTTCTGACCCGAAATACAACTCGCCTCGGTACTCGCAAAAATAGAGCGGTTTGATGCCCATCCGGTCCCGCGCGAGCACGAGCCTGCGGTCGCGCTCGCTCCAGATGGCCACGGCAAACATGCCGCGCAACCGCGCAAAGCACTCCTCCCCCCAGGTCAGAAATGCTTCCAGCACCACCTCAGTGTCACAATGCGTCCGGAAGACGCAGCCCATCGACTCCAGCTCGGCCCGCAGCTCGTGCTGGTTATAGATTTCTCCGTTGAATACGATCGTTGTGTCGCCGTCGGCGCTATGCAGCGGCTGGTCGCCGCCTTCCAGATCCTGCACGCGCAGCCGCGTCGCTCCCAGAGACACAGACTTCGAGTGGAACGTCCCCTGCTGGTCCGGTCCCCGGTGACGTATCGATCCGACCGCCTCCGTCAAAACCCACGAAGGAACACTACGTCTTACGTGTGTAAACCCAGCAATTCCACACATCGCGCGCTCCAAGGGAAGGATTTGGTTTCATTATCGACGGAATTGAATGGGATTTGTAATCTTTCTGCCCGCGCCCTCGTCCACTGGTAATCGCCTCGCGCCGCTAGCCTCGACGCATCAAAACGGAATGTCGTCGTCCGAGATCTCCGACGACTGCGCAAAGTCGTCCTGCCCTCCCGTCGGACGCTGATCAAAACTGGCCGTCGTGCTCGATCCACCCGCACCGCGGCTGTAGCCGCCGGAGCCTTCCTCACGCCCAGACAAAAGAGAAATGTCGTTCACGATAATCTCCGTGCGATACCGCTTCGCTTTTGTCTCCTTGTCCTCCCACGAGCGAGTCTGGATCTTGCCTTCGACGTAGAGTTTCGAGCCCTTCTTCACGTAGTCGCGCACAATCTCCGCCAGCCGCGTAAACGCCACCAGGTTGTGCCACTCCGTGCGGTCCTGCCAGTTGCCCTGGGCGTCCTTCTGCCGGTCGCTCGTCGCCAGCGTAAACTGCGCCACCATCGTCCCGCTTGGCGTCGAACGAATCTCCGGATCCTTGCCCACATTGCCCAGCAGAATCACCTTGTTCACTGACTTCGCCATGTTTGCCTTCTCCCATCCCTCTGCAGTTTCATCGCGCCGCGCGCCTTGCCGTTCCGCACCATGCATCCATGCATTCCACCATTTGCCCACAGGATTGCTGATTGGAAGCTTGATTATAGTCCAGCCCTCGCCGTCATCCGCGCCACGTGCTCACTGTTCCACCAGCATCTCCAGCGCCTCCGCGGCATTCCCCGCCACCCGCAGCAGCGCGCGATTCTTCGGCTTCAGAAACCCCGCCTCCACCGCCGTATCCAAGAAATCCAGCAGCCCGTTCCAGTATCCCGCCGTGTTGATCAGCACGCACGGCTTGGCGTGAATCTTCAACTGCGCCCACGTGACGATCTCCATCATTTCGTCCAGAGTCCCATAGCCGCCGGGCAGAATCAGAAACGCATCGGCCAGCTTCACCATGCGCGCTTTACGCGCGTGCATCGTCGGCACCAGTTCGAGCCGGGTCAGACCCGAGTGGGCGATCTCACTGCCGGTCAGCACCCTGGGCAGCACGCCAATCACCTCTGCTCCGCCCGCCAGCACCGCATCGGCCACCGCGCCCATCAGCCCCACGCTTGCCCCGCCATACACCAGGCCTATCCCAGCCGCGGCAATCGCCGCGCCCAGCGTCCGCGCCTCCTCCAGATACGCCGCGTCTGTCCCGCTTGCTGACCCGCAATACACCGCCACCCGCCGTATGCTGCAGTTGCCTTCCGCCATCGTCCATCCAGCATAGCGCGCAGGCGCACTCGCCCCGCCAGCGTGTACCCTTGAAGTTGGAGTCCCTGCATGCGGAAGTTTGCCATTCCGGTCTGTAGCTTCATCTGCTGCGCTGTCTGCCTCGCGGCCCACGGCCAGTCCAGACTTCAGTCCGGTCCTCAAGGAACAGCGCCTCACAAGCCTGCGGCCGTCACGGTCGATGTCCCCGTTCCCGCCGCCACCAAAGCCCAGGCTCTGCTCCCTGAGATCTTCAGCGGCTGGGAGACCAGCGGCAAGGCCACTCCTTTCACAGACGCCTCGCAGGCAGACCCCTCCAACGCCGCGGCGCTCAAAGAATACGACTTCAGCTACGGCGCCTCCGCCACCTACAAGCGCGACGGTGACACCCTTTCCATCCGCGCCCTGCGCTTCGCCGACGAGAGCGGAGCCTACGGCGCCTATACCTTCTACCGCCAGAACGGCTGGCCCAAAGAGGACATCGGCTCCGGCGCGACCTCCGACCACAATCGCGTCCTCTTCTGGCAGGGCGACACCGTCGTGGACGCCACCTTCTCTGTCATTACGCCCATGTCCGCCGCCGAGATGCGTTCCCTCGCCCATCAGCTTCCCTTACCGCGCGGCAACAAGGCCATCGCGCCGCCCATCCTTGCCAATCTGCCCCAGGGCTCACTCGACAAGCAGACCACCCACTACGCTCTCGGGCCCGCCGGCTACGCAGGCTCCGGCGGCGTGCTGCCTCCGGATCTGGTCCGCTTCGACTTCGGCGCCGAGACCGTCACCGCTAACTACTCGCTCGCCTCCGGGCCCGCCACGCTCACGCTCATCGATTACCCCACGCCGCAGTTGGCCGCCGCGCAGGAAGACAAGATTCGCGCCTACATCAAGGCCGGCAGCCAGGCCCAGCCCGCGTGGCCCAAGCCCCTGCAGGACTCCGACCTGGCCTCGCTCGAAGTGCGCCGCAGCGGACCCATCGTCGCCCTCGTCAGCGGAGACGCCATCCCCGACGAAAGCCACAAGCTCATCGAGAGGGTCAACTATCAGGACCAACTCACCGCGATTCCGCTGCCCACCGAGTCCGAGGTCAACAAGACGGGCCGTCTGCTCCTCGGCATCGCCACGCTCGTCCTCATCGGCTCCGCCGCGGCCATCCTGCTCGGCCTCTTCCTCGGCGGCGGTCGTGCCCTCTACCGCATCGCCCGCGGCAAGCCGGCCTCCTCGGTCTATGAGACCGAATTCATTCGCCTCGATCTCGAAAAGTAGTACCCAATTGGGCACGGTTCGGACTCCGGAGCCGTACCCAAGCCTGTGGAAAACAGGTCCTAAACCCAAAGAAAACCCTTGAATTTACCAGAATTACAGCAATTGAAAAGGGGAACAAAGAGTGAAACTTGGCACCCGGCCAGACTCGGGAGCGTATCTATATCATACTGAAAATAAATCGGTTATTTCTTTTCTGATTTGTCCTTGACACTCCGGCTCACGATCCCTACTATGCAGCCAGAAAGTTCTGATGGTTTTGCCTCCGTTGGAACTATTCTCCCTGAGGAAGGAGCTGCCCTGTTGCCGGGCGGCTCTTTCCGTTTTTGCCGCCAAAAATCACCCGCCCGGTCCGATTCAGCGCACACCGCCGGTCATATCGGCGATCATGGCCCGAAACACCACCAGCCCGGTCACCGTCAGCGCCGCCAGCAGGCAGGTCCAGAAACCAATCTTGCTGTAGGAGAGAAAAACACTACCCTGCGCCGTCCCCAGCGTGACTCCCGCCTGGTCCGGCAGCAAAGCGCGCACCGCCACGGCCAGCAGAAATCCCCCCGCCCACACCAGTGCAATCCGAAACGCAAGCTGGATGGTCTGGTCCATGTCGCTCCTCTCATTTCTACGCGTAGAGAACGACTCACACGCTACCGCACAACTTTACCCAAACCGCAGCGAACGATACAATCGGGAAGGAAGCCGCCGACGTAGCTCAGTTGGTAGAGCAGCTGATTCGTAATCAGCAGGTCATCGGTTCAAGTCCGATCGTCGGCTCCATCTCACCCCGCGCAATCTCCGCGCATCGCTCCCACAAGATCATTTCGCTCTCTGCAGCCCGTCCAATTTTCGCGTGCAGCGCACGGCAGATCGAACGGCCGGACAGAAGCATGCCTTTTAGACCCGGCACATGCCTATAATGGTCCCGTTTCCGATTCCAGAAATAGAGATTCCGGTGCGGGGCAAAATCGATGAGCAGCAAGAACCCGAAGGTTGAGGTGATTCTCCAGAAGGAGACCCGTTGGCACGACGAGTTTCAAGCTCTGAGGACCATGATCCTCAGCTTCCCCCTAAAGGAGGAGCTGAAGTGGGGGCAGGCTTGCTACACGCTCGAAGGGAAAAATGTCGTTCTCATCCACGGCTTCAAGGAGTACTGCGCCCTCCTGTTCTTCAAAGGCGCTCTTCTTAAGGACCCAAGGCAAATTCTCGCTACACCGGGGGCGCACCAGTCCGCGCGCCAGATCCGCTTCACCCGTGTTCAGGAGATCACCCGGCTGAGGCCCGTCCTGCGGGCCTACATTCAGGAATCAATGGAAATCGAAAAATCCGGCAGGAAAGTCGAGAAGAGGACGACGGCCGACTTCAAGATTCCTGATGAGTTCCAGCAGAAGCTCGACGCCATGCCTGCCCTCAGCAAGGCTTTCCACGCCCTAACTCCCGGCCGGCAGCGCGGCTACCTCTTTCATTTCTCCCAGCCCAAGCTCTCCAAAACCCGCGAAGCAAGAGTGGAGAAGAATATCCCGCTCATTCTCTCCGGCAAAGGCCTCAACGACTAGTCGCCGCAGAGCGCACGGAAATCGTGACTTGATGGGATACAAGATTCGGTTTGCGCGTGCTCCAGGGCACAAACCGGCATGCACATCCACTTGAACTACGATCCAATCGTATGTTCGCCCACGCAACATCGACGGAGTGTCACAACAGATATCGCGTCACATCGACTTCACGCCATCGGCATTCCCGCTCTTCGTCCTCAGCGCTCGGCAGACGCCTTCCCGAAGACATGGTAGGTCACATTGTCCCAGGCATTGTGAATGCCGTTCCCTAATAGCAGCATCGCGCTCAGCGCCACGCCGTACAGCGTGGCACGCGGCGCAAGGATCCCGATGCCGGATGCTGCCGCCAGCAGAGAATACGTCGCCATCGGGAGCACCGCATAAAACGCCCAGTCCTCCGGTTCCGGCGTGTAGGCAGATTGCCGCCGCAGAACCAGCGCATTCCTGACGCTGTAGATCAGGCCCGTCGCACCGGCCGCAAGCAGCAGAAAAAACGGCGGTACAACCTCGTGCCACGGCGCGCAAAGAATTGCGGCGACGCCCAAGGCGCTGGTGAAATGCACAATCGTCGGCGTGGTAAATGCCGCGCCCGCCTCCGCCAGGTCCTGCGAGCGCGAAGTGTTCGCGATCAGGGCCATCACCACAAACTGGAGCCCAATCAGCGCTCCGGCGGACGAGCCCACAACAACGTAGAAGTTCTGCCATTCTGAAAAAGGGGGCACCTCGTCACCTCGCAACGTGTGAATCTCCGCGCTGCCGCGGTCGCGCAAATCCCTCAAGCTCCCAACGCGCGCGCCTCGCACTCCGGACGGGAGTCGATAACCACTCTAAGGGATTCGACCAAACCCGCGTCCTGACTTTGGCGCATTGAAGCGCCCCACGCTCCCGCGCATCAACCCTGTATGCTGGTGCCTCAGGAGAAATCGCCGTGCAGGGATGGCCCCGCGGATGAGCCTAGGCAATCAACGCAACCGCTGGACCATCGCCGCGCTGCTCGGCGTCGGAGTCCTCGTCAACTACTTCGACCGCGTCAACCTCACCGTCTCCCACGACGCCCTGCGCGCCGACTTCGGCATCTCCGACATCACCTTTGGCTTTCTGCTTGGCGCCTACAACTGGACCTACGCGGCCACGCAGCTCCCGTGGGGAGTGCTGCTGGACCGGCTCGGCGTGCGCCGCGTGGGCTGCGTCAGCACGCTCATCTGGAGCGCCGCCTCCTTTGCCGCCGCACTCAGCCGCAGCATTCCCGCCTTCTTCGGCGCGCGCTTTCTGCTCGGCATCGGCGAAGCGCCCACCTTCCCCGCCAACGCCAAAGCCGTCGGCCTCTGGTTCCCGGCGGAGCAGCGCGGACTCGCCACCAGCTTCTTTGACTCCGCCGCAAAGTTCTCTTCCGCCGTCGGCGTGCCGCTCATCGGCCTGCTGCTTCTCCACGTCGGATGGCGACTCAGCTTCGCCGCCACCGGCGTCATCAGCCTGCTGTATTTCGCGCTCTTCTGCGGCGTCTACCGCGACCCCGTGGAGCACGAGCTATCGGCTCCAACGAACGGTTCTTCCGCGACACGCCAGGTGCATGCCGCTCTCGGCTATCTCCTGCGACAGCCCAAGGTCATCGGCCTCGCCATCGGCTTCGGCTCTTACAACTACGTCTTCTATCTGCTGCTCACCTGGCTGCCCGTCTATCTCTCCCGCGCGCTCCACATCAATCTGGCCGCGTCGTTTCTCTACACCGGCGTGCCCTGGCTCATCGCCACCGCAACCGATCTCGTCATCGGCGGCTGGCTGGTCGATCACCTCATCCACCGCGGCTGGAACGCCAACCGCGTGCGCACCGTCATTCTCATCGGCGGCACCGCCATGGGCCTTGGCATCCTCGGCGGCGCGCACGCGCATACGCCCGCGCAGGCTCTCTTTTGGATTAGCTTCTCAATCGGCGGTCTCTCCGCCGCCGCACCCGTCGGCTGGTCGATTCCGTCGCTCATCGCGCCGCGCA
Organism: Acidobacteriota bacterium; assembly: GCA_021781795.1. GTDB lineage: Bacteria > Acidobacteriota > Terriglobia > Terriglobales > Acidobacteriaceae > Telmatobacter. The sequence continues at coordinate 9,971 of JAJXWA010000049.1, forward strand.
ACTCCGTCGGCACCGTCGGCGGCATCCTCAACTTTTCCAATCAGATCTCAGGCATCGCCGCGCCTATCATCACCGGCTTCCTCGTCAACGGGCGCCAGTCGTTCGCAGCCGCCTTCTTCGTCGCCGGGGCTTACCTCATCATCGGCATCGCGGCGTACATCTTCCTGCTCCGCGAAATCTCCATCATCCCCATGCCAGACGAGACTGCGTCGACGAACTGACCTTCCTCAGCGTTACGCCTTCTTCGCCACCGTCGCCCGCATCGCGCCCGTCGAGATACCGCCGTCCACCAGCAGCGTCTGCCCCGTCACGTAGCGGCTCGCCTCCGACGCCAGAAACACCACCGCCCCATCCAGATCGTGCGGTTGCCCCGGCCGCTTCACCGGAATGCGCTCGACGAGATACTCCACCCAGCCCTCGTCCTCATACATCACGCGGTTCTGCTCCGTGCGGAACCAGCCCGGCGCAAGGCAGTTCACCGTCACGCCGTGCCTGCCCCAGTCATCGGCCAGGCTCATCGTCATCTGGCGAATTCCGCCGCGCGTCGCTCCATACGGTGCCAACCCCGCATAGCCAAAGACGCTCGTCACCGATCCTATATTGATGATGCGCCCGTAGCCCTTGGCGATCATGCCGCGCGCCACCGCCTGCGCCACAAAGAAGCTGCCGCGCAGGTTCGTCTCCACCACCAGGTTCCAGTCGTCCCAGGTCACATCCAGCGCCGGCTTGCGCACATTGCATCCCGCGTTGTTCACCAGGATTTGAATCTGCCCAAAGGCCGCCTCCGCCTCGCCCGCCATGCGCTGAATGCTTTCGTAGTCGCGCACGTCGAGTTCCAGACACACGGCACGCCGCCCCATCGCCGTGATCTCCTTTTCGAAGTCGTGCAGCGTCTCGCGCTTCCGGCTCGTCAGCACCAGGTCCGCGCCTGCCTGGGCCAGCGCCCGCGCAAAGTACTGGCCCAGCCCGCGGCTGGTGCCGGTCACCATCGCCACCTGTCCCGTCAGATCAAACAGATTCTCCGTCATGCGCGTGCCTCGCTTTTCTCTGCGCTGCCCGGCGTCAGCACCACCTTCATCAGGTTTGGTTCGTGCCCATACAGCCGCTCAAACCACCGCGGCCCATCCTCCAGCGGTGCGATCGCGCTGATGAGAGGCTTCACCTGGATCGCGCCGCTCGCCATCAGCTCCATCGCCTGCGGATACTCGCCCGATGAAGCCGCGCTGCCCTGCAGCCGAATCTGCCGCGACACCACCTTCTGCAGAGGCAGCGTCACCTGCGGCGTGATGTTGCCGATCAGCGTCACCGTGCCGCCCTTGCGCACCGCGTCAATCGCGGCCTGCACCGTCTCATTGCGCCCCACCGCTTCCAGCGCCAGGTCCACGCCCGCGCCGCCCGTCTGCCGCTGGACCTCGGCCACAAGCTCAGCACCGGCCAGCAGAAGCGCCGCATCCGCACCCAGATCCCGCGCCAGCTTCAGCCGCGTCTCATCAATGTCGCTGATCAGCACCCGCGCACAGCCCGCGGCCCGCGCCGCCTGCATCGTCAGCAGGCCAATCATGCCCGCGCCAATCACCAGCGCCGTCTTGCCCTTCACCTCGCCGCTTACCGCCACGCCATGCAGCGCCACGGAGACGGCTTCGAGCATCGCAGCTTCGGGAAACGCCAGCGCATCCGGCAGCCGGTAGACAATCCGCTCCGGCACCGTAATGTACTCCGCAAATGCCCCCATGCGCCGGAACTCGCCCGTCGAAACGCCCACCACCTCGCGCCGGTCGCACAGGTTCACCTCGCCGCGCTTGCAGTAGTCGCACTCCCCGCAGTACACCGTCGAGTCAAACGTCACCCGCTCGCCCACGGCGAACTGTGTCACACCCGCACCCACCGCCACCACTGTGCCCGCGGCCTCATGGCCCATCACAATCGGCGGAATCCGCCGTCCCGTCGAGCCGTCGTAGCCATGCACATCGCTGCCGCAGATGCCGCAGGCCGCCACGCGAATCAGCACTTCGCCCGCGCCGGCCTTCGGCGCTTCCTGCTCGGTCACCGTCAGTTTCTTGTACTCCGTCATCAGAAGCGTCTTCATCAGAACCCGTCTCCACCCCGCGCGCACGCGACGCACACGCATCAGGTCGGATTCTACATTCCGCACTGCGCCCTCTGCAGGAGCACGCATCACTGCGCCGCCTGACTCGACCGCCGCATCCTTTGTAAAATTGATTGCAGAGTCTGGTCGCGCTTCATGCGCTTCCGGCCTGGGGTACCTTATATGCCGGCTTACGAATACCACTGCAGCCACTGCGGTCACCACTTCGATCAACGCCAGAAGATGTCCGACGCGCCCATCGCCGCCTGTCCGCGCTGCGGCGGCGCAGTCCAGCGCCTCATCAGCGGCGGCGCCGGAGCCATCTCAAAAGGCGCAGGCTCATCCGCCAGCACAGAAGCCTTTCAGGGTTGCCCTTCGGGCGCCTGTGGCATGGGCGGCGGCTGCGGCTCCGGGGCCTGCTTCGACAACTAACGCCTCTCCGCAACTTGCCCCTGCGGCAGCGCGCGGCCTCTACTGCCAGATGCGGTCCAGCGCCTCCAGCATCTGGTCGCGCAGCGCCTGCAGGTTGGCCAGGCTGTACACCGCTTCTTCCTTCTGTCCGCTGCGGCTCAGTTCCAGCACATCGGCAGCCGCGGAGTGAATCCTGCGGTGCACGGCATCCACATCCGTCAGAACAAGCCGGTCGCTGTGCGCTGCCGGACGCTCGCTTTGCAGCCAGCTTCCAAACCGGCATTCGGAGGGCTGCATCGCCGGAGCGACGTTGCGCAGACCATCGAGATACTCCGCGATCGACAGGATCCAGGCGCGGTGTTCCACCGCCGCGTGCAGGATGGGCCAATCCGCCGGAGGCAGTGTCCTTGCGCGCTGCCACTCCGGATAGGGCCTCCATGCCCGCGCCCAGGCTGCCATCTCCGCCGCCGGCATCGGCCGCGCAATCCCAAAACCCTGCCCCTGCTCGCAGCCCAGCCTCAGCAGCAGCACCCCGTGCTCCACGCTCTCCACACCTTCAGCCACCGCCTGACGCCGGAATGCCGTAGCCAGACCCAGCACGCCTTCGAGCAGCGTCAGGTCTTCCGGGTCATCGAGCATGTCGCGAACAAACGTGCGATCAATCTTCAACGCATCGAACGGAAGCTTCCGCAGGTAAGAGAGCGACGAGTATCCCGTCCCAAAATCGTCCAGCGAGAAGGCCACACCCAGCTTGCCGCACATCTCGATCAGCGCTACCGCCTCGGCCATCTCCGTGAGTGCGCTGTTCTCCAGCAGCTCCAACTCAAAGTGGTAGGGCTTGACGCTGGGATGCGCCGCCAACAGAGCGCGAAGTCTGCTTTCGAACTCCGGCTGTTGCAGTTGCTGTGCCGAGACATTCACGCTGACAGCCAGGTCCAGCCCCTGCCGGTTCCACTCCTCCACCTGGCGCAGCGCGCTTTCCATCACCCACTCGCCCACTTCAATCGCCAGCGGAGTCCCCTCCAGCACCGGCAGGAACTGCCCCGGCAGCAGCAAGCCCGCCTCCGGATGCTGCCACCGAATCAGCGCCTCCGCACCGATCACCTTGCCCGTGCGCATGTTCACCCGCGGCTGGTAGAAGAGAGTGAGCTCCTGCTTTGCCAGTGCCTGCCGGATCCGCTCCAGATCTTCGTGATGCCCGCGCACATTTTCATCCTGCCGCGGGTCGAAGACGTGATAGCAGTCCTTGCCTTCGAGCTTGGCGTGGTAGAGCGCCTGGCTCGCCTGCCGCAACAGTTGGTCGGCATCCACATCCACCGGCTGCGGATAAAACACCACACCCGCGCTTGCTGAAACCTTCACCAGATGCTGGCCCACCTCAAACGGCGTCCGTGCCGCTGCCTGCAACTGCGCCAGCAGGGGCAGGGCATCCTTCGGGCTCTCCAGATCCGGCAACACCGCGACAAACTCGTCCCCACCCGGACGCGCCAGAGTGTCCACCGGGCGCAGGACCGACTTCAACCGCTGCGCCGCGGCAATCAACAATTGATCGCCCACATTGTGGCCCAGGCGGTCATTCACTGACTTGAAGTCATCCAGGTCAAGGCAGATCAGCGCCATCGACCGGCCCCGCCCGCCGGTCTGCACCATCGCCTGCCGCTGGCGGTCGGCCAGA
>JAJXWA010000050.1 GCA_021781795.1 Acidobacteriota bacterium
CTTGCTCATATCCCCTCCTTGAGAAGAAATGAGGGCGACAAGCTGGTCGACATCGTCCGTAAACATTACACCACCGCTCTGGGAGCAATCTCAAGCGAAACATCTGTGTTTTTCATGCGAGGCGAACACATTTGTAAGCCCCGGAGCCCGCTCCGCTCATCGGATAGACTGCAGTCTGCATTCGCATCCAGACCACCGGGGAAGTTCCAGCCATGAGCACTGCCGCCGTCGTATTCTCGCTCGCCAGTCTCGCCGCCCGCTTCCGGCATGTCCGGCGGCAGACGCTCGAACTGTGCAAACCTCTCACGCCAGAGGACATGATGGTGCAATCCTGCCCAGAAGCCTCACCCGCCAAGTGGCACCTCGCCCACACCACATGGTTCTTCGAGTCGTTCATCCTGAGCCCGTTTTCACTCGGTTACCAGCCCTTTCACCCTGACTTCCACTGGCTATTCAACAGCTATTACCGCAGTTTCGCCGCGTTTCCTGAGAAGCATCTCCGCGCCTCTTTTTCCCGCCCGTCTCTGGACGAGATCCTGCGCTATCGCGCCCATGTCGATGCAGCCATCGAACGCCTCCTAGAGGCCGACGCCCCAGCCGAAGCTCTCAGGCGCATCGAACTCGGCACGCATCACGAAGAGCAGCACCAGGAACTCCTCCTCACGGACATCCTCAACGCCTTCTACGCCAATCCCCTGCACCCGGCCTATCAGCCGGCTCTGCCTGCCGCAACGCACCAGACCGCAGCCCCGATGCAATTTCTTGCCTTCCCCGGCGGCCTGGTCGAATGCGGCCACGCCGGGTCCGGCTACTGCTTTGATAACGAGCTGCCCCGTCACATGGTCTGGCTCGAACCTTATTCCCTCGGTGCGCGCCTCGTCACCAACGGCGAATTCGCCGCGTTCATTGCCGATGGTGGCTATCGCCGTCCAGAGCTGTGGCTCTCCGCAGGCTGGGACACCGTCGAGCAGAATGGCTGGCGCGCTCCACTCTACTGGACAGAGCACGATGGCCAGTGGACCCTCTTCACCCTGCGCGGCGCGGTCCCACTTGGCCCGGCTGCCCATGCACCTGTCGCCCACGTCAGCTTCTATGAGGCTGACGCCTACGCCCGCTGGGCAGGTTATCGCCTGCCAACCGAATTCGAGTGGGAGGCCGCAGCCTCGGCCGCGCCCATCCGCGGCAACCTGCTCGACTCCGGACATCTGGCTCCCCGGCCCGCCGCGGACGCAGACACCACCAGACCCCTTCAGTTCTTCGGCGATTGCTGGGAGTGGACCGCCAACGCCTACCTCGGCTATCCCGGCTTCCGCCCGCTCCCCGGCTCGCTAGGCGAGTACAACGGCAAGTTCATGAGCGGCCAGATGGTGCTTCGCGGCGGCTCCTGCGCCACGCCCGCCGACCACATCCGCGCCACTTACCGCAACTTCTTCGCGCCCGAAACCCGCTGGCAGTTTTCCGGCATTCGCCTCGCAGAAATGTAACGGCCCCAAGCCCCCAAACATCCAATCGAGCACATGGCCCTGACTGCTCCCCTCCCCGCCGCCCACAGTGACCGCATCGCCTCCGCCGTGCGCGTAGGGCTCACCACGCATCCCCGCAGCCTGCCGCCATGGCTCTTTTATGATGAGGCCGGCTCCCATCTCTTCGAGCAGATTACCCAGCTTCCCGAGTACTACCTCACGCGCACAGAGCGATCCATCTTCGCTGCGCACGCAACGGCCATCGTCACACAAGCCGCCGGAGGCGAACGCCTGCGCGTCGCTGAACTCGGCGCCGGCTCTGCCGATAAGACACGTCTCCTGCTGGGCGCAGTGGCTGCGCTGCAAACTTCCGTTTTGTATGAACCGGTCGATGTCTCTGCTACAGCCCTCGACCACGCTGCCCAGCGCATCGCGCAGGAGATGCCCTCCGTCACCGTCGCGCCGCGCGTTATGGACTACACCCATCGCTTCGCGCTCAACACACTGCCGCCCGGCGAGCGTTGGCTCGTCCTCTACATCGGCTCCAGCATCGGCAACTTTGAACCCGATGCCGCGCTCCGCCTGCTTACCCAGGTCCGTGCCGCACTGCGGCCCGGCGATACCCTCCTGCTCGGCGTGGATAGGGTCAAAGATTCCGCCACTCTGCTCGCGGCATACGATGACGCGGCCGGCGTTACCGCCGCCTTCAATCGCAACCTTCTTGTCCGGCTCAATCGCGAACTCGATGCGGACTTTCACCCCGAGACCTTCGCCCATCGCGCCGTGTGGAACGCCACCGCCTCGCGCATCGAGATGCACCTCGAAAGCCGCGTCGCCCAGCCGGTCCACATCCGCGCGCTCGACCTCACCCTGTACCTCGCAGCCGGCGAACGCATCCACACCGAGAACAGCTACAAGTACCAGCCCGGCCAGGCCGAGGCCCTGCTCACGCACGCCGGCTTCCACCCGGAATCCATCTGGACAGATCCCAACGCGTGGTTGACCGTCCTGCTCGGTCGCGTCGTCTAGCGAACTGCCCGCACCGCCGGATCCACTGCCGCCTTCATCGCTCCGCATTCTGCAAGAAATCGCACCATGCTGCCCGTCAGCGTCGCGCGCGGATCGGCTGCAGCGCCTGCCCGCCCTCCATTCGCTCCCGCACGCGCCAGTTGCATCGCGCCGGTTCCCTGCGCATCCAGAACCAACTCCGCCAGCTTACGCGCCAGAGCCAGATCGAAGGTCTCGGCGACAAAGACCATCCTGCCCCGCGTGATGAGCACCACCGGCCCCTCATCCGTGGTGTAGACCTGCTCCATCTCTCCGGCCGTTGTTGGCGCAGTCTTTTCCGCATCGCGGTCCGGTTTCAATCCTGAGAACTGCCTCCCCAGCGAGCTGCTGTACATCGTCGTGAACTGCTCCGCCGATTCCGCGCTCTTCCAGATGGACAGATACAGCAGCGCCACCGACTTCGTGGTCGCCTTCTCGGCCGCAGTAGCGTTGCGCCGCTGGCCCGCCCAATAGAGGCCGCCATCCCACGCCGGCGTCAGGTCCCGCGCTGCCTGGTCGCCCGCATAAATCTTTGCCAGGATGTGCAGGTCCAGTTCGCCCACCTGCCCGATGTCGTAGGGCTGATACGCCGCATCCACCAGCGGATGGATATTCGGCAGCAGCGGCACGCGCGCGCGGCTTTCCCGCTCATAGGCGCGCGGGTTCAAAATCTCCCATGTCGAACTCGGCGGCCGGTCAAGAGTTCCGGCAAAGGCCGCCTGCTGTCCGCGGTCCATCCACACATCCTGCTCAAAGCTCAGTCCGTCACGATAAGGAAACAGCAGCGACTCCGACAGCAGCAGTGGCGCGCGCGCCATCACCGGCGAATCGCTCGGGTTCGTCATCTGCTGCCGGATAATCTCCACCACCTCGGGGTCCTTGATCAGGCTGCGTCCCATGGGCTTCAGCACGTTGTCCATCATCACCGCGGTTGCCTGGCCTTCGGTCACGGCTTCGCGCGCATCATCCATCTCGTCTTTCGCCAGATGATCCGCGTCGCCCGCCGCATCCGTGGACACATCCTCCGGCGTCTGCGTCGACCACTTCGCCAGGTCCACATGCTGGTCCTGCAGCGCATGCGTCAGCTCGTGGGCCAGCACCGGCTTCTGCTCGTCCGGGCTTACCCAGTCCAGCAGATTCACGGTCTTCGTCTTGGGGTCGTAATACGCTGCAATCTGTTCCTTCAACAGTTCCAGCAGAAACGGCTTCAGGTCAAAGTCCCGGTCCAGCAGGCCAAACTTCTTCAGCACAATCTCGCTGCGCTGCATCCGTTTCGCGTCCTGGTCCTCGTCGAACTTTTCCTGCAGATAGCTCTCGACCGCGGCCCGCGTGGTCAGTTGTCGCTTGACCTCGCTCCGCACCGGCAAGCCAGTCTCTTCCGACGAAAACTTCAGCAGATCGTCCACCAGGCCGAACAGCTTCTTCGCCTGCTCCGGAGTGATGTGCGTGCCCGAGCCCGCCTCGGAGTTGTTCCCTGGCGTCTGCCCGGCTCCGGGCGCCTGCTGGGCCACGGCGGCGTTGGCCCCGGCCATCATCCCGGCAACCGCGCCCAGCCACAGCCAGCGCCTCCAACCTGTTCGAACAATGGGCCTTGTCAGCATCATTACTCCTTTCACATGGACTCCGGACCGACAGGGTCGCTCTGCCTTCCTCAAGGCTATAATCAGGATGCGGCGTCGTGCGGACGGTCTATGATTCACCCCGCGCCACGCTGGGGAAGTCTTCTCTTATGACCGAATTGGCAGTCGCGACAACGGCCCTCACCACTCCGCTCGCAGCGCACTTCATCGCCGCGGGCAAGCATCCCACGCTCGCAGAATATCGCGGCCTCGCGACTCCGCGCCTGTTGGACGCACCCGAAACGGAAACAGAGGCGCTCGCCCGTTCCGCCGCCGTCCACGATCTCGGCTGGCTCCGCCACATCGGTGTCCGTGGCGAAGACCGCTTTCGCTGGCTCAGCGGCATGGTGACGAACACGGTGCGCGACCTTGCCTCCAACTCGGGCGCGTGGAATTTCGTTCTCAACGCGCAGGGTCGCATCCTGGGCGATCTCACCGTCTGGCGCGAGGGCGACGATCTTGAAATCACGCTGGACGCCAGCCAGTGCGACCCTCTCCTCGCCCATCTCAATCACTTCATCATCATGGACGACGTGGAGCTCATCCCTCTCGGCCAGGAGCCCGGCGCGGAAGAAACTGTCCTCGGCCTCACCGGACCCGCAGCCAGTCAGGTGCTCACCCGCATGGGCCTGCCCACCCTGCCCGAGCCCATGACCGCGACGCGCATCGAGTACAACGGCCTCGATCTCTGCCTCCGCCGTACCTGGGGCACACTCGCCGAGCACTACGAGCTGTGGACGCCCATCGCTGGAATCACCCGCCTCTGGCGCAACCTCTGCACCGCCGGCGCCACGCCTGCCGGCTTTGCGGCGCTCGATGCCTTCCGCATCGCCGAAGGCATCCCCGCCTACGGCGTCGATATCGCCGAACGCGATCTGCCCCAGGAAACCTCGCAGACCCGCGCCCTGCACTTCAACAAGGGCTGCTACCTGGGCCAGGAGATCGTCGAGCGCATCCGCTCCCGCGGCAATGTCCACCGCCACCTTCACGCGCTCGAACTCGATGGACCGCTGCCCGCATCCGGCACGGAGATCCTGCTCAGCGGCGCGCCGGCAGGCCATATCACCAGCGCCGCGCGGCTTCCGCTGCCGCGCAGCCCTCGCATCTTTGCTCTCGCCATGCTGAAAGCCGAAGCAGAAACACACAGCGAACCTCTCACCTTCGCCGCGGAAGGCTCCACCGGAACGGCTCGCATTCTCGCCACCCCGCCGAGTCTCTCCGCAGCGACATCTTCCTGAGTTGGATGGGATACACACGGTTATGAGCGATACCCCCAAGTTTGAAGTCATCGATCGCCGCAGGGCGAAGGCAGCAGCGGAAGAATCCGCATCGGCCCCGGAACCGCAGACGCCCGCCCCGGCGTCCGCTGAAGCCACTGCCGGTCCGCGCCTCGTCGTGCCCGAGAGTCAGCCCGAGCCTGCAGCCGCCCTACCCTCAGCCCAGGCTGCGGCTGACTCCGACGAACTGCCCGAACTGCCGCCCGCTCCCACCGCGGAAGAAAGCAGCCAGCAAAAATCCGCCTATGACGCCTCCGCGCAGCGCGTTGAAGATCTCGTTCGCGCACAGAATCCCGCCATGGGTGCGCAGCCGCCGGTCGGCTTTGAAAATCTCGTGCAGCAGCTCTATCTCTCCGCCATGATTCAGATGGGGGCAGGCACGCAGGAAGGCCAGCGCCCGCGCATCGACATCCTCGGCGCGCGCCAGACCATCGACCTGCTCGGCGTCCTCGCCGAGAAGACAAAGGGCAACCTCTCGGGCACGGAAGATCGCATGCTCCAGACCGTCCTCTTCGATGTCCGCATGGCCTTTCTTGAAATCACCAACATGATTACCCTTCAGGGAGTTCAGGCGCCACCGCCGCCCGGCAAGCGCTGACGCATGCAAGGCCTCTTCACCTTTCTCGGCACCGGCACGTCGATGGGCGTGCCCACGCTGGGCTGCGATTGCCCTGTCTGCACATCGAGCGATCCCCATGACCGCCGCCTTCGCCCCTCTGTGCTTGTGCGCTGGCAACAGGACGCCCGCGAGCGCGTCCTCGTCATCGACACCGGCCCCGACTTCCGCGAGCAGGCGCTGCGTACCGGCATCCACCGCGTCGATGCCGTGCTCTACACCCACAACCACGCCGACCACATCCTCGGCCTCGACGACCTGCGCCCTCTCAGCTTCACCGTCGCCCGCGAAGGCGCAAGAATCCCCCTCTACGCATCGGAAGACACCGCCGCCGTTCTCACGCGCGTCTACGATTACACCTTCTCGCCCAGCGCCACCTATCCCAACCGCGCCCGCGTCGATCTGCTGCCCCTCGCCGATCGCATCCATCTCCATGGCGTCGATGTCGTGCGCATCCCGGTGCTCCACGGCAGGCAGAAAATTGACGGCTTCCGCTTCGGGCGCGTCGCCTATCTCACCGACGTCAGCGACATTCCAGAGGCAAGCTTCGCCCTGCTGGAAGGCCTCGATTGCATCGTTCTTTCCGCGCTGCGGCACAAACCGCATCCCAGCCACGCCACCCTCGATCAGGCCGTCGCGTGGGCACGACGCATCGGCGCGCGCCGGACCTTCTTCACCCACATCGCGCACGAGCTTCCCCACGCCGAGACCAACCGCACGCTCCCCGAAGGTATGGAGCTGGCGTACGACGGCCTCACCTTTGCAGTGACACTCACGGTCTGAATCGATGAACACTTCCCGCGGTCAGATGATCGTCTACCGTTCACTCACCGAGGTGCCGCCCGGCTGCGGCCCTTCCGTTGTCACCATCGGCAACTTCGACGGCGTCCACCGCGGCCATCAGCAGATTCTTGCCGCGGCCCTCGCTCAGGCGCGCGCTCTCGGCTGTCGCGCCGTGGCTCTCACCTTCGACCCCCACCCGGATCACTACCTGCGCCCGGACCACGCACCGCTGCTGCTCACGCCGATTAGCGAGCGCCTGCGTCTGCTCGCCGCCACCGGAATCGAGGCGACTCTCGTGCTTCCGTTCGATGCCGCCCTGGCCGGCCTCTCCGCGCACGACTTCGTCCGCGCCGTTCTCGTCGATGCCCTTGGCGTCCGCGGCCTCCACGAAGGCGCCAACTTCCGCTTCGGTCACCGCGCCGAGGCCGGAGTCGCCGAACTCGTAACCTTCGGCGCAGAGTACGGCTTCACCGTGCACGTCCATCCCGCCGTACATGTCCACGGTCTTGAGGTCTCCAGCTCCGCCATCCGCGAGCGCGCCGCAGCAGGCGATATGACCCGCGCCCGCTGGATGCTCGGCCACCCCTTCGCCGTCCGTTCGACTTCCGCGCGAGACCGCGGTGTGGGTACGCGCCTTCTTGTGCCGACGGTGAATCTCGCACCGTATGGTGGGCAGCTCCCGGCCTTCGGCGTTTACGTCTCCTGCCTCCACGTCGGAAGCCGCCGCTTTCAGGCCGTCACCAACGTCGGCAATCGTCCCACCTTTGCGGGAGCAGGTTTCAGCGTGGAGAGTCACATCCTCGACTTCGAGCCAATCGACCTCGGCCCGGAGACACCTGTCGAGATCGAGTTCCTCCATCGTCTCCGTCCGGAGATCGCATGGCCCTCGCCCGAAGCTCTCAAGGCGCAGATCTTCAGGGATGTCGCGCGGGCAAAGCGCTACTTCCACCTGTTGTCTTTGCCGCGCTGACGGGCCGGACTGGCGGCGCTTTTTGTGACCCGTCTGCTTCTTCCGCATCGGGTTCATCGCCGGGGAACTGTTCGTCGGGCTTGTCCGCAATCGCCGCCTTCATCCACGTCATCCAGATAGGCAGCGCCGCCTTTGCCCCCGTCTCCTTTTCGCCAAGCGACTGCTCGTTGTCATACCCCACCCACACGCCGCACGTCACCGAGGGCGAAAAGCCCAAAAACCACGCATCCGTAAAGTCGCTCGTCGTGCCCGTCTTTCCGCCCAGCGGATGATGCATCTGCGCCACCGCCGAGCCGGTTCCGTGCGCCGTCACGGCCTGCAGCAGCACCATCATCTCGCGCGCCGTATCTTCGCTGATTACTTCCTCAATCGCCGGCCGGTCCTGCCACAGCGTAATCCCGTCGTAGTTCTTCACCTTGCGAATCAGCCGCGGCGTCACCCGTATCCCATCATTCGGAAACACCGAGTAGGAATCCACCTGCTGCTCCAGCGTGATGCCCGCCGCGCCCAGCGCAATCGGCAGATACGGCGGAATATCCGACGTCACTCCAAACTTGTGCGTCAGATCAATCACCTTCTTGATGCCCACCCGCGCCGCCAGCTTCACCGCCGGCACATTGCGCGACTCCGCAAAGGCATTCACAAGCGTCATCGCACCTTTGAAGTCATTCTCGTAGTTATGCGGCGCGTAGCCACCAAAATTCACCGGCGCGTCCACAATGATGTCGGTCGGCTTCGCTCCGTCCTCCATCGCCGCCGCATAGACATACGGCTTGAAGCTCGACCCCACCTGCCGCTCGGCCTGCGTCGCACGATTGAACTGGGACAGCGCAAAGTCCCGTCCGCCCACCATTGCCAGCACATCACCTGAGGTGTTGTCGATCGCCATCAACGCGCCCTGCGCGCCGCTGTCCTGCTCGAGCGTTGCCCGGCGCATGGTGCCTTCCATCGCATCCGACAGGTGGACGTAGATCACATCGCCGGGCTTCACCAGCGCATCGCCCAGCCGCTGCCCGGTCCACTGCCAGTCCGGCGGCAGCAGCACAATCTCCTCATCGTCCACCCGCGCCAGAATCTCCAGCGGCATCACCCGTATAACCAATGCATGCACGTAGTCGCCGGCGTGGCTGTTCATCGCCCAATCGGGATGCCGGTAGGTGGCCAGCGTCGATCCTTCCGCCAGCACGTTTTCCAGGTGCGCCTTCCAGCCATGCCTGCGCTCATACGCTGCCAGCCCATCCAGCACGGCGTGGTTCGCCGTCTGCTGCAGATCCATATCCAGCGTCGTCTCCACGCGTAGGCCGGCCTCGTGAACATCCTCGGCTCCAAACTGTTTCTCCAGTTCCCGCCGCACCTCTTCCTGAAACCACGGCGCGACTGACTGGTCCGGCTCGGAGAGGTGCAGGCCCAGCGGCGTCTGGCGCGCCTCTTCGGCCTGGCGATGCGTAATCACGCCATCGCCCTCCATCTCGCTCAACACAAGGTTGCGCCGCTTCAGGCACTTCTCCGGATTCAGCAGCGGCGAGTACGCCACCGGACCCTTGGGCAGTCCCGCCAGCAGCGCCGCCTCCGTCAGATCCAGATCCTTCGCGTGCTTTGAGAAGTAGAACTCCGACGCCGCCTCAAACCCATACATCCCGCTGCCCAGATAGATCTGATTGCCATAGAGCGTAAAGATCTGCTCCTTCGTGAATGCGCGCTCAATCTGGATCGCGAGAAAGGCCTCCTGAATCTTGCGCGTCATCGTGCGCTCGTCGCTCAGGAAGAGGTTCCTCGCCAGTTGCATCGTCAGCGTCGAAGCACCTTGCACATGCGCATGGCCGCGCAGATCGTGGATCAGCGCGCCGGCGATGCGCAGCACGTTCACGCCCCAGTGCCGCTCGAAGCTCTTGTCTTCAATGGAAATCACCGCCTCGCGCAGCACCGGCGCAAAGCCGTCATAGCCCACCATCACTCGCCGTTCCAGCGCAAACGAGCCAATGACGCGCCCCTTGCGGTCATATAAGTCCGTCGTCGTCGAGGGCCGGTAGCGTTCCAGATCATGAATCTGCGGCAGATCAACGGAATAGATCAGCATCAGGCCGGCGAGCGAGCCCGTCACCATCGCGAGCAGCAGCAGCGCACCAAACACGACTCTGCTCGTAATCTTCCACCCGCGCGGCCGCGGCTTGCGCATGCGCTCGCGCGCATCCGTCTTCAGCAGATGGCTCCGGCCCAGTCCGCGCGTCTCATAAGGTTTGTGGGGGGTGGTGCCCAAGGGCTTCGAGCCTCGCGGACGCTGCATCCGCTCGCGCGTTGCAACGCCTCACTCCCTCAGCCTAGCACGACGCACAGCCCCACACGCATCGCCGCGGGTCACGCGAACCACGACCTGCAAGGGCGCTCTTGTGCGCTCGAATCTCTTTTGCGTTAGCTCGTCTTAGCCTTCAGCAGATCCAGTGCCTTGTTCAACGCCTCGTCGCCCTTGGGCTGAGTGATATCGAAGGCGTCGTCTTCCGACTGGTCAATCTGCACATTCGGCGTCACGGCCTCGTCCTGAATCTTCTTCCCATCCGGCCCTTCATACTTCGCAACCGTCAGCAGCAGCGCCGCGCCATCCGGAAGCTCCAGCGTCTTCTGCACGCTGCCCTCGCCAAACGTCCGCTCGCCCACCACATCGCCGCGATGGTCGCCTTCAATCGCGTCCGCAGCCAGCTCCGCCGCGCCGTACGTTCCGCGATTCACCAGCACCGCCATCGGCGCGCTGGTGATGAACTTCGCCGGATCGGCCGCGAAGGTCTGCGCCGGAACCTTCTGCCCCGTCAGCGTCGCCAGTGTTCCCTGCTGAATAAAGAAATTCGCCAGCCTCAATCCCTCCGCTGCATCGCCGCTCGTGCAGTCGCGCAGATCCAGCAGAATCTTCTCGCCCTTCGGCGCGGCCTTCAGTTGCGCGGCGATGGCATCCACGCGCGGAGCGGAAAGCGATCCCGGCTTCAGGTACAGAATCGTCGAGTTCTCATATTGCTGCTCGCCCAGCGCAGGCTCCGCCGCAACCGTCCGCGTCAGCGTCACCTTGTCCGGGTCTGCCTTGCGCGGCCGCACCACCGACATCGTCACCGTCGTCCCCGGCTTGCCCTCCAGCATGATGCGAATCACCGCCAGCGAGAGCTCCCGTGTTGACTGGTCCCCGATCGACTCGATCACGTCCCCGTCTTCCAGATGCTCCTTATCGGCTGCCGAGCCCGGCGCAACACTCACCACCGTCGCATAGCCAAAGCGCTTCGAGACCGTAATGCCTACCTGCGCCACGCCGGTCACAGGCCTGTCCTTGTAAATCTTGTATTCGGTCGCGGTCAGATAGCTCGAATCCGGGTCCAGCGACTCCAGCAGCCCGTGCAGCGCGCCATTGGTCACGTCGTTCAGGTTCGGCGTCGTCACATAGTCGCTCTGGATGCGCTTCAGCACCTCGGCGTACACGTGCATCTGCTGGTAGGCCCCGTCCTGCCCACCCGCATGGACGCCGAAAAATCCAACCTGCCCCAGGGCAAATCCCAGGCCAAGCGCCGCAAACACACCTGCCGCCACCACAAACACAATACGCTGAAACAGTCGAGACACACACACCACCGGGAGCGGCCCTCAGGGGAGCAGACCGCACCTACCTTATAGACGCAATCATAGCCCATCCGGTGCCAGAGTCACGCTTGTGCCTCCCTGTGCACTCGCGCAGGCAGCTATCTGTTTTAGGATCAGTGGTCCGAAGGGTGACTGGTGGCGGAGGGCAGGATCGAACTGCCGACCTACGGGTTATGAATCCGTCGCTCTAACCATCTGAGCTACTCCGCCTTACTGAGAACGCCGCGAACGCGGCGTCTGCTTCGATGATACGGTTGCCCGGCAGCAAGGTCAAACCCGAACGGCCCCTTATACTTGATGAGTCATGAGCACGTTTCTACCCGTCGACGAGCAACTCGATCTTCTCCAAAAAGGCGCCGCAGAAATCATCCGCGTCTCCGACCTCCGCGAACGCCTCGAAGAGAGCCGCAAAACCGGCCGTCCCCTGCGCATCAAGGCAGGATTCGACCCCACCGCCCCCGATCTCCACCTCGGCCACACCGTCCTTATGCGCAAGCTGCGCCACTTTCAGCAGCTCGGCCACACCGTCATCTTCCTCATCGGCGACTTCACCACGCTCATCGGCGACCCCACCGGCCGCAACGTCACCCGCAAGCCGCTCACCCGCGAGGAAATCGACCGCAACGCCGAAACCTACAAGGAGCAGGTCTTCAAGATCCTCGACGAGAAGCTCACCGAGGTCCGCTACAACTCCGAATGGCTTGGCAAGCTCGGCTACGAAGACACCATCCGCCTCACCGCCCATTTCACTGTGAGTCAAATGTTGGAGCGCGACGAGTTCCACCGTCGCTTCCAGGCCGAGCAGCCCATCAGCCTCCACGAGCTGCTCTACCCCGTTATGCAGGGCTACGACTCCGTCATGCTCCAGTGCGACGTCGAGCTCGGCGGCACCGACCAGAAGTTCAACCTCATGTGCGGGCGCGAGCTCCAGCGCCACTACGGCCAGAAGCCTCAAATCGTCCTGATGACGCCCATCCTCGAAGGCACCGATGGCACGCAGAAGATGAGCAAGTCGCTCAACAACGCCATCGGCATCAACGAGCCTCCCGCCGAAATGTACGGCAAGCTCATGTCCATCTCCGACGAGCTCATGGGCAAGTACTGGGTCTTCCTCACCGACCTCAAGCAATCCGAAATCGACGCCATGACGGCCGACATCGCCTCCGGCGCGCTCCACCCCATGGACGCCAAGAAGCGCCTCGCCTTCACCATCACCGCCGGCTTCCACGGCGAAGCCGCCGCGCACACCGCCGCCGACAACTGGGCCAAAATGTTCCAGCAGAAAGAGGCTGCAGAAGACCTCGACGAAGTGCAGGTCGCCTTGGCTGAGATCGCAGGCCCCGAGCCGCAGCAGATTCGCCTGCCCAAGCTCCTCGTTCACCTCGGCCTCGCCGCCAGCGGCGCCGAGGCCAACCGCAAGATCGCCGAAAAGGCCGTCAAGCTCGACGGGGAAACCGCATCCGGCAACACCGTCCCCGTCGGCCCACTCCCGGCAAAGATCGTCGTCCGCCTCGGCAAGCGCGCCAAATTGGCGGTGATTAACTGAATGAATTTCGGAGGGAACATGGGCCTTGAGGCCCCTGACCATCGCCTCACGAAGAAATCTTCAGGGCTTCAGCCCCGGCGTTCTTCTTCCAAATCAGGCTCAGTCCACAGCAGAATCGCCCCGGGCAGGGTGACGAAGAACATGTAACCCGCGCCGATCAAGGGGTCCGGCAGATGCTTATGGAACTCGAGAACGGGCCACAGAGCTGCGAGTAAAACCCAGCCAAAAATGCGGTAAGCCAGGGTGTGCGCACGGTGGATGCGATCAGTCTCACGCTCGTCCCTGCGGCCGCGCGAGTCGCCGGTAATCCACGCAAACATGACGAGGAGAGCGATGAAGAGCGCGCCGGACCCGCCAGCAACCCACGCCACAGCGGCAGCATTGGCGTGGACTAAAAGCCCTGCACAGAAGAGCCCAGCCACCGCAATGCAAAAGAGCACAACAAGCCACCGCCTCCGCGCCTGCGAAGCGAACCGGATGCGTATCTTTCCCACGGCGTATTCGGTGTTCATCGTCTCTCCTTTGCCACGGGCAGACTCATCCCATACACCTGTTCGCTCAGCGGCCGGAACGGCTTCGTTGAAAAAATCGCATCCACCGGCAGGCCAAAATACTCGCCAATCTGGAAGGCCAGCTTCAGGCTCGGCCCGTAGTCGCCCCGCTCCAGAAAGCCGATCGTCTGGTAGTTCACCCCCACCGCATCCGCCAGCTCCTGCCGGCTCACGCCACGCTCGGCGCGCAGCACCGCAATGCGGTTATAGAGGCCACTCTCCCCGGGTGCGGCCGTCTTTGTGTTTTCAGACACGAAAACATATTTCGTTTTCACAACACTCTTGTCAAAAGAAACAATTCAAGACCGCTCCTCGGCCTCGTCCGCGCCTCAAAGCCATCCCCAAACAAACTTGGTTCCTCAGCGCCCGCATTCCAC
>JAJXWA010000088.1 GCA_021781795.1 Acidobacteriota bacterium
GACCATCGTCCCTCGTCCTCGCCTTTAATCGATCTTGATCTTGCGCAGCAGTCGGAAGTCGGAGAGCATCTTACCCGTGCCGAGCACGACCGAAGCCAACGGGTCATCGGCGACCGAGACGGGCAGCCCGGTTTCCTCGCGGATGCGCTTGTCGAGATTCTTGATGAGCGCGCCGCCTCCGGTGAGCACAATACCGCGGTCGCTGATGTCGGCGGAGAGTTCGGGCGGGGTCCGCTCCAGCGCAACGCGAATCGCGTTCATGATGACGGCGATGCACTCGCTGAGCGCCTCGCGAATCTCGCTGTCGTCGATGGTGATGGTCTTGGGCACGCCTTCGATGAGGTTGCGGCCTTTGATCTCGATGGTTAGCGGTTTGTCGAGCGGGAAGGCCGAACCAATCTCCATCTTGATCTGCTCCGCGGTGCGCTCGCCGATGAGCAGGTTGTACTTGCGCTTGAGGTAATTGGTGATGGCCTCGTCCATCTGGTTGCCGGCCATGCGCACGGAGCGCGAGTAGACGATGCCAGAGAGAGAGATGACGGCAATGTCGGTGGTGCCGCCGCCGATGTCGACGACCATGTTGCCGCCGGGTTCGGTGATGGGCAGACCCGCACCGATGGCCGCGACCATCGCCTGCTCGACGAGATAAACTTCGCTGGCCTTGGCGCGGTAGGCAGAGTCCTCAACGGCGCGCTTTTCCACCTGCGTAATCTCAGAGGGCACGCCGATGACGATGCGCGGATGCACCAGCATCTTGCGGTTGTGCGCCTTCTGGATGAAGTAGTTCAGCATCTTCTCGGTGACCTTGAAGTCCGCGATGACGCCATCCTTCATGGGCTTGATGGCGACGATGTTGCCGGGGGTGCGGCCCAGCATCTCCTTGGCCTCTTTGCCCACGGCCTCCACTTCGCCGGTGTTCTTGTTGATGGCGACGATGGAGGGCTCATTGACGACGATGCCTTTGCCTGCGGCGTAGACGAGTGTGTTCGCTGTGCCGAGATCAATTGCAAGATCGCTCGAAAACATGCTGAAAAGAGAGCGCAGGCCGTGCGACCGCGAAGTGCGCGAAGGATAACCGTTCGATGACATTGAAAGTGGATCTACCTCACTCTTTATTGTACGGCCAGCGAGGGCAGGACCGCCTGCGAACCTTGGCGGGTGACACTGCGAAAAGTGACTGCGGTGCGCTAGACTCAGGGTTTGCGCCTGCAAAAAGGCCGGTACACCGGCATGCGGCGAGCGCGAGACAAAGGGGCATTTATGAGTCATCGTACTTATCACAACCTGATTGCCGGTGAGTGGGTGCCCGCCCGGAGCGGAAAGACCATCCTGAACCTGAATCCGGCGGATCACTCCGACGTGGTGGGGGCGTTCCCCTCGTCGAGCGCAGAAGATGTGGCGGACGCAGTGGCCGCGGCGAAGAAGGCCTACGCATCGTGGCGGCTGGTTCCCGCGCCCAAGCGGGCGGAGATTCTGGTGCGCGCCGGTCTGCTGTTGCAACAGCGCAAAGAGCAGTATGCGCGCGACATGACGCGCGAGATGGGCAAAGTGCTGGCCGAGACGCGCGGCGACGTGCAGGAGGCAATTGACGAGGCATTCTACGTGGCCGGTGAGGGGCGGCGACTGTTTGGCGTGACCACGCCGAGCGAGCTGCAGAACAAGTTTGCGATGAGTGTGCGCATGCCCCTGGGCGTCGTGGGGCTGATTACGCCGTGGAACTTTCCCATGGCGATTCCGAGCTGGAAGCTCCTTCCGGCGTTGGTGGCGGGCAACACCTGCGTCATTAAGCCGGCGACGGATACGCCGCTCTCGACCTACAACCTGGTGCAGGCCCTGGTGGATGCGGGGCTGCCGGCCGGCGTGGTGAACATTGTGAGCGGCAGCGGCAGCGCCACCGGGACGCCGCTGGTGGAGCATCCGGACGTGCGCGCCATCAGCTTTACGGGCTCGAGCGCAGTGGGGTCGATGGTGGGCCAGCGGGCGGCGGCGACCTTCAAGCCCGTCTCGCTGGAGATGGGCGGCAAGAACGCGCAGATTGTGCTGGACGACGCCAATCTGGACCTGGCGCTGGACGGCGCGCTATGGGGTGCGTTTGGCACTACGGGCCAGCGCTGCACGGCGACGAGCCGCATCCTGCTGCAGAAAGGCATCGCGTCAAAGTTCAAGGAAGCGTTTGTAGCGCGGGCGAAGAAGTTGAAGATTGGCAATGGGCTGGATGAGTCGGTTGAAGTGGGGCCGCAGGTAAATGCGGGGCAGATTGAGACCTCGAAGATGTACGTGGAAATTGCGCTGGCTGAAGGCGCGAAACTGCTGGCTGGCGGCCGACCTCTGACCGAGGGCGCCTACAGCAAGGGCACGTTCTTTGAGCCGACCGTGTTGGGCGGCGTCACCAAAACGATGCGTATCGCGCGCGAAGAGGTGTTCGGTCCTGTCGTGTGCCTCATCGAGTTCGACACGTTCGAGCAGGCGATTGAGATTGCCAACTCCATTGACTACGGACTTTCAACATCGATCTATACGAAGGACGTGAACCGGGCGTTTGCCGCGATGCGGGATCTGGAAGCGGGCATCACGTACATCAACGCACCGACGATTGGCGCCGAGGTGCACCTGCCATTTGGCGGGGTGAAGCAGACGGGCAACGGACACCGCGAGGGATTGGGTGCGATCGAGTTCTTCACGACATGGAAGGCCGTGTACGTGGACTACTCGGACAAGCTGCAGCGCGCGCAGATTGACAACGTGGAGTGACGGACGGCGCTGAGCAGCGCGCACGAGGCGGTGCGCTACTGATTCAGCTTTCCGAAGATCGCATTGGCCGTTCCTGAGTGCGTGAGCGCGCAGGATGCCTGCTGGTCACACTTGTAATGAATGAGGGCGAAGTTGGAGGCCCAGACTGCGGCGAT
>JAJXWA010000014.1 GCA_021781795.1 Acidobacteriota bacterium
GTCGCCCATCGAGTCGCGCCGCCTACTTGCCGCTTCTTTCCGTTTGGGCCTTCGCTGCCGAAGCAGCTACTATGCCCGCTGCTGACTTCTGCTGCACGGTCAGGGTGGATTGCTCCACCCTCAGTCCCGGTTCCGGGACAGCCGACAGACCTCCCGAGGTAAGTTCAACCGCCTTCAACGCGCAACCGCCGAATTTACAACCAGCGCCCTTGATGGATGTGGACTTCGCGATCATTTGCCCGCTCGTCCAGCGCCGTATGCCTCATATCCGGTTCTTGTCCATCGGCTCGCGTCTTTGCTCCACGCTGCTTTCAGACCCCGCCTCGCGACCATGCCCTGGCGCTTCGCTATCACTTCTCCTCCATCAGGATGTGAAGAGGACTTACACCTCCAAGATGTTGAACATGCTCGGCACACAAACGAAAGCCCCGCTGTGAAGCGGGGCTCGAGTGCGATGAACTCAATGTGTACCCTCAGAATCCGTCTTTCCCACCCGAAAGCAGGCTTGGTTCTTCAGGGCTGCGCAGCCGAACGAGACGATCAATGGCGTAGGGCGCGCGGTGCTGCGTGGTGTAGTAGTGGCGCACCTGCAGCTCGCCGAGCAGGCCGATGGCCAGCATCTGAATGCCGGCAACAATCAGCACGCCGGCAATCGCGAAGAGCGGACCATGCTGATCCATCACATTCTGGCTCGGATGCATGATCTTCAATCCAAGCAGCGCCGCGGAGACGATGCTGCCGAAGACGATACCCAGCGCGCCGAAGGTTCCGAAGAAGTGCAGCGGACGCGTCATGTACTTGAGCAGAAAGCGAATGGTGAGCAGATCAAAGAAGACGCGGAAAGTGCGGCCGATGCCGTAGTGGCTCTTGCCGCGCTCTCGGTGCACATTCTTAATCGGGATCTCACAGATCGATGCGCCGTACCAGCTCGCTAGTGCGGGAATGAAGCGGTGCATCTCACCGTAGAGCGGAATGTTCGTGATCACTTCGCGGCGATAGCCCTTGAACGTCGTGCCAAAGTCGTGGATGTCCACGCCGGAAAGCTTGGCCATGAGCCAGTTGGCGCAGCGCGAAGGAATGCGCCGCATCACGAAATTGTCGATTCGCTCCTTGCGCCAGCCGGAGACAACGTCGTAACCCTCTTCGAGCTTCTCGATAAAGTTGGGAATCTCGTTGGGGTCGTGCTGCAGATCGCCATCCATGGCAAAGATGTACTCGCCGGAGGCGTGATCGAAGCCGGCGGCCAGCGCTGAGGTCTGCCCGAAGTTGCGACGCAGCTTGACGACAAGCACGCGGCTGTCCACCGCGGCAATTTCCTCCAGCAGCTTGTAGGTGCGGTCGCTGGAACCGTCATCAACGAGCACCAGCTCAAAACTTTCTCCCACCTGCTCCATCACCTGTTTGAGGCGGGCATACATGACAGTCACGTTTTCCTCTTCATTGTGAAAAGGAACAACGATGGAATACTTTGGCATATCAATAGTATAGATGCGGGTTGGATGGAAATGGGTGAAAAGATTCCCCCGCTGTGCCGTGCTGCTCAACGCCGGATTGAGGGTGTGGCGTGCGAACCAAACACGCGTTTACCGGTCCAGTTCGTCGAGCATACCTTGCATCTCGCTGAGTGCGTGACGGTTACCGGTGCGGGCCGCGCAGGATATACCGTCTTTGAGCCGCTGAATCGCCTCCGGCACCCGTTGCTGCTTGGCCAGCGTCTGCGCCGCCATAAAGTAACCCGCTGTATAGTCGGGGTCGTTCGTCAGCAGAGTATCGAACTCCGCCAGCGCCTCGTCGATCTGGCCGCGGCCAGCTAACTCCATCGCCACGCCGTAGCGGGCGAAGCTGTTCTTCGGGTCAAGGGCAAGAATCTCCTTCAGTCCTGCAAGCTTATCCATTCCGTATCCTGAGAACGCCGCGTGGCGGCATTTGCGTAATTGGCAGGGATTGCCGAAACTGGAACTGGCGTCTTCTGGGCGACTTCCCCGCTGCCTGCATTGTATCGGGCAGGGGAAGCCGGAACGAATACAGCCCGGAGCGGAGCGAGGAAGCGAATGAGTTCGGCTGAGAACCAACCCGCGGCACGCACGGTAGCGAGTACGCAGTCGGAGATGACGGAAATCATTCTGCCCAACGACACGAACACGCTGGGCAATCTGCTGGGCGGCCGCCTGATGCACTTCATCGATTTGACCGGCGCGATGGCCGCCTATCGGCACACGCGCACACACGTGGTGACGGCGGCGATGGATCACATTGACTTTATCCAGCCGGTGCATGTGGGCGATCTGTTGATTTTGAAGTCGAACGTGAACCGGGCATTTACCAGTTCGCTGGAAGTGGGCGTGAAGGTCTGGGTGGAGCATCCGCAGAACGGCACACTGCTGCATGTTGCCAGCGCGTATCTGGTCTTTGTCGCCATCGATACAGAGGGGCGGCCGGTGAAGATTCCCGCGCTGCTGCCGGAAACGCCCAACGAGATTCGCCGCTACAATGACGCGCTGCGCCGCCGCGAGCATCGCGAAGCCGAGGCTGCGCGCCGCAAGCAGGAAAAGCGCGAACAGGCCGAGCGGTTGAAAGCTGAAGCCGCAAGGGCCTGAGCCCCGACAAAGGATTCTGAAAGAACGGAAGGAGTTACTTCAAACAATGGCGCACTCACATGCCATGCCCGCCCCGGTTGCACTGCCGGGTGTTTCCAAGATCATTGCAGTCGGTTCCGGCAAGGGCGGAGTCGGCAAAACCACCGTGGCCGTGAACCTGGCGATCGCGCTTTCGCGGCTGGGCCAGCGCGTGGGCCTCATCGACGCCGACATCTACGGGCCCAACGTGCCCACAATGATGGGCTCAACGCAGCAGCCGCGTGTGGGCGCCGGCAACCAGATTGAACCGAACGACACCCACGGCATCAAGACGATTTCCATCGGCTACATCTCGCCGGGCGACAAGCCTCTGGTGATGCGCGGGCCGATGCTGCACCAGATTATCCGCCAGTTCTTGCAGCAGGTGAACTGGGGCGAGCTCGATTACCTCATCGTGGACCTGCCGCCGGGCACGGGCGACGTGGTGATCTCGCTGGTGCAGACGGTGCCGCTGACCGGCGCGGTGGTTGTGTCCACGCCGAGTGATGTGAGCCTGCAGGACGCGCGCAAGGCGCTGGAGATGTTTGCGCAGGTGAACGTCGAGGTGCTCGGCATTGTGGAGAACATGAGCCACTTCACCTGCCCGCACTGCCACCACGAGATCGACATCTTCTCCAAGGGCGGCGCGGAACGCACAGCCAAGCAGTTCAACATTCCCTTCCTCGGGTCGATTGAGCTGATTCCAGCGATTCGCGAGGGCGGCGACCGCGGCCTGCCGGTCACGCTGGCTGGCCCGAAGAGCCCACAGGCCGCGGAGTTCTTTGCCGTGGCGCAGAAGCTGATGGAACGTGCCGAAGCAGCGGCTGCGGCCGCGGGCGACGTGCTCGAAATCAGCTAACGATTCATCTGTTCAACCTACGCTCCCAGGTTGGCGATTGCGGCTCATCCGCGTCGAGGCTTGGGAGCGTGGTGTTTTGTTACTCGACGCCCAGCACCTTGACGATGACGCGCTTGCGCCGCTGGCCATCAAACTCCGCGTAGAAGACGCGCTGCCAGGTGCCGAGGTCGAGACGCCCCGCAGTGACGGGCAGCGTCGTCTCGTGGTGCAGCAGCAGCGCCTTCAGGTGCGCATCGCCATTGTCTTCGCCGGTCTGGTGGTGCTTGTAGTCGGGACGCGCGGGAGCCAGTTCCTCCAGCCACTTCCAGATATCCTCAATCAATCCACCTTCCAGGTCATTGACGTAGATCGCTGCGGTGATGTGCATCGGCGAGACGAAGCAGAGCCCATCTTTCACACCGCTGCGCTTCACCACCTGCTCCACCTGGTCAGTGATGTGCACCATCTCGCGGCGCTTGGCCGTATTGAAGACCAGGTACTCGGTATGGCTCTTCATGCTTCGTCTCCGTCGCCGTTCGGCACTGGTCGGTGCGCGCTTACAGGAAATACTCAAAGTCAGTTTCGACTTTGAGGTGGCGATGAATCTTGAAGATGTGGCCTGCGTGGCGTGCGGGATTGAGCTCGACGTAGTTGCGCGGCCCGTGCCACAGATAGCGCTCGCCGGTGAGCAGATCTTCCGCCTCGTAGCCGCGGTCGTAGGGAATCTCAAGTTCACTGAGCGGCAGCGAGACGAAGCCGGACTGAGTATGGTGCGGATCGAGGTTGACGACGATGAGCAGAAGGTTCGAGCGATCTTCTGACTCCTTGGTGTAGCAGATGAGTTGGTCGTTCTCTGTGAAGTGGAAACGCAGCGACCAGTCGCTCTGCAGCGCTTCATTCTCATTGCGAATCGCGTTGACCTTCGCGATGAGCGGGCGCAGGCTGTGCGGGCGGTCGAGATCCCAGTGGCGAATCTCATACTTTTCGGAGTCAAGATATTCTTCACTTCCCTGCCGCACGGGGCGATGCTCCATGAGTTCGAAAGCTGGCCCATAGATGCCGTAGTTGGCGCCGAGCGTGGCCGCCAGCAGCAGGCGAATGGAGAAGGCAGCGCGGCCGCCAATCTGCAGGAACTCGGTGAGGATGTCGGGCGTGTTCGGCCACTGGTTGGGGCGGAAGAATTCGCGCACCGGCGTCTGCGTAAGCTCAGTGAGATACGCGGTGAGCTCCCCCTTGGCGTTGCGCCACGGAAAGTAGGTGTAGGACTGGCTGAAACCAAGCTTGGCCAGGCGATACATAATCTTGGGGCGCGTAAAGGCTTCAGCGAGAAAGAGGACTTCAGGATGGTCGCGTTTGATCTCCGTGATGCACCACTCCCAGAAGGGAAAGGCCTTGGTGTGCGGGTTATCGACGCGGAAGATCGTGACGCCCTGCGCAATCCAATACTCAAAGACGCTCTTCAGCTCCTGCCACATTCCCGGCCAGTCGGCGCTCTCGAAGTCAAAGGGATAAATGTCCTGATACTTCTTCGGCGGATTCTCAGCGTATTGAATCGTGCCGTCGGGGCGCTTGCGGAACCAGTTCTCGTGTTCGCTCACATAGGGGTGATCGGGCGCGGCCTGGAATGCAATGTCCATGGCGACGGAGAGATTCATTTGCTGCGCCTTTGCGATAAAGCGGCGGAAGTCTTCGAGAGTGCCGAGTTCGGGCAGGATGGATTTGTGCCCGCCTTCGACGGAGCCGATGGCCCACGGGCTGCCGTGGTCGCCGGGCTGGCACTCGGGGTTGTTGTTGCGGCCTTTGCGAAAGGTGCGGCCGATGGGATGAATGGGCGGCATGTAGACAACGTTGAAGCCCATCTCGGCGATGTAGGGCAGGCGGCGCTCGCAGTCGGCGAAGGTGCCGTGCTGGCCGGGCTGCTGCGCCGTGGAGCGCGGGAAGAATTCGTACCAGGAGCTGAAGCGCGCGCGCACGGGCTCAACGACGATCTTCACTTCGCGATCGGATTCCGTGGCGTGGCTCTTGTCGGGATAGCGCTGGGCGAGTTCGTGCAGCGTGGGATCAGTGGCGTGGATGCGCAGATCTTTCGCAGGCTTGCCGGAGCGCAGCACGGCGGCGCGATCCTGCAACCATGCTGCGTCAGCGCCGGCTGCCCGGCCGGCGGCTTCGCTGATGAGGTCCGCACCGATGAGGTAATCGACCGGTGTGTCGGAGTCCGCCTTAATGCGCTTCAGCAGCGCCGCGCGCCACGTTTCAAAATGATCGACCCAGCCCACCACCTTGAAGCCGTAGCGGCCCAGCTCGCTGACGCGGAAGGCTCCGGCCCAGCGGTCGTTGACGAGCGGGTGCATGCGAATTTCCGTCCACTCACCGGAGCCCTCGCGATGCGCCAGCAACGACGCGGCGATGGAGTCATGGCCGTCGGTGAAGATGTCTGCCTCGACGCGCACCTGGTCGCCGACGGTACGCTTGGCCGGGAAGCGGCCTGCATCCACCTCCGGCGAGATGGCTTCAATCACAACACGTTTGCGTCCGTCTTTGGGTGTGTGGCTCATGGCGTTCTGGCTTCCTCAAATTCTCGATGGCTTTGGGTCGTCGTAATGTATTTGGTGCTACTTCTTTGCGCTGCGTTTGCGCTCTTCAATCAGCTGCGCGTAGAGCGCGATGGTCTGGTGCGCAATCGCTGTCCAACTGAAGATCTCTTCTACGCGACGCCGACCGGCCTCGCCATAGCGGCGGCACTTCTCCGGGTCTTGCAGCATCTCGTTGAGACGCGCGGCGAGGTCGCGTGCGAACTTTTCAGGATCGCGCGGAAAACTGGTGACGGGGTCGGCATCAAAGGGAACAAGATATCCGGTCTCTCCCTCGACGACGACTTCCTTGATGCCGCCTGTCGAGCTGGCGACGACGGGGGCGCGGCAGGCCATGGCTTCAAGATTGATGATGCCGAATGGCTCGTAGACCGAAGGGCAGCAGAAGACGCGCGCATTGCTGTAGAGCTGAATCGCTTCCTGCTTTGTGACCATCTTTTCGATCCACACAATGCGCGGATGCGCCTTGCGCGCTTCATCGACTTTAGAGCGCAGCTCGGCGGCGATCTCTGGTGTGTCCGGCGCGCCTGCGCAGAGAACGACCTGCGTCTCCGGCGGCAGGTAGCGGATGGCATCGACGAGGTGCGTGACACCTTTCTGCCGTGTGATGCGCCCGACGAAGAGGATGTAGGGCACGGACGGATCGACGCCGTAATCGGTGAGCGCCTTGGTCTCGCTGGTCTTCTGGTACTCGTTGAGGTCGATGCCGTTGTAGATGACGTGAATGCGCGCGGGGTCTACGTCAGGATAGGCGCGCTGAATGTCGGCCTTGGTGCCCTGCGAGACGGCGATAATGGCGTCGGCGTCGAGCATGGCCGTGCGCTCCATCCACGAGCTCATCGCGTAGCCGCTGCCGAGCTGCTCGGCCTTCCAGGCGCGCAGCGGTTCAAGGGAGTGCGTGGTGAGCACGAAGGGCACGCCGTACAGCTTTTTGGCGAGGAAGCCCGCCATGGAGACGTACCACGTATGCGTGTGGACGACGTCGACGCCGGCGAGCGCCTTGACCTGCGTCAGATTCAGGCTCAACGCTTCAAGCGCGCCTTTGAACTTGCCTTCCGTCCCGTTGGTGATCTCCGGCCAGGGTTCGGCGCCACGCACATGCAGATTGCCATGGTCGCCGTGCTGCGGCCCCCAGCAGTGGACTTCGACTTCAATCTCTCTGGCAAGCTCGCGGCTCAGGTAATCGACATGGACTCCTGCGCCGCCATACACCTGCGGCGGATACTCGCGTGTGAACAGGCCAACTCGCACTTTCTTCCCTCCGGCACACTGCGCTGCGTCCATGAGTCGCATGCCGGGCAGCGCGTCGCCGTTGAGTCTATCCCGCCGATGTGAGGGGCGCAAGCGCCGCGCATGTTTGTCCGTCAGTGCGCGTGGGCCGGCACTTCCAGAACCTCTGTCAGCACATCGACCGCTCTGAGGCAGTCGGCACGGTTCACATCGTGGTGCGTGACGAGGCGGACGGCATCCGGCCCGACGGCGCTGCCGAGTACGCCGCGTTCCTTAAGTCCAGCGACGAGCTGCGCAGGCGTGACTTTGCCCGTGAGCCGGAAGATCACGATGTTGGTCTCGACGGTCTTCGGGTCGATGGAGACGCCGTCCAGCGTGGCGAGAGCCTCGGCCAGCAGGCGCGCGTTGGCGTGGTCTTCGTGCAGGCGAGCCGGCATCTGTTCGAGCGCGATGAGGCCTGCAGCGGCGAGGATGCCCGCCTGTCGCATGCCGCCGCCCAGCGCCTTGCGCACAATGCGGGCGCGGTCGATGACCTCCTGCGAGCCGACGAGCATGGATCCGACCGGCGCGCAGAGGCCCTTCGACAGGCAGAACATCACGGAGTCAAAGCCGCGCGTGAGCGTCTTCACATCGACGCCGAGCGCCACAGCTGCGTTGAAGATGCGCGCACCGTCGAGGTGGACCGGGAGCTTGCGCTCTTTGGCGCCGGCCCAGATCTCTTCCATCGCCGCGAGCGGCGTAATGCGGCCGCCGGCCATGTTGGCGGTGTTTTCAATTTCAATCAGACCCGTAGGGGCGCGAAAGGTGCTGCGGCCGTAGATGTACGGCTCAATCTCCTGCCAGGTCAGAGTGCCCCGTTTCGTCGTAACTGTGCGGAGGATGCAACCGGAGAAAGCCGCCGCTGTCGCCATCTCCCAGTCGAGAATATGAGCGCGGGCCTCGCAGACGACCTCCTGACCGGGCTGCGTGTGGACGCGGATCGCGATCTGGTTGCCCATCGTGCCGGTGGGGACAAAGAGACCGGCTTCGCGGCCGAAGATTGCGGCGGCGCGCTTTTCCAGCAGATTCACCGTGGGGTCTTCGCCATAGACGTCGTCGCCCACCTCGGCTGAAGCCATGGCGGTGCGCATCGCTGGCGTGGGCCGCGTCACGGTGTCGGATCTCAAATCAATCCATGCTTCCACGGTGAGACCTCCTTAAAAACTCACGAGATCAGGTTGCTTGCCTGCTTCAATGTTTCCGGCTGCCGTTGAATGCGCCTATGGAATCTGGCCCATAGGCAGCTCGATGATGGGTGTAATCTTTCCGGCCTGATTCGCATAGGCCCACAGGCCGTGGAAGTTCTCGCGCAGGCCGGGGTGCGACTTCAGCAACGCGCTCATCACTGCGGTGGCTTCGGTACGTTGCGCGGAGGGGTCGGTCACGCCAATCGATTGGTAGGTGACGCCGAGATCAGCCTGACGCAGCGAGGTGTCGACGCGAATATCGTCAATCTTCCACGTGCGCGGGCCGTCGGTGAGGGAGTAGGGGAAGGCGTTTGCGGGCGAGTTCTGAATGTGGCCCTGCTCCTGCACCAGCTTGTCCATGTTGGTGGACGATAGAAAATCAACCGGCAACAACAGGTAGCGCGCAAGTTCGTAGGTGTACCATGCGCTCCATGTGTGGGGGCCCGCAGCGAGGGCG
The DNA here is from genome assembly GCA_021781795.1 of Acidobacteriota bacterium. Lineage (GTDB taxonomy): Bacteria > Acidobacteriota > Terriglobia > Terriglobales > Acidobacteriaceae > Telmatobacter. The sequence continues at coordinate 8,958 of JAJXWA010000014.1, forward strand.
CGCGCATGGGTCCAGAACCAGACCCCGTCATGGCCGTCGATGATGCCCTGGCGCACGGAGAGGCCGCCGAGTTTCCACGCCGGAGCTGCGCTAGTGGCGTCCCAGACGAGCACAAAGCCCATCTGCCCGCCGAGGGCGGAGCCCGCGGCATCGGCCAGCACGACGGCGTAACGGCCGGCCGGCAAGGCGCGCATCGTCACGGCAATCGTGAGCGTGCTTGAAACATTTGAGCAGAAGAACTCCTGGTCGGCGACGGCGGTAGCCGTGGAGTTATCCAGAACATAGAACGCGCGCAACTGCGCCTGCCCGCCCTTGACGAGCGCGGCGCCGTCTTCAACCGCGGACTTCATGCCGGGCCAGTCCTGCTGCACGCTCGGCATCAGCGCCGCTTGCAGCGTGCTTTCGTCCTGGCGCATCACGGCCTGTGCGAGCCGTTCGCCCGCTGCGGCCAGCGTGTTGCGATCCTGCGCGGAGAGCGCAGCCTGCGTCGTGCAGGTCGCAGACCTACCCGCCATGGGCGCTGCCAGCACGAGCGCCGCAACCCAGCATTTCCAGCTCTGGCGCATTGCCAAAGTCTCCCTCTCGGCCTGCGTCTCGCGCCGTTGATGAGCGTCCGCGGGTCACTGTTAGTCTAGTACAGTGATGCGGCATGGATAGGCGGAGGGTGCGCCTGTCCCGCGGAGGAACACCGGCAGTGACGCTTCTTTCCTTCCATGACTGTCGCCGTGCCGGGCGCAACGCTGGCGGACTCTGGATAGTGGGCCTGCTTGGCGTCCTGTGCTGGAGCCTCGCGAGCGTCTGCCTGGCGGCGCAGACTGCGGTTCAAGCTCCCCCATCATCCCAAGCATCCACCCACACAGCGACGCAGCCGGGGCACGCCAAGCGCGCGCGACGCAAGACGTCCCACAAGAAGGCCGAGACGGCGGCCGCAGCACCGGCTGTTCCGGCGGCTCCGCCCATGCCCAACTGGCCGGTGAATGACAAGGCCCAACCGGCGCAGGTCTCGTGGAACAGTCACGGCCTGCAGGTGGACGCAGCCAACTCCAGCCTGATTCAGATTCTCGCCGACGTCTCTACTGCGACGGGGACGAAGGTGGTGGGGTTGAGTCGCGACGAGCGCATCTTTGGAACGTATGGGCCGGGGCCGGCGCGCGACGTACTGTCGCAGCTTCTACAGGGCGCCGGATACAACATTCTGATGACCGGCGGCGCGGGAGACGCCGCTCCACAGCAACTGCTGCTGACGCCCCGAACGGCGGGTGCGAACGCATCGTCCTCTGCTCCGAGTCCAATCGCGAGCACCGCGGCCGAAGAGGAGCCCAGCGAACCCGCACTGGAAGAGCCGCCGCAACCCGCTCCGCCCCCCAGCGCGATCAACCCCGGCTTTGGCCAGCCCAACGCGCCGCCGCGGACGCCGCAGCAGATTCTGCAGCAGATGCAGCAGAGGCAGGCGCAGAGCCCGCCGGAGCAGGGCGGACCGCCGCAGAATCAGTAGTTGTGAAGGAGCAGCGGAGGCGGGGACGCGAGCGCTCAACGCGGCGCGCACCTCAAATCGCTATTCAACGATAGATAGCAGCAAGCTTGTGGAACACAGTGCTCTGCAAATCAGAGGACGTTCGCCGGCTGGCGGCTCGCTTTGACCGACGGCTGCCTTCGAGTGGGTCGCAGCAGCGCGAAGCCTGCGCGGAAAATGGAATACGCGGTGAGGACGCCGAACGCCATGGCGCCTACGGATGCACAAATCAGCATCAACAAATTCAACCAGTCTGCCATAACTCCTGCCTGAGCAAAAAAATCCAAGGCGTTCCAATCGTACAAAAGCGGCTCTGCGGCCGTTGCGGGTTGCGCGGCTGCAGAATCAATGCACCGATTCTCGCAGAAATCTCGCCGCGTTGACCCCTGTTTCTGTTGACCAATAGAATACCTCCAGAGAGTCCCTCTCCGGAAATGGCAGCTTGGACCGAATCCGGAAGCGCCCGCCACACACTCGAAACTTCTGATTATGTCGATCACACACATCTCGGTGCGTGGGGCGCGCCAGCACAATCTGCGCGACATCAGCGTTCGCATTCCGCGTAACTCGCTGACGGTGGTGACGGGGCTGTCGGGTTCCGGCAAGAGCTCGCTCGCCTTCGACACCATCTATGCCGAGGGTCAGCGGCGCTACGTGGAGACGCTCTCGGCCTACGCACGGCAGTTCCTTGATCAGATCGAGCGCCCCGATGTGGACTCGATCGAGGGACTGAGCCCGGCGATTTCAATCGAGCAGAAGACGACCAGCCGCAGTCCGCGCTCGACGGTGGGCACGATTACGGAGATATATGACTACCTCCGCCTGCTCTACGCCTCAGTCGGCACACCGCACTGCCCCAACTGCGGGCGGCCCATTGCGCGACAGACGGCGGACCAGATTGTGCAGCGCATCCTGCAGATGAGCGCAGGCGAGCGCGTCACGGTGATGGCGCCGGTGGTGCGCGGGCGCAAGGGCGAGTTCAAGGACCTGCTGGACGAGCTGGACCAGCAGGGCTTTCGCGCACGCGTGGACGGCGCGATGGTGGATCTCACGGACCCGCCCGCGCTGGACAAGCGCAAGAACCACACCATAGAAGCCATCATTGACCGCGTGCTGCTTAAGAACGACGCGGCGGGCAAAGCAGCCGTAGAGAAGCGGCTGGAAGCCGCGGTGAGCAAGGCGCTGCAACTGGCCAATGGGCTGGTGCTCGTGGCTCCAGCGGGCGGCGACGAGCAGTTGTTCTCCTCCTCGATGGCCTGCCCGGACTGCGGCCTGGACGTGCCGAAGCTAGAGCCGCGCAGCTTCAGCTTCAACTCGACCTTTGGCGCGTGCCCGGAGTGCCATGGGCTGGGCTCGCTCTACGACTTCGACCCGGCAAAGGTCATCACCGACTGGTCGAAGCCGCTGCTCGATGGCGGGCTTGGCCCCGGCTCGGCCTCGCAGTATCTGCTCAGGCTGATTCAGCTTGCGGCGGACCGCTACAAGATTGACCTGAAAACGCCGTTTGAGGATTTGCCAGCGAAGCAGCAGCACATTCTCGTCTATGGTCCGCCGAAGGGCGAGGGGCCGCGCACTGGCTTTCACGGCATTCTGGCTTACCTGCGCGACAGCGTGGAAGAGGCTCGTAGCGAGGGCTATCGCGAGTACATGATGAGCTTCATGTCGGCGACGCCCTGCCCGGCCTGCCGCGGCAGGCGGTTGCGTCCGGAGTCGCTGGCGGTGAAGGTGGGCGGGCTGTCGATTGCGGACTTCACGGCCCTGCCTCTGCATCGCGCGCTCTCGGCGGCGATCAATCTGCAGTTCACGGAGCGCGAGGCGCTCATTGCCGAGCGCGTGCGCCGCGAGATTGCCGAGCGGCTGGAGTTTCTGTGCGCGGTGGGGCTGAGCTATCTTTCGCTCGACCGCAACGCGACGACGCTCTCCGGTGGCGAGGGGCAGCGTATCCGCCTGGCGACGCAGATCGGTTCGCGGCTGCGCGGCGTGCTCTACGTGCTGGATGAGCCTTCGATCGGGCTGCATCAGCGCGACAATATGCGGCTGATTGAGTCGCTGGTACAACTGCGCAACCTGGGCAACACGGTGCTCGTAGTGGAACATGACGAGGACACGATTCGCCACGCGGATTACGTGCTGGACCTGGGGCCGGGCGCGGGACGGCTGGGCGGGCATGTGGTGGCGGAGGGCACGCCGGAGCAGATTATGGCCTGCCCAGCGTCGCTGACGGGGAGGTATCTCTCCGGCGCGGCGAGCATCCTGCAGCGCGAGCGGCCGCGGCGGCTCACCGGCAAGTGGCTCACAGTGACGGGCGCGCGCGAGCATAATCTGCAGGATTTGACGATCCGGATTCCGCTGGGCGTGATGACGGTGGTGACGGGCGTGAGCGGCAGCGGCAAAAGCACGCTCATCAACGACATTCTCTATCGCTCGCTGGCCAAGGCGCTGTATGGCTCGCGCGAGGAGCCCGGCGTGCACGACGAACTGCTCGGCGCGGAACAAATTGATAAGGTGATTCGAATCGACCAGTCGCCCATCGGGCGCACGCCGCGCTCGAATCCGGCGACGTATACGGGCGTCTTCTCGCCGATTCGCGATCTCTTTGCGATGCTGCCGGAGGCGCGCGAGCGCGGGTACAAGCCGGGGCGCTTCAGCTTCAACGTGACGGGCGGGCGCTGCGAAGCCTGCCAGGGCGATGGGCAGCGGCGCATCGAAATGAACTTCATGCCCGACGTCTACGTGCAGTGTGAAGTGTGCAACGGGCGGCGCTACAACCAGGAGACGCTGGCCGTGAAGTTTCATGGCCACTCGATTGCGGACATTCTGGACCTGACGATTGAGGACGCGCTGACGGTGCTGGCCAATGTGCCGCAGCTCAAGCAGAAGCTGCAAACGCTGGTCGATGTGGGGCTGGGCTACGTGCATCTTGGACAGAGCGCGACGACCCTGAGCGGCGGCGAGGCGCAGCGCATGAAGCTGGCGCGGGAGTTGAGCAAGCGGCAGACGGGGCGCACGCTGTATCTACTAGACGAACCGACGACGGGCCTGCACTTTGACGATGTGCGCAAGCTGCTGGAGGTGCTGCACCGGCTGGCGGACCTCGGCAATTCGGTGATTATCATCGAGCACAATCTCGACGTGATTCGCAATGCAGACTGGATTCTGGACCTGGGCCCGGACGGCGGCGAGGACGGCGGCAGGCTGGTGGGCGCAGGACGCCCGGCGAAGATTGCGGCGACCGAGGGATCGTACACGGGGCAGTTTCTGACGCGCTACTACGCAACGGAGGACGGTAGGCTGCGCGCGGTAGACGAGGAGCCGGAAGAGGAAATTAGCCTTGCGGAAACAGCGCCGGAGATTCCAAGAGACAAAGCGAGCACCAAGGGACGAAGGGCAAAGCCCACAGCAGCGAAGCCCTCTGAGAAGGTCAAACCGAAGCGAGGCAGAAAGCCGGCGCGCCCATGAGCACGCCGCGGGAACCCCTTCCATTTGAGCCGGACGAGCGCGAGCCTGCTACGCAAAGTTTCGAACCGAAACCGTTGCAGCAGGGACAAGAGCCGGCACCCCCACTCCTGCCGGAGACCTCACCACTTCTCTTCCGGCGCTATGAGGTGCCGGAGAGCCGCGAAGAATTGCGGATTCCGAACATGGGGCATGTCTGCATCCTCGCACTGATCGCCGTCTGCGGATTATTTGGAGCAAGCCTGGCGGCGCGTGCGGCGCTGGAGGTGCACCTCTTTGGCGTCAAGACCGTGGCGCAGGCGGCCGGAGACATTCACTACACGCTGGGCGCGGAGGCCATCCTGTATCTGCTCACCTTCGCCGGCTGTCTGTTGATCTTTCCCATGCTGTGGCATAGGGGATTCTTTGCTGGCCTGCAGTGGCGCGGACGCACGGCGCTGGCGCTGCGCCGGCGGCTGGTGAGCGCGGCGATGATCTGCTTTCTGCTGGCCCTTGCCAACGGGATTCTGATTCCGGGGCCGGAGAACGCGCCCATTGACCGCCTCTTCCGGACGCCAGGCGCGGCGTGGCTGCTGTTTGCCTTTGGCGTCACGGCGGCGCCGTTCTTTGAGGAGCTGGCCTTTCGCGGATTTCTTCTGCCCGCCTTCTGCACGGCCTTTGACTGGATGCGGGAACGCTGGGAGGGACTGCCGCCGGGCACGCTGGATGAGAACGGGCATCCGCTCTGGTCGAAGCCGGCGATGGGCGCAGCGGCCGTGCTGACGAGCGTACTCTTCGCGCTGCTGCACGGCGACCAGACCGGCTATGCGGTCGGGCCGTTTCTGCTTCTGGTGTGCGTTAGCCTGGTGCTGAGCTGGGCGCGGCTGGGAACGAAGTCACTGGCGGCCAGCGTGGTGGTGCATGCCTGCTACAACTTCATTCTGTTTTCCTTCATGTTTCTGGGGACGAGCGGCTTTCGACATTTGGACAAGATGTGAGCGCTGCATTTCCCTTCCGCGTCTAACCGTTGTAGGATTTTCTCGGGCAGAGTCAATTGCCTTTCCGCGCGCGAGGTTCGGGACTTTCATGAAGAGCACTCACTCTTTTCCAGGCAGAACAACCAGCTCCCGGCGCAACGCCGCGCTGGCCAACGGCTTTACCCTGATGGAGTTGCTGATCGTCATCTCCATCATTCTGATCCTGATGCTGGTGGCGATTCCGACGGCTGGCAAGATTCGGAAACACGCCAATGAGCTTTCAGCGCAGAAATCGCTGCAGACGATTCAGGAAGCGCAGTCTATGTATGAATCGACCTACCCGACCAGCGGATACGCGTGCACGCTGCAGGCGCTGGCGGGAGATCCCGCGTCCGGGCCGCCCAGCGCGACGGCCGCGCAGGTCATCAACGGTGAGCTGGCGACGGGCATCAAGTCGGGCTACATCTTCAACATCACCAACTGCACCAAGGTGAACATCAACAACACCGAGCGCATCACCAGCTACATGGCGACGGCGGTGCCGGCGACGCCGGGCAAGACGGGCGACCGCGGCTTCTGCCTCGACTCTGGCGGCGCGATGAAGGCTGACCCGGCGGGCGGCACCAACTGCACCGTGATGGTGCAATGACGCGGCCCTCATTCATGCGAGGCGCTGCGGCGCTGACAATGGCGGTTCTCATTGCGACGGGCCTGCATGGGCAGCAGGGCCAGGTGACGGCGAATGCGCTGGCGCAGCGCGTCGACCGGCACTATAACCAGTTGCGCTCGCTCAAGACGAATTTCACAGAGAGCTATGAGGGCATGGGCATGTCGCGGACGGAGAGCGGCACGCTGCAGCTGCTCAAGCCGGGGCGCATGCGCTGGGATTACAGCTCACCGGCGGGCAAATTGTTTCTGCTGGACGGCAAGTATGCGTGGTTCTACACAAAAGGCGATCCGCAGGTGCAGCGCATCGCCGCGAGCAAGCTGGACGATCTGCGCTCGCCGCTGCGCTTTCTGCTGGGGCACACGCAACTGGCGAAGGAGCTGAACCATCTGACGATGGCCCATGCCGCGAACGGGGAGTTCACGCTGGCCGGCCAGCCCAAAGGACAGGAGCAGCGCGTGCGGCGCGTGACGCTGACGGTGACAGCCGATGGTGCGATTCATGCGATCGAAGTCGAGGAGACAGATGGCTCACTGACCCGGTTTGTCTTTTCTGCGGAGCAGCCGAACACGCCGGTGGCGGCTGGGCTGTTCCAGTTCAAGCCGCCGGCCGGCGTGCCGGTGGTGGATGCGCTGCCGCCGGTGTAGTCTTCGGATTTTGCGCTGCTTTCCCTTCTTTTCTTGACCCGCTGACTTCCCTGCCGCCGATTGCCGCGTGAGTGGGTGCTCAGGCCTTGACGCCTGCGACGAGGCCAAGCTCGCGGAGCAGGAAAGCATAGTCCAAGGCAATCTCCTTCAGGTAGTCGTAACGTCCGCTGGCGCCGCCGTGGCCTGCTTGCATATTGGTCACGAGCAGAAGCGGGTTGGCATCGGTCTTGAGCGTACGCAGCCTGGCGACGTATTTCGCCGGCTCCCAGTACATGACCTGGCTGTCGTGGAGCGACGTCTTCACGAGCATCGCCGGGTAGGCGGTGGCGCGCAAATTGTCATAGGGCGAGTAGCTCAACATATAGCGAAAGAATTCTGCCTGATTCGGGTCGCCCCACTCCTCGTACTCGGGCACGGTGAGCGGGAGCGAGGCGTCGAGCATGGTGTTCATGACGTCGACGAAGGGCACATGGGAAACGACGGCGCGAAAGAGCTCGGGGCGCATATTGCTGACTGCTCCCATGAGCAGGCCGCCGGCAGATCCGCCTTCGATGGCCACGCGCGTGGGATCGCCGTAGCCCGCGGCGGTGAGGTGCTCCACGCAGGCGATGAAGTCGGAGAAGGTGTTGCGCTTGACGAGCATTTTGCCGGCGTCATGCCAGGGTTCGCCGAGGTCGCCGCCGCCGCGGATGTGCGCGTAGGCGAGCACGACGCCGCGGTCGAGCAGCGCGAGCCGGTTGGAGCTGAAGCCGAGGGGCAAGGCGTACCCGTAGGAGCCGTAGCCGTAGACGTAGAGCGGGTTTTTGCCGGGTGCGCGCTTGTCTCTGCGGTAGACGATGGAGATGGGGACGTGGACGCCGTCGGGCGCGGTGGCCTGAATCCGCTCGCTTTGGTAGAGGCTGCGGTCGAAGCCGCCGGGGATTTCTACCTGTTTGAGAAGTGTGGATGCGGTGGTGGCGAGGTCGTACTCGTAGACGGAGCTGGGCGAGACGAGCGACTGATAGGCGTAGCGGAAAGTTGTGGTCTCAAAGACGCGATTGATTTGGGGACTGGCGGAGTAGGCCGGTTCGGGAAAGGCGATTTCGCCGGAGGGCGTGGCGGCGGAGGCTTCGCCCGCGAAGCGCCAGAGGCGCAGGCGCGGCAGGCCGGCCTCGCGCTCGCAGGCAATGAAGAAGCCGGCGAAGAGATCGATGTCTTCGAGCATGATCTGGTCGCGGTGGGGGAGCAGCTCGGTCCAGTTGGCCTCGCCAGGAGCGTCTGCTGGCGCGGTGATGAGGCGGAAGTTGCGGCCCTTGTCGTTGGTGCGGATGTACCAGAGGCCGTTGCGGTGGTCGACGGAGTACTCGTGGTCGTCGCGGCGCGGGACGATGAGGCGGAATGCGCCGGTGGGGTCATCGGCGCGGAGGAAGTGGGACTCGCTGGTGATGTGGCTGGCGGATTCGAGAATGATGTATTGGCCGTCGCGGGTGCGGCCCACGCCAAGGTTGAATCGCTCATCGTCGTCCTGGTAGACGAGGACATCCTGCGCGTGGGGCGTGCCGAGGGTGTGCCGCCAGAGCTGGTACTGGCGCTTCTGCACCTCGTCCTCGACGGTGTAGAAGAGGGTGCGATTGTCGCCTGCCCAGACGGCGGAGCCGACGCGCTCGACGGTTCCGGCAAGCGTCTCGCCGGTCGTCATGTCCTTGATATGAAGCGTGTACTGGCGGAAGCCGGTGGTGTCTGTGGTGTAGGCGACCCAGCGGCTGTCGTCAGTGATGGCGATTTCGCCGATGGCGAAGAAGGCGTGGCCCTCCGCGAGCTTGTTGCCGTCGAGGACGACCTCTTCAGGTGCTGCGTCGCTGGGGCGCTCGTGCACGGTGCCGGGACGCCGGCAGAGGATGGCGTACTGCAGGCCCTCCTGCGTGCGGGTGTGGTACCAGTAGCCGTCGTCGAAATAAGGCACGGAGACGTCGGTCTGCTGGATGTGGCTGAGCATCTCGCGGTAAAGGTCTTCGCGAAGGGATGCGAGCGGGGCGAGGTTGGCCTCTGCGTATGCGTTCTCCGCTTGGAGATAGGCGGTGACTTCGGAATCGTCTTTCTGGCGGAGCCAGGCGTAGTCGTCGGTGAGGGTGATGCCGTGGAGCTGCTTTTCTGTGTGCTGCTTGCGTGCGATGGGAGCGTTCAAGTCGGACATGACTTCTCCAGTGTAGTGGCTGGGATGCAGCGGCTTCGGGGGCTAAAAAGCGAAGATAAGGCGAATCTAGTCACGGCAAAACCTGCAAGAAAAATGTGGAAAAGAAAAATATCGTAGGGGGGAGGGGGTATCGGCTGCGGCTGGTACGGACCGGGCGATTGGATGACAGAGCTCTCCCCCAACGAAGTGATCTGGGCGATGGGTTGGAGGGCGCGGTTTTCATGACTACCTCCATTGTGCGCGTTTGGCGGAATTAATCTGCAAAATGGGCTGGGGAAAATTCGTTGTGGAATGAGTGAGTTAGAAAATATTTTGTATAGAAGGGCTTGACGGAAGAGCAGCTTCTAGCTGCTAGCTTCTCGCCTCCAGCTCATCGGTCGCGGGGTGGGGTGTGGTTTCCCAGGTCTCAGAGACGTGGCCGACAAGAGCACGACCGTCGATCAGTCGAGCATCGTCAAGACCTGCGCCAACCGGTCCCGTTCAGCAGTTGGAGGAGAACTGGGAGGAGTTGCACACGGCGCCGATGATCTGTTGGGCGATGGCGTCGGGGTTTGCACTATTTAAGTTGATGAGGACGACGACGGTGAAGCCGGAGTCCAGAAACACATCCGTCTCCGCCTGGAAACCGCTAATGCCGCCGTTGTGCCAGATGGTTGGCCGGTTGTTGAAGTTGCGCAGGCCGATGCCGAACCCGTAGGAACCGCCATTTTTGTCCGTACTGCTGGGCGTCGTCATCTCTTTGAAGGACGCGGCTGAAATGACTTTGCCACTGATGAGCCCGGCATCCCATGCGACGAAGTCGTAGAGATTTGTGCTCAAGGCGCCGGCAGCAAACGCCGCGGAACGATCGACGACCGCGGCTGGAATTGGTCCGGTCGTGCCCAGGGTGTAGCCGATTGCGGATTGGGCGGGAGGCGGGAGTGTGTAGAACGTGTTGGTCAGGCCCAGGGGCTGGACGATGAATTGGTTGAGATTGGCCGCGTAGGACTGGCCGGTGACCGTCTCGATGATGGCTCCAAGGGCAAACTGGTTGCTGTTGGAGTAGAACCACTGCGTGCCGGGCGGAAACATAAGCGGGGCCTGGCTGACGGCGGTGAGCACGGTGGCTTCTGAGACTCCGTTCGCTGCCCAGGACGGGGCTTGCGCAAAGGTGGTGTAGTCCGGCAGGCCCGAGGTATAGGTGAGCAACATGCGCAGGGTGATGGCCGCTGGGAAGTTGTATTGCGGAAGGTACTTCGTGATGGAATCATCGACGCTGAGCTTGCCCTGCTCCTGGAGCTTCAGGATGAGGGCGCAAGTGAATTCATCGGTGATGGAACCGATTTGGAAGATGGTGCTGGTCTGCGTGGGCGCTTGCGTGGCCAGATTGGCGCTACCGTAGGCCTTGGCGTAGAGCATGGTCCCATTCTTTGCGAGCGCGACCGTCATGCCGGGCAACTGCTGCGATTGCATGGCGGCGGTGGCGAAGGAGTCGACCAGGGCGCCCAATGTTTGAGTTGGCGGCGCAGAAGACGCTGGTGCAGAGCCTCCGCCGCCACAGCCGGAGATACCGGAGGCAAGAGCGAGAGTGAGCCCAAGGCAAGCGAATTGATGCAGGAAACGCGGCGCGGGAACGGACATCCAGTCCTCACAGTCTTGCCAAGCGTATGCGTGATTCATCCACCATAGCTGGAAACAGACAAATGGACAACGGATGCCGGCTGGAACCTTTTGATGGGCTGGCACGTACAATGGAGTGCGATGAAAGCTTTTCACCGCACGTTCTTTGGTGGACTTCTGCTGCTTGCGGCGGGCTGGCTGGGATTTTCTGGCTGGCAGGCGCAGGCCGAGCAGGTGAAGGATCTGCCGGCTCCCACCGATTATGTGAGCGATTATGCGCATGTGCTTTCGCCTGAGGCGGTGGCGCAACTGGACAGCCTGTGCGCGCAACTGGACCACTCGGCGGCGAATGCGCAGATTGCGATTGTGACGGTTCGCAACCTGGGCGGCGACGACGCGGCCAACTTTGCCGATGATCTGGAGACGAAGTGGAAGATCGGCAGGAAGGGCACGGATCGCGGCGCGCTGGTGCTGCTGGCGGTCGATGACCACAAGTACCGGATCGAGGTGGGATACGGGCTGGAGGGCATCCTGCCGGACGGCAAGGTGGGCGACATCGGAAGGGCGATGGTGCCGTATCTGCGGGCGCGGGACTATGACGGCGCGGTGCTGCTGGCGGTGGGCCAGGTGGCGCAGGTCATCGCCGCGGATGCAAAGGTGACGCTGACGAATACGCCGGTGGAGGCGATGGCGCCAGAGCGGCATCCGGTTTCGCCGTTTCACGCGTTTGGTCTGGTGATCTTTGCCATCTTCGTCGTCTTCTATCTGCTGCGGGTGTTTGGCAGCTTCGGGCTGCTGGGCGGCATCTGGGCGCTGACGTCGCTGGGCGGGCCGCGCTGGGGTGGTGGCGGCGGCGGATTTGGCGGGGGCGACGGCGGCGGTGGTGGTGGTGGATTTGGCGGGTTTGGAGGCGGCGGATTTGGCGGAGGCGGCGCCGGCGGGGACTGGTGACGATCCGTCGAGCGCGAAGGTGATTCGGTCACTTCCGATTCTTTCCGCAGAGACGGCGCAGTTACGAGGAGTGGTCGCGAAACGGACTAGCTTTCCCACCCATGCCGCCTGCTGCGGATGCGTCATGGAAGGGGCACCCGAAGGCTGTGGCGGCGATGAAATGATGTTTCCCAGATTTTGAAGTGGTGGACCGGAACCATTATTTTTGCGAACGAACGGGGTTGCAGGCAGTGAAAGGGGCTTTCTGAAAGAGGAAGCCGGAGGAGAACGGAGACAGTATGCGTCGTGGAATGTTGGTAGGACTTGGCATTGTGGGCGTGCTGGTGGTGGTGGCGCTGATGGTGTTCTCCAGCTACGTGAGCGCGCGGAACCAGATGGTGGCGTACGACCAGGAAGTGAAGTCGTCCTGGTCCGAGGTGGACGTGCAGATGCAGCGGCGCGCCGACCTGATCCCGAACCTGGTGGAGACGGTGAAGGGATTCACGAAGGAAGAGAGCACGGTGTTTGGCGACATTGCCAATGCGCGGGCGGGGATGCTGAACGCGCAGGGACCTGCGGCGAAGATTGCCGCGAACAACCAACTGGACGGCGCGATTGGGCGGCTGCTGCTGCTGACGGAGAACTATCCGCAACTGCGGTCGAGCGACCAGTTCATGCGGCTGCAGGATGAGCTGTCGGGCACGGAGAACCGGATTGGCGTGGCGCGCAAGCGATACAACGAGGCGCTGCAAACCTACAACACCTTCGTGCTGCAGTTCCCGAACAGCATCTGGGCGGGGATTGCGGGCTACAAGCAGAACACGGCGTACTTCACGGCAAGTCCGGCAGCGCAACAGGTGCCGAACGTGAAGTTCTGAAGCACTGAGCGGACCTTGATGAAGCCAGAGCTGCGGGAAACTGCAATTCTGGCTTCGCGTTTTAGATGAAGAGTGCGGACTTCCCTACCCTGTTGCCCTTGTCGTTGCCTACCGGAACGATGCGTTCGATCTGGGCCGCTACTTTTGCGCGGACGAGTCTTTCACCGCAGAGGCATCGGGATTGGCGCGTGAAGGCGCGGCCTGCGGCTGCGCTGCCATGGCAGCTTTCTGGCGCTGCGCCGCAGCCGCTTTCAGATCGTCCTCGCGCTTCTGTTTTTCCGCAGCGGCCTCCGCGTCGGTGACGTAGCGGAACTCCTGCAGACGGCCGGGATACTGCTCGGTGGTGAAGACGCGATTCTGCTTATCGATTGCGACTCCGACCAGCGCCTTGAACTGACCGGGCAGATTGCCGTGGCCGAAGCCCACGTAGGTGAGCAACTGCCCGTCGCGGTTGAAGACCTGCAGGCGGTCCTCCATCTCATCGGCGACCCAGATGTGTCCGTCGCAGTCGACGGCGATGCCCTTGGGCCGCGCGAAGTAGCCGGGGCCGTCCCCATGCTTTCCGAACTGGGAGATGAAATTGCCATCGGCGTCGAAGATCTCGACGCGATTGTTGAGGGTGTCGGTCACGTAGACGTTGCCGTCCTGATCGACGGCTACATCCTGCGGAGCGGCAAAATCCCCGGGAGAGGTGAGGAAGTGATTCTTTCCGCCTGTGCCCATGCGGCGTAACAGCTTGAGAGAATCGGCATCATAGACGAGCACCTGATCCTGCTGCGTATCGACGACGTAGAGGAACCGGTTGGTGGTGTCGATGGCGAGGCCGACCGGATCGTTGAGGCCCTCGGTAATCTGGCTGTCGACCTGATGTTTCGCATTGAAGATGAGCACGTGATGCAGCTTGCCATCGGAGACGAAGAGGCGGCCATCGTCATCCACGGCGAGACCGTTAATCCAGCCGAAGTGCGCGTCATAGCCGTTACGGATCAGCTCGGTGTCGTGGGTTGCGGTATCGAAGATGAAGATGGCGCCCACGCGCTGGTCGGCGACGTAGGCCTTTCCCTTTGCATCGACGGCGATTCCATAGGGACCGATCAACTGGTAGGGAAAATCCTTGAGGTTCACTTTTTCATCGTCGGGTTTTGCGCCCGCCAGCCGGTCCATCCAGCTAGCTTTCGGCTTTGCCGCTGCTGCCTGTGTGTAGTCGATCTTTGCGCCGGCGAAATAGTCGACCCAGTGAATGCGAGGGGCATTGGGCGGGCTGGGCCAGACGAGCTTGGTGGGATCGAAAGAGAATTTATGCGGGCCCGCCACCTCGGCCGGAGTGGCTGGCGCGCTCTTCTTTTTACTCCCGGCGAAAAGCGGCGACGCTAATGCGCAGCCGAACAGGGCGAGGATTGCAGCGGCTGCGCAGGCACGCTTGGAAAGAACGAACAGACCGGGCATTGCTCTTCTCCGTTTACTTCTCAGGGGAAACTGTCTGCATCATGTTGAGCCTGTTCTTGTGACAGGTATCGCAGAACTGCATGTTGTCTGCCATGTCGCGCACCAGCAGGCCAGGCTGCTCGGCGGCGTGCGGCTGATGGCAGGAAAGACAACTGATCGGGGTCTTCACTTTGCTCTGGTTTGTTGGGTCCATGACGTCGGAGACGGGATGGTTCTCGACCGGGTGGCCGACGCCGTAGCGCAGAGGAAGAATGGGAACCTTGTTTTTCTGGTAGTAGTCGTCGGGCAGTTTCACGGCGCCGTTGAAAAGGGTGAGCAGGTGCGCTGCTTCATCGTGCTGCGGGACGGCATCGGGACCATGGCACTCCAGGCAGAGGGCGTTCCCACGGGCACGCAGGAGATGGTCGATGTCTCCGCCGTGCGGGGTGTGACAGACGCCGCAGCCCTGACTGAAGGCGGGCTGATGGTGGACGGGCTTCTTGCCCAGATCAGCAATGTCGCTGTGGCAACCGAGGCAGATGCTGACTGAGTCCGTTTTGGGGAGGCCGGGCTGATTGCCGGCGTGGGGACTGTGGCAATCCGTGCAGTCGCCCGCAGCGCCGGGGTGCTGCACTTTGGCTGTATCGATCAGCTTGGCGGTATCGCCATGGCAGGTGATGCAAAGAGATTTGACATCCGGCTGCGTGAGAACCACCTTCCCGTCTTTCGCTTCAGCGTGGCAGACCTCGCAGCTCTGCGCTTCAAAGGGCGGATGCATGTACTTCGCCATCAGCTTTGGGCTGTCGGACTGATGCGGGTCATGGCATTGCAGACAGTTGGAGGCTGCGAAAGGCTGGTTTCGATGCGCCTTCTGCAGGGCTGCATCGCTGGGGTCGTGACAATCGACGCAGAGGGCGGGGGCTGACTTGGTCAAGTGAAAGCGATTTTCGGCGGTCGGCTCCGGGCCTGTCTTGTGCACAAGATGACAGGTGTCGCAGCCCGCGTCCAGCGCAGCGTGGCGGCTTCCTTTGGCTGGAACATTCATTCCCTGCTTATGGCAGTCGAGACAGAGATTGTCCTTGCCGTCGCCGGACTCCGGCTTGATGAGCTCATTCTTGTTGTCACTGGCGTGCGGATTGTGACAGGCGAGACAGTCTCGCACCGCGGGAGGATGCACCGTTCCCTTGATGCCCGCAGCCTTCTTATCGGCGTGGCAGGTGATGCAGACTCCGTTTGGGGTTGCGGTGATGAGCTTGACGCGCGTGATCTCGCCGCTGACGCGGACCTCATGGCAGGCGAGACAGCCCGCGGCCATCGCTGAGTGAACGGATTTCCCTTTGGTCTTGTCCTCGTGGCACTGGAGACACTGCGATGCGTCGGCCTTCTTGTCGAGCGGCACAGGGTGAATCTCAGCCCTGGCAAACGCTGAAGCCAGCGCGAGGCACGCCAAGACGAACCCTGCCCTGCCGGAGCGATTGCGGCGCGTGTCTCTACCTTTCAGATGGAGCGTTCGGAGGCCATCCACAAACAATTGCATGCAATCTCCACCAGACACAGAGCCCACATGGGAGAGCCAGTCCATTGCCGGCTCAGCCCCGCACACTGTGCATGGAAGAACACCAACATGCGAATTCTAGCGGTGAGCGCGCGCCGCGACCGTGATTCGGGTCACAGCGTCGCTGGGGAAACGCCCGCTGCAGCGATGGTTGTGCGATCACGGTCACGCGATGCAGTTCCCCATGTCTGCGGCCGCCTCAAAACGGGAAATTGATCTGGTAATACCCGGATTTCTGAGCCTTTCGCTGCAGAGATCGCACCACTGCGCCGAAGACACAGCCGAGGCCAAAGGAACCTCCACTCCATGGCGCGATCTTTCCTCCTTGTCCTGTTTCTGCTGTGGCTCTGCGGTGCTGCTTCGGCTCAGATAGTCTCCCCTGCGACCGATGTTCTGGGAGCTCACCTGAATTATGGTCGTGGCTGCACGGCGTGCCACGCGCCGCACAGCGGCTCACTGGGGAATGGGCGAGCGATGCGAGCCGATGCGGCGACTGGAACCTCGGCGCTGTGGGGCGAGGACGCGAGCGGGCTGTATGGCAAGACAATCACGACGGGAGGCGGGAGATATGTCGAGGTGCTGCCGGCGAGCATGAACGCGGGCACGCCGGACGTGGGCGGAATGCTGACCTGCCTGAGTTGCCACGACGGCAACTATGCGCAGAGCACGATGATGAAGAACCGGGTGTACGAGAGCCTGCCGGCCACCTACGGCTCCGCCAACGCGGTTCCGACGCTACTGGGGGACAATGGCGCGGGTATGGGCAATTATCTGAACGAGCACCCCATGGGCCTGAACGCGGCGATCGGCTGCGGAGGCGCGTCGAACTGGGACTGCGCGATTGTGAATGGCGCAGTTCGCATGAGCGGACCGCGGGCGAGCCGATTTGTGAACAATTACGGCTTCTTCGTCAAGCCGGGCGCGTTCAACGACACGGCGGTCGTGGTCTGCACCACCTGTCATGATCCTCATTCGATGAATGTGGTGACGATCAGCAGCAAGTCCGCTTCAGGATTGCCGCCGGGGACCTACGCGACGATGTTCTTCCTGCGCGCTCCGTACAATCCGAACGACACGAACCAGCAATCGAACCAGACGGCGCAGTTCTGCCGGCAGTGCCATGCGGACAAGTCGAATGAGATGAATGGGAGCACGGCGGGTACGATCTTTTGACGCATGTGCGCACTGGGTCGGCTCAACAATGTTGCGCGACTGCGTTCAGCGCCGTGCAGTGGGCGCGCGGCGTGAGGCCAGCGCACTGATGCTTCCGTCGGGGTTGTGCGCGGTCGCATGACAGACCAGCACGCAGGTGTTCGCTGCGCGATTGTAGGAGATGGGCAGTCCGGCATTGGATGCGACGACGTTGACATCGAAGTTGACCAGCCGTTCGCCACTGACGGTTCCGCTGGTGGCGCCCATGCCATGGGCGGTGTGGCAGACCGAGCAGCTGAACCCGGTGCTGATGTGGTCGCTGTGATGATTCCAGCTTGTGTTCTGCACAATCTGGTTGCTCAGGTCGTGGCATTTCTGGCAGAGAGCGTAGGGGCCAACGGCGCTCAGATCGGGCGTTGGAAAGAGAACGGTAATGGCCTGGCCGGGCAGCGGCGCCTGACTCATCTCGTAGCGGCGTTCGAGAATATGTGTCCAACGGGAACCGTGCGGGCCGTTGGCGCCGGCTCCGCCGAATTCTCTGTTGTCATCGCTGTTGTGGCAGTCCGTGCAGAAGATCTGCACGCCCATCAGGCGCCCTTGTGTGATGCCGTCGAGGTTGAGCATGTAGGTGCGCAGGCTTGGCTGCGGCAGCGTGCTGCTGCGCGTGTGGGTGACAGGATGGCTTGAAGTGGAGGTGAGCGCGAACTGCGGAATAAGGTTGAGCGGATCACCTGCCGAGACGAGGCGAACTGGGAAATAGCCAAAGGCTGGGAGGATCTGCTTGCCGACACTCGTTCCGTGGCAGCGCAGGCAGTTCTCATATTGATTGACCGCGGGGTTGAGCACAGTGACGCCATCGGTGGCGCTGATCCCCGTGACGCCCTGCTGCGAGATGCGAATCAATGGCGGCGCGGGAAAGACGCCAACCGCCATGGAGCCGTGCGGATTGTGGCAGTCCACACAGGTGGCGTGACGATTGTTGTTGGGTATCGCCGCCTCAGCCTCATCGTGCGGACTCGATGAAGTTGGGAAGGGATGACCAATCTTCGGCGTGGCGTATTCCGCGAAGACGTTGGCGTAGGGCGAGACCTGGGAGATGTTGGTTCCACCGTTGTGACAGGTGATGCAGTCCTGCTCGTTCATGCCGCGCAACTGGCGCGCAGGGCCGCTGGCATTGTGCGGCGTGTGGCAGGAGATGCAGGCGTCGGCGCCAACGGTGGAGTAACTGCCCAGCGCGGCCTGCGGGGCGATTTTGCTGCTGGAGTTGGCGTGGATGCTAGTGGCCCATCCGGCGAGCGGGTTGACGGTTCCGCTGAGCTGGCGCGTAGGGTCATGACAAGCGAGGCAGAGCTGGCCGCTGGAGCTGTCTTTCACCAGGAAGTTCAGCGAAATGGGGTCCTTCCCCTGCACGTGAGGATTGTGACAGGAGGTGCACTGCACGTTGCCCTGGATGAGTTGTACGGAATGCGTCGTGTCTGCTGTCTGTCCGCTGGAGGCCAAGGTGGAGACCAGATGAATGACGTCCTGAAGGGGCAGTGCGAGGCTAATGGGGTGCGAGGACTGGAGACTGCTGCCAAAGACATCGGCGGGATACATCGAACCCTGCGTCATAACTTTTCCGTAAGCGGCGGTCTCGCCGACTGCCACTGTGCCGTCGTGGCAGCTCAGGCACATGTTGCTTGCCGATCCAAGGACGGGCTGCGTCGCAATGTTTTTCTCCGTGGTGCTGCTGTAGAGCGAGTACACCTGGGTGGTGAGCTTCTGATTCCAGAGCCCGATGTTCTGCCCCGAGTGCGGGGCGTGACAGTAGGAGCAGGAATCAGGCCGAGCGCCGGTGATGGGAGATTTGCTGCCGGGTCCGAGATTGTGCATGCCCATCGCGTCGCCGAGAACCTGCGCGAAGACTCTGCTGCCTGCCAGCAGGAGGATGCAGGCGACGATGCGCATGGAAAGTCTCATTGACCGGCCTCCCTCGCTCCACTTCGCAGGGCGGAGTAATGGAAGACCTGGACTCTGCGATTGAATGAATCGACGACGTAGACGCGATCGGCCTGGTCAATGAAGAGACCAGAGGGAAGCTGGAACTCAGCGGCTCGAGTGCCTCTGGAGCCGAAGAAGTAGAGCAACTGGCTTTGACGATTGAAGACCTGCACCAGTCCCCAGAGCGCATCGACGACGTAGATGTCGCCTTCTGAATCCACTGCGGTGGCCTTGGGGCGGAACATCGCTCCCGCCGAATCGCCCATCTTGCCGATGGCGTATTGGAATTGGCCAGATGGATCGAGGGCCTGAATGCGGAAGTTCAACGCGTCTACCACGAAGAGATTCTTGCCGGAGAGCCGGAGTTCGGTCGGCGATTCAAACTCGCCTTCGCTGCTGCCTTGCTTCCCGATGGTCTGCACGATGTTGCCTGCGAGATCGAGCACGAAGATTTCGTTTCGCAAGGTATCCGACACGTAAATCTTCTGCGCAATAGAGTCCACCGCGATGCCAGTGGGGCGTTTGAAGTAGCCTTCTCCGCCTTTCAAGGCTCCGATGGCGCGCAGGAACTTTCCGTT
Source organism: Acidobacteriota bacterium (assembly GCA_021781795.1). Classification (GTDB taxonomy): domain Bacteria; phylum Acidobacteriota; class Terriglobia; order Terriglobales; family Acidobacteriaceae; genus Telmatobacter. The sequence continues at coordinate 28,467 of JAJXWA010000014.1, forward strand.
TGGCGCGAAGACGAAGATCTCGCCCGCTTCAGAATCCGTGGCGTAGATGTTGTCCTGCGCGTCCACGGCAACGCATTGCGGCGCAATCATCGATCCAGTCTTCCGGCTCTCATGCTGGAGAAACTTATATTTGCGCTCGGCAAAGTCGAACATGTGAATGCCCTGCACGCCGGGATCGGAGATGATGATGCGTCCGTGCGAATCCACCACTACGCTGTAGGGCCGGACGAGAAAGCGGTAGTCGGGAGCGCCGGCGACGAAGTCGAGAACCTTGTTCCAGAATCCACGGTTGGGCTTCACCTCCGACTCAGAGTGGAAGCTCCTCTCCCAGGTGAGGCTTCGCCCACCGTCGAGCGACATCTCCCAGGCGGTTTTCTCTTCTTCATGCACCTTGGCGTGGGGCGACGCCCATGCTACGCATGGCAACATGCAGAGCACCGCTGCGGTGAGAGCAGCGATGCGAAGCCGTTTCCTTGCTCGTGTTAGAAGAAGTTGAACCAACGTGAAACTCCTACGTAATAAGAAGCGATCACTTCGGGCGGCAATCCGGAGTTGCTGAAGCCCTGCTCAAGCCGCGCGTAGCCACTCATGAAGTCAAGCTTCCGGTATTGATACTGAATCAGCGTGCTGAATTCGTTGTTCTGATTGGCCGATGCAATGGAGTTCAGTGTGGTGTCGCTCGTGGACTTGGCGTAGGTCACGGCCATGATCAGCTTTCTTGCCGGAGTGCTGGAGACGCCGAAGGAGTAGCTATCTCCTCCATAGAGGCTGATGACGCTGGAGGGCAGCACAGGCGACGGAACCGGCACCGGCACCAGTCCGGCTCCGGTGGCGATGGCCTGCCCGCTGGATTTGGAGTAGCTTCCGGTGGCTGTAATCCACTGGCCATATCCAGCGGCAGCCTCGTAAGTCTCACTGGTGCTCGTAGTGCCCGGCTGATCCGTCAACGCCGTGCGCGCTCCGCCTGCGCCCGCGCTTACATTGAAAGGACCCCAGCGGCGGCGCACATTCGCCGAGTAGTTGTAATACGAGTTCATGTAGGTGATGAGCAGGGTTTCGGCATTCTGCGCATACCCGAAGGATTCGGTGACGTTCCATCCAAGAAGCGAAGTAGAGTAGTTCTCGTTCAGCGAGAAGCTGAGCGAGTCGCCACCCATGGTGTCGGAACGATTCGCTGTGACGCTTCCTGCGCCATTGATCGTCCCGCCGAGGAGTGCATGCGCGTAGGTTGCGCTGGCGCCGTAGGAATCGACCCCGTAGGAGCTGCCGAGGAAGGATTGAGTGCGCCGCTCGAAGTAGACGGAGGCCTGTGTATTTGGCACGGGCGTATAACTCGCAATCGACATGATGTCGAGCGAGTTGGAGGTTGCGTTGGTGTTGTAGCCGGGGACGAAGCCGCCGGCCGTGACCACGGCCTGCACCAGTTGGCCGCTCAGGTTGTCGGAGTAATCCGAGCTGACCGAAAAGGAAAGGTCGTTTCTGGGCTGTACGGCTGCCTGCGCGGTGACCATGTCGATGGTGCCACTCGTGGATGTTCCGAGGTAACTGCTGTCCCAGTAAGAGCGGTTGAAGGTGCTCGAAAAGGATCCGTGATAGGGCAGAAGATGGGTTGCGTTGACGCCCCAAGCATTGTTCGCTGAATCAATCTGAGTAGACTGCAATCCAGCAATGATTTGGGGAATGCGCGACTGTGCGCCGCCGGTCGTATAGAATGCGCCAGTAGTGAATCCGTCTAGCTTGTAACCTGCATTGAGATTGATGGAGTGAAATGAGTTGTTCCCTTCATCGTTGGTTCCATAGACGGTGTATTGGCTTTTGCCTACCTGCCAGCCTGCAGAGAGACTCGGCTTATCGGGAAGATTCTCATTCCAGTTGATTCCGAATGTGTCGCTGTTTCCGTGGGTCACATAATTGGTCAGGCCAGGAATCGCGTAGTTCCCTTCGCTGTTGTAGGCCTTGGAGTAATTGAGCGCGCCAGGAAACGGGCTGCCCGCGAAGATGTTGGAGGAGAGATTGACTCCGCTGGCGCTGGAGATGGATTGAAAGTTTGAGTTCGCCCGAGACTGGTTCAGATAAAAGGATGCATCGTAGGACAGAAAGTTGGGATTATGGAACGCGCCGGAGACTGTGGCGGCACCACCGGCCTGCCAGCTATGCGTCGAAATCGCCTGATTGCCATAGGTGGCGCTGTAGCCGCTTGAGACGGTTCCATTGCCCTTGGCTGAGACCTCGCCGATGTGAAGCTGTGCGCTGACAGGCAGCACCGTACACAGCAGCCATGCCGGCAAGAGGATCGCAGCTCGAGGGAACCCGTTCAAATGCTTTCGTCCTTCATCAGCAGGCGCCGCTTCAGGTCTTCGCCCATTCCCGCGGCACCGTCTGCCTTCTACAACCTGCAAGAACCCGTTGTTCCATCTCTGCCGGTCGCGCCGTTCCAACATAGTCCGTTCTTCACGCGCTTACATGGTCTGAATCTTTGCGTTCTGCTGCAGCGTTCGATTCAGTTGCGTTCTCAGCGTCTCCCGTTTGTCCTGTTCGAGCTTTTTTTGCAACTCTTGCCTCACCTGAATGAAGCTGTTCTTGCCAGCCGGCGTGTGCGCCTGCAGACGGACGATGGTGTAGATCTGATCGACCTGAATGAGGCCGCTTACATCTCCCGGCTTCATGGCATGCAGCGCCGTGACAACCTGCGGGGCCAACTGATCGATAGGGATGGGCTTATGCTGGCCCATCATCACGCGGTAGTCATCCTCCGAGATCTTCTCCGCCAGAAGGCCGAACGCTTCTGCGCTCTTGGTCGCCTTCGCCTGTTCCAGAGCATGCTCAGCACGCGTGCGCTCTTCCTTGAGCTGGCCTGCATTCGCGTTCTGTGGGGGCAGCATAGAGATGGTCTGAAACGTATACGTCTCGGGATGCTGAAACTGATCAGCATGGCGATCGTAGTAGGCGCGCGCCTCTGCAAGGCTCACGGCGCTCTTCTCTTCCACTTCCTTCTGGAGGAATTCATCGATCAGGAGCGAGCGCTCAATCTTCTGCTGCAAGAGCTCGTTGGAGCCGTTGAACTGCTGCGTGAGAACCTGGTGAAACTCCTCGGGCGTGGCAAACTGTTTTCGAAATGCGGTTTCTGCCGCGCGCAGCTTCGGCGGCTGCACAGTCCAGTGATCGCGCAAAGTCTTCTGATAGACGAGTTCTTCGAAGACGATCATCTTCAGAGCGCCCTCTCGGATCTGTGGCTCGAGGTCCTTTGGGATTCCCCCGTGCTGCCGCGCGTAGGGAAAAATGGTGAGCTCTTCGCGCATCAGATCCGACTCAGTCAGGACGGCTCCGTTGACGCGCACAACCGGCTTGTCGCCTGTGGCAGGGGGATTGGCCTGTGAAGGGATCGTTGGCGCATGCGAGGCCACCTGCGCCCCTGCGGCTATCGCCAGAAGGACCCCTCCAAAACCTGCAACCATTTGCTTCATCGTTTCCATCCTGTGCTGAAAAAGCGGGGAGGAGCACATCTCCCCTCCCCGGATGCATAAAGCTAGAAGGTTGTGACGGCGGTGCTGCCGTTCATTTCGTTGGACTCGCCACCATGGCACTGCCGGCAGAACTGCGCAGTCTGATTGCTGGCTACCGTGGTGCTGGCGGGGTTGTAGGGTGCGCGAATGAAGAACATCGTTGCGTAGGTGCCCGTGGGCAGGCCGGAAGAGACCTTGCCGGGCGTGATGCCGTTGGTGACCTTCACAACATTCATGGAGTGCTGATTGTGGCAGGTGGTGCACATCACCACCGGCTGACTGTTGTAGACGCCAGGGTTGACGAAGAAGCCGTAGTTCACGACAAACTGACTGGATGCTGCACCGGTCATCAGAACCTGGCCGGTGGCGCTGATCGTGCAATCCCAGTTGTACTGGCCGCCGCAGCCCATCGTGGCATTCAGACCTACCGGGTGATCGTTGAGGTAGTTGCCCGTGCCGGTGTAGTCATTGCCAAGCAGCGTGGGAACCGTGTTGTAGGTTCCGTAGGTTGGGGGCAGGGTCTCATAGACTTTGTTCTTCATCATGGCGCCCTGTGCGTAGTTGCCGTCATGGCAACTGAGGCACATGAGTACCCCCGACACGTCCGGCGTCGTCGCGGTGAGGCTACCCGGAAGCACTTCGGTCACGGTGCCGCGATCAGTTTGGCCCGTGATGATGGTCTTGCCGTAGAGACTGCCCACGTCTTCGCCCCAGAGAGCCATGGCGCCGGCTGAGGCGTCGCCCGTCTTGGCGTTGCCGTTTCCGTAGACGCCGCTGTGCGGCGCGTGGCAGGCCGCGCAGCCGCGGCCATAGTTGAGGTGAGCGCCAAGGACGTCTGTCGATGGCGACGAGATCTGGGCAGTCGCAAATCCGGCTGTAGCCAGAAAGATAAATGCGTATATGAGTTTTTGTTTCATTCGGTCAAGCCTCCTCTTGCTCACTTCTGTTTCACTCGTTGAATCGTGAGCGAAGTCGCGTTCGTACATGAATCGGCGAACGAACGCGGCCAGCCAACGACGTGCTTTCTGGCTGGTGCAGCCCAACTCTCGATGCACTCAAGAATCACTTTTTTATTCAAGTTGTTCCGGAGTATGCCGATAATTCCCGACAGGATCGAAGCCGGAATTCACCACCGGGGGGATGGAGTTTCTGGTGCAATCGTGCTGGGTGAACTGGCCCACACCAACGCTGTCATGTCAACACTTCTTCCTGCGTCCCGATGTGACAATCGTCACGGCTCGTGCCGATTTGGGTCTATTCATGCGGGTTTCGTGACCTAGATCACGCGCTTCAGTGACGACACTCTCAGTGCACGGGCGCAGCTCACGCTACATTACTCTCGTACAACGTCACGACATGCCGAGTGCAGCGATTTCAATTCCTGCTTCTGATCCGCCGGTGCGCGCAATTCATGTTGCGTGGATTGCAGCGATCTGTCTTGTGCTGGGTCTGGCCATGGGCTTTCTGCTGCGGCGATCGCAAGGCCCTGCGCCTGAATCGGAGCGTGTGGCCGGACTGGCTTCATTCCCGACTTCGGGTGGCGCTACGCACACTGCACAGCCACCTACGCTGGACGAGATGAGGCAGATGGCCGATCAGCGAGCCGCGCCTATTCTCGCAAAGCTGAAGACCGATCCGGACAACGTTGCGCTGCTTGCTCAGACCGGCTCGATCTATCACGCGAGTCATCAGTTCAGAGAGGCGGCTTCGTGGTACGGGAAGGCCGTCGCGCGGGATCCGAAAAACGCAGCGATGCGAATCCATCTGGCGACGAGCCTGTATCGCAGCGACGACGCCGACGGCGCGATGGAGCAGCTGAATCAGGCGCTGAAGCTGGAGCCTACCAATCCTGACGCGCTCTTCAACCTCGGGCTGATTCGCCTGCAAGCAAAGCACGATGGCTCGGGCGCACGAGCGTGCTGGAATAAACTGCTCAAGACTAATCCCAATCTGACCGCAGCGCAGAAAAGTCAGGTGGAGAGCCTGATGGCAACCGCTTCCATGCCGAGTCGCATAAGTCGAGCGGCAGGAGGCGCGACCGAATGACAGGACAGGTCTCAACGCGCGGGTGGCAGTGGACACGAGAGCGCGCAGCGCTTGCAGCCGTTCTTTGCCTGATGGCAGGGATTGGCGGTGGATGGTGGATGGGCAATCTCCCGGCAACGAGACGGGTTCTCGCGCAGCCTGCGCAGGCTGTGTCTGCGCCTGTGCCGTCCGCGACCGCGGTGGCGCCAAGGGATGAGGCTGCTGCGCAAGCTGCGACCTTGCTCAAGAGGATCGAATCGAATCCGCAGGATGTGGATGCGCTGATCGGGCTTGGCAATGTGTACTACGATGCTCGGCAATATCAGCCGGCAATTGACAACTACCTCCGCGCGCTTGCGCAGCGGCCGGAGGATGCTTCGGTCCGCACGGATATGGCCACGGCATTTTGGTACATGGGCAACACCGATCGCGCTCTTGCGGAGTTTGACAAGGCGCTCGCGGTTGCGCCGGATAACCCGAACACCCTTTTCAATCGGGGGCTGGTGCGCTGGCGGGGAAAGCAGGACAGCCGGGGCGCTCTTGCGGACTGGCAAAAGCTGCTGGCTACTGATCCCACCTACGAAGCGAAGGATCAGGTGGAAAAGATGATCGCAGAGGTCAAGAGCGCAGCTCCTGCTTCTCGCGTCGCGCCATCCAGGTAGCTCATCCCCGTCACTATTCTGTTTGCAGACCGCGCCCGACCGACGTCGTGCGGACACTCTCTTCTTACACTACGGGCTGCCAGGCATTGACCCGAGTCACCAGCACCATAATGCCCCGCATGACTTCCATCACTAAGGCTCAGCCGACCGCCGGCCATCCGTGCCGGTCAGATCGGAAGTTTACCTCTGCACACCGGAGTGGACCATACAAATTCCTTTGGCGAATTGGGCTTCTGGACGTATCTCTCGCCTGGATGAGAATCACTGAAGGCACACTCCGATCAAAGGATGATCTTCCGCAATTCGCCGTCCGGATCGTCGATCATACGCGGCTCGTTGTCCCACACCATTGTCTTATTGGTCACTGGATCCGTCGGTTCCCAGATGAGGCCCGGTTGGCTCGGATTGCCTGTTCGGGCGAAATTCGCCCAGGCAGCCGCCATCTTTTTTGCCAATGCCTGCGCTTCGGGTGTGTTTCCCGTGCCTTGTTCGCAGCGGAGAGTGTTGTCGAAACAGAATTGAAGGTCGGATGTATGCCACGCCCCAGGTACTCCGTCCAGCATCCTGGTCTGCCAGGTGAAGTAGTAGGTGTAGACCGGAGCCGCATGCAAATCGTATTTCAGCTTTGCCATGCGGACCACGCCGTTGCGCATGGAAAGCCCGTTCAGGAACCCTCCGCCTCCACACATGTATGACAGCGTGCGCACAGCCTTGTTCGGATACGCTTTCCTCATGGCGTCGGCCAGAGCTCTGCCCTTTTCCTCGCCATAGGCTTTTATCAGGTTGGCGCGCCATTCTGATTCTGTAGGATGTGACGCCATCGAGTTCCCTTCCTCGCTCACCGAGCCGACCATCAAGGGAATATTCTTTGAGATCTCGGGCGCGGCATCCTGAAAAGACCCCGTCGGAATCACACGGCTATCGAGAATTGGCATCCAGAAGCGCCGCGGCGGTCCATGCATCCGAAACGGCATATGAGGATTCGGCGGCAGCTTTGCCTGCGCCGCATCTGCGGCCGCCATCAAATCCTTCCAGTCCATCTTCTGCAGGGCTGCAATGTCATTCGGAGCAATACCCAAGTCCTTCACCATCTGCCGCGTGAGTTGTTTGGCTTCGTCCCCTGACCCGAAAAAGGCGCCACCCGACTGGATGGCCGCACAGTGAAAGAGCCCCTGAGCCGATGGCATTCCCATGAGAGTGGCCACCTTGCCCCCGCCGCCGGACTGCCCGTAGATCATGATGCGATTCGGATCGCCTCCAAAGTTCGCAATGTTTTCCTGCACCCACTTCAAAGCGGCAACCAGGTCCGTCATGCCGACGTTGGAGGAATCCTCGTACCCGGCCCCGCCAACTTCGGAGACATCGAGAAATCCCAATGCATTCAGGCGATGGTTGACCGAGACCTGAACCACGTCGTGGTAGCGAGCCATGTTTGCGCCTTCATGCGAGGGCAGTTCGTAGGAAGATCCAAATTCAAAGCCTCCGCCATGGATGTAGAACATCACCGCCCGACTGCCCGTGAGGGACGGCGTCCAGATATTCAGCTTGAGCATGTCTTCGCTCTGCCAGCCGTCGTCCCAATCCTGCAGAAACACCTGCTCCTGGCTGTGCCAGTCGTGCAGGCGCTGCGGACAATTCGCTCCGTAGATGAGCGCGGGATATTCACCCTCCCACGGAATCGGAGTCTTGGCCGGCAGCCATCGATTTTCTCCTCCCGTATCCTGGCCGTACGGAACGCCCTTAAAGGTGAAGACATCTCCTGAAATGAAGCCGCGCACTTTGCCGTATTTCGTGTTGGCAACTGCCGAGTGGGGCGTGGAGCAGAATGGCGGCTGCTGCTGGTGAACTCCGGTCTTGATGCTGTCGGAGGCGTGAGCCGGACTCGTAATCGCAGCGGCAACTCCGGCACCAGCCGAGAGTTTCAACGCGTCACGTCGGCTCAAAAGGATTCGATCCTCGGCTTTCAATTTCGACATTGCAGTCTCCTCTTTAGGGCTTCAAAAAATCAGTCTCAGGCAGGTTGTGAGTCCTGCGGCGGTCGATTGGGGCGCCGCGATGCCTCTACTGCGCGGTTGTGCTTACTGCAAAGCGGTAGATGTTCACACTGATGGGAGCGACGGACAACGCGTGCGAGGCATTGTCGAGAGCGGTTTGCTGGATGTTCACCTGCGGAGTCTGGCCAACCCGATCCGCGGCGTCGAGGCTCTTGCCCGTCAACTGCCACAGTGTTGTTGGCCCCAAAAGATGCACGCCCGCAACTCTCAGATCGAGAGACTGCGGAGCATCCGTCGCATTCACCACGGCGACGGCGAGAAACTTGTGGTCCGAAGACAACGCCGCAAACACATCGAGCGGGTAGGTAGGGCTGCCGGAATTGACCTTGGGTTGATCGGGCGCTGGAGGATACTTCGGTGTGGGCTGCGGCGAATTTCCCAAAACCTCAACAGGAATCGACCCGGGAAAGTGAGTGCTGTACATCTTGAACACGAGCCCCAGCGTGTTCAGAGTTGATGCAGTGCGATTGAAGTCGAGAGTTGACGTGCCCATGGTGTGCGCCGCCATGGTTAAAGAGTCGCTGTGGCGGAGCATCTCGTTGAACAGCATTCCGTATGCGAGAGCCAGCTTGAGGTCGGCCGCCCTGCCGAAATTGCCGCCGAAATACGCGTACTCGTCGATCGAGAGGAAGGTCTTCTTCTGCAGCATCGCCGGAAAACGCTGCTGATAGCCGTGCCACTCTTCAGCCTTCGAACGCACAATGTTGGCGGGATAGCGCGCGTACTCCAGCGTCGTCTGATCAATCTTGTCGAAGGCATCGTCGTTTGGCTTGTCGGCTGGCAGACTCTTCGCCTTCTCGACGTTGTAGCGCTGGCCAGGCCGCGCGTACCAGTGCTCTGCGATCCCGTCGAAGTTGCCCCAGCAGTCCTTCAGGAAGCCGCCCGTCCAGTCGAAGTCGCTGCCATACGCACCGGCGAGGTTGCCAACGTACTTGGAACGCAGCGCACCCGGAACCTGTCCATCTTCCAGCATCTCGCCCGAAGCAATCAAAATAATGGAGGGATCCACTTTGCGCATCCCTTTCGCAAATTCGTTGTGCTTCAGCATGAAGTACTTCAAGTCGGTGCGGCCGATCTGCCACGAACCCCAGGGCTCGTTCCCAATGTTCCAGAACCGGACGTGATACGGTGCGGGATGGCCATTCTTCGCGCGCAATGCTCCCATGGGAGTGCTCGCCGCGCCATTCATATATTCCACTTCCTGCGCTGCGGAGTGAGCATCGCCAAGGCCTGCGTTGACGCTAATGTAAGGCTCCACGCCAATCAGCTTGCAGAACTCTGCGAACTCGTCCGGGCCGATATCGTTGGTCTGCATCTGGTTCCACGCATAGTCCCAGTCCGGCGGACGCCGGTCGGGATCGCCTACGGCGTCGTACCAGGAGTAGTTGGAAGTGTAGTTGCCCCCAAACCTCCAGAAGCCCGACTGAATCTGACGCAGCAGGGCGATCGTGTCAGGCCGAAAGCCCTCGATATTGTCGGCAGGCATCAGCGAGACCGCGCCGATATGGAAGCTTCCGCTGCCAGTGCCAACAATTTCGAGCGCAGCATCGCTGACATCTGCAGAAGCAGTGAAATGGAGAGCGTACTTCATGTAATTCACGCTGAGAGCCGGAACCGAGAAAGTCAGGCGATCCTTGCTATCAGCGCCCCAGGTCAACGCCACCTTTACCTTGCTCCCGGGCGTGCCGCGCAGCCAGATGCGGCCCACGTATTCTTTCCCCTTCACAAGCGCCAGGCCGGTTTGCCGGATACCATGCGGAGTTGCAGCATCGAGTTCAATGAGCGGACTCTGTTCGCCCACAAATGGCTTTTCCTTATCCATCATGACGTCTGCGTCCGGGCCGACAGGACGCCACTTGCGCAACTCCATACCCGGGAATCCACGCCGCAGCTGGTTTGCCGGCTCTGTATCGGTCGAGGTGATCGGGAAGTAGAATTTTCGATCATCGAGCATCTCAGCCCAGAGAGGACCGTACATGGTCTTGCCAATGTGCTCGATGAACATGCCGAATACATACTTCGAAACCGGGGTCGCAGTTTGCGCCGCGTCGATATTCGCTACGATTGTTCGCTTCGCAGGCGATTCGCCGCTCTGGGCTACTGCCGCGCATCCAGCACAAAGTGTCATCGTCAGGATTACCGCGCGTAGGTTCATTGGCCTTGTTCGCCTCCGTTGTTCCATGTCCCCTTTGGACATCCCGCTGCAAAGCAGATATGCGGTTCCTATGGACCGCAATACCCCTGCGTGATGCCGTTCCAAGAGCAGAGAGCTTTTCATGTTCGGCATGGAAAGCTTGTCCCGCGGACTCACAATACTATCGAGTACTCAACATTTGTGGCAAGCAAATAAATCGCTTTATTCAGAGTCCCATTCGGATGAGGGCCACGTTCTTGAAATCTCGGCTTGCTTGGGCCGCAGGGTCATCGTGGCCGAGGAGCATTGTGCTCAGAAAGGCCTTACCGCCAGCGCATTCCCGGCAAACCCGGGAAGAGAGATTCCCTACTCCGGGTTGCTGACTTCCCGCTGGCCCAGGTGCTTCTCAAAGAAGTTGACCATCACGCTATAGGCGTCCTTCGATTCCGGCACATCGGGGTTGTAGAAGAATCCGTGGAATAGCCCTTCCCAGACGTGGAGTTCTGCATCAACCCCTGCCTTCGAGAGCTGCTCGTCCGTGTAGAGCGCTCCGCTCAAGGCGAAATCACGTGTGCCGGTAATGATGAGTGTCGGAGGGAATTTGGCAAGCACGGCGGCTGAATTCACGGGATTCACAAGTGGATCGCTGGGATCCGTTCCCTCCAGGTAGCCGAGGGCGGGCGGGTTGTGCCCCGCCGCCCGCGCTGAGCCCGGTGGCGGTACGATACGCGCTTCGCCGAGAGGCATTGCTGTGTAGGCCGCGTCTCCTCCCATAAAGCTGACACCCTTGGGTGTACCGGCTCCTGAGCAGAAGATGCCGATTGCTCCCGGCCGGGGAAGACTGTGTGCCTGGAACCAGGAAATGGACATTGCCGTCAGCATTCCTCCAGCCGAGCATCCATAGATGCCGACGTTCTGCGGACGGTAGGTCTTCAGCACTTGTCGATAGACGGCTGCTACGTCTTCACTCGCCGCGGGAAATTTATGGGCAGGGCCTTCTCTGTAGTCCACCGCAATGACCTTGATGCGGCCCAGACTTGCAATCGGCATGGACTCCAGTTCCGCACAACCGGGCCAACATCCTGAAAACCCGCCTCCGTGCAGCTCGATCAGCACGAGATCCTTATTACGTGCGGAGATACCGTTCCTGGGCGAGTAGACGACAGCGTGCACGCCGCCGATGGTGGTGTCCGACGTTTCGACAGGAAAGAGAACCTTCTGCCGTTCGACGTAGGGTTCCATGAACCCAGGAACTCTATCGCCCTGCGGGCTTGGCGGCGGGTGCTGCATGTCTTTCAGGTGCTGAGTGACGTAGGCTGTCGCCTCCGGGCTGAGATAGGCGGACTGCGGTACCGACTGAGCAGGGACATCGACCGCTCCGTCGCTTTCGACTGTAACCGGATTCGGCGATTTGGCATGTGTCTGCGCGGGTGCGGCAGGCAGGAACAACAAACCAGCGAAGACCGCGACAGTTGTTCGTACCGGTCTCTGAAGTAAAGTGCCCACAGGATTAGCCGATATTTTCATTTTCAACTCCGAAACGCGCCTTGCAATTGGAAGCAGCGTTACTGTATCTGTCCGATGTACACGCCGAATGGCGCTAATTCAATGTGGTTGGGCCGGCTCGGCGAAGATTCGCCAGGCGACTTGAGCAGCGTTTTCAGCGTCCCATTCGCTGGAGTCGAAGGCCCCGCCAGATTGACCGTCTGCGACTCAGCTGTAAAGTTCACGCTGACGAGAACCGGCGCAACGCCCGAAGCCCAACGCATCCAGCTCAGGACCTTTGTGTTTGTGGTATCCAGCATCGTGTTGCTGCCATGCTGCAGTGCCGGATTCGTCTTCTTGAGATGGATCAGCATGCGATACCAGTTAAGAAGCGAGTCGGAATCTCCCTCCTCAGCTTTTACATTGACCGTGGTGGCGGTCGATGGCACTGATAACCACGGATTACCTGTCGTGAAGCCGGCGTTGGAGCCGTCATTCCACTGCATCGGCGTGCGCTCGCCATCACGCCCTTTGAATCTGGGCCAGTTGGCAAGGCCTCCCATTCTGTCTTTTACGTCCTCTTTGCGTGTTGGTGGCGTGGTCTTCATCCCGATCTCGTCGCCGTAGTACATCAGCGACGCGCCTCCACTTGTGAAAAGAATGGTGGAGAGCACGCGCTGGATGGCCACGTCGTGAACACCGTCCCCGTAGCGCACATCCATGCGTGGCTGATCGTGATTATCGAACACAAGCAGTGGGACATTGCCGTCGAGCTTCGTTTCTGCTTCGGCGATTCGCTCTCGAAATGCGCCAACATCGAGCTTGTTCACGAACGCCACTGGCATATCCATTGGCAGCTCGAATTCCGGCTTCTGCGGCGGGCCATACCACTTCAGCAGGTCGCTCGTATTGCGTGCGAACAACTCGCCGATGAGCACGCGCGTTCCGGGGAACTTATTTGCATCGAAGGAGTCGACATGCGCGCGCATCTGCTGCATCACGGTGTGCACCTGCGGAAAATCTCCCTCCTTGGTTCGCTGCAGCCGCGGGTGGCCGGAGGGATCGAGAACCGGCTTGCCGTCCTTGTCCAGAACCGGCGCTTCGTCCTCGAGATTGGGATCTTCGAACAGTGTTTCAATTGCGTCGAAGCGAAATCCGCCAACGCCAAGGTTCAGCCAGTAACTTATGACTTCCTTGAATTCCTGTTCGATCGCAGGGTTATACCAATTCAGGTCCGGCTGATGCACGGAGAAATGATGGTAGTAGTATTGGCGCGTCGTCGGGTCCCACTCCCATGCTGAGCGTCCGAACGCTCCCCAATTGTTGGGCGGAGCGCCTTGGCTGGTGGCAGTCACTCCCTTGCCGTCGTGCCATACATACCAGTTGCGATACGGATCTGTGCGCGATGACCGCGATTGGACGAACCAGGCGTTCTCATCGGAAGTGTGGTTCATGACCATGTCCATGATGACCCGGATGTGACGCTGCTTCGCCTCGGCTACCATGCGGTTGAAATCATCCAGCGATCCGTACTCCGGACTGATGTCGCGATAGTCGGCGACGTCGTAGCCAAAGTCCGCATTCGGCGACGGGTAGATCGGGGTCAGCCAGATTGCATCGACCCCTAGCTTCTGCAGGTAGTCAAGGTGTTCGGTGATCCCGTTCAGGTCGCCGATTCCATCGCCGTTAGTGTCCTGAAAGCTGCGCGGATAGACCTCGTAGATCACTGCGTTCTTCCACCAGTTGCGCTCCGACGCAGTTGACTGAACGGGCTGCTGCTTCTTTGGCTGTGATACCGGAGCACCCAGCAGCTCAGTAGCAGAACAGATCATCAGGGACAGAATAGTAATTGCAACGTTGGACCTCGATCTGCGGACCGGATGCATGAATGTCTCCCTTTGGATTTGAACCACCAAATTCTCTTCTCGAACGAATCTTAAACACCATAGCACTCGCCGTTTCATTGGAGGCAAAATTAGATCGCCTCCATACACTGAATTCCAATCAACGTCTTCAGAACAATTCGACTTTCCTTTGTGTCAAAGGCGGAGCAAAACCAGACCAGTGGATAGCAGTTCGCTTGTTGCAGGTATGCGAGGTAGATGGGCCTCTGGAGCGCAGCGGAAGAAGCCCTCCTACCCCGAGATGCGTTCTGCGGATGGGGTCCGATTGCGTCGGCTCTGCTTGAGGCGGTAGCTGTCGCCGTTCATTTCCGGGATGTGAAGGTGGCGGGTGAGCCGACCGAGCAGAGCGCCGGGTGAGGATCTCGCATCTCGCCAGATCCTGTGCCAGGGTCTTGTTCATCGACGGGATGACCAGGGAGTCGAAGCTGTCCATGGTCCTGACGGCCGGGAATTTCGCCTGCCGGATGCGGCGTACCGTTGCACAGCGCTGTCGATCCACTCACTCCAGTTCAGTGATGCGCAGCAGCTAGTGCTGATAGTCCACATGTTCAACCGCGCTCTGCCTTGCAGCCTTGTCCAACTCGAGCAGGATGGCGGGCAGGCAACGTTGATGCCGTGGCTCGCAAGGCTGACGCCACGTGTCGGAGGTGGGGTTGGCCGTACCTGAGGTGCCAGCGCTGTCATGCACCCCGTCCGTGGTTATGCAAAATGCGTCCCGTAGGCCGAAGCCGACGGAAAATGCGGACAAGCCGGACGGCAAGGAAATCGTCCAACTTCGCTATCTTCTAATATTTGTGATCGGAATGAGGAAGATGGAGCGAGATATGGCGGAGAGAGGGGGATTCGAACCCCCGATAGAGGTTTAGGCCCCTATAACGGTTTAGCAAACCGCCGCCTTCAGCCACTCGGCCATCTCTCCGCGTCTATGCGGATTCTACCAGAAAGCATGCGGGCAGATATTTGTCTTCTGACTTCCTGCCTGGAATGCGCTGCGAAATGATCCCCTCGCAATTAGGACCGCGTGCGGGAGGCAGTGTTTCGGGGCGCGCTTGGATGCAGCGCCTCGGAGTTGGTAGATTCACTCTCATGCCTCGCTTCCCTGCCGGACAAGCCACGCGCAAGCTTCGCCTGCTGCCGCTGATTGCAGCGACGTACTTCATGGTGTCGGGCGGGCCGTATGGCATTGAAGATATCCTCGGCGGCGCGGGCTTCGAACGCGCCATTGTGATTCTTGCGGTTCTACCTCTGGTGTGGAGCCTGCCAACGGCATTGATGATTGGCGAGCTGGCGAGCGCGCTACCGGCCGAGGGTGGCTACTACGTTTGGGTGCGGCGAGCGCTTGGGCCGTTCTGGGGATTTCAGGAGGCGTGGTTGTCGCTGATGGCGAGCGTCTTCGACATGGCCATCTACCCGGCGATCTTCGTGTTGTATCTGAGCCAGTTGCACGGCTCGCTGACAACAGGTTGGCGCAGCTATCTGTGGTCACTGGCGGTGGTGGCGGTTTCGTGCCTGTGGAACCTGCGCGGAGCGCCGGCAGTGGGCGAAGGCTCGGAGGCATTGTTTGTCGTGCTGCTGGCGCCGTTTGCCGTATTTGTGGCGCTGGGGCTATGGCACGGGTTCACGGCGCACCCGGCGGTACTGTGGGGACGCAGCGGCGCAGTGGGTGGCTTATCCACTGCGGTGCTGGTGGCGATGTGGAACTTTATGGGATGGGACAACGCGTCGACAGTGGCAGCCGAGGTTGAGAATCCGCAGCGAAACTATCCGCGCGCGATGGTGCTGGCTGCAGGCCTGACGGCGGTGACGTATATCCTTCCGCTGCTGGCGCTGGCGCTGGGCGGGCTCTCTGTCGAGAGCTTTTCAACCGGCGACTGGGCAGGAGCAGCGACCATACTGGGCGGACGGGTGCTGGGCCTGGCCGTAGTGGCCGGCGGAGTGATCTGCGGCGTGGGGATGTTCAACGCGCTGATGATGAGCTACACGCGCCTGCCGATGGCGATGGCCGAGGATGGTCTGCTGCCCAAAGCTTTGGCGCGGCGCAACCGCTATGGGGTGCCGTGGGTGAGCGTGCTGGCGTGCGGAGTGGGATGGGCGCTGGCCCTGCGGCTGCCATTCGAGCGGCTCATTTCCATCGATCTGATTTTGTATGGATCGAGCCTGCTGCTGGAGTTTCTGGCGCTCATCGCGCTGCGCGTGCGCGAGCCGCAACTGGAGCGGCCATTCCGGGCGGGCAACATGGCGATGGCCTGTCTGCTGGGCGTGGGACCCGCGGCGCTAATTGGCTATGCACTGTACGCGGCGCGCGATGAAAAGCTGATGGGGTCGGTGCCAGCCATCGCCTTTGCCGCGGCGGTGGCGCTGGCGGGGCCAGTCGTATATGGTGCGGTCGTGATTTTGAAGGCCCGCCGGTCCACAGGAGCTGTGCCGGAAGGCTGATCGTTCAGATCGTAAAAACAAGAAGGACCGCACCGCCTGGCGATGCAGCCCTGCATTGCGGAGATCTTCCGCTATTTGTCTGCCGCCTGCTTCATCTTGTTTTCTTCAAAGGCCTTGGCCGCGCGGATGACGTGATCGCGGGCATAAGCCGCATCGTGCCAACCCCTCACCTCGACACGCTTGCCCTCGAGATCCTTGTAGATGGAGAAGAAGTGCGTAATCTCCTTGAGCAGGTGAGGATAGATGTCGGTGTAATTCCACACGTTGGAGTAGCGCGGATTGTTCTTGCCGACGGCGAGCACTTTTTCGTCCAGCACGCCCTGATCGAGCATTTCCAAAAGACCAATCGGACGCACCTCCTGGACGCAGCCAGGAAAGCTGGGACCCGGAACGAGCACCAGCACGTCGAGCGGATCGCCATCGTCACTCAGCGTGGATGGAATAAAGCCGTAATCGCCGGGGTAATGAACCGGTGAGTGAAGATTGCGATCGAGCTTGAAGACGTGCAGCTGCTTGTCGTACTCAAACTTGTTGGTCGCGTCTTTGGGAATCTCAATCACCGCCCGGAAGACTTCGGGAGAGCGATCTCCGATTGGCAATTCAAGATAGTTGGCCATGCTGTTGTAACGCCTCCTCGAGTGCGTGCTGCGTTGGGGGCGCTCCGTCCGGTAAGAACCAAAAGGGGAACTGGAGCGCACAGTGTCTTGACCGAGTGTTTCACGGCAAGCGTGGATGAGGGAAGCCGCCGGGAAGTGATGAGCCTGCCGTGCCCCGGAGCGGAGGGAGAAACCCAACAGAACCTGCCCCGGACCACTATAATCACCAATGATGAAGGCACATGTCTATGTCACTTTGAAGTCATCGGTTCTGGATCCCCAGGGTCAGACGATCCAGAACGCGCTGCGGAAGATTGGATTCACCGGCGTGGAAGCGGTGCGGCAGGGGAAGTACTTCGTGCTGTCGCTTGCGGAAGGGCTGAGCAGCGAGGCCGCAGGGGCCGAGGTGGAGCGCATTGCGCGCGAGGTCCTGACCAACCTGGTGATCGAAGAGTTCACATACCGCATTGAGGAATAGGCCATCACCGAATGGTTGCGTGGCAGGTTCCCCTGCAGGCCGTGCCGCGGCTGTGCAGGTTGATATGCAGACCGGGGCTTGACGGTCGCATAGAATCATTTCATGTGCGGAATCGTTGGTTATGTAGGTCCCAAGAAAGTGGTCCCCGTCATCCTTGAGGGGCTGCGGCGGCTCGAGTATCGCGGGTACGACTCAGCAGGAATAGCCGTGGGCAGTCCTGACCGGCCGACGCTGGAGATTCGGCGTGCTCCGAGCAAGCTGCACAATCTGGAAGATGCGCTAAAGGAGCGGCCGCTCGACGGAACCTTTGGCATCGGCCACACGCGCTGGGCAACGCACGGCCGGCCCACGGAAGAGAATGCCCATCCTCATCGTGACTGCACTGGCCGGATTGTCGTGGTTCACAACGGCATTGTGGAGAACTACCTGGAGCTGAAGCGTGAGTTGACGGCGAAGGGACACAAGTTCGTCACAGAGACCGACACCGAGATCATTGCCCACCTCATCGAACAAGTACAGAAAGATGCCGCCGCCGCAGGCGCACCCGTGCCCCTGGAAGTGGCCGTGCGCCGCGCGGTAAAGCAGCTGACGGGCGCGTTTGCACTTGGCATCCTCTCTGCGGCGGAGCCGGACAAGATTGTGGCCGCTCGCTCCGGACCACCCGTGGTGATTGGCGTGGGCAACGGCGAGTCGTTTGTTGCGTCCGACGTGCCGGGCATCCTGCACCACACGCGCGATCTCTACTTCCTCGCCGACGGCGACATGGCGATCCTGACCAAAGCGGGCGTGGAGCTGACAGACTTTGACGGCAAGCCCATCCAGCGCGCCATTACGCACATTCAGTGGGATCCGATCCAGGCGGAAAAGGGCGGATACAAGCACTTCATGCTGAAGGAAATCTGGGAGCAGCCGCGGGCCATTCGTGACACTACGCTGGGGCGGGTCTCGCTGGACTCCGGCAAGGTCTTCCTTGGCGAAATGGACATTCGCGACGAGGAACTTGCGGCGGCGCAGAGCATCAACATCGCCGCCTGTGGAACGAGCTGGCACGCGGCGCTGACGGGCAAGTACATGATTGAGCGGCTGGCGCGGCTGCCGGTGGATGTGGACTACGCCAGCGAGTATCGCTATCGCGATCCGATTGCAGGGCCGGAGGCGCTGGGGCTGCTCATTACGCAGTCGGGCGAAACAGCCGACACGCTGGCGGCGCAGCGGGAGATGAAGAACCTGGGCTCGAAGACTGTGGCCATCTGCAACGTGGTGGGCGCGATGGTGGCGCGTGAGGCGCACGGCGCCATCTACACGCACGCCGGGCCGGAGATTGGCGTAGCTTCGACGAAGGCGTTTACTTCGCAACTGACGGCGCTGTTTCTTCTGGCGATGAAGATGGGCCAGCTGCGCGGCAAACTGGATGCGGCGCAGTCGATTGCGCTGATTGAGGAACTGGGGCGCGTGCCGGCGAAGATGGAAGAAGTGCTGAAGGCCCGTTCAGCGCAATGTGAGCAGTTAGCAAAGGATTTCGCGAATGCACGCGACTTTCTCTACCTGGGCCGGGGCATTCACTTCCCTATCGCCCTCGAAGGCGCGCTGAAGCTAAAGGAGATCTCGTATATCCACGCCGAGGGTTACCCGGCGGGCGAGATGAAGCATGGGCCAAATGCGCTGATTGACGAGTCCCTGCCGGTGGTGGTGTTGGCGACGCGCGACCAGGCAGACCCGGCATCGAAGCTGCGCTACGAGAAGACGCTCTCGAATATCCAGGAAGTGACGGCGCGCAGCGGGCGCGTGATTGCCGTTGCCACAGAAGGCGACATGACAATCGGCGGGCTGGTAGAGCATGTGATTCACATCCCGCATACTCTTGAACTGCTCGCGCCCTTGATCGAGATAGTGCCGTTGCAGCTGCTTGCCTACTACATTGCCGTGCGACGCGGTTGCGATGTAGATCAGCCGCGCAACCTGGCGAAATCCGTCACGGTGGAGTAAGCGAGAGGGGTCCGCGCGCATCGTGGTTTGAA
This sequence comes from Acidobacteriota bacterium, assembly GCA_021781795.1. Taxonomy (GTDB): domain Bacteria; phylum Acidobacteriota; class Terriglobia; order Terriglobales; family Acidobacteriaceae; genus Telmatobacter. The sequence goes on from JAJXWA010000014.1 coordinate 47,762, forward strand.
TCGCTTTGATGCGCGCCTGAGAACGACGTTCGACTACCACCACTCCATCGAGCGGCCGAAGGGTACCTTGGCCGTGGTTTCAGGTCGGGGCGTGCGGAGCAGCAGCACAGGGCACTGCGCCAGCTTGACGATTTTTTCTGCAATCGATCCGAAGACCATCGGATACCAGCCAGACAGTCCATGCGTAGAGATCACGATCATGTCTGCGCCGGTGTGCTCGGCCGCGTCGAGGATGGCGCCGGCGACATCGTTGCCCACTTCCACGCTCGATGTCATCTTGATGCTCTTTGCGGCGAGAGACTTTTGAGAGACGGCGAAGCGCTCTTCAGCGGCCTTGCGCGCCTGCTCAACGACGGAAGCTTCAGTGATGGAATCGGGGATGGAGACGTTCGGAAATGCGGGAATGACGTGGCAAAGGACGATTTCCGCATGAAACTTTTCAGCTAGTTCGGTTGCCGCATCCAGTGCCGCGTGAGAAGAAGAGCTGAAGTCAACAGGAACCAGAATCCTGGTAGGAATGGCGCTGGCGGATTTCTCTTGAGGCATTGCATTCTCCTTGGCGGGCGGCTCTGAGCCGGCTGTGAATTTTCGCTCCCCATCATACCAAGCGGCAGCGCAGGCCGTTACGTGACCGGGCGCACAGCAGGAATGCGCGGCGGGCAGCGTCAGCTGAAGTTGACTTCGATGCCTGCGGTGAAGACGCGCGGCTGCGCGGGAGACGCGATAAAGTAGGCCAGCTCACGGTAGTCCTCGAACTCGTGGATTAGAAAGTCGGCCTGCTTGCCCGGTTCAATAGAGCCGTTGCGGCGGCCCACGCCCAGGCTCCATGCGGCGTTGATGGTGGCGGCGGTGAGCGCCTCGGCGGGAGACAGGCCCATGTGCACGCAGGCAAGCGACAGGATGAACGGTATTGAGACAATAGGTGAGGAGCCGGGATTGAAATCCGTAGCCAGCACGATGGGCAGTTCAAGATCGACCATGAGGCGCGCCGGGGCATAGGCGTTGCTGCCCAGAGCGAAAACCGATCCCGGCAATATGACTGGCTGTACACTTGCGTCCTTTAGAGCCAGCAGCGATTCGCGCGTGACGGTCTCAAGATGATCGGCGGTGCGCGCACGGAGCGCGGCGGCGAGATCGGCGCCGGTGCCCGAACGAAACTGCTCGCAGTGAAGACGAAGCTCCATACCGCTGCGTCCCGCGGCTTCGAGGATGGTGCGCGTCTCCTCGACGGTGAAGGCGTGGTCGTCGCAATAGACATCGCAGGATGCAGCGAGACGCGCCTTGGCGGCCTCGGGAACCAGTTCGTTTGCGAACCAGCGCACGTATTCGGCGCGACGATTGGCGAACTCGGGAGGCACGGCGTGGGCCAGCAGCGTGGGCAGAAAGGTTGCGAAGCCCTCTTCTGCAAGCCGCGCAATGACACGCAGCATGCGCAGCTCGGTGTCGCGGTCGAGGCCGTAGCCAGATTTGGCTTCGATGGTGGTGGTGCCGCTGCGCAGCATCCAGGCAAAGTGGCGGCGCGTCTCATTGAAGAGCTCGTCTTCCGTAGCCGCGCGCGTGAGCCGCACGGTGCGCAGAATACCGCCACCGTTGGCCGCGATCTTCTGGTAGGACTGGCCCGCGATGCGCTGCTCGAACTCCGCGGCGCGATTGCCCGCGAAGACGAGATGGGTGTGCGCGTCCACGAAGCCAGGAGTGACACAGCGGCCCGCCGCATCCACAATGTGCGCGAACTTCGGAATCGAGGGCAGCAGATCGTTGTACGAGCCGACCGCCTCAATCAGGCCATCCTGGATAATCATGGCAGCATCGGAGATCTGGCCAATCTCGGACAGCTCCATCCCCACCCGCGGACGCGGAGGACCCGCAAGGGTAACGAGCTGCCCGATATTGACCACCGCAATCGAGGTGGGCATGTTCAGCGATCCGCCATGGGGAGATGAATGCCGCGATGCAGAGCCGTGCTGCGCGCCAGTTCATAGCCTGCATCTGCGTGGCGTGCAACGCCGATGCCGGGATCGTTGTTGAGCACGCGTGCGATGCGGCGTGCCGCGCTTTCTGTGCCGTCGGCCACCGTGACCTGCCCCGCGTGGAGTGAGTAGCCCATGCCCACGCCGCCGCCGTGATGAAAGCTGACCCATGTGGCTCCCGAAGCGGTGTTCAGTAATGCGTTGAGAATTGGCCAATCCGCAACTGCATCCGACCCGTCGAGCATCTTTTCAGTTTCGCGATAGGGGCTGGCGACGGAGCCTGTATCGAGGTGATCGCGCCCCATGGCGATGGGCGCGGAGAGCTCGCCTTTGCGCACCAGTTCATTGATGGCCAGGCCCAAGCGGGCGCGCTCGCCATAGCCAAGCCAGCAGATGCGCGCGGGAAGTCCCTGATAGGCGAAGCGGCCGCGGGCGAGACTCAGCCAGCGGGTGAGGATTTCATTGTCTGGAAAGAGCTCGAGGGCGAGCCGGTCCGTGCGGTCGATATCGCGTGGATCGCCGGAGAGCGCAACCCAGCGAAATGGACCCTGGCCGGTGCAGAAGAGGGGACGGATGTACTCAGGCACAAAGCCGGGAATCAGAAAGGCATCGGCGCAGCCCGCGTCGAAGGCGAAGCGGCGGATGTTGTTCCCGTAGTCGAACGCGATGGCGCCGGCGCGCTGCAGGGCGAGCATGGCATTGACGTGGACGACCATGGACGCAGTGGAGCGGCGCACGTACTCTTCAGGATCGCGTTGGCGCACCGCGGAGGCCTGCTCGATCGTGAGCCCCTGCGGAATGTAGCCATTCAGCGGATCGTGGGCGCTGGTCTGGTCGGTGACGACATCCACCTGCACCCCTCGGCGGACAATCTCCGGCAGGACATCGGCGCAGTTGCCGACGAGGCCAACGGACAGAGCGCGGCCCTCGCGGCGCGCAGCATCGCAGAGCGCCAGCGCGGAGTCGAGATCTTCGGCGAACGCGTCACAGTAGCGCGTATCGATGCGGCGCTGAATGCGTGCGCGATCGACGTCAACCACGAGCGCAACGCCGCCATTCAGCGTAACGGACAATGGCTGCGCGCCGCCCATGCCGCCCATGCCGCCGGTGACGACGAGCTTGCCCCGCAGCGAGCCGCCGTAGTGCTGCGCCGCAAGCGCGGCAAAGGTCTGGAAGGTTCCCTGCAGAATGCCCTGCGTGCCGATGTAGATCCAGCTCCCCGCCGTCATCTGCCCGTACATCATCAGACCCTTGCGGTCGAGCTCGTGAAAGTGCTCCCACGTGGCCCATTTGCCCACAAGATTGGAGTTGGCGATGAGCACACGCGGGGCCGTGGAGTGCGTGGGAAAGACAGCCACTGGTTTGCCGGACTGAACGAGCAGAGTGTCTTCCTCGCCAAGTTGTTCCAGTTCGCGAACGATGGCGTGGAAGCACTCCCAGTTGCGCGCGGCGCGTCCGATGCCACCATAGACGACAAGATCCTGTGGGCGCTCGGCAACCTCAGGATCGAGGTTGTTCATCAGGCAGCGCAGCGCCGCCTCCTGCTGCCAGCCCTTGCAGCGCAGGCCAGTTCCGCGAGGCGCACGGATAACAGGCACGGTCGATGCGGCCATGATTTCCCTCGGTGGCGTTGCCCCCTGGCAAACCACACCAAGAGCATACTCCAGCCGGGGCGGAGTTCGGAGAAACAAGGTCTCGCAGCGTGCTCTATGGCGACTGGACAGGCAGATGAAAGTCCACGCCTGCCATGCGATTCACGCGGTCGGTCGCGGCGACATCCACGATGGCCAGCGGAACGGAGTACCGATAGCCGTCAAGCACGTAGAGCATCGTGGGAGTTAGGACATAGTTGTAGATCAGATCCGGCGGCTGGCCGTTATTGAACACGACGGTGACAGGCTGCGGCTGGTTGTATGAACGATCCGGTCCGGGACCAACATAAGGCATACGCGCCGGGCGGGAGATGCCGCCTGCGCTGTGCAGCATGAGCGGAGCGGACGATTCTTCCTGCGCCGGATAAGATGCGGCATCTGCTGGCTGCATCTGCGGCTGAGGCGCGGTCGCATCGGGAGGTGGCGTGTAGGCGCTGGGCTGGCGGCGGTAAAGCCCGTAGGGGTCCTGCGTAAGCGGCTCGGAAGTGGGTACACCCAGATCATCGAGGACCTTGAGGGTCAGGCGAGTCTCCGACTTCAGCGTGGGGCGCGGTCCGCGACGCGGCAAATTGAGCAGATCAATGGGCCAGAGAATGGGCAGCGTCCACTCGACAGTGTCGCGCACGGCGTGGCCTTTGCCGAGAATGCGGCCCAGCCGGTCCACGGTGTAGCCGGGCACGTCCACTACGCGGGCGTGAATGGGCACGACCGTATCCGGCTGGATGAGCATGCGGTCAAAAGTGAGCTCCATCCAGCCCTTGCCGACGAAATGGCCGGGGTCCTTATAGTCCTCAAAACGCCCGATGATGTAGCTGTTCTGCGGCAGAAAGGCCATGCCGTAGCGCGAGCCGTAGGAGGTCTGGCACAGCACCGGGTCGCCGACAGGCAGAGTCTTTGAGGAGAGACGCGGCTCCGCGACAGTGCACTGGATGAGCGATCCAGCGGGGATCAGGCGCTCGGCGGCAATGGCTGCGGTAGTTGCGAAGGGGACGAATGCGAAGAGTGCAAGAGTGGCGCGCTTCATGGGATGCCTCCTGACGGGCAGGCGCGAAGTGAGAACCCAGAGACGAGCGATCGGACCGTTTGCACTGGCTTGCCGCACAGACGCCGACCCCATCTTGGCGATTGCACGAGCAGGCAGCACGCGCTGCCTGACGGGAAGTCTAGCACGAAGCCACAGGCGCGGTCGGCGTGGCTTCGACAGGGTCAACAGGCTCGGTGACAGGGCCGATGCGGCCTGGGGCCGGGTCAGCGATACCGCTTCTGATGCCACGCCCAGGCGGTGCGCAGAATGTCATCAAGCTGGGTGTAGCGGGGCTTCCAATTGAGTTCACGGATAGCCTTTTCCGAGCTGGCGACAAGAATTGCGGGATCGCCGGGACGGCGCGGATGGACCTCGGCGGGGATGGGATGGCCGGTAACGCGCCGGGCCGATTCGATCACCTCGCGCACACTGAATCCCTGTCCGTTGCCGAGGTTGTAGACGAACCGTTGCCGCGCTGCGGCAGGCGACTCGAGCGCGTCGAGGGCCAGCAGATGGGCGTCGGCGAGATCGGAGACGTGAATGTAGTCGCGGATACAGGTGCCGTCGGGCGTGGGATAGTCGTCGCCATAGATGCGGATCGACGCGCGGCGGCCCAGAGCGACATCGAGGATGAGCGGAATAAGATGCGACTCCGGCTCGTGGGCTTCGCCGCGGGTGATGCCTCCCGGTCCTTCGGGAGCACCAGCAACATTGAAGTAGCGCAACGAGGCCGAGCGCAGACCATGGATGCGGTGGAACCATTCGAGCATGCGCTCGACGAGCAGTTTGGATTCACCGTACGTGTTGGTGGGCTGAAGCCGCGCGTCTTCCAGGATCGGAACCGACTCCGGCTCACCGTACACCGCGGCCGTGGAAGAGAACACGATGCGGCGCGGGCCGTGCGCGAGGACCGCCTCCAGCAGCGAGAGGGTTGAGGCGGTGTTATTGCGGAAGTACACCTCGGGCTTCTGCATGGATTCGCCGGCTTCAATCAAGGCTGCGAAATGGAGGACGCCGTCGAACGGCGCGCCGCAGCTAGCAGCGGACCTGAAAAGGTTTTCAAGCGCGGCCCGGTCGGCCAGATCCCCTTCCACAAAATCTACCCCTGCAGGCACCTGGTCGCGGCGCGCATGGCTCAGGTTGTCGTAGACCACCGGAATGTGCCCCCGCTCACCGAGCAATCCGGCAACAGTACCACCTATATACCCCGCACCACCAGTAACCAGGATCTTCACAAAAATGCTGTCCTCCTCGAACGGTTTCGATTACGGTAAGTCTATTACAATAGTGGCAGCGGACACGCCGTCAGGGTGTTTGCAAAGACCGTCGGCAAGACGGCGAAATGTGCTGCTTCCCTTTCGTTCTGTGTGCGGAACGTTCTACCAGTAACCCGTTGTTTTATCTGGGTTGGAATCGGACGGACGCTCGGCAATGCGGACCTGATGCTTCTGCTAGTGGTCTTGGACGCGCCATGGAGTGTCTGGATGTCCGAGGTGTTGAGGCTACGAAATTCTGTTCACGCCCGGGGGTACGCCCGCGGGCACAAAGTGAAGCGCTATAGCCTTGCAAACCGTATCCAACTGCATACAGGCAAAGAAACTTACAGCGGGCACGCAAAACTGGCTCCAAATGCCGCAGTCTGGTTCAGAATGGCGCCATGGGCGGCGGTCGTGGCACGCAACCGCAGGCCTGAAACCGTGTCCAATTCAGAAAGATCGCAGCCGCTGAATCAGCCAGTCATCCTTCGCGGAGCAAACTGCATCGATTTCAATTTTGGATCAACCACATTTTGCAAAATTAAACCTTGCCTCATGGTTGAATTGCAGCGGGATGCTGGCAGAGTTCTCCTGCCAGTGGGAAGGTGAGCCCCAGGGATGGAAGGAATGCAGGTCAATCGGTATTCAGGAGCGCCTATGCTGGGGCTGTTGCCCGAAGCGGAAGGGCGCTCGGCATCGTTTGTCACGAGCACGGTCGTGAATCTGATGATTCTGGCCGCAGTGCTGTACGTGGGAATGATGGCCAAGCGGGTGGTACAGGAGCGAAAGTTTGAACGGACTGAGCTAATCTTTCCGACTACGCCGCCTCCTCAGCCCAAGATTACGGTCAAGGTTCCACCCCCGAAACCGGTGGAACTGCCGAAGCCCCCGGTGGTGAAGCTGGAAGCGCCGAAGATCAACCTCCCCAAGCCGGAACTGAAGCCGGCCATGAAGCCCATTCAGATGGAAGCCAGGCTGAATACTCCCATGAGGGAGGCCAAGCCGGCCATTATTCTGGCGCCTCAGCCAAAGGCAGCCCTCACCGCCGCAGCCCCTGCACAGGTGGCGCAAGCCAGGCCTTCGACTGCGCCCGTCCACCTTGGACAACTCTTCGGCGTAACTCCGAACCCCAACGCTACGCGGCCCGCAACAGTCGCATCGATTGGCAACCCCTATGGCGGAATGCAGGGCCCGGCGGTCGCACCGCGTGGAGTGGTAGGTTCAACCGGAATTGGCAACGGGACCAGAGCCGGCTCGAATGCGGGCGTGGTGGGTCGCGTGGCGTCTGCCGGGATTCCCGGCGGGACGGGCACCGCCAGCTCGGGTGTGACCGGGCATGTCGCTGCTGCGGGAATTCCTGGAATGACCCAGGTGGCCGCAGCGACGCCAAGAGCTGTGGAACCGGCTTCGACCAGTCTGGAAGTCATCTCCAAGCCTCCCGTTCAATACACCGCGGAAGCGCGCCAACTCAAGGTGCAGGGCGACGTGATTCTTAGCGTGACGTTCACGGCAGGCGGGCGCGTCATCGTGCATAACGTGGTGCATGGGCTGGGGCACGGGCTGGATGAAGAGGCCCGTCGCGTGGCGCAGGAAATTCGCTTCCGTCCGGCCACTCGGAATGGACAGGCGATCGATTTAACGACCAACATCACGATAACGTTTCAATTGGCGTGAGCACACCGGGCCCACTCCCCAACGGCTTGATCTGGCGGAATGGAACGCAACGGGTAACTGCGGTATAAGGTACGAGACGCAACAGCTAGGAGCTATGAATGACTTTTCGGAAGCTTTCACTCTGCTTTTTGATTCTCTTCCTGGGGGCATCCTGGGCGAATGCGAAGAAGAAGGCGCCTCAATTTGAACAGACCCACCCGCTGACGCCCGACCAGGCCGCGCTGGTACAGAAGGCCATTGCGCAGGAAAAGATTTTGATTAAAGCCATCCAGCAGCGGACGCCGCTGGTGGAGACGTACATTCAGGACACGCGCCCCGATGCCAAGCTATACGAGATCCCCGTGGACGACCAGTACATGCTGAGCCGCGTAGACTTCGGCAAGACGTTCTATGACAAGACCTATCAGCCACGAGAGAGCACGGCGCGGCGCGGTTTTTTCAAGGGATCCCTTGCGGCAATCACGGGGTTGACGAGCGCATTGGGGCTGGACAAGCGCTTCACCTACAATCCCACGGGCTTTATGCAGATGATGTTCCTGGATCCGACCGGATTTGACCAGCAGCATTATGAGTTCACCTTTGTGCGGCGCGAGTTTCTGGGTTCGGTGCGGACTTGGGTGTTCGATGTACACCCGAAGGTGAGTGGGATGGGCCGCTTTTACGGCCGCATGTGGGTCGAGGATCAGGACGGCAACGTGGTGCGCTTTAATGGGACCTACACTGGCCCAACTTCAGAGAACGACTCGCGCTACTACTTCCACTTCGACAGTTGGCGCATGAACGTGCAGCCGGGGGTGTGGCTACCGGTAGCCATCTACGTGGAAGAGAGCAATCGCGGAGAAGGGCAAAAGCAGCTTGGCCTGAAGGCGCAGACTCACTTCTGGGGCTACAGCCTGAAGCTGCCCACCCGCGAAAGCGAAAACGTGAGTATGACGGTGGAAGACGCCGTGGACAAGAGCGATGACTCGCAGGACGTAAGCCCGCTGCAGGCTACCCGCGAATGGGTACAGCAAGCCGAAAACAACGTAATCGACCGGCTGGAGCAGGCTGGCCTGCTGGCGCCCCTGACGCCGGATGGCTATGAGCAGAAGGTGCTGGACCAGATTGTGGTGAACCTCGCAGTGCCCAACAATCTTGCGTTCACCAACCCGGTCCACTGCCGCGTCCTGCTGACCGACACGATTGAAGCGACGACGGTCGGCAACACGATCCTCATCAGCAAAGGCCTGCTGGATACGCTGCCGAGCGAGGAGGCGATTGGGTCAGTCATCTCGATGGAATTGGCTCACATCGTTCTGGGACATCACATTGACACGCGCTACGCCTTCAACGACCGTCTGCTGTTCCCCGATGAGGCGAGCTTCTCGCGCATCAACATGTACCACTCCGACGCCGACAACACCTCCGCGGCCAAGCAGGCGCAGACGTATCTGCAGGCCTCGATGTACAAGGACAGGCTTGCGAATGCCGGGCTTTACTGGGAAGCGCTCGCCGATCGCGGCAAGGCGTTGCGTGCTCTTAACACTCCGAAGCTGGGCGATAGCCTGCTCAAGGCCGACGGCACACCGTGGATGGATCAACTGGCCCAGAGCGCACCTAAGATCAACTGGGACGACCTCAATCAAATTCCGGCGCTGCCACTGGGAAGCTGGCTGAAGACGGATCCGTGGGACGACAGGGTGCACATGCTGAACGCCAAGCGTTACGCACCGATGAACGCGCGCGACAAGATGCCGTTTGAGGTGACGCCCATCTACTTCAAGCTCCAACGCTACACGGAGCCGACAGCGACCACGGCTGCGCCGGCACAACCTGCAGGAGGCGATGCAACGCAGCCTGCACCAGCCGCCTCGAACGCTGGCCAGCAGCCTGCCGCACCGGCCGCGCCGCAGCAGTAAAGATGACGATCAGGATTCTATGGGCCGCGCCAGAAAGCGGCGGCCTGGAAGATGCCAGTTGAGGGGACGCAAGACGGCCCTCGCTGATTAATCAACAGAAGTCTGAAGAGAGAGCTTTTTCTCCCGGAACTGGACAGGTTACGTGCCGATCAAACGATTTCTTCTCTGTATCACTGCCAGCCTTTTTGCGCTGACTTCCTCGAATCTGGCGGCGCAGGTGGCCCCCTCTGCCCGGCGAGGGCAACTCGCCATCACCGCCGGCGGTCTGTTCTCTGCCTTTCAGCCCGAGTACAAAGGCAGTGGCATCGAACAAGCCAGCCCGAATGAACTCTACGGCATCGGCGCCTATGTCGACGTTCACATGCGCCGCTGGCTGGAGGGCGAGTTCGAAGGCCGCTGGGGCCGATTCAACGAGTATCTGAACATCAGCGAGGATAACTACCTCGTTGGGCCGAAGGTGCCGATTCACGAATTCAGATTCATGCACGCGACGCCGTATGGCAAGGTGTTGATCGGCATGACAAAGATGAACTTTGAGTACGACTATGCCTATGGCCGCTTCACGACCCTCGCCTATGGCGGCGGCGTGGACCTGAAGCTCACGAAGCGCCTCTCCTACCGGCCCGTTGACTTTGAATATCAGCAGATGCCGAACTGGGTGCGCGGTACGCTGTCGCCGTATGGATTCAGCACCGGCTTCGGCTACAGGATCTTTTGACCGCTGCCATCTCATTCAGGATCGGGCTAGGGGGAGCAGTCACCTGCTCTCCCCTCCCACACCACCGGACATGCGGGTCCGCATTCGGCGGTTCAGATCGATTCAGCTAACAACCTCGTACAACTTAGGCAGTCCAAGCTTTACGAAGTAGGCTTTTGGAAACGCGTATTTCATGGTGGGGCTGTTGGCGATGCGCCATGGGCCGTGTGGGCTACCAGCCGTTTTCGCAGCCAAATCGCCCCATACGCCCCTTTGACGCAGTCCTCGAAACCGCCGCCTGCCGCGTTTCCATTGTCTGCTGATCACGGACCGCAGTCGTTGCCGTTTCCATTGATCCAGCCGTTCCAGCACTAAGGGCGTCTCGGCGAAGCCGAAGTATCCTCTCCAGCCACGCAGGTAGTCGGA
>JAJXWA010000051.1 GCA_021781795.1 Acidobacteriota bacterium
CCGGAACTTCTCCACCAGCAGCGGCATCCCCTCCGCGCGCCGCCGCTTGTGCCCAATCGGATACTCCACCGTCTCCTCGAGCTCCGTCCCGTCCTTCAGCACCAGCCGCAGTGAGTTCGCAATCGATCGCATCGCCGGGTCATGATAATCCGCCGTAAACTGCGGCACCTCGCTCGTCTCCGTCATCGCCCGCAGCGCGTCGATGCGCCTGCCCCACACCGGGTCCAGCGCCAGCGCGTCCTCGTAGTCCGCCGCCGTCAGCCGCCCGAACAACAGCGGCACCGCAATCATGTACTGCACGCAGTGGTCGCGGTCCGCCGGGTTCGCCAGCGGTCCATTCTTGTCGATGATCCGCATGCACGCCTCGTGCGTCCGCAACTCAATCCGCTCAATCGCCGCCGCCGTCAGCCCCCGCTTCGCGAGCTGCCCGTGCAGCGTCACCGCCGCCTCCACCGCCGTCTGCGCGTGAAATTCCGCCGGGTAGCTGATCTTGAACAGCACGTTTTCCATCACATAGCTGCCATACGGCCGCTGAAACCTGAACTCCTGCCCGCCGAACGACACGTCATAGAAGCCCCACGTCTTCGCCGTCAGCGCCGTCGGATAGCCCATCTCGCCGGCCCGCGCCATCAGCGCCAGCCGCACCCCGCGGCTCGTCGCGTCGCCCGCCGCCCAGCTCTTCCGCGAGCCCGTATTCGGCGCATGACGATACGTCCGCAGGCTCTGCCCATCTACCCACGCCAGGCTGATCGCGTTCACCGTCTCGTCTTCCGTCATCCCCAGCAGCCCGCACACCACCGCCGTCGTGGCCACCTTCACCAGCACCACGTGGTCCAGCCCGACTTTGTTGAAGGAGTTCTCCAGCGCAATGCACCCCTGAATCTCATGCGCCTTGATCATCGCCGTCAGCACATCCCGCATCGTCAGCGGCTTCCTGCCTTCCGCCACGCGCACTTGGCTCAGCCAGTCCGCCACCGCCAGAATGCCGCCCAGGTTATCGGAAGGATGTCCCCACTCCGCCGCCAGCCACGTATCGTTGAAATCCAGCCAGCGAATCATCGCGCCAATATTGAACGCCGCCTGCACCGGGTCCAGCACGTAGCTCGTCCCCGGCACCCGCGCCCCATGCGGCACCACCGTGCCCGGCACCACCGGCCCCATCAGCTTCATGCACGCCGGATACTCCAGCGCCTCCAGCCCGCACCCCAGCGTATCCATCAGGCAATACCGCGCCGTCTCATACGCCAGATCGCTCGTCACCTCATACCCCAGCGCATACCGTGCAATGTCCACCATCACCTGGTCCGCCGCCGGCCTTACTCCCCCGCGTTCACGCGACACACTTCCCTCCCACACATCTTCGGGTGCCCCCGGTCTCGCCTTTGAGACCGTCGAATGCACAACCCTAACCAGCCCTGACTCCCTCGGCTAACTCCGCTAACTCGCCGATTCACTCCGGGTGCCCCAGGTTTCGCTTCTGAAACCTGGGAAAGCACAATGCCAACGTGCTAACTGCCTAACTCCGCTAACTTACTACCCCCGCTCCGCCAGCGGCACAAACACCCGATCCTCCGGTCCCGTGTAGTTCGCGCTCGGCCGAATAATCTTCCCATCCGCGCGCTGCTCCATCACGTGCGCGCACCAGCCCGCCGTCCGCGCCATCACAAATAGCGGCGTGAACAGGTCCACCGGAATCCCCATCAGGTGATACGCCACCGCCGAGTACCAGTCCAGGTTCGGAAACATTCGCTTGGCGTCCATCATCACCTGTTCAACCCTCTCGGCAACGGCAAACAGCCGCTTGCCGTCCGCGTCCACCGCCAGTCCCCGCGCCAGCTCGCGCACCACCTCGTTGCGCGGATCGCTAATCGTGTACACCGGATGCCCGAAGCCGATAATCACTTCCTTCGCCGCCACCCGCCGCCGGATATCCGTCTCCGCCTCATCCGCGCTCGCATACCGCTGTTGAATCACCAACGCCACTTCATTCGCGCCGCCGTGCTTCGGCCCCTTCAGCGCGCCAATCGCGCCCGTCACGCACGAGTGCAGGTCCGAGCCCGTCCCCGCAATCACCCGCGCCGTAAACGTCGATGCGTTGAACTCGTGCTCGGCATACAAGATCAGCGAGGCCTCCATCGCCGCCGTCCACTCCCGGCTCGGCGCGCGCCCATGCAGCAGATGCAGAAAGTGCGCGGCAATCGACTCATCGTCCGTCTCCACCTCGATGCGCTTGCCACGCCGCGCAAACTGCTCCCAATACGCCAGCATCGACGGCAAACACGCCAGCAGCCGGTCCGTCACTGCGTGCGCCCCGGCCTCATCGTGCGCCGCGCCCTCCGGCTCCACGCATCCCAGCATGCTCACGCCCGTCCGCAGCGCGTCCATCGGATGCGCCGTGCCCGGCACCAGCTCCAGCGCCGCCCGCACCGCGCCCGGCAGCCCGCGCAGGCTCTTCAGCAGCGCCTTGTAGGCCGCCAGCTCCCGCGCCGTAGGCAGCGCGCCATGCACCAGCAGATGCGCCACCTCTTCATAGCAGCACTGCGCCGCCAGGTCGTGGATGTCATACCCGCGATAGTGCAGGTCGTTCCCGCTCTGCCCCACCGTACACAGCGCCGTATTCCCCGCCGGCGTCCCGCTCAGCGCCACAGACTTCTTCGGCTTGAATCCCCCAGCCTCGTTGCCGCTCATTACCCACCTCAGCGAGTCCTACGCTAGTAGATACGGCTTCCGCGTGGCAAGCGCACCCCGCCCGCCACCCACAACCGCCCCAGAGATACCTGTCATCTTGAGCGCAGCAAAACAGAGTCGAAAGATCCGCGGTTGCTTTTCAGCGCACTCCGCAAGCTTTCAAACACTCAGTGTCCAGATAGCCGTTCAACCACCCCAGACAGGTCGTTGAGCGAATTGGCGATTTACGGCTCGATGTAGCCGGTGGCTCGGTACCAGAATGACTGAAGAGAAGCCCGGCGAAGTGGATTGACGCTCATTATGGGGACTCTGTTTGGAACTGTGCTAAGGGAGATGAAGGGAGATAGCTCGATTTCAAAAGTGTGCTGTAATGGCGAAAATGGGGGCAGTGAAAAGGGATAAGAAAATGGAGGAGGCGATTTTATGTATGGTTGCCTGAAGATAGCAACCGTCAAAGAACCGCGACTTTGCGCGCTTATCTTTTTGCTGGCGGTCGGCTCTTTGGTGCCAGCCTTCGGCCAATCTTCCAGCACGGATCAGATTGAAGCTCTGATAAAGGATGTTCCACAACTGCCCTTTGACCAGGTTGTGCTAAATGTGAAGCCGCCACTTGGGCTGGAGAGAGTATCGGCTGTGACGACCGATAAAAAAGGGAATATCTATCTCATGCAACGGTCGGTTAACGGAGACCCGGTTGTCGAAGTGGATGCGCAGGGAAATTTCATCCGCTCCTGGGGAAAGGGAATGTTCACCATCCCGCATGGGATTCGCGTTGATCCTGATGGCAACGTATGGACCCTCGACGCACATACTTCGATGATCTACAAGTTCACGCCAGAGGGGAAGAAGCTGCTCGAGATCAGCGTGGGTGATATTCCTGACAGTAGCAAGAAGTTTTGCGGAGCTACGGATATTGCATTTGGCAAGAGAGGGCATCTATTCGTCGCAGACGGCTATTGCAACGCGCGCGTGATTGAATATGATGCCGCTGGAAAAAAGTTAAGGGAGTGGGGCAAGCATGGCAACGGTCCCGGCGAGTTCTATGTCGTTCATTCGATCGCCATAAGCCGGAAGGGAATACTCTATGTTGCTGACCGCGAGAATGGCCGCGTGCAGAGGTTTGACAAGCGTGGAAAGTTTTTGGGGGAGTGGACCTACGGTGGACAGCTATACGCGGTTGCCTTTGGACCCAATGAAGAATTCTATGCAACGATCCACGCTAAGGGCGTTGCATTTGATAAAGAGTTCTACGTAATGAGGCTTGATCTGGCAAGTGGAAGGATACTAGGCAAGTTCATGGCTAGCGCTCACGAGCTTGCGGTTGCACCCAACGGCACTCTGCTTCCATCCGCTTTGAATGATCAACTGATTCTTCTGAAACCTCGAAAGTGAAGATGCAAACTGACGCGGAGGTGAAACCGAATGTTGTCGAATTAGCCGGATCCCCACCTCTCGCCGGGCGCCCCATCCTTTCCGCGTCTCTTTGCGGAAAGGATGGGAAAGCACGGTCCCGTCAATTCGGGCTGGATCAAACCATCACATTCCTGCCCTCAACCCCAAAATGCTTTGCAGCGGCCAGCAGGTGCGCATCGTTCGAGTAGACGACACGGAAACCCGCCTCCGCCGCGGTTCCCAGATGCATGGCGTCCGCTCCGCGCAGGAACACCGATGCGGGCAGAGTGCGATACACCTGACGAATGCGCGCAAGAATCTCTCCATCCTGCGCAAGCCAGTGAAACGCTCCTGCCTGGATATGCGCCTCGACCTGCTCGGCCAGCGCCGCATAGGCCGCGGGCTTGATCGCTCCTTCTCGCAGCTTGCGATGGAAGGCGGCCATCATCTCCGCCTGGCCCAGCGCCGCGCAGGCGACGTGATCGGTTGCAGCCAGCGCGCGCACCCGATCCGCTCCCGCGTCCTGATAGTACAAACGAACCAGATAACTCGTGTCGAAGTAGATCACTCGACCTCGCGATCCCGGTCCTGGCTCACAATCTCCGTCGCATCGGTTCCGCCGCGAAGAGACTTCCGATGGCGAAGAAATGCCCGCGTATACCGCGGGTCGGCGAAAAACGGCTTCGCGGGCGGCGGGGCGGCAGGTACGATCTTCGCAATCAACTGCCCACGCTCGGTCACCAGCACCTCGCCGGAAGCGGCCTGCCGTACCCACCGCCCCGTCTCCTGGTGCAGCTCGCGAATCGTAATCGTCTTCATGTGTCTCATTGTGTCACATCGAGAAACGCGCATCAAGCATCGTCATGGCCTTCCGGCGGCGCAACGAGCCCACAGCGGAACCGCCCACCCCACCACCCCTGTGACGTAAGTCGCTGCAACGGCCTTGATCCGCCTCCTATCCTCAGGTCATCGGAAGCGCCTTGAGCGTCAAGCCCCGCGCCTCCGGTCCTGAGAGGCAGCGATGCAAACCCTCGCGCAGACCATCCCGGCAAAAGCGCCCCCCGCACAGCAGCGCACCAAACTGTATCTCCCCCGCGAGCACGGCGCTACCGCCATGCTGCTCACCCCCATCGTCGCCGTCGGCCTCCTCGCTCGCACCTGGCATTGGAGCGAGCTTGCCGTCCTCGCCGCCGCCTTCGCCGCCATGTCCGCCAAGGACCCCGCCGTCCTGCTCATGCGCCAGCGCTTCGTCTGGAAGAAGCCCAGCCCTGAAGCCTCCGCCGCCGCTCGCTGGCTCATCGGCTGGAGCGCCGTTCTCGTCGCCAGCGTCGCAGTCCTCTTCGCCACCTGGCCGCTCCGGGCCTTCCTCGCCGTCGGCGCGGGCGTCGCCGCCTTCGGCTGCCTCGCCATCTTCGTCAACCTGAAAAACCGCCAGCGCTCCACGCTCTTCCAGATCGCCAGCGCCGCCGCGCTCACCTCGACCTCCGTCGCCACCTGCCTCGCCGCCGCGGGCTCCGTCGCGCGCTGGTGCTGGTGGTTCTGGGCCTTGAGCGCACTGCAGGCCACCGCGGGCATCCTCGTCGTCCACGCCCGGCTCGACGCGCGCATCGCTCTGCGCAAAGCCACCGCCGCCAGCCCGCAATTCCGCCGCGCCGCTCAGGTAGCGTTGACCGTGCTCCTCAGCGCGGCCATCGCAGCCGCCGTCCTCCGCCACATTCCCATCGCGCTCGCTCTCGCGCTCGCCGCCGCGGGCTACGCCTGGGACCTTAAGCGGCAGAAGAATCCCGCCTCGCTTCAGATGCCGCTCAAGACCGTCGGCCAGCAGGCGCTCCTGCTCTCCAGCCTCTACGCCGCTCTGCTCATCGCCGGACTCTGGTAGGGGCTGGTCTCTGGTAAGACAGGAGCCCTGCACACCGCCGGGCTCTACTTCTTCTTCATATGCATCGCCGTCGACGGGGGCACAATCCCCTTCAGCCGCAGATAGACAGACATCGTCCCGTAAAGCTCGTTGTCATGCGCGGCATTCTTCTCAATCAGACCCACGCGCGTGCCGTGCAAAAAACCCTTCCCCACCACATCCAGCGCATTCGTCGCCGTCACCGTCGCATTCGCGACGTCACACGTATCAAATGACGCCTTCAGCTCCGCCATCATCGCAGCCTTCGTCGACGCCCCTGCCGCGGAGCTCGCCGGCGTCTTACCCGCAATGATGGCGCATGCCATCTGCTGCGCCTGCGCCACATGCTCGAAAAGCTGGCCGTAGGAGCGAATCTCCGGGGTCGGCTTGAAGCTGTAGTCCGCCTCGGGCATCGCATCGGCCGCCGCCAGAATGAACGTCTTCTGCATCCCGTACGCCGCCTTCGCCTCTTGAATCAGTGTGTCGATCGTGCCGTGCTCCGGCTCCTGTGCCACCGCGGCGCTGCCTGCCAGCGCCATCACCGCCAATGCCATCGCTGCAATCCGCATGCAATCTCTCCTCTGGTTCTGATCGTTCCTGAAGTGCCGAATCAAACTCCGGGGCCGCTTGCAATCACCCCGGCCAGCAGGCCCATTTCCTCAGCCTGCGTGCACTGCCGCTCACTGCGCGGCGAAGCTTTCGATTCTTGTTTGGCGTACGTGGGGACCTCGCCCACCCGGGAGAGCACCACCCTAAAGGACCCACCCAGCGCATGGCAAGCGTGCTCAGCACTCGGCCAGCCTCTCGCGCACCAGTGATACGTTGAAGAAAGTAGCCAGGCCGCCGCATCTGCGCAGCTGCGCACACCGCCAAGCCGCTTCCGGAGATCCCAAATGACCGCGAACAAAACCTGGGGCCGCTTCCACCTCCACCAGATCGCCGCAGCCTTCCCCGATGCCGCCGAAACCCTGCTGCTCGACACCTACCTCACCGACGAGCCCTCGGCCAGTAGCCGTGTCTTCCGCGTCTATCGCCCCACCCCGCCGCATTATCATGTCCACTCCGATGAGTACCTTTACGTCCTCTCCGGCAAAGGCACCTTCTGGATCGGCGACGCCGCAAACTGCGGCGCATTCGCCCCCGGCGATTTCCTTACCTTCAAGCGCGGCACTGTCCACGCCCTGCCCTCCATCCTTGAAGAGCCCGTCGTCTTCCTCGCCATCGATGCGCCCCGCCGCGATCCCAAAGACATCATCTTCGTCAGCCCGCAGGACGGCACACCCGAAACCTTCATCCGCAGCCGTAGTGAATAGTCGCAGAGGCGCGCGCTCTGCTCTCTTCCAGAGAAGCCCTCCCGCCTGCACCGCCGCGGGTTGTATCCTCGTTCTGAGCCTGCGCATCCCCGCCGGCTCGCACTTCGCCGTTGGCCGGGAACTCACACTGGAAGTCGAGGGGAAATGCAATCAAGATTCGGCCGCAAGGCCAGCGCTCTGCTCCCGTCAGCGCTCCTGCTCTGCGCTGCTGTATCAATCCATGCAGCCAGCCTCCCCGCGCGGCAAAGTCTGCCCGACTCTCCCGCGCCGGCACAGCGCTCCATAGAAGACCTCAACTACCAGAGCGCCGACGCCGCCATGCCGCCCTTCTCTGACAGTCGCATCCCTGAGCAGTCCGCCTTTCGCCAGGGTCTCTTTCGCAAAGGCCTCTCCTTCCGCGTCATCACCGGCGTCCAGTACGTGCAGAACACACTCAACAGCCCGGTGTCCTTTGACCAGCAGGTCTACGTAGGCCAGGCCCCTTATGAAAGCACTTTCATTCAGCCCATCCTCGTCTCTGACCTGCGCCAGCTCCACCTCCAGCACGCGCAGCTCTACATGGGCGCCGTCTGGAACTGGGTCAGTTGGAACCCCGCCGGACCCAAAGCGCTCCAGTTGTGGAATCTCTATTTCTACAAGGCCTTTGGCAAGGACCGCGTCGAGCTAAAGGCCGGCTACATCGCCAACAACATGAACTTTGTGGGCTTCTTCGTCGGCGGTTCCACCTCATCCGCTATCCAGGGCAGCTACGCCGTCCTGCCCTTTGAAGCCGGCATGTCCTACTTCCCGCTCACCGCCCCCGCCGTCAATCTCCGCGTGCATGGGCCACGGTTCACCTATCTCGCTGTCTCCACCCAGCGCAGCCTCGACCCCAACGGCGGCCCCACAGAGGTCGCGCGCAACCACACAGGCTTCCGCTTCATCCCCCACGGCGACAAGCTCCTCGTCATCAGCGAAGCGGGCTTGAACCGCGCCGCCACTACCACCGCGCACGAGGCTTGGTACCGCGCCGGCTATCTTCACAACGCCACGCGCTACACCAATGAAGCTACCGGTCAATTGCAGGCCGGCAACTACTGCACCTACGTCCTCGGCGACCAACAGATCTCCCGCACCAGCAGAGACTATCCCAACGAGGGCCTCTACCTCGGCGCCTCCTTCATCACCGTGCCGCAGAGCTTCAACGGCTACTCTCGCTACTACGAGGCACGCGCCTACGACGAAGCGCCCTTCCGCGGCCGCCATGGTGACATCGTCTCCATCATCGCCTCGCGCACCGCCTACAGCAGTGTCTTCACCAACCACTACCTCGCTCAGGGCAAGAGCGTCTGGCGCGCTGGAGACAGCCTCACCGGCAGCTATTCTCTGCGCGCCTCACGCGGCAGCTACGCCGGCCTCGGCCTCAGCTACTTCAACGGTCCCGCCATCACGCCCCGCGTCCCCAGCGCCCTCAGCTTCATCGCCAACTGGACTCTTTTCTTCTAGATCGCGTGCGATTCTGCAGGTGCGTCGCGCGCGCAAGATCAGCCACAACGTGCAACCTGCGGCGTCACGCCGCCTTCGCCTTGCGCATCACCCACGTCGTCATGCAGCGGCGATCCTCCACAATCGTGGTCTTCAGCGGATCCACCATCTCTGCATCCCGCTCCCGGACCCAATCCAGCAGCATCGCCGCATCCACCAGAAACCAAGACTGATTGCCCACCCGGTACCTGCCGTCGCCCAGCGGATCAAACTCCATGCCGATCCGCGACGCCAGCCGGCAGAAGAGCAGCCCGCCCGGCCGCAGCACCCGCCATAGCTCGTCCAGCATCGCGCGAAAGTGCGCTTCACTGCGCGCAAAATGTAGAACCGCGCTGCAGATCACAACGTCCGCCATCGCGTCCGCAAACGGCATATGCTCCACAGCGGCAACGCAAAAGTTCTCCGCTGGCGACGGATTCCCAACCGAAGCCGCCAGCCGTCGCACCTGCTCGACCGCATCCGGATGCGCATCCACGGCAAACACCTCGCACCCTTCCCGCAATAGATAGGCTAGATTCCGCCCCAGGCCGCAACCCGCGTCCAGCACGCGCATCGCCAGCGTGATGTTTCCGCGCAGCAATTGGTCGAACAGATAAATATCGATTTGTCCAAACTGTTCCTGAAGCGTCACGCGCGCAGCTTCCTACCCTTTCCCCTTCGCAAACAGCGCATCCAGCTTCTTCTCGTACGCTTCATAATCCAGGAACCGATACAGCTCCGCCCGCGTCTGCATGAGCGCCAACCCATTCTTCTGCGTTCCCTCGCGCCTGATCGCCTCATACACCTTCAGCGCCGCCGCATTCATCGCCCGGTACGCGCCGCAGCAATACAGAATCATGTCCACGCCAGCCGCCGCCAGCTCCTCGCGCGTCCACAGCGGTGTCTTGCCAAACTCCGTGATATTCGCCAGCACCGGCACGCCCGCCGCCTTGCGAAACGCCGCATACTGCTCCAGCTCCGTCACCGCCTCAGCAAAGATCATGTCCGCGCCAGCCGCCGCGTACGCCTGCGCGCGCTCCACCGCGGCCTGCAGGCCTTCGCTCGCCAGCGCATCCGTCCGCGCCATCACCACAAAGCTCTCGTCCGTGCGCGCATCCACCGCCGCCTTCACGCGGTCCACCATCTCCTCCGGCGTCACCAGCTCCTTGCCAGGCCGGTGCCCGCAGCGTTTCGCGCCCACCTGGTCCTCCATGTGCACCGCCGCGGCGCCCGCCTTCGTCATCTGCCGAATCGTCCTCGCAATGTTGAAAGCCCCGCCCCACCCCGTATCGATATCCACCAGCAGCGGCAGGCTCGTCGCATCCGTAATCCGCCGCACATCCGTCAGCACATCCTCCATCGTGCTGATGCCCAGGTCCGGCAGCCCCAGCGAATTCGCCGCCACGCCGCCGCCCGACAGATACAGCGCCCTGAAGCCAACAGCCTCTGCCATCCGCGCCGTGTACGCGTTGATCGCCCCCGCAATCTGCAGCGGCCGCTCCGCTTCCACTGCCGCGCGAAACCGCGCTCCCGCCGTCATCCTCTCGCTTGCTCTCGCCATCGTGTGCCCCTGCCTCGCTACTCCAACTTCCGCCGCATCATAACAGGATTCCCGTCGATGCTTTGCCCTCACCGCCGCTCGGTGCGACAATCATCGCGTCGCAGCTTTTCATATTGCACTACGTAAAGGAGAACTCGTCATGAAGCGTCTTGCCGTCGCGGCCGCCGCGTTGTTTGCCGCCGTCTCGCTCTCCGCCCAGCCCAAACAGCCCGCCAGTCCACCTGAAACCGCCTCGGCCACCATCGCCGGCCATACGATCACCATCAAGTACAGCTCGCCTCGCGTCAATGGCCGCGAGGGCAAGATCTTTGGCAAAGACGGTCTCATCAGCCACGATGCCCATTACCCTGTCTGGCGGGCTGGAGCCAACGCCGCCACCACCCTCACCACCGACACCGACCTCAAAATCGGCGACCTCAACGTCCCTAAAGGCACTTATACCCTCTTCGTGGACATCGCCAACCCCAGCGAGTGGCAGCTCGTCGTCAGCAAAAAGACCGGCGAGTGGGGGCTCGGCTATGACCCCACCCAGGACCTCGGCCGCGTCAAGATGAAGATGACCCGTCCGCTTTCAATGGTTGAAAACCTCACGTACACCATCTCGCCGCTCAGCGGACCCACCGGCAAGATCACCCTCGAGTGGGAAAACCACTCTGCCTCGGTCCTCTTCGCCGTCCACTAGCTCCTCGTTCGCGAGATTTTTGCATGATCCGGCGAGTTCCTCGACCCCACGTTCCGCTTCCGGCGCGTGGGGTCGCTTGGAATCTCATAGCCTGCGACTTCTCCGTCCGCGCTCACCACAGCCTCACCCATCGCCCGCATCTCCTCCTGCCCGCTACAACTCCCTGAACAAAAGCATCGCTTCCGGCAGCAACTCTGAAGTATCCTTCTGCAATGTCGCGCCGCCCGGTCCGCGTCTGGATCGTCGCACTCCTCATAGCCCTTGCTTCTGCGCTTGTCTCACACGTCCAGGTCGCGCAGACGCCGAGCGCTGTCCGCTTTCACTTGGGCGACGCCCCCGACAGCACGAAGGGCTGGGCCAATCCAAACTTCGACGACAGCTCCTGGCCCGTTGCGCCACAGGATCTCTGGCCGGAGCCCGCGTTTGAATCGGACGGCTTCGTCTCGGTCCGCTTCCAGGCTCCGGTGCGCAGCGATACAGCAGAACCCCTCGCCCTCCACATCGCCAGCCTGAGCCACAGATGGAATGCCGACGAAGTGTTTGTCAACGGCATCCGCCTTAGCAGCATTGGCAAGCTCCCGCCGAAGCCCTTCGTCGAAGCCCTCCCGCTGGATTCCGTCTTCGATCTTCCCTCGGGGCTCACCCGGCCCGGAGCCGTTGCCCACATCGCTCTCCGCATCTGGTATCCGCTGTTTGCGCGACGGCCCGGTCGGCATGAGGCAAACGAAATCGCCAAAACAGCGGAGCTGTTCGGCCAGGGAGACGACATCACCGTCCTCACCCTCACCTTCGCTCCCCCCGAGGTGGCTCATGCGTAAGCGCTTCGCTGCATTTCTTTTCCTCGTCGCCGTCTCTGGTCTCGCGCCGGCTCAAACCTCAAACCCGCACAGTTTTGACGCCACCGCCTTCGGCCAGCGCATCGTGCTTGGCCCCGACTGGCTCTTCTCGCCCGGTGACAATCTCGCATGGGCATTGCCCACCTTCGACGACAGCCACTGGCGTATTGTCTCCGCCACGCAGCCGCTCTCCCACTACGGCATACATGACATCCCCTACGCCTGGTACCGCATCCACATCCACCTGCGTCCCGGCGTCACTGGCCTCATGGTCGGCACCGAGCGCGTCTTCGGCAGCTATGAGGTGTACGCCAACGGCGTCCGCATCGGCAGCGCGGGCCGCATCTCCGGCATCCCCGTCTACGCCCAGCGCAATCTCGTCGTCATTCCCGTCCCCGCGCGACTCCTTACGCCGCAGGGCGATCTCGTGCTGGCCTTTCGCTTTGCCTTGGAAGCCACCGGCCCCGACGGCCGCGGCGAAGACACACCCATCGGGCCCGCTGACGGCGGTTCCGGCGTCTACCTCCTCAGCAATGAGTCCGCGGCTCGCTCCATCAGCTATGTGGACATCCACAACACCGCGTTTTCATGGGCACTCGCCTGCCTCAGCTTCCTTATCGGCCTCGTGGCCCTCGTCCTCTTCAGCACCATGCGCAGCCAGAAGGAATACCTTGCCTGCGCCGTCTTCCTCATCGCTGAAACCGGATATCTGCTCACCTTAACGACGCAGGTTCTCCACGCGCATGCGCAAACTTCCACGGCAGTGCGCTACACCTTCGCGGGAATCGTCAATGTTGCCCTCATTGAATTCATCCGCCTGATTCTTCGCCTCCCGCGCTCGCGTTGGCTCCAGGGCCTTGAAATCGCCTCGTTCGTCACCGCGTATGCGGGCGTCATTCTCGACCTCGGCCTCGCACCCTGGTCTTACGCAATCCTCGCCCTCTATCTTCCCGACCTCATCGTCCTCATCCTGCTGCCCGTTCTGCTCGTGCGGGCATGCCTCGGCGACAATCGCGAAGCATTGGTTCTGCTGCCCGCCGTGCTCCTGCGCGGACTCGACCGCTACTGGGGCTTCTTTCACATCTTTCCGCGTCTCATCGGCCTGTCGCAGACCTGGAGCCATGTTCCCGTCCTGCACATCGCCAGCTACCCCATCGCGCTGCGCAGCTTCGACGGACTCATCTTCTTCATCACTCTCCTCCTCTTCCTCGTGGTCCGCACAGTCAACATCACGCGACAGCATGCCCACGTCGCCGATGAACTCGAAGCCGCGCGCAGCGTGCAGCAGGTGCTCATTCCTGAGCAGATTCCGTGCATTCCCGGCTTCGCAGTCCAAAGCGTCTACAAACCTGCGGGCCAGGTCGGCGGTGACTTCTTCCAGGTCGCGCGCACATCTTCCGGCGGCGCGCTCATCGTCATCGGCGACGTCAGCGGTAAAGGCATGCCCGCCGCCATGACCGTCTCCCTCCTCGTCGGCACCTTCCGCACGCTGGCGCACTACACGCAGAGCCCCGGCGAAATCCTCTCCGCGATGAACCAGCGCATGATCGGTCGCAACTCCG
>JAJXWA010000089.1 GCA_021781795.1 Acidobacteriota bacterium
AGGCGGTTCTGCGGGAAGTTGTAGGTGCGGATCTTCTCGCTGCGGTCGCCGGAGCCGACCTGCGACTTGCGCGCGGCGGCGAGCTCGGCGTTCTGGCGCTCCTGCTCCACTTCATAGAGGCGCGAACGGAGGACGCGCATGGCCTTCTCGCGATTCTTAATCTGCGATTTCTCGTCCTGGCAACTGACGACGGTGTTGGTGGGGATGTGGGTGATGCGCACGGCGGAGTAGGTGGTGTTGACGGACTGGCCGCCGGGACCGGAGGAGCAGAAGGTATCGATGCGCAGGTCTTTGGCCTCAATCTTGATGTCGACGTCCTCGGCCTCGGGCAGCACGGCGACGGTGATGGCGGAGGTGTGGACGCGGCCCTGCGTCTCCGTGGCGGGCACGCGCTGCACGCGGTGGACGCCGGACTCCCACTTGAGCTGGGAGTAGACGCGGTCGCCTTCAATGATGGCGATGACTTCCTTGTAGCCGCCGACGCCGGACTCGGAGAGCGACATGACTTCGACCTTCCAGCGGTGCTGCTCGGCGAAGCGGGTGTACATGCGGAAGACCTCGGCGGCAAAGAGCGAGGCCTCGTCGCCGCCGGTGCCGGCGCGGATTTCGAGGATGACGTTCTTCTCGTCGTTGGGGTCTTTGGGCAGCAGGAGGAGCTTGAGCTCTTCTTCGAGCGCGGGCTCGCGCGGCGTGAGCGTGGCGATCTCTTCCTCGGCCATGGCGCGCAGGTCGGGGTCGGACTCGGCGAGCATGGCGCGGGCGTCGGCTAGGCCCTGACGGACCTGCTTGAGCTCGCGGAATTTCTCGACGGGCGCTTCGATTTCGCGCAGGGCCTTGCCGACCTTCTGATACTTCTCGTGGTCGTTGAGGACCTCGGGCAGGGCGAACTGGGCCTGCAACTCGGTGTAGCGCTGCTCCATTTGTTCAAGACGATCCAACATGCGGTGCCCCCTCCGGGGTTTCAGGGTCTGAGTTGAGATGGGTAGAAAAAAGGCGCAGAAACGTGTGAGCGGCGGGCGCCGCTAGAGGAGGGCCGAGATGGGGTGGTGGAGGGACATGCTGCTGCGTATATTTTAACGCGAGTGGCGCACAAGCCCAAGCCGGAGGTGGTGCCGTATGATGGTCGGCACACTGAAGCAGCCTGTAGACGGCGGCGCGGAATAGAAACGAGGAGGGTGCGATGAGAGAGGAAGAACGGCCGGTGTTTGGCGAGGGGACGCATGGAATTTCGCGGCGCGAACTGTTGCGTCGGGCCTCGGCTGCTGTAGCTGTTGGCGCGATGGGGAGGCTGTCGTTGGGCGAGACAGCAATGGCTGACCAGGCTGCGGCGGCAAAAGGAGGAGGTGCGTTTCCGGGGAAGTTTCGCTGGGGATGCGCGACGGCGGCCTACCAGGTGGAAGGGAACGACACGAACACGGACCTGTGGATGATGGAGTATCTGCAGGGGAGTATGTTCAAAGACCACTCGGGCGATGCCTGCAATCATTACCATCTTTATCCGCAGGATATTGCGATGCTGGCGGATCTGGGGTTCAACACCTATCGGTTCTCACTGGAGTGGGCGCGGATTGAGCCGGAAGATGGATTCTTCTCCAACGCGGAGCTGGATCACTATCGGCACATGCTGGAAGTTTGCCGCGAGCACGGGTTGACGACGATGCTGACCTATTCGCACTTTTCGCTTCCGCGCTGGTTTGCGATGAAAGGTGGCTGGGAGAATTCGCAGGCCGCCGACCTGTTTGCGCGCTTCTGCGAGAAGGCGACGCGGCACATGGGTGATCTGGTGGACTATGCGTCCACGCTGAATGAGCCGGATATTCCGCAGCTGCTGAACTGGTTTAACCTGCCGGGCGTTCCGGCGGGAATGAGCGTGGCGCAGATGATGCAGGCGGGGCTGGCGAATGTGCGGAAGCAGGTGAATGCGCCGGAGTTTTCCAGCTTCTTCATGGGGGACCCACAGAGAAACCGCGAGGGCCTGCTGGCGGCGCACGCGAAGGGCAGGGATGCGATGAAGTCGGTGCGTCCGGCGATGCCGGTGGGATTCAATCTGGCGATGAGCGACGATCAGGCGGCTCCGGAGGACAGCCATCTGGAAGAGAAGCGGGCGGATGTGTATGGGCCGTGGCTGGAAGCGGCCCGGCACTGCGACTATCTGGGCGTGCAGACGTACTCGCGGTCTCTGGTCGGCAAAAAGGATCTGCCCCCGCCCAAGGGCGCGGAGCTGACGCAGACGGGGATGGAGTTTTATCCCGAGTGCGTGGAGCATGTGGTGCGGTATGCGGCAAAGGAGGCGCGCGTCCCCATCATTGTCACGGAGAACGGGATTGCGACGGAGGACGATTCGCGGCGGGTGGAGTATTACCGGCGCGCGGTGGCGGGTGTGAAGCGGGCGATTGACGATGGCGTGGACGTGCGCGGATACGTGGCGTGGTCGCTGATGGATAACTTTGAGTGGATGTCGGGGTACACGCCCAAGTTTGGCCTGGTGGCGGTGGACCTGAAGACACAGCGGCGGACCATCAAGCCGAGCGGGGCGATGCTGGGCAATATCGCGCGGAGGAATGCGCTGTAAAAGCAGGATAGGGTGTGCGGGCTTTTCACGTGATCTCGTAAGGGAATGGGGAGTGGTGCGGGTTCCGGTCCGGCGGTGATTCTCCCGGGGCCGCCAGATTTTGGTGCGAAGCGGGTTTTCTGAGGATGGATCGGGACCGTGGTGATTTGTTTCTAGTAGTTGAAGACTGTGGCGATCTCCGGTCCCCAACCGCGAGGGACCGGGGGTAGCCTCGGCGGGTTTGGACTCGTCATCGAGATCGTGACGACTCGCCGTAATTATTCATTCGTTGCGGCGCGGATCAGCCTGAACTTGTGCTTCTCCCCCTGAAC
>JAJXWA010000052.1 GCA_021781795.1 Acidobacteriota bacterium
GCCTGGCTTCGGCACGCTCCATGCCATGGGCGAGCAGTTGGTCGTAAGGGGTGTGCCTGTGACGAATGGCAGCAATCACCGCCGCCGTGAGCGCGCGGTCATCGAGATTCCGCCCAGTCTCAGTTCGGCCGACTCGCCCACTCCCTCTGGTTGCGGTGTGTTCGGCAATGGAGGACAGATCCTCTGACAAACAGCCGGGAAAGAGGGCGCCAATCTTTCTCGTCATCTTGAGAACGAGATCCCGATCTTGCTCGTGTCTCCGAGCGGCATCGCGATGGCGCGCAGCAGTTCGTTCCGCTGCATCTTTCAGACATTCACATTCGGCCTTTTCCAGCGCCGCGCTGTCGACCAGAATGCCCTGCCTTTCGTATCGTTTGCGCGCCCGGCTAAAGCGAACCACCACCGCGGTCCGCGCACTGAATTTCGCAGCTCGTCGAGTCAAAGCGGCATCGCCGGCTAAAAGAAAGTCGAGATCGCCGAGTCCTGCACATGCAAGACAAAGAGGCAACTCGGCTTCCTTAAAAAGCAGGCATCCTTTTTCCATTTCTGCGCCACATTCGGAGCATTGGGCTGAGCTCAGAATCTCGTAAACCACAAGCTGGGGAGCCCGGTTCAGTTTCTCCTGAAGCGACTGCTGCTTGCGCACCGAGAGCAGGGGCGATACGTAGTGCGTGCGGTAGTTCTGCTCGATCGCGGGGTCGCCGCTCTTGCTGAATCGCAGCGATAGTGTTCCGCTCCGTGTTCGACACACATAGCCCGTTTCGCTCGGCTTGAGGCCTTTATCCCGCGCCCAGCGGCGGAAGATCGCCATGGATGACGAAATCTTGCTGAGATTCCCTTGGATGACCCTCTCAAGGAAATCGATTCGCCCTTTCCTCCAGAGGTCGACATTGGAAGCATGCAAGAACCCCATGCCGCAAAGGACATCAATTGCGCTCACGTAATGCTGATGGGACAGAGCGGTTTCCGCGGCCCGGATCACTCGGTCTTCGAGTGTGGGTTGATTTGTCGAATGTGGCATGAAGAAATCATCGCCCGTGGAGTCCGACAGAGCAATTCCGCGAGTATTCTTGGGCTCTTCCGCAGGAGAGTACTGCTCCCTTGACGTAATAGTTATTGATCGAAATCCGCTTTACGAATGGAATCTTACAGCGGTTGAGGAGACGTCGTCCTTTCGACGCGGTAACCGATCGCGCTGTACCCCTTCAAGCGGCGCTCGAACATCCTTGCCAGCATCGGGACACCATCATCCACGTAATCGTAAACTTGAACGACGCGCTTGTTGTCGTGGAGACGATGCAGGCGGCCAACATACTGCTGCAAGGTCCCCTTCCAGGAAATTGGCATGGCCAGAAACAGCGTATCCAGGCGCGCATCGTCAAATCCCTCGCCGATATAGCTTCCTGTGGCCAGAATCAGCCGCGATTCATCGTCTCGTACAGCCGCCATGGCTGCGGCGGTCTCGCGGCGCTGCTTCGTGCCCATGCCGCCCTTCAAAACAAAGACGTGCTTGGCGATCCCACGGAGCTGGTTCGCGAAATACTGCAAATGCTCCGTTCTGCCGGTCAGAAGAAGGGGCGAACGGCCGGACGCAATGGCATGTGTGATGTCGGCGGCGATCATTTCATTGCGCGAAGCATCATGCGTCAACGCAGCATAAACATCCTGAATCGTCACCTCAGCGATTTCGGCAGGCATTTGAAAATCAGTCTGACGCGGAATGACCTTATGCTCGAAGGGGTTCGTCTCAGTCATTGTTTTGGGGCTCATGCTGAATCGAACTGGGCCACATTGCATATAAATGATGGGGTGGTGTCCATCCTTCCTCGTCGGCGTCGCGGTTAGACCGACGACATATTTGGCTTTCACTTCTCGCATCACCTGCTCGAAAGTGAAAGCGGAGATGTGGTGGCATTCGTCAATGACGACCTGACCGTATTCGGCAACGAAGTCCTTTACCGCTTCCTTTTGGTAGAGACTCTGAATGACGGCGACATCGATACATCCTGTCCGGTGCATTTTCCCGCCGCCAACGTGTCCAATCGAAGGAGGAGACATATTCAGGAACATGGCTAACCGTTCCTGCCACTGATCGAGCAACTGCTGCCTATGGACCAGAATCAGAGTGTTGACCCTGCGCTTAGCGATGAGCCAGGCTGCTACGGCAGTTTTTCCGAAAGCAGTCGGAGCACAGAGGATACCCTCGTCGTGATCGACGATCTGCCGAACGGAGTCCTCCTGGACCGGCCGAAGCTGACCATTGAAATTCACTTCGATCGGCACACCGTGGAACCGCTCATCCTGAACTACAGGCCGAATGTGGTGCGTCTGCAAAAGGGCCATGACGTCTGTCAGACAACCCCGAGGAACGGCAACGTGCCTGGGAAGATCCTGCCCACATGCGATCACGCGCGGTTTTGCGTAGGTCGGAAGCCGCATCGCCTGCGCCTTGTAGAACTCTGGATTCTGAAATGCTGCCAACCTGAGGAGCCGGTTCAGCATGGCGGGCGGCAGGCCTTGCTTCTCCACATAAAGAAGATTTGCGCGGACGATTGCAACGGTTGCCGGGAACGGCCCTTCAATCGGCCGTTCTATGCGCCGCCGCGATGGTGGCAGGGTCCAGGGATCTTGCCCATCTTCGTCGTCGGCAACGCTGATGCGGACCCCGATCAGATCGCCCGTGCGTTGGGCCTCGATGATAATCCCCTCCGCAGCCTCTGCTGATATCCGCTGAGCAGCGGAAAGAAGCTCCCACTGATCAGGGTGCGGGCGAAGCTCGGCATCGACGAAGACACTGTTGCCACACTTGCGCGGCGCAAACTGCAATGGCAGAGCGATCAGGTTTCCGAATCCACCTTTGGGCATCGTGTCCTGGTTCGGAAACAGGCGATCATAGGAGTCGAGACCGAGTTGATGCCGGCGCTCCATGGTTCGGGTGAGAATTGCGCAGCCAAGTTTGCGCGCCGTGCTCGCCGATATTGCGTGTTCGAAGAAGATCCAAACATGACCGCCGTTTCCGGAACGCGATCGCTCTAGTACGGCCGGCACATTCAACTCCCGGCACGTTTCGAGAAATGCACGTGAGTCATCCGCCCAAGTTTTCTTATCGAAATCTATGGCGAGAAACCAGCAGGTTTCGTCCGGCAGAAGCGGATAGATTCCGATGGTCTCTTTGCCGAGGAGATGGTTCTCAATCACCGCGTCGGTCAGCGGAAGCAACTTCCGTGTAGTCCGCTCAACCTTCTTCCGATCTTCCGCCTTGCTGGCGTTGATCGCCCTCCAGTCCTTTAGTGCCACTGGCGAGTATCCAGATCGACCGTCGGGATGCTCCCATCGCCGTGCATAGACATCCTCTCTTCCGCGAAACAGACTGCGGAACATGGCAATCCGCTTGCGAGCTCGCTCCTCCTTGCTTTCGCTGGTCGTCGACGCAATCGTTTGGAGCGGACCTACGTGGTCTCCTGTGTGCTCTGGAACAGGGATGCCGTGAGCAGCTAAAAGGCGCCGCAGCTTCGCGTTTTCCTCCCGCAAGCGCTCGTTCTCCTCGTCGCGGTGAGCGAATGAAGTCGATTCTGGATCCGTGCTCGCCATCTTTGCTTCACTACTTCGCACCGTTAGCTATGACTTCTCCGAAGAATGTGCGCACCTGGTCAAATACCGCGGCGATGTCGGTCCGTAGCCCACATTCCTCAGCGAGCGTCTGGAACGGCGTCTGCCATTCTTCTGGCGGGGCGTCTAAGTTCGCGGGCAGGGCATGTGTGCTCCTTCGCTCAAATGTGAGGCGCAATGCCCTGAAAGCCATTGCCCGGTCAAGCCGATTATCTCCGGTGAGAAGCGCCAGATCGACCAAATCCTTCACCCGGCTGTTCGGAGATTTTCGCGGAATCGTATATGCATGAATCTTTTCTGCGTACTGCTGTTCTCTGGAGATCATCCGCACGCGCGGCTGCTTGATGCCTGCAAATCCAAGCCAGTCAGGGCACTCGACAATTTCGAGAGGCTGGATTACGACATCGCCAATCCCGGCATCCAAATGGAACTTCGCGAAGATTCTCCCATCCATGCGCGTTTCGACGGAATAGCGTGCGCCGCCATACGGGGCAGCGGTCAGATCCGTCACCGGCGGCCCAATCGTGTACTGAAACCAATCATCGAGCGATGCATCCGCCGCAGCCTGCAACATCTCTCGAATCGCACGAACCGCATCGCCGGCTTCTGCCGTCGCAACGACACGTTGCAGCGTCAGGTCGATATCAATCGTAGATCGCGCCGCCTTGAAACGAAGTTCCAACGCGTAGCCGCCTTTCAAGGCCCATGGCGTCGCATCGTTCTGGAACAGCCTCGCAAGCAGGCGATCGAACGCAACTTGACGTCGGAGGCGATTGACGTCAACTTGTTTCGCCTGGGACAGATTCTTCAGGCGTTCTTCCACGGCCCTTCGGAACGCCCCCGCCGTCGTGTATGTTTTCGATGTCGCCATCATGCAGCCCGCCGCAGAACCTCTTCGACCATCTTCCGCGCTCGCCCATCCAGTTGCGCTTTCCGAAGTTGCTGGCGCGTGATCAGGCCGCGTTCAAGTGCTTGGTTCAGCGCCTGACGTATAAAGGTCGGCTCGATCGCGTCATCCGCAATCAGATCAAGAATCGTCCGCAGAGGCCGCGTGTAGCTATAGCCGCGGCCAGCCTGGATATCGCTTTTGGGGAGGTCGCTGTAATGGAGCACTACAATCCCAGGAATATCGCTGCTGCGCCGGAAGTTCTCCGGAACGGTCATGTGGAGTTTTGCCGGGTTGAGGTCCGATAGTTCATGGAGACTCAGGGCAGTTTGATGACTGTACACCCCTTCGACTTCTTCCTTCCGGTTCCTGGACCATAGCGACCAGAGCACAAGGTCAGGCCGATCCGGCGTCGGGAACAGAGCTAGACGATAGATGCCGCGGTGTTCACGGATCCAGTTTCCGGCTTGCACGTGATAAGGATGTGTATTTTCGGCGAATCCGGCCGCCTTGGCCTGCTTCGTGGTGAAGAAGCCTTGCTGCTGCTCGGCGAGATCAAAGAGCCGCCGGGACGCTTCTCGGTGCGACTGAGCCATAACACAATACTACAATTTATTTGTGTTTCTGTGCGCAATTCTCCGCTCATAGACAAGTGTACTTTACGGGCAAATCTGCTTCATAATCTCGACAGGGTGTTTCTGTAAACGATTGATAATAAATAATTTATTACCTACTTGCCGATGCAGAAGGTGGAGAAGATGAGGTTGAGGATGTTGTCGGGGGTGGTCTGGCCGGTAAGGGAGTCGAGTGCCCAGAGCGCGCGGTAGAGATCGATGAGGATCATCTCATGCGGAATGCCGTCCCGGTTGGCGCGTGTGGCGTCGTCGAGTGCGGAGTGTGTGGTCGCGATGGCCTGCTGATGGCGCATGCTGGTGAGCATGCCGGGCTCCGCCGCAGCGCCGCCGGTGGCGAGCGCGAGGATGCGCTGGCGCAGATCGGCAATGCCTTCGCCGGTGAGGGCGGAGGTGCGGAGCACGGGTGCGGAGGCAGGCAGAGGATGAGTCGTGTCGCTTGAGCCCGCATGGAGATCGCACTTATTGAGGACTGAGATGGCGGGGCGGCCTTCGACGGAGGCCAGCAAGGTGCGCTCTTCCTCGTTGAGGGGCTGCGTGGCATCGAGCACGACGAGGACGATGGCAGCGTCGGCGAGCGCCTCGCGGCTGCGCGCGATGCCCATCTGTTCTGCTTCTTCCTGAGCTTCGCGCAGTCCAGCGGTGTCGACGAGCTCGATGGGAATGCCGTCGAGGGCGATGCGCTCGGTGACGAGGTCGCGCGTGGTGCCTGGTGCGGCGGTGACGATGGCGCGCTCGCGCTCGACGAGGCGGTTGAAGAGCGAGCTCTTGCCGGCGTTGGGGCGGCCGACGATGGCGAGGGTGAGGCCGTCATGGACGATGCGGCCGCGGGCGAAGGATGCTTCGAGCGCGGCAAGCGGCGGCGTGAGGGCATCGATGCGGCGGGCAATCTCAGCCTGCGGCGTGACGGAGACATCGTCTTCGGCGAAGTCGATGCCCGCCTCGAGAAGCGCGATGAGTTCGACGAGGGATTGCTTGACGGGCTGGACGCGGCGGCTGAGCGCGCCGCCCATCTGGCTGGCGGCCTGACGCGCCTGGGTGAGCGTGTGCGCGTCGATGAGGTCGCGGACGGCCTCGGCCTGCGTGAGATCGAGCTTGCCGGCGAGGAAGGCACGATGCGTGAATTCGCCGGGCTCGGCGAGGCGGGCGCCGAGCGCGATGGCGCGACGCAGAAGCAGATCCAGAATGACCGGCGAGCCGTGGGCCGCGATTTCGACAACGTCTTCTGCCGTGTAGGAGTGCGGCGCGGCAAACCAGGTCACGACAGCTTCATCGATGCGCTCGCCGGTTGCGGTTGTTTCGTCGAGCACGTCTGCGAGGCGCGCGCGGGCTGGCTCAAGCGGCTGACGGAGCGCGACGAGCTGCGCAGCGATAGAGGTAGCCGAGGGTCCGCTAAGGCGCACGATGCCGATGCCGCCGCGTCCGGGAGGCGTGGAGACGGCGGCGATGGTGTCGTGGACGGTGGCTGGCTCGTTCATGCTCTGAAGACAGTGTAGAGGAGGGTGCGCGATGGCAGCCTGTGCGTGCCCGCGGCAGTTTGCTATAAAGGGTGCGGTGTCTGGGCCGGGCGCGGTGCGTTGCGAAGGCGCAATTGCTTTATTAGGCGAGCGGCAGGCAGATGAGGAGGTTGTATGCATCGTGGTGTCGCCGGTTCTCTGGCGCGGGGGATGGTGGGTTCCGCGCTTGCTTTGGGTTCAGTCCTTTTGCCGGCGCAGGCGCACCCTGCGCAGACGGCAGCGAGCGCAACGGTTGATATGACTCCGGTGAAGCCGGAGAGTGTGGGTTTCTCAAGCGGGCGGCTGGAGCGGCTGCATACGCTGATGCAGGATGCGGTGAAGAACCAGCAGGTCGCGGGCGTGGTGACGATTCTGGCGCGGCACGGCAAGGTAGTGGACTATCGCGCGTATGGAATGCGCGACATTGCGAGCCACACGCCGATGACGACGGACACGATCTTTCGCGACTACTCGATGACGAAGCCGGTGACGGCGACGGCGATGATGATTCTCTACGAGCAGGGCAAGTGGCTGCCGAGCGATCCGATTTCGAAATACATTCCAGAGTTTGCGCACCTGAAGGTGTACGGGGGCACGGGCGCGGACGGGAAGATGATTCTGGTGGACCCGGTGCATCCACCGACGATGCATGAGCTGATGACGCACACGGCGGGCTTTACGTATGGCATCTTTGGTGACACGCCGGTGGACAAGATGGTGCGCGATGCGGATCTCTTTCAGTCAAAGGATCTGCATGAGTTTGTGACGAAGCTGGCGGGGCTTCCGCTGCTGTATCAGCCGGGTACGAAGTGGGTGTACTCGGTGTCGATGGATATTCAGGGGTACATTGTGGAGAAGCTCTCGGGCAAGACGCTGCCGGAGTTCTATCGCGATGAGATCTTCAAACCGCTCGGCATGAAGGACGCGGGCTTCTACGTGCCGCCGGACAAGTGGCAGCGCTTTGCCACGGTCTATTGGGTGGACGCGAACGGAGGGCTCTCCGATCACGGTCCGCAGACGGTGAACAAGCGCGACTTTGCGCACGAGCCCGGCATGGCCTCTGGCGGCGGCGGAATGGTTTCGACGGCGGAGGACTACTACCGCTTTGCGACGATGCTGGCGGAGGGCGGACAACTGGGTGGGCAGCGAATTCTGTCGCCGGCGACGGTGCACCTGATGAGCTCGAATCATCTGCCGCCGAGTCTGCTGACGGGCGAGTTCAAGATTGGCGCGCAGGTCATGCGGCCGGGATTTGGCTACGGCTATAACTGCGCCGTGGTATTCGATCCACCCACTGCCGATCTGCCGGAGGGCAAGGGGACGTTCTTCTGGGACGGTGCGGCGGGCACGTGGTTCTGGATCGACCCAACGAACGACATTGTGTTCGTCGGTATGATTCAGCGCATGGGTGCGAAGCCCAGCAGCGAGAACCTCCAGTACCTGAGCCGCGGCGTGGTGTACGGCGCGCTGACCGATCCGGGGAAGTAGATCTGCGCGTAGGGGGCAAGGAACGATGGTCGCGCGGTCTTTGGAGCAGCGGTTGGTAGACTCCATTCACGGGGGCAGTGCGTGCGCGCAACCAAACTTGAATTTCGCCTGCGATTTGTGATCATGGTGGTGATCGTGGGCCTTGGCTTCTGGTCGCCGTGGATTGAGGCGTGGAGCGTGGGGCAGCGCATTGCGCTGCTGGAGTGGCTTGCGCTGGAGTTGAGCCGCGCAGGACTGCTGCCGTTTACGCTGGCTGCGCCCGCGGTGATTGTAGTGGCCTCGCTGGCGGCGTTGTGTGGTGCGGTGCTGCGCGTGAGCGGCACAGCCTATCTGGGCGCGCAGACGATGCTGGATGGGCAGATGCACGGAGACAGAGTGGTGGCGGGCGGGCCGTATCGCTTTGTGCGCAATCCGCTGTATCTGGGGACTCTCTTCATGATGGCGGCGATGGGTTTTGCGATGCCGCCGACGGGCGCGGTGTTCACGCTGGTGCTGGTGGGGTTGTTTCTGGTGCGGCTGATTCTGGCCGAAGAAGCGCACCTGACGGAGCAGATGGGCGAGACGTATCAGGCGTATGTGCGGGCGGTGCCGCGGCTGCTGCCCCGGCTGCGCACGAGTGTAGAAGCTAGTGGCGAGGAGCCGCACTGGATGCGGGCGGTGCTGCATGAGCTGGCACCGATCGGCGTCTTCATTGCGCTGAGCTGCTTCTCGTGGACGTACAACAACGAGACGATTCTGCGGGCGATTCTGGTGTCGTTTGGAGCGTCGCTGGTGGTGCGCGCGCTTGTGAAGGAATCGAAGGTGGGGCAGGCGGCCGCGCAGTAGAACTGCGGCGGATCGAGAAGAGTGACGCAAAAGCAGAACGGAGAGCAGCGCGAGAGCCGCTCTCCGTTACTTGTGTCTGCAGTCCGGAGTGCTACTTCTTGGGGGGCGCGATGACGTCCTTGGCGGACTTGGCCACGCGGAACTTGACGACGGTCTTGGCCTTG
Organism: Acidobacteriota bacterium; assembly: GCA_021781795.1. Lineage (GTDB taxonomy): Bacteria > Acidobacteriota > Terriglobia > Terriglobales > Acidobacteriaceae > Telmatobacter. Next base: position 9,101 of record JAJXWA010000052.1, read on the forward strand.
ATCTTGATGGCTTCGCCGGTCTGGGGGTTGCGGCCCATGCGGGCTTTGCGCTCGGCCTTGACGAGGCGGCCGATGCCGGGGATGACGAATACGCCGTTCTTCTTGGTTTCCTTGATGGCGGTCTCGGCCAGCAGGTCCAGGAAGGCGCCGGCTTGCTTGTTGGTCAGCTGCAGCTTCTCGGCCATGTGCCGGGTGAGAGCAGTCTTGGTCATTCCAGTTGCCATGTGATGTTCTCCTTCTGGGCTTGCCCTCGGGGCAGCCGGTGTTGCCTGGGCTCACTCGCGCGCACTGCGTTCCGCATGGAGGCTGTGCCGACGAGGCAACGCTGCACAAAACCCCTGTATTCATGCGGGTTCTTGCGAACCCCGTCGTTCAAAACAATGAGCCTTTGGGGTGGGGAAAGTCAATGGGAAATCTGCGGATTTCCACAGTTTTCTTAGGTGTTTTTCGGTTTTTTCCTGTTTTTGGGCGTTTTTCGCCTGATTTGGCCTGAAATGCGCGTAGCAATGCGGCCGGAAAGGGCTTGAAACGGGCGGCTCGCGGCGCAATCAGCGCAGGCCGAAGAGGACTTTTTTCTTTGGCGCGGCGGCTGCGGCGAGGGGCGTGTTGAGGGCATCGACGACCGGCGCGGCGATGCGAAAGTGGCGAATGACCTGGGCGGCGAGATCGGGCTTGAGCGCGGCCTCGGCCGGCAGGGTGGTGGCCAGTCCCCACTGGCGGCAGCGAACCAGGTCCATGGCGGGGTGCTCTGCCGGAAAGCCCTTGGGCGGGCGGGTGAGCGCGTTGCCTTCGAACTCCTCGAATGTCCTCCGGACTTTCTGGTTCTGGAGTAGTTTTCTGAAGTCCTGATGGTGATCGAGGAGCCAGTGGCGGATGGCGGCGAGCTGTTCCTTCTCTGGCATGTAGGCACCGGCGGCGATGATGACTTCTTTGGCGCTGACGTGGAAGTAGTAGCCAGCGCCGGAGGTCTTGTCGAGGCCGGTGTGCGTCCACCAGGCGGCGATGTGGGTTTTGTAGGGCGTCTTGTCAGCGCTGAAACGCGTGTCGCGATAGATGCGAAAGAGGGACTTCTCGGCAGGGCGCACGTGGCTGGGCGCGAAGTCGAGCATGGCGTCGGTGATTTTGCGGATGGCCGCAAGCATCGGCTCTTTTAGTTCTGCGTCAAAGATGGCCTTGCGCGGGGTGAACCAGGCGCGGTCGTTGTGGCGCGCGAGGTTGCGCAGGAAGGCGAGTGCTTCCGGGCGGAAGTAGGGAAGTGCGGGGGAAGCGGATTGTGCGGCGCGGGCCATGACGAAGACAGTCTATCGGATGGGCGATGAGGGAGGCGGGTATTATGACGGTGATCAGGCTGATTTCCGTTGCTTGACTGGAGTTGCGGAAAGTTGCAATCCTAGGGCGCGCACGACTCGCAGGATGGTGGCGAATTCGGGGTTGCCGTCTGTGCTCAGGGCACGATAGAGGCTCTCGCGCGAGAGGCCAGCCTTTCGCGCGACCTCGCTCATGCCACGGGCACGGGCTACGACTCCAAGCGCGTCGGCGACAAATGCCGGGTCGCCGCTTTCCAGAGCATCGTTCATGTAGGCCGCGATGGATGCGCTGTCGTCAAGGTACTCGGCCGGGTCAAATGGCTTTGTCTTCGCTTTGCTCATTCCGTCTCCTTCGCCAGCCGTTTGGCTGTTTCAATGTCGCGTTGCTGGGTGCTCTTGCTTCCGCCGCAGAGCAGCAGAATCAGGATGGCTCCGCGCTGGATGAAGTAGACGCGGTAGCCCGGCCCGCAGTGAATGCGCAACTCGCTGATGCCTTCCCCTACAGGGCGCACATCGCCCGGATTACCGAAGGCAAGGCGACGGACCCGCGCGGCAATCCTCGCTCTTGCCTCCGCATCGCGCAGCGCCCGGAGCCAGTCAGAGAATGCCTCAGTCTCCCGAATTTCGATCACAGGAGTATTGTAGCTCAAGGGCTACAGTACGTCATTCATGGCTTTCGCGATTTCGCCGCATTGAGGCCGGCTAGGTGTTGGTGGTCGGGACTTACATTCAGGGTTGGATGTGCAGGCAAGATTTGAATCTGCGCGAACTGTGCGAACACGATGGGCTGCTCAGGGCATAATGTTCGGGATAAGGCGTTCGGTGAAAAATGTTCAAACACTCGATCCAAAAGATTCGGCTACGTTTGAAAAGCCATAGCGGACTGCTCAGAATCATCGGCGTTTTAATAATGTCGCTGATGTTCATCCTAAGTAATGTCATCCGGGAACATTTCAAGGGCGTCGCAGAGGCGATAACAAGTGCGCAGGCGACTTTTCTCGTCCGAGATTCAACAATTGAACTGTCTCGCGAGATCGACGAGGTGGATGCACACGTTGTCCTGGGAAATAAGGAAATATTGGCCGGGATGCCAGCGCTCCGGAGCAGACCTCGAACAACCATCGATCTAGAGACTTTGCTACCTCGATCCGGTGTCAGAGAGATGAGGATGGATCAAGACGTTTGGAACGGGTTCAACAATCTTGGACTGTTAATTGAGCAGGCCGCTCCAGGGGATCCGCGAGTGAGCGAGTTAAACGCTCTTTACAAAGAATGGGATGGCCTGCGGCTTGAAGAGTTTAAGCCTATCTCTCCGATTGGTGATGCGAAGGTTAACAAAGCGGACGCCAAGGCCTTCGCCGAAGCTTCGGATCAAGAGCGCACACGGCGGTACCTCCGGATGATGACGATTCGCGAAAAGCTTCAAATGCTAGCCGGTGGCATTCTCGACGATGCTCATTCCAATCTCATCAAGAAGGAACGCCTCCTCACCGAATTAACGCCTCTGATTGATCTTCTCTTCTTTACGGGAGTACTACTGACGCTCATTACCCAATGGGCTGGAATTGAAGGAATCGAGGCTCATCGAGATTGATGTTTCGTAGTCCGCTTGCGACCTGAGTGCCCAGCACATAGTTGTTATGGAATTCTGTCTCCGCTCACGATTTTGGCATTACGCTTTCCTATTTGTTGAGACAAGGGCTGACGATCACACGACTTCCAACATGCGGTCGAGGGCGATGCGGGCCCAGTGTTTGACGCTTTTGCGGACCTGGATGCGGTTGACGACGCGGCCTTCGACGAGGTTTTCAAGCGCCCAGGCGAGGTGGTGCGGGCTGATGCGGTACATGGTGGTGCAGAGGCAGCCGGTGTCGTCAAGGGTGATGACGCGCTTGCCCTGCGCGGCGAAGCGGTGGGCGAGGCGGTTGACGAGGTGAATCTCCGTGCCGATGGCAAACGTAGAGCCGGTGGGCGCGTCTTCGACGATCTTGATGAGGCGTTCGGTGGAGCCGAGGGCATCGGCTTTCTGGCAGACCTCCCAGCGGCACTCGGGGTGGACGATGACCTGGATGCCGGGGTATTTTGCGCGGACCTGATCGACGTGGCTGGGGAGGAAGCGCTGGTGGACGGCGCAATGGCCTTTCCAGAGGAGGACGCGGCTGGCGGCGAGGCTCTCCGCGGTTTGGCCGCCCTGGCTTGAACCGATCTGCAGCGCCCACGGATCCCAGACGGGCATTGCGGCGAGGGGGATGCCCATGGCGTAGCCGGTGTTGCGGCCGAGGTGCTGGTCGGGCAGGAAGAGGATACGTTTCGCTCGCGCGAAGGCCCAGCGGAAGGCGGCTGCGGCGTTGGATGAGGTGCAGACGAGTCCGCCGCGCTCGCCGCAGAAGGCCTTGATGGCGGCGCTGGAGTTCATGTACGTGATGGGAATGGTGTCGGCGGCGAGGCCCATGCGCTCAAGGTTCTCCCAGCAGTCCTCGACCTGGGAGATTTCGGCCATGTCGGCCATGGAGCAGCCGGCGTTGAGGTCAGGGAGGATGACCTGCTGCGAGTCCTTTGCGAGGATGTCGGCGCTCTCTGCCATGAAGTGGACGCCGCAGAACACGATGAATTCGGCGTCGGTTTCGGCAGCGGCCTTGGAGAGCTTGTAGCTGTCGCCGGTGAAGTCGGCGAAGCGGATGACCTCATCGCGCTGGTAGTGGTGGCCGAGGAGGATGGTGCTCTTGCCGAGACGGGCGCGGGCCGCGGCGATGCGGGCGTCCATGGAGTGGTCGGGGAGGGTGAGGTAGTGCTCAAGACTGCAGGATTCAGCAGTCGCGGAAGAGGCTGTGGCCTCAGCTTCGAGAGTCTGGTTCACGGTACTCC
>JAJXWA010000015.1 GCA_021781795.1 Acidobacteriota bacterium
GTGCAGTCTGGCATTGCCGGCGGCATTCTGCTCGTCAGCCAAATCAACGAAACCACGCGCGGCGCTTATCAGTTCCTCATCGACGCGGCAATCATCCTCTACTTCATTCCGTTCCTCTACATGTTTGCCGCGGTCATCAAGCTGGCACGGCGCAGGGATCGCAGAGAGAATGCCCACGCCGTGCTTGTCCCCGGCGGCGTAGTGGGCACATGGATCGCTGGCGGACTCGGATTCCTTGTCGTCCTGCTCGGTATCTTTGTTTCTCTGGTGCCGCCGGGAGATTCCTCCGACAAGCTCGGCTTTGAGCTGAAGCTCGTTGGTGGAACCGTCGTATCCATCCTCATCGGCCTTTTTCTCTACTGGCGCGGTGCGCGATCAAAGCAGAGTGCGGCAGAGGCAGCCGACTAAGCACGCAGACTCATCTCAATCTACAACGAGCAACACGTCGAGATACCGCGGTCCATGCACACCCTTGATGCGCGTCATCTCAATATCGGCCGTTGCCGAGGGACCGGAAAAGAAAGTCGTCGGAAGATTCGCCGTCGCATCCAATCGCGCAAAGCATTCCGGCACCGTCTCGACCACCTGCGATGCAAAGACCACGCAGAGATGGTAATCGGGGACAAGCGAAAGGGCACGCCTGCCCTGCGCCGCAGCGTTCTGCAGCACAATCGAACCAGTCTCGGCAATCGCCACCGTACATCCCGTCAGCACGCCGTCCAGCTTGTCGAGCTGCATCGAGTCGAGACCTGCCGCTTCTTCAAACGGATAGCCCGGGGGTAGCCATGTCCGCGGCACTTCGTCCGGAATGGCGATGCGATGCCGGCCCCGCTCGGCCAGCAACCCTCCGATGGCATCGGCGATTTTGCCCGATGGAGCCCGCTGCACACCTGCGTCATACTCCTGCAACCGGTGCGTGAAGAGCTCCAGCAGCGCTTCGCCCTGCCGCGTTCCGCTTCTCTTGTAGTCGCGGGGAATCGCAGCATACTCCGCCGCGCGCGCGGCATCGTTGCGCTCCGCCGGCACGCGCAGCGCGTTGCGAATGCTGCCCAGAATCGCCAAACGTGCATCGCTCTCACTTGGCATCGCGGCTCTCCTTTGCAGCGCCAGTTGCATCGCCGCCGTTGGACTCGCGCTCTGCCCACCAGTCCCGGAAGCTCTGCTGCGGCAGCGCCTTCAGGTCGCGCGTCTGCGTCCAGCCCGACAGCATGAAGGGAAGGCGTTCAATGAATCCGCTTTTTGAGACAAAGATCTTTTGCGCCAGTTGGCCCATGTGCTGCGCCAGCGTGAAGCGTTGCGCACTGCTCATCACAAACGCGGCGGCCTGCATGCCCACGTTCCACACGCCCAGTTTGCCGCCGAGTGTTTTCTGGTCCTGCTCCACCACTTTGCCGCGAAGATGAATCAGCACCTCGGGAATATTGATCTTGACCGGGCAGACCTCATAGCAGGCCCCGCACAACGAAGATGCATAGGGCAGCGTTCGCCCCTGCTCCATCGAGTGCAACTGCGGCGTGAGAATGGCTCCAATCGGCCCTGGATAGGCAGACTCATACGCATGCCCCCCCGTCTGGTGATAAACCGGGCACGCATTCAGGCAGGCTGCGCAGCGAATGCACTTCAGCGTCTGCCGCGCTTCGCCATCCGCAAGAATCGGACTGCGGCCATTGTCGAGCAGCACAACGTGAAATTCCTTCGGCCCATCGCCCTCGTGCACGCCCGTCCAAATCGAGTTGTAGGGATTCATCCGCTCGCCCGTTGCCGAGCGCGGCAGCGTCTGCAGCACAACCTCCAGATCGCGAAAACGCGGAAGCACCTTCTCAATGCCCACCAGCGAGATGAGCACATCGGGCAGCGTGAGGCACATGCGGCCGTTGCCCTCTGACTCGACGATGCAGACCGCGCCGTTCTCCGCCACCAGAAAATTCGCGCCCGACACAGCTACCTTGATGCGCAGATACTTCTCGCGCAGATACGCGCGCGCCGCCGCACACAGGTCCTCGGGCTTGTCGCCTAGCTCGGGCAGATGCATCTCACGCTGAAAGATCTCGCGCACCTGCTGGCGGTTCTTGTGCAGCGCCGGCACCACAAAGTGCGAAGGCTTGTCGTGGCCAAGCTGCACGATCAGCTCCGCCAGGTCCGTCTCATGCGGACGAACGCCGTTCGCTTCAAGATGGCGATTGAGCCCAATCTCTTCCGAGGTCATCGTCTTGATCTTGATGACCTCTTTCGCCTGATGGCGCTGGATGAGCCCGAGAATGATGCGGTTCGCTTCGGCAGCATCGCGCGCCCAGTGCACCGTTCCGCCTGCGCGCGTGCAGTTGCGCTCGAACTCGACGAGGTATTCGTCCAGATGCTCCAGCGCGTGCGCGCGAATCGCGGATCCGGCCTCGCGCAGCGCCTCCCAGTCCGGCAGCTCGCCCACCACACGGTTGCGCTTGGCCTGGATTACATCCGTCGCGTGGCGCACGTTTCTGCGGATCTGCGAGTCGGCCAGCAGCTCCTTCGCCGCTTCTGGAAAGCTGCGATTCGTCCAGTGAGACTGCGGCGCGCTCATGCCTGCCCTCCAGTGGATGCCAGGATCTCCGCAATGTGCGCTGTGCGCACCAGCGTGCGCTGACGATGCAGCGATCCATAGATGTGCATCAGGCAGGAATTGTCCACTGCCGTGCAAACCTCCGCGCCGGTGTTCAGGACCGTGCGCACCTTCTCTGCCAGCATCGCCGACGACACATCGGCATTCTTGATCGAAAACGTTCCGCCAAATCCGCAACACTCCTGCGGATTCTCAATCGAAAGCAACTCAAGCCCGCGCACCTTGTTCAGCAGCCGCACCGGAATGTCGCCCAGGTGCAGGCTGCGCTGCGAGTGGCAACTGGTATGCAGCGTCACCTTGTGCGGAAACGTCGCGCCCACATCCTCCACGCCCAGACGCTTCACCAGCAGTTCGGTAAATTCATACACCCGCGGCAACAGTGCTTCCACATCCGCCGCGAGCTTCGCATCGCCTGCCATCTCGGCAGCTTTCAGATAGTGATCGCGCATCATCGACACGCAGGAGCTGGAGGGAGCAACCACAGTCTCGGCGTCGCGATAGACCCCTACAAAGTGGCGAATGATGGGAACAGCCTCGTGCAGGTAGCCGGTATTCCAGTGCATCTGTCCGCAGCAGGTCTGCTCTTTGCGAAACTCGACCGTGTGGCCCAGCCGCTCCAATACACGCACCACAGACTTGCCCGTCTCGGGAAACAGCGTGTCGTTATAGCAGGTGATGAAGAGCGAGATGCGCAACGACAGGTCCTCCAGTTCGGTTCATCCGGCGGGGCACAGACCGTCGCCAACGGTGCGGGCAATGCAGATTGTGCCAACCACCCATTCCATCATGTCAAAGAGAAAGAATTGTGTCTATTGAAATCTTCCAGGAGTCCTGCCTCGTGTCCGTTTAAGCCTCTTTGCCGGCCTCTGTTGCCAGCGCAAAATCCTTCTCCGTCAGGCCGCCTGCATCGTGCGTCACCAGCGCCAGCCGGACGCGATTGTAACGAATGTCGATATCCGGATGGTGGCCGGCCCTCTCTGCCAGCTCGCCCACGCGATTCACAAAACCCAGCGCCGCGCGAAAGTCCTTGAAGGCAAACGTGCGCACCAGCTCGCCATTTTCCACCTGCCACTCCGGCAGGGTTGCAAGACGCGCACTGAGCTTTGGCCCGGTCAGGATCGACATGGTTGCACCTCCACGCGCGGGTACAGACCGCATGCAGCCCTGCCGCGCCGTCCCGACCATTGTAGGATTGAAGGCCCGTGCAATGCACCCGAATCGCCCACGCGCCGCATGCAGGCTCGCGCGTCACGCATGGGCAAAGTCTTCGTGCAAGCCGCAGTCTACGCTCAGGCCAGGCTGAATCCGCTCCTCTTCAGCGGCAGCGTGCGCACCCGTTTCCCCGTCGCCGCATAGATGGCGTTGCAGATAGCAGGAATTGCCGGCGGCAGCGCGGGTTCTCCCAGTCCTGTCGGCGAGTTCGGCGTGATGCGCCACGACACGTGAATCTCCGGAATCTGCCGCATCCGCATCAGAGGATACTGTGCGAAGTTGGTCTGCTCCACCCGTCCTCCGGCCAGCGTCACCTCGAGCATCGTGTGGCTCATGGCTTCGACCACCGCTCCCTCCACCTGCGCCCGCGCGCCCGACGGGTTGATAATCTGGCGGCCCACATCCGTCACCACCCAGACCTTGTTGACGCGCACGCGATTGTCCGCATCCACCGTGACCTCGGCGACCTGGGCGCTATAACCCAGATGGCAGGAATAGGCTGCAATGCCCATCCCGGTCCCGGGCGCGCGCTTGCGGCTGCGCCAGTTGCTCTCTTCCGCCACCTGCCGCAGCACGCCAGCCAGCCGATCCGGATGGAAGCGATATTCTTCAGGACCGCGCTGAGGATTCTCTTCGCCTGCTGGCATCGGAACCGGCGTAGCCGCCAGAAGCTCCAGTTGCAGATCGAGGGGATCACGCCCGGCCGCATGAGCCACCTCATCCAGGAAGGATTGCCCCACAAACGCAATCGCGTTCGCGCCCGGCGCCCGCATCGGCCCGGTGCGCAACCACAGCGGCATGGCCGTATGACCGATGAAGTAGTTTGGCACGCGGCCCGATGGAAACTCCTCCGCGCCAATGCCTGCCGATGGCGCAGCGTGAGCGCCGTCGCCGAATGTAACCAGATGCTGCCGCCACGCCGTCACCTTGCCCTGCGCATCGAGCGCGGCCTTCATGCCGTGCCAGCCCGCGGGCCGGTAGGCATCGTGGGCAAAATCGTCCTCGCGGGACCACACCAGCTTCACTGGCGCATTTACTGCGCGCGAAATCCACGCCGCCTCCACCATGTAGTCGTTCATCAGCCGGCGTCCAAAGCCACCGCCGGTTCGCGTAAGGTGGACAGTAATATTGCTCTCCGCAATACCAAGTTCTTTCGCTACCAGGCGCCGACCGCCGCCGGGCGCCTGGCTCGTCGTCCAGATCTCCACCTTCCCATCGTGCACGTGCGCCGTGGTGTTCTGCGGCTCCATCGCCCCGTGCGAAAGGAACGGATAGGCATACTCAGCCTCCACCACTTTTGCAGCCGACTTGAAGGTACCATCGACGTCGCCATAACTGCGCAGCGTGTGGCCGGGCGGCTCCTTCAGCATTTGCTGCGCCTTTTCCGCAAAAGCCTCGCTGCTCTGTGTGGCAGCCGTTGGCGAGCCCGCGGCAACGTCCCACTCCACCTTCAGCACTTTGCGCGCCGCCTGCGCCTGCCACCAGGTCTCGGCCACAATTGCGATGCCAGGTTCAAGCCCCGGATCGGAATCCACTACAGCACTGCTGCGTACACTGCCTTCCACAATGAACGCATCGCGTATGCCGCTCATCCCCTTGATCTGGTCGAGATTCGCGCTCTTCACCTTGCCGGCAAACACCGGACACTTCTGATACACCGCGTGCAGCATCCCCGGCACCTTCACATCGATGCCGAAGAGCGGCTTGCCCGTAAGCAGCGCAGGGTTATCGACGCCCGTCGTGAATTTCCCGATAATCCGGTACTCCTTCGGGTCCTTCATGTGCAGCGTTGCCTGGTCGGGTAAGGGAAGCTTCGCGGCATCCTCCGCCAGCTCGCCATACCCCAGCGAACGCTCGGTAGCAGCGTGCAGCACGCGACCCGCCTGTGTGGAGCACTGCGCCTCCGGCACGCCCCAGCGCGCCGCTGCTGCTGCAATCATCAGTTGCCGTCCGGCAGCGCCCACATGCCGCAGGGGCTCCCAGTTAATCGGCGTCGCCATCGACCCGCCTGCAAATTGCGGGCCGTACGTGCTCTCGTCCAGGCTGGCCTGCTCCACCTGTACCTGGCTCCACTCCACATCCAGTTCCTCGGCAATGAGCATGGGAAGCATGGTGCGAATGCCCTGCCCAATCTCCGGATTCTTGGCCTCAATCACCACCTTACCGTCCGCAGTTACGCGCACGAAGGCGCGCGGTGACAGCCCCGACGGACGCGGTGCGCCTTGCGCGGATGCGAATCTTCGCGAAGTCGGTGTCTCATACAGCCTGAGCGCCATGCCTCCGCCCGCCAGGGCCGTCAATTGCAGAAAGTGCCGCCGGTTGACTCGCATCTGATTCCCTCCTGTATGAGCTAGTCGCGCAGCGCCGGCATCAACTGTCCGGCAGCGCGGTGAATGGCTTCGCGAATCCTCGGATAGGTGCCGCACCGGCAAAGGTTGCCGTTCATCGCCGTATCGATCTCGTCATCGGTTGGCTTTGGCGTCCGATCCAACAGCGCAGCGGCGCTCATCATCTGCCCAGACTGGCAGTACCCGCATTGCGGCACGTCCAGCTCGCCCCACGCTTTCTGAACCGGGTGCGATCCGTCCGCGGACAGCCCTTCCACCGTGGTAATCGACGATCCGGCTACAACCGACACGGGCGTGATGCAGGATCGCGTCGGATGGCCTTCGACCAGCACGGTGCAAGCCCCGCACACGCCAATTCCGCACCCATACTTGGGCCCCACCAGGTCAAGATGCTCGCGCAGCACCCACAGCAAGGGAGTATCCCCCGCCGCATCCACCTGTACCGGCTTCTGATTGACGTTGAGCTTGACAGACACGTGCCCTCCTTCGCCGCCCGGGAGCGACAAACGCAGTGGTGCAAGTAGTTTTGCCGGGAAAGCTGCCCAAGACAGTGATCGGCATCACATCTTCATCCGCCTGCGCGGGCGTGCCGCCAATTTGAGACTCCCGCATTGATGCCCTAGACTGGACTTTCGGCCCGCTCAACGCGTGGACCGTCAAGGGAGCGCATGCACTTCAACTTTGCCTTTACTGCCGTTCAGGTCCTGTGGACTCTGACTCTGGCGGCCCACCTCGTTCTGCTTGTCGTGCTGCTCGGGCGCGATCGCATCCGCCGCTTTCGCTGGTTCTTCACCGGCATCGCCCTCGTCACCTTTCGCCTGATTGCCAGCCGACTGCTCTTCGGCCGCATGCCGCAGCTCGTCTTGGGCGAAACGTTTCTGGTCCTCGGCTTCATCTCAGTTGTCGTTGGACTGCTCGTCCTCGTCGAGCTGTCGCGTATGACCTTCCGCAACGCTACCCCACCCGCCTGGGGCATGGGCATCACGGCTTCACTCACCATCAGCGCCCTCGCGCTCGCTGTTATGGGCCCCTGGCCCGCGCTGGTATCTATTGTCCCCAACTCGCTCATGAATGCAGTCAACCTGCTGCAGTTGCTCACGCAAAAGGGCGGAATCGCAGTCGATCTGCTGTCGGTTTGCCTCGGACTTCTGTCCGTATTCTTCGGTAGAAGGTGTGGCACCGGCTGGCGCTTGCACCCTCAGCTTGTCATCATCGGTCTCTCGACCGCCTCACTCGGTCAGCTCGCCACGCAGCTCATCTGGCAGGCGATTGCCAAATCTGCAGCGCCACACAGCATGGCCGAGTATGTCCACATCATGGACCTGCGCGAGAAGCTGCTGAACGCCAACAGCGTCATCTATGTAGTGGTCCTCATCTGGTGGATTCTGTGGCTGTGGTTTGACGAGCCCGGAGCCAGACTCTCGACGGACGAAACCACCGGCAGCGAAGGTCCCGCCGCAGCGTAGCGATCCCTAGATCGTAAAGTCTACGAATCCTCGCTCCGGGTCCGTGGAAGTCAGCGTCACCGTCAGTCGATCCCCCACGTCCAGCCTGCGCGCTCCAGGCTTGCCCGCATTCACGAGCATGCCCTCTACGTGAGGATCCAGAGTGCGCACAAAGGTGCCGTAGTGGTTGACGCCGGTCACGATGGCGCGAAACTTCTCGCCAATCCGCGGCCGCAGCACCACCGCCGCGATACGCTTCTGCATCTCGCGCTCCACCTTGCGCGCTGCATCCTCCATCAGCGTGCAGTGCTGCGCAATGGCGTCCAGATCGCCCACTGAATACGGCGCCTGCGCTCGTACGAACCATGCCTTCAGCAGCCGCTGCGTCACCATATCCGGAAACCGCCGGTTCGGCGCGGTCGAATGCGTGTAGTCCTGCACGGCAAGACCAAAGTGGCCCGGAGACGCATCGTTCGCACGGACCAGCACGTACTCGCCCGGCCCCATCAGCTTCACCACCGCCAGCGAGAGATCTGGAAAATGATCCGGGTCCTTCTGCTTCTGCTGAAGCAGAAAATCATTCAGCGCCTTGGAGTCGGGAGCCGCTGGCAGCTTGGTGCCGAGCTGCTCGGCCAGCTCCACGATGCGGTCCCAGCGCTTGGGCACGCGCACCACTCTGCGGATGGACGCCACGCCTGCGTCGTCGAAGATGCGCGCAATCACGCCATTGGCCGAGACCATGAACTCTTCGATCAAATTCGTCGCGCGATTCTTTTCGAGCCGGGTAATCTCTACCGCTTCCTCTGCCAGCATCACCGGACGCGTCTCGATCGTCTCCAGATCCAGCGCCCCATGCTGAAACCGGCAACCTAGCAGTCGCTGCGCCGCCGCATCCTGCAGCTTGATCTGCGCCGCGAGATCTTGATTCGCCGCCACCTTGGCTGGCGCTTCCCCTTCGCCTGCTAGCCACTTGCCCACGCTGTTGTAGGCGAGCTGGGCTCGGTTCCGGACCCACGCACGATAGGCCTTGCCATTCTCCACCGCGCCCGCCGCATCCACGGTGAACTCAATCACCACTGCGGCCCGGTCCTCATTCTCGTTCAGCGACGTGATGCCTTCGGAGAGATCCGTCGGCAGCATCGGGAACACCCGCACTCCGGTGTAGACCGATGTCGTCTCGCTGCGCGCGTGGCTGTCGATCGCCGTCCCTCTGGTCACACGGGCATCCACATCGGCTACCCCCACCAGCACGCGAATCCTTCCATCCGCAAGCTGCTCGGCCCACTCAATCTGGTCGAGATCTTTCGACGTGTCGTTATCAATTGAAGACCACAGCAGTTGCCGCAAGTCCTGAAAAGGCTGATCTGTTCCTTGACCGGCCTCTGCGCGAATCCTCTCGAGCTGCGCCTCGGTGCCTGCAGGGAACTCCGGCTGGAAACCATGCTCGATCATGGCTTCATGCGCTGCCGCTACCAGATTGAAGTGCGATGCATGTCCGTTCCGCGTGGCCACTCGGACGCCTCCTTGCGAAGCATCAGCCTAACACGGCGCATCGCATGCCCGGATGAACGCAAAAAGAGGACAAACCTTCGCCGATTCGCCCTCTCACTATTCCGTCTGCGCTCGCGCGTTACGGTTGAATCCCCAGGTCCGACAGCACCTTCGGCTTCGTCTCATCCACCGCCAGCAAGTTATGACACGCCGAACAGTCCTGTGTAATCGCGGTACCGTCTTTGGCGTTGTGGTCGCCGTCGTGACACCGGAAGCAGCCCGGATAGCTTTGATGCCCTATATGATTCGGATGTGTGCCCCAGGTTACTTTCATATCGGGAAACACATTCTCGTTATACAGCTTCACCAGCTCCTGCGCGGCTGCCTGCTCCTGTGCCGCCTGTGCGCTCAGCACGCCAGGATTGCTCGCGCGATAAAAAGCCTCAAGCTGCGCCGGAATCTTGGCCGCTGCATCCTCGTGGCTGGTGTAGTCGCCCTTCAGCAGTTGCAGTCCTTCTTTGTGAATCCACGGCAGCGCCGGGCTGATTGCTCCAGCCTGCAACGCCTGATTCAGCGCTTCCTCGGCTGTAACAAACGTGTGCGCGGCCCGGTTGTGGCAGTCGATACAATCCATGACCCGCCGCTCGCCTTGAGGCGTCGCGCCATTCAGAGACGAAGCCGCATACACCGTCTCCGATCCATTCGCATTGCGCCGCTGTACCCATGGAATCGTCGTCCGTGAAGGGTCGGTCGCAATGTATTCAATGTGCCCCAGGTGCACACCGTGAATGCCCGTCAGATGAGACAGGCTGTCGAGTCCGCCCAGATGCAGCACCAGCACCGTCTGCGTCTCGCTGTTGTGCTCATCGTCCGCGAAACTTGACCGGACCAGGAGCTTTTCGCCCACGAACTTGGCCGGCGTGTGGCAGCCTTCGCAGATAATGCGCGCCGGGCGCAGGTTCCTTACCGGCGATGGCACCGGCGTCGGATACCGATGAAAGGCCACCTCGAAGAGCTGCTTGGTCCCATCCACCTTCGCTTCAAAATACGACTGCGCGCCCGTGCCGATGTGGCAGGCAACACAATCCACGTGCGAATGCGGTGAAATCTTATAGGCCGTGTATTCAGGATGCATCACATGGCAGGACTGCCCGCAGAACTCCGGGGAGTCCATGTAGGAGGCTCCTCGATAGCTCGCAACGGAGACCACCATCAGGTTGATGATCGTCGCTACAAAAACAATATCCAGGCCATGGCGGAAGATCCGGTCATTCAGATCCACCTTGGGATAAACCGTTGGAATCCGCCCGATCTTCTGCAGTGCCTTGTGCCGGAAATAAACACCGACGGGAATCAGGATCAGCCCCAGCACAAAGAGCGCCGGCAAGATCAAATTGAATATGATTCCCAGATATGGATTGCTTTCGGTTCGCCCCAGCAGTTCCATGAACCAGTAGCTGATCATGGTCACGCCGGACGCCGTCGTGACGGCGCCTCCGGCCAGGCTGATGGGGTTATTTCCGAAAAAGAGCGCAGGTCTTACCCAGTGCTCGCGAAACCGCAACAGAAATGGCACACTGCCCCCAAAGTGAGTTGGAATGGCCCGCCGGACTCGACGGGCCTAGAATAGCGAATTACTTCAGGCTTCTGAAATACGCAACCGAGTCCTTGATCTGCTGGTCGCTCAGGCCGCCGATGGCTTTCATCTTGCCCTTGCCTTCTTTCACAGCGGATATCATCTGCTCGGTCGTAAGCTTCTTGATCTCCGGATCGGACGCTGGCTTGATGCCCATCGCCTTCGCCATGGCCGGGTTGGGAGTGCCGTTCGGACCGTGGCACATCTGGCACTTCGACTTGTACACAGCTTCACCCGCAGACTGGGCAAAGCTCATGGAGCCGGCTACGCAAACCACCGCGCCCAGCACCACCAGGGATCGAATCATTTTTTTCATGAATTAGCTCCTTTCACATCTCCGCAACTCCTGACAGCCTTGTTGCGTTCCTTTCCTCATCTTTGCTTCTCGGACCGCTCTTCGTGGAAGAGCGGTCCCGAGCTTGCGGTTAAAACTCATAGTGCATCTGGAGCGTCACGTTGCTGGCATGGAAATTCCGTGGCGCGGTCAAGCCAGACGACGGCTCAGTCAACCCTGTACTATACGGCAACGATGTGCATGGAACCACCGCCGACGTCATCGTCGTCGACTGGCTGCAGTATTGCGGTCCCGAAGGCCCGCCTTCGCCGTAGCCATAGAAGTCATACTGCACCTTCCAGACGAATCCAGGATGGACCGTCCAGGATAGGTTGACAAACGGCGACTGATACGTTGACACCAGCGACCCGTTGACTTCTCGAGCATCATTGAAGAACCGGCTTCCATCGACGGAATTAATGCGGTACCCAATGCCGGAGCGGAACTTGTCTACTGGGCTGTAGGTCAACGCCACCGTTCCGGACTGAGTCGGAGCATCCATGAAGTCGCGGGCGAACCAATCGGCGAGAATCGTCGTTGATCCCCTCGCGTAGATGTTTGGGCAGATGGCAGGCTGGCCGCTGGCGTTCAAGGATGCGGTGCCCGGCAGAGTCGTCGTGGCGCCGTTGTTATAGCAGACGTTGGTCGCGGAGTAAACATCGCTATAGGCATAGCTCAGGTCCACTCCGTAGTGGTCATTGGGATACACAGACGCGCTCACGCTCGCCGTCCGGCTGTGATCTACGTGGTCGATTGGCCCCTCGTAGGGGTCGCCATTCGCGTGATTCTGCGTCCATGCAGCCACCACGGCCTGGTTGTTGTTCGTGTTGTTATGACGCTCGCGATCGTTGAACGCTCCCGAGATAGTTGCCCACGTGCGCGGCCTGTAGATTGTGTGCACGCGATACTGCTGGAATTGGCGAGGCGCAACCGGGGTGAAGACATTGTCGAAGTACGTCACCTCAACCGTGCCGTTCACGTCCCAATTAACGGTGGGATGCAGGGAGGCATTGAGGATGCCGCCAAACTCCGAGATTGCCACCGTACCGTTGACCGGATCCGCGAGCTCCGTTGGAATCGGTCCCGCGTGCGGCACACCCTGACCGATATTGCGGTTGCCGTAGTGATAGGTGAGTGAGAACTTGGACCGCGCCGTGGCATCCCACGCCAGAGTCAGATTGTTGATCAGGTACTCCTGGCCAAAGTAGTTGGGCGTCAACACGCCGTTCACGCCGTGCGGCAAAGACCCCGTCCCGGTCGTCAGGGGGCCGGAGTAGGTGATGGTCTGATTGCCAGCCGTCGTCGGCGTCGAAAGCGTGACCGGTGGGGCGTCGATGGAATAGCCGGGCTCCTGCACATTCGAGAAGCTCGCCTGATCCTCGACACTGACCCGATCATTCAGTTGCCAGATCACCCCATAGTTGGCCGAGAGCACCGAGCGGTGTCCCTTGGCATATCCCTTCGAGATCGCAGACCGAACCGCTCCATTCAGGCCCTGCATCGAGTCGGTGAAGAGTGGCAGATCCATGTTCGCGAGAGTGTAGCGGACATCACCGTTCATGGTCAGCCGCCGGATGCTCGTGCTTTGCATCCGCAGGATCTCCGTCGGAATCGTGATGCGTGTCGGCTGCGTCCGCGAATAGCTGGTCACGACTGCGCAAGCCGGGTTGATGATCGGCAGCCCGCCCGGAGTATTGGGAGCCGAAAAGATCGTGTAGTTGGAAGAGCTGGTATACCCAGAGCCCATGCTGTTCGTATTGCAGGCCCCGATTCCATAGGGCGTCTGGCTGTCCCAGTTGCCCAGATAAACCGGCGTTCCGTCCGCTTCCTGCACCTGGAATCCGTTCGGGTTCAGCGTAAAGAAGGAGTCCATCTTGTAATGGACTACCTGCTCCTCAAAGGTCAGCTTCGTTTGCGCCACCGGCTTCCAGTCAACCGCCCCCATAAATGTGTCCGTATTATTGCGCTGATATTGTTCCAACAGGGCGTCGTACTTGGCGATGGAATAGCTTGGGCTGAGTGTCGGACCTTCAAACGTGTTCTTCGAATATCCAAAGCGATACGTCAGCTTTGAAACCGGAAACAGCGAGAGATTCGTGTCGGTCATCCGGCGAACTGTATTGAACAACACCGGCGATTGGTTCACCTGCTGCCATGGAATATAGCCCGTTGGAGCGTTGGAGGGCCCAATCGGCATCTTCCCGGCGACGATGTTCGGATTCCCGAGCAGGTCGTAGTCAAAGTATTGACGGTCGCGGCGGAACAAACCCGAGAACTCGTAGACCTTGCCCTTGGAGAGATTCAGCTTGGCAAAGTTGTTCGGATCCCCGCCGAAGCCGCTGCCGAACGCCTGGACGTCGTCGACCAGCGTATGTTTCTTTCCCGGAACCGCGTGCATGTCAAAACTCTCACCAAGCATGCGCGGACCAGATTGCAGATTGACCATCGTGCTGTACATGGCAGGACTGCCCACCATGTTCGTCATGCGTCCACCCATATCGACCGATTGATGCGCTCGGTAGCCGTCTGGAATGGACATCTGTGAAATCGGCATCGGGAGCTGGGCAACCGCGACGCCGGCTGCCATCAGCAGCAAGGCGGACGCCCCACACCCGGCGATGTGCCGGCGTGGTGCAGAAGAGAGCTGTTGTCGGAACAGCCTGGATAAAAAGCCTATGTTCTCCATATGAAGCCTCACTTGAATAACCTTTGCGCACCTCGAGACTTCGCAATGAACTGCGAAATCGCTCTGGGACCCGGACCGTGACATCCACCGATGTCAGCTGCCAGTCCATTACCGGATAAACGCCTGGCTCAGGTTCGACCCGTGGATCATCGTGTGGCAGTCGATGCACGGCGTAATCGTCGAAGAACCCGCACCCATCCCGTGTACCGTTCCGGCGGCAACCGGGCTATGGCACTGATTGCAGAGTGTCGCGATCGACGGCATGTTCAGCAGTCGCGCGTTCTGCGAGCCATGTGGAGTGTGGCAGGACATGCATCCCTCGGCCCGGACCGGAGCGTGTTCAAACACGAACGGCCCACGCGTCTCGGTGTGGCACTTGGTGCAGACCGCATTCTGATCCGCAGTGGTCCGAAGGTTGTTGGCCTGGAATGTGCCATGCACATTGTGGCAGTCACTGCACTGAATCAGCCCTTCGTTCACCTTGTGGTGGAACGGCATGTCAAACGATGGCTTCACATCGTTGTGGCACTGGAAGCAAAGTTGCGGCTGCGAGGCCTTGAGCAGATGCTCCGGTGCCTTGCTGTTGTGCACGCTGTGGCAGCTCACGCAGCTCACGTTCGCCTTCGCGTGCGGCGAACGGTCAAAATTGGCATGCGTCCCCGCGTGGCAGTTCAGGCACTTTGCGTCGACATCCTTCGCCAGTCCCTGCTTCGGATTGAAGATCTTGCTCTTGTCGCCGCCCGAATCGACGTGCGCCTTGCCGGCTCCGTGGCAATCCTCGCAGGTGACGGCGGAGCCGTCGTGCTTCTGAGCAAGCCGCGTGTGAGGATTGAATGCAAAGTTCTTCGACTGCTCCTCGTGGCAGGTTGCGCACGTCTCTGCGCCCACAAAGTCTGTGGACTTCGCTTGCGTTGTCTGCGTATTGGCAGGTTTTGCGCCATTCGCAGGTGCTGCCATCGCCGGTACGCATAGCGCAATCGCCCCCAGCAACAGCATCAAACAGGCTCGCAGCCCCGGCTTGTTGTCCGGAGCCGCATGAATATGTACTCGCCTTACTGGCCCATCTCTATGCATCTGGTACCACCTTGGCCGCTCCTGTGTTATGTCCTATGAGCAGATCGGCCGGCTTGCAGGTTCCCGTTCAGCATCACAACATAAGAATGCGGATCGATCGTTTGCCTTGCCGCTCATGAGGATCACGATGTGTGGAGCGTCACCTCATGCGCTGAATCCTAGTCAGAGACTCCAATTGCTGCGGTGACCCTCATCACGTAAGTGAACAATCCGTCATCAAAAGTACCGTTTTCGCCCCGCTCCGCCCCACTCCTTCCTAATAGCGGAATTTCGGCAGATTCCCCGCTCCGGCGGAAAATTGCTGTTTCCGTGCCGGCTGAGATGAAGACACGTGAGGCACGTCACATCCTCCTCGACGGATATGACAGAAACTGTTTGCAGCGAAAGTCTTATTCCCGAAGACCGAGGCTGCTTCTCCTTCGCTGGTTCGCTGCCTGGGAACACAGCGAAGTGGAGGAAGATAGATGCCTTTTGGCGAAAGACGGGGCAGGACAATGGCGGACTTGGTGACTCCTGAAGGGGTCCAGCAGAAACGTCAGCGGCAACTTCATCGGCAGGTGCCCGTCGGCTGTGCGGCGTGCTCCAACCGGCGTCCCGGGTGGTTCTGCTCCCTGGGCAGCGCGGTCCTGGCCGACCTGGAACTGGCAACCTCAACCATCTCGCTGCCCGCTCAGGCCTCCCTCTTCACTCAGGGTGAGGAAGCGCGCTGTCTTTATCTGATCTGCAGCGGATATCTCAAGCTCACGGCCGGGCGGCCCAATGACCGCCAGATGATCGTCCGCGTCGCCGGGCCGGGCTCGATGCTCGGCCTCTACGCGGTGCTCTCTCATGGCGTCCATGAGGTCTCGGCGGAGTCGCTGACGCCCGCCCAGCTTCGTCCCGTCGAGCGGGACCGTTTCATGGGATTCCTGCGATCGCACAAAGAAGCGCAGATGCGCGCCGTGCAATGCATCTGCCAGGAGTACCGCTTCGCCCTGCAGGATGCTTGCCGCATAGCCCTCACTGAGACCGTTGCCGCCCGCCTCGCCCGCCTGCTCCTCGAGTTAGCCCATCAGATCGGCGAACACCTGCCCGAAGGCAGCTACCGCTTCCCGCTGCTGCTCACCCATGAGGAGATTGCGTCCATGGCCTGCACCACGCGCGAAACGGTCACGCGGACCCTCAGCCAGTTCCGTAAAGACGGATGGATCGCGATTGAAGACGGCATCCTCACCGTAGCCGCGCCCGATCAGCTTCAGTCACTGGTCTGAACCGGCCGCACACTGCATCGCAGACACTGGAGAACAGACCGCTGCGCGCGCCACCCTGCGCACCCGGTCCGCTCCCGGCTCTATTCCGTTCCTGGCTCTATTCGGTTCCTGGCCTCATTGCGTGACTGTGTGTTCCGAGTCGCCGCGAGGCGCTTTCAGATGCGGCGCATTCGGAGGCGCAGGCGGGTTCGCAGGCGCCGGAGGCGCAATCCCGGCCTCGCCCTTCCTGATCCGCAGGTCCCCAACATCCGCGCTCAGGGTGATCCGGGCCTTGCCGCTGCCGATCGATCCCGAAACGCTCTTGCTCTCATCGCCGCTGATGGTCAGCGGAAAATCCGACACGATATCGCCATTCTGCGTGTGGCCATTCACGGTCGCTGAGGCATTCTCGGGCAGCGCCACCTCCACATCGCCCTTGCCGTTGTGCGCATCCAGGTTGAAGTTTCCTGCCATCTCGACATGGATATTGCCGCGCGAATCGCTCACGGATGTATCGCCGGCGATCTGGCTCATGTCCACGTCTTTCGCCCGTGTAGTCACATGCATCTCGCCCTTGGCGTCGGCCACATGCAGGTTGTCGGAGTCCAGCGTCAGGTCGCCCGGCAGCGCGCCGAGATCAATCTCTGTAATGGATGTGTGGACGTGAACCGGCCCGGCGATGTCTTCGATGTGCACATCGCCAAAAAGATCTCCGTTCATCGCCACCTTGCCCTTGATGCCGGAGAGCGTCAGATCGTTGCAGTTGCCGCTCGCCGTCAGGTCGCCATTCATCTGGTGTGCGGAAAAATCGCCGCGCCCGCCGGTGAAATGCACCTGCACAGACCCGGTGATGGCATTCAACTGCACGTCGCCATGGCCCGCGCTCGCATCCAGTCCATTGCCCAGCCCCGCCGCCGACACATCGCCGTGCCCCGCGTTCAGTTGCACATGGGCGCTCTTGGGCAGCGCAATCACGAGGTTCATGCGCCCCTTGTCGTTGCCCTGCGTTCGAATGACGACCGCATTGCCGCTCACGGTCACATGCGCCGCCTCGGCCTCAAAGACCTTCTTCGCCTCCTCATCCGAGCTGGCATACGCCACCTGATGCGCCTGCACCTGCAGGCTGTCTCCCTCGCCTGCAGTCACGCTCACGTCGCCGCGCGGATTTTCAATCTGCACCGCCGCATTCGCGGGAATCTGCATGTTGATAACCTCCTGGTCCTGATCGTGCTCGGGCAGGCCCAGAAAGTTAAAGAAGTTGTCGTTGTTGTCGCCCCATTGTGCGCGCAGCGGTCCCCAGTGGTTCCATCCCGCAGCCGCCACCCCCACGAACGCAAGAAATACCAAAAGCCCGATAAATCCATGGCTGCGGCGAACCGGAGTCGAGCGGCGCGCATCAACCGCCCACTCCGCCAGCAGCGCCAGTCCTGCAAAGATCAGCAGCAACGGCCACCAGCGCCCGTACCACGCCCAGAATTGCCCCGCGTCCATGTGGCCGCTGTAGAGCAGAAGTCCCACGACACCGATGCCGATCAGAATCACGGGGCCCACCAGCGATGGAACCCGCGGCCCATAGGCGCCGACGCTGCTGGCTCGCCATGCCTCGCGCTGGGCGCGCATCGCATTACGCTGCGCTCGCCATGCCGCCTTCTGCTGCTCGCGATAGGCGCGCCACTGAAAGTGCGGATCGTACGGAGGCGGCGGCGCTCCGGGGGGTGGGGTGGGAGGCACACTACTCATGACTGGCCTCCCTGTGGACCCTGATCCGAACCCGGACCGAAGCTCTGCGTGGCTGCCTGAACAATCGAACTGCCCGCGGCTGACGGCACGCCTGCCTGCGGATTCGGCGTGCTCCCATACTGACCCCATGGCTGCCCCGGATACGGCCCGGCTCCCTGGCCTGGATACATCCCGCCGTATTGCGATGGATCATCCATCGTGGCCAGCACTGCACGTTCGGCCAGCAGCAGCACGCCAAGGACAATGAACAGCAACGGCACAAACAGGTGCCAGCTTGCCAGGCCCGCCTGGTGCAGCAGAGCAATGGTGCCGATCAGCAGCAGAATCGCTGGTCCCTTCAGTCGCCGAATCAGAATGTAGCGATTCATTGGCCTCCTCCTTTCACATCTCCCATGCGCCGCACAATCAGCCACCCTCCAAAGCCGATTAGCGCCAGCGGCCAAAGAAAGTCAAACGCGCGCTCCGTCACAATTCCAATCTGGTTCAGCAGCAGCACCAGCCCAAAGCCAACCAGAATGACCGCGAAGATCGGCTCTTTGCGCCTCGAGTGCACCGGCGGGACCGGCGGCATGGGCGGAACCGGCGGCATGGGCGGGTCGCCATACCCCGGATACCCAGCCTGCGTATACGGCGGATACTCCGGCGGTACGGTGCTGGCGGCAGGCGGTGCGTAGCCACCGGCGAAGGGCGCTGCGCCTCCGGGCCCGGCAGCCGGGCCGGCTCCCGATGCGCCGGGATATGGCGGCCGGTTATGCGCACCTGGAGTCAGCCAGCTGCCAATCTCGTTCAGACCCAGCGGATCCGGCAGCGGCAGTCCGTCTCTTCGCGCCACAGCCGTGTGATACGCCTCAAACGCCTGATACAGGACCCATGCCCCAATAAAGATCCCGAGAAGCGGGAAGCGCTCCGTCAGACTCACCAGCACGGCAAAGATGGCCACGTGAATCAAGCCTTTGAAGAACTGCCCGTTGTACATCGCGCCGACGCCGGGGATAAGGCCCAGCACTCCTGCGGCCACCGGGCTGGGCGCGCCCGCAGCCGCCGCCGTAAATGGCTGCTGCATGCTCTGCCACGCCATCAGGCAAGGCTCGCAGAGCACCTGTCCCGTCGCCGTCGTGCGCGTACATGCCGCGCACAGCGCCTTGCCGCAGTTCTGGCAAAAGGCTGTTGCTGTTACACCGCTATGATTGACGCAATCCATCGTTGCTCCTTTCCCAACTTACTGTCGCGGAGCCGCCATGGTGCACGGGCCGATCCTGCAGTGTGAGTGAGGTCTCAAGATATTCCAGTGAATCAGTCATCGCCGGGGTGCCCGACTGCTGGGGAGGCTCCACGCGCGTGCCTCCATCCTTCTTCATCGGACTCTGTTTCGATTCGCCCGGAGTCGCCGGCTGGCTGGTGGAAGGCTGCGACTGCTCCTGGTCCTCATTCTGCGAGGTCCTGCGCAGCTCACGCATGCTCGATTCCACCTCGTACACAAGCCGCAGATGATCGTAGTAGCGGATAATCGGCGTCGACGCCATCGTCAGCCGCCGCTCCATAAAGGAGCGCAGCGCGCTCGGCCGCAGATTCGCCAGCCGCAGGTCCGCCAGCCGCACGCCCGTCAGATTCAGCGTCAGCGCAATCGAGAAGAACATCATCGCCGCCGTCATCAGCAGCCGCGGCTCGGCAAACCGCCGCACAAAGCCCATCGGCCCCGGCCGCTGCCATGCGGGAACCGCCGGAACAACGGCTCCATGGCTCGTCACCAGCCCGTAGCCCGCCACCTGACCCGGCCCGGTCTGCGCCAGAATCCTGTCCAGCAGTCCCACCGGAATCTCCGGTTCGCTCGAGAGATATCCCAGCCATTCCCGGCCACGGCGCGCCTCCTGATACAGCGCCGTGCATGCCGGGCAAACCGCCATATGGGCATCGAATGTAGCCTGATCCTCAGGCGTCAGCAGCCCATCCAGCGCGTCCGCCAGCAGCGTCTCCCACTGCCCGCAGGCTGGAGAGTTCGGAATATGACTCCGGTCTGCCATGACTACATCACCTCCCGCTGATTACGCTCCAGCAGCCGCGCCAGTTCCGCGCGGCCCCGGCTGATGCGCGATTTCACGGTACCTTCCGGTATTCCCAGAACCTGGGCAATCTCTTTGTAATCCATATCCTGCAGGTCGCGAAGGATCACTGCCTCGCGCAGCTCCGGCGAGACGCACGCCAGAGCGTCTTGCACCATCTTCGCCAGTTCCTTCTGCGCCGCAAACTCGTGCGGCGTGGGGCCGCCCGCCATCAGCCGGTCCACCGGCCGCAGATCGCCGTCCTCGCGCTCCTCATCCAGCGAGCTCGTCACCCTTTGGTTCTTTGTCCGGCGGAAGTTGTCCACCAGCAGGTTGCGCGTCATCGTCGTGATCCAAACCTGCAGGCTGCCGCGCGAACCGTCAAAGCTCGCCAGGTTCGAATAGATCTTCAGAAACACATCCTGCGTCATGTCCTCCGCATCCGCGGAGTTGCCGGTAAACCGGTAACAGAGCGCATACACACGCCGATGGTGGCTGCGGACAAGCTCAGCCCATGCGCCGGAATCTCCGTCCATGCAGCGGCGGACAACCTGGGACCAGTCGAGCTCCAGCGGTCTCACCTCCTCGCTCTGCAAGCGAGCCGCCGGCGTCACACCTGCCCGGCCGGCGGGATTGTCCCTGGGCGGAAGAATGCCGCCCGCATCGCGGGTCTCGCGGCGCCCCCGTTTGCTGTCCCCCGGCGCCCATAAACCCATGCCGCTCCAGCTTAATGTACCCGCGCATTGCATGGTGGCCTTTACGCAGATTTCTTCTCGTTTGTTCCATTCGCCTTGCCTCGCACCGCTTCAATGCGCTATCACCATCCTGCATGACTCCCTTCGCTCCAGCGCGCACGCGTCTCCAAAATCGAACAGATACCGGCCCACACCAGCGCCTCTTTATCTATCCAATTTATTTTCTTTTATTTACTGTCTCCTTTTGCGACCTCTGCCAATTCGCTGCAGCCGCGGGTCCGCACGATGCCTCTCATCTCGCCGCTCCCATTGAGCTGCGCTGCGCCGGAAGCCCTGCTCCTCTTGCCGTCGCTTCCGGCCACCCCGACTTTTCCTGGCAGCTCACAGCCACCGATCCAGCCCTTCATGGTGTCGCTCAAACCGCCTATCAAATCCAGGTCCGCACAGGCTCCGGACCGGCAGACTCTCCCGTCCTCTGGGACACCGGCGCGGTCCAGAGCCGCGTGACCTCAGAGTTCCCGTATGCGGGCCCGGACCTCGTCGCAGGCGAGACCTATCAATGGCGCGTTCGCGTGTGGGACGAGCAGGGCCAGCCGACCGCATGGAGCGCGTGGGCACGCTGGAGCCAGGCTCCGGCCTTGCATGCGGCCTGGATCGCCGAGCCCGAAACTCCGTCCGACACCGCGCCCATGCCGCTCTTCCGCAGGAGCTTCCAGCTCAACGGCGCTGTGCGCCGCGCCATGCTCTACGCCTCCGGCCTCGGCCAGAATGAGCTCCGCATCAACGGCGCTCCGGTCACGCAGGATGTCCTGACGCCCGGCTGGACCAACTACCGCAAGACCATCGCCTACGACGCCTACGACGTCACCGCCCGCCTCCACTCCGGTGAAAACGCCCTCGGCGTGCTGCTCGGCAACGGCATGTACCGCGTCCTGCAGACGCCAGGCCGCTACACCAAGTTCACCGGCTCCTTTGGCCCGCCCAAGTGTATTGTGCAGCTCGACCTCACCATGGCCGACGGCCGCCAGATCGAAATTGTCAGCGACGGCACGTGGAAGACCCATCCCGGCCCCATCGTCTTTTCCTCCACCTACGGCGGCGAAGACTTCGACGCGCGCCGCGAACCCGCCGGGTGGGACCGCCCCGGATTCCGCGACGCGGACTGGAGCCCCGCTGCGGTCGTCGACGGACCCGGTGGTACCCTCACCCCGGAACTCGCTCCGCCCATCCGCGTCATGCACGTCTACACGCCCGTCCGCGTCACCCATCCCGCGCCCGGC
Source organism: Acidobacteriota bacterium (assembly GCA_021781795.1). Classification (GTDB taxonomy): domain Bacteria; phylum Acidobacteriota; class Terriglobia; order Terriglobales; family Acidobacteriaceae; genus Telmatobacter. The sequence continues at coordinate 21,806 of JAJXWA010000015.1, forward strand.
ATCACCGTCTATGACCTCGGCCAGAACTTCGCCGGATGGCCCGCGATCCACGTCACCGGCCCGGCGGGCTCCAGCGTCAAGCTCATCCCCGGCGAGTTGCTCGACTCTTCCGGCCGCGTCACCCAGCGCAGCTCCGGCCGTCCCCAGTGGTTCACCTACACGCTGCGTGGCGCGGGCATCGAGCGCTGGTATCCGCGCTTCAGCTACTACGGCTTCCGCTACGTCCAGGTAGAGACTACCGCCGCCCACAGCTCCGCGCACCTTCCGCGCGTCCTGTCGCTGGAGGGCCAGGCCGTCCACACCTCTTCGCCACAGGTGGGTAGCTTCAGCTCGTCCGACGAGTTGCTGAACCGCATCCACACCCTCATCCTCCGCGCCATTGAGAACAACGCCGTCAGCCTCTTCACCGACTGCCCCCACCGCGAAAAGCTCGGCTGGCTTGAAGAGACGCACCTCATGGCGCCGTCCATGCTCTACGACTTTGACTTCTCCGGCCTCTACGCCGCCACCGCGCGCAACATCGCCGACACGCAAAGGACCGAAGGCCCCAAGGCAGGCATGGTCCCGGAGATCGCTCCGCAATACGTGGTCTTCGAACCCAGCACCAACGAAGTCTTCAACGACTCGCCCGAGTGGGGCAGCGCAGCCGTCCTCGCGCCGTGGGTTCTCTACGAGCGCACCGGCGACCTCACTTTCCTGCGCGGCCAATACGACGTGATGCGCCGCTACGTCGCCTACCTCGCCACCCGCGCCAGCGGCGACATCATCGCCTACGGCCTCGGCGACTGGTACGACATCGGCCCCGGCGCGCCCGGCTACTCCAAGCTCACCACGATGGGCCTCACCGCCACGGCCATCTATTATCAGGACCTGCGTGTCCTCGAACGCACCGCCGCTCTGCTCGGTCAGCACGACGAGAGCGCGCAGTACAGCCTGCAGGCTGCGCGCGTGCGAGATACCTTCAACGCGCGCTTCTTTGACGCTGCGCAGCATCGCTACGACAAGGGCAGCCAGACCGCGCAGGCCATGCCCCTCGCGCTCGGCATGGTTCCAGCCGCCGAAGGCGCCTCCGTGCTCGCCGCTCTCGTCGGCGACATCCGCGCCCACCAGAATCACGTCACCGCCGGTGACATCGGCTTCCATTACGTCGTCGACGCGCTCATTCAGGGCGGTCGTTCCGATGTGCTCCTCGACATGCTCCAGCGCACGGACGCCCCCAGCTACGGCTATCAGCTCCAGCAGGGCGCCACCTCACTCACCGAGGCTTGGGACGCCAATCCCCTCAGCTCGCAGGATCACTTCATGCTCGGCGACGCCGAAGAGTGGTTCTATCGCGGCCTCGGCGGCATCGAGGTCAATCGTGCCTTGCCCCCCACACGGCAGATCACTCTGCGTCCCGCCGTGCTCCCGGGCATCGACTGGGTCCGCACCCAATATCGCTCGTCGCTCGGCCCCATCGCGAGCAACTGGCGTCGCGCCGCTTCACAAGTCGTCTACGACATCTCCGTCCCCGCCAACTCCACCGCCTCCATCGAGATCCAGGCAACCGATCCGCAAGCCGTCACCATCAACGGCAAAGCCGCTTCCGTCGCCACAGGCGTGCTCGCTCTGCAAGAGGACCGGGATAATCTCCGCATCGAAGTCTCCTCCGGCAGCTTTCACATCGTCGCTCCCGCTCCGGCGGCCCCCGCTAGCTTGCTCAAATAATCCCGAATGTCGGGCTTGCAATTCCATAGGGCGGAATATACCCTGTTCGCCGTCATGAACAAAGAGCGCAAACCGCCCATCGATCCCGGAACCGATGAACACGCCGGCGAATCCCCCGCCAACGGCGACGTCCGCCGCAACGGAGACCGCAACGAGTCGCAGACCGTCCTGCGCGCCTGTGAGGTTCTCAAGGCCTTTCACCACCTTGACGAAGAGCTCGCGCTCACTGAGGTCATGGAGAGGACAGGCCTTCCCAAGACCACTACCTTCCGCCTGCTCCGCACGCTCATCCATGGGGGGCTCATCGCACGGGTCGGCGCAGGCGTCTACCGCAACAGCTTCGGCCCTATCGCCGAACGCCCCTTCCGCATCGGCTTTGCCGCACAGGGAGACACCGAGTTTGCGCGTGAAGTGACGCGGGGCGTGGAAGCAGCAGCCGCCCGCGAACACGTGCAGCTCATCACGCTCAACAACCGCTACAGCGCACGCGAGGCGCTGCGGAATGCCGACCTGTTCATCCGCGAGCGCGTCGATCTCGTGCTGGAGTTCCAGACCTACGAGCGCGTCGCATCCACCATCGCCTCCAAGTTCCTCGCGGCCAACACGCCGGTCATCGCCATCGAGGTGCCGCACCCTGGCGCTACCTTCTTCGGAGCCGACAACTACAAAGCAGGCCTCATCGGCGGGCGCGCACTGGGCCGCTGGGCGCGCGAGCACTGGAACGGCGAGGTGGAACAGCTCGTGCTCGTCGAGCTGCCCATCGCCGGCTCGCTGCTCGAGCTGCGCCTCGCCGGCTTCGTCGATGGCCTGCGCCAGGAGCTGCCGCAGATTCTGCAGCTCCCGCTCGCGCGCCTCAACGGCCGCGGCTCCTTCGAACTGGTGCTCGATGTCATGCGCAAGTATCTGCGCCGCCGCGGGCTGCGCCGCACTCTCGTCGGCACCGTCAACGACATCTGCGCCCTTGCCGCGCTCCGCGCCTTTGAAGAAGCAGGCGCGGCGCAGGAGTGCGCCGTCATGGGCCAGAATGCCCTGCGCGAGGCGCGCGCCGAATTGCGCCGCCCCGGCACGCGGCTCATCGGCTCCGTCGCCTACTTCCCCGAGCGCTACGGCGAAGAACTGATTCCGCTCGCCCTCAACATTCTGCGCAAGAAACCCGCGCCCTCCACCGTCTTCGTCAAACACCAGCTCCTGACCCCGCGCAATGTGGACCTGATCTACCCCCTCGATGAGCGGTTGACCGGCCTGGCCGATGCGGGAAAGCTTCCGCCGGCCCGCGCCTCCGCCCGGCAGCCAGGTTCCGCAGACCGGAATCAGACCATGGAAATCTGACGGCCTGCGCATTCCGCCTCATCCGGCTTATGGTGTGGATGTACGATGCTTCCACCCAACACCCCCGAGGCTGAACCCACATAGGCCGCAACGGACATCACCGTGAACAACGAATCCCCCATTCAGGCCGCAAGCCCCAGCCGCATTCAGGCGCGCTACTGGATTGAGACCGCCTACCCGCTCGACGAAGCCGCCGCAACCATGGCCGGCGAGCAATCCACCGGCACCTTCGTCCGCACGCCCGGCGAGACCGACGAGCTGCGCGCCCTCTACGCTGCGCGTGTCGAAAAGATTGTTGAGCTCGGCTTCGTCGATGCGCCTTCGCTCTCCGGTTCCGGCCTGCCCAAAAAACACAGCGGCCCCATCGTCCGCCGCACGGCAGAGGTCACGCTCTCCTGGCCTCTCGCCAACATGGGCCCTTCGCTGCCCAACCTGCTCGCAACCGTCGCCGGAAACCTCTTCGAGCTCAAGCCCTTCTCCGGCCTCAAACTCCTCGATGTCACGCTGCCTCCAGATTTTCTCAGCGTCTATCAGGGCCCGCAGTTCGCCGTCGATGGCACGCGCCGGCTTACCGGCGTCTACGGCCGTCCCATCATCGGCACCATTCTTAAGCCCAGCGTCGGCATGACGCCCGAGCAGACCGCGGCGCAGGTGCGCCTTCTCGCCGAGGCCGGGGTCGACTTCATCAAGGACGACGAGCTCCAGGCCGACGGGCCGCACTGCCCCTTCGATCAGCGCGTCGCGCAGGTCCTCCGCGTCCTCAACGACCACGCCGATCGCAACGGCAAGCGCGTCATGTACGCTGCCAACATCACCGGCGAAATCGACCAGATGCTCCGCCGCCACGACCTCGTCGCCGCCGCGGGTGGCACCTGCGTCATGGTCAGCCTAAACAGCATTGGTCTACCCGCGCTCGTCGCTCTGCGCCGTCACGCCACCCTCGCCATTCACGGCCACCGCAACGGATGGGGCATCTTCAGCCGTTCCCAAGCCACCGGCATGAGCTTCCTCGCGTATCAGAAATTCTGGCGTCTCGTCGGCATCGATCACGTCCACGTCAACGGCCTCCGCAACAAATTCTGCGAAGACGACGCCTCGGTCATCGCCTCCGCGCGCGAGTGCCTCACGCCGATGTTCCCCGCGCCGCACAATGGCTGCACCATCCTGCCCGTCTTCTCATCCGGACAGTCCGCGAGTCAGGCGCCCGACACCTACAAGGCTCTCGGCAGCATGGACCTCCTCTATGCAGCCGGCGGCGGCATCCTCGCGCATCCCGCCGGCCCGGCCGCCGGCGTCCGCAGCCTGCGCCAGGCGTGGGAAGCTGCCGCCGCAGGTGTGCCCCTCGCCGACTACGCCCGCAGCCACCCCGAACTCGCCGCCGCCCTTGAGAGATTTGCCGAGTGAGCCGCCCACGTCCATCCCGGCTGCTCTACGCCTACTACGGCGACGACTTCACCGGCTCGACGGACGTGCTCGAAGCGCTCGCGCTCCACGGCCTGCCCGCAGTCCTCTTCACCGCCACGCCCAGCCAGGCCGATCTGGCTGCATTCCCGCACTGCCGCGCCATCGGCATCGCCGGCGAAAGCCGCAGCCGCAGTCCGCGCTGGATGGACGCGCACCTGCCCGGCATCTTCACCCGCATGCGCGCGCTCGGCGCGGCGGTCAATCACTACAAGGTCTGCTCGACCTTTGACAGCGCGTCCCACACCGGCAGCATCGGCCGCGCCATGGAACTCGGTCGCACAGCCTTTCGCACGCGTTTTGTACCCATCGTCGTCGGCGCTCCGCATCTGGGGCGCGCCGTCGCCTTCGGCAACCTCTTCGCCGCGGCCAATGGAACCATGGTTCGCATCGACCGCCATCCCACCATGCAGCGCCATCCCGTCACGCCCATGCGTGAGGCGGACCTGCGCGTGCATCTTGCGCTGCAAACGCACCTCCGGATTGGCCTTGTTGACCTGCTCGCCTTCGAGCGCGGCGCCGCAGCCGCCCAGTTGCAGTCGGAACTCGCATCCGGCGCGCAGGCTGTACTCTTCGACGGCGTCAACAAATCCATGCTCGACCTGACCGCTGCGATCCTCTGCGATCGCTCCACACGCAATCCAATCTTCGCCGTCGGCAGTTCCGGCCTTACCTACGGCCTGTTGCGCCAGTGGCGTCATGCCGGTCTGCTGCCGCGTCGCGTGCGCCTCACCGCCGCGCGCCCCGCAGATCGCCTCCTGGTCCTCAGCGGCAGTTGCTCGCCCGAGACCGCCGCGCAAATTCGCCACGCGCGGAATCACGGCTTCGCGGCGTGGCCGCTCGGCAGTCCCGACCCATGGACCCGGCGACGCCAGCAGGCTCTCAAGGCGCTCGCCGAAGGCCGTAGCGTCGTCCTCTACACCGCGCTCGGCCCGCTCCCCGCCAACACCGAGACCCGTCAGGACCTCTCCATCGCGCTCGGAAAGCTGCTGCGCGAACTCGTCGAAAAATCCGGCGTGCGCCGCGTCCTCCTTGCCGGCGGCGACACGTCCACCCACGCCGTTCAGCAGCTCGGCCTGCGTGCGCTCACATTCGCCGCGCCGCTCACGCCTGGCGCGCCACTCTGCCGCGGCCACGCGCCCGGCTCGCCCTTCGATGGGCTGGAACTCGTTCTGAAAGGCGGCCAGATTGGCCCCGGCGATTTCTTCTCCGCGGTGCGCGACGGCGTCTGAGCGAGTCCGCGCAACACTTCAGCGGTGCGACGGCTCCGCATCCATCGTCTGCGTGCAGTCGATGCTCGCAAAGATCAGCGCGCTCACCAGAACCATGCCGGCGATAAACAGCAGCGGCAGGTTGTAGCTGCCCGTCCGCTCCACCACGTAGCCGAACAGCACGGTGCACAGAAAGCCGCCCGCCTGCCCCGCCGTGTTCATCAAGCCCGTGGCCGTGCCGCTGGCGCGCCCGCCAATCGCCACGCACATCGCCCAAGCCGAAGGCAGCATGAAGTCCATCACGCCGAAGCCCAGGCACGACAGCGTGGTTGCCGCCACCGCCCCGCGGCACTGCGCCATCGCCACCAGCGTCAGCGCCGTCGCCGCCAGGCACACCGCGGGAATCATGCGCAGCGCTGTCTTCGCGCCCCACCGCGCAGCAAGTCGGTCGCCCACCACGCCGCCGGAGAGATTGCCTGCCACGCCCATCGCAAATGGCAGCGAGGTCAGCAAAATCCCGTCCAGCGTCAGGCCCGTCTTGTGAATGAACCAGGTAGGAAACCACGAAAAATAAAACCAGCTCGCGCAGCCGTAGCAGCCATACGCCAGCACCACTCTCCAAAGCATGCGCGCGCGCAACATACGCCGCCACGGCAGCCGCACCTTCCCGTGCTCGTGCTCGCTGGATCCAATCTCAGCCAGCTCCTCCTGCGTGATGCGCGGATCGTCCGCCGGCCGATTGTGAAAGAAGCGCAGCCACACCAGCGCCCACGTGATGCCCACCAGACCCAGCATCCAGAAGACCGCGCGCCAGCCCAGCCACGCCTCGACCGGCACAATCAAAACTGGCGCCAGCATCCCGCCAAACCGGCTCGCCGCCCACACAAATCCCTGGCTCCGCGCGCGCTCGCCTGCCGGGAACCACCGCGCAATCACGCCCGCCGCGTTCGGATACGCGCCCGCCGAGCCCATCCCGAAGAAGAACCGCGCGCCTGCCAGTTGCCAGAAGCTCCGGCACCAGCCCGTCAACGCCGTGAAGCACGACCACCACGCGACAATCCGCGTCAGCTCGCCGCGCTGCCCGTTGCGGTCGCCCATCGCGCCGGAAGGCGCCTCAAACAAGCCGTTCGCCAGCACATACGCGCTGAGAATCCAGCCCCACTGTTCGGGCTCAATATGAAGATCCGCTTGTATGGAGGGCCCCGCCACCGCGATGGCCATGCGATCCAGAAACACGACAACCGAAAGTGCGCCCAGCAGCCCAAGCACCTTATGTCGTTGCTTGAAGCGCCGTTGCTTCAAGCGCCGTTCCTCGTCGCGGACCGCCCGCCCAGCAGCACCTCGCGCGCCCGCTGCACCGCCAGTTCGGGACTTGAAAGTACAGGCGCCTTCAGCGCGCCCGGCTCCAGCGTCGCCACCACCCGCGCCATCGATGCCTGCGCCAGCACGATCAAATCCACCCCACGCAAATCTTCCAGCAGCGCCTTGCGCAACAGCCGGTCATGCGTCTCCGTATCGCCCGCCAGCACCGCCGGAAATGCATCCTCACACAGGCACTCTACCAGTTCCACTTTGCGCCCCACATCCGCCGCCTTCTGCCGCAGCAGCGCCGTCGTCGGATCCATCGTCGTGCGCAGCGTCGCCAGCACGCCGATGCGCCGCACCTTCTGCACGGCCAGTTCCGCCATTGCGTCGTCAATGCGCAGCACCGGCACATCAAACAACTGCTGCGCCAGCGTCACCGCCGGCCCAATCGACGAACACGTCACCAGCACCGCGTCCGCCCCCGCACCCACAGCCGAGCCCACCTGCTCCACCACGCGCAGCATCGTCCTTCGCTGCAGCTTCCCCGCGCGAATCGTCTCCTGAATCAGGCTCTCATCCACCATGTGAAAGATGCTCGCCTCGGGCAGATGCTGCTTGCACAAGGCGGTGAAGGCGGGGGTCAATGTCGGGCTGGTATGAATCAGGGCCAAGGTGGGACGGTGCGCGGTAGTCACGATGACGCCTTTCGGGCAAGGAGGATTCGCCAATCTCGTCGCGCGCGAAGCCTTCTGCGTGCAGACGAACAGACCCGGCGCTTTGCGGTCAAGAGTATCGTTCTTTCGGCATTCCACCGCCAGTCCTGCGTTGCGGGAGTCGCATCATTCCGTCGCCTGGAACGTCGCCTCGCCGCTGACCGCCCGCTGCATCACTCCGCCCGTGCCTCAATCTCTTCAACGGAGAACCGCGCCTCAGGCTCCATGAGATTCCGGTGAGCGGAACACAGCAACCCCTACCCACCGAGCCTCAACCCACACTCACGTGTATAAGAAAAGCTGCAATGCCTCTACCTTCCCGACGACTCGGCGGATTCCTGCTCGCCGCTGCGTGCGCCTGCCCGGCACAGTCCGACCATCCCTTCGTACGCGCCGCGTCCGAGCCGCTCTGCTCGGCATCCACGACGCTCACAGTCGGCAGCTTCCATACACCGCTCACCGCGCAGTACATCTGGACCGCCAATGATGCCGCCGTTCTCACCGAGCCGCGCGATCTCAGCCGCATCAAGCGAAACGACTGGAAGATTGAGCCACACTTCTTCCGCAAGAAATTCACCCTCACGTCCATCCCCGCCAACGCAACGCTCTACATCGCCGGGCCGCGCAGCGCGCACGTCTGGCTCAACGGCCTACCCGTCGCCGTGCTCCGTTTCGACGGCGGCCACCACATCGGCTTCGCCACCCTGTCGGCCAACGTCGCGCCCTATCTGCGCATTGGCTCCAACGTGCTTGCCTTCGAAGTCGTGCGCGGCTATGGCAGCCATCATCACACCAATTCGCTCGCCACCCGCTGGCTCAACTCCGGAGAGGTCCTCGCTGCGGAGATCCTGCCCGCTGCGCCAGGTATTGCCGCTCTGCCTCTGCTCCAGAGCGACAGCACATGGCGCAGCACAACCAGCGCAGATCCTGGCTGGCAGCAGCCCGGCTTCAACGACGCCGCATGGAAGCCCGTCACCAGCCTCGGCGGCATCGAGAGCAACATCGACTTCTTCCAGTGGAGCGCCGACGCGGGCATGTACGCCTGGCCCGGCTATCTTGGCGAAGCGCCCTACATGGCCAACTGCTTCCTGCAGCCAGTCACAACCATGCAAACGCCGGACGGTCTGCTCCTCGACTTCGGCCGCGAGCTCAACGGCCGCCTGCTGCTCGCCGCGCACACGCAAGATCTTCACGCCACCATCCGCTACGGCGAGTCGATGGGCGAGTTGCTGCACGCACCCTTTCTCGGGGACCTGCCCCTCAACGTGCCGCCTGGTCACACCGCGCGCGGCCCCAAGACCGGCTTCCGTTACGCGCTTGTGAAAAACGCGAGCAGCGACACCACCATCTCCGCGGAATCCATCTTCTATCCCGCACAGGCCATCGGCAGCTTCCGCTCCAGCGACGCGCGCCTCAACCGCATCTGGCAGACCGCCGTTGACACCGCGCACCTCTCCATGCAGGACTCCATCCTCGACGGCATCAAGCGCGACCGTGGCCGCTGGATTGGCGACGATGAAGTCATCCATCGCGTCGTCGCCGACGTCTATGGCGATTCGCGCCTCGTGCGCTCCGGCCTTGAAGACGCCATTGGCCCCGCGCCCGTCAACGGCCCCGTCAATGGCCTCCCCGGCTACTCCGCCTGGTGGGTCATCAGCGAGTTCGAATACGTGCAACGCTGGGGCGATCTCGACCAGCTCCGCAGCGTGCAGGGCCGCATGTTGCAGTTGCTCGCGCTCATGGAACGCGACCTCGACGCGCGCCACATCTACGCCGCCAAAGACGGCGGCAAGCCTTTTGTTGACTGGGCGCCCGGTCTTAGCGGCGACTCGCCTGAAGCGCGCCGCGCCGTTCACTTCGAATACCTGCTCGCCTTTCGCCGCGCCGCTACGCTGCTGCGCCTCACCGGCGACACCGCCAGCGCAGCCCACTACGACGCGCTCGCCAGCGAGATGACCACGGCCGCGCAAACATCTCTCGCCGAAACTCCCGGCGGATTCGGGGACCGCTGGCAGACCAACGCCATCGCCGTGCTCGCAGGCGCCGTCACCAGCGAGGCGCAGCGCCAGGCCGTCTGGCGCGTCCTCGCGCGCACCGTCACCACGCGCAAGCCCTCCGACATCATCACGCCCTACTACGGCAGCTATCTGCTCTCTGCCATGGCCGCGCTCGGTCACCGCGCGGAAGCGCTCGCCTGGATGCGCTTCTACTGGGGCGGCATGCTCGACGCGGGCGCCACCAGCTTCTGGGAGGCGTGGGATCCCGCATGGGCAGGCCCCGATCCGCACGCGCGCCTCCAGGCAGACGACAAAGTCGGCTACTACGCGAGCCTTGCGCATGGCTGGTCCAGCGGTCCCGCAGCCTGGCTCATCGAGCAGATTCTCGGCCTCACGCCGCTCGCGCCCGGCGATCGTCTCATGCAGATCCGGCCCGACCTCGCCGGCCTCCAGTGGGCAAAGGGCGCCATCGCCACGCCGCAAGGCGCTGTCCGCGTAGAGGCCACACCGCAGCACATCGCCGTCAAGCTTCCCGCAGGCATCACCGCAGAAATCCTGCTGCCCGCTGGCCGCTGGACCTGCAACGGCCGCGCGCTCGCTAACAGCTCCGCCAGCGACGACCGCATCCGAACCACATGGAGTCAGCCTGCAACCCTCAACTGTGTGAGACAAACACCATGAATCTTAGCGGCTCTGTTCTCGCTTTCATCTGCTCCTTCAGCATTCTCACGACCCATGCGCAGAGCGCAGACACCGGCTTCATCTTTCCCCCGCTCGCCTCGGGCCACGCACTGCCCGGCACGCAGCGCGACAACCACGCCTCCACGCTCGTCGAGCTGCGCAACGGAGACATCCTCGCCGCATGGTTTGCCGGAACCAAAGAAGGCGCGCCCGATGTTGCCATCTACGGCGCCCGCCTGCACGCCGGCACATGGAGCGCGCCCGTCGAGCTGGCCCGCGCCGATGGCGTCGCCTGCTGGAACCCCGTCCTCTTCCACACGCACGACGGCAAGCTCTGGCTCTACTACAAGTACGGCACGCATCCCAGCACCTGGCTCGGCGCGCGCAAGAGCAGCAGCGACGAGGGCCGCACCTGGAGCGCCGCAGAGACACTTCCCGCTGGCATCCTCGGCCCCATCAAGGACAAGCCGCTCGTGCTCCCGAATGGCATCATCGTCAGCGGATCTTCCATCGAGCACGGCACGTGGACCGCGTGGATTGAGCGCTCCACGGACAACGGCGCCACCTGGACGCACTTCGGCCCCATCACCGTTCCGGACCATCTCGACGTGCCGAATGCCGCTGCCCTCGCAGCCGCGGAGCAACCGGCCACGCCGTCCGCCGGCAGCGCCACGGACACACACACCAAGGTCTACCCGCTCGCGGCAAGGACCGTCGGCATCATCCAGCCTACCGTCGTCTCGCTCGGCGGCCGTCATCTTCGCTTCTATGCGCGCAGTCACACCCGCGCCGCGCGCATCGCCGTCGCTGACTCCTACGACAGCGGCGTCACCTGGACGCAGGCGCATTTCATCGGCTTGCCCAACCCCAACTCCGGCATCGACGCCGTGCGCCTTCGCGACGCCCGCATCGTGCTCATCTTCAACAACAGCTACAACGAGCGCACGCCGCTCAACCTCGCCGTCAGTCGCGATGGCGAACACTTCCACATCTTCAGAACTCTGGAAGACGGCCCCGGCCAGTACTCCTATCCGGCCATCATCCAGGCCCGTAACGGCGACCTGCTCATGACGTACTCGTGGCGCCGCGAGACCATCAAGTTCGTGCGCCTGCCCTTGCGTGAGGTCCCCCGCCGCTGAGATGGAGTTGTATGGATCCGGCCCTTGAAAGAAATAGGGTGCCCCATCCTTTCCGCGTTCTTTGCGGAGAAGGTGGGAAAGCACAGCCTCACCCATTCAAGCCGGATCAATGATCGTCGCTCGCCGCAGCGGCACCTCTGGCGCTCACCCGCTTCGCATCCGCAATCGCATCCGCGGCCCACGATGTGTACACAAACTGCTTCCGCTCGCGCTCCCACTCCGACCTCGGCAACACGCTCAGTTGTTCCGGCGTCAGCTTCGGCGCGTCCACATCCAGCGCCCGCAGCCCGCCATCGCGATTCTCCCGCTCTGCGCTGTGGTTCAGCGGCACGCCCTTTGCCGCAGCCCAGTCCGCAATGCGAATCGTCGGCAGCTTCGCGATCTTCTTCGCTGACCAGCTCGCAAAATGCAGTTGTTCCGCCAGCCACTCCGCCGCGGGCTTCGTCACCCACCCCGGCCGATGGCTCGCGCCCGGATCAAAGTACGTCGTGAACACGCCCTGTTCCGATCCGTTCAGCGCAATCGTGCGCTTGCGCAAATCCTCAAAGAAATCCGGCCCGTGCTGCGGAATCGCCACCACCGTATCATCCGTGCCGTTCCAAATAAACGTCGGCCCGCGCCGCGCTTGCAGCGCAAAGATCGCCGCCGGCCGGTCGCCCAGGAAACGCAGCGCCTTGTACGGCCCACTCTGGCACATCACCATGTGGCTCGCATCCCAGTAGCCGCCCGGCCCATCCAGGTCGCCGCCACCCGTCAGAAAGACCACATGAATCCGCGCATCCACCGCCCCGGTCAGCGACGCCACAAACGACCCCATCGAAAATCCCAGCAGCCCAATCCGCCGCCCATCCACCTCCGGCCTGCTCAGCAGATACGACACGCCCTGCATCGCATCCGTCATCATCGCGCCGCCCATCCGCTCCGGCACGCCCGGCACATCAATCACGCGGTCATGCTCACCCGTCGCATCCTTGTGCTCATCGTTGCGCTCGCCCTCGCCAATCGGGTCATAGGTCACCACCATCGCACCCGCGCGCGCATACTCCACGCCCGTGTACCACGAGTACCAGCTCGTCTTGTCCGCGCCGTGGCCGTTCACCACCACGATGCCCGGAATCTTCCCACGCACCTTCGCCGGCCGGTACACAATCGCCGGAATACGCAGCCCGTACTCCGTCCCGTACGTCACGCGCTCGGCAATCACGCCCGGCTCCGGCGCAAAGCTTCCATAGCTCTTCGCATCCAGCGCGGGCAGCGGTTCCGGCACAAACAGCGCCGCCCGGATCTTCGCCCGCATCGCCTGCACCTGGCTGTCGGTCAGTTGCGCCCGAACTGGCATGACCACGCAGGCACCCAACGCCAGCCAAATCGCCCACTCCTGCGCGGCTTTCCTCATCGTGGAATCCCTCATCTGCGCGCTCTTCATCTTGATTTCATCCGCCTCGCGATAGTACAAGAGACCTGCACGACGATTCAATCCAGTCGAGAGGACATCGGTAGACCCGCTTTTCCGGTCAGACCTCTTGCATCCGCTCGAAAAGGACTCATGCCGAGATTCTCAAATTCCATCCGCACCGCGCGCATCTGCCGCGCCTCCATCGCGTTGTTTCTTCTCGCTAACCTCGCATTCTCCTCTCGTGCCTCTTACGCCGCACGCGTCTGCGATGCTCGCGCCTTTGGCGCCAAAGGCGATGGCACCACCAAAGACACGCGCGCCCTTCAGAGCGCCATCGACTTCTGCGCAGCCAAGGGCGGTGGCACAGTGCTGCTGGACCACGGCACCTTTCTCACCGGCCCGCTCGTGCTCAAGAGCCGCATCACGCTCGACGTGCAAGCGGGCGCGACCATTCTCGGCAGCCAGGACAAGAGCGATTACCCTCGCACAGAAGAACTGCGCGAGCCCGCCGTGCAGCCGCTGCTCTCCGCATCCAACGCCGACGGCATCACCCTCCGCGGCGGCGGTATCATCGACGGCGCAGGCCAGCCCTGGTGGGCCGACGTCTACAGCCATCGTCACCTGCCCGACTTCAGCCCCGCCCTGCGCCCTCGCCTCATCCTCTTCGATCACTGCCGCCACATCCGCATCGAAGGCCTCTCCGTGCAGAACTCGCCGTCGTGGCAAATCGTTCTCTACAACACGAGCGACGTCGTCATCCGCAACGGCAAGGTGCTCGCTCCCGCGCGCTCGCCCAACACCGACGGCATCGATCCCTTCTCGTCGCACCACGTGCGCATCGAGCACATGACCATCGACGTCGGCGACGACAACGTCGCCATCAAATCCGGTCAGCCCGGCTCACCCGGCCCCGACGAGCCCAGCACCGACATCACCATCCGCGACTGCACCTTCCTGCACGGCCACGGCCTTTCCATCGGCAGTGAGATCGCAGGCGGAGTGCAGAACGTACGCGCCTCCCGCATCACCTTCAACGGCACCGCGAACGGCGTCCGCATCAAATCCGGCCGCGACCGCGGCGGCGACATTGGCCACTTCACCTTCCGCGATCTCACCATGGATCACGTCGGCACTCCAATCATCGTGACCTCCTACTACGGTCAGCGTCGCGGCACACCCGACGCCCCGGAGCCCGTCACGCGCCTCACGCCGCACTTCCACGACATGCGCATCGCGCATCTCACCGCCACCGATGCAAAGCAGGCCGGTGTCATCGAAGGCCTGCCGGAGAGCCCCATTTCCACCATCACGCTCACTGATGTGAACATCAATGCGCAGCGCGGCCTGACCGTCCGCTACGCCACCGTCCGCACGCGTAACCTGCAAATCACCGCGGCCGACGGCAAACCCATCGTCCCGCTCAACGCCGCGACGATCATCACCCACTAGCCACACCGCGCAAGGAGCCTCGCATGATTTCGGCACGCTTCCATCCTCGCTCCATGCTCCGCGGCGCACTTTCTTGCGCTGCCCTCGCCGCCCTCGCGTGCATGTTCGCCACCGTCCACGCAGAGCCCGCCTCCACGCCGATCCAGATCCACGCTTGCGCAGTGCTCAAAGCGGAGATGACTGACGCCACCGCAACGCGCCTCACCAGTCCGCAGCAGATAGACACCGCCCGCATCCAGGCCGCGCTCTCGCGCTGTCTTCCCGGCCAGTCCGTTGTTCTTGAGGCCAGCGGCCCGCAGGATGCCTTCCTCGCCGCACCGCTCATCCTTCCCCGCGGCGTCACGCTCTTCCTCGACCACGGTGTCACGCTCTACGCCTCGCACAATCCGCGCGACTACGACCTAGCCCCGCACAGTTGCGGCGAGCCTTCGCAACCCCCCGCCCATGCGGATGACCGATCGGACGAGCAGCCCGACTGCAAGCCATTCCTCTTCTCCTATCAGGCTGCATACAGCGGCGTCCTCGGCCCCGGCGCCATCGACGGCCAGGGCGGCCGCGCCCCGCAAGCCTCCTCCTCATGGTGGGAGCGCCTCGAATATGCAGCGTCGCACCACGCCCACATCGAAGTCCCCGCGCTCATCTCCTCCTATGAATCGCAGAACTTCATCGTGCGCGGCATTCATCTTCGCAACGCCCCCGGCGCCTCGCTCGCTATCTATAAGACCATCGGACTCACGCTTGAAAATGTCTCCATCGACGCTCCCGCCGCAAATGCCGCATCGCCCGGCCTGCTGCTCAGCAACTCGCCCGGCGCGCACGTCAGCGGCCTCTCCACACACATCGCAGGCGCGGCCATCGACCTGCGCGCCAGCATCCTCGGCGCCACCTCGCACGTCGTCATCACGAACCTCCATGTCACCGGCGGCACAGGCCTCTCCCTCGGCGACGACGTCTACGGCAACACCAGCGAAATTCAGCTCCAACGCGCCACCATCACCGACGCAGCCCGCGGATTCCTCTTCAACCTCCGCGGCCAGAAGGGCGGCCACCTCCACGACGTCCACTTGCAGGATGTCTGTCTCTCGGGCGTCGCCGCCCCGCTCGCTGTTCTGCAGCAGGAAGGCCCGCCTGTTTCGCACCTGCCCGATTCCGCAACTGTCCAGATGGACGACGTCTTCGTCGCCGGCGAGGGCCCTCTCCAGCCGCAGGGCCTTCAGCCGGACAACTCAGCCACCTGCGTTCCATCAAGCGAAGCCCCGCAGCGGCATCTGCAATGGGCCCTCGATCGCAGCCATCTTCCCCACCCCGGCACGCGCACGCAACTCACCGTCGCCGCCGATGGCACCGCCGCCTTCCACAGCATCGCCGAGGCCGTCGACGCACTACCCGACACGGGTGGCTCCATCGCTGTTCAGCCCGGCACTTATCGCGAGGTCGTCACCATCCGTAAGCCGCACGTCCACATCGACGGCGTCGATCCTGACCCCTCGAAGACCGTCCTCGTCTTCAACAACACCGGACCAAAATCCGCCGGCACCTTCAACAGCGCCACCGTCTTCGTCGAAGCGGACAACGTCTCCATGGACAATCTCACCATCGCCAACGACGCGGGCACCGGCAAAGGCCAGGCTGTCGCCCTCGCCGTCACAGCAGACCGCGCCGCGTTCCATCAAGTCCGCCTGCTCGGCGCGCAGGACACCCTCTTCGCCGCGGCCCGCTACTGCTATGGCGACTACGGCCCCTGCGTCCCCACGCGCCAGTACTTCGCCGACTCCTATATCGAAGGCAACGTCGATTTCATCTTCGGCGACAGCCAAGCCGTCTTTGACCGCTGCACCCTCCACGGCATCCCAGGCCGCGAGGTCATGTACACCGCGCAGGGCCAGCACTACGCCGCGCAGCAGAGCGGCTACGTCTTCGACCACTGCACGCTCACCGCCGACCCCAGCGACACTCGCATCACCCTCGGCCGACCCTGGCGCCCGCACGCCACCGTCGTCTATCTCAACACCCGCATCGACGCGCCCGTCCTCCCCGCCGGCTGGACCGAGTGGCCACGCTTCGGCCAGCCCAGTCTGCCCACCGCCTTCTTCGCCGAGTTCCACTCCACGGGTCCCGGCGCCAGCACATCCACGCGCGAACCGTTCTCGCACCAACTCACACACGCCCAAGCCGAACGCTGGAACCCCGCGCGTTTCCTCGCCGGGCACGACGGCTGGGACCCCTTTCCACCACACTGAACAATACTGACTTGCACGCCCCCGCCCCGGCCTTCTCCTGTGCGTGGCGGAATATTGTCCAGGCGGAATCCGGAATGGCTGCACGCCAGCACGGCCCCCTCGCATCCAATGTGCAAGAGACAGACTCGCATAGGATAGGGACTTCGGCTGTTCACATCTGCCTTCCTGTCAGGCTGTCCAGACTCAATCAGTTCCGCAGATCGGAATCAATGCCTTTGCGGCTGAAATCGCAATCCGAAAGTAAATGTATACTCTCGAAAATAAACAGAGCCCCGCTCATGCAAACCTCCACCGCTCGCGCAGACAACAAAACGCACCCCGAGGCAGCTCGCCTTGCATCGCAAATCCGCATCCTCGCCGACGACCTCACCGGCGCCTGTGATGCCGCCGCGCCCTTCCTTCGAACAGTCCGCGCAGTCCGCGTCTGGCTCGGACCTTCCATGCGCTTTGCCGCGCCCGAGTCCGTCCAGGCCATCCACACCGCTTCGCGCAACCTGGCCCCGCAGCACGCCGCGTCCGCGGTAGCGGAGGCCGCTGGCAGGATGGCCCACGCACCAGACACGTTTATCTTCAAGAAAGTCGACTCCACCCTCCGCGGTCCCATTGCCGCCGAACTCCTCGCGCTCCAGCTGGCGCTCGATGGGCGCGCCATTCTCTTCGCCCCGGCTTTCCCCGCCGCTGGCCGCATCGTTCGCAACGGGGTGCTCGAAGTCCATGACCCCGCTGGCCAGCTCGAACTACGCAGCGTCCGCGAGATCTTTCCCGCCGGGCTGCACTCCAGGATCGCTCTCGTCTCCAACGCGGCCAGCCTCACCGCCGCCTTCACATCCGGCAAGTCTCTGCTCCTTTGCGATGCTGCCACGCAGCAGGATCTCGACGCCCTTGCACGCGCCGCGCAATCCCTGCCCGGTCTGCTCGTCGCCGGTTCTGCCGGCCTGGCCACCGCCCTCGCGAACCTCGACGGCCTGGCCATCTCCGATGCTCCCTTGCCGCATGCCACACGGGCTCTGCTCATCGCCGGAACCACGCACCTCGTCACCCAACAGCAGCTTGATCAGCTCGCCGCCGCAACCGCTCCTTCTCCGGTCCAGACACGTCTGCTCCGCATAGAGCCCGCACCCGGCGCCGAACTCCAGATCCGCGAGATATTCACGCAACAACTTCCGGATGCCGTCATCCTCACCGGCGGCGACACCGCCCAGCTAGCCGCCACCGCGCTCGGCGCGCACTCCATCCTGCTTGGCGGCGAGTTCGCTCCAGGCGTTCCCTGGGGCATTGCGCAGGGCGGCCTGCTCGAAGGCCGCATCGTCATCACGAAATCCGGCGGATTCGGCACACCCCATCTCCTCTGCGACATACTCAATGCACTGGGGAGAACTGGATGAGCACCCTTCCTCGCATAGCCATCAGCATCGGAGACCCTGCCGGCGTCGGCGCAGAAATCACGCTCAAGGCCCTCGGCGATCCCGCCATCGCGGGCCTCGCGCACTGGCTTCTCATCGGCGACGAAGCCGCGCTCGCGCCCGCCGCCCGCCTCGCCAACATTCCACTCACCTCGCTGCCCTGTGAGTTTGTTCCTGCCAATGCTCTGCCGCGCGACCACACTCTCGCCTTCGGCCAGCTCCGCGCCGAGTACGGCCTCGCCGCCATCGAGTACGTCCGCCGTACCGTCGAGCTCTGTCAGCAGGGTCAAGCGGAAGCCATGGTCACAGCGCCGCTCAATAAAGAAGCCGTCACGCTCTCCGGCCGCAGCTTCACCGGCCACACCGAATACATCGCCGCGCTCACCGGCGCCACAGAGTCGCGCATGTTGCTCGTCTCGGACAAGCTCGCCACCGTCCACGTCTCCACCCACATCGCGCTCGAGCAGGCTTGCCGTCTCAACACACCGCGCATCCTGCGCACCATCCAGCTCGGCGACGAAGCCCTGCGCCTCATGCGTCAGACTCCCCCGCGCATCGCCGTTTGCGGCCTCAATCCCCACGCCGGCGAGCACGGCCTCTTCGGCACGCAGGACGCGGAGTTCATCGCACCCGCCATCGCGCAGGCGCGCGCCCTTGGCATCGACTGCTCCGGCCCGCACTCGCCCGACACCATTTTCGTCCGCGCCCTGCGCGGCGAGTTCGACCTCATCGTCGCCATGTATCACGACCAGGGCCACATCCCCATGAAGCTCATCGATTTTGAGGCCACGGTCAACGTCTCGCTCGGAATCCCAATCCTGCGCACATCGGTCGATCACGGGACTGCCTTCGACATCGCCGGCCAGAACCGCGCCGACGCCGCCAATATGAAAGCCGCCATGCGCCTCGCCGCGCGGATGGCCGCCGGCAAGCTCGCCGCGCAGGGAAAGGCCTGACGATGCCTCGCGTGGATCTCGTCGTGGTCGCCGCCTACATGCTCCTGCTGTTGAGCGTGGGCGTCCGCTTCCGCCGCGGGCAAACCACCACCGGCTCCTACTTCGTCGCCAACCGCTCCATCCCCGGATGGGCCGCCGGCATCTCCCTGCTCGCCACCATCATCACCAGCGTCACCTTCATCGCCTTTCCTGGCGCGGCCTACGCAGGCAACTGGAACCTGCTCGTCCCTGGCATCGTGCTGCTGGTCGTCCTCGCCGCCATCGGCCCCTTCATCGTTCCGTTTTTCCGCCACGTCGTTTCCATGTCGGCTTACGAATACTTCGAGCAGCGCTTTGGGCCTGGCGTGCGCATGTACGCCTCGTTCGCCTTTGCAGCGGGACACTTCGCCAAGATGGGCTTCGTCTTCTATCTGCTCGCCCTGTCGCTCGCCGGCATCACCGGCCTGTCCGTCGCTCCGCTCCTCATCGCGCTCGGCGTCGTGGCCATCGCCTACACCTTCATCGGCGGTCTGCGCGCCGTCATCTGGACCGACGTCGTGCAGGGCTTTCTTCTCTGGACCGGCATCGCCGTCACGCTCGCCGCTCTGCTCCTCTCGTCGCATGTGCACGCTGCCGACCTGCTGCAGCGCATCGCGGCCTATCACAAGACAAGCCTCGGCAGCTTCCGCTTCAACCTCGCCCAGCCCACCGTCTGGACGCTCGCCCTCTACGGCTTCTTCTTCTACCTGCAGAAGTACACCGCCGACCAGACCGTCGTGCAGCGCTACCTCGCCGCGCGCACCGATCGCGAAGCGCTCCGCGGCGCTGTGCTCGGCGGCGTGCTCTGCCTGCCCGTCTGGACCGCCTTCATGCTGATCGGCTCGCTGCTCTGGGCCTTCTATGCGCTCAGCGGCATCGCGCTTCCCGCCTCCATCGCACGCGCTGATCAGGTCTTTCCCTGGTTCATCGTCACCGAGCTTCCCGCCGGCGCAGGCGGCCTCATCCTCGCCGCGCTCTGCGGCGCGGCCATGTCCATGCTCGCGTCCGATCTCAACTGCCTCGCGCTCGTGCTCGTCGAAGACTTCTACGGTCACTTCTTCCCGCGCCACACCGACGCGCAGCGCCTGCGCTTTGGCAAAGCCGCCGTCGTGCTTTGCGGCCTGCTCGCCATCACCGTCGCGCTCGCACTGACCCACACCCACGCCCTCGCGCTCGCGCTCTACTACACCGCCACCGCCATCGTCGCCGGCGGCCTCGCCGGACTCTTTCTGCTCGCCTTCCTCGCGCCGCGCGCCGGCGTCCACGCCGCCATCGCGGGCATCGCAGCCAATCTCGTCTTTACTGCTTACGCATCCTCGACGCTCAACGGAGGCAAGCTTCTCAACCTCGGCCGCTACAACTACCCCTGGCACGAGTACACCATCGGTGCCATCGGCAACCTGCTTCTGCTCGCCGTCGGCCTCGCCGCTGCCGCCATCTTTCCCGCGCGCAAGGTCGCATCCGCGCACACGCTTTGGAACTGGCTCCTGCACCGCAGGCAGTCCCACTTATCCGCAATCCACCTGGGAGAAACTCCATGAACCGTCTTCGGCAAGCCGTCGCTGCAAACGGCGGCAAGACCCTGCTGGGCGCCGCGGTCTACTTTTATGACCCCGTCTTTCTTGAAATCTGCGCGCATCTCGGCTATCAGGCCATCTGGATCGAGATGGAGCACGGCCACATCACCTTTCCTGAAGCAGCCGACCTCTGCCGCATGGCCGCCGGCTCCGGCATGTTGACCATGATCCGCATCCCCGACGTGCGCCGTGAAAGCGTTCTCAAAGGCGCGGAGTGCGGCCCAGACATCCTCGATGTCCCCATGATCGAGCAGCCCGAGCAGCTGCGTGACCTCCGCAACTACGCCCGCTTCGCTCCCGAGGGTGGCCGCGGCGTCTTCTCCGTCTCGCGCGCCGTTTCCTACGGAGTCACCGACGACATCCTCGCCCGCCAGCGCCAGGTCAATGACGACCTCTGCCTGATGGGCCAGATTGAAACCGAGGCCGCGCTCGCGCGCATCGATGAGCTTGCCGCCGTGCCCGATGTGGACCTCTTCATCGGCCCCGCCGATCTCGCCGCCAGCCTCGGCGTGCCCAACCAGACTGAGCACCCGCTGGTCAGGCAGGCATCCGAAAAGATTCTGCGCGCCGCGCGCGCCCACAACAAGCTCGTCGCCACCGCCTGCGCCCCCGGCGATTACGGCTTCTGGCTCGACCGCGGCATCGACCTGCTCTACTGCACCAACGACATCAGCTGCCTCAAGCAAGCCGCCGGCGACACTCTCACCCGCGCCCGTGAAATCCTCGATCGCGCTCCGGTCGCGGGCAGGCCATGATCCCGCTTGCGCTCCAGCAGGTTTCCACGCGCGTCTTCGGCGCGGGTGCGCTCGGGCTTGCCGTCAGCCTTTCCGCACTTGCCTGGGCCCAACCGCACACCGCAGCCGCTCCGGCCGCATCTCCGCTTCATCTGCTCCGCGCAGACAACTTCCACAGCTACATCGTCCAGTTCGCCGCCGACGAGCGCGAAGCCACCGGCAAGGCTCCAGCCACCGACCCCTGGCCATGGCTTGAGGCCAACATTCCCTTCTTCTCGAGCTCCGACAAGCAGTTTGAAGAGATGTACTACTTCCGCTGGTACGCCTGGCAAAAGCACATCGTCCAAACCAGCCGCGGAACCCTCATCACTGAGTGGCTCCCCAAACCCGACGCGCCCGACGGCTTCTACGGCGCGCTTCCGGACGCCGCGCCCTTGCATCTTGGCGAGGCCCGCTGGCTGCGCAATCCCCGCATCGCTTCCGACTACGCGCGCTTCTGGATCTCCCCCGGCGCCGACCCGCGTAAATACAGCTTTCCCCTCGCCGACAGCGTCCGCAACGTCGTCCTCGCCACCGGCGATGCCAGCCTCGGCACCGAGATGCTCCCCGGTCTCATCGAAAACGACAAGGCCTGGGACGACCATCTCGATCCCGGCATCGGCCTCTACTGGCAAATCGACACGCGCGACGCCATGGAGAAGTCGATCGGCGGCGACGGCTATCGCACGCCGCTCAACAGCTACATGCTCGCCGACGCGCGCGCCATCGCCGCCTTCGCCACCGCCGCGGGCCAGCCCACCCTCGCCGCACAGTACACCACCAAAGCGCAGATGCTCCAGCGCCTCATCGACACCCGCCTCTGGAACGTGCGCGACCAGTTCTACGAAGACCTCTCGCCGTCCGCCGACTCCGGCATCCGCCGCGAAAAGCGCTTCAAAGATCCCGGCACCGTCCTCCAGTTCTCCGGCGTCCGCGAACTCATTGGCTACATTCCGTGGCTCTTTTACCAGCCGCCCATCGACCACGCCGTGGCGTGGCGTCAGCTCTTCGATCCCCACGGCTTTGCGGGCAAATACGGCCCCACCACCGCCGAGCGCCGCAGCCCGCGCTTCCGCTTCGCCTCGACGGACCAGTGCACCTGGAACGGCCCATCCTGGCCCTACGCCACCACGCAAACTCTGCTCGCCCTCGCGAATCTCTTGAACGGCCCCGCGCAGCCTGACATCACCGCCGCGCAGTACTACCAGCTCTTCGCCAACTACGTCCTCTCGCAGCACTTCAAGCTGCCCTCCGGCCGCGCCATCGACTGGATTGACGAAGACCTCGACGCCGACACTGACGAGTGGATCGCCAAAAACATGCTCCTCGCCAAGGGCAAGCAAGTCGGCCGCGGCAACTACTACAACCACTCCGGCTTTGCTGACCCGCTCATCACCGGCCTCCTCGGCCTGCGCCCGCGCGCCGACAACACCCTCGTCCTGCATCCACTCCTGCCCGCCGGCCAGTGGGGCTACTTCGCCCTCGACGGCCTGCCCTACCATGGCCACATCCTCACCATCGTCTATGACGCCACCGGCCGCCACTACCACCGCGGCCGCGGCCTCACGCTCTACGTCGATGGAAAGCAACTCGCGCATCGCGCCACGCTCGGCCCTCTGCAGGCAGAGATCCCAGCGCCGAGGCCCGCGCCATGAAACGCCCAAAGGAACACCGCACCGTGCCCATCTTCCTCAAGACCACCGCGGCCACTCTCGCGCTCGTCGCTGCATCGCTCGCCGCGCAACAGCCCGGCAAGCTGCATATCGACACGACGCAGATTCCCGCCGGTTCCTTCCGCATGGGCGCCGACGCGCAAACCCTCCCCGCTTCCATCACGCAAGGCTTCGGCGTCATGTCCCCGCGCCCCGCGCACGGCGACTTCGACGAGTTCCCCGCGCATCGCGTGACGATCACGCACGGCTTCGACCTCGCCACGCATCTCATCACCGTCGCCGAGTTTCAGCAGTTCGATCCCGCCTACAAGTCCGTCGCCGCGTATCCCGACTACGCCGCCGGCATCAGTTATCCGCAGGCCGTCGCCTTCTGCGCGTGGCTCTCCAAGAAAGAAGGCAAGCCCTACCGCCTACCCACGGAGGCCGAGTGGGAGTACGTCGCCCGTGCCGGCCATCAAACGCCTTTCTTCACCGGCGACACGCCCCCCGCGCCCGGCACGCCCAACCCCTGGGGCGTCGTCCTCGGCGAAGGCACGCCCGAGTGGGTCGCCGATTGGTACGGCCCCTACGCCTCCGCCTCGCAGACCGATCCCACCGGCCCCGCCACCGGCCACTTCCGCGTCGTCCGCGGCGGCGGCCTCGACTTCCGCAAGTCCGGCGCCGGTGCATCCAAATCCGGCACCATCGTCCCCGCCATGGCTCCCTACTTCGCGCGCTCCGCCAACCGCGCCAGCATCGCCCCCAGCTATGCCTCCGCCAGCGGCAACATCGGCTTCCGCGTCGTCCAGGCCCCGCCGCTCACGCCGCATCCCGCACCTGCCGCCGCACACTTCTTTGAAACCGGCGTCAAGCAGACGCCCGTCGACCTCACCCTCGGCCCCGATCCCGCAAAGCCCTTCTTCCATCTCCACGAGCTCTTCCCCAACCTAAACGGCAAATCCATGCCCGAGATCGGCTGGCGCATCGGCCTCGCGCGCGGCCTCGGCATCGGCTACCACAACTCCGCCATCCAGGTCCTCAGCAACGGCGACCTCCTCGCCGCCTACTACAACACGCCCGACAAGGAAGACGACCCCGACCAGACCATCCTCGTGATGCGCCGCCGCGCCGGAGCGGAAGACTGGGACATGCCCGAACCGTGGCCCTACTTCGCCGACGCCGCCAACGCCGCGCCCGTCTTCTGGAATGACCACGGCAAGCTCTGGCTCTTCTGGGGATTTCCCCGCCTCATTGGCGCGCCACCCTTTGCGTACATCACCTCGCTCGACAACGGCGTCACCTGGAGCCCCGTCCAATTCCCCCACTTCCCCGCGCCCATAGGACGCTACGTCTCGCAGCCCATCAACTCCATCGTGCGCACCGCCGACGGCTCCATCCTCTTGCCCACCGACTCCACCGGCCGCGACGCCGACGGCAACGGCTCCATCTCTGCCGTCTGGGGCACACACGACGAAGGCCAAAACTGGTATGACGCCGGCGGACGCACCGCGGGCCGCCACACCACCATCGTCCTCGCGCGCAACGGCGACATCCTGGGCTACGGCGGCAAAAACTCCGCCATCGACGGCCACATGCCGCTCGCCACCAGCAGTGACGGCGGCAAGACCTGGCGCAAATCCGCCACGCCCTTCGACGAACTCATGAGCGGCGAGCGCCCCAGCGTCCTCCGCCTCGCCTCCGGCCGTCTCTTCTTCGTCGCCGATTCCAATCCCACCCACCAGAAGCACATCCACAAAGACGGCGCCTACGTCGCGCTGTCCGACGATGACGGCGCGACATGGAAGCAGAAGCGCCTGCCCGCCGGCATCCTCACCGTCGGCTACGTCACCGCCACGCAGGGCCCCGACGGCATCATCCACATCGCCACATCCAAGAACACCGTCAACTACGAAATCGAATTGAACGAATCCTGGATTCTCTCCGACGCGCCCGCCGTCCCCGAACCCACAACGATCCACAACATCACTTACCATCAGGAGCGCTGGCCCAGCGGCAAACTCAAAGCCACTTGGTCCACCGGCCGTGCCAGCGATGGCCGCATCCTCCTTGAAGGCCCGCAGACCCTCTACGACGAAGCCGGACGCAAGCAGTGGACCGCAACCTTCCACCTCGGCAGAAAAACCGGCGACGAGCGCTTCTACCGCGCAGACGGCTCCCTCGCGTGGCAAAAATCCTACGCGTCCGACGGCAGCTGGACCTGGCGCACCTTCGACGAAGCAGGCCGCCAGACCTCCGAATCGAAGTGGCAAGGCAAGGCGCTCCTCAACGCCACCTTCCCCGGAGAGCAATAACCATGCGCCCGTTGCAGCGCCTGTTGACCCGTGGGTGCCCCATCCAATGCGCGGCCTCATCGCGCATTGGGCGGGAAACCAAGAACCCTGCATTGAAATCTTCGCGCAGGAACATGGCCCGTCTGTTCCAACGGATGACCATTCTGTTCCTCGCTGCCATCGTCGCGTCTGCCACCGGCCAGGCCCAGCCCGCATCCTCCCACGGCGCATGGCTCTTCGCCTACTTCAAAGAGCCCGGCAACCAAGGCATCTATCTCGCGCTCAGCCGCGACGGCCTCCACTACACGCCGCTCAACGACGGCCAGCCCTGGGTCGTCCCCGCGCAGCCCGGCGAGCTCATGCGCGACGTCTTTCTCACCCGCGGCCCCGATCACCGCTTCCAGATGGTCTGGACATGGAACTGGCACGGCGACACCCTCGGCCACGCCGCATCGGCCGACCTGTTCACCTGGTCGCCGCAGCAGCAGATCCCCATCATGCAGGCCTTCCCCGCCACCAGCAACGTCTGGGCGCCGGAGACCTACTGGGACGCCGAGAAGAAGCAGTGGCTCCTCATCTGGTCCAGCTCCATGAAAGACGCAACCACCGGCAACCGCATCTGGTTCGCCCTCACGCCCGACTTCCAGAGCTTCTCCATGCCCGCCATCTTCTTCGACCCCGGCTACGTCACCATCGACGCAACGATCTTCCACCCGACGCCGGAGCACGGCCGCACCGGCCCCTGGCGCCTCATCTTCAAAGACCAGACCCTCGACCCGCTCACCTATCAGGAACGCGTCGCCACCGGCCCCACGCTCGAAGGGCCGTGGACGCACATCTCCGGCCCCATCAACGAGAGCTGGTCCGAAGGCCCGTCCGCCATCCAGCTCGGTCGCCGCTTCATCGTCTTCTACGATCACTACCGCGCCCCGCACGCGCGCTATGAGGCCGTCGCCACCACCGACTGGAAGCACTGGCAGGACATCACCGCCGAAACCTCACTGCCCGGTGGCTGCAAGCACGGCAGCTTCCTCCGGATCACCGACGCCGAAGCCGCACGCCTGCTCCAGCGCCACGACGCACCATCGAAGCAACCTCTCGCAGCGCACTAACTCGGGATGCCCCAGGTCTCGATTTTGAGACCTGGGAAAGGACGAACCTCGTCGGTCGCCGGATGCCCCATTCATGACGTCCGCGCAGCGGAGGGCATGGGTGGGAAAGCAAGAATGCCCGTTGTCGCACTTTGAGCGGCTTTACTCAAACAGCCAGTCCAGATTCTCCCCGCCGCCCGCGTTCTGCGCCTCATTCACGTGCGGCGCAATGTGCAGATCCTCCGGCACAAATCCCAGCACCACATACGCGCCTCTGCCCATGTCCAGCTCGCTCTCGCCGGCGGGCAGCGGCTTGGCCCACACGGCCATCGGCGCCAGCTTGCCCGCCGCCACCGCATTCAGCATCACCAGGTTCCACTGCTCCGTCTCCGGGTCCAGCACGGAATCCCTCCGCCACGCATCCTGCACAAAGCCCACCAGAATCTGCGCCGGCTTGTCGAGCTTCACGCGCAGCGTCCCGCCCTCGCGCGAGGCGATGCGAATCCCGCGCAGCCCGTTCAGCTCCGGCGCGAGATTCGAAATCGTCACGCCGCGATCCGCAAACACCGCCGCGCCCTGCGCCACCGTGAACGCCTCCCCCGCCCCCGGCAGCAGTGTAAACGCCACCTGCGGCAGCGGCCCCGTCGCCTGATTCGTTTGCACGCCCTCGCCGCTCTCCAGCAGCGCGCGCCGCTTGCGAAACGTCGCCAGCTCCTTCTCATACATCGGCAGGCACTGCTGCCAGTTGGGAAACTGCTTCATCCCGCCGCGAAACGGAATCTGCCGCTGCGTCGTCTCCATCGCCGTCGCCGTCACATACGCCGGCCCCGCCAGCGCCGTCAGCGCGCGAAACCTCTCCACGCTCGCCGCCAGCAGCCCATCCGCCTGCTGCAGATGCGCCGCGTCGTGGTCATACCCATACAGCATCACCTGCTCCGCCGCCTTCGTCTTCGCGTTGTAGAACTCCATCAGCAGCGCAATGCACCTCAGATCATTCACCACGCGCGCATACTCGGCCTTGTTCTTGGTCACAAACGGCGCCGCCGCCTTTGCCGCCGCCACGGCCTGCTGCGAAGCCTCCACCGTCGCGTCGCTCACGCCCAGCGGCGACTCGCCGTGATGCGGCTCGTGCTTCACCTCTTCGGCCACATATTCATCCAGCCGCTCTCCCGGCGGCCCGTCGCCCGTCCACAGCGTCGCCGCCGGGTTGTACCGCGCCGGGTCAATCAACTGCGGCATCGTCATGCCCAGCGTGAAGGCCTGCCGGTTGCCCTCCGTGATTCCGATGCGCGGCAGCAGACGCGGCTGGCAAGGCCCCGCCAGCGTGTACGCCTCCAGCAGCTTCGCGCCCGCTTCGCTGCTTCCATAGCGCGCCGCGAATTGCGCCGTCCAGTACGCGCGCTCCTTCTCCGGCTCGCGGTTGGGATTCCACGCATACCGCCCAAACGCCGCAAACCAGATCCAGTCGCGCTCCGTCTGCTCCAGCCGCGGCTCCGTCTTGTCTCCCGACCACGGCCAGTCCCAGTAGCGCAGCGGATACAGATGCAATCCCTCAATCCCGATGCGCTGAAAAGTCGTCAGCGTCTGCCGGATGAAATCCGGATCGCCCCATCGAAACGGCTCCAGGTTCGACAGCAGATGTACATTCGCAATCGCCACATTCGAGTTCTCCGCCAGCATCGTGAAGCGGTCCCGCACCGTGCCGCGCACATTCGTCCACGTCAGCGACTCGCCATTCCACTTGAACATCGTGTCGATGTTTGAGTAGAGCGGCGTCGCCGCCTTCATCACATCGTCAATGTCCGTTGCATGCGCTCGCACCACAATCGGCGGCTCCGTCGTGATGCCCGCTTCTTTCAGCCCATCCTTCACGCCGGGGATGATCGTCTGCGTCAGCCACTCCGCGCCGTAGTGCGGACTCATCGCCTCGCCCAGCGTCATCATCAGCCCCGCATGCGGATACTCCTTCACAAACTCCGAGATCGCATACCGCGTGTACGCGCTCGCCTCCGCATTCGGCGCTGCCAGGTGATACGGCAGATGATGCGCCCGCGCAAACGTGTGCGACAGGTGAATGTTGTAGAAGCCCTGCAGCACCCAGATGCCGCGCTTGTCCGCCTCTGCCGTCAGCCACTGGAACATCGCAATGTTCTGCTCCAGTTGCGCCTCCGGCAGCTCTCGCGCCTCCGGATACCGCGGCAGCTTCAGCAGACTCGTAAACGGATGCCCGTTCCACAGATAGAGCGTGTTGTAGCGCTCCTCGGCCAGCATGTCCAGATACTTCAGCCACGCCGCCTTGTCGTAGAAGAACGGAAAATTCTCCGGCGTGTAGAGATAGTCGTACTCCGCGCCGTCATACGTAATCTCCTGCTTCTGCATCCCGATGCACGTCCCGCGCAGCTTCAGTGCCGGGTGCTCCATGTCGTGAATGCCCACCGGCAGCGCGCCCGCGGCCCGCACGCGATCCGCCAGCTCCAGCTCGCCATACAACACGCCCGAGGCATCGCTGCCCGCCACCACCCACGTCTTCCCCACTTGTTGGATGAGAAACGCTTCCTTTGCCTGCGGCCAGAACTCCGGCAGATCCATGCGCTCCATCGCGGCCGAGCTGCGCAGACCCACCAGCACGCGCGCTCCCGCCGGCGCACTCTTCACCGTCGCCAGCGCCGCGCGCAGTTGCTCCGCACCCCACAGCTCGCGCGCGCTCGCATGTTGCGCTGTCACCACCGGCACCGGCACCGCCACCGCGTGCAATCCCGCACACGCTGCCAGCACGAACACACACAAACCCAACAGCCGCGCCCGTCCGCGCAGCGTCTTTTCCTGGATTCTCATCATGATTCGCTCAGGCCTTCTCAATCAGCACAGCCATATAGGGCTTGCCCGTCAGCGTCACCTTGCTCTTCCCGCTGAAAACGCCGGGCACCGGCGTCTCCGTCATCGCCCACGGATCAATCAACGTCATCTTGAAGCTTCCCTTCGCCGGCAGCGGAAACTCATACTCGCCCACGCAGTGGAAATCGAAATAGTAGAGATATCTTTGCCCTTCGTTGCCCGCGTTCGTGTAATAGGGCCGCTCCGGCGCCATCAGCCCCGTCGTGCCCGTGCGCTCCAGCAGCTTGCGCAGATAGGTAATCCGCTCGCCGCTCATCCCGCGCAGCTCGCCCGCATCCGACCACACCGGGCTGCCATCCGTCGTGATGTACGTCTCGCCATGCGTCGCGTAGACGCCCGCCACAATCGCGCGCCAGAAGCGATGCGTCATCTCCTCCGGCGACAGGTTCCCCCACCGCCGCGCGATGTTGCCCTCATACTGAATCTCGTCGTAGAGGATCGGCTTGTTCCAAGCCTCCAGCCGCGCCGGCGACTTCTCAAAGTCATACTCCTGCAGGCTCGCATGTGTGCACCATGGCTTCGCGTGGTCATAGGGCACGCGGCTGTGATGAATCGACCGCAGCCGGCTGTACGGATCGCTCTCCTGCACAATCCGGAAGAACCGGTCCCAGTCTGTCATCGACTTCGACTTCACCAGGTCGTACTCATTCGCAATCGACCACCAGACATTCCGGTATGCGGAAAGCCGCGCGACCGCATAGCGCAGATAGCGGTCGTCCGCCTCCGCGCCCATCGACTTAAAACCCCACGCATCGTAGGGATGAAACAGAATCACATCCGCCTGAATCTCCGCCGCCAGAAGGTCCTCGATCCGCTGTTCGACGTGCCGGAAATACTCCGGATTCAACCGAGTCAGGTCGAAGCGCTCCTTGCTCGTGCCGCCATCCTCCAGCGTCTCCGCGCCCTCCGGCAGCGCCGCGCCCATCCGCTCAAACGGCATCGCCACCGGCTTGCGCACTCCCAGCGGCTTCGGCAGCAGGCACATCCGCACCTTGTTGAATCCCACGCGCTTCAGCGCCGCCAGCGTCGTCGCGTCCCACGGCGCGCCGATGAATCCATACGCATAGCACGTCGTTCCAAACGGAAAATACGGCGTCCCGTCCGCATGCTGAAAATGAAACTGGTGCGCCGTGCCCACCGGTCCGTGATTCCCCGGCTTCGCCGCAACGCAATCCAGCGCGCCCGTGTGGCCCGCCAGCTCCTTCGCGCTGCTCGTCGTCTCATACGTCCAGCGCCCCGGCGTATCCGGCGAATACCGCACTTTATACACCCCCGCGCCATCGTAGAAGCCGGTCACCTCCACCGTCCGGTGCTCCAGCGTGAAACGCGCGCCAAACGTCACATCCACAGAGGGATTTCCGCTCGACGGACCTTGGAGCGTCGCCTCAAACACGCCCCACTGCTCCACCCCGTCCTCCGCTTCGGCGCGCCGCTGCGGCTTCGTTTCTGCTTCTGCCGCCGCCGCTGCGCTGATGCCTGTCACCAGCGCACCCGCGCCCAGTTTGATCACTTCTCTGCGATCCATCATGCTTCTCAACTCATCTCACGCCGCGTATCGTTGCGATACGGCAGTTTCAGCCTGACCATTGCAAACCTTCCAGGCAGCACCGTTCTACACACCTTGAAATGGCCTGTCAAACTAATCCTGCAAAAATGAAAGTTATTGCACAAACTGTCTCCGCTCCCGTATAAATTGAAGCGCACCACAGTACAGGCAGAAATGTGTGGGCGCGTCGGGACTGCGCCGCGCACAGCAGCGCCGCTCCACGGGAAAGGCAGCACCGTTCATGAAGGGCAAGTCCAAATCCGCAACAGAAACCGCCAAGCCCATCCGCCGCCGCATCCCCAAGTGGGCCCTCCAGTCTGCCACCGACACTGCCTCCAGCGAACAGTACTACCTCCGCTCCATCGGCCGCGCCCTCGACGTGCTCGATTCCTTCGACGGCAAAGCCGCCCTCGCCCTCAAAGACATTGGCGCCAAAACCGGCCTGCCCGAATCCACGCTCTTCCGGGTTCTGCTCACGCTGGAAAAGCACGGCTACCTGCAACAGGCCGTCGACGGCACCTATCAGCTTGCGCCCCGCCTCCGCTTCGGGTGGCTCATCGAGCAGGCCAATCGGTTACGCGACGCTGTGCGCCCCGAGCTCGAACGCCTCGCCCATCACTTCAACGAAACCGCGAGCATGGCCTACCTCTACGAAGACCGCATCCACGTGCTCGACTCCGTCGAAACCTTCCACGAGATCCGCATGTCGAACCGCATCGGCCGCGTACTGCCGCCCCACTGCAGCGCCATGGGAAAGGCCATCACCGCCTTTCAGGAGCAGGCACTCGCCGATCAGATCCTCGAAATCTACGGCCTCGCCCGCCGCACCGAGCACACCATCACGGACCGCGCCCGCCTCTTCGAGCAGTTCGCGGAGATTCGCCGCACCGGCATCGCCGCCGACCGCGAAGAATCCATCCTCGGCGGCATCTGCTATAGCGCCGCCATCCGCCCGGCTGGCAAACCCGTCGTCGCCGCCATCAGCCTTTCTACGCCCATTATCCGCATGACGCCCGAACGCGACGAGGCCACTCGCAAGGCCGTCCTGGAAGCGGCTCAACGCATCGCCACCGCCTGCTGAAATCCTCCCGGCTCAGCGCAATCCAGCGGCCACGGCTCCATGGACGTGATCGAAAATTTATTCCGCATAGCGGCACCCCTCGGTGCCACTCCTGCAGAGGCACCGCTAAATCTCATTGATTTTCAATTCCTTCCGGGGCACGTCCAGTAATTTTCAGAATGCGTGACTTATTTTCCAAAATGCTCTTGACACTCGAATCGCCGCTTCTTATCGTGACTGAGCCTCGACACGAAGGCAAAAGATTCAGCCGCAAACTACTACGGAGTCCCCATGAAACGCTTCCTTGCAGTTGCTCTCGCCCTCGTCGCCCTCACCGGCATGGCCTTCGCCCAGGAGATGCGCGCCACGCTCACCGGTCGTGTCACAGATCCGGCCGGAGCCGTCGTTCCCAACGCTCAGATTGACATCACCAACACGGAGACCGGTGCCAAAACCAGCCTTCATTCCAACGCCGCCGGCATCTACACCGCGCCCTTCCTGGCCCCCGGACCGTACAGCGTGCAGGCCTCCGTCGCCGGCTTCAAGACCTATCTCCATACCGGCCTCAAGCTTCAGACCGAGCAGACCGTCGTCGAAAACATCGTCCTCGCCATCGGTGAAGTCAGCCAGACCGTCAGCGTCACCGCGGCCACGCCCCTCGTCGATGTCGCCGACGCCTCCACCGGCCAGGAACTCACAGCCGAAGAAGTCGAGGACCTCCCCAGCAACGGCCGCTCGCCCATCGGATACGCGCATCTTGAATACGGCGCCGTCGCCAAAGGCAAGCACTCCGAGTCCCAGGTCACGCCCTTCGGCAACTCCACCGGCGACGACTTCTCCCTCGGCGGAGGCGCTTCCGCATCGAACGAGCTGCTCCTCAATGGCGTCCCCAATATGGAAGACTCCGGCCGCACCTCCGGCTTCAGCCCCGAGCTCGACGCCGTCAACGCTGTCCACGTCGATGAATTCGCGGCCAACGCCGCCCTCGGCGACACCTCCGGCGGCACCGTCAACATCACCACCAAATCCGGCACCAACAGCCTCCACGGCACCGCATCCGAGTACTACGCCGGCTCCCGTCCCTTCACCGCCGAGCCCTACTTCACCAAGCCCGGCACCACCGTGCCCTCCACCCACTTCAACCAGTACGCAGCCACCATCGGCGGCCCGGTCGTCATTCCCCACCTCCTCCACGGACGCAACAAGCTCTTCTTCTTCTACGCATTCGAGGGCTACGACGGCAACGCGCCCAACACCATCATCACCACCGTGCCCACCCAGGCCGAGCGCAATGGCGACTTCTCCGGCCTGCTCACCACCACCGGCAACCCGCAGCTCTACAATCCCTTCACCGCGACCCTGGCTGGCTCGCAGGTCGTTCGCTCCGCCATCCCCGGCAACGTCTTCTCCAACGCCGGCCTCACCGTCAGCCCCATCGCACAGGCTTACCTCAAGCTCGTGCCCATGCCAAACTACACCGGCCCTTCCGCCAAGCCGGACGGCGAAAACAACTTCTTCGCCAGCGATCCCACCACCAATCGCTACAAGTCCAATCAGGTCCGCATCGACTGGAACGCCAGCGATCTCGATAAGGTCTTCTTCGAGTTTCACCGCAGCCACTACACCAACTCGCAGAACAACATCTTCAACAACGCACTCACCGGTACCACTTCCACCGTCAACCTCCTCGGCGGACAGGCCGATAACGTCAAGACCTTCTCGCCCTCACTCAGTCTCGAGTCGCGCCTCGGCTTCAGCCGCTATGAGACCTACTCTGGACCCAACAGTCTTGGCCAAAGCCCGTCCTCTCTTGGATTCCCGGGCTATCTCGCGGGCAACTCCACCGCTCTGGCGCTTCCGTGGATCATCTTTTCCGACTCCGGCTCCATCGCCAACTACAGCGCTACGCCCGGAAACCGCGAGTTCTTTGATGACATTCAGCTCTTTGCCAGCCTGAACAAGACCTGGGGCCACCACTCGTTCAAGTTCGGACCAGATATCCGCGCCAATAAGGACTCGGCGGTTTCGCCCGGCCGCGCAAATGGTGCCTTCTTATTCCAATCCACAAATGGAGACTTTGTTACGTCTGGCAGCAGCGGACAGCCCCAGGGCTTCGGCGGCTCCCTCGCGCTCTTTGAGCTCGGACTCCCCGCCGTCGGTGCCTATGATCTGGACACGCGATTCCAATACGACAACTGGTACATGGGCTTCTTTGCACAGGACGACTGGAAGGTCATCCCCAGCCTGACCCTCAGCATCGGCTTGCGCGTCGAGCATGAAACACCGCTCGTGGAAAGTAACAACCAGATGATCGCCAGTTGGACTCCCTCCACCGTGAACGCCGTCACCGCGGCAGCCGCCACGGCCTACGCCGCCCATCCAGTCTCCGAACTCCCGGCCAGCCAGTTCTCGGCAACCGGCGGCATCAACTACGCCACCAGCAGCAATCGCTCGCCTTACTCCACTGCGCCCCTCTACGTCAGCCCGCGCTTCGGCTTCTCGTATGCGCCGCCGATCTTCAACAACACCCTCGCCATCCGCGGCGGCTTCGGCATCTTCGTCAATCCCTTCAACGACTACAACGCCGGTCCCAGCTACGGGTACTCACAGAGCACCTTCATGATCACCTCCACTAACAACAATCTCAGCCCGGCAACCACCGACGCCGATCCTTTCCCCACTGCAAGCAATCCCATCGTCAAGCCCTACGGCAGCAAGTACGGCATCAACACCAACCTCGGCAGCAGCATCTTCTATTACGGCCCGGTCAAGGTTCCGTACTCTGAGAAGTGGAGCTTCGACATCGAAAAGCAATTCCGGGCGAACTGGCTCGCCGAAGTCGGCTACCTCGGCGATCACCAGGTCCACAACTCCTACACCAATAACGATAGCCAGGCTGGCCTGTTGCCCTTCTTGGCGCACCAGCCCACCGTGGACACCACGCTCACCAAACAGCTCAGCGGCTCCACCACCAACCCCTTCTATGGCATCATCCCCGGCCCCGCCACCGGCTTGAACGCATCCAAGACCGTCAGCGTCGCCTCGCTCCTCCACAACTACCCTGAGTACACAGGCGTCTCCCACTCGCTCATCCCCGGCGCCAGCGCCAACTTCAACGCGCTCATGCTGCGCCTCAGCAAGCGCAT
>JAJXWA010000053.1 GCA_021781795.1 Acidobacteriota bacterium
CAGGCGACTTCCAACATGCGGTCGAGGGCGATGCGGGCCCAGTGTTTGACGCTTTTGCGGACCTGGATGCGGTTGACGACGCGGCCTTCGACGAGGTTTTCGAGCGCCCAGGCGAGGTGGTGCGGGCTGATGCGGTACATGGTGGTGCAGAGGCAGCCGGTGTCGTCGAGGGTGATGACGCGCTTGCCCTGCGCGGCGAAGCGTTGGGCGAGGCGGTTGACGAGGTGAATCTCGGTGCCGATGGCGAAGGTGGAGCCCTTGGGCGCGTCTTCGACGATCTTGATGAGGCGCTCGGTGGAGCCGAGGGCGTCGGCTTTCTGGCAGACCTCCCAGCGGCACTCGGGGTGGACGATGACCTGGATGCCGGGGTACTTGGCGCGGACCTGATCGACGTGGCTGGGGAGGAAGCGCTGGTGGACGGCGCAGTGGCCTTTCCAGAGGAGGACGCGGCTGGCGGCGAGGCTCTCCGCGGTTTGGCCGCCCTGAAGCGTCCACGGATCCCAGACGGGCATGTCCGCGAGGGGGATGCCCATGGCGAAGCCGGTGTTGCGGCCGAGGTGCTGGTCGGGCAGAAAAAGAATTCGCTTTGCTCGCGCGAAGGCCCAGCGGAAGGCGGCTGCGGCGTTGGATGAGGTGCAGACGAGTCCGCCGCGCTCGCCGCAGAAGGCCTTGATGGCGGCGCTGGAGTTCATGTACGTGATCGGAATGGTGTCGGCGGCGAGGCCCATGCGCTCAAGGTTCTCCCAGCAGTCCTCGACTTGGGAGATTTCGGCCATGTCGGCCATGGAGCAGCCGGCGTTGAGGTCAGGGAGGATGACCTGCTGCGAGTCCTTTGCGAGGATGTCGGCGCTCTCTGCCATGAAGTGGACGCCGCAGAAAACGATGAATTCGGCGTCGGTTTCGGCCGCGGCTTTGGAGAGCTTGTAGCTGTCGCCGGTGAAGTCGGCGAAACGGATGACCTCGTCGCGCTGGTAATGATGGCCGAGGAGGATGGTGCTTTTGCCGAGCCGGGCGCGGGCTGCGGCGATGCGGGCGTCCATGGAGTGGTCGGGGAGGGTGAGGTAGTGCTCAAGACTGCAGGATTCAGCAGTCGCGGAAGAGGCTGTGGCCTCAGCTTCGAGAGTCTGGTTCACGGTACTCCGCCTTCAGCCCGGAGCACCCGTTGCGCGGATGGCGGGCGGGGATGTTGAAAGCCAGAGCCGCAGGGCGGCTCGCTGCCTGCAGTGGGCGCGAACAGAGTTGCCCACGGGGTTGTTGCAGGCCGTACTTCAAATGGATGCGCGGCGCGGAGCACGGATGCAGATGCCGAACGGCGCGGGGCGCATGCCTTTCACCAAAGTGTAACAAGGGGATGTCGGTGATTCAAAACACCGGACGGCGCGATGCGCGGGCGAAGAGGAGGAATTGTGAGGGCTGCGCGGCGACAGGTATGATGAGGGCTTATGGGAGCACCCCTGACAATTGAGGCGGCGAACCTTGGGATGGCGGACTCGCTGATTCTGATGGTGCTGGCGCTGGTGGTGTTTGGACCGCGGCGGCTGCCGCAGATTGGGCGTCAGATCGGCAAGCTGATGTATGAGTTCCGCAAGGCCTCGAACGACTTCAAGTATCAGATGGAAGAGGAACTGCGGCAGGCCGAGGATGCGGATCGTCGCCGGAAGGAAGAAGCGGAACGCGCGAAGCTCTTGAATGCTCCGGCGCAGGCGGTGAGCGCGGACCTGGCTGTGGCTGCGCCTGTGGTGAACGCGATTGAGCAGAGCGGGGCGAGCACGGAGGCGGGCGCGGAGGCGGTGAGCCTTCCGGCTCAGGAGGTGGAAGCGATGCCGGCGGCGGATCAGGTCGCGAGCGGCCCGCGGATTCTGCCGCCTGCAACGGGTGAGCCGGTGATGGCTGCGCGCCAGGGAACACGCGCGACGGAGCAAGCTGCGGAAAGTGAGATGGCTTCAGGCGCGGCCAGCGCACCCGCTACGACGGAGGCGGCGCAGCCCCATGGTTGATTCTGAAGACGCGATCAGCAAGGCGCGGAAGGCAGTGAACGAGCGCGCGGAACTGCCGGGCATGAGCCTGATGGAGCATCTGGACGAGCTGCGCCGGCGCATTGTGCACTCGGCGGCTTACCTGGCGGTGGGGTTCTTTGTCTGCTGGTTTTTCCGCGACCGG
Organism: Acidobacteriota bacterium; assembly: GCA_021781795.1. Taxonomy (GTDB): domain Bacteria; phylum Acidobacteriota; class Terriglobia; order Terriglobales; family Acidobacteriaceae; genus Telmatobacter. Next base: position 2,161 of record JAJXWA010000053.1, read on the forward strand.
ATTGTGGCCTTTCTGCAGGCGCCGCTGAACAAGATTGGCAAGTCGCTGGTGTTCACGCATCCGATGGATGCGCTGAACCTGGATCTGCAGGCCTCGCTGCTGGCGGGCGCGATTCTGGCGTCGCCATTCATTCTGTTTCAGGTGTGGCTGTTCATTGCGCCGGGGCTATATCAAAAGGAGCGGCGGTTTGTGGTGCCGTTTATGGGCGCGACGGTGGGGCTGTTCCTGACGGGCGCGAGCTTCGGCTACTTCTTTGTGCTGCCGGCGGCGATCAAGATTCTGATTGTGGACTTCGGGCACAACTTCACGCCGATGGTCACGATTGAGGATTACACGAGCTTCTTTCTGTCGGTGATTCTGGGGCTGGGCATCAGCTTTGAGCTGCCAATTCTGATTTTCTTTCTGGCGCTGCTGGGCGTAGTGAGCCCGAAGTTTCTGTGGGATAACATCCGCTATGCAATTCTGGCGGTGTTTCTGGTGGCGGCGATTATCACGCCGAGCCCGGACCCATGGACAATGTGTATCTATGCGATTCCGATGCTGGTGCTGTACCTGGTGGGCATTGGGGTGGCGTGGTGGGTGCATCCCTCGCGGCGCAAGGCGAAGGAGATGGCATCGTGAGCGGATGGATGAGCAAGATGGGGCGAGCCTCGCTGCGGGTTGTGGCGGCCCTGATGCTGTTTGCCCCGCTGGCGGCGACGGCGCAGGTGCACTTCAACGGGCAGAAGGCGTATGACTACGCCCGGGAGTTCGTGGCGATTGGGCCGCGCTGGCCGACAGGTCCGGGACACGCAAAGGCGGAGCAATTTTTGCGCAGCCACTTTGCGCACGACCAGTTGGAAGAGGATGCATTCACGGCCGATACGTCGATCGGGCCGGTGGGGATGCGGAACTTCATCGTGCGTTATCCGGGCAAGAAGGACGGCGTGATCGTGCTGGCCTCGCACTACGAGACGAACTACCCGCTTCGGAAGATCAACTTTGTCGGCGCGAATGACGGCGCGGCGACGGTGGGCCTGCTGATGGCGATTGGCGACCAACTGCACGCGCAGGTTGCGGGCGGCAAGAAGCTGGACGGCTTCTCGGTGTGGCTGGTGTTCTTCGACGGAGAGGAATCGTTTCAGACGCAATGGTCGAATTCGGATGCAACCTTCGGGTCGCGTCATCTGGCGGCGAAGTGGGGCCGCGATGGAACGCTGGGGCACATCAAGGCGTTCATGCTGGCGGACATGATCGGCGATAAGGACCTCGACATTCAGCGCGAGGCGCAGTCGACGGACTGGCTGGTGTCGCTGGTGCGGCGGGCGGCGCAGAAGTACGGGTACGAACGCTACTTCTTTCAGCAGGAAGAGACGGTGGAGGATGACCACGTGCCATTTGTGCAGCGTGGGGTGCCTTCGATTGATGTGATCGATCTGGATTATGGACCGAACGACAGCTATCACCACACCGTGCAGGACACGCTGGACAAGGTGAGCGCGCACAGCCTGACGGTGGACGGCGATGTGTTCCTTGAGACGATCCGGCTGGTGAATGCGCGCGGCTAGAGCGACCGCGTGAGCGGATGACGCAGTGCTATTCTCGAAACAAGACGTTCCGGTGAAGCCGTTGAGCCGTAATCCGATCCCTTTCCCCCGTTTGTTCACAACTCTTCGAGCCTGGGTGTCCTGCGCGGTGGCCGCGGTGGCCTTGCTTGCCATTGCAGGCTGCGCGCGGCTGCACAAGGAGCACCACGACACGGTGTACGTGTGGACGCGGCAGATGTACCTGCGCGACCGTGTGGCGGCGGTGTCGAACCGCGTGGCCGAGGTGACCAACGGCGAGGCGCTGGAGGTGCTGGAGCACGGGAAGCGCTTCCTGAAGGTGCAGACGGCGAAGGGCGAGATCGGGTGGATTCCCGAGCGCGCGGTGATCGACAAAAACCTGTATCAGTCATTTCTGGATCTGGCGGCACAGCATCGCGACAGCCCAGTGGTGGCGACGGGCACGATCCGCGACGACATCTATCTGCACGTGAAGCCGGGACGCGATACGGACCGCTTCTACCTGCTGGCGGAGAATGCGAAGGTGCAAATGCTGGAGCGGGCTTCGGTTCCGAAGACGACAGCGCCAGCGCCCGCCGTGGCCAAGGCGGGAACGCCGACGAAAGGGAATGCAGACCAGGCGGCGCCCGCCGTGGTGATGGAGGACTGGTGGCTGGTGCGCGACAAGGATGGACACGCGGGCTGGCTGCTGGGCGGGCGCGTGGATGTGGATGTGCCGGATGAGATTGCGCAGTATGCCGAGGGGCAGCGCATTGTGGGCGCGTATGTGATTGCCAAAGTGCATGACGCGGAGGCGACGACGCCGGACCACGAGGTAGCGGAGTACGTGACGGCGCTGGGTCCGCCGGTGTCTGGTCTGCCGTATGACTTTGACCAGATTCGCGTGTTCACGTGGAGCGTGAAGCATCACCGCTATGAGACGGCGTTCCGGCTGCACCCGATTGCGGGGTATCTGCCGGTGACGATTGGGACCGAGCCGGGGCAGAATGGCGCGACGGAGCCGGTGTTCGGCTTCCAGATGGCGAGCAGCGCCGATGTGGCGATTGACCCGGCGACGGGAATTGCGCGGCCTGCATCGCCAAGGACGATCCGGTATGCGCTGCGCGATACGCTGGTGCGACGCATCGGGCCGGATCTGGCGCCGATTCCGCTGCTGCACGAAAAGAAAGACGCGCCGAAGACGGCGAAGAAACGCGGGAAGAAATAGGAAAAGTCAGGCAGAAGGCGAGAAAGAGCGGCTCATCGCGAGCCGCTCTTTCGTTGATGGATGTGTGACCGTCCTGCTACCACTGCACGCCGGGATAGAGACTGGGCATTCGGTTCACGTGGAACTGATAGGCGCCGGCGGTATTGCCCTGCCAGATGACGCTGGTCGCCTGTGGGTTGAGTTCCTGCACGATCGAGCCTCCCTGCGGCGCGCAGAAATCCACCTCGAGGTCGTTGTTGCCGAGCAGATCCGCGTTGCCTCCGAAGAAGCTGAAGTAGTTGTCGGGCGGGACGTAGTGGGTAATCATGGTCGCCGTCATGGCGCTCTCATTGATCTCGAGCAGGGGCATGGTGGAGTAGCAACTAGGGGAGGAAGGAGCAGCCGGACTGCAGAGGACCTGGCCAATCGGCGGAGGGAAGGTGCGGTCGTTGCCGTTGTCCATGAGACCGATGCGGAAGACGCCGGTGGTGTTGGGCGTGAAGAAGTTCATGCCGTGCTGGGCATAGAACCAGTCGGTGGGATCGGTGGCTCCGATGAGCTTGAAGTCGCCCTGATAGCCGAGATGCCAGAGGATCTTGCCGGAGCCGGCGCCGTCGAGGTACTCAATCTTGATAATCCAGTTCTGGTGGCGCATGGAGAGCAGCAGATTGTGATCGTCGCTCGAGTAGAGCATGTCGTTGGAGTGGGTCCAGTCGCAGCTCGCGGTGCCGCAGTTCATGGGGTGGCGTTCGACATCCAGATGATCGAAGGTGTTCCAGGCCCAGACAGGGGTGAGGTTCTGGTCCACATCGACGAGGGCGTCGCCGATGACGGGAACGGATACGACCTGTCCTTTGATGTCAACGGACTCGGTCTTGGTGTAGGTGGCGAGTAGAATCCAGTGACCGTTGGGCAGGGCGAGCACGTTGTGGTGGAAGCTTCCGAGCTGGTAGACGTTGCCGGTGCCGTCTCGCAGGCTGGATGCGGCGAGCTTCTGGTTGAGCTGGTCCATGTTGAGACTACGGATGGTCGCCCCCAGCAGGTCCACTTCGCGAATCTCGTTGATGACGCCGGGTTGCGCGCCGGCCGACTCATTCGACGAGAGATACGAGATGAGGGTGAGGAAATGGCCGTTGGGCAAGAGCTGAATTCCCTGCAGCAGGTCGGCCTGAGTGCCCTGGAAGGAGTAGGTCCAGATGACGTTGCCCTGGAGATCGGTGGCGACGGCCTCGGTGTCGGCATGGGGAAAGAGCGTGTTCCACATCTCGATGCCGGGCTGGGGCGTACCGCCGCCGGGGTTGGTGATCTGGAAGGCGGCGGTGGTGGGCGGCGTGCCGGTGGTGCAGGTGAAGTCGGCGTCGTTGAAGGTGGCCCCATTGTTGAGAACGACCTGGCCACGGAGGTGATAGGTGGTGTTGCCCTTCATGCCGGCGACCTCAAGCGTGACCTGTCCGCCCGTTGTGCTGGATGAGGCAGGCTGCTGCCAGGTGTTGAAGCCGTAGTTGGTGGTGGTGCCGAACTCGACGGAGACCTTGCCGGGAGCCGGTAGATAGGTCGTGTAGACGGCGACGAGCGGATGGCCGGTGAGGGGCGGACAGAGCGTGGTGCCGGGCAGAATGATGGCGACTACGGCGGTGGCGTTGTCCTGGAGCGGGGCGGAGGCCAGGGCGGCGGTGACCTGAATGTTTTCGACCTGCGAGACGGTGGCGGGCGCGGTGTAGTTGCCGGTGGTGGAGACGGTGCCGACGGTGGCGTTTCCGCCGGGGACGTTGTTGACAAACCAGGCGATGGCGCCGCCGGTGCTGGAGGTGGCCGTGAACTGGAAGGACTGGCCCGGCGCAAGGGCGATGTATTGAGGTGTGATGGTGATGGTGCCGTTCTGGGTGGCCGTGGGCGGCTGACCACCGGGCGGGGGAATTGTGACAATGGGCAGCGGGCCCTGGACCCAGAAGCCGCATCCGGCGAAGAACAGAAGACCAAAAAGCCCGAGCAAGGACCCGAACCGCATGAGGCTCCTGCGCCGTGTAGGACTTGAAACGGAGGAAGAAACCGCAAGAGACGGGTGTACAGCGCTAGCAGAACGAGTCATCGGGCACTTTCAAGGCCGGTTGCCAAACACAAAGCAATCAGGGAACAGCAATGGAGCAAAGAGAGGGTAACAACTCTAAGATGCGTCTGTCGCGCGGGGCGCTGCCTGAACGATGCGGAAGGATGGATTTGCCGGATGGAAGACGCCTCCGGAGATCCGAAATGGTTGGACGGCGGACTGGGGGTACTGGCAGCGTCAGGCTTCGCGGCGGCGGAGGGCGTGCTCGACGACGCGGAGCATTTCGTTCTCCGGGGCGGGCTTACCGGTCCAGATCTCGAACTGACGTGCGCCCTGCTGGACGAACATCTCGACGCCGGTGACGACGGGGATGCCGCGGGAGCGGGCGAGAGCGAGCAGGGGCGTCTCAATGGGGTTGTAGACCATGTCAAAGACGAGGCCCGCGTTGAGTTCGTTGGGGGCGATGGGCAGGGTCTGCTTGTTGCCTTTCATGCCGCAGGGGGTGGAGTTGATGAGAACGTCGAAGTGCTGCTTGGCGAAGGCCTCGTGTTTGAGGGATTTGGCCTTGGCCTGACGGGCGAGGGAGACGGCGGTTTCATGGGTGCGATTGATGACGTAGACCTCCGCGCCCTGCTCGACGAGGCCGAAGACGGCGGCACGGGCCGCGCCACCGGCTCCGAGGACGGCCACGCGCGCGCCGCGGAGGCGGAGGCGCTTTTCCAGCGGGCGAATGACGCCGGCGACGTCGGTGTTGAAGCCGTAGAGCTTGCCGTCGGCACCGGTGCGAAGTGTGTTGCAGGCGCCGATGCGGGCAGTGAGGGGGTCCATGTTGGCCAGGTGCGGCAGGACTTCCTGCTTGAGCGGCATGGTAACGGCGACACCGGCCAGTGGCAGCTCGCGGATGACGGTGAGCAGGTCGTCGAGGGACTTGGCCTTGAGGGGCAGCAGGACGGCGTTGACGACCTCGCGGCGGAAGGCGGCGTTGTGCATGAGCGGCGAGAGCGAGTGGGCAATGGGGTTGCCCGCGACGCCGAAGATGCGTGTGGCCTGATCGATTTGTTCGATCCGATAGATTTCGCGCAAGCTGCGCGCATCGACCTGGCCGGGCGCGGTTTCGGTCTCCTCGGAAAATGAGGCGAAAGTGAACGAGCCACCGGCACGCGGGCCGAGGACGCGGCTCAGGATGCCTTCTTCGCCCATGGCGATGCCGACGATGTGGGAGGAGAGCGAGCGGTCCTCGATGAGGCGCAGCATGGCAAGGTTGTCCGTGAGTGAGCGGGCGGTGGAGACGACTTTTACGAAGTCGGGCTTGAAGGCTTCGATGCGGTCTGCGGCCTGCTCCAGGCTGCGGGTGCGGGTGAAGTCGTGGTAGCTGATGAGCAGCGCTGCACCGGTGTGGCGCAGGTGGGTGATTTGCGCAGCCTTGGCAGATTCGGCGGATTCGATTTCGAGATCGACGATCTGGCAGCCGGCCTGCGCGGCCTTGGTGAGGACTTCGAACTGGGTAGTAAGCGCGCCGGTGAAGCCGCCGCCGTTGGCCTTACGGCGGCAGGTGGCGATGGCGGTGACTTCGCGGTGTGCGGCGAGGAATTCCTTAATCTTGGGGAGCGCGAGCAGCGGCTTGGGCAGAAAGTCGAGGCGGAACTCGAAGAAGGTGGAGTCTCGGAGGGCGGTGTTGGCACGCTCCAGCAGCTCAGCCGGCGACTCGGCCTGGAGGGCAATGCACATCTTGCCCGGTCGCAGACGTGCGCCAGCGGGCGGCAGCGGAGGGGCGGCGGTGGCGGCGGCATGCGGCATCACTCAATTGACGCATATTAGACGGGTTAGGGCAGCGATGCAACAGGATAGGTGCGTTTGTAGCCACGATTTTTTTGAAAGGCCAGGAAATCAGGGTGGATGTGGCAAGCTGGAGGCTGGAGGAAAGGGCAAAAGATGACAGAGGAAGCGGTTGCCGCGGTGACGACGGAAGCCCATGTTTGGGAGGCAGGCGGCGCGCAGACCGCCGAGGCGCTGGCTGGCTGGGTGAGCGCGCGGCTGGTGGCGCATGAGGCGGCGCTGGCGGCTTTGCTGGCCGTGGAAGGCGAACGAACGCTGGAGAACAGCCTGCGGCTGTATGACGTGGCGATTGAACAGCTTAGCCTGGCAGGGGCGCAGGCGGGCGTACTGAACTCCGTGGCTGCGGAGAAGGCCGTGCGGGACCAGGCGCAGAACGAGGCGCAGCGGGTGGCGATGGCGGGCAGCGCGCTGAGCCTGAACCGCGGAGTCTACGACGCGCTGAAGGCGATCGGGCTGGAGGGAGCGAGCCCGGCGACGAAGCACTACGTGGAGCGGACCCTGCTGAGCTACCGGCTGGCCGGCGTGGACAAGGACGACGCGACGCGGGCGAAGCTGCAGGAGCTGCATGAAAAGGCAACGCGGCTGTCGCTGGAGTTCAGCCGGAATATTCAGGAAGGCGGGAAGACGATTGAGGCGACGCCGGAGGAGCTGGAGGGACTGCCGGCGGATTATCTGGCGCGACATCCGGCGAATGCCGAAGGGCGCGTGAGGATTTCGACGGACCAGCCGGATATGCAGCCGGTGATGACCTTTGCGGCGTCTGCGGCGCTGCGGGAGCGGATGTTTCTGGCGTACAACACGCGGGCGTACCCGGCGAACCAGCAGCTCCTGCTGGACCTGCTGGCGACGCGGCAGGAGATTGCGACGATTCTGGGCTTCAGAAGTTGGGCGGACCTGGCGACGGCGGACCAGATGATGGGCTCGGCGGCCAACGTACGGGCGTTTCTGGCGAAGTTGGATGAGGCCAGCCGCGAAGGCGCGGCGCGCGAGCACACGATGATCGTGGAGTTTGCGCGGGAGCGGCAGCCGGGGTTGAAGGAGATCGACATCACGAGCCGCGGTTACTGGTATGAGCAGTTTCGCCGCGCGGCCTATGATTTCGACTCGCAGTCGGTGCGACCGTACTTCCCGTATGCGCAGGTGGAGGCCGGCGTGCTGGAGACGGCGGCGCGGCTCTTCAAGGTGGAGTTCCGGCGGTCGGATGCGGCGGCATGGGACCCGGCGGTGACGGTGTATGAAGTGCTGGAAGGTGGGCGGCTGGTGGGGCGCTTCTACCTGGACATGCATCCCCGCGAGGGCAAGGACAAGTGGTTCTCGGCGGCGCCGGTGGTGACGGGCGTGCGGGGGCGGTATCTGCCGGAAGCGGCGCTGATCTGCAATTTTCCGGGCGGTGAGCCAGGCGATCCGGGTCTGATGCAGTACTCGGATGTGGTGACGTACTTCCACGAGTTCGGCCACTTGATGCACGCGATTCTGGGCGGGCAGACGGAGTGGGCTGGGCTATCGGGATTCGCGACCGAGGGGGACTTTATCGAAGTGCCGTCTCAGATGCTGGAGGAGTTCTTCCGCGACGAGAAGCTGCTGCAGGCCTTTGCGAAGCATTACGAGACCGGCGAGGTGCTGCCGTCCGAGACCATCCAAAAGATGAAGGGTGCGGGAGCATTTGGGCGGGCGGACTGGGTGCGGTCGCAGTTGTACTACACGACGCTTTCGCTGGACCTGCACGACGAGGACCCGGCGGGACTGGACCTGGACGCGACGACGAAGCGGCTCTACCAGAGCCTGCAGCCATGGACGTGGATGGATGGGAACCGGATGTATGCGAGCTTTGGGCACCTGACCGGCTACTCGTCGAACTACTACACGTATGCGTTCGACAAGGTGATTGCGCTGGACTTCTTTGCGCAGTTCGATCCGGCGGACCTGCTGGGGTGCGATGCGGGTGCGCGCTATCGCGTGGCGGTGCTGGAGCAGGGCGGGTCGAAGCCTGGCAGACAAATGGTGCGCGACTTCCTAGGACGCGATGAGGAGTTTGCGGCGTTCACACGGTGGCTGAATGAGGAGTTTGAGGCGGAGAGGGTGGGGGTGTGAGGGGGCCGCATTTCCAAGTGTTGAGTGAGCTCGCTCAACCAGTCGATAGAGGACGGGACAAGTGCAAGCTATAAATCATTGGGCACTTGGAGCGAGGGAAGTTTCAGGTACAAATTCCAAAACCTTTATTCCGTCGTAGGTTCCAACAGTATGGACAGAGTATCCGCGCGAAGCTTGTCGCGTGAGCCAATCCAACGTTGGGTAGGATGGTATATACGCCATCGCCAAAAAGCGTTGATGCTTCTGGCGCGCCGCATCCAGAAACTCCGAGCCAGCGCGCACAGTCTCAGCGTTTAAGGTTCTAGGCAGGGGCACGACCGGAGCGCTGAGTTGATAGTAGGAAAGCGGCGCATAGTATAAATCGGTCTTGGCAGTTTTCGTCGGCATTTTGATGTAGTCTGCATCGGGGAAGTCGCTGCAGATAAGTACAGGCGCATCATCAGAGGCCGCTGATTTTTCTGCGGCCAATATTGCATACTTCCACGTGTAGCTGTGGTGCCCTAAGTGCGGTGAGCGAAGATAGGCCATCGCACTCATTCCGACGAAGATCAGGCAAAAGAAAACTCGCAGGGCGCGTGAACGAAATGGGCTCAAGAGCATAGCCCAGCAAAGCGTGATGCCCGGAATCGCGACGAGACGATGTCGGGGCACGAATGTATGCATCGGTGTCGATACGCTTACGCCATAAAGAATTAAGACAGGAATGAGTGCAAGCGAAAGACAGAGTAGCATGTGCCATTTCAAGAACTGAACGTTCTCTCTTCGCCGAACGATCCAAGCCGCAGCAATTCCTGTAGCTCCGAGTGCAATGGCTAAAATAGGAGGAACTAACGTCAAGAACAAGTCTTGAAGATATGGTGCCTGCTCAAACACATGAGTTTTGGATGTACGAAAATCGTAGTAAAAGCCGGGGATGAGCGGAAGAAAGGCCAGAGCGAAGATTCCAATTGCGACTGCGAGTTGCTTCCACATCCCCGTTCCGCGTGGAAGCTTGAAAACGATGAAGCACAGCAGCAGAGCGGGCAAAATGACGGCCGCGAGATAATGAACTGCAACAATCACTGCAGCCACGAACCCAAACGTTCCGGCAAGAACGAGGGAACTGCTAGTCCGCAGTCGAATGAGGATTAGAATCGCCGTATTTACGGCAAACGCCACAAACGCATAGGGGCGAACATCAACTGATTCGAAAACAACAATCGGATTCAGTGCGAAGACTGTTGCGCATATGAGGCCTATCTCCCTCCCGAACATCTCGCGTGCAGCGAGGTACAACATGTAGACCGCCGCGAGCATGGCGAGGATTGAAGGAATTCGAAGGGCGACCTCGCTGGTGCCGATGAACTTTGAAGAGAGCCAGAGGACGTAGGAATAAGCAGGGAACGCGAGGCACACGAACTGCCTTGGCCAGATTTGAGAGAAGCCAGAGCTGATCTGCCAATACGATCCAGTCTCATCCAGCCAGAGCGGTGCACGGACTGCACGCAGCCAAACCGCAATCCCAGCAATTAGACTGAATAAATAAATTGCCCATGCCGCTCGATCTGCGATGGCGGAACATCTGCAGTGTTGTATGAGCCGCCTCAGATCACGTGCGAGGTGAGACGGATCAAAGAAAAGAGTCGAATTCTTCATGTTGTGGCTTCGTAACGCCTGAATGGTAGCCTGAGTCGCCTGGCAGTTCTCGATCTTCAAATTAGTTTATAGGAAGCTTTTGATTCGCTCCCAGGGCCCGCAAGCCTTGATACGAAGGCAAGTTGACGAAGAGTTTTATGAAGTGGTGAGAGCAAACTCGCTCCCGGAGCGGTTATTTTCGCGAGCCAGAAATGGTCTTTACGACGGTTTTGTAAGGACAAGGCCTATCCCGAAATTTCAGATCGATGATTCTGCACTGAAATAGGGATTCAACAGTAATGAAGTCA
>JAJXWA010000054.1 GCA_021781795.1 Acidobacteriota bacterium
TCCTTCGTGGCAGAATTGGCCACTCCTCGAATACGCGATTCTCGGCAACATTGTGCCGGATTTTCCATTGATCAATAAGTCCTTCAACTTGTCCTATAGCGGACACGACGGATGAGGTTTCTATGATAAACACGCTCTCGCGCATCATTCGGACGGGAATCTTGACTGAGACTTATCCAAGTCCAGCCGACGCTTCGCCAGAACTTGAAGGGCTGCAGAAGGACCTGCGGAAAATTCTGGGCCGTGCTCTCTGCATTCGCCATGTCGATGCTGGCTCCTGCAATGGATGTGAATTGGAGATTCAGGCTCTCAACAACCCCTACTACAACCTTGAAGGCATAGGCATCAAATTCGTGGCCAGCCCGAGGCATGCTGACCTGCTTCTCGTGACCGGCCCTGTATCCGTGAATATGGAAGAACCTCTGAAGCGAACTCTCGATGCCGTCCCAGATCCAAAAATAGTGATTGCCGTTGGAGATTGCGGGGCTTGCGGCGGAGTGTTTGGCAATAACTACGCCAGCCGGGGTTGTGTCGCGAACGTCATTCCCGTCCATCGCACGATAACAGGCTGCCCTCCCAGTCCCATGGCGATTTTGGGAGCTATTCGCTCCGCAGTCATCGGAGAGTGATTTCTGTTCAGCGACGAGAATGGCGATAGAGCAGATAGCCCCGCATCTCGATCTCTTCCGAGGAGAAAAACGTGCGGTTCAAATGACCATCCATGATGCAGTTATGGAGGCACACACTACTGGCTCGTGTTCTCGTTGGAATTGCAGCAGAGTTAGTAACGACTGGCTGCAAGAACGCGACACACCAGGAACCATCTTCACGGGCACGGAAGATGACCGCTCTTGTTGAGCAGTTGTCAGCACCAAGTCAAGCAGACTGAATTGTGTTTGCTGATGGACAGGTGCTGTTCATACGAAGCATTCGGAACGGAAGCATAGAAGACGTTGGCTGGATAGGAGATTATGCCAAGTCTGAAGTCATCGAGTCGTTCGTTCATGCAATTCGTGACTTCACAGTCGTCCACAAGTGGAGTGCCCGTGCCTTCCGTCGCCGTCCAAAAAACAAGTGGATGGCTTCAAACTCCACATGCACAAGGCCCCCTCGAATGAGCGGAGGCAGGCCCATGTGATCATCATGCAGGAATAGCTCAAGCTGGCTGAGACGCTCCTTGAGGAGTTCCGGGGCGGCGGTAAGACGACCTCTTTTCCCGGGCGACTGCCACCATTTCTGCATTCAACTGGTTCGCCTCTCGAAGAAGCGGTAACTTTGGGTCAGCATTCTTCCACTGGCTCAGAAGCTGCGAGAGCCAGTGCTGGGCAGCTGCACGGTTCCCTTGCTTAAGGTTGTCTGCAGCGAGATTGTAATAAGCGGCATCGAGGTATTCTTGGGGTTCCCAGCCTAGAATAGGCTGCTCGCCATTCTGAAGAAGCTGCTGATACCAAGCCTCTGCTGCGCCAACGTCTCCCATCTGCTGATAGATATGCGCAAGAGACTCGCTCAGGACAATCTTCACATCGCTTGCATCATCGGCTGTGGGTGGCTTGAGAATGGTCAGCGCATTGCGCGCATTGCCCGAGGCAGCCTCCACTTCGGCACGGAGCATCTCTACAAAAGCGGCTTCATCCTTCGCGCCTGGGCGCACGAGCGGCGCAATGGACTGGAGCAGTTTGCGGGCCTTTTCCACCGCGCCGTAGCGGCAGTAGGCCTGCCCCACCAGTGCGCTGTAAGCGATGCGATTCGGTATCGCGTTCAGGCCGGAGGCAACCGTGTCCAGCAGTCGTAGAGCTTCGTGCGAGTTGCCCTGTCCTGCAGCAATGGCGGCGAGCATGAAGCGGATGCGTTCCTGCGCGAATGCGTCGCCGGAGTGTGCGAGCGCAAGCTGGTAGTGCTCCTGCGCGCTGGCATATCGCCCATGGTAGAGATCGAGCGCCGCCAGCGACCGCTCGCCATCCGCATCGGTCTCTGGATTGGCGAGGAGTGCGGAGAACACCTGCACTGCCTTCTCACTTTGCCCTAGCTGCACCAGTGTGAATCCATACGCCCGATTCGTGCTGTTGACCGACATCATGTGCGGATCGAGCGTAAATGCCTTCTCATAAGTCTGCACTGCCTGTTGCCACTGGGCCAGGTCAGTGTAGGCGGTCGCGAGCTCGACGTAGAGGCCGGGATCGTCAGGCTCCATCCGGGCAAGCTGCTGATACATCGGCACAGACTCGCTCGCGTGGCCGTGCATCCGCAACATCCGCGCGTAGCCATAGCGCGCCACCCAGTCCCCCGGATACTGCTCAAGGTAGGTGCGGTAGAGCGCCATGGCGTCGTCGGTGCGCCCCTCACTCTCTGCATAGCGCAGGTCAATCCATTGCCGCTCGCGGTCCGTTGTGTGCGCGGAAAGCGCGAGAGCGCGCCGGAACTCGGCATCGCCTGCCGTGGGATTGTCCAGGTAGAAGCTGTAGTCGGCATACCCGAGTGCCGCATGGGCCATCGCGAAATCGGGATCGAGATCGATGGCCTTCTGATACATGCGCGCGGCGTCCTCCGCCCTGGCATGGCTGAAGAGATCGGCCCCCTCGGCATAGTCCTGCAACGCCGCCAGCGATCTCGTTGTCACTTCAGGCAATGGCTGATGAGCGCGGTGAATCTCCATGCGCGATTCGCCAAGATCGCGGCGGATGTCCGTGGCCAGCGTGTCCAAGGCGCCGAGCAGCTGATCTTCGTTGTACGCTTCTTCGGAGTAGGTCCGCACGGCATTGCCGCTACCGGGGTCAACGAGTTCCGCAGTGATCCGATACTCTCTGCCTGCGCGCGTGATGCCGGGGGTCACCAGCGCGGGAATGCTCTCCCGCTGGCAGATCTCGCGCGCGATGAGCGGCGTAATCCGCTCATCCTGCTTCAGGGCCATCAACCGCAGAGCGGTCGCTGCCTGCAGATGGGAGTACACGTTCATGTGCCGGGACTGCGCAAGACTGACCTCGAATGCGGTCCCGAGCGCATGATCAAACCGGGGATCGCCCGTCTGATTGTCGAAGTCGGCAATCAGAACTACATCCTGCGGGCTGAAGGAGAGCACCGGACGCCCATGCGTGAGCCAGTACCAGAGGCCCACGGCGCCAGCCGCCACTCCGCAGGCGAGGATCAGACTCCATGATCGTAGGCCGTTGCGCCGGCGCGTCTGAACGGCAGGCATGGGAGGGGCGGCTGGTTCGGGCGGCAACTGGGACGGAGCCGGAGCTGGTGGACTTTCCGCATTCTCGGCAGCGGGCTGTTGAGCGGCGGCGAGATATTCCACGGGTCCGAGCAGCCGATAGCCGCGGCCGCGGACGGTCTCAATAAAGCGGGGTGATTGCGGATCGTCATTCAGGGCTTCACGCAGCTTGCTCATGGCCGCGTTCAGGCCGTCTTCAAAATCCACAAAGGTGTCGCCGGGCCACAGCCGCTCGTGCAGCTCGGCGCGAGTCATCAGTTCATTGGGGCGGTCGGCCAGAGCCAGCAGCAGGCTGCGCGGCTTCTCCTGCAGGCGAATCGGACGACCGTTGCGACTCAGATCGCCGGAGCGGAGGTCGAGGCTGAATGGCCCAAATCGAAGACTTCCCTGAACAGAGGCATTCGGAGCTGCCATGGCAATTCAAGAAACCCGGAAGGTGCAATCGACGTATTGGGAAACGCGAGAGAGTAGCAACACAATACCACACACTGGCGTTCGATGCGTTGAAAAGATAGGTGCTTTCGCATTACGAATGAGTCATTTGGCGGGCTAGAAAGATTTCAGACAGAATTAAGGTTCCGTCCATTGACCCCCGGCGAGGACCACTCTAGAGTTCATCCACTTGGGGGCGCGATGTGGCTGGGATGCGCCCCTCCCCGGAGGGTTCTCATGCAAGGACAAGCGGTGCGGGCGGCGGTTTCGTCATCGGCGGCTTCAGAGTGGACAGTGTGGCGTTGGGTCTGGGTGCTGGCATTGGGCATGGCTGTGCTGCTCAGCCTCGGCGGACCGCGGGTTTACGCAATGGGCCAGGCGCAGGCTGCTCCAGCGGAGACAGCGCCGCACATCCCAACCTCTTCGCCAGTCATATTTTCACAATCGGCAAGCCCCAGCATCAGGTAAGCGCGGGAGCACTGCTGCTCCCGCTTCTGAACAATGGCCTCGGCTCTCACCCGATTTCAATGGAGGTTATATGAGCGAGCAGCATGGAAAGGAACTTGAGCCTAAGATTCGCGGCATTCAGGAGCGGCTGAAGAAGATGGCTGCGGAGGATCATGCCGACCGGCTTTTGCAGGTGACTCGTCAACCCGGCTGGACAACCCTCCGCGAAGTGAAGCTCGTCAAGGCCGCCCTGGAAGCGCACATCCGCCGTCTGGATGACTTGGACCATTCGCTTCGCGCCCTGGTCGAAGCCGCCGAGTAGTGAATCCGGAGGAAGGACATCCGCAATGCCCATCAATCTGCCTGACAACTTTTATGCGCTCGAAACCTCGACCGGCCTGCTCGCCCAGCAGGTTGAGTTCGTTACGGCATGGATTCAGCTTCGCAAACAGATGATCGACAACTGTCCAGGCTGCCCCGGGCCGCCAATCGATTTGGCGAACACTGCTCTGGCGGCAATGAATGCAGCGCTGCGCTCTGCATCCCAGGCAGTCAACCAGATCGCCGAACACGAAGCGCTCGCGGGCGCGCGGGTCGCCGGCGCATAGACCAATATTCGAGACGAGGAGAGGAACATGTCTGACAGAAGGAACGGAAAGCGGATTGTACACCTTGCGCCGAAATCGATGTTTGGCCTTGCGCTCGTTGTGCTCCTGGGAACCGCCGGAGTGCGCCACGGACTATCGCAAACTGGTGCGGGATCAAACACTAAGGCCAGTGCTGCGGCAGCGTCCAGCAAGCCAGCCACCGGGCCTACGGCTCAACAGCTCAACCGGCAAATGCCCCGTGGGCAGCAGGAGGGCATCAAGGTCCACGGGCACTGGGTAATCGAGGTGCGGAAGCCGAATGGTGAGCTGTCTTCGCATACGGAATTTGAGAACTCTCTCCAGAATGGGGGGCAAGCTTTCCTCGCAGCAGTTCTTTCAGGCAATCAAACCCCCGGAGGCTGGCAGGTGATTCTCGACCTCAACTCCACCCAAAAGCCATGCACGAATGCCCTACTTACTAACGGTTTGGCCGGGTGCGCCCTTGTCGAGGCCGGAAGTATCTTCGCCTCTTCATGTGCATCCAATCCTGGGCTTCAATGCTTCACCACACTGACCGTTTCCCCTCCGTCTCAATCCAACACTTTTACCCTCAGCGGCACTGCGACAGCGGGAGCCAATGGGGTAATCGATAGCGTGCTATCAAACTTTCAGACGTGTACCCCATCCACTGCCACGTCGGCATGCCCAGCCACACTCTCCGCTATCGCTTCTTCCGGCAGCTTCTCTGCCGCCACCTTGCCGCAGACGAGCACGTCCGCCACCCCTTGCGGCGGCTCGGGCCAGATCTCCTGCGCGGTGCCCGTCAATGCAGGCCAGACCATCAACGTCTCCGTCACCTACAGCTTCCAGTAATCCGTGCGCGCAGTGCGATGCGGCGCGAACATGCGAGGAGGACGCGAGATGCGCAGAGGAGGCGGTATGCGGGGGCGGCGAGAGACGGCGGTTGAGGAAAATGCGACTCTGCGTGCGCGGCCGCTGAGCCTGCTGCGGTGCGGTCTGGTCGCGGCGCTTCTGTTGGGCTGCCTTCCCGCGCTCCATGCGCAGGGGGGGACGACGCCTTCGTTGACGACGCTTTACAACTTCTGCCCTCAGATCGCCACCGGCAACTGCCCCGATGGAGGGGATCCGCTCACGGGCCTTGTGCAGGGCGCCGACGGCGATTTCTACGGAATCTCGCAAGGCGGCGGATCGAGCAACGGCACCGTCTTCAAGATCACCTCCGGTGGCGCGCTTACAACCCTATGGAGCTTCTGTGCCGCGGGTCAAACCGCCAACTGTCCCGGCGGGTACACCCCTTATGGGCCGCTTGTCCAGGGCACGGACGGGAACTTTTACGGCGTTACGCGCAATGGCGGCACCGGAACGGGATATGGGACCGTCTTCCAGATCACCCCTGCGGGCGTTTTGACCACGATCTACAGCTTCTGCTTATTGTCCGGCTGCTCCGACGGGGCCTTTCCCGTGGCCGGCTTGACCCTCGGTTCGGACGGCAACTTCTACGGAACCACACTCGGCTATACAGGGGGTGGAACGGTCTTCAAAGTAACTCCCACCGGCACCTTGTCGACGCTCTATACCTTTTGCTCCCTGCAAGGCTGCGCGGATGGCAGCGGACCCATGGCGCCACCCATCGAGGGCACGGACGGCAACTTCTACGGCACCACCTTTGGCGGCGGTGCAAGCGGAAATGGCGTAGTGTACAAGCTCACCCCGTCGGGCACGCTCACAGTTCTCTACAGCTTTTGCTCGCAATCCGGCTGCCTCGATGGCGCTCAGCCGCAGGGGACGCTGATCCAGGCGACGGATGGGAACTTCTATGGAACAACCCTGGCGGGCGGTTTGAATGTGAACGGGGGGAACAACGGAACAATCTTCAAGATCACGCCGGGCGGGACGTTGACCACGCTGTATCTCTTCTGCTCCGTGCTGGTGCAGGGAGAATGTGACGATGGCACACAACCTTATGCCGGGATCACAGAAGGTACGGACGGAAATTTCTATGGAACCACTGGGTATGGCGGTACCGGGTCTGATGGTGGGACGGTCTACAAGATCACACCTGCGGGCGCCCAGACAGTGCTCTACAGCTTTTGCTCCCAGGGCGGGTCAAGCCGATGTACTGATGGAGACAAGCCGCAAGATAGCCTCGTGGAGGGCAGCGACGGCAACCTCTATGGCACGACATCCGAGTACGGAGCTTACGGCCAAGGCACACTCTTCCGCGTCAACACTGGCTTGACGACAATCCTCGTTCCCAATGTAGTCGGACTCGCGCAGGCCACCGCCGAGTCGGATATTACCGGCGCGGGGCTGACCGTGGGAACCGTCACGCAGCAGAGCAGCGCGACCGTGCCGAGTGGCGATGTAATCAGTGAAAGTCCCGCCGCGGGAACGCCGGTGGCTGCTGCGTCGGCCGTGAGCCTGGTGGTCTCCAGCGGATCCGGGGTGCCGTTGCAGCCGACGACCCTGACGATCAGTTTCAATCCTGCCACAGCAGCCGCAGGCTCCTCAGAGATGGCGACGGCGACCATCACCTCCGCTGCCTCCAGCGTGACCGGCACGGTGAACTTCGCTGCAAGCTCCGGCAACACCGTGACGACCCTCTGCGCCCAGTCTGTCGTGACCAATGTCTCGGGCGCCTGGGTGGCGACGTGCACATTCACAGAGAGCGCCGCCGGCACCTACACCATCACCGCGACCTACTCCGGAGATACGGCGAACCAGGGCAGCACCAGCACTGCAGCCCTCACGGTGAACCCGTCCAATGCACCGACGCTGCAGACAGTCGCCGGCAGCACCACGGCGCTCGCCATCAATTCAAATAACACGCCGGGCCTCGCCTTCAACGCGGTGCTCAATAGCGATTCCTCGGTCAGTATTCTGCTCAGTGGCACACTCATCTCCGGCCAGGGATGCCCGGCGTACTCCACTCTGAGCGCAAATGGTGGCTTGTCGAACGGTGCCATCTATGTGGACTCCGCAAACAATCTCGTCTACCTGGCCATGTACAACTCAAGCGCAGGGCTCTACGCAACGTATGAGTCGATTAGCTCCACAGGGACCTGCACGCAAGGGCCACTGCTGCAGCTAGGCGCAGTCAGCAGCACGCCTCCGATGATGGAATTGAACGCAGACACCGTGCAGGGCAACGTGTATCTCGCCGTCGCCTACGGGGGCGCGTTCCCAGACGCGCTGTACATCACGCCCATCGCGCCGTGGTCCACCTCCGCATTGCCTGTGCCCGTGCAGCTTCCTCTGGACTACTCCGCACAATACGGCCAGTTGGAAGTCGATGCGTCGAATCATCAGGTCTACCTCAACGACCTCGGCTCCTCTGCCTTCGGACCGGCAGGAACCTATGCGACATCGGGCTTCTTTGTCTACGACCCCAACCAGAGCACGACCCCGGCGAACAATCTGCAGCACGTGGTGGGCTATGTGAGTGGCACGACGACCACGCCGTTCAATGTGGCCACGCTCCTCGATAACGGTGCGGGTAAACTCGTACTGGCAAACGCAAATCCCAATGCGTCCAGCGCTCCTCTGGCCACGCCCATCACCATCCTCGACACGACGCAGTTCAGCTTCTTCACCAATACGCAGCCCGGCACACTACTTGGCACCGTCAACATCACGCCGGGCGCCGGCCTCTCCACGCTGTCCGCCGCTTCTACCTACAATGCCATCAGTGCAGCAGACATCGACGCGGTTCACAACACGATCTACGCGTACGCATTCAACACAACTTCTCAGCCTGGCGAACTGCTCTCCTACAACGTGACAGCGGGAGCGGCCTCACCGGAGACCGTGCTCAACAGCTCCGTGCCGTTGCCCTCGACGTACGGCTCCCCGGTTTCCTGGAGCCAGCTCAACTATGATCCAGAATCGACAGAGGTCGCCCTGGGTGTGGGACAATCTGGGTCCGGCGCGCTTGGCGTTACTTCGCCCCTGTGCGCGGGCAGCCCCGTACTGACGCAGCTTGTGGGGAACCAGGGACTTCCCACCCCGATCGATCTTCCTGTCGTGAACGACGTTTCCGGTTACATCTACGACATCCAGCCGGGGACGGGGATCGACTCCGTCGCGCCTCCGCCTGCCGGATGCAGCACGCCCGCACCGATTCAGATCTCGCCGGCGACGCTGCCTGCTGGTGCGGTGCAGTCAACCTACTCAAAGACACTTACCGCGTCAGGCGGCAGCGGGACTGGATACACATGGTCGGTGCAGTCAGGGACAGCGCTCTCTGCAACGGGTCTGACCCTCTCGTCTGCCGGAGTCATCTCAGGTCTTCCAACAACGGCGGAAACCGCGGCTCCCGTCACAGTGCAGGTCACGGACTCCGCGGGCAACATCGGGACGCAGAGCTATCAACTCACCATCTATTCCGCGCTCGGCATTATCGGAGCACCTCCCGGAGCAACCCTGGGAGCGCCCTATTCATTCACCTTCGCGGGCACTGGCGGCAGCGGCTCGGGATACACCTTCTCTCTCACTGCTGGAGCGACCAGTCTTTCCGCTCTCGGACTGAGCCTCTCCTCCAGCGGCACGCTCAGCGGAACGCCGACTTCGACCGGAACGGCAAACTATACCCTGCAGGTAACGGATTCCGCCGGTGACACTGCGGTACGGCCGTACACACTGGTCGTTTCACCTGCACTCGTCATCGCTCCCACCACCCTGCCTTCGGGCGCCGTGGGAACAGCGTATTCCGTGACCTTGACGGCGACCGGCGGCAGCGGCTCCGGGTATGTTTGGACAGTCTCCGCAGGCGCTGCGAGCCTCACGGGCCTTGGCCTGAGCCTTTCGCCGGCCGGCGTGCTCAGCGGCACGCCAACCGCAGCCGGGCAGGCCACCTTCACGGCGCAGGTGGCCGACTCATTTGGCGACGCAGCGTCACAGCAGTACAGCCTGGTGATCGGGGCAGCGCCCGCCGGTCCCGTCTCAGTCAACGATCCGGAACCAATCACAGTGAATGACAGCGGCACGAATGTCCAGTTGATCGACGTGAATGACGCCAGCGAGACGATTCACGTCAACGACATTGCGCTCGTCAGCGTCGCAGTCCCCACCACGATTCAGTTCAGCAATGGACCCACTCTGCCGATACCCTTTGGACAGAACTTCACACTGACCGCAAATGTTGTCGCATCGGTTGGCAACTTCGTGCCAACATCCGGCTCGGTTGTCTTTACCTGGAATGGCGCCTCCCTCTCGGCCGTACCGGTAAATAGCTCCGGTGCTGCAGTCCTCACAACGTCTGTTGTACTGCCTGTCGGGTCCAATGTGATCGATGCGGCATACAGTGGGAGCGGCGCATTTCTGCCCTCGCAATCGGCGGGATATACGATCCAGGTGGTGAAGGCCGCAACGTCTACGCAGCTCACCTTGAACGCCGCGCCCGCGGGCTATAACTCAACCCTCACAGCAACTGTGACGCCGATCACCTCAGGCACGCCAACCGGTACGGTGACTTTCTACGACGGTTCCACTGTTCTCGGCACTGGCCCGCTTGCTTCCGGCGTAGCCACCTTCACGACGACTGCCCTGCCCGGCGGTCAGGATTCCATCACAGCGACCTATGGCGGGGATAGCGATTATCTGACGAGTTCCTCCAATGCCGTCGTGCAACAGGTCGCTACGTTCAACATCACCATCGCTGGCGGCGGCGGAGGAGTCCTGCCGCCCGGTGGAAGTACCAGCTTTACAGTGACGGTTACGCCAAGCTACGGCGCATACATTGAGCCTGTAACACTCGGTGTGAACGGCTTGCCGCCGGGCGCGTCATCGAACTTCAGCTCCGTTACGCTCACGCCGGGCATCAAGCCGGTCTCCGCCACACTCACCATCACCGCTCCGCCGCTCACTGCGCAGATTCTCCGCAGGGGTCGGACGGTCCTGGCATTGGTTCTCCTGCTGCCCATGCTCCTCCCGCTGGCAGGCAGAAGACGCCGCAGACTCTGGAGCAGTTTGCTGCTCCTCTTCGCATCGGCTGGACTGCTGACTGCGCTGAATGGTTGCAGCTCATCGCGCGGATTCTTCCTGCAGCCACCCCAGACCTACGCTGTGACTGTAACCGCTGCCAGCGGTACGGATCGGCAATCGGCCACGCTCAACATCACGGTGCAGTAGGAGGCATACGGATGAAATGCATTGTCCTGCTGACGCTCGTAACGGGGGCTTTGGCTCCGGTGGCCGCACAAACCAAGTCCATCCGCGCGATCAACCCGGCGCCTATGGAGGTTACGCTGGCCTACTCTGCGGATCGTTCAAATGCCGCGGGCGGCGCCGGCGGAGATTTCTGGATGCAGGGCGCAAAGGCAGAGGCCAATATGAGCTTCGGACGGGGCTTGAGTCTGGTCGCGGAACTGGGCGGCACCCATGTCTCGAACGTGAACACGGCCGGAGCGAGCCTGAGCATGATGACGTATCTCTTCGGTCCGCGCTACAGCGCCCGGCGCTGGAGGCGATGGACGCCATTCGCTCAGTTCCTCGCTGGCGGCGTGCATGGATTTGACGCTTATTTCCCTAACTCAACTGGGCAGAGCATCAATCCGGATGCGTTTGCCTTCGCTGCGGGTGGCGGAGTGAATGTGAACATCTCGCGCCACTTTGCGCTGCGCGCTGTGCAGGCAGACTATATGCAGACACAACTGCCGAATGCTGGAAGCAACCGGGAGGACCACTTACGCGTAGCGACTGGAATTGTGTTCCGGTTTCCAAAGTAGATCGACGGCACGGCGTATCCAATTAATCTTTGCTGACGCAATGAGGGTTTGGCCGCCGAATGGCTCACTTCGCACAGAGTTTCCCTCGGACGGGATTGGCTTCTCATGTGGCTAGCTTTCATCAGGTTGGAATTCTTACGGCTAGCCGACCTATCGTTTGCCTCTGCGTTGCTGCGGCCCTGAAGCCTCTGCCATATAAACCACACATATGAAGATGCGGCTACCGGGCAACATGTGTCACGCCAGTTCGTACGGGTGGCGCTGATGTCGCGAGAGCAGACTCGCCGCAATATCGTCGCCCACGATCGACTCCTTCACAGGATCCCACTGGATATGGTGGTTCGACTTCATCGCGATCCAGTGCAGCAGGCAAGTCGTGCAGGCGCGATGTCCAATCTCAACCGGTGCGGTGGGCGCCTTGCGCGAGTGGATACAGTCGAGCCAGTTTCCATGCTGGTCGTCGGATGTGTAGGGATGAAACTCGTTCGGGCCGATCTCGGATTCCAGAATTCTGGGATCGCTGGCGCGCAGCGGCACGATAGGCGCTGCCTTATCGCTCGACGATGCCGTCGGCGTTGTCATGCCGTCGCGACATACGAAGATCCACCCCTTGTCCCCGATCCACTTGATTCCATTCTCGAACTCGCCAGAGATCGTCATGACCGTGCCGTTCGCGTAGCGGCCGTAGGTCTTGAATGGTCCATGCACATCCCACAGTCCCTCTTTCGGAAACTCCGCGCTTCCCCAGATCTCGAGTGGTCCGGTCAGCTCTGTATTCATGCCCCAGTGAGCGGTATCGACGTGATGCGCACCCCAGCCGGTAATCATGCCGGCGCCAAACTGCTCCAGGCGCAGCCAGCCGGGACGCGAAAATCCTGTTGTTGGCATTACGCGATCGAGCGTGTAGGGCACCTCCGGCGTCGAACCAAGCCATGCATCGTAGTTGAATCCAGAGGGCACGGGCATGGGCTCAGGATTACCTCCGGCTGGATCGCCGGGCAGACCAACCTCAACCTGTCGGATGGTGCCGATGCGGCCGTTGCGCACCAGCGCCACCGCGCGCACGAATTGCTTCCACGAGCGCTGCTGGGAACCAATCT
>JAJXWA010000016.1 GCA_021781795.1 Acidobacteriota bacterium
GCCGCTGAGGAATTAGGGCTCCATGCAATGGGCTGGGCTGAGGACGGAGTGGTGCGCGGCGCTGGTGGTGACGGCGACAATGCTCAGCGCGCGGGCGCAGTGGAACGCGCAGCCCGCGCCGCCGCTAACGGAGCGAGGCGAGGTGATGGTGGCTGGGCAGCAGACGCCGTATATCATCCGGCGGCTACCGGTGGTGTCGTTTCCTGATTTGCCGGCGGCAACAGCGGCGGCGCTGAACGCGCGGGGCTGCATGATTCCGCAGACGTATGAGGCGCACCGGCCGGAGAACGTGGTGCATGGAAGCCTGGAACGTGCCGGGTCGGAGGACTGGGCGGTGCTGTGCGCGGTGAAGGGCACGGTGACGCTGCTGGTGTTTTTTGCAAGCGCACCGGGGACGGCGATGGAGATTGCGAAGGCGCCGGAGACTGAGCGGCTGCAGGCGCATGACCCGAGCGGCGTGCTGGGCTTCAACTGGGGCATTGATGCGGCGACGCCGGACGATGTGCACGACGCGCAGGCGGGGCTGGAGCCGCGCCCGGCGCCGATTGCGCACGATGCGCTGGCGGATTCCGTCGTCGAGCACCGGACGATCTATCACTTTTATGAGAAGCAGGCGTGGACGCTGCTGCCGATGCCACAGTAGCGGAGCGCGAAGGAGCCGAAGCGATGCGGGAAGCGGTGATTGTGAGCGCGGTGCGGACGCCGGTGGGACGCGCGCCGAAGGGTGCCTTTGCGACGACGCGGCCCGACGATCTGGCAGCAACTGCGTTGAACGGGGCTTTGGAAAAGGTTCAGGCGCTGGACAGGGCCGAGATTGAAGACGTGATTCTGGGCTGTGCACAGCCGGAGGGTGAGCAGGGGTGGAACGTCGCGCGGTATGCGGCGCTGCGGGCGGAACTGCCGGTTTCTGTACCCGGAGCGACGGTGAACCGGCTCTGCGCGTCGGGGCTGGAGGCGATTGCGCAGGCGGATATGCGCATCCGCGCGGGCGGCTGCCGGGTGGTGATGGCGGGCGGCACGGAGTCAATGAGTCTGATCCCCATGGGCGGGCTGAAGCCGAGCCCGAATCCGTGGCTGGCGGAGCACTATCCGGCGGCGCTGCTGACGATGGGTCTGACGGCGGAGCGGGTGGCGCGGCGATACGGCGTGACGCGTGAGGACCAGGATGCGTTTGCGCTGGCAAGTCACCAGAAGGCGCTGGCTGCGCAGGCGGCGGGCAGATTTGCCGGGGAACTGATTCCGGTGACGGTGACCAGCTTCATTCCTGGCGCGAAAGCGGGCAAGACGACGGTGACGGAGACAGTGGTGGCCGCCGATGAGGGGCCGCGCGCGGATACCTCGGCTGCGGCGCTGGCGTCGTTGAAGCCGGTCTTTCATGCGCAGGGCACGGTGACGGCGGGGAATTCGTCGCAGATGTCGGATGGGGCAGCGGCGTTGGTGCTGATGGATGCGGCGCGGGCGCAGGAGTTGGGGCTCAAGCCACTGGCCCGGCTGGTGGCATACGCCGCGGCGGGATGCCTGCCGGAAGAGATGGGGATGGGGCCGGTGTTCGCTGTGCCGCTGGCGCTGAAGCGCGCGGGGCTGCGGCTGGATGAGATTGAGGTAATCGAACTGAACGAGGCGTTCGCGGCACAGTCGCTAGCGGTGATGCGCGAGCTGGGGATGGACCCGGCACGCGTCAACGTGAACGGCGGGGCGATCGCGCTGGGGCATCCGCTGGGATGCACGGGCTCTAAGCTAACCGCCACTTTAATCCAAGAGATGGAGAAGCGGAAGCTTCGCTATGGGATGGTGACGATGTGCGTGGGCGGTGGGATGGGAGCAGCGGGAATCTTTGAGCGGATGAATTAGAGCGAGTCCGGGATGGGCCGGATGGGATTCAGAAGAAGATCATCGTCTGCAGGGTGCCGGTGAAGGCTCCGGGCAGGCGCGGCGAGAGCGCCGGACGTGAGTTGTAGGCGGCTCCGGCGGAGAGATAGATGCCCGATTGGATGTGCACCGAGTAGCTGGCGAGGGCGGTGCTCAGGCTGGATGCAGTGGTCTTTCCCGCCGCGGCGAACTGCGCCCGGGTGTAGCTGCTGTAGCCGGTGTGCGAGAGCACCACGGAGACCATGTCACTGGGGCGGCGGCGCAGTGGGGCGACCTGATAAAACCGCAACTCATCGTAGCTCGGGTAGGCGTTGAGATCGGACGGCACGGAGATGGCGGAGACGCCCATATACAGGCCGTGGTTCGGCGCTGTGACGCTGGTGCTGCGCACCTGGCGGTCAGCGAGAATGAACCAGGCTCGATTCCCAGAGGTGTAGGCGTTGGTCTTTGCGCTGAGGTAGCGGGTGGTGTTCGTCATGTAACCGCCGCGTACCCAGGTTGCGAGTGCGTCCGGCTGGGCGTCGCGCTTGTAGCCGCCCTCGAAGATGCTGAGCAGGCCGTCACCTTGGGGAGCGAAGCGGAAGCCTGCGGCGTCGCGGTGAAGGTCTTCCGCGCCACCGGCGGGACTGGCGGAACGCTGGACGCCGCCCTTGGCGTAGAAGCCGCCCCAGGGCTGGACGCGGACGGTGACGGACGGCGCGGAGAGCGGAGCGTAAGCGAGGCCGATTTCGTTCTGGGGAACCGCGAAGACACCCTCTGAGCCGGAGGAGGCGTTGCCGCCGACCTGCATGCCGACGAACTGATCGTCATTGTTCTGATAGCCGGCCTTGATTTCCAGACGCTTGTGAAAGAACGGCTTGTACACCATGGCCTGCATCATTTTGGAGGCCTCGAGCGTGTCTGGGTACCAACTGGTTCTGGAGACGACGGCGATGGCGTTGAGCTGGAAGCCGGGGAGGTGGATGCCGCCGAGGTCGGCGGTGAGGATGAAGTAGGAAGCGGTTGTCCAGGTGGGGCGCTGGCCGACGTAGATCTGTGGTGTGCCGGGAGCGGGGTTGCTCTGCGGGCTGGCGGCGATGCTGTCATTGCTGACGACGCGGTAGGTGAGGCCGTGACAGAGGAGATTGCGCCGCAGCGGGTTGCGGGCGCCGGTTACGGAGTCAGTGAACGTGGGAAGGGCGAGGTCCGCGCCGGGATAGTTGAGATCTTCGATATCGACGTGGTTGTCGCCGCAGGACGCATCGGCAGAGCTGTGGGCAGGAGGGCGCAGCGCCTCCGGCGGCGAGGGAACGGCATGGTTGCCGCTGTCGGCATCGGTGGCTGCGGGAGTGGCTGCATTCGCGCCGGGCTGCGCGGCGGACGCAGCGCTGGAGGCAAGCAGGATGGCGGCGAAAACAAGGGCAGAGCGCGATGCGCCTGGAAAATCCAGTGTGACGGCGCAATGTTTTCGGGCGTGGAGAATCACGAACTGCCGGGCCTGTCTGCTCTGAAGGGGGAGCCTGTTGCAGAAACGGCCAGGAGGCAATGGAATGCGCCCTGGCCGGTGAGATTGCTGATCGTGCGGTGCGGCGAACGGGGCCGCGGAGCTTATGCCTTGGCGGTGACGAGGGCCTTGACGCGGGCGTTGAGGCGGCTCTTGTAGCGCGAGGCGGTGTTGTCGTGGAGGATGCCCTTCTGCACGCCCTTGTCGAGGACGGAGGCGGTGGCGCGGTACTGGGCCTGGGCGGCCTTGACGTCGCCGGCGACGATGGCCTCGCGAAGAGCGCGGAGGCTGGTGCGGACACGGGTCCGGTTGGCGCGGTTGACCGCGGTGCGGGTTTCGGTCTGGCGGGCGCGCTTCAGCGCGGATACGTGGTTAGCCATGGTGCTTCCTTCAAATCCTTTGGGATGTGCGGTTCAGAATGCAAGCCGAGCCGCATCCCTCGCAATTTCCTAGTGTACAGGAAAGCGGGGTTGGGGGCAATGCGAGGGGGCAGTGTCCGGTTTCCGGTTAGGCGGTCAACCGCTACAGGGAAAAACGCCCGTCATGTTGAGCGGAGCGAAGTCGAAACAGAAGCGGTTGCTGTTCGCATTGTTCAGATTGCCAGTCAACCGGCCAATACCGACGGAATGGCCGAGATGGCGCCACCGAGAACTCCGATATTAACAGGAAGTAGCATTATGCTACCATTCATGCATGAGTCAGCCAGTCAAGCTCTCGGATGCCCTTGTCCTCGACGCCCGCATAACGGGCAAGATCGTTGAGCGCTCCATTGCCGGCCAGGTCGAATTCTGGGCACGGCTCGGCCGGTCCATCGAACCACTTCTCCAGGGCGACCAGGCTCTGACGCTATGCCGCAAGGCAGCGGCGCGGCCCTTGTCGGAATGCCTCAATTCGGCTGACAGCACGAAGGGGCGTAAACGGCTGAAGGCCTACCTCGAAAGCCAGCCGTTTCCCCATTATGAAGCGCACCCAGATATTGCTGGCTTGCTGGTTCGTATTGATGCGGACGGCCGCCGCACGACCGGCCGCTTCATCAAGCGACAATTTCAACCGATTCGATCAGCAAAGAGGACGGCTGAAAAGTAGTGGATCTCCCGCTGGATCGCCGTCCGGTCATTGTGGCCCTCGCCGGACCCAATGGCGCGGGCAAATCGACCTTCTACCGCGCTCATCTTGCGGAAGCAGGCCTGCGCTTTGTCAACGCCGATGTGCTGTCCCGTGAACTGAGAATTGGCCCGTATGAAGCCGCAAAAGTGGCAGATTCGCTCCGGCGCGAGCTCGTAAAGCAAAGGGAGAGTTTCGTCTTCGAGACGGTATTCTCCGATCCTGCCGGCGACAAGTTGGCATTCCTCAAGGACGCCGCTGCGGCAGGATACACGGTCCTTCTTTGCTTCATCGGCATTTCCGGCCCCGCAACCTCCGAGCAGCGAGTAGCAATGCGAGTCTCGCAGGGCGGCCATGACGTACCCACGGACAAGCTGCAGACCAGGTTTCCGCGGATATTGGCGAATCTCAGAAGCGCATTGCGCGGACTACCCCACGTTTGGGTGTTTGATAATGACGACTTGCGTCACCCCTTCCGCCTGGTTACCGTCTACGCAAACGGGCAACCGGTTCGTTCGCAAAAGCCGACTCCCCAATGGCTCGAGTCGGTGCTGGATTGATGGTGGATCGGGTTCCTGGCAGCGTGATTGATTCGTGACGAATTGGCCTCGGTAGCCCTCATCGGTCCTCTCAGGCCAAACAGGACGATTTCAGCAAAGGTAAGAGTAGGCGGTCAACTGCCTTCGACCGTTATCATTGGTTCACAAAAAATCAGCCCTGGAGCGAGCCGATGCGCATCGCAAACACAGCTCGTGCAATCTTCGCGGTCAACCTGATCGGTCTCGGAATCCTAGGCCTGCTCCATCCCAATCTCGTCTCCTTATGGAGTCCTGAGCCCACAGCTTTTGCAGGCAGCCTGCTCGTTTCCTTCATTTCGTTCCTTTCTTTCGCAGCGGGTTTCGGCCTGCTTTTCCGGCGCACGTCAGGCACCGCCGCGCGCTTGCTTTTCGCCACTTTTCTGCTTTGGCTTCTGCTGTTCCGCTTGCCAAACCTTGTTCGTTTGCCCGCTTTCGCAGCCTGCTGGTCCATCTTCCCGCTTGCGGTCATGGTGGCTGCCGCCTGGGTTTTGTATGTCTGGTTTGCCACGGACTGGGACCGCAAATACCTTGGTTTTGTAGTCGGCGGCAATGGCCTTCGTATTGCCCACACGCTCTATGGCCTCGCCTTGATCTTTTTCGGCTCGGCTCACTTCATCGACGTTCAAGACACCCTCTCGCTCATTCCCCACTGGCTGCCCGCTCATCTTTTCTGGGCCTATTTCACCGGCTGCGGGTTCATCGCGGCGGGCGTCGCGGCCCTCACTGGTCTTTGTGCACGGCTGGCAGTGACGCTCTCGGTTGTGCAGCTCACCTTGTTCCTGGTTCTGGTCTGGCTACCCATCTTGGCCGCAGGCTCCAGGAATCCCTTCCAGTGGAGCGAGGCCATCCTCAATGCAGCGCTGGCCGCTGGTGCATGGGTCGTCGCTGAATCCTACCGCTGCACGAGCTTGCTTTGTCGGGAATGAAGTCAAGCCCCACAAGCTCGGGACTCCATGGCATTGTTGCCCACATAGGAAACATCGGCAAGGTTCCCACTTGGCGGTCATTCGCCCGGGCCGCCAAACACTGGCGCGAAGCGCGTTTAATGAGGACGGATCGGGACCGTGGTGATTTGATTTCAGCAGTTGAAGTCTGTGGCGCAAATGGGTCAGCGGATGAGCGAGCGTACTATTTTGCTGCGGCCCTTCAGTAACCAAAGAACTGCTTGAGCAGCCGGTCGACCTCCGGGTCGCTGCGGTAGTCGTCCAGCCTATGTGTCGCTAGAAGCCGGATGCCGAACGCAGGATTCGATTCCGCCAGTGCTCCCTTGAGCGCATTGCGCAATCCTTCGACATCGCCGAGTTCGATCATTGCGCCTGCGGGGCTCCATTGGGGAACGAACTCGCCACGATCTCTCCGCTCTTCCAGCTCCCTCAGTAGCCTCAATGCGTCTTCCTTGCGTCCGGCTCGCGCATAACCCATTGCCACCAGGGCCACGAAAATTGGCGCGCGAGAGATTCCTATGACCTTCTCCAGTGCCAGTACAGCTTCTTCATGGCGCTCCAACTCCGTCAGCACCAATCCCTGCATCCAAAGTCCGAACAGAAAATCCGGCTGCAACTCCAGCGCCTTCTCCGTCAGCGATAATCCGCCTTCCGCCTCCTTCAGAATCTGGAACGCGCACGCAGCCAGCGCGTACGCGTAAGGGTTCAACGGATCTGCCTGGCAGGAGGTACGCGCGCGGGCCACAGCCTCGTCCCGTTTCCGCGCCATGGCAAGATACAGCGCAAGGTAACCCTGAGCCAGCGAGGAACGCGGATTGAGCTGCACCGCGCGTTCGAAGTGAGCCCCGGAATCCTGCCATCGACCGAAATAGAAGGCGTAGAGTCCCAGCGAGGCGTTCACTTCCGCCGAATTTGGTTCCAACGCTTTTGCTTTGGTAACCGCAGCCAGAGCCCGCCCCTGGCCTTCCTCATGCCGGATAAACCCGTACACGCGCAAAATCGCGTAGCAATCGGCTAACCCGGCATACGCCAGGGGAAAATTCGGGTCCATTTGGATCGCCTGCTCGAAGCACTGGATCGCCAGACGCATCGTCGATGCCAGTCGCTGATTGAGGTAGTGCCGGCCCTTCAGGTAAAGTTCATATGCCTCCACGTTCTGCGTCGCCTGCTTTACCCCTCCTCCGCCCAACGTTACCTGCAACTGCGCAGCAATGGCGCGCGCAATCTCGTCCTGCACCTCAAAGATGTCTTCCATCTGCCGGTCGTAGCGGTCGCTCCAAAGCGGGATGCACCTGCGTGCGTCCACAAGCTGCACTGTCACCCGCACCCGGTTTCCGGCCCGCCGCACACTTCCATCCAGAATGTGCCCGACGTTCAGTTTTGAGGCAATCTCGCCCGGCTCGGCCTGCTTGCCTTTGAAAGAGAAGGAGGAACTCCGCGCCGCCACGCGCAGCCCCTTCATCTGGCTCAGTGCAATCAGGATCTCCTCTGCCAGTCCGTCGCTGAAATACTCGTTCTCCTTGTCTGCGCTCAGGTTGGCAAACGGCAGCACCGCCAGCGACGGCCCATCCGGTTCCGCTGTGGCGGCAGCCCGTGTCGCCGCCTTCTTCAGCGCCTCGCGCACGTCTGGCATGTTCTGGTAGCGCTCCACCGGCTTCTTTGCCATGCAGCGTGTTACCACGGATTCCAACTCTGACGGCACCTGCGGCGCGATCTCATGGAGCGGCCTCGGCTCTTTATGCAGCACCGCGCCTATGGTCGAAATCGGCGTGTCTTCGCTGAACGCCCGCCGCCCGCTCAGCATCTCGTACAGCAGTACACCGAAGGAGAAGATGTCAGAGCGCGCATCGACGGGTAGACCTGACGCTTGTTCCGGCGACATGTAAGCCGCCGTCCCCAGGATCATTCCAGCTTGCGTTGCACTTGTAATGGTTGCGTCGCTGCTTTGGTCCTCAACTTCGTGGACCTTCGCCAGGCCAAAGTCCAACACCTTCACGCGTTCCGCGGCCTTCACGTTCGCGGGCTTGAGGTCACGATGAACCACTCCGTGCTGGTGCGCGTATTCAAGCGCCGCGGCAATCTCCTGCGCGATGTGCACCGCATCCTCCACTGGAATCGCGCCGGCCTTGATGCGCTCACCCAGCGTTTCGCCCTCGATCAGCTCCATGACCAGCGCTTCGTCTTCCACGCCGAAGATCGTGGCAATGTTGGGATGATTCAACGCGGCGAGCACTCGCGCCTCTCGCTTGAAGCGCGCCAACCGCTCAGGATCGCGCGCTACCGCTGCCGGCAGCACCTTCATCGCGACCTCGCGCCCCAGCCGCGTGTCCATGGCGCGGTACACCTCGCCCATGCCCCCCTCGCCCAACTTCGAGGTCAGCGTGTAATGCGCGATAGTTCTCGATCGCAAGTTCATGATTTTCAGGTGGGTGGGGAACCGAGCCTGATTCTAGCACGGTTATCAGCGGAAGAATTGAAGTTGGCGCGATGTGCGGGAGGCGCTTTTCTGAACTCTTCAGACTGTTGGAGCTGAATCTTTCAGCGGCGCATCGATCCGTGGCT
Source organism: Acidobacteriota bacterium (assembly GCA_021781795.1). Lineage (GTDB taxonomy): Bacteria > Acidobacteriota > Terriglobia > Terriglobales > Acidobacteriaceae > Telmatobacter. The sequence continues at coordinate 8,541 of JAJXWA010000016.1, forward strand.
GTCGGCTATCCGGAGATTGCACCCGGACTGGCGGCGGGCTACAGATTGAACAGCTCGCGGAGACGCTTGGTCTGGGCGCGGCGGGTCTGTATGGGCACTGCCGGGCGTCACTCGGTGCGCAGGCTTAGCGGCCGGTCGGAGTGAATGCGCGCCATGTTGATGCTGCCGGGTTGCGCTTCGTTTGCCACGGTGTAAAGCTGCGCCTTGATCTTGCTGGAGAGGAAGTTCTGCTGATTCGGGAGGCGCAGGATCAGGGGCGTTGTCTCGTTTGGCGCGGTGAACTGGATATCGTAATCGTAGCGACCGTCGGAGATCATGTGCTTCATCGCCGAGCGCAGGCGCACCTCGTGAAAGATTCCCTGCCCTCGCCATCGGATATTCGCGTTCCACACACCAGGATTGATACCGGCCTGGGATTCAGTCAGGTCGGTTGGCGCGTAGGGTACGGAAACGAATTTTCCTCCATCAACGACATACACCGTATCTACCAGCTTCGTGGCGATGCTCGCCCACAGTGGTGTGCTTTTGATCCGCGCGAGGGCGATGTCCACCAGAAGCAGTCTGCGCCCTGGCTGACTGCCAAGCGTGAGGATGGCCTGGGAGAGGGCCGTATCGGCTGTTTTGTCCGGGATGGGGCGGGCGGACGCTTTTGCCAGCTCCGCAGAAAGGGAATCGCGCGAGCAGTATGGAGTGATGCTTCGGTCCGAACGAGTGACGCTGACGAGCCATCCCTTGCTCCATACCGGATCGAGTTGCTTGAGAATGAATGCGTCGCTGGGCCTCGGTCGTCCCCGCGGGAACAAGACGAGCAGGTGGGTGGGCATACGGGCCACATCGAGTTCGCTGACATCGCTCGCGCGTATCACCTGGATTGGCAGGGACAGGCCCTGTGACAAGACCGCAATGGTTGCTGAGGTAATTTTCTGGTGGCAGATCGGCGTCTGCGGGTCGACCGGGGGCTGGCAGGCTGCAAGCGTGTTGAGCGCGATGTGATAGCTCTGCGGATCGGAGGGAGAAACAACTCGACTGAAAGCAGCGGCCTGCTGCGCCGTTGCTTGCGCCGCCAGAATTTCAATTCCGCATGACAAACACAAGAGCCCAAGCGCACAGCCCCACGCACTGACCCTCATCGCCGGTATCCTCGTCCTCTCCAACACATACTTTGGCGGGAAGTCTCGCGCCGCATCGCCGTGCTATCCGAATTGGTCCATCGAAGACTCTCTACAGATTGAACAGTTCGCGGAGGCGTTTGGTCTGGGCGCGGCTGACGGGGATTTCGGTCTGCTTTTTGTCGTTCATGCGGAGCTGGTAACTGGACTTGAACCAGGGGACGACTTCGCGGATGTGGTTGATGTTGACGACGTAGCCGCGGTGGACGCGCCAGAAGAGGGCGGGGTCGAGGAGTTCGAGGAGGTCCTCAAGGGTGCGGCATTTGGACTGGCCTTCAAAGCTCTGCGTGACGACGCGGATGACGCCTTCGTCGATGGCAGCGAAGCAGATTTCAGCCTGATCGACGAGCAGGAGGCGGCTCTGGGCCTGGACGATGAGGCGCTGGGGCTGGCGCGCGGCGGTGGCCTGGGGATGGCTGAGCAGGCGGAGCAGCGCGTCCATCTGTGGCTCGGGCAGCGCGCCGGGGGACGACTGGCCGGTGAGGCGGCTCTCGGCGCGGGCGCTCACGCGGGCGCGGACCCGCTCGATGGCCTGCTCGACGCGGGTGCGGTCGAAGGGCTTGAGCAGGTAATCGACGGCGTTCACATCGAAGGCGCGGACGGCGTACTGATCGTAGGCGGTGGCGAAGACGATCTGCGGGAGCGGCTCAGCTTCGGCGGCGGGCTGGGCCTTATGCCGGCTCAGCAACCTCTCCACCGCCGCCAGGCCATCCAAGCCGGGCATCTGGACGTCGAGGAAGACGAGGTCGGGGTGGTGCTCCTCGATCAGCTCGACGGCTTCAATGCCATTGCTTCCCTGGGCGAGAACGTCGACGTCGCCCACCTGGTCAAGGAGATACTTCAACTCTTCGCGAGCGAGCTGTTCGTCGTCGATGATGAGGGCGGAGAGGGACATGCGGCTGAAGCTTGATTGTAGGAAGGCGCGGGTGCGGGGTCAATTCTGCGCCGGGAGGGCGCCGGGCTATTCTCCCATGGCGCGGAGGCGGCCAGGCATGTGATCGCGGGCGAGCTCGTGGCCGCAGCGGGTGCAGAACTGGTCTGTAGCGCGGACGGTGCGGAAGCAGTTGCCGCAACTGGCGGTGAGCTGGTAGTTGCACTGCGGGCAGAAGTGGAAGTCGCTCTGGACGTGGGTGGCGCAGGCAGGGCAGCGGGAGACGAGCGGCGCGCGGAGCAGGAAGTAGAGCACGGCGCCGATGCCGCCGGGCATGACGAAGCAGATGAGCATCCAGAAGCGGGCGCTCATGGCGCGGCGGGGCGCGTCTTTGCTGACGAAGCCGACCATGAGGAAGTAGAGGGCGGCGAGCAGGCCCCAGGAGAGGTTGAGGTAGATGCGCAGGCCGAGGGGCGGAACGTGGTGCTGCGTGGTGGGAAAGACCACCCAGAAGTAGTACTCGACGAGGATGAAGACCGCGACCCCGGCGAGGATGGACCAGAGCGGGACCAGCCGCGTGTCGTCGGTGGCGTGGATGGATTGAAGTTCGCGCATCGTGAATCGGGCTCCTACGGTGGCCGTAAGAAACCTTAACCGCAGTCTAAGGTCTAGTCAATGGACGCGAGGACGCGAGAGGAAGTTGCGCGGTACGATCATTTTTGCGGCAGCACGGGGGTGGGTCAGGAGCGACGGCGGAGCCAGCCGGCGACGATGGCGGCGCCGATCAGGGCAGTGAGAACGAAAAGTCCCCAGATGGTGAGCTGGCCGACGAAGCTGGAGATGCGCTCTTCTTCGATGAGGATATCGCCGATCCAGCAGAACGGCGGAGCGAGGACGACGAGGAAAAGGAGCGCGGCAAGCACGGCGAGGGCGCGGCTGCGGCGGCTGGAGGCTTTCTGATCCTGAAGGACGCCGAGGGAGGCGAGGACGACGCGGCGGGTGCGTTGAGCGGTGGAGGCGTCGCGTTGGGCGGTATGGCCGGCGAGAGCGGAGGCGACATCGTGGACGGAACCGGCCCGCTGGGGTTCTGGTCCCGTGTGGGCGACCGGGCCGGAGTGGGTCACACGGCCTCCGTGACGCGCTCAGGGGATTCGACAAACGGGCGCAGGGCGGCGAGGCCGCGATAAAGTCTTGATTTGACGGTGGAAAGCGGCGCTCGGGTGACCTTGGCGATCTCATCGAGGGAGAGATCCTCATGGAAGCGGAGGACGAGGACTTCGCGGTAGAGGGTATCGAGCTGGAGCAGGGCCGCGGCGACGCGCTCGCGATCTTCGCTGCTGGCGAAGCGGTCAAAGGGGCTGGGCTGTGTATCTGCGACCTCGAAAGCGAACGGCTTGTCGTCGTCTCCGCCCATCTCAAAGAGCTCGTCGAGGCTGGAGAGGATGCGCTTGCGCTTCTGATCGATGACGAGGTTGCGGGCAATGGTGAAGAGCCAGGTCTCGAAACGGGCCTTGGCGTTGAACTGTGCGCCGCGGGTGAGGACGCGCATCCAGACCTCCTGAAAGAGGTCTTCGGCCTGCTCACGGTTGCCGGTGAGGAAGATGAGATAGCGGAGGAGGCGGTGCTGATAGCGGACGATGAGCTCGTCGAGGAGGCCGGCCTGCTGTTTCTTGAGGCCCTCGGCGATGGCGAGGCTCTGCTCGCGCACGAGGATGTCGGCGGCATTGGCGGAGCTTGAACCGGGAGCGAAGATGGAGCGAATGGCAGCGGCGGCAGACATCTTGTTCAATTAGACGACAAAGTATGGGGGCAAGCCGCAGGAAAATGGCGGCTGGCGAGAAAAAGTTTCAACAGGGGCAGGTCAATTGCGGGTTGGCGGGCTTTTGCGGGCGATGCGGAGGGCGTGGTCAATGGCTTGGGCGGCGCGGCGCTCGCGAGACTCGACGGACTGGTAGCCGAAGATGCCCCAGAGGTGGCCGCGGCGCTGGGTGAGGGTCATGGCCTGCCAGCCGCGCGCGGCGAGCGGCTCGCGCTGGAAGGCAACGCGCAGAATCGGCGGGGTTTCGGTTTCGCCCTCCATGACCAGAACAAGGCGCTCGACCATCTGGAGGGCGCGCTTGCGGCGGGATTCCGGGGATTTGGCCTGGGCGACCCACTTGCCAATCTCGCGGCGAGCGGAAGGGCTGAAGGTCTGGAGCCAGCGGGTGAGAGCGCGCTGGCCCTTGAGGGCGGCGGTGAGCTCGGCGGGGTGCTCGTCGGAGCGGGGTTCGAGGTCGGGCTCGATGCGGAAAGTAGCGCGAACGCCGGGACGGGCGGCGGCGCCGGCCTGCATTTTCTTGTTGACGAGAATCGTGAGGCCTTCGCCGTTGGGGCCGGGAAAGAGCGTGGTGCGGAAGGCGAAGCCGTTGATGGTGCCGCGGACGCGACGGGTCGTCCAGCCGGGCCAGAGGCGCTTGAGGGCGGCAGTGGTCTCGGTGGGGACGCGGGCGATGGTCCAGTAGAGAGGCTTGCCGGCGGCCTCGAGAAAGGCGTGGAAGGATTGGGGTTTGTGGGGCGGCATGGGCAGGCATTCAGTATGGGGCGGGTGAGGCGTGGGGGCAAGGGCAAAGACGGTGGTGGGCAAGGGCTTTCTGCATGGCACGCGCGTGGGCATCCTCGAGAAGAACGTGGCGCACGACAACGAGATGTATGGAACGATGTCAGTCTATCTGCGGCTGAAGGGGATTGTGCCGCCGTCGACTGCGGCCCGGATGCGGCGGTAGATGCGGGCGGGCGGTGGCGCGGCAGATAAGATTAACTGAAAATTGAACGGGTGAGTTCGTTGCTATCCCATGTCCCAACATCAGGACATGGGGCACCCGGCTGATCTTTCGACAACGAGAGTTAGGAAATGCGTGGCGGATTTCGCAGCGATAGACGATCCCAGGGTCCGTCCCATTCGCAAGGTCTTCCTTTGGTACGAAAAGTGGTCAGGTCGTCTGCGATCGACATGCTGACATATGTGTCGACGCCTTGGAACGTGTCGACGCCCGCCGGACCCGAACTGTGCCAACAGAGGGTTGCGGCATCGGGAACGAGGTAGACGGGAGTCTGGTTGCCGCCTACTTCGATGAAGTCGTGCCGGGTTCCCGACTGGTCGTAGATGAAGTGCGTTCTCCGCCAAGCCTGCACCATCTCCGGCGTGATATGGCCGTGATTCCGCTGAATCAACCACATGAATGTCCAAAAGCGCGTTCCGGTCAGGTTGAGGCCGAAATGCTTGGGGTTCTGGCTGCCGCTTCCATGCTGGCACATCGCATGGGCAGGATCGTGAACGTTGTCTTCGTTGTAACTATCTTTTGCTTCGACATTATTGGTCGAAACAATATAGTGACTGCCAGTCTCACCCAGGTCGCCGGGAACTCGAACGGCGTAGCGCGCAACGCCGTTCTGATCTGCCGGAATGCTCTCGATCACAAATGCCTCATGACTGTCGGAGACCACCCAGTTGACGCCCCGCGTGCATTTCCCGATCACGATCTTGTTTCCAGATTTGGCCTGGTACTCCGGCCGGCCCAAAGTCAGAAGTGCGACAGCGTGTCTCGCGGAAGTGGCGAAGGCTGCTGCATAAAAGTTGCCGACCTGCCAATCCAAACCGGCCCTGCGATAACCCGAGAACGGATGATCCAGCGTAGGCCCGAGAATCCCAGATGTTCCCCCTGAATACCCGCTCGAAGTGACGCCATGCACATTCTGCGCGTGTTCGCTCCCGATTTCGCCCGCAGAGTCGGTTACCGTGTAGCGGTTTGCTCGCGGGTCCGATGGGTTGGCAATAAAGGTGACGAGGTACTCCTGCGGGAAGAAGTGCTGATCCTCGGAGCTGACATGGATCGCTTTGCCGCTCTGCGTGGCAGGGCCCAGAATGACCGCTCCGCTGCAGCAGTGGATGGCGTTGTCTTCGGGCGCTACTGCGGCGGTTGCGGCCTCCGGAGGTCTTCCTTTCAGTCCGAAATAGCTGTTGATCATGAGGATTTTGTGGAAATGGCCGAGTTCGCGAGGGAAGGCGGATGCTTCAAGTTCCGGGGCCGCACCGTCGGCAATGCCATGCATCATTTCGAGGGCTTCGGGCAACAGGAACTCATAGTACTGTTCCTGCTGGACCAGATAGGCTGCCATGGTTGCGCTCGTGCCCTGAACCGGCAACAATTCCTGGTACCAACCCTCGTAGACATAGCGAATGAGGTCGCCTGCGCGCTCGCCGTATTGACGTCCCATCTGGTACCAGGATCCGCGAAGTTCACCCAGGTAGCGCGGATGCTGCTCGTATGCTGGGTATCCGTGTTTGAGAAAGTATTCACCGAGCTTCCTGTTGCGGCCCGACCATTCTGGCGGAGTTGTTTGTCTTTGAGCGGCGCTTGGAGTAGGTGTGGAACGTGGGAAACTGCGCAAGGGTCCAGGCGTAAGGGCCATCGCACCGGCCGAAGCGGCGAGCCTCAAGCAATCCCTGCGAGTGACATTTGAACTCGCAGTACGTTCATCGACACCAATTGAAATCTGCTTCGGCACGTCACCGGTCTTTGTCATGTGCGACCTCGATCATGGGGATTCGATCTTCTGCCGGGCCTAGACGCTTCAAACTGTCACTCGCCTCGTGAATCGTAAAGATACAGGACAAAGTGCTCACTTAGCTATGGTTCGCTTCTCAGGCTGGCAGAGGGATGGAAGAACGGGGCTCGCTCCAATTCAATTGAGCACGGTGGCTTCTGTTCCGGGGGAGGCCCTGCGGACAGTGGGGGCTTTCGCGGGTGCTTGGTGGAAGGCGCGGTTGCACGGCCTGTCCGCTACACTAGGCGCTGTGACGGCGCGTGCTCTGGCACTGGGGATTGAGGCGGCGACCACGGTGCTGGCCGTGGCGGGGATGGGGTATTTTCTGGCGGCGCTGGTGGCGGCGCAGCGGTTTCAACGGGAGCGGCGGCGGGCGCTGGCGGCGTATGCGCCGGGCGTGAGCATTCTCAAATCGCTGAAGGGGACGGACCCGGCGATGCTGGAGGCGTTCCGGAGCCACTGCCGGCAGAGTTATGCGGGCGAGGTGGAGCTGCTGTTTGGCGTGTCGTCGCTGGACGACCCGGCGGTGGAGACGGTGCGGGCGCTGGAGGCGGAGTTTCCTGAGAAGGCGATTCGGCTGCTGGTGTGTCCCGAGCGGCTGGGCACGAATGGCAAGGTGAGCACGCTGGCGCAGATGCAGGGCGAGGCGCGCTACGACTACCTGCTGGTAAATGATTCGGACATTACGGTGAGTCCGCGGTATCTGGAGCGGGTGATGGCGCACTTTGCTCCGCAGCCTGCGAGTGAGCCGCAGGTGGGGCTGGTGACGGCGCTCTATCGCGGACGGGCGCATGGGACGCTGGCCTCAAGGCTGGAGGCGCTGGGGATTGCGACGGATTTTCAGGCCGGCGTGCTGCTCTCGCGGATGATTGAGGGCGGTCTGCGGTACGGGCTGGGCTCGACGCTGGCGGTGCGGCGCGAGGCGCTGGAGTGCATCGGCGGCTTTGCGGCGTTGAAGGATCATCTGGCGGATGACTATGAGCTGGGCGCACGGGTGGCGCAGGCGGGGTATCGCGTGGCGCTGGCGGGCGAGGTGGTGGAGACGAGCGTGCCGGGGTATGGATGGCGCGGGTTCTTTGACCATCAGCTGCGGTGGCTGCGGACGGTGCGGGATGCGCGTCCGGCGGGCTATGCGGGGCTGGTGTTTACGCATGGGCTGATGTGGGCGGTGCTGAATGTGGTGGCGAGCGGGGCGGCCTGGTGGAGCGTGTGGCTGCTGGCGATGAGTTTTTTCCTTCGTCTGGGACTGGCGATGCAGGTGGGCGCAGTGGTGCTGGGCGACCGGCAGGTGTTGCCGGGTCTGTGGCTGCTGCCGCTGCGCGATGCGGTGGCGATGGGGCTGTGGGTGGCGGGCTTTGCGGGCAACACGATTGTGTGGCGCGGAGAGCGGTTTGAGGTGAAGGACGGGCGGCTGCACAAGGTGTGAGGCGCGCTGGTTTCGCAGTGACGGAGCGCTCTGGTAGATTCGGTGGGCACGGGATGGGCCGTGCGTGGAGGCGATGAATGATCTTCCCTAAGGGTGTTTGGAGTGGCGTGGTGGGCTGCTGCCTGCTGGCGGCGGCGAGTGGCGTGAGCGGCGCGCAGATGCAGGCGGCGAAGCCCGCAGTGGGCACGCAGGTGGCACCGTCGCAGGTGTTTGGCCAGGTGCTGAGCGGCTGGGAGCGGGAGTTTGTGTCGCTCGCCGAGGCGATGCCGGAGGACAAGTACAACTTTGCGCCGACGCAGGGCGAGTTCAAAGGCGTGCGCACCTTTGCCGAGCAGGTGAAGCATGTGGCGGAGGCGAACGATCACTACTTTGCAGACCCGACGAAGCCGGCGGCAGACAACAGCGCGGCGATTGAGAAGCTGAAGACGAAAGCGGAGATCGTGGCGGCGCTGAAGGACTCGTTTGCCGAGGCGCATGCGTATGTGAACGCGATGACGCCGGAGAATGCCTTTGTGATGACGGCGCACGGGACGCGCGCGGGCACGGCGGCATTTGCGATTGCGCACATGATGGACCACTACGGGCAGATGGTGGAGTATCTGCGGATGAACGGGCTGGTGCCGCCGGCGAGCCGCGGCAGCATGTAACCGGGCCGCCGCGTTGGATACCGACGCGGCGTGCGCGCAGATGCTATGGTAGTGGGCACATGCCGCTGGTGACGACAACAGAGACGGGCGTTCCCATTCAGGGGCCAAGCGCCACGCTGATTTACGACGACTGGTATCCGGCGCTGCGTATGGACGCGCTGCGGGGGGGCAAGCTGGCGACGGCGATGCTGCTGGGGATTCCGCTGGTGCTGGGACGGCGGAAGGATGGGCGCGTCTTTGCGATGCGCGACAGCTGTCCGCACCGGGGGATTCCGCTGAGCGTGGGATGGTTTGATGGCGAGCGGGTGACGTGCCGGTATCACGGCTGGGAGTTTGAGCCGTGCAGCGGGCAGTGCGCGGTGATTCCTTCGCTGAGCAGCCACGACCATCTGGACGCGACGCGGATTTATGCGACGGCGTATCCGTGCGAGGAGCGGGACGGACACGCGTGGGTGTTTATCCCCAGCCCAGGAAGCGGAAAGCTTGCGCTGGGTGCGCAACCCGCGGTTCCGGAGCTGCAGAAGTTTGGGCCGCGGTACCGGACGGCGTTTCTGACGGCGGACCTGCCGTGCAATGTGGACCACGGAATTATTGGATTGATGGACCCGGCGCATGGGCCGTTTGTGCATCAGGCGTGGTGGTGGCGGACGCGCGGGAGCATTCGCGAGAAGACGAAGAAGTTCGAGCCGATTGCGGAGGGCTTCCGAATGAGCGCGCATGCGCCGAGCGGGAACTCCGCGCCGTACAAGCTGCTGGGCGTGTATGGGCAGCCAGTGGAGACGACGATTGATTTCGTGCTGCCGAATCGGCGGACGGAGATCATTCGCTGCGGGGAAAAGTGGTTCAGCAGTTTGACGACGGTGACGCCGGTGACGGCTTCGACGTGCCGCATTGATGTGGTGGCGGCGTGGAATGTGTTCTATCGCGTGCCGTTTGTGCTGCCGATTGCGAAGTTTTTTGGCGCGAAGTTTGTGCGGCAGGACCAGGTGACGATGATCCAGCAGGCGGAGGGGTTGAAGCACAATCCGAGCCTGATGCTGATTGACGACGCGGACAAGCCGGCGAAATGGTACTTCGCGCTGAAGCAGGCGCGGCTGGATGGAACGGGCAAGCATCCGATGGATGGGCCGGTGGAGCTGCACTGGCGCAGTTGATCACCTGCGGTGGGGCTGAGGCTCGCTAACCGCTCGCAGAAGAGCAGAGGCTTGCGCGTTTGCGAGGAAGTAGCGCGCTGCCGCGCGGCATTCCATGCAGCGGCTCTCCCGGGATCATTCAGATGCGAGCGAGGGTGAGAACGGTGATGTCGTCGTCCTGGCCGAACTGTTGAGCGGACTGGGCGATGGATTCGGCGGGTTGTGTGACGATGGCCTGTGTGCGCTCGAAGCCGAAGAGCTCTCCCGTCCTGCTGCGGGCTTCGGGCACGCCGTCTGTGAGCAGAGTGAGCTGGTCCTTTGCGGCAAGTTGGACCTTGGACTCGGGGTAGCTGGCGGTTGCGTCGAGGCCCAGCGGCAGCCCGTTTTCGACGTGCAGTTCTTTTCCGTTGACATAGGGCGAAAGGTGCCCGGCATTGGCGGCGGTGAGCGTGCCGTCAGGGTCGACGCGGAGGACGAGGCAGGTGGTGAAGCCGCCGTTGCCACGGCCCATCATGCGGTGATTCATGGCGGAGAGGATTGCGCCGGGCTGCTGGGTGAAGTGGGCGAGGGTACGCACCGTGCCCACCAGCAAGCTGACGGTCATGGCCGCGGGCATCCCCTTGCCGCTCACGTCGCCGATCACAACTAGAACAGCGCCGTTCTCGACAGGCAGGATCTGGAAGAAGTCGCCACCGACCTGGCCCGCGGGTTTGTAGACGGCATCCAGGGTCAAGCCGGGAATCGTGGGGATGGCTTCCGGGATGAGAACCTGTTGGACGATGCGGGCGGCTTCCAGCTCGCGCAGATGCGCGTCTTCGTTGCGGCTGGTGCGCGTGAAGCGGAGCACAAAGATGGCGAGCATGCCAACCAGAAAGAGCAAATCGCATACATTGGCAACAGAAAATGGAAACGGGGAGTTCGAGAGAGTGTGGAACCGGGCGTAGGATTCTTGCCGCCAGCCAAGAATGAAATATCCGAACCAGAGGAGCGAGTCGGTCAGCGATGCTAGTTGCTGCAACAGAACAGGCGCCAACAGGAGCCTAGCATCGAAGCGCCCCTTTACGGCCTGCCCGAAAAGCAGCGATAGTATCCAGACAGTGAGAGGGATGCCGAGAACTGTCATGGTCGCATTCCACTGCGCGATCGAGATTGCGGGAGAGTATCGCAAGCCCATCGCTTTCAAAACCATTGCGAAACTCAGCAGCAAGCCGGCCGAAATAGAGCCGATTGCCAGCCAGAAGAGCCAACCTCGTTTCCCTTTGAGGAGCCGGAAGAAGAACGCCAACTGCGCGAAGCCGAGGCCCGACTGGAGGAGAATCCCGAAAACGCCAGAGACTCTTACGTCGATGTGCCCCCGAGAATAGAATGCGGAGGCAAGATACAATCCAGCGGCAAGAGTCACGACGATAGAGAACCATAGATACTCCGTTTCAGTGGGGCGCAGAGCAAAGAATCCCAACGCGGCCAACCCGGCTAAGATTTCGAGGATCGCCACAAAAACATTACTCGCCTGATTTAAGGACTGCGTGTTACGGCTCGTGCTGATCGAGTTCTGAATGAGCGCCGATTCGCCGATGCGAACGCCTTTGTAGATTCCGCCGCCCAGCAGCGACTCCCACCCGGGCCAGTGCCAGACGCGGATAGCGATGACGAGGGTGCGCGCGTGGGCTGACGAAGGCGAAGCAAGACGATATGCGGCGGGGGGCACGAACTGCGTAATTGGATAGGTATGGGGAGGCATGCCGCCGAAGCCTCCGATGAGCCTTCCGTCCGCAAAGACCTGATAACTGGTTATGACCTGGGGAATGCTCAGTGACAAGTCGTCCTCACCCTCAGGGATGAGCAGTTTTGCACGATACCAGGCAAATCCGCTGAGCTTCGGGTAGCCCTGTTCATTCCAGCTTCTGTCGGCGCGAATGAGCGGCCAATTCGAGTCGTCAAAGCCGGGGCTGGCCCATTGGGGATTGTCTCCTGGATGGAAACGCCAAAGGCCGTCGAGCGAGGCGACCGGCTCGCGCCCCGTCTCCAGGCTGAAGGTCTGTGCGTGAAGCTGAAGAGCCGCGGCGAACAACAGCAAGGCCAGGGTGAGGAGTCCAGACAACGCAGGCCGCGCAAGACTAGACCGCATGAATTGCCTCCTGTGTGCGTGCGACTGTGAGAACGGTGATGTCGTCCTCCTGGCCGAACCGTTGAGCGGACTGGGCGATGGATTCGGCGGGTTGGGTGGCGATGGCCTGGGCGCGGTCGAAGCCGAACAACTCGCCGGTCTTGTTGCGGGCTTCCACAACGCCATCGGAGACGAATGTGAGTTGCTCCCCGATTTCCAGTCGATCGCTCCATTCGGTGCAGACGAGTTGATTCACCACGCCGATGGGCAGGCCGGCATCGAGGGCGAGTTCCTTTCCGTTGCGGTACGGAGGAGGATGCCCGGCGTTGGCGAGGGTGATGTTGCCGCGGGGAGAGATGAGGGCGGCGCAGCATGTTACGAAACCTGTGATCTGTCCGTGGAGCACGCGGTTGAGATAGGCGATCACCTCGGCTGGCTTTGTGACCGTGCTGCCGCGCAGCGCTCCTACGATAGCGCTGACGGTCATGGCGGCTTTGAGCCCCTTGCCGCTGACGTCGCCGACGACAATGAGCAGTGAGCCGTCGCTTGCAGGATGTACGTGGAAGAAGTCTCCGCCAACTTCGCTGGCGGGCAGGTAGACGCTTTCGACTGCAAAGCCCGGCGTCTTCTGCGCCGCCGCCGGAACCAGCAGCGACTGCACGCTGCGAGCGGCCTCAAGCTCGGTGATCATGCGCTGCTCCTCACGCTGCGAGCGCAGGAAGCGGATGCTGAGGATGGCCAGCATGGCGATGAGGAAGAGAGCCTCGACGACGTCGTCCGCCGCAACGGGGAATGGACGTGTGAAAAGATTGAGTTGCTCAAAGTCAACCGATAACCATCCAAGCCGAAAAGCGGCCGCCAGTGCCGACTCTAGCAGAGTCAGCGCTGCGGAGATTAGCACCGGTGCCAGCAGGAGCCTCGCGTCGGCCAGACCTTCCCTAGCCCGGCGTAGCAACAGATCAAACACCCATAGAGAGAGCACTAGATAGCAAACCGCCTGGGCCATCACGGCGACGCCCACGCTGGGCCAGAACCCGAAGAGCAGGGTCAAGTAAATGACACCAGTAGCGACGACTGATCCGATCGCAAGGGAGAAAAGCACGGACCTGCGGCCGCGCAGCAGCGTTTGCAGGAACAGGATGTAGCTCAAACCGGAAATCAGTTCGAGTGTTTGAGACGCAGTGTCCCTGCCGAGGAGAGAAACCGGGTGGAGATAGTCATAGATCGCTGCGCCAAAGATCATGGCATCGGCGAACTGATTGACGGCGAACCAGAAGTATTCTGTCTCCCTGCGCCGGACCAGAAACAACACCATGGCCATGACTCCGGCGATACAGCAGAGAATCCCAATCGAGTAGTCGCCGCCGCGGCTGAGCCGGCGCGAGTCATTGAGGAGTTGGAAGTGAGCATCGATCAAGGCGGATTTCCCGGCCTGAGAGCCGCCTTCCGTCGGTCCCCCATCGATGTACCTGGACCACCCCGCCCAATGCCATACGCGGAGAGCGACGGTCACTTCCCTTGATTTTGAAGACCCCGCAAGGTTCAAGCGATATTCGGCGGGCACTGAAACGCGCACCGCAGTAATAACAAAGCGCTCGTCAGGGGATGGCATCCGCCCGAAGCTCCCCGCTTGCTTGCCGTCTACGAAGAGCTGGTAGCTGGTCATGATCGGCGGCAACAAAAGGGAGACATCGTCGAGTCCTGCCGGGGCGGTTACGCGAAAGCGGTACCAGGCGTAGCCGCTCAAACCTTTGTAGCCTTGTTTGACCCAGTCCTGGTCGGAACGCAGCAGCGGCCATTGCGAGTCATCGAAGTTAGGGTCGGCCCAGGCAGGATTGTCGCCCGTGTGGAAGCGCCACAGGCCGTCGAGTGAGGCGACTGGCTCGCGGCCCGTTTCCAAGCTGAAAGTCTGGGCGTGAAGCTGAAGAGCCGCGGCAAACAACAGCAAGGCCAGGCTGAGGAGTCCATACAACGCAGGCCGCGCAATGCTAGACCGCATGAATTGCCTCCTGTGTGCGCGCCACGGTGAGCACCGTGATGTCGTCTTCCTGGCCCCAGTTTTGCGCGGCCTGCGCGATGGCCTCCGCCGTGCGACTGGCGAGGGCGGCGGTTCGCTCAAAGCCGAAGAGTTCGTCCGAATGACTGCGTGCCTCGACCACTCCGTCGGAGAGGAGAGTGAGTGTTTCACCCGGGGCGAGCCGAAGCGTGGTTTCGGTGTATTGCGCAGCGGCTGTCACTCCGAGAGGCAGACTCGAAGAGATTTCAATTTCGCGGTTGTTGCAGTATGGCGGCAGGTGTCCCGCGTTTGCGAGGGTGACCTCGCCTGCGGCGGTCAAGTCCGCGCAGAGGCAGGTGGCGAAACCGCCGACTCGACTTTCGTGCAGGACCCGATTGAGTTGGGCAAGCAGGACAGCAGGCGAATCAGAATCTCGTGCTGCGGCCGCGCCTAGCAAAAGCGTCGCGCTCATGGCGGCGGCCGCGCCCTTGCCACTGACGTCGCCCACCAGAACGCGTTGCCGCCCGCCCGGCAGCACCCGGCACAGATAAAAATCGCCGCCCACCTCGCGCATGGGGTGAAACGCGACTTCGATCTGCAACCCAGGAGCCGTGTCAATCTTCGCCGGCGCCAGCATCCGCTGAATTTCGCTCGCCGCCTGCATCTCGCCGGCCAGCAGCGCGCGCTCCTCCATCACCCGCCTCTGATCGCGGAATAACAATACAAGTAAGCCAATCAGCACGCAGGCCGTGAGAAATGCCCACGCTTCCAGAAGGCCACGTTGCCAGTAGGCGAAAAGGTTTGGCAGCCCCAGTCGCGGATCGGAGGTGATTTGCAGGGCATACCAGACAACCTCGTGTGCACCGTAAAGCAAGCACAAAGCTGCCATCGGGCGCATACGGCTTGAGATGTTCCTGTAGGGCCAGAAGGCGACGAGAGGCGCTGTCGAAATCGTCATCGATATAATCAAAAGCAGCATCCCCATGGTCAATGTGTTCAGCGACCCCATGATCCAAACCGACATTTGGGGCGGAAGCACCAGGGCGAATTCCTGGATCAGCAAGCCCGCCGCTCCAACTGCAACCGCAATCCGATAGAGCCGCGGGATGCGGCGTCGCGCCAGCGTGAAGAAAAACAGGACGATGACGAACGTATAGGCAAGAGCTACCGCATCCTCAATTCCGGTGGAGAGGGCCCATGGGATATTCATGAGCGCCGAAGCGCAGTACTCCAGGATCCCCTGAGTAGCCTCACTGGCGCATAAGATGCTCAGGTACAGCAGTTCCCGGCGGCTTCGGTCGTAGTAGAACAAGCTCAGGAGGATAAGCCCGACCACGCCGATCAGTGGATACCAAGCGTCAACGCGCAGCTCACTCCCGCTCTGAGCCAGAACAAAGACAGCGCGCCGTCCCACCAACGCCTCCTCATCGCCGGCATGAATATCCAGAGGGGTCATGGTCCAGATAACATCCCGGTAGGTCATTCGCACGGCGATGGTGTGCGGCTGGGTTTGAAGCGCCGCGAGCGGCAGAGGATATTGCCGGATTGTGTTCATGCTGAAAAAGCCGGTTCGTATATTGCCCGCGCCGCCTGTTGGCACTCCGTTCACAAAGAGCTGGTAAGCGCCATTCAGGCTGATTTGTATGGCTGGATGCGCCGTGCCGCGCAGCGAGCTCAAATCCGCATGGCAGCGGACCCACAGATGCGGCTCTTCCAGGGGTAACTTCCATTTCGTGGAGGCTTGCCAGCCGCTTTCATCGAGAGCTGTTGCGGACCATCCTGGATTGTCGCCCGCACGCCAGACGCACTGCGGAGGAGAAATCGTAACAATGCTCTGCGCGAAGGCAGTGAGCGGACAGAGCAACAAGAAAAGCAGTACCCGCTTAGTCATAGGCCACTCCTACGGGAGCGAAGGTTAGACTCAGCACGGTGATGTCGTCTTCCTGGCCCCAGTTTTGTGCAGCTTGAGCAATGTAGGCGGCAGGTTGCGTGATGAACTCAACCATGCGGTCAAAACCAAGCAGTTCGCCTCTGGCATTGCGAGCTTCAACTACGCCGTCAGAGACGAACGTAAGCCGGTCGCTGTCGCACGTCTGAAATGTGAACTCGCAGTAGGAGGTCTCTGCAACCAGGCCAAGCGGCAGATTGTTTTCACAGGCCAGGGGCACTCCATTGAGGTAGGGGGGAATGTGCCCGGCATTGGCGGCGGCACATGTGCCGTCCGGATGGGCATGCAGCACGAGGCAGGTCGTAAAGCCTCCATGGTTCCGGCCGAGGATGCGGCGGTTGAGTCCGGCCAGAAGCTGCGCGGGGCTGCTGGTGGTTTCGGCGAGCGCGTTGAAGGCTCCCACCAGCAGCGAGACCATCATGGCAGCGGGCATGCCTTTGCCGCTTACGTCTCCAACGGCGATCAGCACGGTGCCATCCGGACGGGGAAGAATCTGGAAAAAGTCCCCGCCTACTTCTCCGAAGGGCCTGTAGACTGAGTCAATCTGGAAGCCGGGAATGACCGGCGTTTGCTCTGGAATCAGGACGTGCTGGATGGCGCGGCTGGCCGCCAGCTCAGCCGCCATGCGCATCTTCTCGCGACGATCGCGGATCAGGTCACGCACGAAGACGGCCAGGATCACCGACCCCAGCAGGATCACGACGAGGACAGGGTAGGGCCAGATCCAGCCATACAGTTTGATGGCCCCTCCGATGCCGGTCAGGTGTTGGAAGCTGGTGGACAGCGGCATACGCACCAGGAAGTAGCCGAGGAAGACCCATGCGATCGTTCTGTTGGTGGATTTTCCCTGGCGGAAACCCTGGATGACCAGAATCAACAGAGCAAGGTCTGAGAAAACGATGGGCCACTCCCGCACGAAGGCCATCGCGGGAAACCAGCCTGCAATCCCGGCAAATAAATAGATGGGCCAGAAATACCGTGTCCACCGTCGATTCTGGATTCGCATCGCCTCGGCCGCGATCTCGACCAGCACGACGACGGTGATGCTTCTCACGGTCCAAGCGGAACCGCGAATTCCGAAATAGGGTGAAAAATTGTCCACGGCAACAAGGGCAATAAAGAGGCCCATGTTACGAAAAATGCGAAAATCGGGGGCCGCGCGCCACAAAGCGAGATAAGCCGTCGCCAGGCAGCAGAGCACGACTGCAAGGAGCAGATTCGGCGTGTGTTGCAACTGCTCGGCGAGCGGCATGGGCTGGAGCAGACGCTGCAGTAGGGGCGTGGATGCGTCCAGCAAAAGTGCTGCGGTCATTGGCGAGCCATCCTTCTCAGCGCGGGCACGAGCGCCTTTCCGCGTGCTGCGGCGTGGAGACTTTGCGCGACGATCTAACCCATGGATTGGCAAGGATCGAGAGGGGAGGTTGCCCAATCCGTATTGCCGCACCCATAGTAACGGTGGAAGCGCGCGAGAGCACAGAGAATTGTGCGAAGGCGGACCGGGATGGATTCAGCGATACAGCCAGAGAAGCTGTGCCGGGATGCTATGGGGGTGCTAGGAAGACGCCGATTCGTCGTTGCTGTTGCTCTGTTCGTCGTCGCCTTCGACGGCGATGCGAAGGGAGCGAAGGAAGTTGACGTCGCTGTGGGTGAAGGGGCCGGAGTCAGGCGAGGCGTCGCCGGACTGCTCGGCGGCCGCTTCTTCTTCAGAGACTTCGTTGAGGCCGATGGTGGCTTCGAGCATCAACAGGACATCGAAGCCGTAGTTGCGGATGTCCTGGACAACACCGGCAATCTGCTCGCTCTCTATGACGGACTCGTGGATGGCCTCACCGAGCTGTTGGATGAGTTCGCGCAGGCGGGCGTCGCGGCGGGATGCCAAGGGTTACCTCCGGTGTGGCCCCGGCGCGAGGAATAGACGCGGGAGCGCGAGAGTTCTCATTACATTACTGCGATCGGGTGCCGGGGGCAACAGGAGCAGCGGTTCATTCTGCGCGGAGCGGGACCCGGCGGGCCGCTGCTACCATCATATCGAAATGAGACCGGAGAAGATTGGGCGTGTGCTGGGCGTAGGGTTGCGCGTGGCGGGGCGCGTGGCGAGCGAGCGAATGAGCGGTGCTGGGGCCGCGACTGGGCCTGCGACGACGCAGACGACGGCTGCGGCAAGCCGCAGTGCGGGGCAGGCGGCGGGGAGCGCAAGTAAAGGAGTTGTGCGGGGCATCGGCGGATTTCTGCGGCCGTTTGGCCGTGTAGGCGAAACCATCTGGCTGGAGGTCACGGGGGTATTTTTCTTTCTGCCGGTGCTGGTGTTTGCGCCAACCCTCTGGCGGACACGGGCGAGCTGGGAACATGGGCCGGATCACCGGCTGTTTGTGGCGGCGGCGATCGTAGTGGCGGTCTTTTTCTACCTGGGCGTGACGTCGTTCTGGCGGGCCCGGCGGCGGTAAGGGCGGAAGCCGCTTGCCTCTGCGGGGCGGGTGAAGTGCCAGACGGCGAGAACGAGCGCCAGCGCGCCGAGCGCGTAGGTGAGGACGGCCGTGTGGCTGTTGTGGATGCGCCAGCCGCGGTAGAAGGCAACCACGCCGAAGACGATAAGAACAATACCCCGCAATTTATCCATGGTCCTGGCCTTGCAATTCCACGGTGCTTTCGACTGGCACAGGCAACATAGGATCGACTGAGATTTCCGGCGCCACGGCAAAGAGCATCTGACGGCGCAGTTGCAGGGCGCGGAGCAGGGACTTTACGTCGTGCGTCCACTGCGGGAGGAGCGCGGACATCGCGAGGCCTTCGAGATCGCAGAAGATGCCCATGAGGATGGCGAGGGTCGCGAGCCAGAACCCACGGTCAAAGCAGAGCAGCGCAATGGTGGCGACGGCAAGCACAACTCCCCAGGCCTTGGAGGCATAGGAGTGGTAACTGGCCATGCGGTGGAATTTGATCGAATCAAAGACAAGGCGCAAAGCCTCGAGTGCGAGAAGAGTGGCAAGTAGCAGAAGACGCTCGCGCAGTACGGGCCAGTGGCGCAGGACGATGGCTGCCAGCACTCCAAGGTAGAAGAGGGTGTCGGCAGCGGAGTCGGCCCCGCGAAGGGCGGTGCTTGCGGTTCCCCAACGCCGCGCGAGGATGCCGTCATACACGTCGGAGATGAATGCGAGCCCGATCATGACGCCCAGCCACGGTTCGGGGACAGTGAGCTGACGCGCCGTGATGAAGATCGCAGGTCCGAGGAGGGCGCGAAAGACGACCATCGACCACGGAATCGCCGTACGCAAGGGCAAACTGCACGTCCTTGTCTGACCAGAGGCGGGTTTGACCCCGCCACGGCCCAATCCCTATCGTTAGCAGGGTACAGTAACCACACCTGAAAGGAATATCGATGAGCACACCTGCCGCGCCTGCCGCACCCGCGCTGAAGAAGACCGCACTGAACGCGACGCATCGCGCGCTGAAAGCGAAGATGGTGGACTTTGGCGGATGGGATATGCCGGTGGAGTATCCGGGAAGCGGCGGCGGGCTGATCGCCGAGCACATGGCGGTGCGCACGGGTGTGGGGCTGTTTGACGTGAGCCACATGGGCGAGATTCAGTTTCGCGGGCCGGGGTCGCTGGCGGCGGTGCAGCGCATCACGATGAACGACGCCTCGCGGCTGAAGGATGGACAGGCGCACTACTCCGCGCTTCTGACGCCGGAGGGGACGTTTGTGGATGACATCCTGGTGCACCGGCTGGGCGAGAACGATTATCTGCTAGTGGTGAATGCGGGGACGAAGGACAAGGACTTTGCGTGGATTCGCAGCCAGGTGGGCGGGATGCCGGGGATTCACCTGAGCGATTATTCGGCCTACTACTCGCAACTGGCGGTGCAGGGGCCGCGCGCGCTGGAGACACTGAAGAAGCTGACGAAGGTGGATCTCGCTGCAATTAAGAACTACTGGTTCACCTGGGGCACGGTGGCGGGCGTGGCGAACGTGCTGATTGCGCGGACGGGCTACAGCGGCGAGGACGGGTTTGAGGTGTACCTGCCGGCGGACGAAGCGACGACGGTGAAGGTGTGGGAGGCGCTGCTGGAGGCGGGCGCGGAGTTTGGCATACGGCCATGCGGGCTTGGGGCGCGGAACACGCTGCGACTCGAGGCGGGGATGAGCCTCTACGGGCACGAGATCAGCGATGAGATCAACGTGCTGGAGGCGGGACTGGAGCGCTGGCTGAAGCTGGACAAGGGCGACTTTATTGGAAGGGACGCTCTGGCGCGGGTGCAGGCCGAAGGAGGACCTAAGCGCAGGATCGTCGGCCTGGAGATGGTGGAACGCGGGATTGCCCGAGACGGATACTCGGTCCATTCTCTTTCGGGCGACACGATCGGGCGGGTCACGTCGGGCTCACCAGCGCCGTTTCTGAAGACGAATATCGCAATGGCGCTGGTGGAGGCGGGCGCGGCAGCGAATGACGAGATGATCGTCGAGTGCCGTGGCAATCGCGTGAAGGCGAAGCGGGTGGCGCTGCCGTTTTACAAGCGGGGGAAGTAAGGCGGGGAAGTAGCTGCCTGGGATAGAACACATAGCGATCCACTCAACTGTGCCGAGCAGGCTTGTCTGGGGATAGGGCCGGATTCTGCAAGATAGTCGATGTGAGGCGGTATCTTTTTCCGGTGCAAGCCTGAGGCAACTTTCATGCTGATGGAGTGAAGATGGAACTGCGCAAGCTGGTGCGAATTACGCTTGTCAGCATTCTCGTGCTGATTCCCTATCTGGCTTGCATGAAGGATTTCAATGTTCCGCCCGGCACAACAAAGATGTGCGACTTTGGCGGAGTGTACTTCGGCTCGCGTTGCGTGATGAAGCATTTGGATCCGTACGATCCAGTCGTTGCGCTCAAGGATTTCCGCGCCGAAGGAGGCCGGATCGAGGGCGATGATCGCGGGGCGGAAGTGACGAGAGAGGTTTTTACAGTTGGGGTGAACCTGCCGACGACGCTCTTCCTGGTTGCGCCAATCGCTTTGCTTTCGTGGAACCTCGCACAGATTGTCTGGTTGACTCTGATTGCGCTGGGAATGGGACTGGCGGCGATGGCAATGTGGGATCTCGGCGCGGAATACGCCCCATGGATTACCGGCATTCTGGTGTGCCTTATTTTGGTGAACAGCGCGGCGCCGTATCTTGTGGGCAATCTGGCTACGATTGTTGTGAGTTGTTGCGCGCTGGCGATGTGGTGCTTCAGCAAAGGCCGGTGGGAGGTTGCCGGAGTTGTTCTGCTCGGTGTTGCGCTTGTTCTCAAGCCACACGACGCCGGGTTGATCTGGCTCTACATGCTGGTTGCAGGCGGTCTGATGCGAAAGCGAGCCCTGCAATCTCTCGGTCTTGCTGCGGTGTTAGGCGTAGCGAGCCTTGCGTGGATTCACTCGGCATCTCCTCACTGGATGGGAGAGATGAGTACGAATCACGAAGCGGTTGGCGAGCGGGGAAGAAACAGCGACCCAGGACCCTCAGGACCGTCGGCCGCAGCGATTGGTCAAATTATCGATCTACAGGCAGCACTCAGCATATATCGCGACGATCCTGGGTTCTATAACCCAGTGAGTTATGTCGTTGCAGGCATACCGCTTCTGATCTGGCTGCTTGCAATCTGGAAGGGACCATCCACGGAAGGCGTGGACTGGGTGGCGCTGGCTCCGGCCGTGATCCTCGTGCTGTTGCCGGTTTATCACCGGAATTACGACGCGCGCCTCATGATGCTTCTGATTCCGACGTGCGCGAAGCTGTGGGTTGAAGGGGGAGTGCGGCGGTGGGTCGCAACTGGATTGACCCTTGCGGCGCTGGTGACGACGGGGGATTTATGGATTATCTTTATTCCCCGCACTACGCATGGTCTGTACCTCTATCTCAACCAGCTCATTGGGGAAGAGCTGGCCACCATTCTGCTCTATCGCACGGCGGTTCCGGTGCTGCTTGTGACGGGCAGTTACTATGTGTGGGTCTACGTCCTGCGCCAAATGAAAGCCAGCAAAAGTGGGTGGAGCGGCAGCGCGCTGAGTGTGCCAGGGGTGGCCGCTCAGCAATGAAGCGGGTGGATGAGTTTTCGGGATCGCGCTACGCCCTCTTTGAGTCGGAAGCCGGGCCGGCAGAGGACTGCACCGCGGAGAGGACGTAGCGGCGGAACTCTAGCGCGAGGCCCTGCGGGCCGGGGCTCGCGGCGTGCGCGATGAGAAAGTCGCGCCGGATGCGGAGGCCTTCGACCTGAACCACTTTGAAGCTTTTGCCGCTGCGCGAGTCTTTGGCGATGGCCCAGCGGGAGACGAAGCCTGCGCCGAGACCGGCTTCGACGGCGGACTTGATGGCCTCAGTGGAATCCAACTCCATGGCGACGCGGAGCGCGGTGCGCTTGATGTGGTGGCGCTCGAGTGCAAGCTCGAGGACGCGGCGGGAGCCGGAGCCGCGCTCGCGCATGAGCAACGGAGCGGCAGTGAGCTCTTCGGCGGGGATTGCGGCGCGCTCGGCCCACTCGTGCGCGGCGGGTGCGATGAGGACCAGCTCATCGACGAGGAACGGCTCGGTGCGGACATCGCGGCTGTGTGCGGGGCCCTCAATGAAGCCGAGGGCAATCTGCTGCTGGAGAATCGCGGCGACGACATGCTCGGTGTTGCCGCTGACGAGCGAGGGTTGGACGCGGGGATGCTCGCGGCAGAAGCCGCTGAGCAGGCGGGGCAGCACGTACTGCGCGATGGTAGTGGAGGCGCCGAGGGAGAGATGGCCGGCGTGCTCGCCGCTGTGCGCGGTGACCTGCTGCTCGGCCTGGACGAGTAGGGCGTGGACGCGCTCGGCGAAGTCGAGGAGCGTGGCGCCGGCGGGTGTGAGGGCGATGCGGGAGCCGGTGCGGTCAAAGAGCTGCACGCCGAGGTCTTCTTCGAGCGCCTTGATCTGAAGGCTGACGGCGGGCTGGGTGAGATAGAGCTCTTCGGCGGCCTTGCGGAAGCTGAGCTGCTCGGCCACGGCGCGAAAGACCACCAGGCGAAAATTTTCAAGGCTCGTCATAGGGAAAGACATGCGGCTCCCTGCTGATTATAGGAGCCGCACGATGACAGCCTGATGAATGCCCGGCTCAGGTCGCTGGATGGAGCAGGGAGCGGCCAAGCGCGGTGATGGCACAGGCGCCGGTGTCGTTGATCTCGACGAGTCCGGCTTCTGCCATCTCGCGGAGACCGCTGCGCACGCGATAGAGCGGAAGCTCGACGTGCGCGGCGACCTGATCTGGCGCGGCAGGAGGATCAAGCGCGGCGAGAAGCCTGCGCGCCGAGTCCGTGAGTTCACCGCTAGCGCCGATGCATGCCATCGATGGTCTCCTTCATACAGACTTCTTGCAGATGTACCAGTCCTTGCACTCGAAGCCGGCCTTCAGGCGCGCTTCGACCTCCTCCATGGTGGCGGGCGGCGGGACGATGACTTTCTCGCCGGGCTTCCAGTTGGCGGGGGTGGCGACCTTGTGCTTGTCGGTGGTCTGGAGGGCGTCGATGAGGCGGATAATCTCGTCGGTGTTGCGGCCCGTGGTGAGCGGGTAGTAGATCATGGCGCGGACGATACCGTTGGGATCGATGACGAAGACGCATCGGCTGGTCTCAGTCTTGCTTTCGCCGGGCGAGATCATGCCGTAGAGGGTGGCGATTTCCTTGTTGAGGTCGGCGATGATCGGGAACGGGATATCGACGCCGAATTTTTCCTTGATGTTGAGAACCCAGGCGATGTGGGAGGTGGGGCTGTCGATACTGAGGCCGAGAAGCTCGACGTTGCGCTTGCGCAGCTCTGGGGCGATGGCGGCGAAGGCCATGAACTCCGTGGTGCAGACGGGCGTGAAGTCGGCCGGGTGCGAGAAGAGGACGAGCCAGGTACCCTGAAAGTCCTCGAGGCGGACCTTTCCGTGGGTGGTGACTGCCTCAAAGCGCGGCGCGGGCATGCCGAGGCGCGGCAGAGACGTGCTTGGAGCAGAGACGTGAGCTGTCTCGACAGGTGCGATCGCAAGATCCGACATGGAAATCCTCTCTTCCTTGGCGTCAGCGGACGCAGATCGAATCGCCGCGTCTGAACTCTGGACAGCAACGGCGCGGCTGGCCGCAAAGATGGAATGCGACGCACGCTGCGTCGCATTCAAGAAATTGACTCTAAAGCAACGCTGGCTGACAAGCAGTGACCCACGGCACAAGAAGTGCGCAGAGATGCATCACGCCGGCTGCGGATCGGCCTGTCCGACTTCCAGCTCAATAGAGATCTCGGGCTTGTGGAGGAGCGTATTGTGGACGAGGCAGGCGTGTATGGCGCGGTTGAGGCCTTCGATATGCTCGGGGGCAAGTTGCACGGGCGCGCTGACGCGGATAACGAAGTTGGTAAGGCGCGCGGGCGGCTTAATCTTCTCTGCGGTGACGGTGACTTCAACGCCGTCGCCACCCAGCTTGCGGGCCTTGAGGTACTGCACGGCGTAGAAGGCGGCGCAGGAGCCGAGCGAGGCAAGCAGGAACTCGGGCGGTGTCATGCCTGCGTCCTGGCCGCCGTTGTCCACGGGCTGGTCGCAGACGATGGTGTGGTTGCGTGCGTGGATGGAAAACCTGACGTTGTCGAGATGGGTAACTTTGATTTCCATAGAAATGGGATGAAGACCTCAGCTTTCACTGGATAAAAGACCGGAGGGGAACGGAACGTTACACCGTGGCTGCGTATTTTTCCGGGACAGGCAGGCCCAGCATGCGGAGATATTCGCGGGTGAGGATGGAGCGGAGCCGGGGCGCGATGGCAGGATCGCAGGGGACCTGCATGGAGCGGCAGCGGTCGATGGCGGCGCGGAGGTCGCGGAGAAAGGCGACACAGGAGGGGCAGCTCTCGATGTGGGCGCGCATTTCGTCGCAGGTGCGCGGCTCGACGCGGCCGTCGAGATACTCGGAGAGGTTGGCGAAGAGATCGCGGCAGGCTTCGGGACGTTTGTGTCCAGTGGATTTTTCGGAGCCATGGACTTCGGATGGGGACGGCGCGCCATCGAGGATGAGGCTCATCTGTTTGCGGACGGCTAGGCGGGCGCGGTGGAGGCGGACGCGGACGGTGCCGGGCTGGAGATCGAGGATCTGGGCGACCTGCTCGGTGGAGAGCTCTTCCATGTCATGGAGCACGAGGACCATGCGCAGCGCGGGTGGAATCTGCAGAACGGCACGGTGAAGAAGCTGGTGCTGTTCGGCATGAAGCAGGGAGTGCTCCGGACTTTCTGCGGCGTCCTGGAGCAGGCGGCCGAGTTCGGCGTCGTCGGGCATGAGCTCGTCGAGGGAGACGTTGCGCGCGGGCGACCGGGAGGGTCTGCGGCGCATGCGCCAGCAGCGGTTGCGCGTGACGGTGTAGAGCCAGACGGCGAGAGCCTGTGGGTCCTGGATTTTGGCGAGGTGGCCGAGGGAGCGGTAGAGGACCTCCTGCATGGTGTCTTCGGCGTCTTCGGGGTGGCCGCAGACTTTCATGCTGAAGGAGTAGACGGTGTTCTGAAGCAGGCCGATGGCTTCTTCGATGGCCTCGGGGGTGTTGCGCTGGAGCAGTTGCGCGGCTTGGATGAGTTCGGGGCGCATCGCGAGGAACTGGAACACATCCAGTATAGAGGCTGCACTACTGGGGACAGGAGCGCGGGGGCGTGGTGGGATGCAGAGAGGATTCGATCATCTCGATGCAGATGGGGCTGATCTTGCGGAGCCAGTGCTTCTGGCCGCGGCTGGCGGGCTGCGCGTCGGCAGCGATCCAGGCGCGCAGCAGGGCGAGGGCTAGTTCGAGGGCTGCGCCGGGTCGGCTGGACTCGAGGCGAAACATGTGGCGGTAGACCTCGTCCTGCAGGGGCTCGCTCCGGGGCGGGCGCGGGGGGCTGGAAGGCGCGGAGCGATTAGGGGCGGTCATGCGAGCGGCCTTCCCGGAACTTCCGAGTCCTGAACCTGCGTACCCTGAGCTTGTGCGCTCTGGGCGAGCCGGCCCTGAACGAGCCAGGAGTACTTGCCGGTGTGGGCGGCGGTGACATCTTCAAAGCCAGCCTGGGCGAGTTCGAGGGCGGCGGACTCGGCGCTGAGGCGGTGATCGAGCGGGGGGCCGGGCTCGCGGTCCACGTCGGGACGCCAGTCGAGGATTGCGATGCGGCCGCCGGGCTTGAGGATGCGCTGCGTTTCTTCAAGGACGAGGGCGCGATTGTCGAACTCATGCCAGATGTTGGCGAGGAAGACGAGGTCGCAGGTTTCCTCAGGCAGGCCGGTTGCGTCGGCCTCTGCCTGGATGAAGCGGATGTTGTGCTGGGCCCGGCCGGCGACCTTGGCGCGCAGCAGGTCGAGCATTTCCGGCTGGGCATCGACGGCGAAGACAATGCCGGAGGGACCGGCGGCTTTGGCGAGCGGCAGCGCGAAGTAACCGGTACCCGCGCCGACATCGGCGATCGCTTCGCCGGCGCGGACGTGGAGTGCTTTGACGACCTCGGCGGGCGGAAGCCACGTGAGCCGCTCGGGAGCTTCGAGGCGATGGGCCTGCGAGTGATGAAAGCGACGTTCGTGCATACGGCTATTTTGCTCCGCAGGCGGCGTCTTTGAGGCCCATGATGCGGAAGATGGTCATGGCCGGGCACCAGTTGGTGAGAGCCGACTGAAAGAGGTTGAGGCCGACAAAGGCGGTAAGCCAGAGCCAGTAGTGCGAGATGTAGACGGCAAGCGCGAGCGAGATGAGGATGATGACTCCCGCAAGCAGGCGGACGGCGCGTTCAACGGTCATGGTTTTGCTCCTTGATGAGGCGAGGGGTTGGAAGACGTTGCATCGGGCTCGCAGGAGATGGGCTCCTGACGATTGGCGTGCACGATGTAGTACAGGATGGGGATGGTGGGCCACGAGAGGAACGTGGACGCAACGGCCCCAGCGATGAGCGAGACAGCGAGCCCCTGGAAAATGGGGTCAGTAAGGATGACACTGGCGCCGACGACGACGGCGGCGGCGGTGAGCAGCATGGGACGGAAGCGGATGGCTCCAGCGTCGATGACGGCCTCGGCAAGCGGCGCACCCTGGCGGCGGCGCAGCTCGATGAAGTCGACGAGGATGATGGAGTTGCGGACGATGATGCCGGCGCCGGCGATGAAGCCGATCATTGAAGTGGCGGTGAAGAAGGCACCCATGAGCGCGTGTGCGGGCAGGATGCCGACGAGCGTAAGCGGAATGGGCGCCATGATGATGAGCGGCACGATGAAGGAGCGGAACCATCCCACGACGAGGACGTAGATGAGGATGAGCACGGTGCCGAAGGCGAGGCCGAGATCGCGGAAGACCTCGATGGTGATCTGCCACTCGCCGTCCCACTTCATGGAGTAGTGGGCGGTGGAGTCGGGCATGACCGCGTTGTAGCGCGCGAGGGTGTATCCGGCGGGCAGCGTAAGGTGATCAAGCTGCTTGTTCATCTTGAGGATGGCGTAGACCGGGCTTTCCTCTGCGCCGGCCACGTCGCCGGTGACGTAGACGACGCGCTTGAGGTTCTTGTGATAAATGCTGCGCTGGATGGTCTCGTGGCTGATATCGACGAGCTCGCGCAGAGAGACCATGGAACCGTCTGCGCCGGGCAGGTGGATGCTTTCGAGCGCCTGCTCGGAGGAGCGATCGGGGCGCGTGAACTCGACCGTTGTGGGAATCGGTTCGCGAGCGTTGGGGTCGTGAAGCAGGCCGACATCTGTGCCGGAGGTGGCGAGTGCGAGCGAGCGGGCAACATCGGCGACGGCGATGCCGTGCTGTGCCGCCTTGACCTCATCGACGTGAATGACAAGGCGCGGCTCGGGGTCTTCGACGTACCAGTCCGTGTCCACGACGCCGGGTGTGCTCTGGAAGATGGATTTGATTTTGCGGGCGACGTTGACCTGGCCGTCGAGATCGGGGCCGTAGACCTCGGCGACAAGGGTCTGAATGACCGGCGGGCCGGGCGGGACCTCGCTCACCTGAATGCGCGCGCCGTACTGGTTGCCGATGGCGATGAGCAGCGGGCGCAGGCGCTTGGCGATGACGTGGCTCTGGTCGTGGCGCTGCTTGGCGGGCAGCAGGTTCACCTGGATGTCAGCCTGATTGCTCATGCGGCGCATGTAGTAGTGACGGACGAGGCCGTTGAAGTTGTAGGGGCCGGAGGTGCCGGTGTAGGTCTGATAGTTGAGCACGTCAGGCTGGCTGGCGAGTTCTTCGCCGAGGGCTTGGGTGACGCGCGCGGTCTGCTCGAGCGGGGTGCCGTCTGGCATGTTGATGACGACCTGCAGCTCGCTCTTGTTGTCGAAGGGTAGCATCTTGACGCGGACGAGGCCGAGGGGCACGAGCGCGACGGAGATGAGCAACAGCACGAGCACGGCGGCAAAGAAGATCATGCGGTTGCGCGTGGAAGCGATGAGCGGCGTCATGACGCGGCGATAGAGCCGCGTGCGCCAGTTCTCATGCTCTGGCTCGAGGATTCTCGCTCCGCCGAGATGCCTGCCGAGCAGGCGCATGGCCGCCCAGGGCGAGACGACGAAGGCCACCATGAGCGAGAAGAGCATGGCCGCCGAAGAGCCGACGGGGATGGGGCGCATGTAGGGGCCCATGAGTCCGCGGACGAAGGCCATGGGCAGCACGGCGGCGATGACGGCGAAGGTGGCGAGGATGGTGGGGTTGCCGACTTCGGCGACGGCTTCGATGGTCACATCGCTGCAGGAACGGTGCTGGTTCTGCGGCAGGCGATAGTGGCGCACGATGTTTTCGACGACGACGATGGCGTCATCGACGAGGATGCCGATGGAGAAGATGAGCGCGAAGAGCGTGACGCGGTTGATGGTGTAGCCGAGGAAGTAGAAGACCGACATGGTCAGGGCGAGCGTGACGGGAATGGCCAGCAGCACGACGCCGGACTCGCGCCATCCGAGAAAAAGCGCGATGAGGAAGGTGACGGAGAGCGTGGCGAGGAGCAGGTGCTCGAGCAGCTCGTCGGACTTGGCTTTGGCGGTGTCGCCGTAGTTGCGCGTGGTGGTGATGGTGACGTCGTTGGGCACTTTCACGCCCTGCATCTCATGGACGCGAGCAAGGACAGTGTTGGCGATGTCGGTGGCGTTGGTGCCTTTGCGCTTGGCGACGGTGATGGTGACGGCCGGGTACTGGGCAGGCGCCTGATGCGGCAGCGCGCTGGCCTGCGTGGTGCCCATGAGAACGTAGTCCGATGGGTCGGAGGGACCGTCGATGATCTTGTCGGCGACATCGCCGAGGTAGACAGGGCGGCCGTGATAGTCGGCGACGACGACGGACTCGAGGTCTTTGGTGCTGGCGAAGAGGTTGCCGGCGTCGACGCGGATCTCCTGATTATTCTCAGAGAAGCTACCGGCCTGCAGGCTGGCGTTGGCGGCCTGGAGATGGCCGACGATAGCGAGCGGTGAGAGGCCGTAGGCGTCGAGTTTGGCGGTGCTGAGGATGACGCGCATGGAGCGCGGCAGGCCGCCGATGACCGAGGTCTCAGAGACATCGGGAACCTGCTGGATGGTGTGCTGCACTTCGTCGGCGATGGCGCGGAGCTGGTAGCCGTTGTAATGCGGGCCCCAGAGGGTGAGCGCGAGGATGGGCACATCGTCGATGGAGCGCGCCTTGATGAGGGGCATGCTCACGCCGGGCGGCATGCGATCGGCGTTGGAGTAGAGCTTGCTGTAGACGCGGATCAGGGCTTCTTCCTGCGGGGTGCCGACGAGGAAGCGGACGATGACGAGGCTCTGGCCGGGGCCGGAGGTGGAGTAGACGTACTCGACGCCGGAGATCTGGTGGACGAGCGTCTCAATGGGCACGGTGACGCGCTGCTCGACTTCAGCCGGCGAAGCGCCGGGCATGACGGTGGTGATGTCGAGCATGGGGACGAGGATCTGCGGCTCTTCTTCGCGCGGGATGACGGCGACGGCGAGAACGCCGAGGACCAGCGACGCAGCGATGAAGAGCGGCGTGATCTTGGAGTTGAGGAACGCGTGCGCGAGGCGCCCGGCAAGGCCGAGGCCAGCGTGGGGAGTGTTCTCAGTCATTGCCGGGCCTCACTAGATTCCGCAGTGATGTGCTTGCCTGCGAGATCGCGGTCGTTGGGATCGTCAACGAGCTTTTCGCCAGCGGAGATGCCGGAGAGAACTTCCACCATGTCGCCCTGCGTGGAGCCGAGCGTGATGTAACGAAGCTGCGCGATGCTGTTGGCGTCGAGGACATAGGCGCAGTTGAGCGAGCCGCGCAGCAGGACCGCTGAGCGCGGCACGAGGATGGCCTGATGCGAGCCGGTGGGGATGGCGGCGGTGGCGTACATGCCGGCGCGAAGCTGTGCGGAGCGGGGCAGTGTGAGCTTGACGAGGAAGCTGTGACTGGAGGGATCGGCGGCGGGCACAATGTCGGTGACGGTGCCGCTGATTGCTGTGCCGGGCGCGGCATCGACGGTGATGGGGATGGACATGCCCTTGCGCACATGGGTGATCACGGATTCATCGACGGTGGTCTGGAGTTCGAGCGCGCCGGCGCTGTCCACCTGAAGCAGCGGAACGCCGGGCGAGGCGAGCGCGCCGGGGTCCACCATGCGCGCGGTAATGACGCCCGAGAAGGGCGCGCGGATGCGGGTGTAGCCAAGCATGGTGCGGGCGCTTGCTTCCTGCGCCTGCGCTGCCTGGGACTGTGCGTGGATCGCTTCGACCTGCGCGGCGGCGGCCTGCGCGCGGCGCGAGACCTCGTCCATCTCCTGCGGGCTTACGCTCTTCTGCGCCTGCAACTGCTGATAGCGAGCGAGCGTGCTCTGGGCCAGGTCGGCCTGCGTCTGTGCGGCGGCCTGCTGACCTTGGACGGCCTTGACGGCGGCCTGCGCCTGATCGACGGAGGCGCGCATGGAGGCGTCATCGAGAATGGCGAGAGTCTGGCCGGCTTTAACGCTGTCGCCTTCGTGCACGAGAACCTGCTGCACGCGACTCATCACCTGCGCGGAGAGCACGGCGGACTCATGGGCGTGGATGGTGCCGGTGGTGCGGACATTGACGGGCGCGAGCTGCTGCTGGCTCTGGACCACGCGCGCCTGCGCGGTTTCAGGCGCAGCTTTGGAGGCGGGTTGCGAGGAGTCGCATCCCGCGAGAAGCGCCGAGGTGGCGGCAAGTAAACAACTGGAGACGAGAAGCTTCATTGCAGATCCTCCGCCGCATCGGGAGTAAGAGTCCCTGTCGCGAAAAGTAGTTGGGCATAGGCCACAGCGTTTCCGTAGACGGCATGCCAGTAGTTGGTCTGGGCCAGCCGTTCGGCATCTTCGGCGGCGAGTAGATCGGTCATGGTGGCAAGGCCGGCGCTGTAGCGGTTGCGCAGAATGCGCAGGCTCTCCGCAGCCTGATCGACGGCGGCGCGCGCGGTGTCGAGTGAGAGCGAAGCGGTTTGGCGTGCGATGTGAGCCTGGCTGACCTGCAGCCGCATCTGCTGCTGCGAGGAGCTCATTGCGGCGTCGACGCGGGCCTTGGCCGCGGACTGCTGGGCGAGCTGGGCGCGCCGGGCGAAGGGCAGGATGTCGATGTTGAGCTGCACGCCGGCGACCCAGTTGTTGCCGCCGGAGCTGGTGAAGGTGGGCTTGTCCATCTCCCAGTTGCCGTATGCGCCGATGCGCGGGCCGAAGTCGGACCTGGCTGCGGCGACCGCAGCGGACTGCGCCGATTGTGCGTGCGCAAGGGCGGCGAGGTCGGGGCGCGTTTTGGCGGCGGTGGCGAGTTCATCTTCGAGCGGCTTCTGCGGGAAGTCATGCGGCTGCAGGGGCTCGAGCGGCGCGCTCTTGAGGTCCGGCGCGCCCATGGCGACGCGAAGCTGGGCCCAGGCGAGCTCAAGGGCGCCCTGCGCAGTGATGAGCTCCTGCTTGCGGGCGGCGACGTTGACCTGCGCGGACATGCGGTCGGACTCGACGGCGAGGCCGGCCTTGACGCGGTCATCGACGGAGCTGAGCAGCGCGTCGGCGGTCTCCTGCTGATGCTGCGCGACCTGAACCTGGCGCTCGGCATAGAGCACGGACTGGTACGCCTGCACGACGTCGAGGACGATCTTCTGGTCGACGGCCTCCTGCGCGGAGTCAGCAGACTTGCGCATGAATTCGGCGGCGCGGATGGTGCGCTGTGTCTTGAAGGAATCGAAGGCGTTCCACTGGCCGCCGAAGCGCGTGGCGAAGTTGCCGATGGGGGTGGGGCGGTTGAGGGCGTCAAGGGCGAAGTTGGCTGCCGTGAACTGCTGCTGACGCAGACGCGATCCGAAGACGTAGACGGGATCGTTGCCGCGCGAGATGTCTTCTGTCAATCCGAGCTGAGGCAGCAGCATGGTGCGGGCAAGCGATGCGCCGGCTTTGGCCGATTGCGTATCGGCTTTGGCTGCTGCGGCGTCGGGACTCTGGCCGAGGGCCTGGCGGATGGCATCGTGCAGAGTGAGCGCGGGTTGCGCGGAGGCCGGCGCCGCCGGGTCAGGACCGGGAGCCTGCGCGGAGGCGGCAACCCCGGACGCCGCAAGAGCGACACCCAGCGCGGCCACAGCGGCGGGGATTCGAGGCAGAAGATGCGGCTGAGATGTTCTTCGTGTGTCCATGCAATTCATAAAAGCCACCCTGGAGTGAAATCGTTACATGCATGCGAGAGGATTGCGCAGCCGGGGGCGGATGTGGCCCGGCCGCGGGGTGAACCTCGACTCAACAGAGCAAGAGTAACGCGGTCGGGGGACGCAAGATGTGATGGGGGTTCGCTCTAACTGTTTGAAAACAGGCAGGAGGCAGACGATAAGGAGGGCCTATCGGCCATGAGAACTTCTGCTTGGACGCACGGAAGAATTGACGGCAATCTCAGTGTGTGTCCAAAAATGTCTTTTTTGCCGGTCTGATTGTTGCCGCCAGCGGGCTCCTCTCGCCTCCGCTGGCGCTTGTTACAGGGTTGATCTACGGATTCACCTTCGTTCATCCCTATCATCTGGACGCGAAGCGGCTGTCGAAGCTGCTGCTGCAGGTATCTGTGGTAGGGCTGGGCTTTGGGATGGACCTGGCGCAGGTGCTGCGCGTGGGGCGGTCGGGCTTTCTGTATACGGCGCTGAGCATCTCGTTTGCAATGGGGCTGGGCTGGGCGCTGGGCAAGGTGCTGGCGGTGAAGAAGCGCGTGTCGTTCCTCATCTCAGCCGGGACGGCAATCTGCGGAGGCAGCGCGATTGCGGCGGTGGCGCCGATTGCCAACGCGACGGAAGAGGAGATTGCGGTGTCACTGGGGACGGTGTTTGTGCTGAATTCGGTGGCGCTGATCGCGTTCCCCCTCATAGGAAATCATCTGCACCTGACGCAGACGCAGTTCGGGTTGTGGTCGGCGCTGGCGATCCACGACACGAGCTCAGTGGTGGGCGCGGCGGCGAAGTACGGCGCCGTTGCGCTGGCCGTAGGCACCACCGTGAAGCTGGCGCGGGCGCTGTGGATTGTGCCGATGTCTATGGGCACTGCCTCGCTGAACAAGAGCAACGCGCGCGTCCAGTTGCCGTGGTTCATCGTGTTCTTCTGCCTGGCGGCGGTGGCGAATACGTACCTTCCGGTCCTTCACCCGGCATATGTGGAACTAAAACGGCTAGGGATCATCGGGCTGACGGTGACCCTGTTTCTGATTGGCACGGGCCTCTCGAAGGAGACGCTGCGCGAGGTCGGCGTGCGTCCACTGGTGCAGGGCATTCTGCTGTGGATTGTGGTGGCGACAGGATCGCTGGCGCTGATTCGAGCGGGATGGATTCATCTCTAAGGAGCCGGCCGCTCGGAAGCGCGACGCAACCTGCGACATCATGCACTAGGATGGGCGTATGACACCGCTCGTCGAGATCAGTGATTTGCGTATTCGCTTTGGTGCGACGGAAGCGGTGCGCGGCGTGACGCTCCACATCGATGACGGCGAGGTGCTGGGGCTGGTGGGCGAGTCGGGCTCGGGCAAGAGCGCGACGGCGCTGGCGATTCCGGGGCTGCTGGGTTCGGCAGCGGACGTCACCGGGCAGATTCGATGGCGCGGGAGTGACGGCGGCACTGTGGATCTGCTGCGGCAGCCGGAGAGCGTGCTGCGATCACTGCGCGGACGCGAGATTGCAATGATCTTTCAGGAGCCGATGACGGCTCTGAATCCGGTGATGAAGATTGGGCGGCAGGTGGCCGAGTGCGCGCTGGCGCACGACCGCAGCTGCACGGGGCGCGAGGCGAGGCGGCGCGCGATTGCGGCGCTGGAGTCTGTGGCGATTCCTGAGGTGGTGCGGCGGTACGAGGATTATCCGCACCAGTTCTCGGGCGGGCAGAGGCAGCGCATTTTGATTGCGATGGCACTGATGCACCGGCCGCGGCTGGTAATTGCCGATGAGCCGACGACGGCGCTGGACGTGACGGTGCAGGCGCAGATTCTGGAACTGCTGCTGGGGCTGCAACGCGAA
The DNA here is from genome assembly GCA_021781795.1 of Acidobacteriota bacterium. Classification (GTDB taxonomy): domain Bacteria; phylum Acidobacteriota; class Terriglobia; order Terriglobales; family Acidobacteriaceae; genus Telmatobacter. The sequence continues at coordinate 42,852 of JAJXWA010000016.1, forward strand.
CACGGGATGGCGATGCTGTTTATCTCGCACGATCTGGCGGTGGTGGGCAAGGTGGCGCATCGCATTGCGGTGATGCGTCAGGGCGAAATTGTGGAGACGGGCGCGTCCCGGCGCGTGCTGACCGCGCCGGCGCACGAATACACGCGGAGCCTGCTAGCCGCGGTGCCCACGATGCACACGGACCGTGCACGCCCGCTGGCGACGCCGGCGTGACCATCGCGATCAATCAGTAGACATCGCGGTGATAACGGTGCTGATCCTTGAGCGTGTGGACATACTCTTCTGCGGATTGAGCGCTCATGCTACCCTGCGTTTCGACAATCCTGAGCAGAGCGGCGTGGACGTCTTTGGCCATGCGCGCGGCGTCGCCGCAGACGTAGACGCTGGCGCCGTCCTGCAGCCAGCTCCAGAAGGTCTGCGACTGCTCGATCATGCGGTCCTGCACGTAGACTTTCTGCTCCTGATCGCGTGAGAAGGCAGTGTCGAAGCGGGTGAGGTGACCGTCGGCGTGCATGGCTTCGAGTTCTTCGCGATAAAGAAAGCTGGTGGCGGCGCTGCGCTCGCCGAAGAAGAGCCAGTTGCGACCGGTGGCACCGAGGGCGCGGCGCTCGTGAAGGAATCCGCGGAAGGGCGCGATGCCGGTGCCGGGGCCGATCATAATCATGGGCGCATCGGCTGCGGGAAGGCGGAACTTCTTGTTGGGCTGGATGTAGAGGGGCAGGCGGTCGGAGATGCGGGTGCGATCGGCAAAGAGCGTGGAGCAAACGCCGCCGCGTTCGCGGTCATGCGCGCTGTAGCGGACGACGGCGACGGTGGCGTGGAGCTGGCCGGCATGGGCGAGCGGGCTGGAGGAGATGGAGTAGAGGCGCGGAGTGAGACGGGAGAGCAGGCCGACGAGTTCAGCTGGATCGGAGATGACGCCGGGGTACTCCAGCAGAAGGTCGATGAGGCCGCGGTCATAGACGTAGGCGTCAAGCTGCGCTTTGTTCTCTGGCGCGAGCAGGCCGAGCAGGCGCGCGCACTGGCCGAGTTGAGCATACTCCTGCACGAGCTTGCGGCTGAGGCGGGTGATCTGGAGGTGATGCGCGAGTGCGTCGTGAAGCGTGATGAGGCCAGCCTTGCCGCACTGCACCTGTTCGTTGCCGTTGAAGCGGAGCGACTGCAGTATCTCCGCGACGAGATTGACGTCGTTGCTGGGAAGCACGCCGCAGGCATCGCCTGCTTGATAAGCGAGACCCGATTCAGCCGTAGAGAAGGCGAGATGGAGCGTGACCTTGGCGGAATCGGGGCGCGTGAGCGGCCGCTTTTCGACGAGCGGGGCGAGAGCGGGGTTGTCGCGGGTAAAGGACTGCGCAGCGTGGGGTGACTCGGGCGCTTTGACCGTGGGCGCGGAGGGCCTGGCTGCCTTTGGCGCTGTGCCTTGCTCGCGGAGCCGGGGCAGGATGGCGTCCTTCCACTGAGCGAATGGCTCATCGACTTCCACATCGCAATCGACGCGATGCATGAGGCGATTGGCGCCGAGTGCGGCGAGTTTTGCGTCGAGTTCATTGCCAAACTTGCAGAAGTGCTCGTAGTGGCGGTCGCCGAGCGCAAAGACGGCGTAGGAGAGATTTTCGTAGCGCGGGAAGTGCTCGAGGCAGAGCTGCTCATAGAAGGGCTGCACGCCATCGGGCGCGTCGCCGTCGCCGTAGGTGCTGGCGAAGATCAGCGCGTATTTCTCCGCGGCCAGTGCGGCGGGCGTGTAGCCGACGAGCGTGGAGACGGCGGGCGCGTGGCCCTGCGCCTTGAGCTCCTTTGCAACTTTGCGGGCGAGGCCTTCGGCGGTGCCGGACTGCGAGGCGTAGAGCACGGCGATGCGCAGTGAGGCCCTGGGCGCGGCTGCAGCAGGTTGCGCCTGGTCAGAGAAGATACTTGCCAGAAAGCCGTTGAGCCATGCGCGCTGCTCAGGTGTGAAGGGCGCGTTGTCGGGGATGCAGGGAATGGTCGCGGTCATGGCTGGACTGTCTCCTTTGCTGCGCAGAAGGCTTTAAGCTCGTCGATGGAGTGGCGGCGCGTGAAGGCGAGGAAGGACTCTTCGGGCGCGCGCTGTGCGATATAGACGGTGAAGAGGCGATCCATCGCGAGGGGCAAGTCGGTGAAGGCGATGGCGGGGATCAGCTCGCGGGCGAGGCCGCGGTCGTGGTCGGAGCCGCCGCCGATGACGACCTGGTAGCCCTCCGCGCCGTTGACCTTGGCGCCGAGCAGGCCGATGTCGCCGATGTAGTGCTGCGCGCAGGAGTGAGGGCAGCCGGTGACGTGAAGATTGACTGGCTGCTGGATGGGAAAGCGCGCATCGAGAAACTGCGCCAGCGCGACGGCGTCCGCCTTGGTGTCTGTGGCTGCGTACTTGCAGCCGCGGTTGCCGGTGCAGGCGACGGTCCCGCGCAGGACTGCGCCCGCGGTGACATCGAGGCCGGCGGCGCGGATGGCGCTGAGGGCGGCATCGAGGTGGGCTGAAGGGACATTGGGAATGAGGAGATTCTGCCAGACGGTGAGACGTAGTTCGCCGGAGCCGTAGCGCTCTGCGATGCTGGCGAGGGCGTGCATCTGCGCGACGGGCAGGCGGCCGACGGGAATGGCGACGCCGATGACGTGCAGGCCGGGCTGGATTTGCGGATGGACGCCGATGTGTCCGGCGCGGTCGATGGGATTGCGCGGCTCGCAATCGCTCTCGGCGATGCGCAACAGCGGAAAGGCGAGGCGCTTTTCGGTTTCCGCAAGGAAGCGCTCGACGCCCCACCTGTCGATGAGGTACTTCAGGCGGGCTTTCCTGCGGTCAGTACGGTCGCCGTGTTCGGCAAAGACGCGAATCATGGCGGCGGCGGCGGCGACGGTCTGTTCGGGGCGCAGCAGGAGGCCGCAGTCGGAGGCGAACTGCTTGTGGCCGGTGATGCCGCACAGCAGTGCACGGAAGTAAATACCGGGCGGAACGCTGCGGCCTTCGCCTACGCGAACGGCGACGAAGCCGATGTCGTTGGTGTCTGCAACGACGCTGATGGACCCGCCTGAGTCGAAGGCGACGTTGAATTTGCGCGGCAGGCCGTAGAGATCGCGCGAGTTGAGGATGTAGTGGTGGAGCGCGTCGGCGAGCGGGCGCACGTCAATGAGCTCGGCAGGATCGAGGCCGCTGGTGGGCGACGCGGTGATGTTGCGGATGTTGTCTGCTCCGGAGCCGCGCGAGGTAAGGCCGAGCGACTGAAGTTTGTTCAGGACGCGGACGATGGCGTGGGGCGCGAACTCACGGATCTGCAGGTTGGCGCGGGTGGTCAGGTCCGCGCGGCCGGAGCCCCATTCCTCGGCCATCTGGGCCAGGCCGCGGAGCTGATGCGCGGTGAGAACGCCGCCGGGAATGCGCAGACGGAGCATGAAGGAATCCTGCGCGGGGGCGACGTAAAAGAGGCCGTGGAATTTGAAGCGGAAGAGATCATCGGGCGCGGGGGCGCGATTTTCATCGGCGTGCGCCAGCAGCTTGTCCCAGATGTCGAGCGGATTCTCTTCGTACTTCCAGAGCTCCTCGCGGCAGAGATCGGGGACGGCCGTGCCATGGAAAAGCGGCTCGGCCTCAGTGGCGAGATTGGCGCCGGCGGATGCGGCGTTGTGGGTTAGCAAGCCTGTGGCGGTGTGGCCGACGAAGGGACGAAGCCGCTGTGCCGCACCGGTGAAGAAGCCGCGGAGATACTCTTTCTGCTCGTCGGAAAAGGTTGCCGTCGTTTCGGGTGCCAATACAGAAGTGTCCATGCCGTGAATCCTTCGATGAGGGCTGCAGCCGTGGGTGTGGCAGGGTCGCGGGCCTTGAAGGCCCTGCCGCGCGTGGCGCGGAGACACGATGCCAGACTGGATGCCGCATGCATTGCGGAGAATGCAAGGCTCATCGCGGAGCATGGTGATGCTGAAACTGTCTCTAGGGAAACCCCGGTCACGGCATGGTGAGGGGCGAAAGCGAATCGAGGAGACAGCCGAGTCTCACTCGTGGACTCAGCTTATCGCAACTTTGCGCAGACCACAAGAAAAACAGTAATGGACTAACTGGCGCCTTTGTTTTCAGTGCTGGACGCGGGTTTGGCAAGGTCGCTGAGGCGGCTCTTGCGCAGATCGTCGTTGAGGATGATGGCCTCGGCGATTTCGCGCATAGACTTGCGGCGCTGGCGGCTCTCGCGCTGCATGGCCTTGTAGGCGGCCTCTTCATCGAGGCCGAAGTCGCGCTGCAGCACGCCCTTGGCGCGCTCGATGTGTTTGCGGGATTCGAGCCGGTCAGAGAGCTGCAGGTTTTCCGTTTCAAGGCGCGCGCGTTCGAGCTCCGCGCCGACGAGATAGCCGACCATGGTGAGCAGGCGGACTTCGTTTTCTGTGTGGAAGTAAGGCTTGCGGTGTTGCAGGTTGATGACGCCGACGAGCTTGCCGCGGCAAAGAATGGGCACAGAAAGGAATGCCTCGAAGCTGTCTTCCGGAAGATCGGGGAAGCGCTTGAAACGCGGGTCCTGCAATGCTTTGGAGGGAATGGCGACGGGCTCCCGATGCCAGCCGACCCATCCGGTAATGCCCTGGCCAAGCCAGATGCCGAGGTGATCAACGACGTCGGTGTGGGGATTCTTGGAGGCGCGGAGGACGAGCTGATCGCCTTCGAGGACGTAGACGAAGCAGGAGTCGCAACTGATGACGGCCGAGGCGAACTCGACGATGCGGTTCAGGACCGTATGGAGCGGATCGGAGGCGGCCATGCGGCTGCCAATTTCATGGAGAAAATCGACGGCGGAGAAGGACGGCGGCGCGCCGGTGGAGCGTTCGGGAGCGGGGACTGCAACCGGCGGTGCGGGCGAGGCCGCGACGTGGAGGTCGGCGCTCTCGCGCTTCTTCTCGAGCAGCGAGCCGGCGTGCTGCGCGAGCTCGTTGATGAGGAAGCCCATTTTGGACTGAGTTGGCTCGTAGTCCGGCGTGAGGTTGTAGACGGAGAGGCCCTCTGTGGTGCTGGGCCCGATGGAGCCGATGACGGTGGAGCGGAAGCCCTCATAGAGCGCGTCGGTGTAGCCCATCTGCTCGGCCATGAGGAAGAGATGCGCAACCTGCCCGGCGTTCATGAAGAGAACGACATCGATGTGTCCGTGAGCGAGGGCGATGACGGCTTCGCGCAGCGGCTGGACATCCTCAGGGAATGCCCACTGATAGACGAGCAGGCGCGTGATGGAGATGCTGCGCTCGGCGAGCGCGGTGAGCAGTTCGGGATTGGAAGTGCCGTACTCCTGCACGGCGATGTTCATGCCCTGGAGGCTGCCGCCGAGATTGGCTTCGAGGGCAGTCATCAACGAACGCCATGTGAAGGGCTCGGGGGCGACGACGGTGATGGGGATGTTGAGCTCACGGAGCGCCGCGGAGGATTTGGGGCCGCGCGCGGCAATCTTGACGGAGCGCAGCGCGGCGAGGAACTTTTCGCGGTCTTGATGCTCGGAGACGATTCTGACGAGCGAGCGCACACCGACGCCGGTGGTGAAGATGACGAGGTCGAAGGCGCCGCGCACAAGCGCATCGGCAAAGTCGAGGATGGCCTGGTTGGAATCGAGTGGAATCTCGCGCATGGCGGGCGCAGTGAGAGGTTCTCCGCCGTAGGTGCGGATGAGCTTGGCCACCTCGGTTGCGCGGCGGCTTTCGAGCGAAAGGACACGCAGTCCCTGAAAGCTGGCGGTCGCCATCGTTCTCTCGTTCCCTCGATTTCTTGCCGTAGCGTGGGGTGAGGCGGGTATGTGCGGGGACACCCGCCTCGTTGCTTAGAGCCAAGATACCAGAAGGCTGCAAGCGGCAGGCGCAGGAATGCGGTTGCGCGCGGCGTTATTTGCCGGCCGCGCGCTGCTTGACGCCCCACTGATAGACAAGTTCGACGTAGCCGTATTGCATGTTGGAACCGGTGGGATAGATGGCTTTGACGACGCTTTTGCCCTGCGCATAGGCGTAGTAGAAGTTGAGAGCGAGGTCTTTTGTAGCCTGCCAGTCGGCGCTGATGTCAGGCACGGAGGCGAACGAGGAGTGGCCGTTTGCGGGCCGACCCACATAGCCGAACACCTTGTTGTCGAACGCGCCGCCGCCCTGGTACCAGAGATCCTGGCCCGAAGTGAGCTGCAGCCAGTGGAGATCGGAGCGCAGCGCAACGCGCTTGATCGGAGTGTCCATCACCTGCACGAAACTGTCGGTGCTATTCATCAGGTTGTAGAAGGGCAGGCGCGCATAGATACGGGGTGTGGGCAGAATCTGGAAGAAGGTGTTGTGCGTGGTATCGGCCGGATTCTTGTCGCCGCTGGAGCGGAACCATCCGCCGCGCAGCCATGGCGCAGTGGGAACGGAGGTGAGCTTGTAGCCGCCCTCGACGGCAGCGGCATTGGCCTTGTGGGCTTCAGGACCCCAACTGCCGTTCTGCATCGCGCCCCAGAAGAGGAAGTCGAAGCTGCCCGGCCCGGCGGGAATCACGGCTGCGGCATCCCCGCCGTAGGTGCCGATGCGGATGTTGTTGTGGTCGGCCTGGCGGACAGGGAGCGGACGGTTGTCGGTCTTGGTGAGACCGGTGCGGCCGTCGTGATAGCCGAGTGCAAAGGCGCGCCAGAGCACATGCTGGTTGGCTTCCTGCCGCGTCAGCGCCAGATACTGAAAGTCCACGTTCAGCTCTGGATTGCCGTTCATGTTGAAGACGCCCTGATCGGAGCGGGCGGCGGCGGCGACCAGGTCCCAGGCAGGACCGCCGAGGTGGCCTTCGATGCCATCGACGCTGCGCTGCGCGTTGCTGAATCCGAAGTTGCCGATGAGGCGATGTGCGAAGCGATTGGCCTGGAGCCAGGCGAGGGTCGGGTTCTTCTGCTGCATCTCCTGTCCCTCGATGAACTCGAAGCGGCCCAGGCGCAGGCTCTGCTGCGGCGTTGCGAAGCGATACCGCACGAAACCCTGCTTGAGGAACGCGGCGGCCGGATAGTCCTCGTTGCTGTTGGACGCATAGTATGTGGCGCCGAGTCCGAGCTGTCCCTGCGCGGCAACGGACGAGACAGCGTCTGTAGGCGCATGAAGGATGGATGGCTGCGCGAGTTCAAGCTGCCAGTCCCAGTGGTTGATTTTCTGCTGCACGCCGATGCGGAGGAGCGACTCTACGTAGGCGTAGGTCTCCGACTGCGGCGGCGCTGCGAACCACTGCCATGTGTCGATGCGAGTGCGGTCGTAGACAGTGACACCAATCGGGGAGTTGGCTGCGGGCGGAGCCTGGGCGCGGCCCTGCGCAAGGGAAAGTGCAAGAAACAGGACTGCTGCGGCAGTTAAGGCGCGGTTCGATTTCAGCATTCAATCTCCTGAAGTGATGGGTTGCAGTGGGACGTGTGCCGTAAGGTGCGCACACGAACAGCAGGGCGCATGAAGGATGCTGTCTGCGCGGAGGAATGCGTTGTGACTGGAATGCTCAGCGGAGAGCGTAGAGCTGCAAATCGATGCGCAGGCACGGCGTGGTGCCCGAATGACTCTCTTATCAACAGCAGTAGCACACGATGGATGTGTTTTCAAGAGAGGAACGCGTGAAGCCGCAGAGTGCCGTCGCAAGGCGCGGATTCGCTATGCTTTATCGCTTTCCGCGCACATTGCTGCGTGCTCGATGCGGATTCCGGAGAGTGTCCGGATGGAATTCTTCCTGCTTCGGGCCAGGACTGGGAGATCTTCGCGGGGAGATGAATGGTGCCGGCGGGTGCGGGTTCCGAGGGGCTGCCCTGCGTAGGGTGCGGCCCCCCGGAACCCGCTTGTTGGGTGGTTCTCTTGAGGAGTACCTCTCAGAACTGGAACCGGGCGCTGAGCTGAATCTCGCGTCCGGGCGACATGGGCATCGTGATCGAACCGAACTGCGGTTCATTCACAAAGCGGTTGGGCGTGCCGAGGTTCGTGTGGTTGAGCGAGTTAAAGAAGTCGCCGCGCACGACGAAGTTGGTTTCGCGCGGCAAGGGCAGGCTCCGCTGCGCTGAGAGGTCCAGCGTCTGCATGCCGGGGCCGTAGACCGAGTTGCGGCCTGCATTGCCGAAGGTATACGGCGCGGGGACCGCGAATGCGGCGGGATTGATCCACTTGCCGGCGCTCTTTGTTCCCGCGCCAAAGATCTGCTGGCCCGTGAGGTTCGCACGGATGGGGTTCTCGCCGAGGATGGTTCCCGCGTTGGCCGTATCGCCGAAAACGGAGACGGTGAACGGATAGCCCGACTCTCCCTCGTAGATGCCCGCAAAGAGCCAGTCCCGGGTGACGGCGCTCGTCAACCTGGACTGCTGGAAGGGACGCGGCGCGTACACGACGCTTGCGGCTACGCGCTCTCGAATGTCGCACGCCGGGCCTTTTTCCGCGGCAAGGTCGTTGTTGTTCTGCGGGATGGCCGACTCGTCCATGGGCGAACGGAAGTCCGGCGCGTTGGTCAGACTTTTCGCAAAGGTGAAGTTCGCGAGGATGCTGAAGCCGTTGGTGTAGCGGTGCCGCAGATTGACGTAGCCCGCGTCATACCAACTCTGAGCGGAGGTCTCCAGCAGGTTGATGGCACTGACAGGAAAGGTGAGACTGGCGACCGTGATGGGCAGGCCGTTGATGCTCGATGGAATGGTCGTGCCGGGCGCAAAGCTGATGTGCTGGAAAGGACGCCGCGGCTGCACGGGGCCCGGACCGGGCTGCGCATTGTTGATGAGGTGCGCGCGCTGCAGGTGGAAGCCCCGTGCGCCGAGGTAGCCGACTTCCAACGTCGAGTTGGTACTGAGCGACTTCTCGATGGTTGCATTCCATTGCTGCACATACTGGGGGGAGGGCCGAAGACTGAAAGAGGCAAAGCTCACGACGGTCTTGCCGAGAACGGCGGGGTTGAAATTGAAGCCGCTGATCGCCGGGGATGGTGTGTAGTTGTCTGCCTGGTTTGTCTCAGGGAAGACGTACGGGACATTGTGGCGCTGGTTGCACCAGGAGTTGTAATCCGGCGGGGTGAAGAAGATGCCGTAGGCTCCGCGCACAATCACGCCGAGGCTGGTGATGTTGTAAGCGATGCCGACGCGCGGCGCAAAGTCCGTGTGGTTCGCGTACATCAGACCGTTGGGATACTGCTCCTGACCGCCAATAAACGCGACGGGGGTTCCGCTGGAGAGATCGAGATTACTGTTGGTGAAATGCGCATCCCACAGGGGGCTCGCATATTCGTATCGCAATCCATAGGTGATGGTCATGTTGCCTGTGGCGCGCCACTCATCCTGCGCGTATCCGTTAGCAAACCAACCGCGCAGGTCCATTGCGGGCACGCCGGCCTGTCGCTGCCGTACGACGGGCAAACCGAGCAGGAAGCTGGCAAGCGCCGATCCGGTGCCGTCGTTGGAAGCCGTCTGGGACGTGTAGCCGTTCGTGAACTGGTAAAAGCCGCGATTCTGGAAGAAGCCCCACATGGGCCACAGGTAGCGCATGTAGCTGCCGCCAAACTCGAAATCGTGGCGTCCGTGCTGCCAGAAGAAGGCGTCGCGGCCGTCATACATCGTGTCCCAGTCGTGCACCGGGGTGGCTGCGAAGGAGTCGCCAAAACCGGAGTAACCCTGCACGGCGAACCACGGCGCACCCCATGCGCCCTGACCGCCGTATCCGACGCCCTGAATGCCAAGCTGCCCGACGATGTCGTTCACGCCGTTGTTCTGGGAGTGCAGGAACATGGAGAGACGGGAGGCCCCAAGCGTTGCGGTATTCAGCAGCGAGGGCGAGATGACATGGTTCCAGGACAACACCGCCTGCTGGACGAGATTGTCGTTGTAGACGCCGAATCCCGGCAGATTGATTGGCTGGAAGCCGGTCTCGCTCGAACCGGAGTAGCGCGCGAAGATGAGATCGCCGTTGGAAAGGTAGTGATCGAAGCGGAGTGAGCCCTGATTCCAGTTCTGCTCCTCGTTGCGCACATCCATGTAGTTGTTGGAATCCACACTGCCCATTCCCCCCATCATGTTGGGGCGAGGCAGGTACTGCAACATAAACTGCTGGGCCACGGAGCTGATTCTGTTCTGCGGAATCACGTTGCCGGGAAACTGGCTGCGCGTCACGCCAGCGCCATTCGGAGTTGAGGTTGTGGGATCGTAAACCGCGACGCCGCTCTGGCTGAAATCGCCGTTAATCTCATCGAGCGTGGGCACGGTGCCAATCGCCGTATCCGTCTGCGTGTGGCGGTACCCTTCATAGTTGATGAAGAAGTAGGTCTTCTTGAGGTGAGGAAGCGGGCCGCCCACCGCGCCTCCAAACTGGTTCTGCACCAGATAGTTGTTGCTGCCCATCTGCTCGAACGATGTGGCGTCGAGAGCGCCGTTGCGCACGTAGTCATAGAGCGCGCCGTGAAAGGTGCTGGTGCCGCTGCGGGTGACGATGTTCACCTGGCCGCCGCCAGCGCCTCCTTCATTGGCCGTGTAGGTGGAGGTATCCACGCGGAATTCCTGGATGGCATCGAGCGAGAGGCTGATGCCTTGCGTCCAGAATGTTGGGTCGGTGTTGACCGCGCCATCCAGCAGATAGAAGTTCGCATTTGGACGTGCGCCGCCGATACTCAATGCCGAGTTCTGTCCGGGCCGCCAGTAGAGAGGATTGGTTTCTCCTGTCTGCGCGCCCGAGCCGGGATGCGCGCCCGGCACCGTCACCACAAGATCGAGCACCATGCGTCCGTTGAGGGGAAGATTCGCAATGTCCTGCGGCTCGATAACCTCGCTGACACTGGTCTGGGTGGAGTCCATGACTACTGAGCCGGCACGGACCGATACGGATTGCGAAGTCGTTGCAACCTGCAGGTCGAAATCAACGGCGATGTTCTGATCGACTTCAAGCGTGATCTTTTCCTGGAACGAAGCGAATCCCCTCGCGGCGGCTGCAACCGTGTAGGCGCCGGCTGGAATCAGCGGGGCGT
>JAJXWA010000017.1 GCA_021781795.1 Acidobacteriota bacterium
AAGGCCAGCGTGCCGCCGTCCAGCTTAGACTCCACGAGAATCCCACCAGCCTTGCGGTCGCCGATCAGCAAGTCATTCGGCCAGCGCAGGTCGATGCTCACGCCTGCAACAGCTTGAATTGATTCGGCCGCGGCTAGTCCCGCAGCCAGCGGCAGCAGGGGAAGTTGAGCGGATGGAATTGGAATCCGCAGCAGCACGCTGACGTAGAGACCTGCGCCGTGTTGCGAGTCCCAGCGATGATCGCCGCGCCCGCGCCCTGCCGTCTGCTCGTCGGCAAAGTAGACAGATCCATGCGGTGCGCCCGCGCGTGCAGCCTCCAACGCTTCAGTGTTGGTTGAGCCGGTTGTCGCGAAAAAGTGGAGTTTCCTGGAGTAGCTTGTTCCTGCCAGCGCGCTCTCGAGCGCAGCCATGTCATACATGGGTTAAGAGGGTTCCGCTGTGATGCGCATAGAGATGTCTGCGGCTTTGGCGGAGTGAGTCAGCGCGCCCACGCTGATGAAGTCCACGCCTGCCTCTGCATACGCGCGGATGTTGCTGAGCACAATGCCGCCCGACGCCTCAATGGGAATCCAGCGCTTTTCGATCCGGATGCGATCGACGGCATCTTTCACCTGCACGGGAGACATATTGTCCAGCAGGATGGCCTCAGCGCCGCATTCGAGTGCCTCGTTCAGCTCGGCGATGGTGCGCACCTCGATCTGCACGCGCTGGCCGGGCTTGCGCCGCTCCAGGGCATGCGTCAGGGCTGTGCGCAGGCCGCCGCCCAGTGCGATGTGATTGTTCTTGATGAGAATTCCGGAGGCAAGATCGAGCCGATGATTCGTGCCACCGCCGCAAAGCACAGCATACTTTTCCAGCACGCGCATCCCGGGGACGGTCTTGCGCGTGTCAAGCACGCGGGCCTTGGTGCCCTCAATCACGTCCACGTACTGGCGTGTGAGCGTGGCGATGCCGCTCAGGTGCTGCATCAGGTTCAGGATGACGCGCTCGCAGCTCAGCAGTACGCGGGCGTTGTGGCGAATGACGGCCAGCACCTGGCCCGCATGGACACGCACGCCATCAAAGATCTCCGGATGGCTGACGACATCGAAGCGATTGTGTGCCTGCGGATGCGGATCGAGCCGCCCGAAGATTTCAAGAAAGCGCGGCACCGCGCCCAGACCTGCCACCACCATTTCCTGTCGCGCGACAATGGACGCCGAGGCGCGCAGGGCAGGGTCGATGGTCAGGTTCGTGGTGGCGTCGCTGGTCGCCTTGTCTTCAACAAGCGCCTGCTCCAGCAGCGCGTCAATCCGGTGGCTCTTCCATTCCATTTTTTCTAACCCTCGGAGTTGGTCTGTGGCAGGGCGGACAATGCTGCCTGCGCCTTTTCAAGCAGTAGCCGGGTCTCCGCCTCCTGCTTCTTGAGTCCTTCCACGATATGCGCCGGCGCCTTGGCGATGAAGCCCTCGTTGCCCAACTGGCGCGCTGCCGCCGCCAAGCCTTTTTCGTATTTGGCGATGTCCTTTGTCAAGCGTTCGCGCTCTGCTGCGACGTCGATGGCAGCTTCGTATTCCACAGCTACATCAGTTGGTCCGATCGCGCTCCACGCGAGTTTTGAGAATCGCCCGCCTTCATCGCGGTCAGCAAATGGAACAAACTCAATGCTTGATGCCGGTGAAAGCTTCATCAAAATATCGGAATTCTTCTCCGCTGTGACCGACCCGCCAAACCCTCCCGCCCACGTGACCACCTTTACCGGAGTCTTGACGTTCTCAGGGACACCGAGCTCTTTTCGACGTGTGCGAATGCCGGAAATCACAAATTGGACACCGGCCATGTGCTCCAAGACGGGCGCAAGTTCAGGACCGTAGCCAGCTTTTGGATACTGCATCAGCGCAATCGACTTCGCCGGCGGCTTGCCGTCGTAGATCGCATGCCAGATCTCTTCGGTGATGAACGGCATGAAGGGCGACAGCATGCGCAGCGCAGCTTCAAAGACGCCGACGAGCGTCGTGAGCGCAGCTTTCGTCTTTGCCGTGTCTGCGGCATCGGAAAAATCCAGGCGCAGCTTGACGATCTCCAGATACCAGTCGCAGAAGCTGCCCCAGAAGAATTGATAGATGATGTTCGCCGCATCGTCGTAGCGATAGTCTTCGAGCGACTTGTTGACCTTCGCAGCGGTCGCATGCAACTCCGCGACGATCCAGCGCGCTTCCAGCGGAGCATTGCCTGCGACCGTGGGCATGGCGCCGAGCGCGGCCGCATCGATCTCGATGCCCACTTCTTTCGCCCGGTCCATCTGCATGAAGATGAACCGCGCGGCATTCCAGATTTTGTTGGCGAAGGCGCGGTAGCCCTCGGTGCGGGCCACATTAAAGGCGATGTCGGTGCCGGGGGACGCCATCGAGGCCAGCGTAAAGCGCACCGCATCGGTGCCATACTGCTTCACAATCTCGATCGGGTCGATGACGTTGCCCTTGGTCTTCGACATCTTCTCGCGGTTGGCGTCGCGGACGAGTGCGTGGATGTAGACGTCTTTGAACGGCACTGAGTCGGCAAGCGCGCGCGGGCTGCCATCCGGCATGGGCACATCGGCGGCGAACCAGCAGCCGAGCATGATCATGCGCGCTACCCAGAAAAACAGGATGTCGAAGCCGGTCACGAGCAGGCTCGTGGGGTAGAAGGCGTCGAAATCAGCGCGTGACTCCGGTGTGATGTTGGGCCAGCCGAAGACGGAGACCGGCAGCAGCCCCGACGAGAACCATGTGTCGAGCACGTCGGTTTCCTGCGTGATCCTGTCGGATCCGCAATGCGCACAGGCTGTGGGGTCCACGCGCGCCACCGTGATCTTGCGGCACGCGGCGCAGTGCCAGGCCGGGATGCGATGGCCCCACCAGAGCTGCCGCGAGATGCACCAGTCATGAATGTTGTTCATCCACTCGAAGTAGGTCTTCGCGTACATCTCCGGCGTGAAGCGGATGTGGCCTTCCTTCACCGCGGCGATGGCCTTATCGGCGAGCGGCTGAATCTTGACGAACCACTGCATTGAGAGCCGCGGCTCCACCACCGTCTTGCAGCGGTCGCAGTGGCCCACGTTGTTGGTGTGATCCTTCACACCGGCCAGCAGGCCCAGCCCTTCAAGATCGGCGATGACCTTCTTACGCGCGACGTAGCGGTCGAGCCCTGCATACGCGCCGCCTTCGGCGTTGATGTGCGCCGTCTCGTCCATCACGTTGATGGAGGGCAGATCATGCCGCTGCCCGAGCGCGAAATCGTTGGGGTCATGCGCAGGCGTCACCTTCACCGCGCCGGTGCCGAAATCGCGGCTCACCCACTCATCAAGAATGATGGGAATCGTGCGATTCACCAGCGGCAGGCGCAGCGTCTTGCCGTGCAGGTGCGTGTAGCGCTCGTCCTCGGGATGAATCGCAACAGCCACGTCGCCGAGCATCGTTTCGGGGCGCGTGGTGGCCACGGTCAGGAATTCGCCCGTGTCCGCGCCCGCGTCATCGACCACCGGATAGCGAATCTCCCACAGATGGCCCTTGTGCTCGTCGTAGACGACTTCGAGGTCGCTGATGGCCGTCTGGCAGCGCGGACACCAGTTCACGATGTAGGCGCCGCGATAGATGAGCCCCTGCTCGTGCAGCTTGACGAAGGCCTCGCGCACCGCGACGGACAACCGCTCGTCCATCGTGAAGTACTCGCGCTGCCAGTCCACGCTCGCGCCGAGCCGCTTCATCTGCTCCAGGATTGCGCCGCCGTAGTGGCGCTTCCACTCCCACACGCGTTCGACAAAAGCTTCGCGGCCCAGTTGCTGGCGGCTGCTGCCCTCGCTTACGAGCTGCCGCTCCACCATCATCTGCGTGGCAATGCCGGCGTGGTCCGTACCAGGCAACCACAGAGCGCGGCGGCCGCTCATGCGCCGCCAGCGGGTCAGGATGTCCATCTCCGTCTGGTTGAGCATGTGGCCCATGTGCAGGCGGCCGGTCACGTTCGGCGGCGGCAGCAGGATGGTAAAGGGCTCCGTGCCGCCCTCGCCGGTGGGCGTGGGCTGGGCAAAGAGATTTTCATGGACCCAATAGGCGGCCCAGTGGTCTTCAATCGCGGTCGGGTCGTAGGCTTTCGGCAGGTCGTGAGGCATGGGGGTCGTCGCGTGCGTCTCCCCGAAGAATTGCGTCAAACCCACGGTTTGCAAAGGGTTTTGAGCGAGGGGACTCCTTTCCACTCTAGCAGATAGTGCGCCGCAAGCGGGCGGAGAGACCATCGCAACGATCTGGGACGAAGAAAGGCCGCACGATCCATTCGCGCGGCCTCGGGTCGTTCTCGGTTTGAATTCGATTAGAAGGGGTTCAGCTTGCCCAGGCCCTTCTTCTTTTTCTTCTTGCTCGAGGACTCGTCGCCAAGGTTGGCCTTGGGGCCCTTCTTGACCTTGCCGGAGGCGTTGGCCTGCGGTCCCGCCGGCGCTTCACCCGGCTTGATGTCGTTCACCTGGTCCGGCGCTTCGGCGGGCTTCTCGGCCGCGGGCAGCGTCGTATTGGTGGGGCCTACAGCCTTGAGCTGGCTGTTGGGATCATTCGGATTGGCAGGGGCGCTGTTCGGCGCGCTCACAATCGACACGCCCACACCAGTTCCATCTCCGGGTGCCTGCATCTGCACCGGAGCCTCGGAAGGACGGTCGCTGCGCGGCGGCTCGTTCACGCCCGTCGGCTTGGCCGCGGCTGCCGCGGGGTTGGCGCCTACCGCCTCGTTGTACATAGCGATGTTCTGCTTCGTGATTTCAGATGCGGTCACACGCCGTGGATCGTCCAGGCTGGGATCGCCCACGTGGACCGCTTCCACCACAGAGGGACCATGCTTGATGATGCCGAGTGTCTTGTCGGTAAAGCGCAGCGGCTGACGGCTGCGTTCCTCGGCGTCGTTTTCTGCAACGGCGGCGGCTGTAGGCTGGGGAATCGGACGGTTCATGCCGATCAGCCGGTCGCGCGCATCCTCTACATGCGGGGCCATGGGGTAGCGAGTTATGACCTTTGCGTATGCCGCCGCCGCTCGATCGTTGTAGAGGGCGGTCAGGCGTTCCCGCACCGCGCCGGGAAGGCCGGGCGCAAGCTGCACTGCCTTGGCTTCGCCGGCATAGGCGTCGCCGATGCCAAGCAGTGCCATGTCGCTGTGCGAGTACAGCGGATAGGTGTCCACCACCGTCTGCAGCCGGGCAATTGAAGCCACATAGTTATCCCGAGTCAGGTAGTACTCGCCGATGCGGGCCTCGCGCTCCGCCAGAACCTCCTGCACATCGCGCAGCCTCTGCTTGGCGCGCGGAATCAGCGCCGAATCAGGGAACATGTTGATCATCTCGCGATACTGGCGCTCGGCCTGCTGCGCGTTGGTGTAGTCGCGATCCGGCTTTTCCATCTGCTGATAGTAGATGTCGCCCACCTTCATCTTCGCTTCTGCCGCCTCCGGCGCCTGCGGGAAGAAGGTGATGAAATCCTCGTACTCCGCCTCGGCCTGCGTCAGCGCTGCCGTGCCGCCCTCTTTGAACCATGTGTCGCCCACTGCAAGTTTGGCGCGCATCCGGTATTCGGAGTCGGGATAGGTGTTCAGCAGGGTCTGGAGCGTCAGGCGTGCCACGTCATACCGGCCCTTCTTCATAGCCACCATGGCTTTGTCGAAGAGGATCTTGTCGGGCTGCTGCGACTTCACGCCGGCCAGAGGATTGGCGCTGAGGTCCTGATTCTTCTTGTGCTTGGGTTGCTTTTCCCGCGCATGGGCGCCCACGCCCGCAGAGACAACTGCCGCCAGAGCAGCGACGGCCAACTTCTTCGACAACCGGTTCATACCACCTCATTGCGGCCGCTGCCCGCAATCGGGTGGCGCGCCTTCACCATGCTCTCTCTAGGAGAATTTTACTCTCCCGCGGCCTTGCGTGCCGCCGCCAGCAGCGCACGCGCATCCTGCTCTGGCCGGCCCGCGCCAAAGACCGCGTTGCCCGCCACCAGCAGATCCGCTCCTGCTTGGACGATGGAGGCGATTGTGTCGTGAGCCACCCCGCCGTCCACTTCAATTCTAAATGCAAGGCCCATTTCTTCGCGCAACTGCTTCAGCCGGCGAATCTTGTCGAGCGAAAAGGGGATGAAGCTCTGCCCGCCAAATCCCGGATTCACGCTCATGATCAGCACGTGGTGAACCATGGGCAGGATATCCACAATGAAGTTGACGCGGGTCGCCGGATTCAGCACCACCGCCGGCTTCATGCCGTGGTGAGCAATCAGTTCCAGCGTGCGATGCAGATGGCGGCAGGCCTCATAGTGGACGCTGACCCAGTCCGCGCCTGCTTCGGCGAAGGCTGGAATGTACTCGTCCGGGTTCTCGATCATCAGGTGGCAGTCAAGCGGCAGCTTCGTCGCCTTGCGCAGACTCGTCACCACGGGTGGTCCGATTGTGATGTTGGGAACAAAGTGCCCATCCATCACATCCACGTGAATCACCGTGCCACCGCCACGCTCTGCCGCGGCCACTTCATCCGCAAGCCGCGCAAAGTCTGCCGACAGGATCGATGGCAGCAGTTCAACCATAGCGTGAAATCACGGTCTCCTTCGCAGCCTCAGTGTATCAGTGAATGTGCCGTTTCAGGCTCTACTCCGGGCCGGGAAGTTCGCTCGCTGCGCCGCGAATCGTTCTGGTTCTGGAAAAGAGCTTCTTCATCGCCCCCCAGACCAGCCGGATCATCACAAGGATGACCACCACCAGTGAAACGGCAATTCCGCCCGCAACAAATGGATGAACAGTGACCAGCCACGTCAGCCCCACAGCCAGCACGTCTTCGCCGAGGCTGAGGCCGATGTTGGAGAACGGCTCCGGTGAGGGAGTCACGACGGCGCGCGCAGCCGTCTTGCCTCCATGCGCCGCCAGAGCCACCGTCCCGCCGATGGCTACTGCCGCAGCCTGTTCCATTGGAGAAAGTCCCGCGCTCGCCTGATATGCCAGCAGCGCCGCGACCGGCACGCGAATGAAGGTGTGCAGGGCATTCCAGATCAGGTCGAAGGCCGGAACTTTGTCTGCGAAGAACTCTACGGCAAACAGTGCCACGCTTGCGGCAATCACCCACCAGTTCCCGAGCAGGGACAGCGAGTGCGGCAGCGTGAGCCAGTGCGTATGCGCCAGAAGCCCGAGCGTCGCCACTGTGGCATACACGTTCAGTCCCGCAGCGAAGGAAATCGCCACCAGCACCGCGAACAGCTCGTCATTGGGTAACCATGGCATCGTTCGGCACCCACTCTATGCAGATGGCAAGTGTACGCCTTCAGCCCGCAGCGACCGGATATCAGGCCCGGATGCGCCCGGCCGCCACGCGCCCCGCGCCGCGCAGCAGGGCCTTGATGGGCCAGTGACCCTCGGCATCCGGAAAGAAAATCTCGCCCACGCGTCGCGTCTCCGGCCGGTAGTACCAGCGCTTGAGCAGTGCCAGGTGGCCCTGCCGCGCAATGGCGTTCGGAGGCTCGTCTTCCGCCGTCAGCACTACCAGCGCCGCTTCCATGCGCCCCTCCAGCACGCCCCGCGCAGGCCGCTGCGGTTCCGCGGGCGCATTCTCAGGGACTGCCTCGATCGCGACCGGCTGGGCAAACAGGGAACTGGATCCCGATTGCTCATTCTGGATTCTCATGCCGACGATGGAGAAGCCGAACGGCCCGCGCAGGCCACCATCCTCATAGAGAAACATCGCCACGGCATCGGGTTCTGCCGAGGCCTGCAGCACCACTGCGCGCAACCGGCTCAAAGGCCGCACCAGCTCTGGCGCCAGCGCGCGCACACTCTCGACCTTCTGCACCTGAGCGTGAATTGCCGCGGCCGTCTCAAACTCCAGCGCTCCAGAGGCCTTCTCTCGCTCTGCCCGCAGCACGACCAGCCGGCTCTCTCCCCGCGTCGCCAGAAATTCCTGCACGGCAGCAGCCTCCTCGGCATACCGCTCGTCCGTGCAGCCCTTGTAGCAGGGCGCAAGGCACATCTTCATCTCGGAGTAGACACAGCCGGGATGGCTCGGGTCAGGGTGCAGATCGTCCGTGCAGCGGCGCAGCAGGAAGAGCTTCAGTGCCTCGTCCACATAGCGCTCCGCCGCGGCGCGCGAGGCAAACGGCCCATAGGCCCAGTCGGCTTCGCGCAGGCTGGGCCGGTGCGTCACCACCACGCGCGGGTAGTCATTGCTGCCGAGAAAGCGCACGAACGCCGGCGCCCGCAGGTGCATCCGCTCCAGGGACTTCGTGTCATATTGCCTTTGGAGCAAATCAAACTGAACGAGCAGCGACTCAAACTCCGAGCCGGTGAGCCGCCACGCGATGCGCCGCACGCGCCCGGCCAGTTGCAGCCGTTTGGGATGCTTCTCCGAAGGGAGGAGCAGCCGCTCGAGGCGCGCGCGCAGGTTGGGCGTTCGTCCGATGTACGGCTCCGCGTGCGCCTCCGCGCCGTACAGCGCGAAGACCGCGGCAGCCTGCGGAAGCTCCGCCAGCGTCGCTCGCGCAGCGGCTGGATCAAACGGCAGCGACTGCATCTCGAGCGCCGCGGCCATCTTCTTCAGGCTCCCGCAATCGTCATGCCGTCAATCCGAATCGTCGGCGAAGCAACCGAGCCGCGAAACTCAAGGTCGTTGCCTATAGCTGAAATGTTGCGGAGCATTTCTTTCAGATTGCCCGCAATCGTAATCTCTTCGACAGCGCGCGTCAGTTGGCCGTTGTCAATCCACAGGCCCGTCGCGCCACGCGAGTAGTCGCCCGTAACGATGTTCGTACCAAAGCCCATCAGGCTGGTGACGTATAGTCCTGCAGGGACGCCGCCCAGAATCTGCTCAGGCGCGAGCGTGCCCGGCAGCAGGTAGAGATTGCCGCAGCCGATGCCCGGCGTTCCCGCCAGCCCACGCGAGGCATTGTGCGTGGACTTCATTCCCAGCTTGCGTGCCGTGTAGGTATTCAGCAGGTAGCTCTGCAGTATGCCGTCTTCCACCACGACAGTGCGGCGCGAGGGCAGGCCCTCGCCGTCAAACGGCGACGTGCCGAAGCCGCCCACGCCCGAGGGCAGCAGCATCGCGTTGTCATCAATGATGGTCACGCCCGAGGCTGCGATGGACTCGCCGAGCTTCCCCGCAAGAAACGAGGCGCCGCGCCAGATGGCGTCTCCTGAGGCGGCTTCAAAAATGGCGCCGATGAGTGAGCGCGCTACCTCGGGCGCGAAAACGAGGGGGACCTGCTGCGTGGGCACTCGCCGCGCGCCGAGCCTGCGCACCGTGCGCCGCGCAGCTTCCTGCCCCACGGACTCCGGCGAATCCAGATCGGCCATGCGCCGCGCGCTGGACCACCAGGCGTCGCGTTGCATCTGGCCCGTTGCATCCACGGCGAGCGGGGAAACCGAGATACCCGCGTAACTGGTGCGGTAGCTTCCGGCAAAGCCGCGCGAGTTAACGAGAACCTTCCGCCCGGTGGCCGCATCGAAGCCGGCCCCATTAGAGTTGGTGATGCGCGGGTCGGCCGCCAGCGCTGCAGCCTCCGCCCGGCGGGCCCACTCGATGCGCTCCGGGCCGGGCAACGAATACACGTCCTCGAAGTAGAGGTGCAGATCCTGGGGCAGGGCCCCGAACTCATCGCTCTCAGGCAGGCCTGTGAAGGGGTCTTCTTCCGTGATGCGCGCCAGGGCCATCGCGCCTTCCACAAGCTGGCGGATGCCGCCCGGCGTCAGGTCGCTGGTCGAGGTCGATGCCGAGCGCTTGCCCAGAAAGACGCGCAGACCCAGGGCCCGCGAGCCGGACTCGGTCAGCGTCTCCACCTCTCCCATGCGCACGTTGACGCTGAACTCGTCGCCTTCCTGCGCCACCGCTTCGGCATCGCTGGCGCCGGCTTTCATAGCCTGCGCCACCACGTCTGCGGCCAGTTCTTCCAGTTCTGTTTCGAGGGCCTGCTGCTGATCCACTTCCGGCATAGCTTCACAGTAGCAAAGTCAGCGCCCGCGAGGCTGGACCTGCGCGCGAGATCACATCGCCGGCATGCCTGCGTTTGCTATGGTGAGGTGTGTTCGCTGAGGACAGAAAGTATGCGGTGTTTTGGAAACATTTTTTGCGCGATGGCGCTGGCGACGGGCATCCTCGCAGGCGCGCAAATCAGCAAGATCGATCCCAATCTTCTGGGGCGGGCCACTGCGGGTGACGCCGCGGCGCAGTTTCAGGTCGGGATGGCCTACGCCACCGGTAAGGGCGTTCCCATGGACGACACGCTGGCTGCGGCGTGGCTGGAAAAGGCGGCCGCGCAGGGGCAGAAGCAGGCGCAGTTTCAGCTCGGTGCTCTGTACCGCAGCGGTCAGGGCGTGCCGCAGGATCCGGCCAAAGCCGCGGATTGGTTTCGACGCGCTGCCGACCAGGGCGTAACCGAGGCGCAACTGGCTCTGGGTGAGCTGTACGACCATGGTGATGGAGTGCCGCAGGACTACACCAAAGCCGCCAACTTGTATAGGAAAGCAGCGCTGCAGGGAAGCGATGAGGCGCAATATAACCTCGGCACGCTGTATGAGCGCGGCCTGGGTGTCGAGCAGGATTTTTCCCAGGCCGCCGGCTACTATCGTAAGGCCGCGGAGCAGGGAAACCCCGCTGCCGAGTTCAACCTTGGGCTGCTGTATGACAACGGCCAGGGCATGGAACAGGACTACGCCCAGGCGGCGCTCTGGTATAACAAGGCCGCCGAGCAGGGACTGGCGCGCGCGCAATACAACCTGGGCTCCATGTTCGTCTCGGGACAGGGCGTGCCAAGAGATCTGGTCGAGGCGTACAAATGGCTCGCGTTGGCTGCCGACAACTGGGTCGGTTCCCGGCAGGAGCAGGCGGTGCGGGGCCGCGACAGCGTGGCCGCGCGCCTGACGCCCGCGCAGCTCTTCGACGCGCAGAGCCGCGTCGCCAAATGGAAGGCCGCGCACCAGAAGTAGCCCGCGCCGGCCGTTCCTCGGTGTTATCGCCCCGTCCCGCCCACCGTCATCTTGTCCAGTTTGATGGTCGGCATGCCGACGCCAACGGGCACGCTTTGCCCATTCTTGCCGCAGGTGCCGATGCCCTCATCCAGCTTCAGGTCGTGGCCCACCATCGAGACGTACTTCAGCGCCTCCGGTCCATTGCCGATCAGCGTGGCGTCGCGCACCGGCGCGGTGATCTTCCCGTCTTCAATGAGATATGCCTCCGACGCCGAGAAGACGAACTTGCCGTTCGTGATGTCCACCTGTCCGCCGCCAAAATTCACCGCGTAGAGCCCGCGCTTCACGCTACGCACAATGTCCTCCGGCTCGTCGTCGCCGGCCAGCATGTAGGTGTTGGTCATGCGCGGCATGGGAATCGCCTGATAGCTCTCGCGCCTTCCGGATCCGGTGTTCGGCATGCCCATCAGCCGCGCCGAGAGCTTGTCGGAGAGATAGCCCTTCAGTACGCCGCCTTCAATCAGCACGGTCTCCTGCGTCGCCGATCCTTCGTCGTCCACGTTCAGTGAGCCCCGGCGGCCGGCCATCGTGCCGTTATCCACCACAGTGACTTTGGGGCTCGCCACCGGTTGGCCAATCAGCCCGGCAAAGGCCGAGGTCTTCTTGCGGTTGAAGTCGGCTTCGAGCCCGTGGCCCACCGCCTCGTGCAGCAGGATGCCGGGCCATCCCGGCCCCAGCACCACCTCCATCTCGCCCGCCGGCGCCGGCACCGCGCCCAGTTGCAGAATCGCTCCCCGCGCCGCCTCGTGTGCCAGGTGCTCCGGGCTCTTGCTGCCGCTGAACTGCTCCAGGCCTGCGCGCCCACCGCCGCCCGCCGAGCCTTTGGTGGAAACCTCACCATCCTTGGCAATCACAAACACATTCAGCCGGCACAGGGGCTGCGTATCGCTCGCAAACGCCCCGTCCGAGGCGGCAATCAGAATCCGCCGCAGCTCCTCAGAGTAGCCCGCGCGCACCTGAACCACGCGCGGATCGAAGGCCCGCGCCGCGCGGTCGGCTCGGAGAATCAGTTCCAGCCGCGCCGCCAGATCCAGATCGAACCCTCCCAGCGGAACGGGGTAGAGATTGGCCGCGGGCGTCTCCACGAAGCCCTGCACCGGCTGCCTTGCCGGCCCCGAGGCGATGAGCGCCGCCGTGCGCGCCGCGTGCAGCAGCCGCTCAGGGCTCAGGTTGTCGGTGTAGGCATAGCCCGTGCGTTCGCCGCTCAGCACGCGAATGCCGCACCCGGCGCTCGTGCCCTGGCTCGCGGACTTCACAATCTGCTCGTCCACGCCCAGCGAGGTCGCCGTGACCGACTCGAAGTAGAGATCCGCAAAATCGCCGCCCGCCGACAGCGCCTCACCAAGGCAGCGCTCCAGCAGCCGCTCGGTAAGGCCAAACTTCTCAAAGAAATAACGTCTGTGGCTCGTTGCAGGGGAAGCAGCCGGATTCGTCATCGTAGCTTCAGTCTACGCCGCCGCCCCGTTCCTGTTTTGGTGCCTACTCTTCGGTCACCTGTCTCCCTGCCGTGGTTCATGCTACATTCGGGCCATGAAGAAGATTGCCGCTGCCGCTATCTTGTCCGTGGCTCTCGCGTGCGGGCTCGCCGCGCCTGCGTTTGCAGCGCCCACGCATGCCAGACATCCCAAAGCGGCGCACCACGCAAAGAATCCTTATCTCAAGCATCCCGTCAAGCATCATGTGGATCACCCGGCCAAGCATCATCACCGCCTCTGGCCATTCCACAAGCACTAAACGCTCGCTTCGCCATCTATCATCCATCGCGCTCGGCTCACCAGTTTTCTCACCTCCAGGGTCCAATCCATGCCTGAACCAGACATCCTCCGCTTTCCCGTGGGCCGCTTCACTCCGCCCGCCAGCATCTCCCCCACCCTGCGCGCGGAAGAGATGACGACGCTGCGCCAGCTCCCGGCCAGGTTGCGCCAGGCCGTTGCCGGCCTGAGCGATGCCCAGCTTGACACTCCCTATCGCGAGGGTGGCTGGACGCTGCGCCAGGTCGTGCATCATGTGGCGGACAGCCATGCAAACTCCTTCGTCCGCTTCAAGCTCGCCCTCACCGAGGACTGGCCCACCATCAAGGCCTACGACGAGGCCGCATGGGCCGAGCTGACTGACAGCCGCACCCTGCCGGTCGAGGTTTCTCTGCAAATGCTCGAAGCTCTCCACACGCGCTGGGTCGCGCTTGTCGAATCCATGCGCGAGCCGGATTTCGAGAAGGGCTATGTCCATCCCAAGATGGGGCGGCAGTCCCTTTCCCAGGCGCTGGCCCTCTATGCGTGGCACTCGCTCCACCACACGGCCCACATCACCGGCCTCCGCGCCCGCATGGGCTGGTAGGCCGTTCCGCATGTCCCCGGCAGATGCCGCCAGCCGCTGGCCAGCTTGCTTAGCAGATTGAGGACTACCTCGCGCGCCATCCCGCGGCGGCGTTGTTGGAGGATGGCCGCATCCTCTTCGACATGCGCATCGCGCACTACTCGGTGACCGAGTCGCATGGGCGCTGCCTCGTGCAGTTCTGGAGCGAGGAACGGAACCTGATGCGCACTGTCGTCGAGGTGCAGGAGCGAGCGTACTGCCTGCGTCTGATGACCCGGCGCCTGGGCGCGCCGCACCCCAGGCTCTTGAACTCGTCCCCACTAGTGACCGTCGTACGCCTACGGCCCGCGACGCAGCCCGCCGCAACTACCTGCGCCTGCTGGAGCGCCTTCTCAAGCGCAACTTCCCTGAAGCGAAAGTCGAGGGCCTTCGCAACGCGATGCACCTTGAGCACAGCTTTGGTCCGGCCTATGTGCGCGGGCGTCTGCTGCGCGGCACAATTGCCGAGGCTGTCATCGGCGTTGGCGCGGAGGAGTCTGCCGCAACCATCGACGGTATTCTCACCCTCGGCATCCTCTGGCTGGACTACTGTCGCCAGCACGCCGACGGACGCCGCCACTTTGGCGTGCTCAAGGTCGTCGTCCCGGCGGGCGCAGGCCGCACCACGGCCGGGCGCATCGCCTTCCTCAACCGCGCTGTCGCCAACTTTCAGCTCCTCTTTCTCGACGAGCGCACCGAGGAACTGACCGCTATCGATCCGGCCGATTCCGGCAATGTGGAGTCCCGGCTCGTGCATGCGTTCTCCGGCGCCGCCGCCATCGAGCGCTGCCGCGCCGGCATGGACCGCCTCATGGACCTGCTCCCGCCCGGCGCAAAGGCCCGCGTTGAACTTGCTCCACGCTCCACGACCGAGGTGGGCCTGCTGCTGCATGGGCGTGAATTCGCGCGGGTCCGGCACGCCGCATCCTCGCAGTCGTTTGTCCGTCAGGACGAGATCACCTTTGGCGCCGGCGCGCACGAAACGCTGCTCACGGATGAGAATGCAGAGCCCTGCCGCGATCTCTTCAAGCGGCTCTTTCTCAGCCGTCATCCGGACGGCCCTCGCAACAAATTGGACAGGCGCGTGTTCATCCGCGCAGGGCGAGAGATCAAAGCCGGTTTAGGAAAGGGTTCAGAGCTGCCGATTGAAGTGACGCAGATCACATCGCTCTTGGAAGCGTCCAAAGAACAATGTTCTGGAACACCACCAGGACCGGGCTAAACCGCTCAGAACGAACTGAAGGAATCCGGTGGGACGCCGATAAGGATCGAGAGGGTGTAAACAATGGCGAGTTCGGGATTGGCAGGCATCGATATGGAAGTTCCCAGATATTTTCCGCTGCGCGAGTTATGTGTCGATCCGGAGTTGGCCGTTTTCGCGTCCGAACATCCCGATGTGAAGTCGATTGCCGACACCGTCCTGCCTGAAGATGCGAAGTCAAGCGTTTGCCTGCGCGGCGTCTGGGTCGCTCTTGCCGCTGAGGCGTTCCTCGCCATCGGTGCATGGGGCCTCTGGCATTTCCTGCGAGGCTGAAACCTCGCCGCGCCGGAGCGCCATCCCCGCCGTACCCGGCGAGCCGCCCGCACCTGATCCAGTAGAGCTCTTCTACTTGTCCAGCGGCTTCCTCGCAAAGTAGTAAAGCGCATACGCCAGCATCGCAAAGGCAACCACCGACACCCACGTGTGATCCAGGAATGTGTGCGGAAAGTTCAGGATGTCGCCCTTGTCAAAGGTCGTCTCATAGCCTTTCAGCGCCACGCCCATCAGCCCCACAATGCCGCCCGCGGCAATCAGCCCAGAGGCAAACAGCGAGCCGGGTGAGATCTCGCTTTCCTGCTCGGCAGCCTCGCGCCCCGCCTTTGCCGCGGCCTGATCGGCAAACCAGCGCACCGCCCCGCCCACAAAAATCGCCAGCGTGGTCCCAATCGACAAATACGCCCCCACTGCGAAAGACAGCGAGCGAATGCCCAGCAGTTCCACCGCAATCACCAGAAAAACGCCCAGCATCACCAGTCCCCACGGCAGCTTGCGGCTCAGGATGCCATTAATGACCGTGGCCATCAGCCGCGCCTGCGGCGCCGCGGCCTTCTCACTGCCAATGCCCTGAATCCACTGCACCTCAATCCGCCCCGTCGAGGGGGAGTAGAGATACTTGCCGTCGGCAAGCTCCGCCGAACCCAGCGCATTCAGAACCACGTACTCGCTCTTGTGGTGCAGCGTCGAGCTCTGCCCAGGCCCCAGCACGGGGAACGCATCCGGCAGATGCGAAGTGTCCTTCTGGATCGCCACGCCGGAGTGCGGCACATTCAGGTTCCACGGCTGCTGGGCAGCGCGGAACTGCTGCAGCCCCGTATTCATAAGGTTCAGCGTAAAGCCGATCGCAATGGTGGAGACCACGACGCCGATCATCAGCGCAATCTGCTGCAGCCGCGGCGTTGAGCCCACAATGAAGCCCGTCTTCAGGTCCTGCGAGGTGTCGCCCGCGTTCGCGGCGGCGATGCACACCACGCCGCCGATGGTGATCGCCAGCGCGCCAAACGCCGGGCTCGTCCATCCCTTCACCAGGAAGATCGCCGAAGTCGCCATCAGCGTCGCAATCGTCATTCCTGAAATCGGGTTGGCCGAACTGCCAATCAGGCCCACGATGCGCGAGCTGACCGTGACAAACAGGAAGCCGAAGACCACCACAAGCAGCGAGGCTGCAAGGTTGGCTTCCCAGCTCACATAGGCGCCTGGCACCGGCTTGAACTGCAGGAAGAAGAACATACACGCGATCAGCAGAACTGAGCCGATGATAACCACGCGCATCGACAGGTCATTCTCCGTCCGGCTCGGCGCGCCCTTTGCGGCCATGCCGGGCCGCATCGTCTTGAACCCAGAGCTGAGCGCGCCAAAAATCGTCGGCAGCGTCTTCAGCAGCGTAATCAGGCCCGCGGCGGCTACTGCGCCCGCGCCCATTGGCCGAATGTATGTGGACCAGAGATCGCTTGGCCCCATCTGCGCAATCGGCACCGTGCCGGGGTAGATGGGATGCGGCAGGTCTTTGCCAAAGAAGTAAATCAACGGCATCAGCACAAGCCACGAAAACACGCCGCCCGCAAAGATCACGCCCGCTACGCGCGGCCCGATGATATAGCCCACGCCAAGGTACTCCGGTGTGGCGTCGGCCTTGATCGATGCACCCTTCAGGATGTGCTGCGGCCCGAAGTCCGGCTGAAACTCCGGCGTTCCCGGCCACGCTTTGAAGATGTTTTCGTTCTGGAAGAGCGTGTAGAGTGCGCCCAATCCAAGCCCCCAGAAAACGCGGCTCGCCAGCGACCCGCCGCGCTCGCCCGCCATCAGCACGTCCGCGCAGGCCGTGCCTTCGGGATAGGTCAGGTTGCCGTGTTCCTCCACAATCAGCTGCCGCCGCAGCGGAATCATGAACAGCACGCCCAGCCAGCCGCCAATCAGCGCCAGCAGAAAGATGCGCGAGTATTCAAGATCGAAGCCAAGAAAAATCAGCGCCGGCAGCGTGAAGATGACGCCCGCGGCAATCGACTGCCCGGCATTGCCCGTCGTCTGCACAATATTGTTCTCAAGAATCGAGGACCGGCCAAAGGCACGCAGAATGCTGATGGACAACACGGCAATCGGAATCGAAGCTGCCACCGTGAGCCCGGCTCGCAGACCCACGTAGACGGTGACTGCCCCAAACACAAGCCCGAAGAAGCTGCCGAGCAGAATGGCGCGAAGTGTGAACTCTGGACGAGTTTCACTGGGAGGAACAAAAGGCTGGAAGTCCGACACGCAAAGCCTCCAAGGCAATCACGCGGGGCGCACTGCTACGCCCCCGAAAGGGCGAGTGTAGCAGCAAACGCGGGCAGCATCACAGGGCATGGTCTCTGTGAAGCGCAGGGCTTGGCGAGAGGACGCCTTTGCGCGTAGGGTTATGAGCGATCCAGTGGAGAGATCCAAACCGCATGTCCAACCCGGCCCTCGCACCCACTCCCGTCCAGCGTCTGCTCTCTCTCGATGTGCTGCGTGGCATCACCATCGCCTTCATGATCATGGTCAACAACAACGGCGGCCCCGGTTCCTGGCACTTCATGAATCATGCGCAGTGGAACGGCCTGACGCCGACGGACCTCGTCTTCCCGACCTTTGTCTTTGTCGTCGGCGTCTCGGTGGTCTTTGCGTTTGATGCGCGCCTGACGCGCGGCGCAGACCGCGGCCAGCTCGCGCGCCACACGGTGCAGCGCGCCGTAATCCTCGTGCTCTTCGGCATCATCGTCAACAACTTCCCACTCTTCGGTCTCCCGCACATGCGCTTCTACGGAGTGCTGCAGCGCATCGCAGTGTGCTATCTCGTCGTCGGCCTCTTCTATCTCTACGACCAGCGCGTCTGGACCAAAGTCGCTGCTCTTGTCGCTGCGCTCGTCGGCTACTGGATTCTGGTGCGCTGGGTTCCCATTCCCGGCGTCGGAGTGCCCGGCCGCGACGTGCCCTTCATGGACATGACGCAGAACCTCGTCTCATGGATCGACCGGCATGTGTTCCCGTACCACCTCTACCTCGAGCCGCCCTACCACAACGTGCGCGACCCTGAAGGCCTGCTCAGCGACCTGCCCGCCATCGGCACCGCGCTTATCGGCATCCTCGCCGGTCTCTGGCTGCGCAGCCGGCGCTCGGTTCCGGCCAAGGCATGGGGCCTCGCCGGCGCGGCGGTCGTGAGTCTCGCGCTCGGCTACCTCTGGTCGCTTGAGTTCCCTCTGAACAAGAACATGTGGACCAGCTCGTTTGTCCTGGTCGCCGCAGGCTATTCGCTGGCGCTGTTCGCCTTTACCTACTGGGCGATTGAGCAGCGTGGCTGGCGCACCGGCTGGACCTGGCCCTGGCTTGTCTTCGGCTCCAACGCCATCGCTGCCTATATGTTCAGCGAGCTGCTGCCAAGCGCCCTTTGGAGCATCAAGTTCCACGCCGGCGGACACCCATCCGACCCCATCAGCTGGACCTTTCTGCACAGCTTCGAGCACATCCCGAGCCGCGGATGGGCGGCCTTTGCCTACTCGGTCACCTTTACCGCGGTCTGCTTTGTTCCGGTCTGGATTCTGTATCGCAAGAAGATCTTTTTGAAGATCTGAGGGTGACGCCGGCAGCGCCGCAGAGTCCATTGGCACATGGGGCGCGCCCCTGCTCCCGAAAATGCTGATGCCAGACGGTTCACACACGGCGGATAAAACCACGGCTTCAACATCTCGCCCGCAGCGTATCCAGGCCCTCGTTGAGCTTGCGGTCTGCTACGCGCTGATCCTGCTCACCATCTGGACCGCGCGGCCTCTGCAGCGCTGGCTTTACTGGGCGGCGCTGGCGTGGGTCGTCGCCACCACGATACGTTCTTTTCGCGGCTGGCAAGCCTATGGCTTCCGTGGAGCCGGTTTTTTGCGCGCCGCCTGGGTCATTGTTGTCGCGGCATTCCTCGCGGCAATTGGTTCAGCCGCAGCAGAGCATTTCGCCACGCTCCACACGCCGCATGGTCCCGCCGACTGGGTCCACACCTTCGGCGGCTACAGCGTCTGGTCCCTCATGCAGCAGTTTCTGCTTCAGGGCTATTTTCTGCTGCGGATTCTTCTGCTGATACCCAATCCGCGCTGGGCAGCGCTCACCGCGGCATCGCTGTTTTCCCTGGCCCATCTGCCCAATCCCGTCCTTACGCCCATCACGCTGCTCTGGGGCGTCGTGGCCTGCATGGTCTTCCTGCGCACGCGCAACATCTATCCGCTGGCTCTGGCGCACGCCATCTTCGGCATCTCCATCGCCGTCATGGTGCCGCCACCAGTGATTCACAATATGCGCGTCGGCCTTGGCTACCTGCACTACCACGCGCCGCGCCCGCTTCACCTCAGCCAGAGTGACCACACGGTGTCCACTGTGGCATGTGTGATGGCCGATGCCCCCACGCGTCTCCCGGCTCTCCAGGCGCGTCCATAGAAGACTCCCGCCAGCGCCGCCAGCAGCACATACTGCCAGTTGAAGCTCACCGTCCGCTTGTTCCAGTGCGCCAGCCCAAAGAGCACGGCAGTCAGCAGCAGCGCGGGCGTGCGCCCCACGCGCCTTTCCAGCAGGTTCTGTATCCAGCCGCGAAAGAACAGCTCCTCGGGAATCGCGATGAAGAAGAACGTGAACAGATACGCCGCCAGCGCGTGCAGAGGCGTCGGCCACACAGCATGAAAACGCAGAAATCCCAGCGCGAGCCCAAGCGGAATGGCAAGCGGCGCATACAGCGCGAACTCCCGCAGGCCATGACCCACGTCCCGCAGACGCAGCCGCAAGTCAAATCCGACATCCCGCAGTTTCCGGATGCCAAGGAACCCATAGATGCCCGCATCGACGAGAAGCATCTTGCCGATTGCAGTCAAGCCGTGCGGCCACGCAGGCTCCAGCCAGCGCAAATCCACGGCCAACCCCAGCCCGGCCAGCAGCAGGAAGTCGCGCCAGTCGCCATGCTGCTCCGGATCTGCCTCCGCTGCCTGCGCAGACATCCACGCAATGAGCACCGGCAGCAGCGCATACACTGCCAGCCACGCCGGATGCATGCGGCCGGCAGCAAGAGCCGTCAGCGCATACGGCACGCACAGCAGTGCGGGAATGGCGATCCGCAGCATGCGAGGCAGTCGTTGCGGGAGCGCACGAAAGTGCTCCGGCGCAAATGCAGCCGCAAGCATGGGCAGCAGCGCCAGAATCGCAGCGAGCGCGAGGAACGAAGTCTGGAGATCATGCGCTGGCATGGTCTCAGATTACCCGTGCCACTCGGCCTCATCCCGATGGCCCGAAATCTCCTTCGCCCGGACCGCAAGCACCTGCTCCGGAATCATTCCGTCGTCCGATATCCCGTGTCCGCTCGCCCATCTGGCCGTCGAATTCTCCGCCTTTTCTCGCTTCTGCAGACGCAGGCCGAACGAAATCCCCAGTGCCGCTCTAGCTGCGCCATTGAAAGTCCAATCGCAATATGTATATCTATTGGAAGTTCAACAAATACAATGTCTTAAAAAGACTTGTTATATCAATTACAGCGGTCTCCTCCTCACTTTCATCTTTCATTGAAACTTCCTCTTGACAACTTATACGGGGCAGGATTGTAATCACTGCGGCTTTGCGAATGTTTGCGCACGCAGCCAAACTTAAACGTTTGAGCTACAAAATCCAAAAAGATGTAGAAGTGGGTTTGCGCATCTCCAAAAGTACGGAGAAATCCCGTTTGCCAGCCCGGCTGCAGAGGCGACACAAGTCTCCTGCAGGTGTGTAAATCAGGATCTGACGGGGTACTGAGGAGCGCCCCGCCGGAACGTGAAGGTAAAAGATAAACCCCGCAAGCCGGCAGACAATAAGCCGGCGGTCGAGCGCCAGGATACCTGGAGTAAGGCCGTGAAGATGGGTTGAACCACGAGCGAATGCGCAGTAAAGGGATTTTCTTCTTGACATTCGTTGCGTGCGACGCATTAAATGGCACGGTTGCAGTTCAGGGGCTTCTGGAAAATCGATGTATTCGAGCTTTGCTGAATCCAATTCTTCGCGTCAGCCGTCAGGCTCTCGTCCAGCGACGGGACTCTTCGGCTGCACCTGTGTTTCTTGCGGGTTGAGCGAGCGGGTCAGATTCGCAATGCCCGACCATCGATAGCAGTTCCAGAGATCCAATCCGCGTCCGGAACGTCATCAACCGAATTCACCCCTCTGAGACGGGGAAGCAACAAACGAGCAGTACAACCTTGAAAAGGAAGGTCACATGAGACATACGAAATACAGGTTCCTCCTGTTGCCGTTGTTTTTCGTGCTGGCATGCGCAGGAGCATTTGCGCAGGCGAACTCGGATATCACCGGCATCGTGACAGACCAGACGGGAGCAGTGGTGCCGGGCGCGACGCTTACGCTCACCAGCCAGGCAACCGGCTTCACCAAGACCACTGTCAGTGGTGACACCGGCTTGTACGACTTCGCCGGTCTGAACCCTGCCAACTACGACATGAAGGTCACCGCCAAGGGCTTCCAGACCTACGTACAGAAGGGCATCGTCGTGAACGTTTCGATGACCTTCCGCGTCGACGTCAAGCTCACCATCGGCACTGAGGCGCAGACCGTCACCGTCGAAGCCGACGCACTCACCGTGCAGGCCGACTCCAACGTCGTCAGCACCCTTATCAGTTCCACCCAGATTACCCAGTTGGCAACGGAAAACCGAAACTTCGCGGCGCTGGCAGCTCTCGGCCTGGGGGTCAGCTCGGCACTGCCCTCCAGCAACACGCCCACCTCGGTCGCTTCCAACTTCTCCATCTCCGTCAACGGCCTTCGCGAGAGCCACAACATCTGGCTCATCGACGGCGGTGAGTCGGATGACCGCGGCGGCGCCGGCGGCATGGCCATCATGCCTTCGCAGGACGCCATCGCCGAATTCCAGATGATGACCTCCAACTATCCGCCGGACTACGGTATCTCTTCGGGCGCCACCATGAGCCTTTCGCTCAAGAGCGGCACGCAGAAGTACCACGGCGAACTCTGGGAGTTCAACCGCACACCGAACTACAACGCCTATCAGGACCTCGCCAACGCCAAGCTGAATGTTCACTACAACATCTTCGGCGGCAACCTGGGCGGCCCGCTCTTCATTCCTCACGTCTACAACACCAACAGGCAGAAGAGCTTCTTCTTCTGGAACGAAGAGTGGCGCAAGATTCTCACCGGCGCCGGCGTCAACATCCAGAACACGCTGGACAATGCGGACCGGCCGGTTGCGGGTCAGGATCTGCACTACGTTGCCCCTGCATTCGCCAAGAGCACGGCCCTCAAGGTGCCCAACGTTCCTGGCAACTCCTACTATGCGCAGAACGTTCTGGCGCCCATGGGCCTTGTCCCCGGCGCGGCGCCCGGAACACCCGGCGGCTTTGCCACAGATGCATCCGGTAATGCGATCATCCCGCATCAGCTGTTTGACAACAACGGCGTCCTTTACCTCAACAGCCCGGCCATTCCGAAGCCGACGAACACCGCGACCGATGCCGTCGTCGCAGATCCTGCGAACGCCATCAACGTGCGCGACGACATTGTCCGCATCGACCACAAGTTCAACGACAAGTGGGCGATCCTCGGTCACTACATTCATGACAGTGTGACGCAGGGCAACGCCGAGCCGATGCTGGGCTGGCTCTGGGCAAGCTTCAACTCCATCACCAGCACCCTGTCGAACCCGGCCAACAGCGCCGCCATCAAGCTGAGCGGCACCATCAATCCCAACCTGTTGGTGGAAGCCAGCATCAACTACGACGGCAACGTCATCAACATCGTCAACAGCGCCTCCGGCAACCTACCCTCGGGCTGGGCTGCCAATCCGCTGACCCCGTCCTTCAAGGTCACCAAGAACTCGCTACCGGCCATCGATTACATCGGGCCCTATGGCGTGGCGGAAGACACCGGCTCGGCTCCGTGGCACAACGCGGCGCAGGACTACGAGCCCCGCGTGGACATCTCCTACACCATGGGCAAGCACGCCATGAAGTACGGCTTCAGCTACAACCGCTACACCAAGAACCAGCAGTTGTTCGGTGATCAGCAGGGCCACTTCTTCTTCGGGCAGCTCTCGGGCGACAGCTTTATGGATTTGACCATGGGTCTGTCTACCGGCTACCAGCAGTTCCAGGCCACCCCCATTCGCCACTACGTCAACCAGACGCCTTCGGCGTATGTGATGGACAACTGGCACGTCACCCCGCGCCTCAGCCTGCAGCTCGGCCTCCGTTATGACGCTCTGCCGCACGCATGGGAACGCAACAACGATGTTGCCAACTTCGATCAGGCGAACTTCCTGTCCAGCCAGATTCCGGTCTGGAACGGCACCCTGATTGGCAGCACAACGCAGGGCCTGCTCTCCTACAACGGAGCCAGCTTCTACGTGAACGGCATGGGACTGGCGGGCCAGAACGGCTTCCCGCGCGGCCTCGTCAACAACGACTACAGAACGCTGCAGCCCCGCGTAGGCTTCTCTGAAGATCTCTTCGGCGATGGCAAGACCATCCTTCGCGGCGGTTTCGGCACCTTCTACGAGCGCCTGCAGGGCAACGATATCTACAACGCTGCCACCAACGCGCCCTATGCCAACAACGCCGGCGTCAGCAACACCTACTTCAGCAAGCCGGGTGTGAGCTGGAACGATAACTCCAACACAGCGGCCGCCGGTCTGCCGACCTTCGTCACCGGCGTCACCAGTCTGGCGCACAGCTATCCCGCTCCCGCCGTGGCGCAGTTCAGCCTCGGCCTGCAGCGTGAACTGTCGCCCTCGGTTGTCTGGGTGATGCAGTATGTCGGCAACCTTGCGTGGCACCAGAACATCGAACGCAGGATTAACAACTTCCCGCTGAACATCGACATGGCAGTTCGCTGCGATGCCGGTGACGGCAGCAACAACTACAACGCAGGCGCGGGTCCCAAGGGCAATGGCGACATCTGCCCGGCGGCCACCACC
This sequence comes from Acidobacteriota bacterium, assembly GCA_021781795.1. Lineage (GTDB taxonomy): Bacteria > Acidobacteriota > Terriglobia > Terriglobales > Acidobacteriaceae > Telmatobacter. Next base: position 23,826 of record JAJXWA010000017.1, read on the forward strand.
AACTGGTCGCAATACGGCCAGGGCGGAATTTACGTTCCCCCTGTCGGCGGTCCCAGTGTCGCCGGCACCTATGCAGGCCAGCCGCAGACGCTGCCCAACTCCAACCTGTACAACACCTACCAGGGCTGGGGTGGCATCACCCAGCAGGAAAACACCACCAACGGCAACTACAACGGCTTCCAGACCGGCGTCCGCATCCAGAACCGCTGGGGCTTCTCGGGCGAGGTGGATTACACCTGGTCCCACGAGATCGACCTCACCAGCTCGGATCTGACCCAGGTCAGCAACCCGTTCAACTTGAAGTATGACAAGTCCTCGGGCAACCTGGACCGCCGTCAGATTCTCAACATCAACTACATCTATCAGCTCCCGATCTTCTCCAAGAGCACAGGTCTGCTTCACACGGCCCTGGGCGGCTGGCAGATTGCTGGTACGGCAGTCGATGAGACGGGTCTGCCCGGCTCTGGCGCTCTGAACTATCAGGGTCCCGGACTTTCCATCAACTATGACCCGATTGGCCTGGGCGGCGGTTACACCAACCGTCCCAACGTCAACGGCAAGGTCCGCCGACTCAAGAAGGTGGGCGAATACTTCGACACGACCCAGTTCAGCGCCCCCATCCCGGCTTGGGACGGTGGTCCGAACCAGGGCTTCGGCAACGCGGGCAGGGACTCGATCATCTTCCCGGGTCGCGTGGACTTCACCACCTCGCTGTACAAGAACTTCGATATCCGTGAGGCGGCTCACTTCGAGCTCCGCTTCGAGTCCTTCAACACCTTCAACCACGCCGAGTGGAACAACTTGCAGACCTCCCTCGGCAATGGCCAGTTCGGTCAGGTCACGGGCGCCTATGACTCCCGTACCCTCGAACTCGGTGGCAAGTTCGTGTTCTAAATCGATCCTCCAAACAGGGCGTAGCGGGCTTGCCTGCTGCGCCCTTCTTTTTTGCCCGCGCAAAAATTGCACTCTCCCACGCAGCGGCGCGACAATAGAAGGGGCGCGCCTGTAGCGTTCCGCTCTGAAGGAAAGGAAGCTGCTTGGTCCGCGGGCTCGCGTTCATCATCGTTCTCGGCTGCTTCCTGCAGCCCATCTTCGGCTTCGCACAACCTGCCCAAACGCCTGCATCTCTGCGTCAGAACGCAATCACGCTCGAGCAGCAGGGGAAGAACACCGACGCCGCCAGCCAATGGCGCGCGCTTCTCAAGCTCCGTCCCAATGATCCGGAACCCTACGCCCACCTTGGCCTCATTGCCGCCCGCGAAGGGCAGTATCAGGAAGCCGCAGCCAACTATCGCAAGGCGCTCGCCCTCGGTCCCAAGCTGCTCAGCGTCGAGTTGAACCTTGGCCTCGCGCTCTTCAAGGGCGGCGAGATGAAGCAGGCCGCCGAGGTCTTCAAGCCGCTCCTGCAGCAGCTTCCCTCGGCGTCACCGCAAGCCCGGCAGGTCAATCTGCTCATGGGTATGGCCTGCTACGGCATGGCGCAATACGCCGAGGCCGTCCCCTATCTTAAAAGCGCCGCCGCGCAGGACCCGCAGAGCCTTCCGCTGCTGCTCGCCCTTGCGCACAGCTACCTCTGGTCGCGCCAGTTCAAGGACGTTCTCAACGTCTACCAGCAGATTCTCGCCGTGAACCCCGACTCGGCAGAGGCCGATATGCTGGCCGGCGAAGCGCTGGACGAGATGAAGGACAACGAAGGCTCAACGAAAATGTTTCGGGCCGCAGTCAAGGCCAACCCCAAAGAGCCTAACGCGCACTTCGGCCTCGGCTACCTGCTGTGGACGCAGAAGCAATATCCCGAGGCTGCCAGCGAGTTTCAGGCCGAGCTGGCCAATGATCCCAACCACGCCCAAGCGATGCTCTACCTCGCCGATTCTCTGATCCAGATGAATCATCCGGATCAAGCGCGTCCGCTCCTTGAAAAGACAGAGTTGCTCGATCCCTCGCTGCCTCTTGTGCATCTCGATCTCGGCATTCTCGAAACCGACGCCGGCAACAACTCCGCTGCGCTCCGCGAACTCGAGCAAGCCGAAAAGCTCATTCCCGACGATGTCAACGTGCATTGGCGTCTCGGCCGCCTTTATCGAGCCATGGACAGAAAGGAAGAGGCGCGAGCCGAGTTTGACAAGGCCAGCAAGCTCAACAAAGCAGCAGACGAAGATCTCTACAAGAAGATTGCAAACGGCGCGGCGCGCGGGCCTCACGCAAATGCCTCATCCCCGGCGCCTTCCGAGGCTGCGTCTCCATCCACTTCAGCCGCTCCCCACGCCGATCCACAACCTTAGTGGGCGTGTGTAGCCTGGTCGTGATCGGCAGCGACAAGCTGTGCCAGCGCCTTTTCGGGGCAAAGGTGTCGGCTCTCCAGCCTGTCCAATTCCTCCGGCGCCTCCACCGCGAAGGCAACCGTCATGAAGCAATAAAGGCACCGGGTGTTGTAGGTGCCGTTTTCATTCTGAGTTCGAGCGTACATGGTCCCTGCTCCGGATGCTGGATTTGTCGATACTAGCTCCGGATGCAGGACCAAAACGTGACTGGTGTCACGATTGTCTGTGCGATTCTCAAAATCGGAATGCCGACCATGCATGGGAATTACATGCGAATGCCCTGCTTTGCATTCCGCCGCACCTGCCAGCAGGGATCAAGGCCGCTCTGCGGAAACAGGGCCACCGCGCAGGGCACATCCACCGTGCCCTGATAGTCAAACTCCTGCTTGTTACCCTTCAACGGGATCGCCAGATAACGGTTCACCGTGACCTTGCCCGCGGGAGCACCTCGCAGCAGATAGGTTGCACTGTCCCCCGTATACACTGCGACAAAGAGGCCGATGAGGCCCACAAGCACACGCACCGCCCAGCGCCAGATCATCGACTCGTTTCTCCGCGTGGCGTGCGTACCCCGCCCGCGACCGTTGCCGGCAGCGGCGCGCCTGCCGGCAGCACCAGCTTCTGGGGCACGCAGCAAGCCCGCGCCAGCTTCGCCTCGTCTGCCTGCATCGCTCTTTCATGCCGCAGCGCAGCCAGCACGGCTGCCAGGATCCCCGCCGTCTCCGGGTCGCCCGGCTCACGCAACCGATAGTGCATCCACTTGCCCTCGCGCCGCGCCTGCACTACGCCCGCCCTGCGCAGGTACGCCAGATGCCGCGAAATCTTCGGCTGGCTCTGCCGCAGCACCTCTACCAGGTAACAGACGCACACCTCGCGCCCGGCAATCAGGTTCAGCAGCCGCAGCCGCGTCGGGTCAGCCAGCGCGGCAAAGACCTGCGCCAGATCTGGCGATCCAGAGTTCCCTGCCATTCCGTCATTGTATGCGGTTTGACAACAAGGGAGCTTCTTTATATATTTGCTTATGCGTATGTGAGGCGCCAGTGATGGACCAGGCAACAAGCGTGCAGGACCAGGTAAAAGCGAAGTATGGCGCAGCGGCGCGCCAGGTTCAGCAGACCAGCGAAGCAGCCTGCTGTAATCCGTCCTTCACCTGCTGCGATCCCATCACCGTCAACCTCTACAGTGAGTCGGAGAAGCAGGGCCTGCCTGCGAGCGCCGTCCTTGCCTCCCTCGGCTGCGGCAATCCCACAGCGCTCATTGACCTGCGCCCCGGAGAAACCGTTCTCGATCTAGGCTCCGGCGGCGGCATCGACGTACTCCTTTCTGCAAAGCGCGTCGGGCCCACAGGCAAAGCCTACGGGCTTGACATGACCGACGAGATGCTCGCACTCGCGCGAGAAAATCAGCTCCACGCGGGCGTCGAGAACGTCGAGTTTCTCAAGGGCGAAATCGAACACATTCCTCTGCCCGATCAGTCTGTCGATGTAGTCATCTCCAACTGTGTCATCAACCTCTCGGCCGACAAGAGTCGCGTCCTGCGCGAAGCATTCCGCGTCCTCAAGCCCGGCGGCCGCTTCGCCGTCAGCGATGTCGTAGCCCGCGGCAGCGTGCCCGCCGAGGTCCGCCGCAGCATGGCTCTCTGGGTCGGCTGCATTGCGGGCGCTTTGGAAGAGCAGGAGTACATCCACAAGCTCACCGCAGCGGGCTTCACCGGCGTCTCGGTTGAACCGACCCGTGTCTACGAAGTAGAAGACGCGCGCAAGTTTCTTGAGGATGCCGGCGTAGATGTGGATGCCGTCGCCGCTCAGGCAGCCGGCTCGCTCATGGCCGCATTCGTCCGGGCCACACGGCCCGCGCGCGCCTGCTGCGAACCCTCCTGCTGCAACTGATCCACTGCTGAAAGCGAGTTCGCGATGCCGCAACCGTACAACGTGCTCGTGCTCTGCACAGGTAACTCCGCCCGCAGCATTATGGCAGAGGCGCTTTTCAACCTACTCGGCGCAGGCCGCTTCCGCGCTTATAGCGCAGGCAGCCATCCCACCGGCCGCGTCAACCCCTTCGCCGTCGAGCAAGTCCGCGCGCTTGGATACCCCGTCGACAATCTCCGCAGCAAGAGCTGGAGCGAATTCGCCCAGCCTGGCGCGCCTGTCATGGACTTCGTCATTACTGTCTGCGACAACGCCGCAGGTGAGGTCTGCCCGGTGTGGCCCGGCCATCCCATCACGGCGCACTGGGGCTTTCCCGATCCCGCCGCCGTCCAGGGAAGCGATGACGACAAACGCGCAGCCTTTGCTCGTACGCTCCACCAGATCCGGAACCGCGTGCAGCTCCTTCTCGCACTGCCCGTCGAAACTCTCGACCGCCTTGCCCTCGAATCCAGAGTGCGCGCTATTGGAAAGGACCCGCAGTGACCCTCACGCCCTCCGCCTGTTGCGCAGACGAGCCATCCGCACGTCCCTCGCGCCTTTCCTTTCTCGATCGCTACCTCACGCTCTGGATCTTCCTCGCCATGGCCCTCGGCGTTGCCCTTGGGCGCTTCGTGCCCGCCGTGCCCGCGCTGTTGCAGCGCTATCAGGCCGGCACCACCAATATCCCTATCGCCATCGGCCTCATCCTCATGATGTATCCTCCGCTGGCCAAGGTGCAGTACGAGCGCCTCAGCCATGTCTTTCGCAATCGCCGCGTCCTTGGTCTCTCGCTCGTGCAGAACTGGGTCATCGGCCCCGCGCTCATGTTTGTGCTCGCCGTTGTCTTCCTCCGCGGCTACCCCGAATACCGTACCGGCCTCATCCTCATCGGCCTCGCCCGCTGCATCGCCATGGTCATCGTCTGGAACGAGCTGGCGCGGGGTGATACCGACTACGCCGCCGGCCTCGTCGCCTTCAACAGCGTCTTTCAGGTGCTCTTTTACAGCGTCTACGCGTGGTTCTTTCTTGCCGTGCTTCCGCCGCTCGTCGGGCTGCACAGCGTCTTTGTAGACATCCGTATGGGCCAGATTGCCCAGAGCGTCTTCCTCTATCTAGGCGTTCCGTTCCTCGCGGGCATGGCCACGCGCTTCGTTCTTATCCGCACCAAAGGCCGCGACTGGTATCAGAGTCGCTTCGTCCCGGCCATCAGCCCGCTCACGCTGGTAGCGCTGCTCTTCACCATCGTCGTCATGTTCAGCCTCAAGGGCAACCTCATCGTCCAGTTGCCGCTCGACGTGCTGCGCATCGCCCTGCCGCTGCTCATCTACTTTGTCGTGATGTTCTTCGTCAGCTTCTGGATGGGCCGCAAAGCCGGCGCCGACTACGCAAAGGCCGCCACGCTTTCCTTCACCGCGGCCAGCAACAACTTCGAGCTGGCCATCGCCGTCGCGGTCGCCGTCTTCGGCCTCAACTCCGGAGCAGCTTTTGCCGCCGTCATCGGACCGCTGGTCGAAGTGCCCGCGCTGATTCTGCTGGTGCAAGCCTCGCTCGCCTTGCAGCGCAAATGGTTCTCCGCTCCGGCTCCGGCAAACGCGCAGGTCTAGTGTGCGAAGGTCTAGTGACGGATGGATGCTGCCCGCGCCGAGATGCCGCTGATCTCCGCGGCGCGCGCTTCGGCATACGCCGCAGCGCCCATCAGCGCCGCACGGCTTTCCAGAATGATGCGCACCGGCATATTCACAAGCAGCTGGCTCAGCCGCCCCTTGTCCGTGAAGGACTTCATGAAGATGCCGTCCTTTAGCCTTTCCAGGATGCGCGGGGCAATGCCACCGCCCACGTAGAGTCCGCCCACCGAGAGAATCTTCAGCGCCAGGTTGCCAGCCTCGGCGCCATAGGCCGAGACAAACATATCCAGAGCTTTCTCACAGATCTCGCTCTTGGCCGCCAGGGCCAGCTCGGTAATCACGGCGTTGGGGTCTTCGCCTGCGATGCGTTCGGCGAGCCACGCCGGTTCTTCCAGACCACGCACCTCGCGCAGAAACTCGTAGATATTCGTCAGGCCCATCCCGCTGACCACGCGCTCAAAGCTGATGCGCCCGTTGTACTTCTGCTTCAGGAAGCGCAGCAGGTCAATCTCGTCCTCATTGCGCGGGGCAAAGTCCGCATGGCCGCCCTCAGAGGGGAAGGGAAGGTGCAGCCTGCCGTTCCATGCCAAAAAGCATTCGCCCAGCCCAGTTCCGGCCGCAAGCAGCGCCCGGTTTCCCATCTGGCTCGCATCGCCTTCATTGAGCGTGTAAATCTGGTCCGGCGTCAGCTCTGCAATGCCGTACCCGTTCGCTTCGAGGTCGTTAATGAGGAAGACATGCTGAATGCCGAGACCGGAGGAGAGCTCGCGGCTGTCCAGCGTCCACGGCAGATTCGTCAGCCGAAGTCGGCCGTCGCGCACCGGCCCCGGCACGCCAAAGCACGCCGCCGTTACCTTATCGGCCGCCAGGAATTCCTTGACGATCTCCTGTAGGCCCGAATAGTTCTTGGCCGGGTAGCGCTGTTCGCGCGTGTGCTTCAGCTTGCCCTCTGCAAAGTCGTACAGAGCCAGGTTGACCTTGGTGCCGCCTACGTCGCCTGCCAGAATCATCTTTCCATCTCCAACACCCCGCAGCCTTCCCCATCGGTTGCGGGCAGAAGCGCAGCAGCGGCCTTATCCAGAATCAGAGTGAGTATACCGCCTGAGGGCCATATCAGTTGACTCGGCAGCCGCTCCGGATCCCGCGGTCCCATGAAGACCTCATGCAGCCGCGCCGCCTTCTCCGCGCCCCCAACCAGAAAAAATACTGAGTCCGCGTTGTTGATCACCGGCCACGTCAGCGTAATCCGCCAGGAATCCTTTTGCTGAGGCACGTGATTCGCCGTCACCAGCCGCCCCATCTCGTGGATCGCTTCGGTATGGGGAAACAGCGAGGCCGTGTGCCCGTCATCGCCCATCCCCAGCGCAATCACATCGAAACGTGGGCTCTCCGCGCCCTCCAGCCGGAAGGAATTGCGCAGCAGCGACTCATAGCGCGATGCCGCCACCTGCGGGTCCAGTTCGCCTTCCATGCGGTGCACCTGCTCAGGCTTCACCGGCACATGATCCAGCAGTGTCTCCCGCGTCATCCGGTAGTTGCTGTCCGGGTGATCCGGGGGAACGCAGCGCTCGTCTACCCAGAAGAGCTCGAGCTTGTCCCACGGCATCGATCTGCGCCAGACCTGTTTGGGGTCAGCCAGCATCTGGAACGCAGCCTTCGGCGTCGAGCCACCGCTGATCGCAATCCGTGCCCGCCCGTGCCGCGCCACGGCCTGCTCCACTTCCGCAATCAGATGTTCCACGGCGCGTTCAGCCAGCGCCGCAGCATCCGGTTCAATGCAATAAGTGACTTTGAGTCTGCTGCCCATTCTGCTCCCATCCTCCCGCTCCGCCGTTGCAGCGGCGAGCGTGTCTGTATCGATCGTCTGGTTTTGCGCGTATCTGGCTGCGCCAAGTGATCATCAAGCCCGGAAGGCGGAAACGGGAAGCATCGCCGCCTCTGGCTCCTGCGCGAGGCCGCGCGGCAGCGTAAGGACGAGGCGCGCGCCGCCTTCTTCCCGGTTCGATGCAGCCACGTTGCCTCCGTGTGCCCGCGCCACCGCCTCCACAAACGCCAGCCCCAGTCCGTGACCGCTGGACTGCCGGCCCTTCACGCGGCGCTCAAACAGATGCGGCAGAATCTCCGGCGCAAACCCTGGTCCGTCGTCCTCCACCGTAAGCCGCGCCTGTTCCTGCTCCGCTTCGAGGCGCATGTGAATCATGCACCCGGCCGGCAGGTGCTTCAGCTCATTGTCAAACAGGTTCGAGATCATCCGGTGCACCAGCCCAGCGTCGGCACGTATCGTGAGCGGGCTGTGGCTCTTCAGCGTCATACGCAGGTTCTTCTCGCTCATTGAGGGCTCATAGAGATCGGCCATCCCGCGCAATAGATCGTCCAGATCGATCTCGCTCTTCGAGAGGCGCAGCGCATCGGCCTTCCCCTCCGCCACATCCAGTGATGTGTTCAGGAACTCCGTCAGCCGGTCCAGCTCATCGATCGCCGCCACAATCGGCTCTGCCTGCTCTCCGTGCGTCGCCGCGGAGAGCGACATCTCCAGCTTGCCGCGAATCGCCGTGAGCGGGCTGCGCAGGTCGTGCGCCAGCGCATCGGTAATCGTGTGCAGTTGGTGCATCGAGCTTTCAATGCGGTCCAGCATGCGGTTCAGCGTCCGCGCCAGGTGCGCTACCTCATCGTTGCGCCCACTCGTTGGCACGCGCTTGTCCAGCTCGGTGTGACCAATGCGCGACGCGGCTTCGGTGATATCGCGCACGTGACTCAGCATGCGCCGCGTCGTGTAAAACACAATCGCAAATCCCAACAGAACCAACAGCAGCCACCACGTGAAAAAACGGAAGCGCAGGCTGCGCAGAACACGCAGCTCATCGCGTTCCGAGAGACCGAGATAGATGACGCTGCCGTCGTCGATGCGCGCCGCCACCACGCGAAATGGCACATTCGAGCCGGCCACGCGCAGGTGTTGCGGCGCATCGGGAGGGAAGGGCTGGCGGCGAATCGCGTCGAGGTATGGTGCGCCGCTGCCAGCGCCAACCCATAGCGCCAGCGTGCCCTTCGTGTCGGTCTGCAGAAAGAAGACAAGGTCGTTGGCACGGCCCTCCGAGCGCAGCCGGTTTGGCACTTCTTCGCTCGCCAGCTCCGCTACTTCACTCACCACGCGGTCGTAGAGCGCATTTTTCGGCGTATGCTCGGCCACGTCGCCCAGCACTTCCACTTCGCCTGCAAGCCAGGCGTCGGTGCGCTGCTGAATATCGTTCGATACAAACCGGTGCAGGAAGGCAAACACCACCATCGTGCCGCAGGCAAAGGCCAGCGTGGCCCACAGAGAAATGCGCCACGCTGCCGAGTGCATCACCGGCTTAGCGGTCTTTGAGGACATAGCCCACACCTCGCAGTGTCCGGATCAGCGGCTGCAGCCCCTTGCCGTCTACCTTGCCGCGCAGCCTGTAGATATGCACATCCACCACGTTCGTGTCTGGCTGAATGCGCATGCCCCACACCTTGTCCAGAATCATCGAGCGCGTCACTACGCGCCCGGCATTTCGGCAGAGATACTCCAGCAGGACAAACTCCTGCGGTGTCAGTTGCAGCGTTTGTCCGCCGCGCATCGCCTCGCGACGCAGAAGATCGAGCTCCAGATCCTGCACACGCAGCTTCGTCGGCTCGCCCACTCCGGGGTTGTTACGTTTCAGCAGGTTCCGCAGCCGCGCCAGCAGCTCCGCCATCGCGAAGGGCTTGGTCAGGTAGTCATCACCGCCCTGCTCCAGCCCGCGCACACGGTCGTCCACCGAGCGGCGCGCAGAAAGAATCAGCACCGGCGCAGAGACGCCCATCTCGCGCAGGCTGAGGATCAGGCTGATGCCGTCCCGGTCGGGCAGTCCCAGGTCCACGATTAAAATCTCGTGCGCCGACGCCATTGCCAGTTGCTCGGCTTGCCGCGCATCTCCGGCCACATCCACTTCGTAGCCCGCTTCTTCCAGTCCACTCCGTAAAAGTGTTTGAATCTCGAGCTCGTCCTCAACCAGCAGCAACCGCATGACTGGATATTAGTCGATGCATCGGCTCGCTTGCCGATGCGCCTGCTCAGAAATCTCGACAGCCCGGCGAGCCGCAAATCGTGTCGTTCTCACCTGCTATAAGGAAAATGAACAAAACTTCATGGATTTAGCATGGCTTAAACTGCTCAATTTCCTGGCGGCAAGCGTCTAAAGAATGTGTACCGCCGCTGCACTGAGCTGTTGCAGTGAGTCATACCCTGGATCGCATCCATTTCAATTCACGATGAGGACAAGCGTGCCGGCAGAACCGGGCCTGCAAGAACTGAATACAACCCTTCTGGCGCAGGATATCCGCGCCGCAATGCCTCTGCCCGCCGGCCTCGACTCCCGGTTTGAAGCCGCGCTCCGGCACGTTCTCGATCATCCCGGCAGCCTCGTCCGGCCGCGGATGGCGATGGAAATCGCAGCCGCCTACGACCTCGCGCCGGCTCCGGCAGCCGATCTCGCCATCGCCCTCGAATACTTTCACACCGCCTCGCTCATCTTCGACGACCTGCCCTGCATGGATGACGCCACGCATCGCCGCAGCGCACCCTGCGTGCATGTCGCCTTCGGTGAGCCGGGCGCGATTCTCTCCGCGCTCGCGCTCATCAACCGCGCCTACGCGCTGGCGTGGCGCGCGCTCTCCTCATCTGCTCCTGCAACGCAGCCTCGCGTGATGCAATACCTTGAGCAGCGGCTCGGCATAGAAGGTCTGCTCAACGGCCAGAGTCTCGACCTCAACTACGCATCGCTGCCGCATACCCGCGAAATCACCGAGCGCATCGCCCATGGCAAGACTGTCTCGCTCATTCGCCTCACGCTGGTGCTGCCGGCGATGGTTGCAGGCGCGCCGCCGCGCGAGTTGCGCCATCTGGAACGCATCGCCGCAAGCTGGGGTCTTGCCTACCAGATTGTCGATGACCTGAAGGATGTGCTGCAGAGCGTCGCTGAGACCGGCAAATCCGTCGCCCGCGATCTCCTGCTCGACCGCCCCAACACTGCGGCCGCGATTGGCGTTCCCGCCGCCGTAGAGCGCCTGCAGCGCCTCATCGCGTTGGGCGACCGGACCCTCTCGCGCCTGTTGGGCGCGCGGCCCGCGCTGGCCTTCCTCGATCAGTTGCGCAACAGCCTGCAGGACGAGCTGAACCGCGTCACCGCAAGCGCCTGTGAAATGACCGTGCGAGCGGAGTCATGATCTTTCTCCGGCTGATCCTCACCAATCTCCAGCGTCACCGCATCCGGACTTTCATCAGCATCGCAGGCATCGCCTTCAGCGTTGCCGCCATGCTCACCGTCGTCACCATCCTGCAGGGCGCCATCGGCATGTTCTCCGGCATCCTGTCGAGCGATAGTGAGATGATCGTCTTCGAGCGCAACGTCTCCGATCTCTTCTTCAGCAATGTTCCCGCTGAAGCCGCCGTGACCATCGCCAGGTGGCCCATCGTCGCGCATGCTGACCCAGTTCTCTTCGGCATCGTCTCCAGCGCGGACCATCCCATCATCACCTGCTTCGGCGTCACCGCCGACGATGCGCGCATCCGCAAGGCGACGTGGCTGGCCGGTGATCGCAATACCTTCGCGGCGCACGAGGACGATGTCGCTCTGGGCGCGCGTGCGGCCGACTTTCTGAATGCAAAGGTCGGCGATTCAGTGCCCATCGGGCACGGAGTCTTTCATGTCATCGGCGTACTCAGAACCGCCAATGGATTTGAAGACGGCGGCGTCTTCATGCCCCTGGCCGCGGCCAAGCAGTTCTTCCACAAAGACGGCTCCTCGGTCGTGACCATCAAGCTGCATTCCCGTTCCGACGCCGAGGCCTTCAAGGCGCAGGTGAAGCAGCAATTTCCAAGCCTCATCGCGCTTGAAGACGCAGAGTTCTCGCGCTCCTATTCGCAATTCAAGATCCTCAAAGCAACCGCATGGGCAGTCGGTGGTTGCGGGCTTCTTCTCGGAGGCCTCGGCGTGGCCAACACCATGATCATGTCCGTCTTCACACGCATCCGCGAGATCGCCATTCTGCGCGTCAACGGCTTCTCGCACGCGCAGATTGCGGCCATGATCTTCGGCGAATCCGCCGTCGTCGCCTCGATTGGCGCCGTAACTGGCCTTGTCCTTGGTACCGCCGCGCTCTACGCGCTCAAACTCGTCCCCGCGCTGGACGGTTATGTCGATGTCTCATTGCGCCCCGCCGTGCTGGTCATCGTTCTCGCGCTGGCGCTCGTCACCGGCATTGCCGGCGCTCTCTATCCCGCCCTCTACGCAATGCGAATCCGTGCGGTGGAGGCGCTGCGCTTCGAATGACCACCCCGCTGCACACTCCTTCCGAACCGCCTCTCGCTCTGCGCGCCGACGAAGTATGGAAGAGCTACGAAGATGGCGCCATCACCGTGCTGCAGGGCGCGAGTCTTGAGGCGCGCGCGGGCCAGACCATCGCGCTGTGCGGTCCCTCCGGCTGTGGCAAGAGCACGCTGCTGCATCTCTTTGGCGGGCTCGACACACCCGAGCGCGGCCGGCTCTGGGTCAACGGCGTCGAAGTGAACCGTCAACGTGACCTGCTGCGGCTGCTCCGCCATGAAGTTGGATTCGTCTTTCAGTTGCACAACCTCATTCCCGATCTCTCGCTGGAAGAGAACTGCATGATACCCGCCGTCGCCGCAGGCACAGATCGCCGCGCCGCGCGTGAGCGCCTGGAGCACCTTGCCCAGCGAACCGGCCTCAGTCATCGCCTCGGCCAGCGCATCCAGAAGCTCTCCGGCGGTGAGCGCCAGCGCACCGCCCTCTGCCGCGCGCTCATGAACAAGCCGAAGATCCTGCTGGCCGACGAGCCCACCGGCTCGCTCGATGAAAAGACCAGCGCCACCGTCTTCGATCTGCTGCTCGATCTGGCCGCCACGGAAGGCGTAACCTTGCTGATGGCCACGCACGATCGCGCCCTGGCCGCACGCTGCGACCGGCTGCTGGAAGTGCACGATGGAAAGATTCATGAGCACGCAGACGATTGAGAAGAGCCCAACGCCCGCGCTGCCGGCGCCATCGCCCGCCGTCGCACATGCCGCGCTGCACAGCCTGGTGTGGCTCGTCTTCGCCAACGCTATCGGCGTTCTGCTTGCGGTGCTCCTGCTTCTGCCCGGTTTGAATCCCTGGCTCGGCGAGTGGACCTACGGACGGTGGATGATGGTCCACATGAACGCCATGCTCTACGGCTGGAGCAGCCTGCCCATGCTCGGCTTTCTCTTCCGCGTCTATGGCGCGGATCGGGGCGCAACCGCTGCCTGGTGCAGGCCCCTGCTCTGGGCGTGGTCAGCCGCGCTGGGGGTCGGCGCGCTTTCGTGGCTCAACGGCCACTCCAGCGGCAAGCTCTTTCTCGACTGGTCCGGCCCGGCCCGCATCGCCTTTCCGCTCGCGGCGCTGGCGCTGTGGCTACTGCTCGTTTTCGCATTCTTACGCAGCGAGAGAAGCCGAGGCGGCGCTCGGACGGCGCGCATCGCCAAACTAGCGGGCCTGCTGGTTCTTCTCACCGTGCCCTTCGCGCTCTTCATCGCATCCAGTCCCGGCATCTATCCCGCCATCAATCCGGACACGGGCGGCCCCACTGGCACCAGCCAGCTTGAGTCCTCGCTCGCCGTAGTGCTGATACTTCTTCTTGTCCCTTACGGCGTCACCCGTCGTAAAACAGAAGTCGTCACCCCGGTTCGCATCGCCTGGCTGCTGCTCATCGCCGAGAGCCTGCTCTGCGCGGGCCTCAGCCGCGCCGATATCAGCCACCGCGTTCCTTCGCAGTTCATGAGTCTCGGCGCCATGGCTCTATGGCTTCCGCTCGCGCCCGCGTACTACGCAGCCTTCGAGTGGCGCGCGAACACCCGCGGCTGGCGACGAGCGATGCTCATCTGGTGGGGCACGCTTGTCGTGTCTGGCTGGATATTCTTTCTGCCCGGCGTGCTCGACCACTTCAAATTCACCGACGGACTCGTCGGTCACTCGTTCACCGCAATGGCCGGCTTTCTCTCCGCGCTCATCATCCTTGTCCTGGTGCAGTTGCTTGGCGAGGGCGGTTGGATATTCACCCGCTCCTGGTCCTTTCATCTCTGGAACTGGGGCGTCCTCGGCTACATCGTCATCATGACCATTGCCGGCTGGCTCGAAGGCTCTGACCCGGCCTTCACTATCGTCCTGAGTCCTGCGCGCAATCTTCTTTACATCCTTCGCCTGCTCTCCGGCATCCTCATGCTGGCGGCATCGGCGGAGTGGCTGCGCGATGCCTTTGTGCTCGTCGCCGAATTCGACTCCGTGCCCGCCGCTCGCATTCAGGAGAAGATTGCATGAAGCCCTCCATTTTGCTCGCCTATCATCTGCTGGCTGGGTTGTCCGATTTCGCGACCGGCGCCCTGCTTATGATCGCGCCTGTCTTTACGCTCACACTCATGCGCCTCGCTGTGCCCTCGGATGCGCTGCCGTACCTGTCTTTCATCGGCGCGTTTGTGATGGCGGTGGGCCTCGCGTACCTGTATGGCGCCATGCTGCTGCGCCGCGGCGGCTGCGGCTCGCGCCTCGATGCGCTTTGGATCGTCACTGCTCTCGTGCGCGGCTCCGTAGCCTCGTATGTCACCTTCGCTGTCCTCTCGGGCGCTCTTGCTTCCGGCTGGATTGTGATTGCATTCTTTGACGGCGCGTGTGTCGTGATTCAGGCCGTGGGCCTGCGCCAGGGCTGGCTCACGCATGTCTAACGGACACACCCGCAGCGCAGCTGCCCGCGGCGGCGCGCTCGTCGCCGTCACCTACGTCTATTTCCTCATCTTTGCGCAGTTCGCTTTTCTCAATCGTCTCGCGCAACTCGGTATCGGTGGCGTTGCGCTCAAAGTTGTCATGGCCGCCATGGCTCTGGGCGGCATCGCGCTCAGTATGTCTGCGCCGCGCCTCGCGCGCTGGCCTTCGCCGCAGCTTCGGCTCCGCGCTGGCCTTGCCTGTTGCGCCGTTGCCGCGCTGCTCTCCCTTCTGCCGCTCAACATCGCCACAGCCGCGGTCGTTGCGCTCCTTATTGGTGCGGGTCTCGGCCTGCTCACCGTCACTCTCGTCACGCACCTCGCGGCGTGGTGCAGTCCGCGCTATCCTCTGCTCACCGTCGGCCTCGGCACCGGCTTCGGTTACTTCCTCTGCAACGTGCCAGGCTTCTTCGCGGCCACGCCGCAGGTCCATGCCGCTGCCGCCGCGCTCCTCTGCGCTGCCGGCGTTCTTCTCGCGCCACCGGACTCCGTCCGCGTCGAGCCCGCAGCGCCGTTTCCTTCGCCGCGCGTGCATCTCCCATTTGCCTTTGTTGTCGCTTCCTTTGCCGCGCTCGTGTGGCTCGACTCCGCGGCCTTCTTCATCATCCAGCACACGCCCGCGCTCAAGGCCGGCACATGGCAAGGCACGGCGCACCTCTGGACGAACGCTGTCCTCCACCTCGGCGCAGCGCTCGCCAGCGCCCTGCTCCTGCGCCGCAGCGGACTCCTCACCGTGCTTGCCGCCGCCTTCTGTGCGCTGGCCGCTGCGTGCTGGCTTTTGCTCGATCCTGCGCGCGCGCTGCCCGCGTCGTTGCTCTATCCCATTGGCGTCTCGCTCTATTCCGTCGCGCTGGTCGCGTATCCCTCGCTGCTTTCGTCCGCGGCTTCGACAGCGCACCGCGCCCGCCAGGCTGGCTGGCTGTACGCGATTGCCGGGTGGGTGGCCTCCGCGCTCGGCATCGGCATGGGCCAGAATCTCGGCCATGTGCCCCCACTCTTTTTGATAGGCGCGGGCGTGGTGGTCCTGCTGCCCGCGCTCTTCGTCCTCCTCCGCCGCCGTCCCCGCGAATTGTTGCTCACGGCCTCCATCCTCGCCATCGCCTTCACAGGCGCGCGTCTTCAGCGCCACGCAGCGCAACCCGCTCTCACGCCCATCGAGCGCGGACGCCAGATCTACATCTCCGAGGGCTGCATTCACTGTCACTCGCAATACGTGCGCCCGCAGACCGCCGATGTTCTGATGTGGGGCCCGACCGAGAGCCTCGACGCCATCCACGCGCAGCAGCCCCCGCTCATCGGCAATCGCCGTCAGGGGCCAGACCTCTCGCAGATCGGCGGACGCCGTTCGCCTCTCTGGCTCAAGATGCACTTCTTCGATCCACGCGCTGTCAGCGGATCCTCCATCATGCCTTCCTACGAGTTTCTTTTTCGCGACCAGCGCGGCGACGACCTGGTGGTCTATCTCGCCAGCCTTCGCGGTCCCGGCACAATGCAGCATGTCGTCGACGAAGGCAATTGGAAGCCTTCACAGGCCGCGGTTCGCGCTGCCAGCGTTACGGAGGGGCATACGCTCTACCTCCGCTTCTGCGCCACCTGCCATGACCCCGGCGGCGCAACGCATCTCCGCTGGAAAGCCAGCTTCTATCGCTTGCCGCCTGACTTCACCACCGGACCACTTCTTGATCTGCCGTCGGCGTCTACGCCGCAGAAGCGCTTCGACCGTATCGCGCAGCTTGTGCGTTTTGGCCTGCCCGGCACCGACATGCCCGGCCATGAATACCTGACCGATCAGCAGGTCGCATCCATCCGCCTCTGGCTCCTGCAGAACATTGCAAAGCCGACCCCGCAATCCATAGCATCTGAATAGAAACAGGAGAGCCGCAATGCATTCAAAGTCTCGCAGAATTCTTGCCCTTTTGCCCTTTGTTCTTCTTCCCGCAGCCTTCGCGCAGCACCAGACCTTCACCGTATCGCCCAATGACAGCCAGGTCAGCTTCTTCCTCGCTGGGGCAGATCACGGCACGCATGGCACGTTTCAGGTTCAGAGCGGCCTCGTAGACTTCGACCGCACACTCCCTAAGATCTCCGGTTCCATCGTGGTCTCCGCCGCCAGCGGCGACACCGGCAACAAGAGCCGCGATCATAAGATGCTGACCGAAGTTCTCGACGCCGCGCACTTCGCAGATGCCTCCTTCGCCCCGCAGAGCTATCAGGGAGCGATCCTCGCTTCCGGCGACTCGACCATTCAGGTCACCGGCGTCTTTACGCTTCACGGCGCGCCTCACACCATCACAGTGCCCATGCAGATTCACATCGAGGGCGCCAACTGCACCGCGAAGACGCATTTCACCGTGCCCTACGTGCAATGGGGGCTCAAGGATCCAAGCATCTTCATCCTGAAAGTCGCCAAGACCGTGGACGTGGACCTGACGCTGGTGGGCCATCTCACACCGGCAAGCTAAAGCATCCCGGTGTTGCCCTGGGTTCCAGTCTTATGCGCAAAACAAGAGGGACTCTTCCAGCGAAGAGTCCCTCTTTCTATTTGCGTCAGTCGGCTCTGTGCGCTTCTCAATCCGCCTTTTGCCAGCTCGCGTCCGGGCTGTAGGAGTGGATGGCCTCGACCAGTGTGCCGGTCTTTGGGCCCAGGTCCTTCTGATAGACCACGCCATCGGTGCCCACCATGAAGGTCATCACGCCGGAAGACCGGTACTCCGCTGGATAGGCCAGGAACGCAAACCCGCCCGTCATGCGCCCGTTGACGAGGTAGCTCTTCACCCCGCCCTTTGCGCCCGCGCCCTGCGCCCGCAGCACACGATAGAAATATCCATGAAACGGCTCAGGCTTCTGCGTGACCTCGCGGTTGTAGCCCTCGGTCTCCGCCTTAGCGATGAACGGCCCCAGCGGGCTCTCAGCCTCGCCGCGCGCCGCCGGCCAGTACAGCCCGTCGTGCCTGCCCGTGCTGCTGAGGATGCGCTGCGCATAGGCGCCTGCCGCTTGCCCGTCGTGCGGCTTTGCGGCGTATTCCTTTTCGGCAGCAACCATCTCGCCGCAGACGTCGATGACCGTCAGTTCATTTCGGCCCACACGCCGGTACAGAATCTCCTGCCGCCCTGCGGTTGTGTCGAAGAACCACGTGAGCCCAGCCCGCGCCAGCGGAATCGGATACGGCCAGTTCTCCGCGCCAACGTACAGCCGGGTCAAGCCGTCCGGCTCGGTCTGCAGCCGGTGCATCTCATCGTACTTCTTGACAAACCGCTCCATGCTGGCGCGGTCTTCCGCCTCGTCGCCTGACCACAGCACAGTCTTCGCGCTTGGCCCAAGAACCCGGAGCAGAGATGCGCGGTTATCGGCCTTCAACGCATCTTCCAGCTCCTGCGCGGCGCGCCGCGGCGAGGCAAACAGCTCCTGCCCCTTTTCGGGTCTGTCGATCGGCGTCAAAGCCGTGCCGGGTGTCGTCGCTGTGCCGCCGCCGGAGGCCGCAGCCGCTTTACCCGTTGTCGCTGCGGTCTTCGCTTTGGCTCCGCCAGTCGCGGGCGCTTGCGCCAGGCTGCCCGCACCGCCAGCCAACATCAGCAGCGCTATGCCCAACGCGGCTGCGCATCCCGTATCCCATTGCGCCAGTCTCTTCCGCACTGCCATTTGTCGCTTCCTCCGCATTGCGTCCATTGCTCAGCGCCGTCCGCCGCCGCCGCCGTGGAAGCCACCACCGCCAAAGCCGCCACCGTGGAATCCGCCACCGCCGCCAAATCCGCCGCCATGGAACCCGCCGCCACCAAAGCCTCCGCCGTGCATGCTCGAGAAGCCGCGATTCGAGAAGGTGCTGACGGTGCCGCCCCGGTTAAAGCCCCCGAACCCGCCAAAGCCATTGCTGTGCAGGCTAGGGGCGCTGCCGCCAAAGCCGCGCAGCCCGCGGTTACCGCCGTTGTTGAAGCTCTGGCTCCGGCTGCCGCTAAAGACGCCCGGTCGGCCCATTCCAAGGCCACGTCCCTGATTGTTCTCCATCCCCTGCCCGCGATTGCCCGCATTGAAGGGGGCTACACGACCGCCGCCGCCCACGAATCCACGCTGCCCGCCCCTCGCCGCGCCGATGCCGCTGTAGTTGCCGCGCGCAAAGGCATTGTGATCATAGAAGGCGTGGCTGTGTCCCATATAGCGCTGATGGTCAAACATGAGCCAGCCGCCGCCACCGCCGCCTCGCCACCCGCAGCCCCAGTGCGGCCATCCCCAGCCGTAGCCCATAAACGGGCCCATGCCAAACCCGATCCCGAACGAGAGATACGGCGTGCCCACCGTCCACCACGGCATGAACCCCGGCCACATCCCCACCGGGTAGCCGTAGATCATCTCCGGATCGTACACAGGCACATAGACCACGTCTGGCTGCGCCGGCTCGATCTCGATCTGCCCGCCGCTGTCGTCCACCGTCTGCTGTGGCCCGCTTTGCAGGTTGCCGGCCTGCTGCGCCTGCTGGCGCATGTACTGGATGGCGTTCATCACATCGGCCTGCTGGTTATACTCCACATCGCCCAGCTCCGAGGTCCACGAAAGATTGTTGCTCATGTCCGCCAGCACCGAAGGGAACTGCGTGAGCGCCTTCACGCTCGGGTCCCAATCCTGCTGGTCCACGGCTGCGCCCAGGTCGGCCCCCTGCAGCCCCGGATTCTGCTGGATGAACCGCTCCGCCTCCACAATCTGCGTGGGATACATCGACGCCGCGAGTATCTGAGCCACCAGAGCGTCGGGATAGAGAGCAATCGGCGCAACCAGTTGCTGCAACTGGTCGGGCGGCAGCGGCGCCTGCGGCGGTGGCCCATCCATCGGCGGCTGCCCGTAGCTGGGCTGCGGTGCCTGCGGGAGTGGACCCTGCTCCTGCGCCACGCTCAACGTGCCTGCGCTTGCCAGCAGGATAGAGGCCACCATGGCCATGCTCCCTGCTATCGATCCGATGCCTGCGAATGGGTTCTTCATTGCACGACCTGCCTTTGCTCGTCCGCCTGCGCCCTCTGTTGTGCTGGAAAGAAACGCCCCGGTCCGGCGATTGCGCCGGCGATCGGGGCGGAGGAATGTGCCCGCCGCAGTGGCTCGTCCTCATGCCGTCGCGGCGTAACAGGTCGCATAGAGACGTTCCATTAGGATGCAGACCGCCTGCGCAGGGATGCCCGCTCACGGGTATCTCCGCGCCATAGGTCCTTCATCTGTACTGCGAAAATCGCTCAGGAAGGGAAAAGCGAGCCGGTCAGCTCCTGCAGCGCCGTGGCGCGTGGCCTTCGCTTCGGCGGTTGCGGTTCAGGCGCGCCAAGCATGCCGGCGATCTCGCGTAGCTCCGCCCGCGCATGGCCGACGGTTGCGGCCACGGCATCCTTATGGCTCTCCGGCTGCGTGGGGTTCGCGGGCTGCTTTCTCGGCCGTCCAACGCGGCGCGTCTGCGCCATCGCCTGGCGTGCTCCCGCCAGCGTATAACCCTCATCGTGAACGAGTTTTTTAATCTCAAGCGCCAGCTCCACTTCGCGCTTGCGATAAAGGCGGTGGCCGGTGCCGCTCTTGTTCGGCTTCAACTGCGGAAACTGCGTCTCCCAGAAGCGCAGGACATAGGTCTCCACGCCGCACAGGCGCGCCACATCCCCAATCTTGAAATACAGCCGGTCGGGGATTCCGCTTTCGTCGTGCACGCTCTTCTGAGAAGTTTGCGTGGCCATGCGCATCGTCGCATCAGCGCCGCCCGCGCAGCGGCGCGTTCCTTTTCCGCAGTATAGGCCAACCCTCGACCGCAAGGGCCGCGATTGCTGCCCCCGGTATCTACGACGGCACCGGGGCTTGTCTTATGCCTGCGTAGCCTCTACTGCCTTGCGCGCCGCCGACCCATGCGGAGCCGCGCGCAGATACTGCCGGGGCCACGACGCCGTCTCGCCCAGCGCCGCCGCCGCATGAACCGGCCAGTACGGATCGCGCAGAAACTCCCGCGCCATCAGTACCAGGTCAGCCTCGCCATTGGCGACAATCGAATCCGCCTGCGCCGCCTCGGTAATCATCCCCACCGCGGCCGTCGCAATGCCCGCCTCCTTGCGAATCCGCGCCGCAAACGGCGCCTGAAATCCCGGTCCGACCGGAATCTTCGCGAAGGGCACAAGCCCGCCCGAGGACACGTCCACCAGGTCCACGCCGCGCTTGCGGAACTCCTTCGCCAGCGCCACCGAATCATCCGGCGTCCATCCACCCTCCGCCCAGTCCGTCGCAGAGATGCGCACAAACAACGGCAGATGCTCCGGCCACACCGCCCGCACCGCCTCCACCACTTCCAGCGGCAGCCGCATCCGGTTCTCCAGGCTGCCTCCATACGCATCCGTCCGGTGATTCGAGAGCGGCGAAAGAAACTCGTGCAGAAGGTAGCCGTGCGCCGCATGTATCTCCACAAAATCAAAGCCCGCCGCCAGCGCGCGGCGCGCCCCATCGGCAAAGGCCCTCACAACTCCCGCCAGCCCCGCCGCGTCCAGAGCGTGCGGCACGGCGTAACCCTCACTGAAGGCCACCGCGCTGGGCGCCACCGGCGTCCAGCCGCCCTCTTCGGGCCGCAGCAGCCGCTCGCCGTCAAACGGCGGAGCCATGCCGCCCTTGCGCCCCGCATGTGCAAGCTGAATGCCCAGGCGCGCGCCCTGGCCATGCACGAAGCGCACAATCCGCGCCAGCCCTTCGATGTGCGCATCCTTCCAGATACCCACATCGGCGGAGGAGATGCGGCCCTCCGGCGTCACCGCCGAGGCCTCCACGATCACCAGCCCCGCGCCGCCCTGTGCGCGGCTGCCAAGGTGCACAAGGTGCCAGTCATTGGTGAACCCGTCTTCGCTGGAGTACTGGCACATCGGCGAAACGCCAATCCGATTGGCAAAGGAAACCGAACGAAGCTGCAATGGAGAAAACAGAGGATGGCTCATGAGATCGGCTTGTGTCCCGAACAGAATTTGAATTAGGCTCCGCTCATTGGATGACCCTCCGTGCGATCGGATGCAGTCAGCTCCTCGCATCGCATCTACGGCACGCCGCCTGACCGTTTCCCACGCATCCATTCCTCGCAGCTAAATCGTTTCACGCAAGCGAAATCTCACCCCAGGGCTGCCTTGAAGCGGTAGACTGTTGGGGTTTGCCATCCGGCTCACCACTCTGACGTGAAAGGGATATGTTTCCCATGAAAGTGCTCGCCTCCTGCCTTGCTTCTCTCGCGGTTGCGGCCGTGCTCACCGCCGCGCCCTGCGCTCGCGCCCAGTGGAACCCGCCCAATCCGGTCGTCAGTTTTCAAAAGCAGCCGGACAGCCTCGAAGTCAGCCAGAAGGCCGGACTGCTGCGCCTCCAGGTCTGCGCCCCCGATGTTCTTCACGTCACCTACTCCGCCGCCGGCATGAGCGCCCCGCCGCGTCCCTCCGATCACGTCGTCGTCAAAAAATCCTGGCCCGCCGCGGACTTCAGCGTCGCGTCGGACGACAAGGCCATCACGCTCACCACATCGCTGCTTAAAGTCGTCATCGAGCGCGAATCCGGCGCCATCCACTACTTCAGCGCCACAGGCGACACCCTTACCACGGACAGCTACCGCTCCCTGCGCCCCGTTGAAATCAACGGTGAAAACACCTTTCACGCTGAGACCTTCTTCGCCATCTACGGCTCGCATGAGGGCCTTTACGGCCTAGGGCAGCATCAGGCCGGTGTCTGGAACTACCGTGGCGAGACCATCGATCTCTCGCAGGAAAACACCAACATCGCCGTCCCCCTGCTCGTCTCCTCCAACGGCTACGGCATCTTCTGGAACAATCCCTCGCCCAGCCGCGCCAACAACCGCTTCGTCCATTCGCTCTATCTCAGCGCGCAGGTCGCCGACCGCATCGACTACTACTTCCTCTACGGCCCCAACGCAGACCAGATTATCGGCCACTATCGCGACCTCACCGGCCAGGTCCCCATGTTTGGCCGCTGGGCCTACGGTTTCTGGCAGTGCAAGAACAAGTACCAGTCACAGCAGGAGCTTGAATCCGTCGCCGCCAAATACCGCCAGCTCCACATCCCCGTCGACAACATCGTGCAGGACTGGTTCTGGTGGATCACCATGGGCGAGATGAAGTGGAACCCCCATTACCCTGATCCGCAGGCCCTCATCGACACGCTCCACAAGGAGCACTTCCACCTCATGGTCTCCGTCTGGCCGTTCTTCCGTCCCGGCACCGACGTCTATGACCAGTTCGACCGCAACGGATGGTTCGTCGCCAAGACGCTCACCGGCGGCTTCCATCCCGTGGGCCAGGCGCTCTATGACGCCACCAACCCCGAGGCCCGCCGCCAGTACTGGGCCAACATCAACGCCGCGCTCTTCCAGAAAGGCGTCGACGCCTGGTGGCTCGACACCGACGAGCCCGAGACCGAAGGCCGCGAAGACAACATCCTCGTCGATCACAAGCTCGCCATCGGCTCCGGCGCGCGCTACGCCAACACCTACCCGCTCTTCCACGCCGGCGGCGTCTCCGACGGCCAGCAGGCCGCCTCGCAGCAGAAGCGCGTCTTCATCCTCTCGCGCTCGGCCTACGCGGGCTCGCAGCGCTACGGCGTCACCGCCTGGTCCGGCGATGTCCTCTCCGACTGGGTCACCTTCCAGCGGCAGATCTCCGCGGGCCTCAACTACGCCATCAGCGGCATGCCCTACTGGACCACCGACATCGGCGGCTTCATCTCCGGCGGCAACCTGAACGACCCGCAGTTCCGCGAGCTCTTCGTTCGCTGGTTCCAATTCGGCACGCTCTCGCCCATCTTCCGCGTCCACGGCACGCGCAATCCCGACGAGAACGAACTCTGGTCCTACGGCGCGGACAACCAGAAGATTCTCGTCGACTACGACACGCTGCGCTATCGCCTGCTGCCCTACATCTACTCGGAGGCATGGCAGGTCACCAGCAACCACGCCACGCTCATGCGCCCGCTCGTCATGGACTGGCGCACCGATGTCGTCGCGCAGAACACTGGCGATGAATATCTCTTCGGCCCCGCCATCCTCGTCAGCCCCGTCTACACGCAGGGCGCCACCAGCCGCAGCGTCTATCTGCCCGCCGCCACCTGGTACGACTTCTGGACCGGCGAAAAGATTGCAGGCGGCCAGCGCATCACCGCCGACGCTCCTCTCGCGAAGCTGCCGCTTTACGTCCGCGCCGGCTCCATCGTGCCCATGGGCCCGGCCATGGAGTGGTCCACCCAGAAGCCCGCCGACCCCATCGAGCTCCGCATCTATCCCGGCGCCGACGGCGACTTCACCCTCTACGAAGACGAGAACGACAACTACGACTACACCAAAGGCCAGCACGCCACCATCGCTCTCCACTGGAACGACGCCGAGCACACCCTCACCATCGGTGCGCGGCAGGGCAGCTACCCCGGCATGGCGCCGCAGCATACCTTCCGCGTCGTCGTCGTCGGCAAAGACCACGGCACCGGCATCGGGGAAACGGCCTCTGCCAACACCACAGCCACCTACTCCGGCCAGGCCATCACCGTGAAGCCTTAGGCAGCTTCGATTCATCCACACCCTCTGCGGGACGCTCCCCGTCCTGCAGAGGCTCACTCGCTACAATCAACCCATGAGCAAAGCCGTCGTCGCCACCCCGTCCGCTCCCGCCGCCATCGGCCCGTACTCACAGGCCATCCGCACCGGCAATCTTGTCTTCACCGCCGGGCAGATCGCGCTCGACCCAGCCACCGGCCAGGTCGTCTCCGGCGGCATCACTGAGCAGACCACGCGGGTCCTCGAAAACCTCAAGGCCATCCTCGAATCCGCCGGCACCAGCATGGCAAAGACCGTCAAGGCCACCGTGTTTCTCAAGGACTTCAACGACTTCGCCGCCATGAACGCGGTCTACGGCACCTATCTCGCGCCCACAGGCGTCCCCGCGCCAGCCCGCTCTACCGTTGAGGTCGCGCGCCTGCCCAAAGATGTCCTTGTTGAAATCGAGCTCATCGCCGAACTCTAAGCCGCCTTTCCCCAGGAGGTTCATCTCATGAGCGAAGCCAAAGAAAAAATCACGCGCACCGAGGCCGAGTGGCGCTCCCAGCTCACGCCGGAGCAGTACCACGTCCTCCGCGAAAAAGGCACCGAGCGGCCTTTCACCGGCCCACTCACGCACAACCACGAAACCGGCAACTACCACTGTGCCGGCTGTGGCGCGCTGCTCTTTCTCTCCGGCGCCAAATTCGACTCGCACTGCGGCTGGCCCAGCTTCATGCTGCCCGCGGACTCCACCGCCGTCGAAGAGCATGAAGACCTCACCTTCGGCATGCGCCGCATTGAGGTCACCTGTGCCCGCTGCGGCGGTCACCTCGGCCACGTCTTCCCAGACGGTCCCCGCCCCACCGGCCTGCGCTACTGCATCAACTCCGCCTCGCTCACCTTCGAGCGCGCACAATAAAACGGCGGCGAGTTCTCCTCGCCGCCGCACCATCCCTCCGAGATTGCTAAATCAGCTCGTAGCCCGCAAACCAGTAGCCAATCTCAAACGCCGCCGTCTCTTCGCCGTCCGATCCGTGAATCGCATTCTCCTGGATCGATCCCGCGAACTTCTTGCGAATCGTGCCTTCGTCCGCGTTCGCCGGATTCGTCGCGCCCATTAGCTTGCGCAGGTCCGCAATCGCGTTGTCCTTTTCCAGCACCATCAGGAACAGCGGCCCCGAGGACATAAACGCGCACAGATCGTTGAAGAACGGCCGCTCCTTGTGCACGTAGTAAAAGCCCTTGGCCTGCTCCACGGAGATGGCAGCCTTCTTGATCGCCACAATCCTGAATCCGGCCTTCTCAATTTCGGCCAGGATTGCTCCGGTGTAGCCCTTGCGGACCGCATCCGGCTTGATGATGCTGAACGTGCGTTGTGCCACTTGTTTCGTGCTCCTCAAAATGAACTCGTTGTTCGTCTCATTGTAACGGTCCCGCTCGCCAGCGACCTGCGACTCCCCGCTCTGCTACAGTGTCCGCATGTCCCGCACCACCTTTGTATCCGCCCTCTTTTCCGCTTTCATCCTCGCCGCGCTCGCTCAGTCCTCCTCAGCGCAACAGGCCGCCCCGCCTGTACCGGCTGCAAAACCGGAGCTCAAGGTCTTCGACCCCTCCCTGATCGACACCTCCGTCGACCCCTGCGAGAACTTCTACCGCTTCAGTTGCAACGGTTGGTTCCAGCGCAATCCCCTGCCGCCCGATCACGCGGAGTATGGGCGCTTCACCGAGCTCTTCGAGCTCAACCGCCTCCATCTGCGCCGGATCCTCGAGCAGGCCGCCGTGCCGTCGCCCACGCGCACGCCCAATGAGCAGAAGATTGGCGATGAGTACACAAGCTGCATGGATGCTGCGGAGATTGACAAGCAGGGTCTCGCGCCCATCCAGCCGGAGCTTGATCGCATCGCCTCACTTCAATCCATCGATCAGCTTCCCGCTCTCCTCGGCCATCTCCATACCCTCGGCGTCGACGCCTTCTTCGGTCTCGGTGCCGGGCAGGACTTCGCCAACTCCAGCGCGATGATTTCCTTCTACAGCGCCGGTGGCCTCGGCCTGCCCGAGCGCGACTACTACACCCGCACCGACCCCAAATCCGTCGAGCAGCGCCGCCAGTACGTCGATCACGTCCACAACATCTTCGTCCTCGCCGGCGAGCCCGATGCCCAGGCGCAAAAAGACGCCGCCACCGTGCTCGAAATCGAGATGCGCCTCGCCAAAGCTTCGCTCACCATCACTGAACTGCGCGACCCCAAAAACATCGACCACCCAACCACACTCGCCGCCTTCGGCCAGGAGCTGACGCACTTCTCGCTGCCCCAGTACATCGCCGCCGCGCACGCGCCCGCCAGCGGCAAGATGAACGACAATGAGCCGAAGTTCTTTGCGGAGTTCAACGCCGTTGTCGCCGGCACGCCCATCGACCAGATTCGCACCTATCTGCGCTGGCACCTGCTCCACGACTACGCGGGAACTGCCATGCCGCAGAGCTTTGACCACGAAACCTGGCACTTCTACGCGCACATCCTCAACGGCGCCGAGGTTGAGCAGGACAGATGGAAGCGCTGCACCAGCCGCGTCGACCGCGAAATGGGCGAAGCCCTCGGTCAGGTCTACGTCGCGAAATACTTCCCGCCTGAAGCAAAGAAACAGGCCCTCGACATGACCCTCGCCATCGAGCAGGCTATGGAGAAGGACATCGACTCGCTCGACTGGATGAGCCCCGCCACCAAGGTGCAAGCCAAGGCCAAGCTCCACGCCGTCATGAACAAAATCGGCTACCCCGACAAGTGGCGCGACTACTCCAAACTCACCATCGTGCGCGGCGACGACCTCGGCAATGCTGAGCGCGCCAGCCAGTTTGAGTTCGCCCGGGACATGGCCAAGATTGGCAAACCCGTCGACAAAAACGAGTGGGAGATGTCGCCGCCCACGGTCAACGCCTATTACGACCCGCAGATGAACAACGTGAACTTTCCCGCTGGCTACTTTCAGCCGCCGTTCTTCAGTCCCAAAGAAGATGACGCCGCCAACTACGGCGACATGGGCTCCACCATCGGCCATGAGCTCACCCACGGCTTCGACGACGAAGGCCGCCAGTACGATAAGGACGGCAACCTCAAAGACTGGTGGACCAAAGACGACGAGGATAGGTTCAACCAGAAGGCCGAGTGCGTGGTGAAGCAGTACGACGCACTGGAGCCCGTGCCCGGCGTTCACCTCAACGGCAAGCTCACCCTCGGCGAGAATCTCGCCGACATCGGCGGCACCTGGCTCGCCTGGATGGCCTGGCAGGAGCAGGCCGCGTTGCATCACGTGGACATGAAGGCAAAGATGGACGGCTACACGCCCGACCAGCGCTTCTGGATTGCCTACGCGCAGCAGTGGTGCACGCAGACCCGCCCCGAGCAGTTGCGTACCCAGGCTCAGACCGACCCGCACGCGCCCGACGAGTACCGCACCAACTCTGTGCTCCAGGACCTGCCCGACTTCGCCAAGAGCTTCAGTTGCAAGAAGACGAGCAAGATGGTGAGCGCGGACGTCTGCCGCGTCTGGTGAATTAATGGAAATGACGAACTGGCAGTCATTTCCAGCTCGCACTGTGAATACATAGTGTGATACACTACGTATATACAAAAGCGCTACGAGTGGGATGCTCGCAAGAACCGTCTCAACCAACGCAAGCACGCTGGCATCTCATTTGAGGTGGCGGCGCTTGCGTTGGAAGATCCCCACTGCCTGGTCGAGCGTGACCGTGTCGATGAAACGGGCGAACAGCGCTGGCACGCTCTTGGATTCGTGCCATTCCATCCCGGAGTGGGAGCAGTTCTGTTCGTGGTGCATGTGTATAGGGAGGATCACAATGGCGAAGAGGTTATCCGCATCATCAGTGCGCGAAGGGCTGGTCCAGATGACGTCCGAAGATATCAAGCGCAGGAAGTGGACGAAATCTGAGATGCAAGCCATGCGCAAAGCGAGCGAGGCACAGGCGGCCGGAGTCGATTTGCCCGAAAAAGAGTATGAGGACATCCCCCGGCTGACTGCCGAGCAACTCGCCCGCATGGTCCGCTTCCGAGCCGTTCGACGCAAGGTCCCGGTCAGCGTGCGCCTCGATCCGCAGGTGCTGACGTGGTTGAAGTCCAAAGGCGAAGGTCACCTGACACGGATCAACGACATCCTCGCGAATTTGATGGAGGCGGAAAGCGCAGCCGGGTCCAGACGGCGTTAGTGCCGCTTCTACAGGCCCGGAAAGGCCGGATGAGTCGGAGCGTAACAATTGACGGATCGCATAAAGTAGAAAGGCCCACCGCCAAGGTGGGCCTTTCTACTCTCTCGTCATGTGATGGCCTCTGCCATCAGTACAACGAGCTAGAGGCTGGAAGCTGCCATCTCACTTCCCAATCACCTTTGCCAGCGTCTCGCCCATCTCCGCGGGAGAGACAACGACGTGAATCCCGGCCTCGCGCATCGCCTGCATCTTGCTGGCGGCCGTACCCTCGCCACCGCTGATGATCGCGCCCGCGTGGCCCATCCGGCGTCCCGGAGGCGCCGTCTGTCCTGCGATAAAGCCCACCACCGGCTTCTTCACATTGGCTTTCACCCACGCCGCGGCCTCAATCTCCGCCGAGCCGCCGATTTCGCCAATCATGATGATGGCTTCGGTCTCCGGGTCGTCGTTCAGCAGGCGCAGCGCATCAATGTGCGTGGTGCCGATAATCGGGTCGCCGCCAATGCCAATCGCGGTGGACTGCCCGATGCCGCGCTGCGTGAGCTGGTGCACGGCCTCGTAGGTCAGCGTGCCCGACTTGGACACGATGCCCACCGTACCCTGCTTGTGAATGCGTCCCGGCATGATGCCGATCTTGGCCATACCCGGCGAAATCACGCCCGGACAGTTCGGCCCGATCAACCGCGACTTCGACGTCTTCAGCTTCGCCCACACCTTCACCATATCCAGCGTGGGAATGCCCTCGGTGATGCAGACGATCAGCGGAATCCCCGCGTCCTCGGCCTCCAGAATCGCATCGGCCGCGAACGGCGGCGGCACAAAGATCATCGTCGCATTCGCGCCGGTCTTCGTCACCGCATCGGCCACGGTGTTAAACACCGGCCAGCCTTCATGCGTCGAGCCGCCCTTGCCCGGCGTCACGCCGCCCACCACGTTCGTGCCATACTCCGCGCAGCCCTTCGCGTGGAAGGTACCTTCTTTACCCGTAATTCCCTGAACAATCAGGCGTGTATCGTTGTTCACTAAGACGGCCATTAGGCTGCCACTCCCTTCGCGGCTGCAACAACCAATTCCGCCGCTTCCTTCATCGTTGCGCCCACCTGGAAGTTCAGGCCCGACTCTTCCAGAATCTTGCGGCCCTCTTCCACGTTCGTGCCTTCCAGCCGCAGCACAATCGGCACCTTCACATTAAGATTCTTCGCCGCCGCCACCACGCCTGTCGCCAGCCGGTCCACACGCAGAATGCCGCCAAAAATGTTGATGAAGATCGCCTTCACATTTTTGTCGCTCAGCAGAATCTCAAACGCATGCTCAATCTGTTCCTGCGTTGCGCCGCCACCCACATCCAGAAAGTTCGCCGGGCTTCCGCCTGCGTACTGGATGATGTCCATCGTCGCCATCGCCAGCCCCGCGCCGTTCACCATGCAGGCAATCGTGCCGTCCAGCTTGATGTAGTTCAGCGCGTACTTGCTGGCTTCCACTTCCAGCGG
>JAJXWA010000055.1 GCA_021781795.1 Acidobacteriota bacterium
GCTCATCGAGGCAAAGCTGGTGCAGTTGTAAGTACGGCGCTGGCTCGCTTCGCCGAAAACAAAATGCCGCGCTCCGGATTCTTCTCTCCCGAAGCGCGGCTTTCTTTTCCTGATTCGAACTACGGCTGCCCGTTGGCTCCGCTCGGTACGTGGCTCGTCATCCCCTTCAGCACAAACTCGCGAATCAGGTTCGACGCCGCGTCTGCACCCGTTTCCGCCAGGCCATTCAACAGCGTCAGCGACACGCCGCGATCCGCTGCCGGATAGTAGGCATTCGAGATCGCTCCTGCTGAGAAATTCCCCAGCACGTTCGCATAGTTCGGAATCCATCGACCGCTATCGCTTCGCGCCATCACCGCCGCCGACATCGCATACAGTGCGCGCGACATCACGCTTCCCTTACCTTTGTAGAAGTAGCGGGGATCCTCGTGGAAGAGAGCCGGATATACAGCCCGGCTCAGCAGCGTACCCGAAACGTGATTTGCAAACGCCGCGCCGTAGCGCTTACCGTATCCTTCCAAGCCGCTTCCGTAAGCTGGGAACACGTTCTGGTATTGCTCCGCTCCGGCTACGCCAGCCACCGTCAGGAACGACACAGGATCCAGAATCGACCGCAGGCTCAGTTGAAACTTCTGCTTCGCCAGCATCGGCGGAGCATTCCAGTCATAGGAGCTGTAAAAGTTCGGAATCACGCCGCCGATGCGTTGCTGCACTGCGATGCGCACCTGCTCCTCTGACAGCACAGCAGGATCGCCCACGACAGTCACGCTTGTCACGCCACCGGTCACCGTCAGCTGGATTGCTGGCACAATCAGGCTTTCTCCGCTCTTCAGCCCAATCTCGCCCGAGGTGTACGGGCTCATACTCGCGCCCGTAATGTGTAACCGGTAGACGCCCGCCGTCACCTGCTCAAACACAAACTGCCCGTCGCTGCCCGATTGCACCGTCTGCACCGGCGCTGCAGCGCTGCCCAGCAGCTCCACCTGCGCACCCTGCACCACGTCGCCATTCGCATCCAGCAGCGTGCCCGAGATAATGCCTTTTTCAGTCCCGGCCGGCGCTGCGCCTGCAAGCCCCGCGCTCTCGCCCGCCGCGGCGATGGCCGCTACCTCAACTCCAGGCTGATTCTCCTGCGCGCGACCGGAGACAACAGCCACGCTGCATACCGTCCATGCAAAAAAAAGAAATACCGCCCACCTGGGCCCTTGAACTCGCAACAAGAATTCGACCTCACCTGTCTTACGGCAGACTTCGCCTTCTCTGGTAGACGCGCCGGTACGCGCTCTGTCACGTCGCAGTGCCCATGACTCGGATGAACTCTCCGTCATCTTGCCCGCTCGGTGGCGCAGACCCCGCCGCGCGTCAAGCTCAGATTTCTTCGGGACACAGGGGTGATCTCCGGCGGTACCGCCCGCCTGAACTCCAGGATTCATCCACTACCCAAAGATGCCCGGATAGCCCAGCCATCCGCGCAGATAGGCGAGCTGGCCCAAGTGGTACGTCTCATGCCACGCCAGCACTCCGACAAATCCGCTCAGCTTCCCGTCCGGGCTCGGCGGTCCCGGCGGCGCAGGCGCAGCCAATGCTTCCGCTGTCACATGCTCCAGCGCCGTTTGGAGCGTCGCAGAGGCGTCGCGCCACGCCTTCACAAGTTCCTCGGGCGCGGGATATGTTGCGCCATCGCAGATCTTCGCGCTGCGCGCAAATACCTCAAGCCCCGGATACTCCCACGTCCTTCCCAGCCGGCCTGCCAGCGCCTGCCGCGCCCACAGCATGTGCCCGGCAATCCACGCAATGTGGTTAGAGTGGTCACTGGGCCGACTGAGCCATTGGTCCGGAGATATTCCATCGACAACCCTTTCAAGAAGGCTCGTGTTTCTGTGGAGCTCTACGGAAGCCTCGGCGATGATGGCGGGAACGGGCATTTGCAGTCTCCTTGGGGAATGGAATTGCGTCGGACCAACGCACCAGAAATATCCCGCTGGCCCTGTTCCGGTCAAACGCAGGTTTCGCGTTCGCAAAAAACGCCGGAGCATCGCCCCGGCGCTGTGCTTTCAATTGCAGTCGTCGCTACGCGCGGCTGAGGTAGGCGCCTTCGCTCGTATCCACGCGAATCTTCTCGCCCTCGTTGATGAAGGGCGGCACCTGTACCACCAGGCCGGTCTCCGTCTTCGCGGGCTTGGTCACGCTGGATGCAGTCGCCGACTTCAGACCCGGCTCCGTCTCCACCACGGTCAGCTCCACTGTGCCCGGCAGTTCGATGCCCACAGCCTGCCCGTCAAAGTAGCTCACCTGGATCTGCAGATTCGGCGTCAGGTACTCCACCGCATCGCCGAGCGTGGTGTGCTTCAACACCGTCTGCTCGTAGTTCTCGGGATTCATGAAGTAGTAATCGTCGCCGTCGTTGTAGAGGAACTCCATCGGCACTTCATCCACCACCACGCGCTCAATCGCGTCGGCAGAGCGGAAGCGATGCTCGAACATCGCGCCGGACTTGAGGTTGCGCAGCTTGGCCTGAATAAAGGCGCGCAGGTTGCCGGGCGTGCGATGCTCCACCTTGAAGACCAGGTGCAACTGGTCGTTGTGCTTGATGATCATGCCCGGACGCATTTGGGTGGCGGGAATCGCCATAACAGAAAGACTCCTTGCTCAGTTTTGCGTGGATTACGCGAAAAGATTTGGCCTTAGCCCAATCTCCATTGTAGCGTAGGGGCGGGATGCCCCGCACCGCATACGCACCGCTGGCCGCCTTCCTCGTGCTCTGTCTGCTCGGGTCGCTTGGTCCCTTGCGAAGCGAATTCGCGTCCACCATCACCTCTTTCGCACTTCCACCATGGCTGACCCTGGCCTTGCCTTATCTCTTTGCCGCACTCCTTGCTGTAGCCTGCGCCCTGCTCGGTCGGCTGCCTTGGTTGTCTGCATCGCACGCGCGCTCCGCCGCTTTCATTGGACTCGGCCTCTTCGTCGTCCCTACACTCGCCCTGCGCCTCCCCCAGCCGTGGATCGACCCTTTCACGCAGGTCATTTTGCTCGCGCTTGTGCCAGTCTTCGCTGTCGTGTTGGAGCCCCACATCGCGCAACCGTACACGCCTGCACGCCACGCACTGGTCGCGGCTCTCGCCTCCGCAGCGGGCCTGCTGCTCGTCTTTCCCTTCCAGTTGCCTCGCACCACTGCGGCAGCCGCAGCCTGGCTAGCCGCGCTGCTTGCTGTGTGCATCGTGGCCGCGGCCTACTGCCGCGCGGCGCAACTCGCCGCCCTGATTCCCTCGTCCTCCCTTGCGCCCTTCGCCGCTGTCGCCTCCGCGACCTCTGCCACTGCATTCTTTCTCGCCGGCATCGTCGAAAGAGCCTTCCACCGGACGTCGGCCGTTCCCCATACCCAACTGCTCTGGTCCACACTCATCGACGTGCCCAGTCTCCTCCTGCTCTTCTGGCTTCTGCCTCGGCTCCCTGCCTCGCGCATCACCACGCGCTTCATTCTTTCGCCGCTCTTCAGCAGTCTCGCCGGACTCATCCTCCTGCAGCCTGCGCTCACGCTGCGCACCACCTTTGGCCTCGTCCTCGCCACAGGTGGCAGCGCATGGCTGCTCCTCGCCCCAACTTCACGACCCGACGCATCTTCCGCATCGCTCGGCCTCACGGATGAGCCGCCCCTCTAATCAACCGTTTCAGTTGTGACCCGCAACGCACATCCTGTACCATGACCGGCGGATTCGAAATCGCCTTTTCCCGGAGTCCTGCCCCATGCGCCACGTTCATGCCGTGCGTTTCCTCTCCGCCCTGCTCGTCGCTTTCACTGCATCCACCGCGGCTCTCACGCAAGCGCCCGTTCCGGCCTCGGCGACCTACAAAGATCCAGCGCAACCCGTCGAGAGGCGCGTCGCCGACCTGCTCAGCCGTATGACGCTCGAAGAGAAAGCCACCATGCTCTCCGGCTCCGCGTGGATGGACTCCGCGCCAATCCCGCGCCTCGGCATTCCCTCCATCAAAATGGCCGACGGCCCCATGGGCGTGCGCGCCTGGGGCGGTCCTTCGGCACAGACCAACACCGCGCAGTACGCGCAGAAGGTTGAGTCCACAGCCTTCCCCTCCGGCATCGCTATGGCCTCCACCTGGGACACTGCGCTCATCGAGCGCGAGGGTCACGCCATCGGCCAGGAGGTCAAAGCCCTCGGCCGCGACATGATCCTCGGCCCCACCGTCAATATCAATCGCGTGCCTCTGTGGGGACGCAACTTCGAAGCCTACGGCGAGGATCCTTATCTCTCCGGCCAACTCGCCGTCGCTTACGTGCATGGCGTACAGGCGGAGGGCGTCATCCCCTCCGTCAAGCATTACGACGCCAACAACGAGGAGTTCGAGCGCCACCGCATCGACGCCCACATCGACGAGCGCACCCTGCACGAAATCTATCTGCCTGCCTTCAAGGCCGCCATCCAGCAGGGCGACGCGTGGAACGTCATGTCCGCCTACAACAAGCTCAACGGCATCCACTGCGGCGAGAATGAGTACCTGCTCACGCAGGTGCTTAGAAAGGAATTCGGCTTCAAAGGCTTCGTCGTCTCCGACTGGGCCAGCACCTACTCCACCGCGCCCACCGTCAACGCCGGCATGAATCTCGAAATGCCCGGCGGCCCACAGATGCTCGCCATGACGAAATCAGATCGCTTCATTAAGGGCGGCAGTGGCGCCGGATGGCTCGTGGCCGACAAGGTGCTCGCTGAAGTCAAGGCAGGCAACATCTCTGAAGCCGCCATCAATTCCAATGTCAGCGATATTCTGCGGGTCATCTTCCTCAGCGGACTCTTTGACCATCCGCACACTGCGACCGGCGAAGTCGACACGCCCGCGCAGCGCGCCATCGCCCTGCAGGGAGCCACCGAAGGCATCGTGCTTCTCAAGAATGCCAGCTCGCTGCTCCCGCTTGACGCCGCAAAGATCCACTCCATCGCCGTCATCGGGCCCAACGCAGCCGTGGCCCGCACCGGCGGAGGTGGCAGTTCCCTGGTGCGTCCCAAGTCCGCGATCGCGCCGTTGGACGCCATCCGCGCCCGCGCAGGCAGCGCCGTGCAGGTTAGCTACGCGCTCGGCGTCGGTATGGAAGGCGAAGACGCCGCGCACGACACGCCCGACGCGCATGCAAGAGACATCGCCCAGGCCGTCAATACCGCTGCGCACGCCGATGTCGCCATCGTCGTCGTGGGCCGCTACTCCAAGCTCGAGTCGGAAGGACACGACGTGGCAACGATGGACCTTCCCGCTGGTCAGGATGATCTGATTCAGGCCGTCGAAAAAGCCAACCCGCACACCATCGTCGTCCTCAACACCGGCGATCCCGTCACCATGACCAAGTGGATTGACTCCACGCCGGGGCTGCTCGATATGTGGTACGGCGGCGAAGAAGGCGGCGCGGCGCTTGCCAGTGTGCTCTTCGGCGACGCCAACCCCTCCGGCAAAC
Organism: Acidobacteriota bacterium; assembly: GCA_021781795.1. GTDB lineage: Bacteria > Acidobacteriota > Terriglobia > Terriglobales > Acidobacteriaceae > Telmatobacter. The sequence goes on from JAJXWA010000055.1 coordinate 5,459, forward strand.
TCCCCGTCACGCTGCCAAAGCACTATGAAGACTCGCCCGCCGCAGCCAACTACCCCGGCACCAATCTCGTCGTAAACTACGCCGAAGGCATCTACGTCGGCTATCGCTACTACGACACGAAGCATGTCGAGCCGCAGTTCCCCTTCGGCTTCGGCCTCAGCTACACCAGCTTCGCCTACAGCGGACTCAAGGTCACGCCTGGAAAGATCGCAGGCGGCCAGCCCGTGCAGGTCAGCGTCAACGTGCGCAACACCGGCAGCCGCTCCGGCGCCGAAGTGGTTCAGCTCTACGTTCACGACGGCCACGCCAAGATCGACCGCCCCGAGCACGAGCTGAAAGGCTTCAGCCGCGTCGAGCTCAAGCCCGGCGAAACAAAGACCGTCCATTTCACGCTGGACCGCGCTGCCTTGTCCTATTGGAATCCCGCCACGAAGGCATGGCAGGCCGACCCGGGAAGCTTTGAGATTCAGATTGGCGCGTCGTCGCGCGACATTCGCGAGCGCGCGACTCTCGCGCTCACTCGCTGAATTAGTGCGAGAGCCCTACTTCTGCGCCGGCTCGTAGGGCTCTGCGCTCAGCATGTTCGACAGGATGCCGCGTTCTTCCGGACTGAATGCGCGCTGATACTGCCCGGAGTTCAGCACCGTCGAGCGCTGCTCCGGAGGTACGCTCCGCAGATCGCGAAAGGCTCCACGCATGGCTGCCTGGCGGTCCGCCGGTAGTTGTGTCCATCGCCGCGCGGATTCCTGCACCTGCGCGCGCTGCTGCGGAGTCATCCGCTCCAGGTTTTCGGCCCGAGCCAGCCGCCGGTCGCGCTGCGCCGGGGGCATCTGGTCCACCTGGTGCAACTGCTGCACCAGCCGCTGCTGGGTTGGCTGTGGCAACCGGCTGAAACTGGGATCATTCCGCAGCATCTGCTCCTGCTGCTGCAGGGGCACGCCGCGATGCTGATTCAGCCACGACCCCAGATGTCCCTGCTGCCCATATCCCGAAGGCGGTCCGGCCGAATTGTAGGGAGCCCTGAAGCCTGAACCCTGCTGCCCGCCCGCTGGAGCGGACGGCTGGTTGTAGCCCTGTCCTCGATAGGGCTGCTGCATGCCCTGCGCACCCGCGCCCGGCTGCCGTTGCCACTGGTTCCCTGCCGCGCCACCACGAAACTGCTGCGGTCTCTGCTGCATGTTCCGTTCGTATCGCTGCGCGCCGCCCTGCTGTGGGCGCACATTCTGCGCTCGAGGAGCCTCATACCGCTGCCTCTGCGCCGGAGCAGGCCGCGGAGCACTGGTGCGCTGTCCGCGCGACCATGCCATCGGCAAACACAAAAGCGGCAGCGCCGCGACCAACGTCGCGCGGCACAGGCGGCTCGCTCGTGTGTTCACCCGCATCATGTCTTGCTCTCTATCCCTGTCGCGCGCCTCTCTCCGGCGCAGCCAGACTAATTCTCGTTACCCGAGATCGCTTCCAGTTGATCCAGAACCTGCGCATTGTTGTCCAGAAGCTGCAGATCCTGCACCACCGCCGTCTGTCCCGGTTTGGCCGGCGCCGGCTGATCCCAGTTTGAAACTCCAAGATACGCGCCGCCCCCCAGCAGCAGCACCACCGTCAAAGCCATCGCCGCTACAGGCCGCACATGCATCTGCGGTCCATACACAATCCGTGCCCGCAGTCGCTCCAGCCAGCCCGCGCGGGGCTCCTGCCGCGCTTCATCCAACTGCGCATTCATCCGGGTCATGAAGTAGGGGCTGGGCTCCGGCGCTTCCCACCTGTCCATCAGCGCCATCGTCGCGCGCAGTTCCTCCAGCTTCTTCCGGCACTCGCCGCACTCGGCCACGTGGTCCTTCATCTTGGCAGACGCAGTCTCGGGCGCAAGCAGCAGATCGGCCAGCTTGCTGTCCATTCCATCGCATTTGTTCAGTGCAGTCGCCATCTCAATACCCCCAACTCCGCGCCGGTCTCATCCGGCTGTTTCCACTTTCGTCACACAAACTCTTTCAGCTTCTCCCGCAGCGTCTGGTACGCCCGAAACAGCAGTGACTTCGTCGCCGACTCACTCAGCTTCAGAACGTCGCCAATCTGCTTGTAATCCATCCCCTGGTACTTGTGCATCAGCACCGCCATCCGCTGCCGCTCCGGCAGTTCCATCACGTGCTGCCGAATCGCCGCCATCCGCTCGTCGCGCATCAGTTTCTGCTCGACCGATGGCTCGTCGTCGGCCACATCCGGCGTCGTGCCCGTCTCTTCGTCCGGCGCGTCCAGATACACATTCTGCGCCGTCCGCTCATGGCGCGTATCCCGCGCGTGGTTCACCGCCAGGTTCGTCGCAATCCGGTAGAGCCACGTCGTAAACTTCGCTTCCGCGCGGTAGCTCTCGCGCGAGCGGTACACCCGCAGGAACACCTCCTGCGCCAACTCTTCGGCAACCGCCTGATTGTGCACCATCCGGAACAGAAAGTGAATCATCGCCCGGTGATACTTCTCTACCAGGTAGTTGAACCCCGCATCGTCCCCCGCCGCCACGCGCAGCATAATCGCCGCATCGCTCGACTCATCCGCTGCAGCGGTCCCGCCGCGATAGGCACCCGGTCGTGATGCCGCGCTCGCTCCCAGGGCCGGGTTGTCCAGGACCATGGTTGCCATATCCTCTGAAACCCCATAGCCCCCGGAAGGTTGCGCCCCCTCATCCGATTTTCCGTGGAGATTCGACTCGTCCGGCATCTCGGAACCGCGGCCAAAGCCGCCACTGGCTCCGCCGCCATCCGTGCGTCCTTCCCGATGCATGGCAAAGAACAGCCGCCCCGGTCCCCCCACCGCGCACCAACCCCCTCCCGCAACCGCCAACTCCAGGCCCGTCAGCGCCTTGAGGGTCCAGAAAAAAGCAGATTGCGCTCGCGGCTTCGCGTCCGGCCGAGCCGGCCAAATCCTGCCAAACGATCTGCCTTTCCAGAACATGGGGAGCATCCCGGAAGCCGCAGCCACACCCTCCCGCGATCGGCTGGTGGTTTGGCCGCAAAGCCCCGCTGGTGTTACTCTAACCCAAGCGATGTCTCCCTGACATCGCCCCTCTTATACCCCTCCCGGGGGCGGTTAGCTCAGCTGGTTAGAGCGCCTGCTTCACACGCAGGAGGTCCGGGGTTCGAGTCCCTGACCGCCCACCATAAATGACGTTTCATCAAAGCGTTCCAGCCTGGCCCCCGGAAAAACCTGCGCCTGCCAATGCTACCGCCGTGGCTCCGCCCACTGCCCCGTGCGCGCCGACTGGAAAACCGCCTCGATCACGCCCATGTTCAGAATGGCCTCTTCAAGCGGCACCGGCACCTGCCCGCCCTCCAGCACGGCCCGCGAGAAGTCATCCCCCTGCCGCGTGTACTGGTCGCACACCGGGAAGGTCTCCGTCGTGATGCCGCTCCCGCTGAAGTCGCCGGTCGCGTCGATAAAGATCCGCATCGCCTGGTCCGGCGGCGCATTGAACGGAATCTCCACCTCGATCCGCCCGCGCGTGCCCAGGTACTGCACCTTCTGGTAAGGCACCATCTGCGTGCTGCAGGTGAAAATCGCGTGCCCGCTCGGAAACTCCATCACCGCCGAGGTCAGCCGGTCAGTCTTCATCTCCGGATCGCGGTCGATGGCTGCCACCACCCGCACTGGCTCCTCGCCATACCCGTATCGCGCCGTGTGAATCAGGTAGCAGCCAATGTCCAGCAGCGCTCCGCCGCCGCACTCCACCTGGTTGCGAATATTCGCCGCATCCGTGTTGTAGTAGCTGAAGAATCCCCCTACCGCGCGCAACTCCCCAATCCTGCCCTGCGCCAGCAGCTCGCGCACCCTCTGCCACTGCGGATGGCTGCGAATCATGAACGCCTCGCCGATCTGCACCCCGGTCCGCGCGCGCACCTCCAGCAGCGTCTCCGCCTCGGCTACCGTCAGGCTCAGCGGCTTCTCGCACAGCACGTGCTTGCCGGCCTCCGCCGCCTTGATCGTCCACGGCACATGAAGCTGGTTCGGCAGCGGATTGTAAATCGCGTCAATCTCCGGGTCGGCCAGCAATTCCTCGTAGGAACCGTAGGCTCGTGCAATGCCCAGCTTGCTCGCCACCGCCTGTGCGCGGCTCAGGTCCCGCGACGCAATCGCATCCACGGTTGTGAACTCGCCCTTCTGCATCGCGGGCAGCACCTTCCGCGTTCCAATGGCTGCCGTACTCAATACACCCCAGCGCAGTCTTCTGTTCATAGCTGCCATCCTATCGCCTCTGCCCCGTCATCAATCCTCGTCGCCGCTCGCAGGCATCTCTGTGGGCTGCCGCGTCACATCGATCTCCTGCTCTTCCATCGCGCGCAGTTTGCGATTCACCTCGGGAATCACCGCGTCCTTCAGCGGCTTCCACTTCTCCTCCACCTCGCGCCACTCCTGCGCCTCATGCTTCAGCGCAACCTCCTGCGCCTGGGTGGGCGCTGCATCTGCCTGCCCCACCTGGATATAGAGCCCGCGCACTTCGCCCGCCACGTCGTCCAGGCCTGGCACTTCTTCCTTTCCATTCGTGGCGGGTTTGCCATTCAGGAGCGCATTCAGCGCGTCGTCCAGATTCTGCATCGGCCTCTTCGCGTCTGCTCCTGCATCCGGCATCCGCTTCTCCACCTGCTCGCGCGCGGAGTGCGCCTCCAGCGCCGCCTTTGCGCTGGCATCCATCAGCCCCGCCAGCTCCGACTCCGCTGCATGTTCCGCGGCCAGATCCGCCGCAGTCGCCGTCACGCGCGGGTCCATCTTCACCGTCAGCGGCGCCGTCAGCGTCTTTCCATCCACCGTCAGCCGCGCGGTGTACTGCCCCGGTAGCGCCAGCACTCCCTGCGGCACGCGCGGCGTCGCCTGCGGCACCGCCGAGATTGGATACTCGTACTGCGTCGATACCGGCTGCGTCTCATGCAGGTCCCAAACCCAACGGTGCATCCCCGGCGTTCCCGGCAGCGTCGACGGCATGCGCAGCCAGTAGCGCGGAATCAGTTGCTTCGCAAGCTCCTGCTCCGTCGCCTCCGGCTTGTCATCGCTCGCGTACCGCCGCACCACCTTGCCCTGCGCATCCAGAATCTCCAGCGTCACCGGCCCGCGAACGTCCGCGGGCAGCGTGTAGTCGATCGCCGCACCATCTGGCGGATTCTCTCCCATCGGCTCATCCGGCGGCATCGGCGTGTCGGTGTAAGTGCTCCGCCGCACGCGATACGCAACGCCCGACGTGAAGAGATACGGCCCCGCCTGCGCCGCCTGCTTGTCCATCTGGCGCAGCGGCGCAACATCATCCAGCACCCAGAACGATCGCCCGTGCGTCGCCACAATCAGGTCACCGTCGTGCACCATCAGATCGCGCATCGACGTGTGCGGCAGGTTGTACTCAATCGATTGCCAGGTGTTTCCATCGTCGAGCGAGACCCACACGCCTGTCTCCGTGCCCGCGTAGAGCATTCCCTTGCGCTCTGTGTCTTCGCGCACCACGTTCACCGGCGCATTTTCCGGCAATCCCGCCGCAATCGCCTGCCACGTTGTGCCGCCATCGTGCGTCTTGTAGATGTACGGCTGCAGATCGTCCACGCGGAACCGGCTCACCGAGAGATACGCCGTATTCTCGTCAAAGCGCGATGCGCTGATCTGCGTCACCTTGCTCCACGGCGTCAGTGCGGGCGGCGTAATGTTCTTCCACGTCTTGCCCAGGTCGTGCGTAATCCAGACCAGCCCGTCATCGGTTCCCGCCCAGATTGTGTTCCCATCCTTGAACGACGGCGCCACGGAATAAATCGCGCCGCGGCGCTTCGTCTGGTCCTTGTCGGTGAACGGCTGCAGCGACGTGGGTCGCTCCGCATGCTCCCGTGACAGATCCGGACTGATCGCCTGCCATGTCTTCCCGTCATCCCTCGTCAGAAAGAGCCGGTTCGCCGCATAGAACAGCATGTGCGGATCGACGGGTGAAAACAGAATCGGCTCCGTGCGGTCGGCGCGGATGCCGCTCTCATGCACCGGCGCAGGGGTCACGTTCTGCGTCTGTCCCGTTCGCATGTCAAAGCGCGACACCTCAGTCCTTCCCGCGCCATACACAATCTCCGGATGCAGCGGATCCGGCGCAGCGTAGCCATACTCGATAATCCCCACCGGGTGCCACTCGCGCATCGTGATCTCGCCATCGTTCCCGCGGCTCGCAATGCACACCGAACCACTCTCCTGCTGCCCCGCGCAAATCTGGTAAGGGAACGTGTTCGTCACCGCTACGTG
>JAJXWA010000018.1 GCA_021781795.1 Acidobacteriota bacterium
TAGAGGGCGGAAAGGTGATTTGGTGCTGTGTTTTCCACGCATCGGCACTAGACAAGGTGAATACAATCAGTGGTAAGAAGAGCGCAGGCGTGCCGCGGGGCAGGCAGATGCGGCCGGGGTGCCAGGCGCAGAGGCGAGAGCGGGGCCGCCGGCACAGGATGTGACGGCGGCGCGCGAGGGGCGAGGGCAGCAGATGGCGATTGTGGAAACGGAAGTGGAAAAGCCGGCCGCGCAGGGGGCAGCGATGGAGATTACCGTAAGCCGACAGGATCTGGTGAGGGAACTGACTGCGACACAGAGCGTGGTGGAGCGGAAGACGACGATTCCCATCCTGTCGAACTTCCTGCTCGAGGCCGATGGGGACCAGCTGACGATCACGGCGACGGATCTGGACCAGGCAATCCGGACGAGTGCAGCGGTGAAGGTGAAGAAGCCAGGCTCGTGCACGATTCCCGCGCGCAAGCTGTATGACTACGTGAAGCTGCTGCCCGAGGGCGAGGTATCGATCAAGCTGCTGGAAAACCACTGGGTGCAGATCCGCAGCGGGCGCTCGAACACGAAGATGGTGGGGATGGCGCGGGCGAATTATCCGCAGGTGCCGGAGTTTCCCGCGGTGACGGCGACGAGCATTCCGGTGGCGGCGCTGAAGACGCTGATTGCGCGGACAGTGTTTGCGATTTCAAACGAGGAGTCGCGGTACACGCTAAACGGCGCGCTGCTGGTGCTGAAGGCGGAGTCGCTGGCGATGGTGGCGACGGACGGGCACCGGCTGTCGTTCGTAGAGAAGCCAGGCGTGGAGCTGGAGGGCATCAGCGGGGAGAAGCGGGTGCTGATTCCGCGGAAGGCTTTGCTGGAGCTGCAGCAGTTGGTGGGGAACACGGACGCGGAGAAGGTGGACTTTGCCGATGACGAGAACATGCTGTTCTTCCGCGTGGGGCACCGGACGCTGAGCACGCGGCGGCTGGTGGGGCAGTTCCCGAATTACGAGGCAGTGATGCCGCGGGACAACACGAAGTTTGCCGTGGTGCGGTCGAGCGAGCTGGCGGCGGCGATTCAGCGGGTGGCGCAGTTTGCCGATGAGCGGTCGGGCGCGGTGCGTCTGCGGCTGGAGGGCAACGAGCTGAAGATCAGCTCGCAGTCGACGGAGAGCGGCGAGAGCGAGGACACAATCGACACGCCGTACTCAGGCGACCCGATCATGGTGGGCTTCAACTCGTCGTACATTCTGGAGTTTCTGAAGGCGCTTGGGAATGAAGGCGAAGTGCGGCTGGAGTTCAAGGACTCGCAGAGCGCGGGGCAGATGCGGCCGGAGGATCCGGATGCGGAGTACCGGTCGCGGTATGTGTTGATGCCGATGCGCATCTGACGCTGGGACGGCGTTTTGAGAGCTTCGCAGGCGCATGCATGCGAGCGAGTGCTGCTCCTTCGAGCTTGGAGATGTCACGAGGAGTTGCGGCGATGTTCAAGCTAAACGACAGGGCATCTGATTCGCTGTGCGGGGCAGGTTTGCGCCCTCTTCTGAAGTGAAGAGGGTACGAGCGGCGGCGGGGCATGCCCCTGCCTGCGGTGGCTACATCTACCTCACGACCGGTGGCTGGGCCATCCGACCCATTTACAGAGGAATAATGAAAGCGAAGGTATCGGGCGGGACCGCGTCCTCGCGGCCGCTCACCTTTTGTAGTATTGCCTTCGGTCTGGAAGGTGGGAGCATGAAAGTCTGGAGGTCTGTGGGATGATGCGGAAATCGCGCTGGCTGGAGCGGCTGATGCATGCCGACAAGGAACGGGCGGAGCGTCGGGCGACGGAGGACTTTGCCGCCTACTGGTGGGATGGGTCGGCGGTGCGGGAAAACGCGGTGCGGGACGTGAGCTCGACGGGCGTGTTTGTGTACATGAGCGATCCCTGGCCGATGGGCAAGACGGTATGGATGATGTTGCAGCGGCGCGGGCCGCTGGAACTGATGCCCGAACGGCGGATGACGGCGCAAACGAAAGTGATGCGGCCACTGGCGGATGGGGCGGGCTGCATGTTTGTGTCGGCGGGGCGACCTGAAGAGCGGGTGTGGGAAGAACTGGTGGAGCACGCTGCCGCGGTGACCGGCGTGCCAGATATGGCAGGGTACGTGAAGACGATGGCGGCGGTTGCGTTCCTGCGTAAGGTGTGTCCGGATCGAGCGGTAGTGGAGTTGCTACGTGATCAGATCAGCAGCCTGCGGTTGAAGCGAGCGATTGAAATCCTGCGCGCCGCTGCGGATCAGGTGCAGGCTGAGGCGGAGAGCAGAGACCTGCGCGTGCCGGGGAGTCTGGTATTGCGAATCATCGACGCAGGCACGAATCGGGAGGATTGGCGTGTGGGCGCGCGATGGAGCACGCTTCTGGCGCGCGGCTGCACGGCGGATGGCAGGCACGAGTCGATTGAGCCGGTGATCAGGGCGATGAGTGGGCTGACGGACGGATCGCTCGCCATTCTTGCGGATGCAAGCGAGCGGGCGCGGCAGGGCGAGATGAAGCCAGGTCCGGCGTGTGGCGCTCCGGTGATCACCACGCTGGGAGCGCTGATGGAACTGGCTGGGATGCGCGAGACGCAGGCGCAACAGGCAGTGCAGCAATTGGCGGACCTTGAGCTACTGGAGCCGGGCGAGAGAGCGATGGTCTTCGACCAGAATGCGCGGGTGGACGTGACACCAAGTGCCCTGGGGCTGTGGACGCATGCGGCATCGAGCCGGCACCGGGGAACGGCCGAGGAGTTTTACCGGCAGACTGCGTGAGAGCGGAGTGACAGAAGCCTGTGCGCCGGGACGGACGACTGGCGTGTGCTTTGGGGAGCGCCGATCGAGCGTGCAGGGATGTCTTCTCTTCAGATGTCCACAAATCATTTGACCCACGCTGTGAGCGGCAACTATGGTTGCGCAGAGCGCAGGAGTGGATTGGATGACACTATCGAGACGGGAGTTTCTTCGCAGCACGACGTATGCCGGTGCTGCGCTTGCTGCGAGCAAACACGCTCTTCCGCTGGACGCGGTGCTGCCGCAACCAGCGGCCAAGCTGGAAGACTACGCGACCGGGATGCGGATGGCTGCGACACCGGCGACGGCGTATCGCGCGTACCGCTCGAAGGCAGTGAGTGATCCCAACCTGAGCACCTGGGTGCAGGTCGATCTTGGGAAGTCTGTCGCCATAGATGCGGTGCGGCTCTTTCCTGCGTCGGAGCGGATGGTTCCGGGACGTGACCAGTATTACGCGGGAGAAGGCTTTCCGCTGCGGTTTGCGATTCAGATTGCGGAAGACGAGACCTTCACGAATCCGGCGATAATTGCGAAGTTTGTGGATGCGGATTTTCCCGAACCTACGGACAACATCACGCAGTATGAAGCGAATGGAGCGCGCGGGCGCTATGTGCGGGTGACGGCGACGCAGCTGCGGCCGGTGAAGATGGCTCCCGCACAGAACACTCCGGGAAGCACGATGCCGGTGGACAGCCCGGACTATACGTTCACACTGGCGAAGATTGCGGTGCTGGCAGGCGGCAAAGATGTGGCGGTGGGTTGCATGGTGCAGGTAGACCCAGAGCATGGAAATGCCGAACTTGCGCAACAACTCACGCGGCCTTATCGGCAGGACGGTGAGGAGATCCGGCGGGACAATCCGGATGCCGTGACGCCTGCGGCGAGCTGGACGCCGCCGCAGCTACGCGCGCAGACACCGAAGTCCGGCGTGAGGCTGGATGGAGGGATTTTCCAGACAGCGATGGAGAACAACATCGCGTATCTGCTGAACTCGTTTACGACGGACGAACTGCTGCGGCAGTTCTATGAGCGCACAGGCAGGGTTACGAACTTCCATCCAGTGGGTTCACAGAAGTTCTGGGAAGAGGATCTGGCAGGATCGAATGCAGGACGGTTTCTGATGGGCGCGGGCAACACGCTGCGCTGGATGGAAGACGCGGAGCTGCAGCGGAGATTGAACGCGGTGGTGGATGGGATTGAGGAGTGCCGCCAGCCGAATGGCTACATCATGGCGTATCCGGAGGACACGATTTTCTACTCGGAGCGCGCGGCATATACGCGGGCCTGGCTGACGCATGGACTGCTCGAAGCCGCCTATGCGGGCAATCCCAAGGCGCTGGGTCTGTTGCGCGGCTACTACGACTGGTTTAATGTGCAGACGTTTCTGCCGGAGATGCTGCGCGGTGCGATCCAGGGCGGACAGGGGATGGTGGCCAACACGCGCGTGGCGCGGAGCCCGCTGGGCAAACCGCTGGATGGGCAGGTGATTCAGCAGTACTACCAGGAAGACGCATGGCTGCAGGGATTGGCGCGGCGGGAGCGGGAGCAGATCTGGCAGTATCCCTACGACCGGCCGCACTGCTATCTGCTGACGAACCTGGAAGCGTATCTGGATCTGTATCTGCTGACTGGGCAGACGCTCTACCACGATGCCGTGCTGGGCGCGTGGGAGTTGTATCGCGCGCACTGGGAGCAGGCGGGCGGGAGCATCAGCATTATTGAATTTGAGAAGGATCCGCCGGATAGTGAGTATCTGCGGCAGAAGCTCGGCGAGCTGTGCGGGAGCAGCTTCTGGGTCTTTCTGAGCCAGCGCTTCCAGATGCTGCAGCCGGAGGATGAGCGGTTTGCGACGGAGATTGAGAAATCGATCTACAACGTGGCGCTGGCGAACCAGGACAGCGGGAAAGGGCTGCGGTATCACACGATTCTTGAGGGAAAGAAAGAGAAATCGACGCACATCAACACATGCTGCGAGGGACAGGGAACGCGGTTGATTGGATCGCTGCCGGAGCATATTTATTCCGTGGCGGCGGATGGGATCTATGTGAATCTCTATGAGCCGTCGCGGATTGAGTGGCAGCAAGCTGGGCATTTGCTGGAGCTGGCGCAGAAGACGGGCTTTCCGTTTGACAACGCGGTGCGCTGCACGCTGAAGACGAGCGGTGTGGTGCGGTCGACGATTCGTGTGCGCGTGCCGTCGTGGTCGGCGGGCGCGATGGAGGTCGTGGTGAACGGGCAGAACGCAGGGACGGGCCAGCCAGGGACGTTCGTCGCGATCGACCGGGAGTGGAAGACAGGCAACACGATTGAATTCGTGCTGCGACCTGCGATGCGCGTGACCCGGTACAGCGGCGAGGATCAGATCGCGGGGAAAGAACGGTACTCCATTGAGTATGGGCCGCTGCTGATGGCGGTGGCGGGTGCGGCGCAGGCCCATTTTGCAGGGGCGAGTGATTCTGCGCGGTTCGCCGAGCAGCTTGTACCTGTGGAGGGCGCGCCACTGCATTTCTCGATTCGCGGGCAGAGCGGGCTGACACTGATGCCTTACTGGCAGATTGCGGAAGAGCAGTTCACCTGCTTCCCGACGATGGGGTGAGTGGATGCGGCAGGTAGACAGTTGGTTTTGGCTCCCAGGTCTCGAATGTGAAACCCGGGAGCCGGTTGTGCGGACAATCCAGGGAGAGTGCAGCGCTACTGCTGGCTGATGGGTGAGCCGTTGGGGACGGCGGGCTGGCTGAGGGCCGGGTCCACGAGGACATTGTTGCCCATGGGGCTGGAGCAGCCGCTGCCACCGGGACCCATGTCGCATCCCCACCAATTGTTGGTTGCATCCACGTTGCCCGCGATGCCGAGGTTGGCGACGCCTGTCGCGTTGCTGTTGAGGTTGTTCCAGTGAACCTCGACTGTGCCGGCGGTCTTGATGGCGACATCGACGGATTCATTCTTGATGACGTTCTTGCTGATGACCATGCCGGTGACAGCGGGTGGGCCAGCGACGTTGGCGTAGATGTTGATGCCGGTGGGGCCGGGCGTGGCTGCATCCGCATCGTCTGCGCCGTTGCCAGCGATGTAGTTGCCGGTGATGGTGTTGTTGCTCATGTTTTCAAAGGGTGAGTGTGCGTGCATGGCGATGCCTGGGAGGCCATTGCCGATGACGATGTTGCCGGAGATGGTGTTGTCTGATACGCGTGCTCCGGGGAGGAAGCCGAACATGCCGATGCCTGCGCCGCCGCCTGCGGTGCCGTTGCCGATGGAGCGGTTGCCCATGACGGTATTGGAATAGACACCGAAGGGTGCGCCGGGCTGATAGGCGGGCGCGCGGGGATGCGAAGGCATGGTGATGCCACAGTCGTAGATGTTGTTTTTGACGAGGTTGTTGACGATCCAGTTGTCGTGGGTGGGACCGGTTTCATCACTGATGAGCATGCCGCCGGAGTTGCCTTCGTCGTCATTCCGCGCAATGAGAGAGTGGTCGACGCCGCTGAGGTGGATGCCTTCTCCGCAGTCGAGCCCTTCAGCAGTTTCAAAGGCAGGCAGGCCGGGGCATGTGGTGGTGGTGTAGTTGAGGCTCTGATCGTTGTGGGTGATGATGTTGCCCACGATGGAGACCATCGAGGCGTTGGTGATGAGGATGCCTTCAAAGTTGGCGTTGCGGATGGTGAAGCCTGAGACGGTGACGCTGGCCAGGCCGGCGTGATCGAGGCCATCAATATAGATGCCATTGGCCATGCCGGTTGCATCGATGATGGTGTTGGCGGGGTTCTTTCCGATGAGGGAAAGGGACTTGCCGATGACGACATCTTCAGCATAGATACCCTGGTAGACCTGGATGGTGTCTCCGGGTGCGGCTGCGGCGACGGCGGCGTTGATGGTGGCGTAGCACGCGCTTCCTCCGCTGCCGACGCAGAGGGTGGCGGCTGCGGTGGGAAGTGTGAGTGCGGCGCACAGGAAACACGAGGCGATGAGCGCACCAAGGCGACTAGAGATGGAACTGTGATTCATGAGAAGAACCTCCTTGCCGGGGCAGTGCGGTGGCCTCTGGCGGGGATACCAGAGCGCGGCATCGACAGCTATCGATGCTCAGTGTTCACCGGGGGAATTGGGGGCACTTAGTCCAGCGCGCTCCAAGGTACAGCAAGAGGATGCGCGTGGCAATGGAATTCGTTGGGGGCAGGATTCGAGCGGCGCGATCAGTCCGCAGGCTGAGGCAGAGGCCGGGTGAAGCTGACGAGCGCGGAGCCCAGGTAGAAGACTGCAGCTACGATGAGCAGCGCTTTCATCCCGAAGAGGAAGGAGAGGTTTTGCGCGAGGCCGCCGGCGACGGAGCCGAGCATGTTGGCGCCGAAGGCGCTGCTGCTGCCGAGGCTACGCTGGAAGCTGGAGGTGAAGATGATTCCCGCGAAGAAGATGGGAATGCAGCAGGCGATGCAGAGCAGCGTGCCGACGAGGACGCCGGAGCCGGGCAGACGGTTCCACGGGATGGCGTAGTCGATGGGCAGGGCGATACAGAGAGCGATGTAGTAGGGCGTGAGCGAGGCGGGCTTGAGCCAGGTGACGAAGAAGTTGGCGAAGAGCAGGACGGTGAGAATGCCAGAGAGCGCGATGCAGTTCACGATCCAGGTGGTGCCGAAGTAGAGGGCGAGGCGGCTGACAAGGTGCGTCTCCATGATGAGGAAGCCTGCGCCTAGGAGGAAGAAGATCCATGTGCTGCTGCGGCGGGGCTCAAAGAACGGGCCAACCATGTACAGGACGAGCAGGAGGATGAGAGCGGAGACGGAGAAGTAAGTGCGCGGGATGGAGTGGCCAAAGTGGTAGACGTAAGGCCAATCGTCGGTGGTGGGCGCGGGCGGCGCGGCGGGATGGAGTTCAAAGATGGGTGGATGCGCAGCGAGGAAGGCAGACTGCGCGGGCTGGGCAGCGCGTTGCCAGAGCGCGGGCGAGTTGGATTCGATGAAGACGGAGGCGTTGAGCAGGTCTCCGGTGACGGGCACGTAGTAGGTGACGGGACTGTGCGCGAAGATGCCGTCGAGCATGGAGTAGAAGCGCTGTCCCATCCAAGTCCACGGCGCGCGGACCTCGAACTTGAGGACGAGGATGCCGCCGGGGGCGAGCAGGCGCTGAGCCTCGCGAAAGGACTGCTCGGTGTAGACGTAGTTGTCGACGCGGACGTTGCTGTAGCCGGAGAACTCGGTGTGGGAGTCGAGGAGGCCGAAGAGGATGACGTCGTACTGCTGCGTGCAGCCGCGCATGTAGTTGCGGGCGTCGTTGTTGATGAGGCGAACCCTGGGTGAAGCGTAAGGCTGGTCGGGATGGAGACGCCTGCCGAGGCTGGCGATGAGGGGGTCGATCTCGACGGCATCGACGTGGGCGGCGCCATGACGCAGAGCGGCGGCAACGTCATTGCCTGCGCCGGAGCCGACGACAAGGACGTTGTTGACGTTCTGCGCAAACTGGAAGGGGCTGTCGTAGGAGCTTTGCTGGTAGGTGGCGGCGAAGGCGGGGTGCGCTTGCAGGTAGGCGGGGGTGACATTTGCGATGGACATGTACCCCTCGTTGTTGACGTTGATCTGGTAGTTCTGGTCGGGGAGCGTTCTGACGGAGAGCTTCTGGTAGGGCGACCAGTAGACGGCTTCTTTGGTTTGCGGGATGAGGGCGACGACGACCACCGCGAGCAGGGCGCAGGCGATAAGGGCGGAGCGCAGAGTGACCGGCTGAGAAAGCAGAATGAGCGCGAAGGCGACGGCGAACCACCACGCGGGCGAGAGCCAGAGGAGCGCCATGCCGGCGAGCAGCCAGATGCCGACGAGGCTGCCGAAGAGATTGATGGAGTAGGCCGAGACGGTGTTGGTGGAGGCTTCGAGGTAATGGCCCACCCAGCGACCGAGAGGGATCATGGTGACGGCGAGCAGTACGAGGAAGACGAGGACGACAAGGAGAGCGAGCGCAAAGACGGAGTAGAAGGCGCCGCCGTTGAGCGTGAGCTTCTGGCTCCAGAGCGCGGCGTCTGAACTGAAGGAGAGGATGGACGAGAGGGCGCGCATGGCGAGGCGCCAGTTATCAAAGGGCAGATTGACGAGCGCGACGAGCGCGGTGGCGGAGAGGAGAGACGGCATGAGGCTGCCGCGCTTATTGGCTGTGAAGCAGCCGATGCCGAAGCCGAGGAAACAGACGATGAGCGAGAGGTTCTGGAAGAAAGCGAAGATCTTGACTTCGGTGCCGAGCCAGCGGATGAGGACGATCTCGAGATACAGCGCGGCAGTGCTGACGAGAAAGAGACGCCACGAAGAGGGTGGGCTGATGCGCGCAGTGGCGGAGGGTTCCGGCGCAGTCCGTGTCGCCATGGTGTTCATCCTTTGGGGCTGCTGTTCGACGGCTTGATGTTGGGCAGATGCGTGCCGCTGGGGGCGGGCTCCGACGGGCGAATTGCAAGGCGCAGCAAGGCTGTCGGAGGTTTCCCTCGCTGCATTGTCCGCATTTGCTTTCTAAAGGGTCAAGGTGACTTTAGTGGACCGGCGGGTGGGCGACACTTTGTGGTTATTGCCGGATGTGGGCCGCGGGTGCGGAATGCCTCCGTGCGGAGGATGGGGCGGCGCGGCATCTCGAGCCTCAGAGCGAGGCCGGAGATGCCGCGGCAGGCGGGTGTGCGGGCTACCTGGATTTGGTGGTGTCGAGGCGGAGGAAGCGGGCGGCGTTGTTGTAGAGGATGTCACGCTTCTGCTGGGGTGTGAGGTAGTCGGCGTTCTGGACGATGGAGATGGAATACGTCATCAGTTTGGGCCACTCCATCTGGTCGGTGCCGAACATGATGCGGTCTTCAAAACCGGCGTCGACGAGACGCTGGATGTAGCGGTTGACCTCTTTGAGCGGGTAGCTCCAGATGAGGCCGGCGACATCGACGTAGACATGGGAGTTGGCCTGGAGAAGGGTGAGCATGTTGTCGATCATGGGGTAGCCGGCGTGCATGACCTGGACGCGCAGTTTGGGGTGGCGCGCGAGGAGGTCTTCAAGCAGGAGCGGGTTGCCCATGGAGCCGCGGAATTTGGGCGAGGTGATGTTGGCGCGGCCTGAACCGCCGGTGCCCATGTGGATGGCAACGGGGATGTCGAGTTGCTCGGCGAGGGCGAAGTACTGATCGACGCTGGGATCGCTGGGTGAGAGGCCTTCGTATTGCAGGCCGATTTCGCCCATCACTTTGAAGCCGCCGGTGGTGAAGTCCTTGCGGAGCTCTTCGAGTGGGACGCGCGCGCCGGGCGTCATGCCTTCATTGAAGCTGGTGCCGGGAATGACGCGACCGGGCGCGGCATCCTGCCACTTCTTGACGCTGGCGGGATCGCCGAAGACGACGGCGGTGACGTTGAGGCGGTTCATTTCCGCGACAACGTCCTTGATGTATTCGCCTTTTGCCGAGGGGTAGAGCTTGGGCGTGCATTCTTCCTGGCTCCAGCCGAAGGGAGCTTCTTTGGTGGCGGGGTCGGAGGCGAGGAACTGCGCTGCGTTCGGGCACATGGGTCCGCCGCCGGGGAAGGACTCGTCCATGGCGTGGACGTGAACGTCAAGGACGGGCGGGACGTCGGTGGGGGTGTTCTGTGCGCGGAGGTGCGGAGAGGCTGCGAAGAAGAGGGCGAGGCCGAAGCAGGCAGGGGTCGAGCGGAAACGCGAAGGGAACATGGGAACTCTCCTGTGGAGAGGATTGTACGGGGTGGAGGGTGCGGCTGGCTGGGGCGGTCAGGAGAGCTGGGGCTGCGCGGCTGCAGCGGGATCGACCTGGGCGAGGAGCTGCTGGATAGTTTCGCGGAGCTGCTGCGTGAGCTGGTCGGCGTCGCGCACGTTGAGGCCGGTGGTGGGGATGGGCTCGCCGGCGATGAGCGTGAGCGTGCCGGGATGGAAGTGATGGGTGTGGATGGGAAGCAGATCGTAGACGCCGTGAAGCGCGATGGGCACGAGCGGCACCTGGGCGCGGATGGCGAGATAGGCTGCGCCGTTCATGAATGGCTGGAGTGTGCCGTCGGCGGTGCGGCCGCCCTCAGGAAAGACGAAGAGCGGCGTGCCGGTGCGAACGGTTTTGGCCGCAGCGGCGAGGCTGGAGAGCGTGGCGCGGGGATTGTCCGTATTGATGGGAATCTGGCCGGAGCGGTTGAGGTGCCAGCCGATGAAGGGCAGCGCCCAGAGCTCCTTTTTGGCAAGGATGCGGAACTGGAAGGGCAACGCGGAGAAGACGACCGGCGTGTCCATGTAAGAGGTGTGGTTGGCGGCGTAGACGGCGACGGCATGCTTGCGGAGATTTTCCGCACCAAGGATGCGGAGGCGGGATGCGGCGCAGAGCAGGCAGGCACGCGCCCAGACGCGGGCGATGCGATGCTGCAGGCGGCCGTGGCGGTCGAAGAGCGATGCCGCGAGCGACAAGCTGCCGAAGATGCCGGTGGAGAGAAAGAAGAGCGGCGCCTGCAAGACGTTGCTGCGCCAACGGGCTAGGCGCGGCATGGGGTTGGGGCGGCTCATGCGGAGGCTGCTCCGATGGACGCTGGGGCAGGCGTGAGCAGCAAGGCGCGGGCTTCACCGACGAGATAGACGGAACCGGAGACGACGATGAGGCCGCCGGGCGCAGTGGCGGCGCGGGCCTGCTCGATGGCGTGGGCGACGGAATCGGCGGCGACGGCTGGCGTGCCTGTCGATTGCGCGGCGGCAAGGAGATCGGCAAGCGGCGTGGCGCGCGGGCTGTGGATGGGCGCGAAGACGACGCGGTCGAAGAGCGGGAAGAGAATCTGCGCGAGTTCGGCGACGGGCTTGTCGCGCAGGCAACTGAAGACGAGTGTGCGTGAAGGCGCGGATTCAAGCTGCGTGCGCAGGCTGGCGCGCAAGGCCCATGCGCCAGCGGGATTGTGGGCGACGTCGAGGACCCACTGCGCCACCTGCGGTGGGGCGGAGCCTTGAGAGGATGGCGGCGAGATGACCTCAAGACGGCCGGGCCAGCGCGTGGCGTGGATGCCGCGCTGGATGGCGGCGGGTGTGATGGGCAGGGCGTGGTGCGTGGCCAGCTCGACGGCGGCGGCGATGGCGAGGGCGACATTGCGGTGCTGGTGCGCGCCGTGGAGCGGCGAGTCAATCGTGATGCGCGCGCCGAGGACCTCGAGCGAGTAAGGCGCGGAGGGGTCGGCGGTGTGCGCAGGCATGTGGGACGTGGCGCTGACGCCGCGCACGCCAAGCTGGACGGCGACTTCACCGATGGCCTGGTTAGCCTCAGGGTGCTGCGGCAGGGTGATGAGAGTGCCGCCCTGGCGCAGGATCCCGGCCTTCTCGTGGGCGATGGCGGCGATGGTGGAGCCGAGCCACTCGGTGTGGTCGAGCGAAATGTCGGTGATGATGGAGAGCACGGGGTCGACGATGTTGGTTGCGTCGAGGCGGCCGCCCATGCCGACCTCGAGGACGGCGAAGTCGATGGATTGCTCGGCGAAGTAGAGGAAGGCGAGCGCGGTGAGCGTCTCAAAGAAGCTGGGGTGCTGGGGCAGGCGGCCGGACTGGACGAGGGCGAGCGCGGTATCGTGCACGCGGAAGAAGAGGCGGGCGAAGTCGGCGTCGGCGATGTCGGCACCAGAGATGCGGATGCGCTCGTTGGGGCGCTCGAGGTGGGGCGAGGTGTAGAGACCGGTGCGCAGGCCGGACTCGCGGAGGATGGCGGCGAGCGTGGCAGCGGTGGAGCCCTTGCCGTTGGTGCCGGCGATGAGCACAGAGGGAAAGCGGCGGTGCGGGTTGCCGAGGGCGTCAAGGAGCGCGGCGATTTCGTCGAGCGAGAACTTGCGGCGGGCATGGCCGGGCTGGGTGTGCAGCTCGGGCGTCATGGCGCTGAGCAGATCGATGGCCGCGGCGTAAGACATGGAAACTTCAGTATAGAAGGCGGGGCGATGCGGGCCGGCGGAAACGGATGGCGTGCTGCGCGTATCTAATGATGTGGAGAGAGATTAAGGAAAGGTGCGGGATGGTGAAGAGGCCGTGGTTGCGATGGGGCATTGAGGCGGCAATGGCGGTGTGGCTGGCGGCGATGCTCTGGTACCGGTTTGTGCCGGCGCGGGCCACGGCGCCGACGGCGGAGAATGCAAAGGCGTTTACGCTGACGGGGCTGGATGGGAAGCCGATTGCGCCGGTGGTCTACCAGGGCAAGGCGATGGTGGTGAACTTCTGGGCGCCGTGGTGCGCACCGTGCCGGCTGGAGATTCCGTGGCTACAGAAATTGCAGGCGGAGAATGGCGGGCGGCTGGTGGTGGTGGGCGTGGTGGCCGATGCGCGGGAGTATGCGCATGCCGAGGCGATGATGCGGCAGAAGGGCGTGACGTATCTGCTGGCGCAGGACTCGCCGGAGATGGAACGGGCGTTTGGCAGCCCGGCGGCGCTGCCGACGAGCTTTTACCTGACGCCCTCGGCGCACGTGGCGCACACGGTGAGCGGGATTGTGCCGCAGTACATGATGCGGAAGTATGCGGACGATGCGATGGGTCGATAGGTTGAGTTCGTTGCTCTCCCGTGTCCCATAAGCGGGACTTCGGGCACCCGGCGTGGGAGTGAGCCTGTCCCCACTCATGCGTGAAAGACGCGCATGAATGGGGGACCCGCATGGGTAGTTACGGCTGCAGCAGGAGTTCGAGGGCGCGGCGGGCGTGCTGGAGGCAGGTGCGGGCTTCTTCTTCGGTGAGGAGGCCCTGGTGGACGGCGCGCTTGCCGGTGTCGTTGACCTTGTTGGCGACGGCGGGGAAGGCGGGGTCGATGCCGGTGAGCTGGAGGTTGTTGTTGACCTCGTGGAGGAGGTTGCCGAGGGTGGCGGCGTTGCGGTAGCGCGTGCGGAGGAGGCGGGTGAGCGACGCGGGGAGGCGCTGCTTGAGGGCTTCTTCGAGGACCGAACGACACATGACGGCGCAGGCGGTGAAGAGGCCGTAGAAGTAGCAGCGGGTAGCCTCGTCGAGGTAGCGGTCAGCGTCGTGGCTGGCGGGCGCGGCGACGATGCACTCGCGGAGGTGGGCGGCGCGGTCGGCGGCGGGCTCGACGAGGTCGAGGAGTTCGAAGGCGAAGGCGGTGCGGAGCAGGTCGTTCTGCTGGGCGTCGAGTGCGTGCTGAATCTGCTGCCAGGCGGGGGGGACGCGGGCGGCGGGCTGGAGGCGGGTGAGCGAGGTGAGGCGCTGGCGGGCGTGCTGGACGAAGCCATGGTGCATCTGCTGCGCGAGCTGCTGCCAGCCATTGATGAAGGCCTGGGGGTTCTGGCGGTAGCTCTGGCGGAGCTCGTCGTAGACGACGGGGGGCAGGACGGCGCGGAGGCGGGCGAGGCGGCCGGTGCGGGCGAGCTCGGCGATGGAGTGGCAGAAGTCGCGGCCGGGAGCCTGCGCGGCGGAGAGCGCGACGAGCTGGTGGCGGAGGATGTGGAGCGGGATGGGCATGGCGGTGGGCCTGTGTTGATTGTGCGGCGGCGGGGGGGGTGTGCGGGGTGAGAAGTGGCACTGCGCGGCGTGGTGGTGTGCCGGATTGGGATGAGTGCAGGGGTGGGAATAATGAGAGCGCGCGGAGGGGCGCGTGCTGGACTCAGCGGATGAGCTTGAGCGCGGCGCGGAAGAGGGCGTCGAAGTTGGCGGTGACGGATTCGTCTTTGCCGGCGGCCTGCTCGATGGCTTTTTCGGCGGCGGGGCGCTGGTAGCCGAGGTTTACGAGGGCGGAGAGCACGTCTTCGACGGCGACGCCGTGGACGGTGGCGGGCGTGGGGGCGACGGCGAAGTCTTCGAGCTTGTCTTTCAATTCGACGACGAGGCGCTCGGCGAGCTTCTTGCCGACGCCGGGAATGCGGGTGAGTTGCGCATGGTCTTGCGCGCGGATGGCCTGCACGGTGCGTTCGCTGGAAAGGCCGCTGAGGATCTTGATGGCGAGCTTGGGGCCAACGCCGCTGACGGTGATGAGGCGCTCGAAGAGGCGCTTCTCTTCGCGGTCGAGGAAGCCGAAGAGGGCGATGGCGTCGTCGCTGACCTGGGTGTGGATGTAGAGCCCGGCCTCGGCCCCGAGCGAGGGCAGCGCCGTGAAGGTGGGCACGGAGATGACGACGTCGTAGCCGACGCCGGCGCATTCGACGATGGCCTGGCCGGGTTCCTTGTGGATGAGCTTGCCGCGCAGGTGAGCGATCATTGGTTGCTATTGTAGAAGGCCCATGCGCTTGGCGACGCGCTCGAGGGTTTCGAGGGCGCGGTCCATCTGCGCGTGCGTGTGCTCGCTGGTGAGGATGAGCCGGATGCGCGCCTTGCCCTCGGGCACGGTGGGGAAGGCGATGCCGGTGCCCATGACGCCCTCCTCGAAGAGCGCGCGCGAGTACTCCATGGCGGCGCGGCCCTCGCCGATGATGACGGGTGTGATGGGCGTCTCCGTGGCCGGGGTGTTGACGCCGCCGATGTTGAAGCCGGCGCGGCGCAGCTCGCCCTGGAAGTAGCGCGTGTTGGCCCAGAGGCGCTCGATGCGCTCGGGCTCACCCTCCAGAATGTCGAAGGCGGCGATGCAGGTGGCGGCCACTGAGGGCGGATGCGACGTAGAGAAAAGGAACGGGCGGGCGCGGTGGTAGAGATAGTCGATGAGATCGCGGCTGCCGCAGACGTAGCCGCCGAGCGCGCCGATGGCTTTCGATAACGTGCCCACCTGCACATCGACGCGGCCATGCATGCCGAAGTGGTCGATGCTGCCGCGGCCGTTGCGGCCGAGGACGCCGGAGGCGTGCGCGTCATCGACCATCATGATGGCGCCGTACTTCTCGGCGAGCGCGGCGAGCTTGTCCACGGGGCCGATGTCGCCGTCCATGGAGAAGACGCCGTCGGTGATGACGAGCTTGTGGCCCGGTTCGCTGGCGACTTCTTTAAGCAGCTCTTCGCAATGGGCGAAGTCTTTATGGCGAAAGACCTTGATCTTGGCGCGGGAGAGGCGCGCGCCATCGATGATGCTGGCGTGATTGAGCTCGTCGGAGAGGATGAAGTCCTCTTTGCCGAGGATGGCGCTCACGGTGCCGGCGTTTGCGGCGAAGCCGCTCTGGAAGACGACGCAGGCCTCGACGTTTTTGAAGCGGGCGATGCGCTCTTCGAGCTCCATGTGGATGCGCATGGTGCCGGCGATCGTGCGAACCGCTCCGGAGCCGACGCCGTAGGTGCGCGTGGCGGCGATCGCTGCCTCGATGAGTTTGGGGTGGTTGGCCAGGCCGAGGTAGTTGTTGCTGGCGAGGTTGATGACTTCGCGGCCGTCGTAATGGCAGACCGGGGCCTGCTGGTCATCGAGCACGCGCAGGCGGAAGTGGGTGCCTTTGGCCTTGAGTTCGTTGAGTGCGGCGGTGAGGTAGGCGAGCTGCGGGCGGGTAGCGGTCTCAGGCATGGCGTTGCACCTCAAAGAGAAAGCATAGCGCGGCGCGGCGAGAAGCGGATGTGAGCTGAGGTGCGGCGAGTCAGGCGAGGAACCAGTCCCACTGCTCGGGCGTGAGCGGCACGACCGAGAGGCGGCCAATGACGAGCAGCGGCGAGCCGGCGAAGAGCGGCTCGGCCTTGATGGCGGCGAGGGTCTTGGGATGCTTGAGGCGCTTGCCGGCCTTGACCTTGACGAGGGGGACCTTGGGGTCGGTGGGGTCGATGCTGACCACTGAGCCCGTGCCGACGGCGGTACGCTGGTCGCCGGTGTGGTAGAAGATCCACTTCGCGCCGGGTTTCATCTCGCGCAGGTGCTTGACGGCGGTGGGGTTGGTGACGCCGTCCCAGATGGTCTCCTTGTCGCGGAGGAAGTCGTCGAAGGAGTAAACATCGGGCTCGGTCTTGAAGAGGAAGCAGGCCATGGGGGCAGGATACACGAGGGGCGGAAATGGGCGCGGGTGAAGCTGCATGGCCGATCATCTAACCAAAGCACGGACCGTTGTTACGACATAGGGGTACTCAATCCTGAGGTATAGTTACGGTGATGCACGACAGGCTCCTTAAGTCTGCGCCCGCCTTCTGCACCTTCTGTTCAGTCCTGTTGATTTGTCCTTTGGTTCTAGCGCAGGTATCTCCATCCGATCAGCAATCTGAGCCAGTGATGGTGTTACACGTCGAGTCGCACGAAGCTGTAATCGACGTGATCGCGCGTGATCGCAACAACCTGCCGATCGCGAATCTGGCTGCCAACGAGTTCCAGGTCTACGAGATTCCCAGGCATGGCCGGCCGATTTCCCGCCGCATTCTCTACATTCGGACGATCGACCCGGGACGAAAAAACGAAGGGGCAGATGGATCAAGCGACTTTCACGTCAGCACTGGCGCGGTTTGCGCTCTGGACGCTGTGCTTCATTACCAGATCGCCATACCGGCATCTTCTGACCCCGGCTATCACACCATTCTTGTGAAGACCACAAGGCAGCATGTCAACCTGGTTTTCCGTCGGCAGTACTATGTCGGCTTGAACAGGAAAAGCGTCACGGCGAAGGACCTGAAGCGGCTCGTCACTCCGGACGCATTGGAGGAGGCAGCCTGCTATCACTCGCTCACACCGCCGACCCTTGAACTTACTGCTACGGTGATCGAGGCTCGGGGTGGAAATTCTACGCGCTACTCTGTCGCGATCAAGCCGGAGTCGCTCAACGACATTGGTGTATACGGTGCGGTTCCGCGCGTTCAGCTTGATTTTGGCGTGTGCGTTTTCGATACAGATGGCGAAGTAGCGCGCTATCTGCATTCGTCTGTCGATCACCGACTGAATTCAGCCGATATGGAACGCCTGCGAAGCCGAGGCTTTGTCAGCTTGCTGGAAGCACCTGGAAGTGAGCCACCTGCGCTGGCGCGTTTGGCTGTGCTGGACCGTACCACGGGAAATATGGGGGTGGTTGATGTGTCGCGACCCCTCCCGGTAGCATTTCAAAAGAGCCACGGAGAGAAAAGGAAAAAACTTATCGGCGACATTCGTGCATTCGGCTCAGTCACGCCCGCCGAAGACGCCTTCTGTGGCGACGTTTATGAACTTCCTGTCGGCGCGGTATCCCTTTACGAGCTTGGCGAACACGACCCAATTGGCTCGATCTACACCAACACGCTTGACGTCCCCAACGAGGACATTACGCACGTGGGTGGCATTCCGGGCATCACGCACAGCAGCGTCTGGTTCGGGATTGATTATTACGGCAAGTTCTATGTGACCCAGCCGGGCGAGTATGCCTTCGAACTTCAATCCGACGATGGCTCGATCCTGGAAATCGATAACGACCGTCTGATCGATCTGGATGGAGCCCACCCTGTCGCCAAGCGAACTGCTCAAGACACACTTTCAGTTGGGTGGCATTCGATCCATGTGCCGTACTTTCAGGGGCCCCCAACGGCGTTGGCACTTGTCCTGCAGATCCAGCCGCCGGGCCAAACCATGCGCCCGTTCAATCTCAATGAGTTTGTGCCTCCGGCGACAAAGCCGTGAGGCGGGAAACTGGTTCGGATAGGTGCGGGGCCGTTACAATCTAAAGGATATGATCCGTTTTTCAACCGCAGGGGAGTCGCACGGCGAGGCGCTGATTGCGCTGGTGCAGGGGATGCCGGCCGGGGTGACGGTGGACCTGGATTTTGTGAACCGCGAGCTGTGGCGGCGGCAGCAGGGCTATGGGCGCGGCGGCCGGATGAAGATTGAGACCGATCAGGCGCACGTGCTGAGCGGCGTGCGGCACGGCAAGACGATCGGCTCGCCGATTGCGATCGAGATTGTGAACCGCGACTGGAAGAACTGGGAAGAAAAACTGCCGGTGGAGGCGGGCGATCCGGCGAAGCACCAGGCGGTGGCTTCTCCGCGGCCGGGCCATGCGGACCTGGCAGGGGCGCTCAAATACAACTTTGCGGACGCGCGGTATGTGCTGGAGCGGGCATCGGCGCGGGAGTCGACGGCGCGTGTAGCGGCGGGTGCGTTTGCCAAGCTGATGCTGCGCGAGCTGGGGATTGAGATTGCAAGCCATGTGATTCGCGTGGGGCGCGTGGAGCTGGAGCGCGCGGCAACGTGGGAAGAGATTTGCGCGGTGGCCGAGCGCCGTGAAATCGAGCTGAGCTGCGTGGAGGCCGAAACCGAGGCGCGCATGAAGGGCGAGGTGGAACATGCCTCGCGCACGGGCGACACGGTGGGCGGCGTGTTTGAGGTGGTGGCGCACGGGGTTCCGGCGGGGCTGGGCACCTATGCCAACTGGGATGAGCGGCTGGACGGGCTGCTGGCGTGGAGCGTGATGAGCCTGCAGGCGGTGAAGGCGGTGGAGATTGGCCGCGGCGTGACGGCGGCGGAGTCATTCGGGTCCACGGTGCATGACGCGATTCACTATGCGGCGCAGCCTGGGGAGAAGCCGACGCGGTTTACGCGCGAGCAGAACAATGCGGGCGGCGTGGAGGGTGGCATCTCGAACGGCGAGGAGATTGTGGTGCGCGGGTACCTGAAGCCGATTTCGACACTGCGGCGGCCGCTGGAGTCGGTGCGTTTTGACACGCGCGAGGCGACGAGCGCAAGTTATGAGCGCAGCGATATTTGTGTGGTGCCGGCGGCGGGCGTGGCGGCGGAAGCGATGGTGGCGATGACGCTGGCCAACCTGGCGCACGAGAAGTTCGGCGGCGATTCGGCGCTGGAGATGAAACGAAATTTCGATGGCTACATCGAACAGATACGGAGATTCTGAGTAGAACGAAATGATTTTGAAGATTGTGAAATACCCGGACCCGGTGTTGCAGCAGCCGGGCGAGCCGGTGACGGAGTTTAATGGCGAGCTGAAGAAGTTTGCCGACGACATGTTTGAGACGATGTATGCCTCGCAGGGCATCGGTCTGGCGGCGCAGCAGGTGGGCGTGGCCAAGCGCGTCACCGTGATTGACCTGAGCGGGGGCAAGGAGCCGGAGAAGAAACTGGTGCTGGTGAATCCGGAGATCATCTCGCGCGAGGGGCGGCAATATGAAGAAGAGGGCTGCCTGAGCTTCCCGGAGATTCGCGAGAAGGTGGTGCGGGCGCTGAAGGTGCGTGTGCGCGCGCAGGACCTGGACGGCAAGTGGTTTGAGATGGATGGCGAAGAGCTGCTTTCGCGCGCGTTCCAGCATGAGATTGATCACCTGGACGGGATGCTGTTCATCTTCCGCATGAGCGCGCTGAAGCGCGATCTGAATCTGCGCAAGATTCGCAAGATGCAGCGCGAAGGAACGTGGTAAGGCCGTGAAGCTGGTCTTCTGCGGGACGCCGCAGTTTGCCGTGCCGACGCTTGAGGCGCTGATCGCCGCGGGGCATGAGATTCCGCTGGTGGTGACGCAGCCGGACCGGCCGGTAGGACGCACGCAGGAGAGGACGGCTCCGCCGGTGAAGCAGACGGCCGTCGGAGCCGGACTGGCTGTGACGCAGCCGGAGAAGATTCGCTACAACGAAGAGTTTCGCGCGCGGCTGGATTCGATTGCGCCGGACGCGATTGTGGTGGTGGCCTACGGGCGCATTGTGCCGCCGTGGATGCTGGCGCTGCCGAGGCTGGGTTGCATCAATTTGCATGCCTCACTGTTGCCAAAGTATCGCGGAGCGGCGCCGATCCAGTGGGCCGTGGCGATGGGCGAAACGGTGACCGGCAACACGACGATGCTGCTGGAAGAAGGGCTCGACACGGGGCCGATTCTGCTACAGCAGACGATGGAGATTGGGCCCGAGCAGACCGCCGCGGAGCTGTTCGACGCGCTGGCCGAGGCGGGCGCACCGTTGATGGTGGAGACGCTGGCGGGCCTGGACGCGGGGCGCATCACGCCCCGCAGGCAGGATGATGCGCAGGCCACGCTGGCGCCGCTGCTGACACGCGATGATGGGCGAATGGATTTTGCAGCGCGAACTGCGACGGAGCTGAAGAATCGCTGGCGGGGCTTTCAGACGTGGCCGGGGGCGTATGCGATGCTGCAGGGGAAGAAGCTGATTGTGCATCGGATGGCGATGGGTGCGCCGCAGGCTGCAAGCAGCTCGGTCGAGCCCGGCGCGGTGCATGTCGAGAATCATCGGCTGTTCGTAGTGTGTGCGCACGGCACGTGGTTGGAACTCCTCGACGTGCAGATGGAAGGCAAGAAGCGCATGGCGGCGGCGGAGTTTCTGCGCGGCATGCAGCTTGCAGCCGGTGCGCGGCTCGGTTGAGAGCGATGGCGGGCGTCTCGGCGGCACGCAAACACGCATTTCAAATCCTCATGGCGGTGGAGCGCGGACAGGCGCACTCCGATGCGCTGCTGCGCGCGCGGGGGGTGAGCGCGCTGGCGGCGGCAGATCGCAACCTGACGACGGCGCTGGTGCTGGGCGTGCTGCGCTGGCAACTGCGGCTGGATGAAGCGGTGCGCGGACTGCTGGCGCGGCCCAATGCCAGGCTGGATGACGAGGTGCGGGTGGCGCTGCGGCTGGGCGCGCTGCAACTGACGCGGATGGACCGGATTCCTGCACGTGCCGCGATTGACGAAAGCGTGGAACTGGTGAAGCAGGCGGGGCATCGCTTTGCCGCGGGGATGGTGAACGCGGTGCTGCGCAAGCTGGCGGCACAAACGCGGGAAGAACTGCCGGAGACGACTGCTGCTGAGATTGCGCGGAAGTATGCGCATCCCGCGTGGTTGGCGGAGCGATGGGAACGGTTTCACGGAATCGAAGCGGCGCGAGCGATTTGTATGCATGGACAGCGGCAGCCTGCGCTGGCATTGCGCGTTCGCGACGAAGAGACAGTGCGTGAGCTGGATGATGCCGGTGTGCGGCTGGAGCCGGGAGTCTTGCTGACAGCTGTGCGGAGAGTGGCAGCGGGCGACGTGACTGCAACCGTGGCGTATCGCGAGGGCCGCGCGCGTGCGCAGGATGAGGGATCGCAACTGGTGGCAGAGTTGGCGGGAGTGGCATTTGCCCGGGTGGGGCAGGCGGCGATTCTGGACTGCTGCGCTGCGCCGGGGGGAAAGACGCTGATTCTGGCGGAGCGCAGTCCGCAGGCGCGAATCGTGGCGTGCGAAGCGAGTGAGCCGCGGCTCCAGCAGATGCGCGAGCGGCTGGCTGCGGCAGGTACGCGCGTGGAGTGCAGGTTGGCGGATGCGACGGCGTTGACTGAGGAAGCTGCGTATGACGTGGTGCTAGCGGATGTGCCGTGCAGCGGGACGGGGACGCTGGGCCGGAATCCGGAGATTCGTCATCGGCTGTGTGCGGAGGATCTGGCGAAGCAGGCGGAGCGGCAGAGAGCGATTTTGCGGGCGGCGCTGCGGGCGGCAAGGCCGGGTGGGCGGGTGGTGTATTCCACCTGTTCATTGGAGCCGGAAGAGAATGAACAGGTGGTGCAAGCGGTGCTAGCCGGGCGCGCGGAGGTGCGCGTGGTGCCGGTGCGGGAGCGCGTGGAGGATCTGGTCGCGCGTGGGATTGTGCGTGAGGAGGCGGCCTCGGTGCTGCGCAGGTGCGAGACGCAAGAAGGATTTCTGCGCCTGTTGCCGGACGCTTTTGATACGGACGGATTTTTTATTGCGGTGCTGGAACGCGCGGGCTGATCCGAGATCGTCGCGCTACTCGGGCGGGAGGCGCAGAGTTGCGTAGTTCTTGCGCAGAATGATGCAAAGAGCTTCGACAACGAGTTCGTGATCGGAGCGCTGCGGCAGGCCGGAGACGGTGACGGAGCCGATGACACCGGAGCCGGCGACGGTGACGGGGAATGCGCCGCCGTGCGTGGCGTAGTCAGAGAGCGCGAGGCCCTGCGAGGCGTAGATGGTGTCGTTCTTCAAGTGTCCTTTGATGCCGACGGCGTAGGAGCTGCGATGGAAGCGGGCGACGACATTATTTTTGCGGCGCACCCACTCGGCATTGTCGGGCGTGGTGCCATCGAGCGCGGCGAAGAAGAGCTGCTCGCCAAAGCGGCGAATATCAATGACGATGGGGAGGTTGCGTTCTGCGGCGAGGGTGCGCAGGCGCAGACCGAGTTGCCAAGCGGTTTCCTTGTCGAAGTGCGGAAAGACGAGCTCGCGTTCCTGCTCGGAGATGCGGTCGAAATCCTCGGCGAAGCTCATGGCGATGCTCCTTTCACCTCAGGAAATGATAGCGGGGAAGTGCGACGAAGGGATGTGCTTTGCGATCAGCCTTCCGCGTTTTCCTCAAGCGTGAGATTGGGTTGGGGGATGATGCCGAGGCGCTCATAGATGGGGCGCATCTCGCGACGCACGGCAGGGAGCTGCGACCAGAACCAGGCTGCGCCGAGGAGGCAGGCCGCTCCGCTGACGATGACGGTACGGGGCGCGCTGATGACGTGGGCAAGAGTGCCGGCGAGCAGGCTGCCGAAGGGCGCCATGCCGACGAAGGCCATGGTGTAGTAGCTCATAACGCGACCGCGCATCTTTTCTTCCACGAGAGTCTGGATGATGGTGTTGCTGGCGGTGAGGCCCTGCATCATGCCGAAGCCGGTGACCAGCATCATGAGCATTGAAAGCCAGAAGGAGCGCGAAAGGCCGAAGGCAATGAGGCCTAGACCGAAGGCCAGCGCGGCGATGGGAATCATCCTGGTGAGGCCGCGGACAGAGCGGCGCGCGACCATGGCGAGGGCCGAGGTGAGCGAGCCAACGCCGACTGCGCCCATGAGAAAGCCGAGGGTGTGGGGACCGCCGTGAAGCACCTGCGCGGCAAAGATGGGCATGAGGACCATGAAGGGCCATCCCATGAGGCTGAGCAGGGCAAAGAGCGCGAGGATGGTGCGGATAGGGCGGAAGCCGGCGACGTAGGTCCAGCCTTCACGGAGCTGGGAGAGCATGGAGGCCGCAGCGGCGTGGGGCTCTTCAAAGGGCAGGCGCATGGCGGCAAGCGAGGCGATGACGGCAATATAGCTGACTCCGTCGACAAGGAAGCACCAGCCCTCACTGGTGGCGGCGATGAGCAGGCCCGCCAGCGCGGGACCGATGAGGCGGGCGGTATTGACCATCGAGGAGTTGATGGCGATGGCGTTGGAGAGATCGGCGCGGTCGCCGACCATCTTGACCATGAAGGACTGGCGGCCCGGCATGTCAAAGGCATTGATGACGCCCTGCATCACGCTGAGGGCGAGGATTTCGCCAATGGTGATGCGGTGGGAGAGCGTGAGCCAGGCGAGCGCGAGCGACTGCACCATGGCAAGGGCCTGTGTCCAAAGAAGGACTTTGCGACGGTCAATGCGGTCGACGAGGACGCCAGCGAAGGGCGCGAAGAGGAAGGTGGGAATCTGGCCGGCGAAGCCAACGGTGCCCAGAAGGAGCGCGGATTTCGTGAGTCGATAGACGAGCCACGAGGTGGCGACGCGGGTCATCCAGGTGCCGATGAGCGAGATGCTCTGGCCACCGAAGAAGAGGCGGAAGTTGCGATGACGCAGGGCACGCCACGCGTGAGAGAAGTCACTGGGCCCGGCAGGGGGAGCTGCGTAGGAGACTCGTGGCGGCATGTACGTGATTGGATGCGGCAGCAGGGCGGCAGGCTGCGCAGCTATTTGGCAACGCTGAAATGCACGGCCGTGGACTGATCGACGGGGGATCCGGCGGGCGGTTGCTGGGCGATGACCGAGCCGGGCGCAATGGGCGCAACGGGCGGCGCCGCCCCTGCGCCGACAGGCTGGACAGGTACGTCGGCAAAGATAGGCGTAGAGGTGTGGATGCCAACTTTGGCGAGCTGAGCCTGCGCGGCGACGATGGGGACGCCGGTGAAGTCTGGCATGACGTAGCGGTCGGGCGAGTCGTCTTCCGGCGCGGCGACGAGGAGATTGACGGTGGGGCCCTCGATGCCCTGCGCGTGCGCGGGCGGGTCCTGCGCGATGACGATGCCTTCGGCAGCGCCGCTGTCCGGCAGGCGCGCGATGGTTCCCGTCTCAAGACCGAGGCGGCGCAGGCGCATGGAGGCGACGCGTTCATCGACGCCGACGGTGTCTGGGACGTCCACCTTTTGCGGGCCGAGACTCTCAGCGACGCGGACGCGCCACTCGCGGCGGACGACCGTGCCCGGTGGAGGCGACTGGGTGAGAATGTGGCCTGCGGCGACTTCGGCGGAGTAGTAGCGATGATCGACGTTGAGATTGAGGCCGAGGCCCGCGGTCTGGCTGCGCGCCTGCGCGACGGTCATGCCCTTGAGATCGGGCACCTGCACCTCTGCGCCATGAATGACGAGGTGCATGGTGGCGATGGCCGCAAGCATGGCGACGACGACCAGCAGCATGAGGAGCGATGCAGCGCGGAAAAAGCCGCGCAGGACGTGTCCGCTCATGGCTCGGGTTCTCCGTCGGTGTAGACGATTTCGTAGTCGATGGTTGCGGAGCCTTCAAGCATCTTTGAAACGGAACAGTACTTGCCCTTGGAGAGCGCGATGGCGTCTTCGACGGCCTTGCGGCTGAGCAGGCCGCTGACTGCGTAGGTGAGATGGATGTGGGTGAAGACCTGCGGGTAGGAGTCTGCGCGCTGCGCGGACGCGGAGACGCGGAGGCCGGTGATGGGCTGCCGCTTCTTCTTGAGGATGCCGATGACATCGACGGAGGTGCAACTGCAAAGGGCCATGAGGACGGTTTCCATGGGGCTGGGACCATGGGCGTGCGCGGCGTCTGCGTCGAAGGTGACGATGTTGCCGCTCTCGCTGCGGCCTTCGAAGATTTTGTCGTGCTTCCACTCGCTGTGCGCGTTCATACGGGCTCTTCTTCCCTAGCGGGTGTTGTCTGTAACGGGCTCGGGGTGGATGGTGACGCGATAGATTTCGGGACAGTCGGATTTGATGCGATCTTCGAGTTCAGTGATGACCTCATGGACGCGGAGCATGGGCAGCTTGTCGGGCAGCGAGCAGTGAAAGGAGAGATAGATGTGCTCGCCGGAGCGGCCGACGCTGAGCTCGTGGACGTCGGCAATCTCGGCGAAGAATTCAGCGCGATCGCGCACGACCTGTTCGATGCGGCGGTCTTCTTCGGCAGATTCCTCGGGCTGCTCGATGGTGGCCGGTTCGCTCTCGATGTGGGTGAGCACGGAGTCAATCTCGGGGGCGTCGCGAAGGATTTCGGCCTCCATGGCGCTGATGAAGGTGTGCGCTTCGATGAGGGGCATGTTCTCGTCGAGCTCGACGTGCTGCTCGACGCGGAGGCGGCCGTGGTGGGACTGCACGCTGAGCTCGTGGACGCTGACGTTGTTGCGCGCGGCAACAGTGCGGACGCGGTCAAAGATGCTGTCGGCGCGGCCCTGGCGAGGAATGGTGTGGATGACGACGTCGGCGGCGGGCAGGGCGCGATGAACGGCGGCGGTGGCGGCGCGGACGAGCTGGCCTGTGTGTTCAAAGGTGTAGTGGCGCGGCAGGGCGAGGGTGAGATCTGCGAAGTGGGACGGTCCGGAGCGGCGCACGCGGGCCTGCTCGACGGCGAGAACGCCCTGCACCTGCTCGACCTCGCGCACGATGCGGAGGCGGGTTTCGGCCGGGATCTGATCCATGAGCACACCGATCGTTTCCCGGGCGAGCTGAACGGTGACGCGGAGGATCATGAGCGAGATGACGATGGCGGCGAAGGGATCGGAGTAGACGAGCCAGGCGATGTGCCAGGTCATGCCGATCCAACTGGCGCCGAGGCCGAGGAGGACGGCGACGGTGGACCAGATATCGGAAGCGAAGTGGAAGGCGTCGGTGGCGAGCGCGGGGGAGCCGGTACGGCGGGCGACGTCGGCGAGGTCGCGGGAGCGCCAATAGTCCACCGAGATGGATGCGACGAGAACGAGGATGGGCCAGAGAGAGTGGTGGAGGTGCGCGGTGTGGGTGAAGATGCGCTGCATCGCCTCCCAGATAATCCACGCGCAGGAGACGGCCATGAGGCCGATTTCAAAGAAAGCGGAGAGGTTTTCGAACTTGCCGTGGCCGTAGGGGTGGTCCTCGTCGGCGGGCTTGTCGGAGACGCGGACAGAGAAAAATGTGAGCGCGGCGCCAAGGAGATCGAGGCCGGAGTGCGCTGCGTCCGAGAGGACGCCGAGCGATCCGGAGAGCAGGCCCGCGGCGACCTTGAGCAGCGTCATGGAGGCTGCGGTGAGCATGGAGCGCAGCGCGACCTGCCGCTTTTCGGCGGAGTGGGTGGGCAGGCTGGCCGCTGCGGAGGACATGATGCCTTCAGGCTACTCTGGGCGCTGGGCGGAGTACAACCCGGCGATGCCGAAGGTGTACGGCTGCCATTCGCACTGCGCGTAGCCGACGCTCTGCATGAGGTGGAGCATCTGCGGCGGAGGTGGAAAGCTGCCGACCGAGGAGGGCAGGTATGCGTAGGGGCCCTCGGCGCCGCAGATGAGGCGGCCGATGGCGGGCAGCACGCGGCGAAAGTAAACGGCGTAGGCCTTGCCGATGAGGCCGCCCGGCTCGCTGAAGTCGAGGATGCCGAGCTGGCCGCCGGGCTTGAGGACGCGATGGAATTCGCGGAGGCCAGCCTCGTAGTTGGCGAGGTTGCGAAAGCCAAAGGCAGTGACGATGAGATCGAGCGAAGCGGAGCGCAGCGGAAGGTGCAGGGCGTCGGCTTCAAGCGCAACGGCTCCCCTATGCGCGAACTTTTGTGCGCCGCGGCTGAGCATGGCGTGAGCGAAGTCTGCGGCGAGGATGGGACGCGCGCTGGCGGGGCGATGCCGGAGCAGCGCGAGGGTCATGTCGCCGGTGCCGCAGCAGATGTCGAGGATGGCGGCATCGGGGCGTGCGAGAGTGGCGCGAAAGCGGCGCGCGGTGCGATTCCACCAAAGGCGATCGATGTTGGCGGAGAGGAGATGATTGAGCAGGTCGTAGCGCGGCGCGATGGTATTGAACATCTGCTGCACGGACTGCGCAGCGGAGGCTTCGTCGATGGCTCCTGCCGGCTTGGCGCCTGTGGCTGGCATCAGGTGCGGCTCCCTTCGGCGCGGGCGAGCATGAAGGCGGCGGCGGCTTCGAGCTCGGCGGGTGTGACGTCTTCCACGACGGTAGCGTCGCCGATGCCGACGGGCAGGACGAAGCGGCGCACGCCGCCGACGTTCTTCTTGTCGCTGCCGCTGGCGGCGACGAGTTTGGCGGCGCGCAGCTTGAGCGGCGGCAGCGGGCCGTAGAGATAGATGAGTCGCTCCATGCGCTCTGCCTGCGCACTGGTGATGGCGCCGCGGCGATGCGCGATGTAGAGAGCGGCGATCATGCCCCAGCCGACAGCCTCGCCATGGAGCAGCGCCTTGTAGCGCGTGGCCTGCTCGATGGCGTGGCCGAGGGTGTGGCCAAGGTTGAGAATCATGCGGAGGCCGCTCTCGCGCTCATCGCGATTGACGACGCCGGCCTTCATGCGGATGGACGCGGCGATGACTTTTTCGAGCGCCTTGAGATCGCGTCCGAGGATGCTGCGGGCGTTCTCTTCCATGAAGCGCAAGAGAGAGCGGTCGCGGATGATGCCGGCTTTGACGCTTTCCATGAGTCCGGCGCGGAGCTCGCGATCCGAGAGCGTGCCGAGGGTTTCCACGTCGGCGAAGACGGCGATGGGATGATGAAAGCTGCCGACGAGGTTTTTGCCTTCCGGCAGATTGACGCCGGTTTTGCCGCCGACGGAGGAATCGACCTGCGAGAGGAATGTGGTGGGTACCTGCACGTAATGGATGCCGCGCATGAAGATGGCGGCGACGAAGCCGCCGACGTCGCCGACGATGCCGCCGCCGAAGGCGATGAGGAGCGAGCCGCGGTCGCCGCCCGCGGCGATCATCTGGCGCAGGATGGATTCGACGCTGCGGAGGGTCTTGTGCTTTTCGCCGGTCTGGAGAAAGAGAACGATGGGAGGTTCGGAGAAGGACGCGAGAAATGAATCGCCCCAGAGCGCCCAGATGGCGGGCGAGGTGAGGACAAAGACACGACGCGGCAGGCGGCCGGCGATGCGCTGGATGCGCGGCGCGAGAGTGCGAAGGAGACCGCTGCCAGCGAAGACATCGTATTTTGCAGAGGGTGTGGCGACTCGAATGGTTTGCACGCTGCTTTTATCCTAAAGCACCGTGGGATGGAAGCGGCGCGTGGATGGGCGAGAGGAAGTCAGCCGATCCAAAGGATTGGCACGAGGCTGAGGGCGGCGAGGGCGACGAGGAAGATGAGGCTTTGCGTGCCGGTTTTGCGGTCAGCGAGTGAGAAGGCGTAGATGCCTTTGATGACGTTGTTGCTGGCGGCGGCAATGATGATGGCGACGGCGGCGACCTGCAGCGGCGTGGCGGAGCCGGCGGCCTGAGTGAGGCCCATGATGAAGGGGTCCACATCGCTGACGCCCATGATGGCGGCGAGGGCGTTGAGGCCGCCGCGGCCGAGGTAGGTGACGGCGAGCTGGGTGGCGACGAGCATCACGAGAAAGAGCGCGGCGAAGAAGAAGGCGGCGAGCAGGTCGAGGGGGTTCTTCGGCTCGAGGGACTGTTGCGCGGAGGGCTGCGCGTGGTCTGCGCGGCGGGACCAGAGCCAGCCTGCGCCTGAGGCGAGGGCGGCGAGGATGAGAAACGGCACGAGGACGATGGACATGAGGGCGCGGTTGAAGAGCGCGAGCAGCGCGATGAGGCGGAGGTACATGATGCCGGAGGCGATGAGGATGCTGCCGGAGTAGAGATGCGGCTGGTCTTCCTGTGCGGCGCGGCGGGCGAGCACGACGGTGGTGACGGTGGAGGAGTAGGCGCCGCCGAGCAAGGCTGCGAGAAAGATGCCGCCCTGGCCTTTGGTCAGCTTCTGCAGAACGTAACTGGCGTAAGAGATGGCGCTGATGGCAACGACGACCAGCCAGGTCTTGAAGGGATTGATGTGGAAATGGGTGAAGGGCTGGTTGGGCAGGACGGGCAGGATGACGCCGCTGAGAAGAAGGAATTTGGCGAAGGTGAGGATTTCGTTGGGCGCGATGCGGACGGCAAGTCGCTCCAGCGCGGCCTTGAGATCGAGGAGCAGGAGACTGGCGACGCTGAGGGTGGTGGCGGTCCAGAGGTGGCCGTAAAAGATGAGCGCGCCGACGATGAAGGTGGCGAGGCCGGAGATTTCCGTGGTGACGCCGGCGGCTTCGGCGCGGGAGATCTTGTGCCAGTAGGAGATGAGCAGGAAGGCGGCGATAACAAGGAAGCCGAGGATGAGCGGCAGGACCTGTGCTCCGGAGAGAAGGGCGACCGAGTAGCCGACGAGGCCGATGAGCGGGAAGGTGCGCACCCCGCCGAAGGAGTAAGCGCCGGTTGCCTTGTGCTCTTCGCGTTCGAGTCCGATGAGGAAGGAGAGAAAGAGAACGAGGGTGAGTCTGAAGACATCCGGGGGCAATCCATGCAGGAGATCCATGCGGCAAGCACCTCCGGCCGTGCAGAGCGCGACGTGAAATGAGTCGCGCGAAAGGCAAGGCACTGGATGGCACACAGCTTACACGGTTGCGCGCGCCGGCGTAAGGGGGAGTGCGCGCTCATGCGGTGATAGCCTCGTGATGTGAGCCGGGAACAGGGACAAGTGGATTTTGTGGTGATGGGCGCGGGCGTGGCGGGGCTGCGCGCGGCGGTGGAGTTGGCGGGGCACGGGAAGGTTCTCGTGGTCACCAAGGAGGCCGTGGCCGAGTCGAATACGCACTATGCGCAGGGCGGCATCGCGGTGGCGATGGAAGGCGAGCGGGATGTTGCGCTGCATCTGGAAGACACGCTGAACGCAGGCGATGGGCTTGTATACCGGAAGGCCGCCGAGGTGCTGGTGGAAGAAGGCCCGGTGCGGGTGCGGGAGCTGATGGAGTGGGGCGCGCAGTTCGACCGTGAAGAGGGGCGGCTGCTGCGCACACGCGAAGGGGCGCACAGTCTGCCGCGGATTCTGCATGCGAACGGCGATGCGACGGGAGCAGAGATCAGCCGGTCGCTGGTGGCGTTTGCGCGGGCGCATGAGGGCATCACCTTTGCCGAGTGGACGACGGTGACCGGGCTGGTGACGGCCGATGGGCGCGTGGCTGCAGTCGATTTGCTGGATCGCGAGGGGCAGAACCGGCAGGTGAGCGCACGGGCGGTGCTGATTGCAGCCGGTGGCGCAGGGCAGGTATACAGCGACACGACGAACCCCGCGGTGGCGACGGGCGACGGGATTGCGCTGGCGGCGAAGGCGGGCGCGGCGCTGGCGGACATGGAGTTCTACCAGTTCCATCCGACGGCGCTGTCGCTGGCGAGTGCGCCGCGGTTTCTGCTGTCGGAGGCGCTGCGCGGCGAGGGCGCGTATCTGCGCAACGACCGGCGCGAGCGCTTTATGGAGCGGTATCATCCGCAGCTGGAGCTGGCCCCGCGCGACGTGGTGGCGCGGGCGATTACGCGCGAGGGAATGGGCGCGCACCCAGGCGAGTCGCGCGTGGTGTACCTGGACATGCGGCATGTGAAAGGCGTGAATCTGCGACAGCGGTTTCCGGGGATCAGTGCGGTGCTGGATCGCTATGGGCTGGCGCTGGAGCGGGACCTGATTCCGGTGCGTCCGGCGGCGCATTATCTTATGGGCGGCGTGCGGACGGATCTGGATGGGCGCACGACGGTGCGGGGATTGCATGCGGCCGGTGAAGCGGCCTGCACGGGCGTGCACGGGGCGAACCGGCTGGCGTCGAACTCGCTG
Organism: Acidobacteriota bacterium; assembly: GCA_021781795.1. Classification (GTDB taxonomy): domain Bacteria; phylum Acidobacteriota; class Terriglobia; order Terriglobales; family Acidobacteriaceae; genus Telmatobacter. The sequence continues at coordinate 31,316 of JAJXWA010000018.1, forward strand.
CTGGAGGGACTGGTGTTTGGCGCGCGCGCGGCGAAGGCGATTCTTGACGAGGGACCTGCGCCGGTTGCCGTGAATCAGGCTCAGATTGCGGATGACGAGCCGGATTTTGCGCCAGATGCAGCACTGGAGCAGAGGCTGGAAGCAACCATCACACGGCTGCAGCAGGGGATGTGGGCCTATGCGGGCTTGCTGCGGGAGGAAGCGACGCTGCGCGAAGGCGTGCGCGTGCAGGAGGCCTGCGCGGCGGATGTGGCGGAGCTGCGCAGCGAAGCGGGCATGAGCCGCAGGATGGCCGAGGCGGAGGCGCTCTGCGCGGTGGCGCGGGCGATTCTGGACTCGGCGCAGGCGCGCACGGAGAGCCGCGGCGCCCACTACAGGAATGACTACCCGCAGCGGGACGACGCGCGGTTCCAGAAGCATTCGGTGAGGACGAGCGACGGACGCGTGACGTTTGAGGCGTGGTGACTCGGGGGCCAGTCAGTTCTCGCGTGTGTCCGGATTTCGAGTTTCCAGCTTCCAGGAGACGAGCGCGCAGACACCGAGGATGAGCCCCATGATGGCGAGCGAGAGCGTGATGGGAATCTCGAACCATCGGGCGGCGAGCATCTTGAAGGCGACAAAGGCGAGCAGCGCGCCGAGGCCATAGTGGAGATAGCGGAAGCGGCCGAGCAGCGCGGCCAGCGCGAAGTAGAGCGAGCGCAGTCCAAGGATGGCGGCGATGTTGGACGTGTAAACGACGAAGGGATTGCGCGAGATGGCGAGCACGGCGGGGATGGAATCGACGGCGAAGAGCAGGTCAGTGAGCTCGACGGCGAGAATTACGGGCAACAGCGAGCCGCCTGAGGTGTGCAAGTTGCGAATCCAGCCGGGAACGGCGGCGTGGGCCGAGCCGCCGCGGAGCAGCCGCCAGGCTGCGTAGAGCAGGAAGACGCCAAATACCCAGGTGATCCACTCGAAGCGTTGCAGGAGCGAGACGCCGGCAGCGATGAAGAGTCCGCGGAGGAGGATGGCGCCGAGTACTCCCCAGAGCAGGGCGCGATGCTGGCGTTCGGCGCTGGTGTGGAAGCCGTGAAAGAGGACGAGGAAGACGAAGAGGTTGTCAATGCTGAGGGAGAGCTCGATGGTGTAACCGGCGACAAACTCAAGCGCCGGCTGGCGGCCTTGCGCGAGGGCGATCCAGCCGGCAAAGAGCGCCGCACCGATGGCGAGAGCGGCTGTCCACGCCCATGCCGCAGCCTGGGTTTGCGGGATGTTGTGGCGGTGGCGGGTGAGGAAGGCGTCGAGCGCGAGCAGGAGAAAGACGGCGGCGTGAAAGCCGATCCACCACGTCCATGAAGCGCCTGCGAACATGAGGTCATGCTACAGGGTGAGGGCGCATGGGGCTCATTGGAGCGCGGCGATGGCGGAGGCGTTCACGGGGTCGGTGCCTGTGGCGGAGGAGATGGCGGCGTCGAGCAGGCCGGCGGTGGTGGCGTCGAAGGTGAAGCCCATGAGGTCAGGGCTGCCGTCGTAGTTGACCGCGAAGACGAAGGTGGAGGTGTTGTCCTCAGCGAGCGCGACGGGATGGGTGCCGGCTGGTGTGGTGGTGCTGAGCGCGGTGAGGGAGTATACGCCGCCGGTGGAGGAGATGGTGAAGCCCTGAATGATGCCGGTGGAGCTGCCGCTGACCTGACGGTTGACGACGTAGACGTAGGTGCCTGCCTTCTCCGGGAGGATGTCGTAGGGCGCGAGGCCGCCGGAGGCGAAGGGTGAGCCGGAGATCTCTTTGAGCGTGGAGAGATTGACGACGCGGAGGCCGCCGGAGTTGGATCCGGAGGAGGCGACGGTTTCACCGATGAACAGCAGGCTGCTGGCAGGATTAAAGGCGACAGACAGAGCGGCTCCGGCGGAGTTCTTGACGGCGGCGGTGGTAACGGCGCCGAAGGGGTTGGTGCTGGCGGAGTTGAAAGGAATGATGGCGGTTCCGCCGGCGCCCATGGCCACGGAGACGGTGGTATTGGCCGGCGAGATGGCGATCTGCTGGAGGGTTGTGCTGGACAGCGGCACGTACTGCTCAGTGGGCTGGGTGACGAGGCCGGTGGTGGGGCTGATGGGGATGGCGAAGGCCTGCGACGCGCCGGAGGCAACATCGAGGAGCCAGGAGTTGGTGGCATCGACCTGCATGCTCACGGCCTGGTCAGAAGAGATGGGGTTGCCCGAGTTGCCAAGAGTGAGCTGGCCGTTCGATGAGATGAGGTAAAGATAGATGCCGCTGATGGTGCTGACGTAGAGGAAGCTGTTGTTGGTCGAGATGGCGATCGCCTGCGGCGTGGCGGGCAGGGTATATGGGCTGCCGGGGAGCGAGGTGAGCACGCCGGCATTGACGTAGTAGCCGACGAGCTGGCTGGTGGCGGCGTTGAGCACGAAGAACTTTCCGCTGGATGCGGTGGTGGTGGGGGTGGTGGGGGTGGTGGTGGGCGCGTCCCAGAATCCCTTGCAGCCAGTGAGAACGAGAGTCGCGGCGATTGCAGAAATTGCCCAGATCCGGACCTTCATGACGGCTCCTGTGGGATGGGCAGTGTGCGCGCTGGATTGCCCCAGTTCAGAGTACAGCCTGACGTCGATCTCCGTCGTCATGCCCGGCAAGGCGGCTGAGGCTCGACGGAAACTTTACGCGGCTCTACCGGAATAAGACGCGGAGGCCCAGAAATTCGTTTGCAGAGGGATGAGGAGGATGAGATGTGAGATGCCGATGCAAGGCTGCGGTGCGCGGCAGCGCGGCACTGGAGGGCAGATGCGCCCTTTAAGGAGGGATTGCGAGCAGTGAACTGCTCCCGGCAGAAGCGCTCCACAGCCCTGCAGCCATCTCCCACGTTGCATCGCAACGTCGAGCTGCACCCGCTGTGGAAGCTTCTGCGCTGAAGTCGCAGGTCTCAGGAAGCAGTGCCCAGCGCGAGGGCGAACTCGGTGCCGGCGCTGAACTTCATGTCGTGCTTCTTGTTGGAGATGAAGACGCCGGAGTTCTGGCCGTTAATCTTGCTGTGCATGTCAATGCCGGAGAGCGCGTTCACGACATCGACCTGCAGGGTGCTTGCGGTCCAGTGATTGGGCACCTGATTGCCGGGCGCGACGTTATAGCCGAAATCGGTCATTGTTTGCGGCGGAGCAACGTCCACGATGGTGGCCTTGATGGGTACGGTTGTTCCATCTTTCAAGTGCGCCTGGGTGAAGTTGAATGCGAGGCGCGAGGTTCCAGTGGATTGCATGCGGTCGGCGGTAATCGCTCCGATGAGGAGGGTGCCGGAGGGAAGTTCCTTCCCATCTTTGAGTTCGACCTTGTCGGCGAGCCGAATCTGAATCTTGCTCCCGGTTTTGACCTTGGCCGAGTTAATATCGCTGATCAATGCGGCGCGGGCGGGAACCATGCGCGCAGCGATCGCCGAGCCGGACGCGAGAGCAGCGTCTTCCGCCGCGGATGCGGCACTGGGTGAGGAGGCGGCGGCGCGCGGCAGTGCGGGGCCTGCGAATGCGAGACAAAGGACTGCCACAGACAGAGACACAGATACTTCCGTTCTCATGGGCGTAACTCCGAAATGTATTTGCTTGCGCCTCAATGACGTGCCCTTGCTTGAGGCCGAGACGTGCGGGCTTGTTCCACAAGCTTAGACGGCATCTGCCGAGGAATGGTTTTCCGCGATGGCATCCTGCGCGGCGCGGCGCGATGAAATGCCTTACCCTGTGGCGGGCAAGCGCGGATCAGTTGGGGCGGTTGTTGGAGCGGCGGCGGAAGCGCTCGTCGACGGGCTGGCGGCCTTTAAATCCGGCCTCGACGGTGTGCCAATGCTCGATGGCGGACTCGCCGAGACGCCAGCAGAGGAGGACGACTTCGTCGTCGATGCGGCAGGGAAAGTCGAGCAGGCCGGAGTCGAGGTCTTTGACCTGCACGCCGATGGCGTCGATTTCTGCCACAGTTTCACGGACGCGCTGGAGGTGGGTCTCCATCTCGGCGCGCAGAGCGGTCACGCGGGCAACGTCCACGCGCATACCGCCGGCGAGGTAGATCTTCTGGGCGAGCGCCGCAAGACTGGACTCGACTTTTTCCGCTGCCTGCTTGCCTTCAAGCGCGCGCTTGAGCAGCGATTCGAGCACGGGCAGCAGGGACTGGGCTTCGTCGAGGGTAAAGGTCTTCATGGCGGACTCGTGTATTTAAGGATACGACGAACGCCGCATGAAGAAGTCAGGGCGGAATGCCCCGTTTGTGCTAAGCAGAAAAGACGAGAGAGAGAGAGAAGGTGGCTGGGCCGGGCGACGAGATCAACTGGCAGATCTGGTGCGGCGGGCTAGCTGCGCTTGAGGAGGCCGGTGAGGGCTTCGTTCTTGAGGATCTTGCCGCCTTCCTGGAGAACGTAGAGGCGGTTGGCGTCGAGGTCGTGGAGGGTGTCGATGGTGCCGGAGGGCCAGCGGATTTCGACGAGGTCGGCTTTTTTGGCGTCGGCGAGGCCGAAGTGGATGCGGAGATCGCTGGCGGAAAAGTAACCGTTGCAGGAGCGGACTTCTTCGATTTGCGTGAGGGGCGAGCCAGGCTTGGCGGTGAGGACGGGCGTGCCGGTCTGGGCGACGACCTTGATTTTGGCGCCGATGCCGGTGCGGTTGGATTGGACGCCGACGAGTCGGATTTTGATCCAGTTGCGCTGGACGGACTGGTCGCAGCGGAGAAGCTGGGGTACGGCGTTAACGCAGTTGACGACGGCGTCGAGGTCGCCGTCGTTGTCGTAGTCGCCGATGGCGAAGCCGCGGGCCTTGACGTCGGTGGTGATGCCGGAGCCGCCAATCATGCTGACATCTTCAAACTGGCCGTTGCGGAGGTTGCGGTAGAGGTATTTGCGCTCGGCGTAGGAGGCGTCGACCTGAGTGCCATCGACCTCGGGGTAGACGTGGCCGTTGGCGACGAGGATGTCGAGCCAGCCGTCGTTGTCGAAGTCGATGAAGCTGACGCCCCAGCCGAGGAGGCGGGTGTTGATGCCGAGGCCGGCCTGGTAGGTGCGGTCGTCGAAGGAGCCGTCACCGAGATTCATATATAAGGAGTCGGTGTCGCCGGCGAAGTTGGTCTTGACGATGTCGGGGAGGCCGTCGCGGTTGTAGTCACCGATGGAGACACCCATGCCGGCCTGGGGCTTGCCGTCGGGGGAGTAGGCAACGCCGGCTTCAATGGCTTCGTCCTTGAAGGTGCCATCTTTCTGGTTGACGTAGTAGGTGGCGGAGGTGGAGTCGTTGGCGACGTAGATGTTGGGGTAGCCGGTGCCGTCGAGGTCGGCGGCCGCGCAACTGAGGGCGTAGGTGCCGAGGGTGCCCCAGAGGCCGGCTTTCTCGCTGACGTCGGTGAAGGTGCCGTCGCCGTTGTTGTGGTAGAGGAGGTTCTTGCCGCCTTCGAGTCCGGGCGGGCCGCAGGCGACGATGATGCCCTTGTAGGTGCAGTTGGCGTCTTCGGGCAGCGGGGTGGTCTTGAGGTCGAGGTCGATGTAGTTGCCGACGAAGAGGTCGAGGCGGCCGTCCTTGTCGTAGTCGAGGAAGGAGCAGCCGGAGTTCCAGCGGAGGCGGTCCTGCAGGAGGCCGGCTTCTTTGGTGACGTCAGTGAATGTGCCGTTGCCGTTGTTGCGGAAGAGCGCATTCTGGCCGTAATAGCTGACGAAGAGATCGTTCCAGCCATCGTTGTTGTAGTCGCCGACGCAGCAGGCCTGTCCCCAACCGGAGCGGGCGAGGCCGGCCTTGAGGGTGACGTCGGTGAATGTGCCGTCGCGGTTGTTTTTGAAGAGATGGCAGACGGGTTCCTGCCCCTTGGGGAAGCCTTCGAGACGCCAGCCGTTGACGAGGAAGATGTCGAGCCAGTCGTCCTGGTCGTAGTCATAGAAGGCGACGCCGCAGCCGGTGGTTTCAAGCAGATATTTGTTGCGGTGCTCGCCGCCGAAGATGGTTTCGATGTTGAGGCCGGCTTGTTTGGCGACGTCGACGAACTGGACGCCGAGGGGCGTGCCGGTGACGGGCGAGGGCGCGCCTTTGGGAGCGGGGCGGGCGACGGCCTCATAGGACTGGCGGGCGCTGCCTTTGGGCTTGGCCTGCGGGGCCTGGCCGAAGAGCGGACGGGCAAGGCTGAGGACATCTTCGAGGGTGAGGACGAGCGCGGTCCTCGAAAGGGACTGGATGAAGCGGCGGCGGCTCAACGGCAAAACAGCAATCTCCTTGCGGGCGCGCCGCGGGGTAGGGGGCGGCTGTGCCTTTCAGGGTTGAGTGTAGCAGTCTGCGTTGCAAGGGGGCCTGCGCGGGGGGCGGGGATTCCTCATTGACTTGGGGGTTGTGCGGGTCGTAGGCTGACCGGGCTGTTGCATCTCTCTTCCCTTCAGGTGGTTGCTGCCATGAACAATCGAGCGGTTTTGATGGGGACCTTGTCTGCTCTGGGTCTGGGTTTTGGTTTATCGATCGCGGCGCGGGCGCAGGCGCAGGCCTCGCCGCTGGCTCCTTATATCCGGGAGAATGCGCCGGTGCTGGTGCTGGATCACGTGACGGTGATCGACGGAACGGGCGCGGCGCCGCAGGCGGATATGCGCATTGTGGTGGAGCACGGGAAGATTGCCGCGGTGGAGAAGGCGAGCGCGGGCGGGGCGATGCCGGCCGGCGCGAAGGTGCTGGACCTGACGGGGAAGACGGTGATTCCGGGGTTGGTGGGGATGCACGAGCACCTCTTCTACAGCGAGCCGACGAGCAGCAGCCTGCGTGGGCTGGTGGGTGGGGAGCTGGTGGACACGGCGCCGCGGCTCTACCTGGCGGCGGGTGTGACGACGGCGCGCACGACAGGGAGCATTGAGCCGTATACGGACCTGAACATCAAGAAGGACATTGATGCGGGGCGGGCGCCGGGTCCGAAGCTGGATGTGACGGGACCGTATCTGGAGGGCAATCCGCCGCTGATTCCGCAGATGCATATTCTGACGGGGCCTGAGGACGCGCGAAGGATGGTGGACTACTGGGTGGGCGAGGGCGTGACGTCCTGGAAGGCGTACATGGACATTTCGCCGGAGGATTTGAAGGCGGCGATTGCCGAGGTGCACGCGCGGGGCGAGAAGATCACGGGGCATCTGTGCTCGGTGGGATTCACCGAGGCGGCGGATATGGGCATTGATGACCTGGAGCATGGGATCTCGGTGGATACGGAGTTTACGCCGGGGCGCAAGGAGGGTGAGTGCCCGGCCAATGGGGCGGAGTATCTGGCCGAACATGTGGCCATGGATAGCGCACCGGTGAGGTCGATGATTCACGAGCTGGTGCAGCGGCACGTGGCGGTGACCTCGACGCTGGCGGTGTTCGAGAGCATTGAGCCGGGCCATCCGCCGATGGCATTCATGCTGCGGGAACGGGACGCGATGCCGCCGACGGTATGGTCGGGTGTGCTGACGGCGCGGTCCATGATTCAGGAGCAAGCGGCGAATTCCTATCGGCCGGCGCTGATGAAGAAGGAGATGCAGTTTGAGCGGGAGTTTGTGGCGGCGGGCGGGCTGCTGATAGCGGGCTGCGATCCGACGGGCTATGGCGCGGTGCTGCCGGGATTTGGCGATCAGCGCAACCTGGAGCTTCTGGTGGATGCGGGATTCACGCCGGTGGAGGCGATTCGGATTGCGACGCTGAACGGCGCGACGTACCTGGGCAAGGAAGCGAGCATCGGGTCGATTGCGGCGGGGAAAGATGCAGATATGGTGGTGCTGGAGGGCAATCCCGCGGAGAAGATTGAGAACGTGGAGAAGGTGGAGACGGTCTTCAAGGATGGGGTGGGCTACGACTCGGCGAAGCTGATTGAGTCTGTGCGGGGGATGGTGGGGTTGCGGTAGGCGGGGCGCGAGGGGTCACCAGCCGGGAGCGCGGAGCCAAGACCTGAAGCCACCAAAGTGCCACGTAGGTTACCACGGAACGGTTACGCAGGGAGGATGTAATTCACAGGGGTTCAGTGGTTCAATACTTGGCAAGAGGAGCGCATGTCGGCGCGCTCCGCGATGTGAGGAACGACAAAGCCTATGAGCGAAGCAAACTATTACGAGTTTCTGCAGATCAGTCCCCATGCAGATCACGACACGATTCATCGTGTGTACCGGTTTCTCGCAGGGCGTTATCACCCGGACAATCCCAAGTCCGGTGATGTGGACAAGTTCAACGAGCTAAAGATGGCCTACGATGTGCTGTCTGATCCGAACCGGCGCGCGGAGTACGATGCGAAGCGGCACCGGCACGCGCGGCGGCCGGTGCCGATGTCGATTTCGATTGACTTTATGGACAACCTGGATGGGGAGCTGAACCGGCGGCTGTGCCTTCTGGCGGTGTTGTATTACCGTCGGCGCGCCAATCCCTATGCGCCTGAGGTTCCGCTGGCGGAGATTGAGGCGCAGATGGGGTTTCCGCGAGACTACCTGGACTTTACGACGTGGTATCTCGAAAGGAAGGGATATATCACGAAGGCCGATAACTCGGACTTTACTTTGACGGTAGGGGGGGTGGATTTTGTGGAGTCGCAGCGTGCGAATCTGCCGATCCTGAACAAGCTGCTGACCGATGGGGTGGAGACAACGGAGGTGGCCGTAGAAGTTGGAGCCGCGCAAGAAGATACCGCGGAGGTCCATGCGATTGAGACGGAAACGAGGCAGAACGAACGGCTGAACAAGAGAGCAGAACGGCGGAAGAACCGGAAGGATCGCCGGCTGGGCCTGCCGGACCCGCGGGCGCACAAGGTGGAGAGGCGCTTTCAGGCAGCGGAGCGGCGCGCATCGGTTGTGCCGGAAGGCGATACGGAGATTGACCTGCTGGCATCGCGGATTGCGGAGTCGATTGGAATCGCTGTGGCGGCGGCCTGAACCCGAGAGAGAATTCAGGCAGCACATTTCCTAGATCTGCAGTAGACGGCTGTTGCGAGAATCGCAGCAGCCGTTCAGTTTTTGGGTGGGTTATCGAGGCGGGGAGAGAACGATGGCGCGCTGATGATTGATCCGGTCCGAATGGGAGAGGCCGTGCTTCTTCACCCTTTCCGCAAAGAAACGCGGAAAGAGAGGGATGCCCGGGTTTCGTTCTGAGGGGCCAGATCAGTAGTATGGACGGGTAAAAAAATGGCGCTTGAAGAGCGCGCCTACTGGAGAATCCATGGTGACACGCAGAGAGTTTCTCGATACGCTGGCAGCCGGCGCAGCAGGAGTTGCGCTGAGTTCGACGGCACGCAGCTACAGCCAGATTCTGGGCGCAAACGAGCGGTTGAACTTTGCGGTGATCGGGCTGAACGGGCGTGCGTATGCGCACTTGTCGAGCCTGCAGGCGAACCAGGCCGATGCGCGAATTACGCATGTGGCGGATGTGGAGACGAACATTCTGGCGCGATTTGCGGCGGCGACGGCCAAGAAGATGGGGACGGCTCCGGCGACGGCGCAGGATTTTCGCAAGGTGCTGGAGAGCAAGGACGTGGACGCGGTGACAATCGCCACGCCGGATCACTGGCACACGCCGATGGCGATTCTGGCGCTGCAAGCGGGCAAGCATGTGTATGTGGAGAAGCCGTGCAGCCACAATCCGGCGGAGGGCGCGCTGCTGGTGGAGGCGCAGAAGAAGTACGGCAAGCTGGTGCAGATGGGGACGCAGCAGCGGTCGTCGCCGCACACGATAGAGGTGGTCGGGAAGATTCACGCGGGTTTGATTGGGCGCGCGTACTTTGGAAAGTGTTGGTACAGCAACACGCGCAAGTCGATCGGGCATGGGAAGCCAGCGCCGGTGCCGGCGACGCTGGACTGGGATCTGTGGCAGGGGCCTGCGCCGCGGCAGGCGTATACGGACAACGTGCAGCCGTATAACTGGCACTGGTTCCGTGTGTGGGGCACGGGCGAGACGCTGAACAACGGCACGCACGAGGTGGACGTGTGCCGGTGGGCGCTGGGCGTGGATTATCCCGAGCGCGTGACGGCCTCGGGCGGGCGGTATGCGTATAAGGACGACTGGCAGTTCTACGACACGCTGGTGACGAGCTTTGAGTATGCGGACAAGATGATCTCGTGGGAGAGCACGAGCTGCCAGGGGATGCGCTACTTCAATCGCGGGCGCGGCTCGCTGATTGAGGGCACAGAGGGGACGATTCTGATTGACCGCGGCGGCTATCTGCACTATGACCTGAACGGCAAGCTGGTGAGCGAGGTAAAGGCGGAAGAAGCGGCATCGACTGCGGACACGGTGGGCGCGGACTCGATGACGGACCTGCACTTTGCGAATTTCATTGCGGGGATACGGAAGGGCGAACCGCTGCACGCGCCGATTGCGGTGGGCAATGTGGCGGTGACGATGCTGCAACTGAGCAACATTGCGTGGTTTGTGAACCGCGAACTGCGGCTGAACACGGCGGATGGAAAGATCGTGGGCGATGCGGAGGCGATGACGTATTGGGGACGGAAGTATCAGCCGGGATGGGAGCCGAAGATTTAGAGCGGAGCCGGATTGAGGTCAGGCGGTCATCGCGGGCGCGGGCGATCCAGCGATTGGAATGCCGCTAGCGGGACAGAAGTGGTTCGCAGCTTTGCTGTGCGAGCCGTGTTTTGGAGGATCCAATGCGGAAGAGCAATGCCAGTAGGATCACTCGGATGTTTGTCGCCACCGCGATGGTGCTGGCAGGCACAAGCTGCCATGCACAGGGAGAGTCCAAGGGAATCTCCTATCCGACGATGGCGCCGCCGGATCAGTACCTGACCGCCGATCAAAGCGCGGAGATTGCGCTGGCGCGGACCGCTGCTCCCGCGTCGATTTCGGACGGAGCCGAAGTGATGGTACTGGGGAGGGATGGCTATCGAGAGGCCGTGAGCGGCAAGAATGGCTTTCTCTGCATGGTGGAGCGGTCCTGGGGCGCGGCAACCGATGACCCAGAGTTTTGGAATCCCAAAGTCCGCTCGCCGATCTGCTTCAATCCTCCCGCAGCAAGGACCTACGTGCCCATCTACCTGATGAAGACGAAGCTGGCGCTGGCGGGACGTTCGAAGAGCGAGATTGTCAAGGCGCTTGCGGCTGGATTCGACAGGAAGGAACTGCCCGCACTGGAGCCGGGGGCGATGTGCTACATGATGTCAAAGCAGCAATACCTGAGTGACCGCGGCCAGAGATGGCATCCACACTTGATGTTCTTTGTTGCGGGAGATGCAGCGAAGAGCTGGGGAGCCGACCTGCCGGGTTCGCCAGTGATGGCGGCGAGTGACCCTGAGGAGCGGATGACGATCTTCCTCGTCTGGGTTGGAACATGGTCCGATGGAGCGGAAGCTCCGTCGATGATGCATTGAGCCCCGGAGGGACTTCGCACAGGGAGGGTGAGCGAGCGCATCCTCGCCGAGGGGCTCATCGAGGCTCGACTGGTCCTGGCAAGTCTGGACACAAGGCCGGGCACAGATTTCGTGATTTACACTTCTTGAAAAACAGACGGCTCCGTCTAGACGGATTCAGCAAGATGCGAGGAGCTGCGAACCCTGGAGGGATTGCCTTGTCCATGCGTTGTTCTTTGTTGCTGTTGAGTGCCTGTGCAGCGACTTCAGTTCTGAATGCTTCGCCAGCCGCGACGCAGGGTGTGCCGCTGACGGTGGAGAAGATTTATGGGCACGGCCCGCTGATTGGCAAGCCGCCGGCAGACCTGCAGTGGTCGCAGGATGGCAGCCACCTGACGTATATGGATGGGGGCGAGCTGATTGATCTCGATCCGGGCACGGGGAAGCCGCATGTGCTGATTGCGCGCGCGAAGCTGACGCCTCTGCTGGGCGCGCCTTCTGCCGATGAGCAGGACCGGGATCATCGCGCGCGGTATGGCGAGGCGACGTACATCTGGGCGCCGGACTCGCAGCATCTGCTGTTTGATTCGAATGGGCGGCTGTGGGTCTATGACCTGAAGTCGAGCACGGGACTGCAGATTGGCTTCACGGGAGCGGGATCGGGCGACGATCCGAAGTTTGCGCCGGACGGCTCGGCGATTTCGTATGTTCGCAACCACTCGTTGGTGGTGCAGCACCTGCGCGTGCAGGGCACGCCAACGACGGTGGTGGCGCCGTCGCAGGATCCGGCGCTGCTGAACGGCGAAGTGGACTGGGTGTACGAGGAAGAGCTTGAGGTGCGCACCAACTATCACTGGGCTCCGGACTCAAAGGGGCTGGCATTTCTGCAGATGAACGAGTCGAATGTGCCGGTGTATCCGCTGACAGACTGGATTCCGGTACATGCGCGGGTGGCTGGGCAGCGGTATCCGCAGCCGGGAGATCCGAATCCGACGGTGCGCGTGGGCGCGGTGATGGCGGATGGCGGAAAGATCTTTTGGGTGAAGCTGCCGATTGCGGACGGGCAGGATTACATTCCGCGGTTTGGATGGCTGGACCGCAAGACGCTGTGGATCGAGACGCTGACGCGCGACCACAAGCAGCGGGCGATCTACTTTGCCGATCTGGCCGAGGGCACGACGCGCAAGGTGCTGGAGATCAAGGACGAGAAGTTCCTTGAGGATGAGTATGACGTGACGGCGGCGAATGGGTCGATTGTGCTGACGAACTGGACCGATGGGCACGTCCACATCTACCTCTACAAATATGACCAGGGGCACCCGCTGGGCGGGGATGCGACGCTGGAGCGGCAACTGACGAAGGGTGACTTTGACGTGGCGAAGGTGGAGCGCGTGGACACGGTACGGAAGGTGGTGGACTACGCGTCGAACGAAGGCAATGTGCAAGAGCAGCAGGTGTGGGAGGTGAGCTTCAGCGGCGAGCGCAGGCAGCTGACGAAGGCGGCGGGCTTTCATGAGGCGAACTTTGCTCCGCACGGAGACAGCTATGTGGACAAGGCTTCGACGCGGATGACCGCGCCGCAATTGAGCCTGTGCGGATCGGCGGAGTGCCGAGTTTTTTGGGAAACGCGGGCGCTGGAACCGTATGCGCTGCGGACGCCGGAGGAGATGGAAGTGAAGGCGCACGACGGCACGGCGCTGTATGCGACGCTGCTGCTGCCGGCGGGCGCTACGACAGCGGCAAGTGTGCCGATGATTGTGAATCCGTATGGCGGGCCGGGGCCGCAGGAGGTGGCGAACAAGTGGGCTGATGGGCTGCTGTTTGACGAGCTGCTGGCCGAGCATGGATTCGCCGTGCTGCATGCGGACAATCGCGGGACGGGGATGCGCGGGCGTGATTTTGCGCAGGCGGCGTATCACAACTTCGGACCGGTGCAGCTGGAGGATCAGTTGACCGTGGTGGATGCGGCGCTGGCGAAGTATCCGCAACTGGATGCGAAGCGGCTGGGCTGGTGGGGCTGGAGCTGGGGCGGCACGTTCACGCTGTATGCGATGACGCACTCGGATCGGTTTCGCGCGGGTGTGTCGGTGGCTCCGGTGACGAACTGGCGCAACTATGACTCGATCTATACGGAGCGTTACATGAGCGAGCCGTCGGATTTTCCGGATGGGTATAAGGACTTCTCCGTGGTGAACTCGGCGGCGAAGCTGCATGGGCGGCTGCTGCTGGTGCATGGAACGGGTGACGATAATGTGCACATGGAGAATACGATCCAGTTCATCCAGGCGCTGATTGAGGCGCAGAAGCCGTATGATCTGCAACTCTATCCGCGGAAGACGCACTCGATTGCAGGGCCGGATGTGCGGACGCATCTGTATAACCGGATTCTGGCGCAGTTTGAGATGTATCTGATGCCGCCGTTGCAGTGAGGGGGGTGCGAGCCTGCTTTGGCGAGTGGGTCGCTGAAGCTCTGTAGGTCACCCATTTGCCCGGGGATGGTATTTGATTCAACAAGATGAGTCAAATACACTCATCTTATGTCTAAACGGCTCCAGGTTATTGTTCAGGACCCCGAATATCGCGAAATCCAGCGCGCCGCGCGCTTGCGCCGCATGTCGATCGCGGAATGGGTACGGCAAGCTCTGGTACAGGTCCGCAGAAGCGAACCCAGTCGCGAGGTTGCGTCCAAGCTTGAGGTGATTCGAGCGGCGTCGCGCATGGATTTTCCCACGGCTGACATCGACCAAATGCTGGAAGAGATCGAGCGGGGCTACGGATCGGGTGTGCATCCGTGATCTTTATCGACTCGAACATCCCCATGTATCTTGTCGGCTCCGCTCACCCTCACAAAACAGACGCCAGGCGCTGGCTCGAGGAGTTAGTGGCCGGACGAGAACGGCTGGTGACAGATGCCGAAGTGTTGCAGGAGATTCTTCACCGGTATGTCTCCATCTCACGGCCGGACGCTATTCACCCGGCGTTCGATGCTTTACTCGGAGTCGTCGATGAGGTTTTTCCAGTGGACCGGGCAGCAGTGGAGCGAGCGAGGGGGATCGTGCTGGGCCACAAAGGACTATCGGCGCGAGACGCGGTCCATCTGGCGGTAATGCAGATCCACGGTGTTCGCAAAATCCTGAGCTTCGATCGCGGATTCGAGGGCTTCCCTGGAATCACTCGTCTGGTCTGACGCGGACATTGGTCCGGTACGATGCGATCCTTACCAAGCCGACGGTTTCATTTGGCGACCAACCCCCGCGATCCTGATTGAGCTCGGTAGGTCGAGGACCTCGCAACGGATATCGGTACACAGTCTGTGGTTGGGGAAAATGCTCCGATTCCCGCCCAAGCAGAGCGTGGGGCACCCCCCGATTGTGGAAGAATCCATGTCAGTAGAGGTTGGGCAGGGCCACCTGTCACTCGATTCAGGAGCCGGATGTGCGGACGAATCTGTATCATCGGATTCTGGCGCAGTTTGAGATGTATCTGATGCCGCGGGTGCAGTGAACGCGGCGGGTTGAGAACCTAGGTATCGGTGGCCTGCTAGCCGAAACCTCGTCAATGCGTGCATTGGCCTGAAATCGTGATTTTACAGCCGAAGCAGCTGGATCGGTGGAGCCTGGCCGGATTGTGAGGGCCCGGCAACACCGCGTTACGTTATGCGGCATCTATCCAGGCTAGGCAATGGTGACAGCCGGATAGGCCTCAATGTATTCCTCACCATTGCAACCCTGGTAAGACACTGTCCGGGCTTCCAGATCTACGTCGTAGCGTACGACGCCCGCATGCCACGAAGCCTCAAGAAACTCCGAGAAGGTGCTTTTGCCGGCCTGATCGACGCGCAGGGCCGTGATGAGGGCCGCCTCATTGAACGCCGGTACATCGACGGCGCCAGTCACCAATGGGCTGCCCTGCATAACGACTGGCCCCTTCTGGGTGAGGAAAAGGCTTTGGCTGGACGGGAGTGACCAGATATTGCGCGTTACTCCGGCCTTCCGCAGTACTTCGGCCAGGTATGGGAATCCACCCACACGGGGACGGATCGTTTCGGCAGTTTTCATTGCGCCTGTCAGGTTATCGATGGCTTCGCTCAAGGCGCTTCTCCTCATTCGGTTGGAATATCGTGGATGTGGTGATGGTCCGCAAGCTTGACGAGCAGTTCTCGAAGAACGGCCTTTTCTCTCGCACTCAGGCAGTCGAAATACCTTGCATCATTTTGGTCAGCGATTGCGGCAAGGATCGGAAGGCTGCGCCGTCCCGCACGCGTCGGGGAAAGCACGCGATACCGGTTGTCTTCCTGCCTCGCGTCGGATCGTAGAACCCAGTCTTTCGCTTCGAGCTTGTCGATGATCTTGGACACAGCTCCGCGGGTCAGCCTAAGCGCATTGGCCAACTCCCCCGGCGAGGCCTGCCCGCGCTCATAAAGCTCACGCAGCAGCACCCATTCCGCAACGGAAGTCTGCCTTTCCTGGAGACTTCTAGAGAATGCTACTGAGACCGCATTTGAGACAAGTCTAAGCCAATAGCCGAGGTGACTCTCAAGCTTGGGGATCGGCCGGGCCCTTCCGAGATAACTTTCCATAAAGGCTATAATAGTTTCCATGGAAACTATATGTCAACCCGGAATCTATAGTTACCGTGAATGATCAGAACTCAATTTGTGCATAATCGCCAACTCACGCATCCAGCGATGGGGTCTGGTTGCGGGCAAGCCTCGGCTCACTGAAGGACTGTAAAAACCAGCGGTGGTCAGTCGGAGACGGGGTGGACGGAGTCCGAGTCGGTGTCGCTGGCGTGGTGGTGGTGCGTGTATTGATGGAGGGTTTGGCCCAGCTGGCTGGGGTCGATGGAGAGCTGGACGACGTCGAGCTCGTGGCCGTCGTGGTCGAGGATGAAGAGGCCGATGCGCGGGTGCTCGTCGCGCATGAAGATGAAGGACTGCTCGCGGGAGCTGGTTTGAAGGACGATGCGCTCCCAGCTTGCGCCGAGCTTCTGCTGCACGAGAGTGCTCACGTCGGTGGTGTCGAGCGGCTCTGTGAAGTGGTCAAACTCGGCGATGTGGAGGTTGGCGACCTGGCCGTGGGAGCCGGCGCGGGTGAAGAGGCTGACGAGTCCCATGAGCGGGATGTGGGTGGCGCGGACGCTGTAGCGCGCTTCCAGCGAGCCGACGACGCCGTTGAATCCCTCGCCGCTGCCGGCGAGCACGGTGATGGGAACAGCAAGAGCGACGAGAAGGAGAGGAATCCAGAGGAGGCGGCGCATTACTTGCCTCCTTTGTTGCCGGAGTGCGAGGCGACGCCGGGGACGTCTGCGGCAACAGAGCCGAGCGCGCCAAGGCTGCCGAGCGCGCCGAGCTGGCCAAGCTGATCCATGCGGATGGGTCCGAGGATGAGGACGATATCGAGCTCTTTGGGTTCGGCGTCGAGGACGAACATGCCCTGCGTCTGGCCGTTGACCTGCTTAACGAGGACGTCGGTGCTCTCGCCGGACTTGCTTTCGCGGACATGGACCATGGGCTTCCACTCGGAGGTCTGGAACTGGTGGAGGATCTGTTCGATGTCCGCTGGCGACAACTGGCTCGGCTTGTCGAATTCGTACTCGCGGACGTAGACGCCGTCGAGGCCCTGGAGGAGCTGGCGGGTCTGGGCGTCGCCCTGCTTGCCATTGAGGAGCTGGGAAGCGGAGCCGAGCATGTTCTTGTCCATGGTGACCTCTGTGACGTTGGAGGCGCGGGCGGCGAGCTGCTTTTCGAGAGCGGGCGGCAGAACGACGGGGAAGCTCTGCGCGAGGGCGGGAGCGGCGCTGGCGGCGACGGCGAGAATCAAGGTGGCGATGCGGTTCATTGGATGTCTCCTTGTGAAAATGCGTTGTGGCTGTGCGCGGCGAGGCGCGTCTGAACGTCGCGAATGGCGTGGTGGGTAATCCGCAGGGCGATGAAAAGCTGACGGCCGGCCTCTTTTTCGCGGCGGCGCTGCTGGGCGATGCGGTTCCATGTGAGCAGGCCGCTGACGGCGGCGGCGAGAAGCACAGAGGCGGCGATGCGCTGCCAGAGAAAGCGGTGGGCAGCGGCTGCGCTTTGGCTGCGGCGAAGGAGCAGGCGCTGCTTGAAGCCGGGCGGTGAGGGCTGGCGCGCGAGCGTGCGGCGCAGTGCGCGTTCAAATTCGTCGATGGGTTCAGGCTTCACGGATGTACTCCCGCAGGTGGTGGTGGGCTTTGGCGCGAAGCAGCTTGAGCCCACGCTGGAGGTGACTCTTGACGGTGGCGAGGGGTGCGTTGAGCGCTGCGGCGATCTCCTCGGGGGTCATGTCTTCCTGATAGCGGAGGACGACGGCGGCGCGCTGGGTTTCGGGCAGCGTGGCAAGCAACTGCTCGATGCGCGTGCCGAGGGGCGAGGCGGAATCTTCGCAGGTGACGTGGTGGTGATCGCTGATTTCGACCCAATCGCCGGTGCGGCGCACGCGACGGCGACGGAGCGCATCGGTGCTGCGGCTGACGGCGACGCGGCGCAGCCAGAAGAGGGCGTGATCGGGCGAGTCGAGCTGGAGCAAGTGGCGATCCATTTCGAGAAAGACATCCTGGGCGATCTCTTCGGCGAGGCCGCTGTCGCCGGTGATGCGCAGAGCGAGCGAGAAGACCATGAACTGGTGCTGGTCGACGAGTTGTTCGAAGTCAGGCTGCCAGCCAGATGCCATGGGGAACGCCTTCTATTTTGATATCCGCAAAACGGACGGAGCCGGGATGCAGAAATATACGCAGGGGGTCAACTCTTTGCTCCCTGAAATCGTCAACCGTTCAGTACGTGTGCAAGAAGAACGACGGCGATTGCTGGCAGGACGCTGAATCTGTCTCGTCTTCTCCAAGGGATGTTGTGGGGTGGTTTGTACCTGGCGTTCGCCGGGTGGATGGGCACAAAGCCGCCGAGTGTTGCGGCCGGGAGCATTGCGGCCAGCGGGCCGGATGCGGCGTGTGCGCAGTGCCATCAGGCGATCTCTGAGCGCTATGAGGCGACGCCGATGGCGCGGGCCAGCGGGTCTGCGGAGGACGGATTTCTGCCCGCGGACTTTACCCATGCGGCCTCGGGAATCCATTACACAGTGACGAAAGACGGCGGGCGCGTTTGGCTGAGCTATGAGCGTCCGGATGCGACTGCGAATCGGGAACTTGCGGGCCGGGTCGAGCTGAGGTACTACGTCGGGTCAGGGCTGCGCGGGCGGACGTATCTGTTTGAGCGCGAGGGCTACTGGTTTGAGGCGCCGATCAACTGGTATGGGAAGAAGCGGGTGTGGGATATGGCACCGAATTTCCTGTCGGCGCGGGAGATGCCGCTGACGCTGCGGGTCGATCCGGGATGTCTGCATTGCCATGCATCGGAGGTTGCGGAGTCGCTGCCGGATGCGCGAAATCATTACACAGGCGAGCCATTTGGGGCAGGGGGAATCCGGTGCGCATCGTGCCATGGAGATGGCGCGGCGCATGTGGCGAGCGGCGGCAAGGTGAAGATGATGGACCTCGATGCGCTGGAGCCGGTGCGACGCGATTCGATCTGCCTGAACTGCCATCTGGAGGGCGAGGCGGCGGTGATTCGCGCGGGCAAGCGGGAAGATGAATTCAGGCCCGGCGATGATCTGTTTGATTACGCGGTCTTCTTTGTGCGCCAGAGGGAGAGCGGTTCGGAAGGCCGGGCGACGAGCCAGTGGGAGGCGCTGCTGAAAAGCCGCTGCAAGCAGGCGAGCGGCGACCGGATGACCTGCACGACGTGCCACGATCCGCATGGTGGGCCTGCCCCGGAAGAACGCGAGGCGTATTACCGCGCCAAATGCCTACAGTGCCACAACGCGAATAGCTTCGTGGAGAAGCATCACCCGGAGAATCCGGACTGCGCGGCCTGCCATATGGAGCGGATGACTTCCAGCGATATTGCGCATGAACAAGTGACGGACCACTGGATCCGGAAGGAGATTGGCGGACCTGAGCCAGCGCGGGCAACGAGCGGGCCGCTGGTGGCGGTAGGCGGGGTAGCGGCGGACGACCGCGACCTTGGGCTGGCGTATGCGCAGATGGCGGCGCGTGGAGATGAGGCCGCTGGGCAAAAAGCGATGCGGCTGCTGGCGCGGGCCGAGCGTACGAGCGGGGGAGCTGCGAACGATGCGATTCTGCATGAACAACTGGGCTTTCTGGAGCAGATCAACGGCGATGTGGGGAATGCCGCAGCGGAGTACAAGACGGCGCTGAGGGCAGATCCGCAGGACGTGCTGGCGGCCGGAGATCTGGCCGTGCTGGACGCCAAGGCGCGGGACTATGGCAACGCGGTGCGGCTGTGGCAAGAGGTCTTTGCACAGGACCCGGCGCAGCGAGAGGCCGGGATTGACCTGGCGCTGGTGGAGGATGCCGGGGGCGAGCACGCGGCCGCACTGGCGACGCTGGAGCGGCTGCAAGAGTTCGCTCCGGATGACGGGCAGGCGCGGGCGCTGGCAGCGCAGATCCGAAAGAGGATCCTCACAGCAGAGCCTGAGCCAGGCCCGCACCTTGGCGGAGGGCCAGCCCGATAACCAGCAAGCGGCGTCCATCCCGCGGCAGCCTGCCGGCGAAATGCTATACCCAACCGGCAGAGTCGAAAGTGAGACCAGCAAGCGCAAAGCCCAGAGCGGGTTAGCTCTCTGGCGACTGCCGACGGGTGAGAGCGGCGCAACTCCGTCTCAATTGGCGTTCCGAAGCAAATGACAGCTGAGGAATTTTTCCTTAAGAATCAACTGTTTGGTGGAGGCAGCCTTCCTACTTCTCGTGGATGAGCCACGGGGCAAGTGGAAGGGGAAATTGGCCAGGCGAGTGGAGGGCGGAGATGGGCAATGGATTGCACATAGCATATACAAACTAACGACGTATCATCGCGTATTGTTATATACATATTAGCCATACAGCATCGAGAAGGCGGCGCCTTGGCGAGGCTTGCGGGGGTAAAGATGTCAGACCATCTGCCAAGTAAATCGCTTTATATAGTGCAGTTAGGCGAGATTTGATTTCATTGTGGATGCGCAAGCACCGGGCGGGTGCGATTGGGTAAAGGTTTTCTTTGATTGCCATACGAATTGCTATGGTTCTGGCGAAAGATTTTCTAGTTTTTGACGTTGACAGC